>CAZYLU010000006.1:0-62482 GCA_964648945.1 uncultured bacterium | reverse complement strand
GTTGTCATCCTGAGCGAAGCGCCGAACGCGCGAAGTCGAAGGACCGCCTCAAGAAAAGAGCGCGTTGCGATCCTTCGACTCCGCTCGCTTCACGAGCTGCGCTCAGGATGACAAGGAACGCTACGCGAAAAGGTCCGATCGTATGTCTATGTCGTGATACGGCCAATCTTCTTCGACCCGTATCATCCGCCGCCGGAGGTCGCCGCGATCGCGAAGCTGACGGATGGTGTCGCCGTCCGGAAGCTCGCCGATAGAGGCGCGTGCGGCGCTCGAAAAGACGACGGGATGTCCCGGCGTTCCGTCAGCGCGAACAGGAAACGTTACATCAAACTCTGTCGATTGCTCCACCATGAAAGCAACGCGATCTGCCGTTACGTTTAGCAAGTCGGCGGGCAGCACGACGATGGCGTGATCGCGCGCGATTCGTGCATTGCCCAGCTTGAGGGAATACGCCATGCCGCGTTCGGGCGCATCGTTTACGACGACCGTTCTCGCAGCAAGAGAAGCGTGTCCGGCAAGCTCACGGCTAACAACGACGACGGCGGCGAACGTTCCGCACGCGCGAACGGCGCGTTCTAGGAGCGTATCGCCGCCGATATCGTGCAGCAGCTTGTTCGAACCGAATCGCGACGAGCGGCCCGCCGCGAGCACGACGATCGTTACGTTGCTAATTCGAGGGCTGCAGCCACCGTGCGATGTTGTGAATGTAGTCCTTGAAAATTTCCAGCCGCGATGGGTCCTTCTGCATCTCGTCGCTCGGCTTGTCTTTGACGAACGACGGGCAGCCTTTACTCACGTCCCAATTGACGTCGACGAAATGATGGAACGTCGATTCTGCAAGCGCCCGTCCCTGAGAGCCCGTACGTAACGAACAGGGTTCGCCTTCGATCGCAACGGCAATGTTAAACGGACGACCCGTTTGCAGGCTTCGTCCGCGAGCGATGATTCGCGCGTGCCCGTTGTCGTCTTGCGGAATGCCGACGGCGCCTTCGTGCGGATGTGCCGGAAAGAACTCGATTACCCCGTTAGGCGCGCGATCCGAGCGCAACACTTCGTGCACGGGTTCGAGCACTTCGATCTGCTGGTACTGTCCGTTCGCACCCGAGTGATAGTTCGGATATCCAAGTTCGGGATTGTCGCGATCGTCTTGCACCTGACGATCCGGCGCTTCGGGATTATAGCTATGGAAGTGATTGACGATGCCCAGCGACGCGAGATTGCGAATGCATGCACCAAGATCGGCATGGTCGCGCGCGGTTAGCACACCGCCGCCCGCGTCGCGAAATTTCAGGATGCCCTTGACGTCTTCCGCGCCAAGCCCGTCGCCGTTGTCGACGCCCATCAGCCACAATTGATCGAAATCGTCGCGTGAAATCGTCGAGAGCACGGGATCGTTCCCGTTTGCATCCGGCTCGCGGTCGCGCGCCGTTACCTGATGACCGGCCTTTTTTAACTCGGCTGCGAGCAGTGAGAACCGGCCGACATTCCAGTCGTCCTCCGTATACGGAATCGTCGTTTGTAACAGAATTCTCGCCATGATACCTCAATACACGTTTTTGCTTGCTGCTATATGAACGAACCGGCCGCGCGCTGCGCGGCGCTCACGAGTGCACCGCTGCGAATAAGTTCACGCGCAGCTTCGATGTCGGGAGCGGGTACGCGATCTTCGGTCCATGGCGCGATGCAGACGCGAGCTACATCATACGCCGCCTGCGTCCCGGCTCCTGATTGCAGCGGACGCCGAAAATCAGTTGCAGCAAGGGCACCGAGCAGTTCGCACGCGAGCGCGCCTTCGACGTTGTCCAGAACGCGCACGAGATTATTTGCCGACGTCATGCCCATGCTGACGTGATCTTCTTGCCCCGCCGACGTGGGGATCGAGTCGACACTCGACGGCCACGCGAGACCCTTGTTGTCGTTGACCACCGCAGCGGCGGCATATTGAACGATCATCAAGCCCGACTGCAGTCCGGAACGCCCCGTCAAAAAGAGCGGCAATCCGCGATCTTCCGCATTGAGCAGTAGATACAACCGCCGCTCGGCGATGGAGGCGAGTTCGCTGATCGCGATTTTGAGAAAGTCGATCGCGAGCGCGATCGGTTCGCCGTGGAAATTTCCGCCGGAGAGAAACTCTTCGTCATCGGGAAAGACCAGCGGATTGTCGGTAACAGAATTTGCTTCGATCTCGGCAACGCTGCGAACGTGCGCGATGGAGTCGCGAACCGCGCCGTGCACGACGGGAATACAGCGGAACGAATACGGATCTTGCACGCGGCCGCACTCGCGATGCGATTGCATGATTTCGGAACCCGCGAGAATCGCGCGGAGATTCGCGGCGACGCGCGTCTGTCCGGGATGCGGACGCAAATCGTTGATGCGATGATCGAAGACGCGGTCGGTACCGAGAAACGCTTCGAGCGACATTGCGCCGATTATATCGGCGGCTGCCGCAAGACGTTCGGCGCGAAGAATACCGAGCGACGCAATCCCCGTCATCACTTGCGTGCCGTTGATGAGCGCAAGCCCTTCCTTAGGCCCGAGCGTGACCGGTTTCAATCCCGCGCGCGCGAGCGCGACGTCACTCGGCAAGCGTTCGTTCTGGTAAAACGCTTCGCCCTCGCCGATCAACGTCAGCGTCATGTGCGCGAGCGGTGCGAGATCACCGCTCGCACCGACGGATCCCTGGCACGGAACGACCGGCGTAACGCCGCGATTGAGCAATTCCGCGAGCAGTTCGAGCGTTTCGAATTTCACGCCGGAGTGACCCGCAGCAAGCGAATTCACGCGCAGCACACCTGCGGCGCGTACGAGCCGCTCATCGAGCGCGGGCCCCGTTCCCGATGCGTGGCTGCGCACCAAATTGAGTTGCAGTTGCGCTGCATCTTTTGGATCGACGGGAACGTTCGCTAAACGGCCAAAGCCCGTCGTGACCCCATAAATCGCCTGACCGCCGGCAAAACGCTCGTCTACGAACGCGCGGGCACGGGCGACGCGTTCGCGCGCCGCAGGTGAAATTGTGACGAGGGCGCCGTCGGCGACGGCTTCGACAGCATCGAGTGTGAGGTGACGGCCGTCGAGTTCGACGGTGGAGGCGGGCTTGAGGGTAGAGGTCATGCGCGTAGACTTCCGGCCGACCACTGGCGCGCCTGCCCCTTGCCTCCGACAGAGTTGGCGGGACTACAATAGAATTTAGGCTAAGCTAAATTCTTAATGCGTTCCCTCGTCTGTGCGCTTGTCCTGGCGCTCTTCCTCGTACCGATCGCCGCGCGAGCCGACGCGGATGAGCGCATCAGTACGCCCCAGTCCTTAGCTCAAGGTCTTCAGCCCCTTCGCGGTCCGGTTCCCACTGCGACCGCCGCGCCCGGAGAATCGCGCATCGTTCCCCGCCCGGACGGCAGCTTCGAAGCGATCCCGGAGACGCGCGGGGCGACGAAGATCTTTCATATCGTCGAGCGGCAGGCGCCGTGGACGTTGCGTCCCGGCCTCACCGTAATGGCGCGCACGTACAACGGCGTAGTGCCGGGCCCCGTGCTCGAGGTACATGAAGGCGACCGTATCGTCATCGACTACCTCAACGCAAGCAACATGCCGGACACGATTCATTTGCACGGCATTCATTCCACGAGCGTCGACATGGACGGCGTTCCCGGGATCTCGCAACCGCTCGTTGCCCCGAGTTCGCGGTTCCGCTATGAGTTCGTCGCGAATAAACCCGGCACGTTTATCTATCACACCCACGGCACGGAAGCGATGCTCGAATCAGGTTTGTACGGCGCGATCGTGGTGGTGCCGTCGAATCCGTTGCCCGTCGAGCGCAACGTGGCGCGCGATTACGTCGAGATGGTGTCGTCGTGGATGATTCAAAGCGCGACGGAGAATCATTTCACGCTCAACGGAAAAGAGTATCCGGCGACGACGCCGCTCGAAGTTCGCAAAGGCGAACGCATTCGCATTCGCTGGATCAGCATGTCGGGCGAAGAGTGGCACACGATGCACACGCACGGACACGATCAACGCGTTATCGCGCGCGACGCGCGACCGGTCGCGATTGATGACGAGGAAGATACCATTCCACTCGGGCCCGCGCAACGCGCCGACGTTATCATCACCGCTAACGCAAAGCCCGGCACATGGCTGGTTCACTGCCACGTCGCCGATC
This sequence comes from uncultured bacterium, assembly GCA_964648945.1. GTDB lineage: Bacteria > Vulcanimicrobiota > Vulcanimicrobiia > Vulcanimicrobiales > Vulcanimicrobiaceae > JAMXLG01. The sequence goes on along the minus strand of CAZYLU010000006.1, from coordinate 58,323 downwards.
ATGTGGAAGGCGCCGACTCGATGCCCGACGGTTTGATCACCGCGCTTCATTACGCCGGAACACCGAACACGTTTGCGTCTATGCAGTCGGCGATGATGCCGATGATGACCGCGAGTGGACCTACCCCGCTCTCGATGCAAAAGACGCTACTGCTCGGTGCCATCGCCGGATTCACGATCTTCCTCGGCCTGCCGATCGCGCGAGCACGACGCCTCTCTGCGCATATGATCGCGCTGCTCAATGCAGTCGCTGTCGGCATTCTCGTGTTTCTCGTCGTCGAAATCGCGCAGAATGCAACGATACCGCTGACGCAAGCGATGGCGGTTTGGCATGCGGGACAAGGCGCATTTCCGTGGTGGCTCATTGCCGCCTACGTCGGCGGTTTTCTTCTTGGTCTCGTCGGCCTGGGAAGCGCCTCGATGCAGTTTATGAAGCGGCACGTGCACGAAGCAGGCGAGAATCCGTACGCGCTTTCCGCCGTGATCGCGCTCGGTATCGGCGCGCACAATTTCGGCGAAGGTCTGGCAATCGGCGCGTCGGCCGCAACGGGCGCGACGGCGCTTGCCATCGGACTCATCATCGGCTTCGCATTGCACAATGCGACGGAAGGCTTCGGCATCGCCGCACCGATGGCCGGACGCATGATACCATCGTGGTCGCAGATCGGTCTTGCCGGACTGGTTGCAGGCGGACCGACGTTCCTTGGAACGGTCGTCGGATATTACTTTAGCTCGCCGCTGCTCTCGGTATTCTTCTTGACGATCGCCGCCGGCGCGCTGGTATTCGTTATCGGTGAGATGTGGACGGTGCTCAAGCGCATCGGCATGACGAGCACCGTGACGACGGCGCTGGCATGCGGATTCTTCGTCGCGCTCGCAACGGAGATGATCGTCGATCTCAGCGGGGGCTGATCGAAGAGATATCGCGGCGCAAAGCGCCGGGCGCCATTCCGGTGATCGATTTAAAGACGCGCGTCATGTGACTCTGATCGGCAAATCCGCACGCATCGGCGATGTCCGTCAGCGGCATATGCTGCTGTGCGATCAGCGAGCACGCATGTTGCACGCGAATCCGGCTGAGATACTCACCGATCGTCACGCCGGTTTCTAAGCGAAACCCGCGCGCAAGCGAAGACGGATGCATCCGCGTCGCGGCAGAGAGTTGGGCAAGCGTTAGGCGGCGACCGAAGTCTTCCCGCAAGAGCTGCTCGACGTCGCGTACCCAAGCGCGGCTTGCGCGCTCGCGCTCGATCTGGCGCAGAGCGATAGCGATCATTTCCGAGACGATTGTATCAACTTCGAAGAGGTCGAGTTGATCGTTCAAAAACGCATTGAGCAGCCGCGCGCCGAGCCACGCGGCTTCGCCGTGCTGCAGTTCCAGATGCCAATCGGACGTATCGAAGTGGACGCCGACACGTTCTTCCCACTCGGGCGCAAGTTCCATTGCGAACAACGTCGTTGCGTCGCCCATCCGGTCGGAGTGCTCGATCCCCGCGGGGTGAAACGCAAAGCTAAACGGTTGGTACTTAAGCGTCGTGTCGCCGTGCGTCTCGGAGTATGAACCGCTCACGAGCAGCGCAAAATACGGGCGCGCGTGCACGTGCGGCTCGACGTCTCGCGCGCGTTCGTGGCGCACCATCGAGAAATGGACGCCGCCGAGTTCCGCGGTGCGTTCGATCGCACCGTACCACTGACCCGGTTTGAGTTGTGTAGCACTCATCTCGGATAGTTTCCCATCATGCCGGCATCCGCGTCTTGAACGATCGTCGCCCGAGCTAATCCGGTTCAAGACATCGACACTGACGCCGTTCTAGCATACCGGCATGAAACGAGCCAACCTCCTTGGCGCCGCAGTTGCTGCGAGCGTGGCTTTCGCCGCACCCGCCGCCCTTCGAGCCGCTGATCTTTCAAAAAATGCGCCGCGCTTGCCCATTCCGCCCGGCGGGAAGATTCGCGTCGCCTTCGCGATTTCACCGGGCGCCAATGTCATGGATCTTGCCGGACCTTGGGAGACCTTCCAAGACGTCATGCTCCGAAACGGCGATATGCCGTTCGAACTGGTGACGATCGCAGAACGCACCGAGATGGTCGAGATGACCGGCGGACTGCGGATCGAGCCGACCTATTCGTTTGCCGGCATCCACTCCGCCAACGTGATCGTCGTCGGCGCACAAAGCGATGACTCTGCGCAATTCCTCGAAATGCTGCGCGGAGTGCAAGGAAAGATCGATCTCACGATGTCGGTCTGTACGGGCGCATTCAAGCTCGCAAAGAGCGGCATCCTCGATGGAAAATCGGCGACGACGCATCATGAATTCTACGATGCATTCGCGAAGCAATTTCCGAACGTGCACCTTGTTCGCGGTGAACGGTTCGTCGACAACGGATCGATCGTGACAGCGGGCGGATTGACCTCCGGTATCTCCGCCGCACTGCACGTGATCTCGCGCTACTACGACGCGCAAACGGCCGCGAAGACCGCAGCGTACATGGAATTCACGCCGACGAAGCGCGAAGCATAGGATCGTCAGGGATGCTGATTGATCATCAGATGGGCATAGGGAGTGCCGGCCCACATGATCCACGTGCCGTCCATTTTCAGCGCCTTCGAGAGCCCTGATGACTCCCACGTCGGCGCAGCCTTCGGCGGGTAGAGAATCATCCAATGCGGCGGCTCGTGAATCGGCGTTCCTTTCGTTGCCCACGGATCGGTCGCGCTCCAATCCGTTCCGCCGAGTAACATATACATGATTCCCGGTTTGGTGTTCGTCGGCGCCTTTTTATGATTCATCCAATCCGTGGCCCATTGCATCGCTGGTTCGTTTGCACAAAACGGGTCGTTCCCGACGCCCGGAGCGCCGACATAGCATGAAAATCCGTTCGTGCCCTTGCGAAGTACGATCATGCGGCCTTTCGAATCCATGTCGAAGACCGTCGCATGGGCCGCGATCGACGGCGGCGCCGCGAGCAGAGCGTGGTCGATCTTCTTCTGCATGTTGGCAGGCGTCGCCGCGACGAGCAGGATTGAGCAGAGAAAAAGCAACGCAGGATTGAGCGAGCGTTTCATAAGATGCCCTCCTATGAAACCACTCTACTCAATCTCGCGGTGGAAAACTACTGGCCGCGCCTTTATCCCGAAAGCGCAGGAAGCGCCAGGTTGTGCATAAACGCCGCGCAAACGTGAATAGCAATCAATTTCTTGTGGATACCGTGTGAATTGCCACGCGAAACCGCTTGAACCGCGTCTTGCCCAGTGCTACTATTCGTACACTTCGACTGTTGTCGAAGGGCGACGCACGTATCGGTCGCGACGGGAAATGAGCTCGTAAACGCTGCGCTGGCAGCTTTGAGCAGTTCCGGTCGAACCGCCACTCGACGTCAGTAAGACTCTCCCACCCGGGAGTCAGACAGGCGAGTTTGGTGAGCGAATACGTCTGAATCCGCGGGTCTCGCACCCGCGGATTTTGATTTTACGCCACGTGTCATCCTGAGCGTAGGTGCGAAGCACCGGAGTCGAAGGATCGCCTCAATACAATCGCGCGATGCGATCCTTCGACTTGCCTGTCCTGAGCGAGCGAAGCGAGTCGAAGGGCTCAGGATGACAAAAGAAGTGTCCCGTATTTTGCGGTGATTTCGTTTGCGAGTTCGGCGATGCGTTCGCGGGCGTGGGCGGGCTCGATGATTTCGGCTTGCGATCCCCAGCCGAGGACCCAGCGCACGAGTTCGTCGACGTCGGCGACGCGATACTCGATGTGCGCCGAGCCGTCCGCGTTTCGTGTGATTTGGCGTTCGGCGACGACGCGTGCGGCGATTGCTGCTTTCGCGACGCGCGGCGCAAAGTAGACGCGCACGGCGGTCGTATCGTCGCCGTGCATCACGCCGCTGATCGATGCCGCGGCGTACGCCTCGACGTCAAAGTCTTCCGGCTTGAGGAATGTACGCGCGAGCATCCGCGGTTCGCTGACGTTATCGACGGCAAAGACGCGCTTGTCGCGACGGCCGTGATCGTACGCAACGCAGTAGATGCGTCCGGTGCTGACGATGAATCCGTATGGATCCGCAGTGCGCGTGCTCTGCTTGCCCTCTTTGTCTTGATAGAGAAACTCGACGCTGCGCGAGGCGCGCTCGGCAGCCGAGAAGACCCGCAGCGCCGCTTCGCCGTTTTCGTCGAGACGGATCTCGGAGAGCCGGAAGGCGAGCGGCGTCGGCGCTTCGGCGCGCGCCCGAATATCGTTGCTGCTCGAGCCTAGGAGCTTGTCGGTAATCTCATTGATCGACGATCCGATTGCACCGCCGATCGATGCGCCGAAAGAACGCAGCGCGACCAAACCGAACAGCTCGCCCCCTGACAGATCGAGCCGCTTGAGACTGTAGCCGCCGGCGAACCGGTACGTGTTCGTCGTGCGGTCGAAGTACCACGGAAAGCCGGCCTCTGAGAGCACCGCCAGGTAACGGCGCAAACTGCGCGTGCTCGGACGGCGGCCGCCTTCCGCGAGGCGGTCTTTGAGGCTTTCAAAGGAGTGGCGCCCCTCATCGATGGCGTTGAGGAGGCGCACCAGCAAGACAATCTTCGGTTCGGTCGTTCGTTCCACGGCTCTGAACCAGCCTACCGCATTCGCGCCGTTGCCGCTATGCCAATAAAGCGGCGCACCCGTCAAAAGATTTTAAAAAGGCTTCGGAAAGCACCCGTCAGGAGCGGAGATGGCCGGAGCCGACGGTTGCGGCGGCGTCACCGTCAGGCCGACCTCCAGCGGATAGTTCGAGCCGCCGTCGGTCATCGTTTGGACGTTGAGCTGGTAGCGCTGGTTCGGTTGCAGCGTAAAGGCGGCGATTTGGTAGCGCACGGTGTTCAGCCGGACGCAGCCGACCTCAACGAGATTGCCGTCAACGAGAAAGCTCGACCGTACGACGCCGCCGATGGGGCGCTCGTAGAGGTAGACGTTCGCCGGCGCATTCGTCGGATTGCTGATCGAGAACAGAAACGTATGAATGACACCATAGTCGCCGTAGTCGTGGTCGGGGCTAGCAGGATCAACATTCGGCGGCGTGGGCTCACGGTCACCGTAAACGATCGATGCATCGTTTCCGCCAACCGCGTAGGCAAGCGACTGCGTTCCGAAGTTGGTGATCTGGTAGACGCCGGTGCGATGGTGTCCGTCGCGCGGCAGCAAGGGACTCGCGAGCATCGTTCGCGGATCGTCGGTCGGCGACACTGCAAGCACCGTGACGGTAACCGGTGCGCCGGAGAGCACGTTGATACCGAGCGTGCCCGCGACGAGTTGGCGCGACGTCATCGGTACGTCGTGCAGCACGACCGGTGCCGCCGAGCTCACGTCGTACACGACGCCTTCATCGCGCGGCTTCATCACAAGGAAGTCACGGCTCACGGCGTGGCCGACGCTCATCACGTCGATGTTCGGACCAGCGGTGGAATCGATGACTTGTACCGACGATGGATTGCTCGCAGAGGATGAAAGCACGACGACAAGACGGCGCGGATCGCTCGTGTTGTCGTGATAGTAGTACAAACGCGACGGCGTACCGGTGGAAACCGTTCCGCGATAGACGACGCCGTCGGCGTTCAAGTGCTCGGGGTCGTCGTCGTACATCAGCGTCGGTGGCGCAAACGGTTCGACGGAAACGTTTTGCACGGTGACGTTCGTCGTCGCCGCAACATCTAGGTACTTATTGTTACCGCTGATCTGAACGGGAACCGAAACACTCGTCGAGCCGCCCGCAGGCGGCGGTGGAAGAGACGGCGTGGGTGCAACAATACTCGCGCCGGGTTGCACCGTAGCATTGCGCGCGACCGCCGCGGAGACTTGCGTTGCAAGCCATGCGGGATCAAGCGCGGTTCCCGTCACTTTGAGCGTGATGCTCTGCGGAACACTGCCGGCGTCTTGCGCGATGAACACCGGAATATCGATTGCGGCACCGGTTTGATCCGTGACGTGAACCGTATCGTGCCCGAGTTGCGCTGCAGCGGTAATCGAAACAGACTGCGTCGGTTGATTCACGGCAACCGTCACGAGCGGACCGCCACTCGCGCTCAGTGTGCCGGCGCCATTTGCAATGCGGACGCTCGTCGTTGCGCCGGGGTGCATTGCGACCGAGGACGGGGACGCCTGGAGCGGTCCCACTGCGGGAGAAGGCGAGGTTGTCGGGACGATTGGCGGCGGCGACGGTGCAGGCGTGACCTGCGCCAGCAACAGGGCGACGAGGACGTTCAACATCGGCGTATGGTATGGTGTTGCGGATGACGCTCCACCTTCCAACCATTCCGGAGGCGCTGGCCGCGGACGTTGCCGCCATCGGCCGGTTCGCCGCATCGCGCGGCTGGGTTCCCGCGACGAGCGGCAACTTCTCGCAGCGCATCGACGCGTCGCACATCGCCGTCACGCGATCCGGTATCGACAAGGGCAACATTCGTCCGGAAGATCTGGTCGTCGTCGATCTCAACGCGCCGCTTCCGCCCGGCGTGTCCGCTGAGACACCGTTGCACGTTGCACGTTATCGTTCGGATGCGAACACCGGCGCGATCGTCCACGTGCATACGGTCGCCGCAACCGTGCTGTCGCGTGTCGATGCGGCAAAGGGTGCCGTCGAGTTGCAAGGGTTCGAGATGCACAAATCACTGAGCGGAATCACGACGCACGAGTCGTCGGTACGCCTGCCGATCTTTGCAAACGATCAAGACACCGCCGCGCTTGCGGGCCGCATCGAATCAGCGCTCGGCCGGGCGCCGGCCGTTCCCGGATACCTTTTGTCGGGACATGGGTTATATGCATGGGGTGCGACAATGGACGATGCGCGCCGCCACTTGGAAGGCCTAGAGTTTCTGCTCCAGTGCTCCCTCGAAGAACGGAGAATTTCATGACTGCAATTGCGACATCGACGCTGCGCGTCTATGACGACGCGAATCCGGCTGCACCGGTCCTCGAAACGAGCGACGGCGAACGGATCGCGCAGGAATTGGCGAAGGTCGGCGTGCGCTTCGAGCGCTGGGCTGCCGAGGCGGAGATTCCGCACGGCGCAGATCAAGAAGCGGTGATTGCCGCCTACCGTTCATCAGTCGACAAACTCATCGCCGAGTGCGGATATCAATCGGTCGACGTCATTCGGCTCGAACGCGGCACGCCGAATACGGAACCGATGCGCAAGAAATTCCTCGACGAGCACCGTCACTCAGAAGACGAAGTACGCTTCTTCGTGGAGGGCCGCGGTGCGTTCTACCTGCACGTCGGCGATCGCGTTTATCAAACGGTTTGCGTGAAAGGCGATCTCATCAGCGTTCCGGCTGGCACAAAGCACTGGTTCGACATGGGCTCCGATCCCGAGTTCACCGCGATTCGTCTCTTCATCAATTCCGACGGGTGGATTGCGAACTTCACCGGCGACGCAATCGCGAGCGGCTTTCCGAAGCTCGACTAGAGACTGCTCCGTGAAGTTTCGCGCCGCTGCCGCGCTTATCGATATCGAAGGCACGGTCGGCTCGATCGCGTTCGTGCGCGACGTGCTCTTTCCGTACGCCAAAGCGCGGATGGACGACTACGTTCGCGCCCACGCGGAAGAACCGTGGATGCGCGCGATTCTCGATGAAGCGGCACGTGAAGCGAGCGTCGAGATTCACGATCTGAACGCAATTCTTCACGCGCTCCACACCTGGAGCGACAACGACATCAAGGTCACGCCGCTCAAGGAGCTGCAAGGACGCATCTGGGTCGAGGGATTCGAGTCGAGCGGTATTCGCGGACATCTCTATCTCGACGCAATCGACGCCCTCAATCGCTTTCATGACGCCGGCGTACGAATGTACATCTATTCCTCGGGCTCCGTCGCAGCCCAGAAGTTGCTCTTCGGTCACAGCGTCGCCGGTGATTTGCTGCCGCTCTTCTCCGGATTCTTCGATACGACGATCGGCGGAAAACGAGAACCGTCGTCTTACGAGCACATCGTGAACCAACTCGGCGTCGCACCGAATCAAGTCATCTTCTTCTCCGATAACGCTGCCGAACTCGACGCAGCACGCGACGCCGGATTGCAAACCGTGCAATTAGCGCGCCCGGAAGACGGAACCGTTCCCACCACCGCACACACATCCGTCGAATCGTTCGTCGAAATCGTGGTACTGCCGTGAAGCTCCCAGAACGCTACTTCGACGAATTCGTCGTCGGCGACACCTTCGAAACCGACACGTTCACCCTCTCCGAAAAAGAATCAATCGCCTTCGCCCATCTCTACGACCCTCAACCATTCCACCTGGACGAGAAAGCCGCCGCAGCAAGCCCGTTTCACGAACTAGTCGCCAGCGGCTGGCAAACAGCCGCCATTACAATGCGTCTCGTCGTAGAATCGGGAGTGCTGCGCGCAACCGGCGTCATCGGCACCGGCATCGACGACCTCCGCTGGCTCGCCCCCGTTTTCCCCGGTGACACACTGCGCGTCCGCGGCGAAGTCATCGAAAAACTCCCCTGGCCCGGCAAAAAAGAACGCGGCACCATGCGCGTCCGTTTGCATACAATCAATCAAAACGACGTCGTCGTAATGTCCCAAATCGCCAACGTAATGCTCCGCACCCGCCCTTCGTAGCCTTGTCATCCTGAGCGAAGTCGAAGGATTGCGACGAATCAAAAGCCCGCCGAGATGTTTCGGCGGGCTTTTCGTTCGTAACGATCCTTCGACTTCGTTCGCTTCGCTCACTACGCTCAGGATGACACGGGCTACGAGGCAGAGCGGAAGCGGCGTTGTGAAAACTCGTCGAGTGGGACGACCTCCGAGTGGGTTTGGATTTCGCGGATGTCTTCGTAGAAGTTAGCGGCGTTGCGCACGTCGCGTCGGATGCGGCGCGCGCGGGCGCCGGGAACGTCGTGGGTTGCTAGGTACTCAAAGAGACGTTCGCGGTCAATGGTGTACGTTTGGGGCGACGACTTCGGATAACGGAACACGTACTTGCGCCCATCTTCGTCAAATTCTGGCGCTTCCGGTTGCGTTGGAGCCTCGTCGTTCGTATTGAACGGTGCGTGCTGCTTGAACCAAAAGAGCATTGTGGTGGGACCCCCTGTCGTAAGCAGGATACCCATCTTTTGGATGAACTACTACATGGCGAGGGCGAGCCTGAACATCGCTTTCGCTATGCGTAAAAGAAAAAGGGCCGGACGTTATCGTCCGGCCCTTATTTTGCTACTTACGCGTGCGCAGGTTGTGGCGGCGCCGGTGGTTCGATGGTCGGGATCTTCGAGAATTTGAGCTTCTCGGGATCGGTCTCGTCCACGTCGGCGAGAATATGGTCGCCGGCTGCGAACGTGCCCTTGAGCATTTCCTCGGCGAGTTCGTCCTCGACGTTGCGCTGAATCGCGCGACGCAGCGGACGTGCACCGAACTGCGGATCCCAGCCCTTCTTCGCGAGCAACGACTTCGCGGCTTCGGTCACCTTGAGATGCATCTCTTGAGCCTTGACTTCGCGCAGCACCTTCTCGAGTTCCAGACCGACGATCTGTTCGATCTGTTCGCGAGTGAGCTGGTGGAACACGACGACTTCGTCGATGCGGTTCAAGAACTCCGGACGGAACGTGTGCTTGATTTCATCGAGCACTTTGTTCTTCATCCGCTCGTAGCTCTTGCTTTCATCTTCTTCCGAGCCTTTCTGCGGACGGAAGCCGATGTCGGTCGTGGTCTGCATGCCCGTGGCGCCGACGTTCGACGTCATGATGATCACGCAGTTTTTGAAGTCGACTTGGCGGCCTTGCGAATCGGTCAGACGTCCGTCGTCGAGCACTTGCAGCAGCAAGTTGAAGACATCCGGATGCGCCTTCTCGATTTCGTCGAGCAGCACGACTGAGTACGGACGTCGGCGCACCGCTTCGGTGAGCTGACCGCCTTCTTCATAACCGACGTATCCCGGAGGGGCGCCGACTAGACGCGAGACCGAGTACTTCTCCATGTACTCCGACATGTCGATGCGGATCATCGACTCTTCGTCGTCGAACATGAACTCGGCAACGCTGCGCGCGACTTCCGTTTTACCGACGCCCGTCGGACCGAGGAAGAGGAACGAACCGATGGGACGATTCGGATTCTTCAGGCCCGCGCGCGAACGGCGGATGGCACGCGTGATGACGTTGATCGCTTCTTCTTGACCGACGACACGCTGGTGCAACTGCGCGCCCATATTGAGCAGCTTCTCCGTCTCGGCTTGCGCCAAACGGCTCACGGGGATCTTCGTCCACGCCGAGACGATCTCGGCAACGTTGTCGCCCGTGACCTGCAGCATCTTGTCCGCGCTTTGCGACTTCTTCTGCTGCCACTCTTCTTCGAGGCGCGCTTTCTCTAAACGGAGCTTCTCCTCGCGATCGCGGATAGACGCAGCCTTCTCGAACTCTTGGTTCTTGACGACGGATTCTTTCTCGTTGATCACTTTGCGCAGCTGCGCATCGATGTCCCGAATCGATTGCGGCGGTAACGTCGCTTGCAGACGCACGCGCGAGCTTGCTTCATCGATCAAATCGACGGCCTTGTCCGGCAAGAAGCGATCGGTGATGTAGCGATCCGAAAGCTTCGCGGCTGCCGCGAGCGCGTCGTCGGTGATTTGCACTTTGTGGTGCGCTTCGTAACGGTCGCGCAGACCCATGAGGATCTCGACGGTTTCTTCCACCGACGGTTCGCCCACCATCACCGGTTGGAACCGGCGTTCGAGCGCCGAGTCCTTTTCGATGTGCTTGCGGAACTCGTTGAGCGTCGTCGCACCGATGCATTGCAGTTCACCGCGCGCAAGCGCCGGCTTGATGATGTTGCTGGCATCAATCGCGCCTTCGGCGGCACCCGCGCCGACGAGCGTGTGCAATTCATCGATAAATAGGATGATTTCGCCCGCGGCGCCACGGATCTCGTCCATGACGCGCTTCATGCGCTCTTCGAATTCGCCGCGGTACTTCGTACCGGCGACGAGGCCGGCCAAATCAAGCGTGATCACACGCTTATCACGAAGCGGATCCGGGATATCGCCCTTGATCACGCGTTGCGCGAGACCTTCGGCTATCGCCGTCTTACCGACGCCGGGCTCACCGATGAGCGCCGGGTTGTTCTTCGTGCGGCGCGAGAGAATCTGGATGACGCGTTCGATTTCGTTGCTGCGTCCGATGACGGGATCCAGCTTGTTCTCGCGAGCGAGTTGCGTGAGATCGCGCCCGTACGCATCGAGCGTCGGCGTCTTGCTCTTACCTTTCGGTGCCGGCGGTTGTCCCTCCGCACCGAGCAGTGACGTCGTTTGCACGCGAACCTTCGCCGGATCGACGCCGAGGTTCGTGAGAACGCGCGCCGCTACCCCTTCACCCTCGCGGATGAGGCCGAGCAGCAGATGCTCCGTTCCGATGTAGTTGTGATTGAGTTGGCGGGCTTCTTCGAAGGCGAGCTCGATAACGCGCTTAGCACGCGGGGTGAATACCATCTCCTGTTGTACGGTCTGTCCACCGCGTCCAACGATCGCTTCAACTTCTTGGCGCACTTTCGCAAGGTTCACGCCGAGCGACTCGAGGACTTTGGCAGCCAAACTCTCGCCTTCGGAGATGATTCCGAGCAAGATGTGCTCGGTCCCGATGTAGTTGTTCCCAAGACGCTGCGCCTCTTCCTGAGCAAGGACGATACTACGTCTCGCGCGCTCGGTGAACGGTTCCCACATTGACATTGTTTAGGCTCTTCCTCCGGTACCTGATCCGTCATTTCGCTTTCGGGAGCAGGTGTCTATTTAACTCTACCCGTCGCATTCCAGTTTCGTGACATCTCACTTGATCCTTAAAGAAGAATAAACCGATCGCCGCCGGTTCTTAGCCGGGACGAGGGAAGGTAGGGAACGGATCAAGCTGGGAGGAGGGAAGCAGCCGGGCAGAATCGCGGCGCCCTCCGGTTACAGGGGGAGTTACCTCTTGAAACCACCGAGGCACGAAAATAGTTGCGTGGTACAATAAACCGCTATGCCCACCGTCGAACAAATTCGCACCGCTCTCGCAGACGTCAAGGACCCCGAGATCAACATGGGGATCCTCGAACTAGGTCTCGTCTATGACGTCAGCGTCGAAGGTGACAACCAGGAGCACGTCAACGTTCTTATGACGCTGACATCGCCCATGTGTCCCGTCGGGCCAATGTTTAAGAAGTCCGTCGAAGATCACGTGCTTGCCGTTGAGGGAGTTAAGAGTGCAAAGGTGGACATCACGTTCACTCCGCCGTGGGATCCCGCAACAATGGCATCCGATGACGTCAAAGCAACGCTTGGTATCTGGTAAAGTATTCGGGTTTTGAACGCGTTTCTTTAAACGTTCCGCGCGCGCTCCGTATCCAAGATAGCAAGCGTTGCGCTTGCATGCGCGACGAGTTTACCGGACGCATCGTACGCGCGTCCTTCGGCCGTACCAATCGTTTTCCCAACGTGAACGGCGGTCCCGTCAGCTCGAACGATGCCTCCGTCAGGCGTGATAGGTCGCACGAACTGCACGTGTAGATCGAGTGTCGTGCAATAACGGTCCGGCGGCAACTTCGTCTGCACCGCGAGCGTCAGCACGGTGTCGAGCAGCGTCGACGTAGCACCGCCGTGAATCGCGCCGGTCGGATTTGCCATCCATTCTTCCGCGTGCATCGAGAACGCAACGTGTCCCGGGTCCACTTGGACGATGTCGAAACCCATCGCGTGCGCAAACGGCGGCGCGGGAATCAGCCGTTCTTGCATCTCGCGCAACCACGTGACCGGATCGCGTCCGAAAATCGCTTTGGCTGTGGCCATCGGCGGATCCCACGTGAAGCTCCGCTCGCGAACTAACTCTTTCATGCCTATTCCTTTTAAGGGTGTGAAACCACTTGCGTCAGGCTACGAGCCCTTCGATCCATTCACGCAACAGCGCGACGACGTGCTCGACCGGAGTGCGGGAGCGCGTGCCGCGAGAAAGCAGCAGTGCACCTTCAAGTGCCGAGATGATGAAGTCCGCAACGGCTTGCGAATCGATGTCCGAACGGAAGTGGTGTTTCTCCCGTCCGCGCTCCACGTTGCGCGCGACGTAACCGCGCATGTTCGCAAATGCCCTCGCGATGCGATCGCGCAAAAACGGCAACGCATCGTCCGCCTCCAAGGTGGCATTCGCGATGGGGCAGCCGCCGGCGAGCACCGGCTCGGTGATATATTTTTCGAACGCATCGATGTACGCGCGCAATCGCGGCAGCCCCGATTCGGTTCCGGCCAGCGCTCGTGCGAAATAAGCGTCGACCTGCCTGAACGCATAGTCGAACGCCTCGGCGGCGAGCTCTTCTTTGCTTGCGAAGTGGTTGTAGAGGCCGCCTTTCTCGAGGTCGGTCGCCGTCAAGATCTCGCTGATCGACGTCCCGGAATACCCCCGCCGGTTGAAAATCGGCGCCGCGGAGGCGAGGATAGAAAGGCGACGACTGGAACCCTTCACAGACCGACCGTTCGGTCTGGCACGTTTTCACCCCTTCCTACGTCTTAGTTGGAGCCATGCACGGACACGAAGACCTAGTCGAATACGGGATGCGCCGCTGGCTTATCGTCATCGGCGTCATGTCGGCGACGTTACTGCAAGTTCTCGATGCGACGATCGTCAACGTTGCGCTGCCCACGATCCAAGGCTTTATGGGTGCGAACTTCGATGAAGCGGCGTGGATCGTCACCGGCTACATCATCGCGGCCGTCATCGTCATTCCGCTCACGCCGTGGCTTCAACAACTCATGGGACGGCGAAACTACTACGTCGCCGCAATCGTCGGATTTACGATCACGTCGGCCCTTTGCGGCACGGCCACGAACTTGAGTGAACTCGTCTTCTACCGTGTGCTGCAAGGGCTTTGCGGCGGAGGTTTGATCGCAACGGGACAAGCGATCATGCGCGATACGTTTCCGGCCAAGCAGCTTGGTTTGAGTCAGGCGCTCACATCGCTCGGTGCAATCGTCGGCCCGTCCATCGGACCGACACTCGGCGGCTATTTGACCGATGCACTTTCCTGGAACTGGATCTTCTTCATCAATATCGTTCCAGGCGTCGCATCCGCCGTACTGTGTGCGATGTTTCTGCGCGATCCGCTTCGCCGCGGACGGCCCTCGGTCGACGGCGTGGGCTTGGGGCTGATGGCGATGGGTCTGGGTTGTCTGCAGTACGTTCTGGACGAGGGAGAACGGTACGACTGGTTTTCCGATCGCAACATCTTGCTCACGGGTATGCTTTCCATTGCATCGCTTGCAACGTTCGCGTATTGGGAGCTGCGCGTCGTCAAGAACCCCATCGTCGACCTGCGGATTCTGCTCAATAATCGGACGGTGGCGGCCGGATGCGGCCTTGCGATGCTGCTCGCGTTCTCGCTCTTTGGCGGCGTTATTCTCACCCCGCAATTCCAGCAAGGATTGCTCGGCTTCACCGCAACGCTCTCGGGGCTGTCGATCCTCACGCGTGCGCTCGGCATCATGGTGATGACGTTCGTCACGCTCGCGCTGCTCAATCGCTTCAAAGTTCGTCCGCAGATCTTACTCGGCACGGGCTTCATCATCGTCGCGGTTGCGAACATCTTGACGGCGGGAGTGCTTACCACGGACAGCACGTTCGTAACGTTCGTCTTTCCGCTCGTCTTCGGCGGCATTGGATTCGGGATGCTGTTCGTGCCGCTCGCTGTTTCTGTCTTGAATTCGGTGCAGGGCGCCGACACGCAGAAAGCCACATCGCTTTTGAGCCTCTGCCAGCAACTCGGCGGTTCCGTCGCTACCGCAATTCTGGTCACCCTGCTCGACCGCCGTGGCGCCTTCCATCTCGATAATCTTGCCGGAGCGATTACGCTTGCGCACCCCGCCGTGCAACGCGCGCTTGCAGCGCATGCTCCGCTTGCAAACGTCGCCGGCCTCGTGAATCAGCAAGCCTCGACGATGGCGTTTGCCGACGCGTTTTACATGCTCGGGATAGTCACGTTCATACTTTCGCCGCTCGTCATCTTGTTGCGCCCCGCAAAGACGGGCGCGGCGGTTCCCGCCGCAATGGCGGCCGAATAGAAATAGGGGTATAGTGCGCGTATGGAACGCAAGCGTACAGATTCCATCGAACAGATTTTTGAAGACGACGGGAACGAAGAGGCGATCATCGACGCCGACGACACCGGAATGCTCGCCGACGAGCGCCAGATTTTCGAGACCGAGATCACCGAGGCGCTTTCGAACGAGGAGGATGAAGGCAGCGAGGAGGCGGCCACCTAACGCTTCCTCCCGTGAGAACGCACGGGGAAAAATACGAAGAACTCGCGCGCAAACGCGCGCTCGCACAAGCGCCGGCCGGCGTTGAGGCGATCGAAAAACAACATGCACGCGGTAAACGCACTGCCCGCGAACGGATCGAGGCGCTGGTGGACGAGGGATCGTTCACAGAACTCGATCAGTTCGTCGTGCATCGCACGAACGCGTTCGGATTAGACGAGAAAGAATTTCTCGGCGACGGCGTCGTCACCGGACGCGCGACGATCGACGGGCGCCAAGTCTTCCTCTTCTCGCAAGATTTTACGGTCCTGGGCGGTTCGCTCGGTGAAGCGTTCGCAGAAAAAATCTGCAAAGTGATGGATCTTGCCGTGCGCACCGGCTCGCCGATGATCGGCATCAATGATTCCGGCGGCGCGCGCATTCAAGAAGGCGTCGTTTCACTTGGTGGATACGCCGAAATCTTCTGGCGCAACGTTCAAGCGAGCGGCGTGATTCCGCAACTCAGCCTGATCGCCGGGCCGTGTGCGGGCGGCGCTGTCTACTCGCCGGCGATGACCGATTTCATTCTGATGACCGAAGGCATCTCGCAGATGTTCATTACGGGGCCGGAGATCATCAAGACGGTGACCGGTGAAGACGTGAGTTTCGAGGAACTCGGCGGCGCGATGACGCACGCAACTAAGAGCGGTGTCGCGCACGTCGTCGCGAGCGATGAAGACGACCTTGTCGAGTCGACGAAGCTGCTGCTCTCGTACATGCCGCAAAACAATCTGGACGATGCGCCGCGCTTCGCGAGCGACGACGATCCGCAGCGCGAAGCGCCCGAACTCGACGACCTCGTGCCCGACTCACCAAATAAGCCGTACGATATGCACGACGTTATCGACGCGGTTCTCGATTACGGCGACTTCTTCGAGATTCAACCGCATTACGCCCAAAACATGATTTGCGGCTTCGGCCGCATTGCGGGACGCAGCATCGGCGTCGTTGGGAATCAGCCGAATGTCCTCGCGGGCGTGCTCGACATCAAGTCGTCGATAAAAGCGGCGCGGTTCGTGCGCTTCTGTGACGCGTTCAATATTCCGCTCGTCACGTTTGTCGACGTTCCCGGTTTCTTGCCCGGCACGGATCAAGAATACGGCGGTATCATCCTCCACGGCGCGAAGCTACTGTACGCATTTGCCGAGGCGACCGTACCGAAGATCACCGTCATCACGCGGAAGGCCTACGGCGGCGCATATGACGTTATGTCGTCGAAACACATTCGTGCCGATATCAACCTCGCGTGGCCGACGGCTGAAATCGCAGTGATGGGCGCCGAAGGAGCCGTAAAGGTGATCAATCGCCGCGAAATCGCGGCGGCGGCGAACAAAGACGGAAAGGTCAAAGAACTCATCGACGAGTACACGGAGCGGTTTGCGAATCCGTACATTGCCGCGCAACGCGGCTATGTCGATGACGTCATCGAGGCGCATCGAACCCGAGGTGCGATTGCGACTGCGCTCGAGATGCTCGAAAACAAACGCGTCGAGCGCCCCAAACGCAAGCACGGCAACATTCCGCTGTAGCGTCATCCTGAGCGCAGCGCCGAAGGCGCGGAGTCGAAGGATCGTTATGCGAGAAAAGCCCGCCGAGATGTTTCGGCGGGCTTTTCGTTCGTTCCGATCCTTCGACTTCGGTGCTTCGCACCTGCGCTCAGGATGACAGACTATTGGAATTGGATGTTTGTGGCGACGAACTCCCGGTTTTGGTCGAAGTGTCCGGTCGCGAGAATCGTTTGACCGGGTTTGAGTCCGGTCGCCTTCGTTAGAACCCAAACGTACCCATGGACCGTACTAGCGTGAACGAGCACGCGGCCGGGGTGAACCTCACGTACTTGTCCTTGCACCGACGTTGCTGTGTTTTGATTGGTGTTCTGTGCGAGTGCAACGTTTGAAGCGATGAACCCGCGGTCGCCTTCAACGAAGTAGCCGGTAGCGTGAATGTTCTGCCCCGGCGAGAAACTCGTTTGGTTCGTCATCACCCACACGTCGCCGTGGCCCGTTGGATTATGGATCAAGATCTGACCCGGACGCGATTCGATGACGGTTCCGTCAACGAATTTGTCACTCGAAGTGTAGCGGAACCGCGTGGGATACGACTGCGCATTCGCCGCGAGCGTCACGGTCGAGGCGATGAAGGACCGATCGTTTGGCGTCGCGCATCCGAAGACGCCGGCGTAGACGCCCTTGTTCAACGACATCCCGTCGTAGATCATATGGGCGCCCTGCGTGTTGACATTGATATAACCCGCTGCCGAGTTGGTGCGTAGCGTGAAGTAACCGGAATGCACCGACTCGATTGTCCCGAACAAGCTTTGCGGTTTTTGACCGGCGCAGCTTGCAGCCTGTGCGCTCACCGGAGCGAGTCCGGCGCCGAGCAGCGCAGCGGCTAGTAGTGCGATTGTGTATTTCATACCGTAAAAACGTACCCATGCTAGAAAACGTCACGTAAAACTTCATGACGCTTGGTCGGTTGCATTTCGACAATGTCGTATTCGGAGACGCCTTCACGTACGAATGGATCCTCCGCGAGGAGGGCCTCGACATCTTTGCGTTCCATCGGCATCGTCACGATCACGCCGCCCGTCCGCGGCACGAACGGTCCGGAAACGAGAAGACGGCCAGCCGCATAATGACGATCGAGAAACGCACGATGCTCGGGAGCCCAGCGCTCCACCTCTTCGAGTGGCTTCAGATAACGCGAAATCAAGAGAAACATCGCTCCGTAGCTACGCCGAGAAGGGCGCTGCCCCTCGCGATGGTATAGAAGCGGACGTGAAGCTGCTTCAAGGAAAGCGCGTCCTCATTACGGGCGTCGCCAATCGCTGGTCGATCTCGACGGGCATCGCGCATAAAATGTACGAGCACGGCGCGGCGCTCGCGTTCACGTACCAGGGCGAGCGAGTCAAGGACGAAGTCGAGAAGCTCGCCGGCGAACTCGGCGGCGGTCCCGTGATAGAATGCGATGTTTCGAGTGACGAGTCGCTCCAAGCAATGCGGAGCGCACTCGCATCATCGTTCGGTACGATCGACGGCCTCGTGCACTCGATCGCTTTCGCCGACAAGAACGATTTACGGGGAACGGTGTACGACACGACGCGCGGCGGGTTTGCGCTCTCGCTCGACGTTTCCGCGTACTCGTTGATCGCGCTGGTTTCCACGCTTCGCGACGACATCAACGATAACGGATCGATCATGGCGCTCACGTACCTCGGAGCAACCGCGATCGTTCCGAATTACAACCTCATGGGGATCGCGAAAGCGGCATTGGAATCATCCATGCGTTACCTCGCGTACGACCTTGGAAACCGCGGGATACGCGTCAACGCGATCTCGGCAGGCCCGATCAAAACCGCGAGCATGCGCCAGGTGTCGGGCGCCACAAAAATGCTCGACGTGGTCCCACAGGTCGCGCCGCTCCGCCGGAACGTTACCGCTGAAGACGTCGGAAACACCGCCGTCTATCTCGCCTCCGACCTCTCGTCGGCAATCACCGCCGACGTCCACTTCGTCGACGCCGGGTACCATGCGGTGGGCATGATTCCGCCCGACTTCACGATGAAATGACCGAAGAAGAACTCGCCGCGCTCGTTGTAGCCCTGAGCGCGATAACGCCGCCGCCGACGGCCGAAACGCCGCAGCCGCCCGTCTCGCGTTGGAAACTTGCCGCGCGGCGCCCGGAACTTGAAATGGAAGATTTGCGTGCCCTTCACTAAGATTCTCATCGCCAACCGCGGCGAAATCGCGGTCCGTATCATTCGAACTGCTCGTGAGATGGGCATCGCAACCGTTGCGATCTATTCCGAAGCCGACCGCGACGGCATGCACGTGCGCATGGCGGATGAGGCGTATCTCGTCGGTCCGGCAGCGCCCTCGCAAAGTTATCTGAATATCGACGCGATACTCGAGGTCGCAGCGCGTTCCGGCGCGCAGGCGATTCATCCGGGATATGGGTTTCTAGCTGAAAATGCGGCGTTCGCGCGCCGGATCGTCGCGGCGGGCCTCGTCTGGATCGGACCGCATGCCGATGCGATCGACGCGATGGGCGACAAACTTCGTGCACGCCAAGCGATGCAACGTGCAAATGTTCCATTCGTACCGGGCGGCACCGATGCGGTTGATGATGTTGCTGCGGCAAAGCGCGCGGCCGAACAATACGGATTACCGCTCGCCCTCAAAGCATCCGGCGGCGGCGGCGGCAAAGGGCTCAAAGTTGCTCGCACGGTCGATGAAATCGAGTCGGCGTTCACGACCGCGAAGCGCGAAGCCGAAGCGTACTTCAAAAACGGCACGATCTACGCGGAGCGGTATCTGGAGAATCCCAAGCACGTCGAACTGCAGATTCTTGCCGATAAACACGGCACCGTGCTTCACGTCGGCGAGCGCGATTGTTCGCTGCAGCGGCGCCATCAAAAGCTTTGGGAAGAGTCACCTGCGCAGATTCCGCTCAAAGTGCGTCGCGCGATGCGTGAAGCCGGCGTTCGCGCAGCGCAAGCCATCGGGTACGACTCGGTCGGAACGATCGAATGCTTGGTCTCCGGCGACGAGTTCTTTTTCCTCGAAATGAACACGCGCATTCAAGTCGAGCACACCGTGAGCGAAATGATCTCCGGGATCGATTTGATACGCGAGCAGATTCGAGTTGCAGCGGGCGAGGAGCTCGGCTTCAAGCAAGACGACATCGAATTCCGCGGCTTCGCCATCGAAGGACGCGTGAATGCGGAAGATCCGGCGGCGAATTTTCGGCCGGCTCCCGGTACGATCACGGCATATCGTGAGCCGGCCGGGCTCGGCGTACGCGTCGACAGTGCGGCCTATCCCGGCTACACCATTTCGCCTGACTACGATTCCATGATTGCCAAGCTCGTCGTGTGGGCACCGACACGCGGTCAGGCGATCGCGCGTCTGGCGCGTGCAATCGACGAGTATCAAATCGAAGGCGTGCCCACGACGCTGCCCTTGCTGCGCGCGCTCTGCGACTATACGCCGGTCATCGACGCGACGTACGGCACGGCGACGCTCGAGCCGTTTGCAGCAGCGCATTTCGCGGGCAAAACAAACGGCGAAGTTTATGCCGCCTCTGGCGAACCGGCGGAGACGCCGCCGGTAATTCGCGTCGAGATCAACGACCGCATGTATCGCGTACGTCTGCTCGATGTTCCGAACGCTCGCATCGCAGCAGCAACCGCACCGGCCGTTAAAGACGCTCCGCGGCGTGCCGCGTCGAAGAAAGCGTCGGCTACTTCACACGGCAACGACATTCTCTCGCCGATGCACGGCGTCGTCGTCGAAATGAAAGTGAAGCCTGGTGATGCCGTCGAGGAACGTCAGGTCGTGGCGGTCGTCGAAGCGATGAAGATGATGAACGAAATCCGCGCGCACCGCGCTGCGACCGTCGCTGCGGTGCACGCGCAAGCCGGCGCGACCGTCGAAGCGAATTCGCCGCTGATCACGCTGGGTTGATGCGCATCTAGAGCAACGGAACACCGGGTGCCGCTTCGCGCGGCACAACACCGGTCAGGCGCGGATCGTCGGAGACTTCAACTTGCCGCTTGTACGGCACGAATCCGGAGCGGATGTAAAAGTCGACCGCATTCGGATGATCCAACGTACACGTGTGCACCCACAAGCGGCGAATTGGGTGCGACCACGCAATCTCCAGCGCGCGATTCATCAGCCACCGTCCAGTCCCCGTGCCGATCATCTTCTCCGTTAATGCGAAAAACGTAATTTCCGCTTCGCCCGCTTCACGAAAATCAAGCTCCAGCATTCCCTCCGCGACGCCGTTTACGTCGACGGAATAAATCTCGACCGCGGGATCGTGGATCACGGAACGCAATTCGTCGTCGCTCATGATGAGGCGCGAGTACCATAAATACGGATCGCCGACTTTATGAAACAGCGCACGATACTTGTCGGGCGCCGGGCGCTCCATCCGCCGTAGCGTGGCGTTGATTCCGCTTGGCTCCGCACGCAGCGGCGGCCGCGCGAACATCTCGAGATTCGTGACGACGTTTGCGAGCTTGCCGGGTGCGAGATCGAGGTAACCGTCCGGAAGGATCATCTCACGTGTGTACGATCGTAATCCACGTCGAACCCGTTTTGTGTAAGCGTGAGACCAATTACGTTACGCCGCGCATCTCGATGAAATTGAACCAGCCCGTCCACCGCTTTATAGTAGAAGTTGTCCTTTGCCGACGGATAGAGCTCGAACGCTTGCTGCCCCGTGATCTGCGCAAAGACGTGAGCGTTCTTGACGCCAATCGTAAGAGTGTAATTGTGGTACGTATACGAGCCGGTATAAGAGTTAAGCGTAGCTGCGTCTAGCGACACGACCGCCGGATAGTCAGGGAGGACTTGGTCCACAAGCGGTTTGCCCTCCGACGATAGCTTCGGAACCGCTAATGTCGTGGCATGTTGTGTCAGTACGAGTCCGACGACCCTTCCCTTGTCGCGAACGAACTCGATATACGCCGACGGTACTCCAGTATAGAAGAAATGATCGGGACGCGATGCATAGATCGGAAAGGCGTCTTGGCCGACGATTCGTGCATCGAGTTCTGTGCCTTTTCGCATGATGATGTAGGTAATGCCGGAGCCGCCTCCGGCGTAGGTCCCGACGTATTCGTCCAATTCACCGGCGGTCAGTGCTAAGGTGTGACGCTGAGGTACAGTCGAATCCGCAGCCGCGGGTCCACGAACGGCTATGGAAAGCGCGGCCACAAAGGCCAGAGCGAGCAATCGTCTCATCGGCGAGGTAGTGCGCTCGCGGATGAAGGTCATCCTTTCGCGAAAACTGGTCCGTATGGCACGGGAATATAACAGCAGCGGGGTGCCGTTGCGACCGCGATACGATCACGTCGAGGGCACGGCGCACGACCTCGGGGAGCCGGGTTCGTTCCCATTCGCGCGCGGGATTCGCCGCGATATGTACCGTGGCCGGCTTTGGACGATGCGGCAATATGCCGGATTCGCCACGGCAGCCGAATCGAACGCGCGATACCGGTATCTGCTCGAGCGCGGCACGACGGGCCTCTCCGTCGCCTTCGATTTGCCTACGCAGCTCGGGCACGATTCCGATGCGCCGGTTGCACGCGGCGAGGTCGGAAAAGTCGGTGTCGCGATCGACTCCGTAGCCGATATGGAGACGCTCTTCGACCAGATTCCGCTCGATGAAGTGACCGTCTCGATGACGATCAATTCGCCCGCGTCCATTCTGCTCGCGATGGTGCTCGCCGTTGCCCGGCGGCGCGGCATTCCGTTCGATAAACTCGGTGGCACCGTGCAAAACGACGTGCTCAAAGAATACGTCGCGCGCGGAACCTACATCTATCCGCCGGAGCCCTCGATGCGACTCGTAACCGACGTGATGTCGTATTGCGCCAAGCACGTGCCGCAGTGGAACACGATCTCGATCTCCGGCTATCACATTCGCGAAGCTGGTTCGACTGCCGTCGAAGAGATTGCCTTTACGCTTTCCAATGCGAAAGCGTATTTGCGTTCGGCACGCGAGGCGGGAATCGACTTGGATGTTGTCGCGCCGCGCATTTCCTTCTTTTGGAACGCGCACAACGACTTCTTCGAAGAGGTGGCGAAGTTCCGCGCTGCTCGTTATCTGTGGGCGCACATCACGCGCGAAGACTTCGGCTGCAAGGATCCGCGTTCGCAAATGTTGCGCTTCCATACGCAAACCGCGGGCTCGACGCTGACCGCGCAAGAACCGGATAATAACGTCGTCCGCGTAACGCTGCAAGCGCTCGCGGCGGTTCTCGGCGGAACGCAATCACTACACACGAACGGCAAAGACGAGGCACTGGCGCTGCCGACGGCCGATAGCGCAAAACTCGCACTACGCACCCAGCAGATCATCGGCTACGAATCGGGCGTTACCGACGTCGTGGATCCGCTTGCCGGCTCGTTCTACGTCGAATCGCTTACGAATGAATTGATCGAGCGTGCACGCGCGTTAATTACCGAAGTCGACGAGATGGGCGGCAGCATCGCGGCGATCGAGTCAGGATGGATGCAGAGCCGCATTGCCGATTCCGCATATCAGGCCCAACAGGGAATCGAGCGCGGTGAAGCTGTCGTCGTCGGCGTCAACAAGTTTGCCGAAGGTGACGGCGAGGTGAAGATTCCGCTGCAGCGGATCGAGGAGCGTATCGAACGCGAGCAGGTCGACCGGCTGCAGCGCTTCCGCGCGCAGCGCGACAACGCGCTCGTGCAGGTGCGCCTCGACGACGTGCGCGCCGCCGCTGCCGGCCGTGACAATCTCATGCCGCATTTCATCGAAGCCGTCGATGCCGGGGCGACGCTCGGTGAGATATGCAACGTGCTGAGGGATGTCTTCGGCGTCTATCGCGCCAAAGAAGTCGTTGCATGAAGATCGATCACGTGGCAATCGTCGTCAAGGATCTGGACGCGACGGTCAAACTCTACACGGAAACGCTCGGTTTCTATCCCGTATACCGGGAGATCATCGACGATCAGGGCGTCGAAGCCGTCGGTCTGCAAGCCGGCGAATCGATAATCGAACTGCTGCGTCCGCTCGATGAGGAATCGCCGATCGCAAAATACCGCGGCGACGCCGACACGAAACTCCATCACACGGCGTACCGGGTCGACGACATCGAGGCGAAGCTCGCCGATCTCAAGGCGAAAGGCGTTCGCCTTATCGACGAGCATCCGCGAAGGGGCGCTCACGGTAATCGGATCGCGTTCCTTCATCCGAAATCGACGCAAGGCGTATTGATCGAACTCTGTCAACCGGGGTAAAACCCCGCAGATGGACCAGCCTGCACTCATCTTCGACCTCGACGGAACGCTGGTTGATTCCGTCTACGAACACGTCGCCGCGTGGCACATCGCCTTCACCTCACACGGCGTCCTGATTCCGGCGTTCGAATATCACAAACGCGTCGGGATGACCGGCGTCGCACTCGTGGACGCCGTGAATGAAGCGTTCAATCTCCGCTTATCGGAGGCGCAGCGAGCCAAAATCGAAGCGGCGCATGCCGAGGAGTACCACAAACGGATCGATCGAGGGACGCCGGTCCCGGGGCTTCCCGATCTGTGGGACGCGCTGAAGTCGCGTGACCTTCCGTGGGCGATCGCAACGAGTTCCGCGCCCGGCGACGCACACACGTTGCTCGAAAAGATCGGATGTCCGAAAGATGTCGTTCTCGTCACTAAAGCGGAAGGCGCTTCGTCGAAGCCTTCGCCCGGCATCTTTGCGCAAGCGGCGGAAAAACTCGGCGTCGAGCTTCGCGGCTCGTTTATCATCGGTGATGCGGTATGGGATATGCTGGCTTCGCGTCGTGTCGGTGCGCTGGGTATCGGCGTATTGACCGGCGGATATGGGCGTGAAGAGCTCGTTGGTGCCGGCGCGTACCGCGTCTACCAACACGTCGGCGAGATGGCGCACCGCTTTACCGAGCTGGGCTTGTAGCGCCCCTGTCATCCTGAGCGCAGGTGCGAAGCACCGGAGTCGAAGGATCGTAACGCGCGATTGAATCGAGGCGATCCTTCCACTGCGCGCGCTTCGCGCGCTCCGCTCAGGATGACAAGGTTAGAGGTTCGGTGCCAGCGAGACGTCCAGTTCGGTTTCGAACGTGCGGTCCCATGGGAGCGTGATGTTGAACGCCGCGATGTGGAGATCGGGGTAGAGCTGCTTGAGCGTTTGCGCCGCGTCATTCCATAAGAGATCGCGGTTTCGTTCCGACGTTTGTTCCGCTTCGTTCGGCAGTAAATAGGTATGCTTGTCGACGTCTTCGCCGCCTAGCCACGCGTTGAGATCGGGGCGAACGTTCACGTGGAAGTCGACGTCGTCGACGAAGCGCATGAAGGTGAATGTTTGATGCGCGAGGCGGTCGTAGGTGTGCGCCCGCCGCCCGGCGTTGGCCGCAATCGCTTCGGCGAGTGCAGTGCCGATCGTATTCGCCGCCGTGTTCCACGAAGAGTACGCATCGAGCTTGGAGGCTGCACCGCTTTGCAACAGCTGCTCCGCGAACGCGCCTTGCTCGTCGTAGCTCTTCTCGAAACTCAAGTCCGCAAACGCCATCGACGTCCCCTCGCCGCCCTGCTCTTTGATATCCGCGAGAAGCTGCGCGTCGAGCGCGTCGCCGGTTGATGGGACGCGAACGTAGAGCCTGAAATCGGGATGTTCGTCGTCGCGCACACCACCACACAGTGCGATGAGACTTTCGATGGTCACGCCAATCGGCGCGAATTCGAGCGGGTCTTGATACGACGCGCCATCGGGACGCGAATAGTAGACCGCGATGTGCGGAGTCCAGTGAACGGCGCGTGCGAGCCCTTGTGCGACGAGCGCCATGCCAAGTTCGTCCGCGCCGGGCTGGATCGAAACACGCGGGCCCGTTTGCACTTGCTGCGCGTACGCTTCGAGTGCGCGCAGTTCCGGTACGTGCAATCCGTACGGTTTCGCATCATCTTGTCCTAAGACCAGACGATCGATCGTCCCGCGTGCCGTCATGCCGATCAACAGATGATCGACGGCGTAATTGCGTGCACGCGCCTGCAGGTAGCCGTTCAGCGTCGCGGGGCCGATCTTCTGCGCGAGCACCTGCGCACGCTGTGCTTCTTCCGGGGACGGCGGATCGTGCAGATTGGCGTACTCTTGCAAGTATTGCCACACTGGAGACGCCGCAAAGAAGGACGACGCATCGCCGATTGCGGGAACGCCGGTCGGCGCAAGACGCATGACCGTACCGAACGTGCCGATCCATGCGTGCGGCGATCGTTCGCGCAGCGCGTCAATTTCCTTTAGACGAAAATACGCGTCATCATACGTGACGCCAGGCACGCGCGATGCGACGAGTCCGCCGTATGCCAACATGTCGCTCGAAACAACGTAACGGTCCGTACGCGGAGCACGCGCGTTCAGCCACCGAATGATCGCGTCGGGTTGACCGAAGCGCAGATAGCGTCCGAGTAATGGGCGCGGGGGAGCGACGACGGATTGACCGGCAATGCGGCCAAGCATGAGCGGAAGTTGGTACGTTACGGGCCGATCGTCGAGCGGCACAAACACCATTACAAGCGCGAGCAAGAGTGCGATCATAGAAGGTTGCGCAGAAATCCTCGCTCACGTTCGAGTAGTTCAGCGGCGGATCGCGCATCGACATCCCGGCGTGACATCACGACCGCAACTTTAACGCTTCCGCCGGCCTCGCTCAGCAAGCGGCGCGCTTGCGCATCGTCAACGTCTGCAAGCAGTTGCACCAATCGCGATGCGCGGCCGTTCAGTTTCGCATTCGTCGCAACGACGTCGACCATCAAATTCTCGTAGACTTTCCCAAGGCGAACCATCACCGCGGTCGATATCGCGTTGAGCGCGAGCTTTTGCGACGTACCGGCCTTCAGCCGAGTCGACCCGGTCAACACTTCGGCACCCGTATCGAGAAAAATCTTCATGTCCGCAGCGTCACCGAGCGGCGACGGATCGCTATTCGTTATCGCGGCCGTAAACGCACCGATTGCGCGCGCTCGCGCAACGGCACGTGTCACATACGCGGCGCCGCCGCTCGCCGAGATGCCGATGAGGACGTCATCCGCATAGACGTGCCCCGTCATCTCGCGTTCGCCCGCGTCGCCGTCGTCTTCCGCGCCTTCTGCCGGCGAGCGCAGCGCGCGATCGCCGCCGGCGATGTGCGCGCAGACGAGTTCACGCGGCGTTCCAAACGTCGGCGGCATCTCCGATGCATCGAGCACGCCGAGACGGCCGCTCGTTCCCGCACCGACATAATGCAGCCGCCCTCCGCTCGCGAGCCGCCGCGCCGTCTCATCGACGACGCGCGCAATGGCGTCGCTCGCAGCATTCACGGCGTCAACGGCCGTTTGCTGGTCGCTTGCGATGGCACGAACGAGTTCGGTCGTGGAGAGCGTGTCCAGCGCGCGCAATCGGTCGTTGCGCCGCTCGGTTTGCGGGAGTTGCTGTTCCGCCATCAGCCTCCTACACCATCGTCCGCGCAAGCGCGAGCGCGCCGTATTCGGGCGCCGGTGGATTCTTTACGAGATGGAACGACGGATACTCGTTGACGATTCGCGTTTCGAGCAGATATGTGAGCAAGGAGTTTTGCGCGAGCAGTCCGCCGGCAAGGACAACCGGAAGATCGCGTTGCGCAAAGCCCGCAGCACGAACGACCGCCCTGAGAATGTCGAACAGTTCGAGCGCCGCGCCTTGCACGATCTTCGTTGCGTCACGTTCGCCATCGGACGCACAGCCGATAACGACGGGCGCGAGCGACGCGAGCTTGCGCACCGGATCGGGATCGCCATAGATCGTCTGTACCGCATCTTCGGCGGATTCGCAATCGAGTACGCTCTCGATTGCGTCGATGAATCCGTCGCGACGCACGCGACCGTCGTACATGCGCAGCAACAACCGCGCCGCTGCGGCGCCAATTGCGGCACCCGACCCTTCGTCGCCGAGCAAAAATCCATGACCGCCCGCTCGATACGAACGCTCGCCGGCGACCGCATACGCGATCGAACCCGTCCCGGAGATCACGACGATCCCGTCACCTTCGGGCACGGCAGCGCGCAACGCGATCATCGCATCGTTGCACACGCTCACGCGCGCACCGCCGATGTGCGTTCGCAATGCATGCTCGAGTGCCGAGGCGATGTCGGGATGCCCCGCACCGGCGGCCCCGACGACGACGGCATCGGCGCGTTCTCCGCCGGTCGCACTCGCGATCGCGCGCGCAATCGTTGCCGCCGCGTCCTCCACGCCCGCGCGACGCACGTTCGCCGCATCGCCCTCGAATGCGCCGCTCGGGACGCCGTCGCGCTCAACGACGACGCTCGTCCCCGAACCGCCGGCATCGACGCCTACGACGATAGACACTCTGCCTCAACCTCCGCTAGTAAATCGCGCAAGCCGTACGGCGCAATCGCTCCAAGCGGAACGGCGCGCGCCGCACCCGTTACCCGGGGAACGTTCGCCGGACGCTCGCGCAACGTCTCGTAACCGAGCACCGCAAATGCAATTGCTTCTTTCGCGTCCACCGGGATCCCGGCAACGTCGGTGGGATCCAGGAGTGCGCCGGGCAGCATCGACTCGATCGCACGCACCAGCGCCCGGTTTCGGGCGCCGCCACCGCTGCACAGAATATGGGCTTCGCTCAGACGTACGTCGTGAACGCCGCGTGCGATAGCCCGCGCGGTCAACGCGGTTAACGTCGCAGCGCCGTCTTCCAATGAAAGGCGGCTAAGCGCCCCAGCATGCTGCAGCAGAAATTGTTCGCCGAACCGTTCCCGTCCGGTCGATTTCGGTGGCAGCATTGAAAAGTAGGGATCGCTGAGCATTCCTTGCAGCAACGCATCATCCGGCGTCCCTGCAGCGGCGAAGGCGCCGTCTTGATCCATCCACAACTCCCCCGACGTGCGCTCGCGGACGAACGCATCAATTAGCATGACGCCCGGTCCGCAATCGAATGCCACGACATCGTGCACATCGACACCGCGAGGCAGCGCGCTGAGATTCGCGATGCCGCCGATATTGAGCGCGACACGATCTTCGTTCTCGTCGGCAAGGAGCAGCGCGTCGACGTACGGGACAAGCGGTGCGCCATGACCGCCGGCAGCGCAGTCGGCACTGCGAAAATCGTAAATCACGGTAGCATTGAGCACCTCGCGCAAGACGAACGGATCGCCGAGTTGCAATGTCACGTGCGCAGCGCCGTCATGATATACCGTCTGTCCGTGCGAAGCGACATAGTCAACCTTCAACGCACCCGAAACTACGCGTGCCGCTCGCGCGAACGCAACGCCGAGCGCGTGATGCAGTAATGTCAAGTGCGCGGCGCCGCCGCCATTGGGCGGCAGTGCCTCGCGCAGTAGCGTCATCAGCTGAGCATCGAACGGTACCGTAACGAACGCAAGCAGCTCGACGGCATATGAGTCGCCGCGAGGGACAATGCGAACGAGCGCCGCGTCGATGCCGTCCAGCGACGTGCCGCTCATCAACCCAACGGCAAGCATTACGTCATGCTTTCGACAAGGGCTTCAAAAAACGCCGCTCGTAGCGGCCGGGAATCGGAGCGGCCGAAATACACGCTGTTGGTCAACAGTACGCCGCTTGCATCGCGCGCAGGATCGGCCCAGACGCAAGTACCGGTAAACCCGGTATGTCCGAAGGCATCGCCGGACATGAAGCGCCCGCATGAGTTTTCGTCGGTCGTCTTGAGCGCCCAGCCGAGCCCGCGTCTCAGCACGGGATCGTACGCCGCCTCGCGCAAAGCTTCGCGCGCAAGTTCAATGGGTAGCATCTGCTGATCGCGTCCGTTCACGGCGGCGAGATACGCTTCCGCAAGTGCCGCCACATCTTTAGCCGTTCCAAACATGCCGGCGTGTCCGGCAACGCCGTTCATCAAGTACGCCTTCTCGTCGTGTACGATGCCTTGCACGCGTCCGCGCCATGCATCGGATTCCGTCGCTGGTATTTCAAGGCATTCGCGTTTCGGCGGGACGAAGTGCAAACTCGCCGATGGAAAACGTTGCGCAATAAGCGACACAAGCGCGATGCCGGTTACGCGTTCGAGCAGCGCTCCCAGAGCGATCATGCCAAGATCGCTGTAGATGACGCGTTCACCGGGAACAGCAACGAGCGGACGCGTCAGCGCAAAGCTTTGAACGTTCGCATCGAGGAGCGTCCGGTAATCGGCGCCGGAGTTCATCCCGGAGGTGTGCGCAAGCAGCATGCGAAGCGTGATCGTCGCGTGATCGCTGCTGCGCCACTCGGGCATCCACGCAACGAGCGGCTCATCGAGCGTCACCCGTCGTTCGGCAACGAGCATCAGTGCGAGCGTCGCGACGAATAATTTCGTGATCGAAGCAAGATCGAACCGCGTATCGACGTACACCGGGCGCGCAAGTTCGTCATCGCGCGTCGTCCCATACGCCTGTTCGAAAAGCAGGTTCCCGCCGCGCTCGATGCGCGCCACTGCGCCGGTGAACCAAACACCCGTCGCTTTTTGCAACAGCTCGTCGATCGCGGCGAATTTAGACGGCAGCAAGATCAACCGGAAGCACTCCCGTGGCGAGTCCATCGCCGAAGATGACGTCGGCGAGTCCGCCCAAACTCACCGCATCGTCGCCGTACGTTGCAAGCAGATGCCGCGCCTGCGGAAAGAGCGCGCAGTCGTATGGTTCACGTACCGACACGAGCAGCGTATCCGGGAATCGCTCGACGATCGTTGCGACGGCGCGCGCCTGCCCAGGAATCACATGCGCGCGGCGCATCAGCACGACCGGCCGCCGCCGCGACGCGACGGCGGCATCTACGAGCGCGGCCACATCGCCATCGGACGGATCGAGCGGTGCAAAATGTTCTTGCAATGCGGGCGCTTGCGATGCGAGCGACACGTTTCCGGCGAGCGTTCCTTGCGCGCCCTCCGTCGTCGTTCCCGAGAACGAGAGTACGATGGATGCCGTCGGATCGGCATGCGCGATCCCGCGGACGCGCGTGACGGCGCGTCGCGCGATCTCGCGTCCGATACCCGGATGCGGCGCCGGTGCATCGAGCGGAATCGGTTCCACTGCGGCGCGGCGCAAATGCATCACCCGTTCGAAGGCTTCATCAAGGCGCTCGTGCGGAATTCTTCCGGCACTCACCTCGTCCGCCAAATGCCGTGCCGCCGCTTCCGCGAGTTCGGGATCGTGGCTGACAATCGCGCAGTCGGCGCCCGCGGCGATCGCTGCGGCGACGCCGTCAACCGTTCCGCTCCCGCCGGCGATGGCGTCCATCTGCATGCAGTCAGTGAAGCAAACGCCCTCATACTGCCATTCGTCGCGCAGCAGGCCCGTCAGTAGACGCGGCGAGAGCGAAGCGGGAACGGCATCATCAAATGCACATGCAACGACATGCGCAGCCATAATCGCCGACGCTTCCGCGCAAAGCGCCTCAAACGGCGCGAGGTCGCGTGCGCGCAGCGTTGCTGCATCCGCGCGAATTACGGGTAGTTCCAAGTGCGAGTCGATGGAGGTATCACCGTGCCCCGGAAAATGCTTCAGCGTCGCACCGATGCCGCCGCGTTGCAATGCGCGCACGAAGGCACCGGCCATTTCACTTACGATGCCGGGCGATTGCGCGAACGCGCGCGCGCCGATCACCGTGTTGCCAGGATCGAGCGCGAGATCGACGACCGGCGCGAGATCTTGCGTGAAGCCGGCTCGACGCAGATCGAAGGCGAGTTGCTCTCCCGCGCGCACGGCAAGCGACGGATCGCGCGTCGCGCCCACGGCCATCATCGACGGCAACTCCTCGACGCCGTCGCGAATCCGCGCGACGCGTCCGCCCTCTTGATCGATCGTTAGAAGCGGCGCCGGATCGCCGAAGCTGCGCAGTACATCGGTGAGCGCGCGCACTTGCGCCAGCGACTCAACGTTGCGTGCAAACAAAATGAATCCGCCGAAGGGCACGCGTTGCAATCGCGAAACAGCCTCTTCATCAAGCGAGGTTCCCTCGAAACCCGTCACGATGACGCCTGCGGCGAGACGGAAGAGATCGTTCACGGGTTGCGATCGTGGTACCGGCACAGATCTTCTTCTGCGACGGAAATCCCCAGATCACTTCCGAGTGCCGGCGCCTGCGTCGCTGCGGTTCGCACCATGACCACTCCATACGGCGTTCGCACGTGCACGTAGACATCAGCACCGGTACGCTCCACGCGTTCGACGCGCCCATGCAACTGCCCGGGATCAGCGCTCAACGTCGCGCGTTCCGGTCGAAAGCCGGCGACGATGTCGGCTGACAGGTCGAAGGCCGTACCGGGCACGAGATTCATCGGGCGTGCGCCGAGGAACGCTGCGGCGCGTGCCGTTGCCGGATGATCGAACACCCGCTGCGGCTCCCCTGAATCTTCGATTCGTCCGCCCATCATAACGACGAGATCGTCGGCGACTGCCATTGCGTCGGCGTGATCGTGCGTTACGAAGACGATGGGCCCCGCGAAGCGCTCGCGCACGTGAACGATTTCGTCGCGAACGCGTACGCGCAGATCCGGATCGAGCGGCGCAAGCGGCTCATCGAGCAGCAAGACCGCGGGATCGGAGAGCACCGCGCGCGCGATAGAGACACGCTGACGCTCGCCGGTGGAGAGCTGCTGCGGATATTTATCGAGATGCGTCTGAACGTCGAGCGCGCGCGCGACGTTCTCGACCCGGCCGGTCTCGTCGCGCGAGCGCAACACGAACCGCAGATTGTCGCGGATCGTCATCGTCCGCGCAAGCGCATCCGATGCGAACACCATCGCCGCGCGCCGTTCTTGCGGAGGTTCGGAAACAACGGAACGTCCGCCGATTGCGACATCACCACGTGCAATGCGAACGAGCCCGCAGATGGCGCGCAGCAACGTACTCTTGCCGGCGCCCGACGGCCCGACGATCGAGAGCGTTCGTCCCGGTGCAACGCTGAAACTGACGTCGGCTACTGCGGCGCCCGAAGTGCGCGGATAATGCACGACGAGCCCGCGAACATCGAGGCCGCCTGCGCTCACCGTTACTTCAATCGAATGGATTGCGCGACGAGACGGCCGTCGACTTCGTAGACGGAGATCTCGACTTTCTGACCGCTTCGCAGATCCGACAGACCGGCGTATCCGCCGCTGCCATAGATGGACGTGCTCGGCACAATCGCGACCTCAGTCATATGATTTCCCGTGCGCACGACAAGCGTGCCCGACGAATAGTCGATCGATTCAATGACGCCGTTGACGCGCGCGGCCGGATGCGAGGGACTGCCGGATTCGAGCGATCGGTAGAGGTTATTCGGCGAGGGTTGCGGCGGGTCGGCGGCAGCACGAAGCGGCAGCGCAAAAGAGCTGCCGAGAATGAGTGCCAGGGCGAGTAGCTTCGTGGTCATGGTCATCACGGGTAACGCGACCGTCTTTCTTTCCGTTCCCCTTTCGGCATTTCCGCCCTCGAACTAAGCGAGCGCCTTCAAGTACGCATCGCGCGCCGCACCTCCGTCCTCGCCGGAACGTACGCGTTCGGTCAGGTCGCGTAACGCCACGACGCTCTCGTCGTCCGCTTTCTTCCCGGCGAGAACCAAGCGAAGCGCGATCAGCGTGAGATCCGGCGTCCGCGCGCCCAGCATCCGCATTCCTTCGTAAAAGGGCTGTGCCGCCGGCGCGCCGCTGCGCTGCGCGAGGAGCGCTTTGACGACTTCCGCCTTCGCCGGCCTTGCTTCAAGAAGATAGCGGTCCAGCAACTCGAATTCCATGCCATGCTCTTCGCCGCGCGGCTGGCGCTGCTCTTCGCCGTTCTGAGCACGACGATCGCTGCGGCGCGCCCCGACGATCTCGCATCATTTCTCGAGCGCATGCGTGCACGCAGCGGACCCGTGTGGCGCACGCACCTCACCTCGACGTCGCACCTCACGCTCCAGCGCGAGACGACAGCCGTTCACAGCGAGTCGCTCGGGCTGCGGTTTGCGACCTATTGGTGCGCATCGAATCTTTGCGAGGGGACGTACTTCGACGGCGAACGGGACTATTCGATCAACATCAACGGCACGCGGCTGCCGCAATCGGATGGAAACGACCCATATCTTCGCGGCGAACGCACCGTCGCATCGCTCGATTTTCTCGCTCCGGATTTTGTCGACAACGGCGGGTGGGTGCGTGACGGCGGCACGCAGACGATCGACGACACGCGCTATCGCGTGTTGGTCGTCAGCAACGGAGATGCGACGCCGATGCGCGTCTTCGTCGATGCAAAGACCGCGCTCGTTCGCTACATCCAAGACGTCGATGGCGATACCACGCTCGAATACCGCGACTATCGCTCCGTGGACGGCGGCCTCTATCTTCCGTATCTCGTTTTACGCAACGGCGACATGCTGGAACGTTACGATACTCGCGATATGACGAAGGATAAGTTCGATGCTCCGCATGGACCCGTCGCCGTGTTTCGTGGTCCTCCGATCCCGGTGCAAAGCGATTCTCAGCGCGACATTCCGATCTTTACGTGCAGCCTCGGCGGCATTACGACGACCTGTCTGCTCGATAGCGGCAACTCCGGACTATCGATCAGCGCCGAACTGGCGCAACAACTGCACGCGCCGACCGTCGGTTCGTTCGATATCCGCGGACTGGGGAATTATTCGACCGATGTCGTGCGGGCGACGGACCTCGTTGTTGGAAACGCGACGTACGGTCCCGCAAATTACGTCGTCTTACGCGACATCCATCACTTCGGGTACGACGTCGTCCTCGGCGCGGACATCTTCGCATCGACGACCATCGGTCTCGATCCGATGCATCACACGATCACGTTCGGCGCACCGATTCCGGCCGGCGGTACATCGGTGCCGGTCGTCTTCCAAAACTTCGTCCCCGTGCTGACGGTTCAACTCGGCAAACTGGGAACGCAGTTGGCGCTCGACACCGGTGATGAATCGAACATCAACCTCGCGTACGACTATTATGCGGCGCATCCCGATCTGTTTTCCGTTACTGACAAGCGCTGGGTGAGCGGCGTCGGCGGAACGAGCTACGAACTGATCGGCACGATTCCCGAAGTTCGCGTCGGCGGACTCTCGATGAGCGAACAGAGCATCGGCGCAACACCCGCTCTGCACGGGACCGCCTTCGGCCACCTCGGCGCGGGCTTCCTCGAACACTTCACGATCGTCATCGATTACGCAGCAGGACAAGTTCACTTCATCCCCACCCCGCAGCCGCAACCGTAGTGTCATCCTGAGCGGAGCGCTGGAAGCGCGCAGTTGAAGGATCGCCTCGATTCAATCGCGCGTTGCGATCCTTCGAGTCCGGTGCTTCGCACCTGCGCTCAGGATGACACGTTAACTGCGTGGGCTATCCCGGTCGTGCAAGCTCCGCGATCCAGTCCGCCGCCGCACGTTCTACGATGCCCGGACGATCGCGATGCGGCGCATGCCCGCAACCGGCAAGCACGAGCCGGTCCGTTGCGCCTCCACTCTTGGCCGCGAGAAGTTCGAGTTGCAAAAGCGTCCCGTACTCATCGTCGACGCCTTGGATCGCGAGCGCGGGAGCGGTAATCTGCGGGAGCATCTCGAGGATCGACCACGAGCGAAACGCGGGCGAGAGCCAGATGTCGTTCCAACCATAGAACGTCGCATCGACGTCGGCGTGGTGGCGCGCCATCTTCTCGCGAAGCGAGGTCGTGCGATACGTCTCGCCGATCGCCGCAATGCTCCGCACGCTGATGTCTTCAACGATAACATGCGGCGCTTCGAGGACGAGCGCCGAAACGCGATCGGGAAATGCCGCTGCGTAGATCAGCGCGATGGATGCTCCGTCGCTGTGTCCGAATAGAATCGGCTGCTCGATATTCAGCGCTGCGAGGAGTTCGGGCAGCACGACGAGCGCTTCATGGTGCATGTAGTCGACGCCGCGCGCCTCGTGCAATACTTCAGAAAAGCCGTTCCCATAGCGCGAATAGACGATTGTGCCGTAACCGGTCCGCGCCGCAAGATGCGCGGGAAAGTCACGCCAGAGCGCGATCGAGCCGAGACCTTCGTGGAGAAACACGATCGCCGGCGCGCCTTCATGCGCCGGCGGCGTAGTTACGACGTCGATGGTTCGCCCCGCGAGCTGCACGAGCTCGTGACTAGTGCGTCGAGTTCTTGAGGTCCTTTTCCGCGAGCGCGAGATGCGTCTCGAGCACCGGCAGCGTCTTTTGCGCGTATGCTTTTACTTGGGCGCTCTTGCCGCTCGAAATCTCGCGTTTGAAAAGCGCGATGACCTTTTCGTGGTCAGCGATCTGCTTGGTGAAATACTGCTTCGGCGGCGTGGAATTCGCAGGCTTGTTCTGCGGCGCTTTATCTTCGGGAAGCGGCGACTGCTCGTACTGTCCCGTCTGAGGCAGCGTCCCGTTGGGAACCGTAACGTTCAACTGCCGGGCGAGCGCCATTAACTGCATATTGGCTTGGCTATGATCCTTGACCATGCGCGTCGCATACGTCTGCACCAGGTTGTTGCCCGAATCAGCGTAGAGCGTGCCTTCTTTGATCTCGTCGGTTCCCGCCGCGAGCGCGTTCCGAACGAACTTTTCGTCGCCCACCGACGTGCTTTTCGATTGCGCAAAGGCACCGGCAGAGCAAAGGAGCACGCACGCAACGGTAACCGCAAAAACCTTCATGGTTTGCTTCTTCCCGCGGCGGGCAGGCTCGTATCACCATGGCACAAGAGACGCAAACACTACCGCCGCAACATCAAGATCAGCAACCCGGCGTACAGTCGGAGATGCATCCGAAACCACAAGAAGAGTCGCCGCATGAGCCGTACCGCAAACGATTTACCGGCAAGACGTTTCTCGTCACCGGTGGCGATAGCGGCATCGGAGCATCGATCGCGCTCGAAGCCGCGCGTGAAGGCGCGCGCGTCGCCATCGTTTACTTGAACGAGGATCGGGATGCCGAGCACGTCGCGAGCCGCATTCGCGAGCACGGCAGCGAGTCGATCCAGATCAAAGGTGACGCAGGCGATTCACGCTTCTGCGATCGGGCCGTTGCCGAGACGATTTCCCGATTCGGCTCGCTTGACGTGCTCGTGAACGATGCCGGTGAACAGCACCCGGAAACCGACGTTACGAAGATCACCGACGAGCAATTCGAGCGCACGTTCCGCACGAATATCTTCAGTTTCTTCTATATGATTCGTGCGGCGCGGCCGCACCTCAAAAACGGAAGCGCCGTCATCAACATCTCTTCGGTCAACGCGTATAAGGGTAATCCGCAGCTCATCGACTACTCCGCGACGAAAGGTGCGATCATCTCGCTTACGCGTTCGCTTGCACCGACGTTTGCGAAAGACGGAATCCGCATAAATGCGGTAGCGCCCGGACCGATTTGGACACCGCTCATTCCATCAACGTTTCCCGCCGAAGAGGTCAAATCGTTCGGCGCAAACACACCGATGGGGCGGCCGGGGCAACCCTACGAAGTTGCCGCCGGCGCGTTATTTCTTGCAAGCGACGACGCATCGTACATCACCGGGCAGACACTGCACATTAACGGCGGCACGATCGTCAACGGATAATCGTCAGCGGTCCTTGATTCCGGCTTCGTCGACGCTTGGAA
Organism: uncultured bacterium; assembly: GCA_964648945.1. GTDB lineage: Bacteria > Vulcanimicrobiota > Vulcanimicrobiia > Vulcanimicrobiales > Vulcanimicrobiaceae > JAMXLG01. Next base: position 20,970 of record CAZYLU010000006.1, on the reverse strand, counting down.
CCGGCTGCTCCTGCGTCTCGCCTTCGGTGGGACGTCCGGCAGCCTTCCATCCGTCGAGGCCGTCTTCGATTTCCACGACGTCTTCGTAACCGCTCGTCAGCAGTTTCTCGCCGACCGCCTGCGCGATGCGCTCGTCATCGGTGTAGAGCGCGATCGTGCGTTCTTTGGGCAGCGGCAGAACGAGCGGATCGGCTTTGAGCAGCGCGTGCGGATCGTAGCGTAAGGCGCCGCGAATCTGTTCGCCGTGGCGATGTTTACGCAGATCGAGAATCGGTGTTTGCTCGTTAATCGCTCGCGCAGGTGCGGTCTTCACTTTTCTGCCTCCCGTTCCAGTTGCGGATCGAGCGCCGTGCGCGGGTCGTTATCGCCGGGAACGGACGCGTCTTCTTCATACGGACGATCGCTCGGAACGTCGCGTTCGAGCTGCGGCTTTTCGTCTTCGTCTTCAGGCTTGCGGCTCTTCATGCTGCGAAACGTTCCCGGGCAAACGCGGACGAAACGCAACGCTGATGCGGCCGTCGATGGGCCGCGTCGATTTCGCAATCGTGTGCTCCCAGAACTCCTGCGAACGGCCGCTCATCACGAAAAGGCTTCCGGCATCGAGATCGATCGCATGCATCGCGCGCGGTCGACGCTTGGTACGGACTTGCATTTTTCGGGTTGCGCCGAGACTGAGCAGCGCGATCGTCGGCTGCGGGGGCATGTCGGCGAGGTGATCGTTGTGCCAGGCGACGCTGTCCTTGCCGTCGCGGTAATAGTTGAGGCCAACGGTCGTGAAGCGCTCGCCAAGGAACGACTCAATGCGCTCCCGCGCAGCATCGAGCAGCGGCGGCAGTTCGTCCGCCGCGTAGCGCGCGACTTTGCGCGGCACGTCGACCATCCGGTCGTACATCCACATCGTCTCAGATGACCACGGGGCGTTCTCGAGCAGCCAGGCATACAGCTGCGATGCCTCCTGCGGCGCAAGAAGGCATGGATAGTACGCGATGCGGCCGGTCTCGTCATCGACGAGCACGCGGGGGCCCGAATCAAAGAGTGCGAGCTGGGTCGTCATGCTAATAGAGCCTACGACCCGCGCGCCGGCCCGGAGGGTGGCGCTTGCCGCCCTTTCAAGCGACCCACTCGAATCTCGCGAACCGCCCGGCATCGATCGTTAAAAGCAGTGCGAAAAGTGCAAGCATGACGTACCCGACGGGTGGAACCCGGCGAAGAATCGCGCCGAACGCAACTACGAGTGGAGCAATGACATAGGCATTGCGGTCGACGGAAAACGGCGTGCCGGAGAACACGAGCATCGCGAGTGCCAGCAGCGCGTAGAGGGTCATGAGACGTCCGAGGCGCCGTGCTTCGACGATCGCGGCAAGCGCGCCGAGCGGCACCAACAGCACGACGACGATGTTCTGCCGCACGCCATCGAGCGTTGCGAGCGATGCGAAGATGGCGCGCCATGCGTGAAGATCGAACCCAAAACCGGAGGTTCGCCATGCGCGCTGAGCGTGCACGAACGCCAGCGCATCGCCGAAGCGAAGCGCGCAGTAGAGTGCGAATGCACCGACACCACAGAATGCAATGATACCAGCGAGCACCGCTCCGCTGCGCCGTTCCATGATGCCGTCGAGCAGCATCGCGCCCGCCAGCGGAATACCGAGGGGACTTGCAGCCGACGCGAGCGCACCGCAAGCGCCGGCCGTTGCGTCGCGTCTGGCATCCCAAAGATACAGCGCGCTCGCAGCGCAGAGCAGTACGAGACTCTGCGGATATGCGACACTGCAAAACAGCGAGGGCGGCAGCAAACACGCTACGGCAACGCACCACTGCGCGGCAACCGTATCGTACCGGCGCTTCGCAAGACGATACAGCACGACGAGCGCAGCGAGAAACGCAAGATTCGTGATGACGGCAGCGACAATCGGCCACGGTAGTCCGTGCCGCACAAACGGCGATGCAAGCAGCGGGAGCAACGGAAAGAACGCGATGTTGTGACGTTGCGCGTCGTGTGCGTATTCATATCCATCGCGCGCAATCGAGCCGTACCACGCGCCGTCCCAATTTCCGAGCACACTCGTGTGTCCGCCGGCGAGCAGCATCCCGAGCACGAGCAAGCGTGACAGTGCCCATGCCGGTACAACAAAGCGCATGGCTCCCGGTCTGCTTCAAACGGGGACGATAGTCCTAGTCTCGCCGCTCCGGACGCGCCTAGCGGCGCGGCACCGCGAGCACTATGGTAGCCTGGAGATGTTTTTGAAGTCGAAGCGCGCAGCGCGCTCGGTCGACTACTTGCTCGCGGCGCTGAGTCCGCTTGAAGTTGCTCGCGCGACACACGCTTACTTGGCTTCGCTCGACGAGGAGACGCTTGCGGGACTGATTGCGCGCAGCGTTTCGCGTATGGACGACGACGAGCGGGCGTACTTCGAGATGTCGCACGACTTCGGCACCTTCCTCGAACAGAATCGGCGCGCGCTTCGCACGCTGGACCGCGATGCGTTGCGCGCGATTTTGATGCCCGTGATCGCAAAGCGCGCCGCAACCGTTGACGGAACGGAAGAAGAATCGCTGCGCGGCGATCTCGCGTCGCAGTTGCGCGCAGCACTACCGCCTATTTCTGCGGGCGAAGCATTGCGCCGGCTCACGACGCCCGCGCGCGAACGGCGCGAGCGCTTGCGTCGTGCATTTTTTGCAGCGGATGCCGCGCTGGAGCGCGCGTACCGCCAAGCGTGGAGCTCGACGCTGCGCGCCGCATCGGCGGCAGCCGTGGCGCTGGCAATTATGGCATGCGGTGCGGCGGTTGCCGCGGCGCTGATCTTCTTCCTCATTCCCGCCGGGAAGAACGCGATGTCATGGCTCAGCACGCGTCCGTCGATCGTGGCGCACGTGCGACCCGGCTCGCGCGTTGCCATCCATCATCAACTGATTCGCCACATCGTGCATCACGCGGCGCCGGCGAAGATCGTCGTCGCGCAGCACACCGCACCGCCGACTCCGGCTCCCACCGCAACGCCGATCCCGACACCGAAGGCTACGGCAACCGCGCCGCCGACCGCGAAACCGGCGCCGGTTCGAATCGCGGCAACCAAGCCGAAGGCGCACGCAACGTCCGGTGCGGAACGGACGGCGGCGTTACGCCGCATTTCGTCGACGCGAGTCGCCGGAACGCTGCCCTCGCACGAGCCGCCACTCGTGCAGCGCGCGCGGCTCATCGTCATGTCGTACCTCGATTCGCTCATGCGAGGCGATGCGAGCTCCGCACTGGGCAATCTTGGTCTCTCCGCCAGCGCCGGCACATCGAATTTGACCGAAGCGCCGATACTTGCCGGCGCGACGGAGTTCCGCGTCGTTCGCGCTGGGCTCGCCGACGCTTCCAGCGCAAAGGTGCAAGTCGTCATCGATAGTCCCCAGGGGCGTTACTTCGGCGACTACATTGTCTCGGTGAATGGCCCGGCGGCATGGATAACCCAGCACGAAGTCATCCCTGTCCAGTCGACGGTAGCGCGCCACCTCTGAAGCGCCTCTTGTTAAGGGTCGCGGGCGCACCCGTCGAAAAGTAAGGGAGGACATGCTCAACGACCTGATCACCTTCTTTACCGGTGCACCTCAGAACCGGCGTAAATATCCCCGCCGGACTGGTCCCTTCCCGGCATGGGTCGCCGTCGGGTCACAGTGGACCAACTGCGCATGCCTCGACATCTCGGGCAGTGGCCTCGGCCTCGTGTCGCCGGCATCGCTCGGTGAAGAAGTGAATCTTCGCGTTCAAATCGAGTCGCGCAACATCGTGATTCGTGCAAAGCGCATCTGGCAGCAGCCTGGCATGACACAAGGGAAGCCCGCGTGGCGTTACGGCTTCACCTTCACCGGAATCAGCGCGGATGACTGGGATGCGGTCGTCCGGTTTTGCAATAACGATCAGGTCAACGTCGAGAATAAAGCGCAGAAAGAACTCGAACTGGTCCGCCTCAAGGCCGACGACGTCGCGCGCCTCATTCCGAAAAAGCTGCAAGATCAGATGCTGAGCCTGCTAGTCAAAAAGGGGCGGCTCGCACCGATCGACGAGAAAACGCCGCTCGTACAATATTCATACGGTGGCGTCGTTAAGCGCAGCGGTAAGGCACTGCACCGCCTCTCGATCCATTCCCGCATCCGCGACGACCTCACGGGCGAAGTCAAAGCCTACGACACCCGCTTCTTTTTCGACGATCAAGGCGGAAACGTAAGTATGGATGACTGACCCGTAGGGTCGTGTCTCTTTTGGCCGGTCTCATTCGTCGTAGAGGTATGAGACGGCAAAAATCTTTGGGGATTGCTGCGTTTCCTGACAGAGCCTGTCAAGTATTGCAAGGTAGGCTTGGGTCATGATCGTACGGACCAGCGCCCTTCGGGACTTCTGTTCGGGCGACGAGCCGATCCGGGAAGCGTTTGAAATCGACGGCGTGTGCGCGCTTGCGACGTGCTATCCCGTTGATGACGTAACGGTCGACGTTTGGCTCGACTCCGACGTTGCCTTGACCGAACAACAATGCTTCGAGGCACACCGTCGCGTGGCGTGGTATCTTCGGCGCGGCGACGGGCGCACGACGCCCTTCGAGCGCGCATGCGTGTCGATTCTTAATCCGTTTCTTCCGCGCCATTCCGCTCGCTGCGTCCGGTCCCGGTTCACGAAACGCTTCGGAACATCGATCGTCCGGAACGAACGGATCTATCGCGCGTTTCCTTCCGCACGCGTGCTCGCGTTTGCAAGCGATGACGAATTACAAGCGGCCGGCGTTCCGGCGGCGGCACTCTATCGTTTACGTGCGGCGATCAGCGCGTTCTGCGGTCTTGAAGATTCACCTGAAGCGGACGATCGCAAGCGCCCAACCGGCGGGGGTACGAGCGCGAACGAGAAAGCCTTCGGGGGTGCGGTCGTATACATGATATCCGGCGCGAATCGCATCAGTGAGGGTCGTGAAGGTCGTAATTCCCATGGTAGTAAGCCCCTCTCGTTATAGCGAGCGTACTATCCGGCTTGCGAAACAATTGTGAATGACTGAGGATTCTTCGGGTATGGGAGACCTGAAGAACGATGGGCTTACTACGGGACCGGCGCGCGGCCGGGCAACAACTCGCCCAGCATCTCGTTGATTACACAGGCGACCCGAACGCGATCGTACTCGCATTGCCTCGTGGCGGTGTTCCCGTCGGATATGAAATAGCACACGCGCTGCATCTACCGCTCGACGTCTATGTCGTGCGCAAACTCGGCGTTCCGGGACACGAAGAACTAGCGATGGGTGCGATCGCCTCGGACGGTACGTATATCGTCGATCCACATACGATGGCAACGGCGAACGTCGACCGCGACGCATTGGCACGCACGTTGCAGCGCGAGGCCGCCGAACTACGCAGGCGCAGCACGGCGTATCGCGAGGATGCGCCCCAACCGGAACTCGGCGGGAAGATAGTAATCGTTGTTGATGACGGTCTTGCGACGGGAGCCTCGATGTATGCGGCAATTCAGGCACTTCGCACGCGCGCACCGTCGTCGATCGTCGCCGCGGCGCCGGTCGCGCCGATCGAAACCGTTGAATGGGTGAGCCGCGTGGCTGATCGCGTTACCTGCCCGCATCAATTCCAGCGCTTCGGTGCCGTCGGGCTTCACTATGATAAGTTCGGCGAGGTTTCCGACGATGAAGTCCGCGAGCTGCTGCAACGCGCAGCGAACGAACGGGTAACGTGGAGCGTCGCGTAACCGCCGAAACGCTCGGCGATGCGATCCTTCCGCTGCGCGGAAACGCTGCGCAAGAAGATTCGCTCTTCGAAATGATCGGCGATGCACCGATCGTCCTTCTTGGCGAGGCGACGCACGGAACGCACGAATTCTATCGTGCTCGCGCAGATATCACGAAACGCCTGATCGAGGAGCGCGGCTTCACCGCAGTTTGCATCGAAGGCGATTGGCCCGACGCCTATCGCGTCAACCGTTTCATTCGAGGCACGAACGACGACACGAGCGCGCAAAGTGCACTCGCCGGCTTCGCTCGGTTCCCAACGTGGATGTGGCGCAACACCGATGTGGTCGAGTTCGTAACCTGGCTGCGCGCGCATAACGGGCGCGTAGCAGTACGCAACGCACCGTGCGTTGGATTCTATGGACTCGACCTCTACAGCATGTATGCTTCCATCGACGCTGTGTTGCAGTACCTGGATCGCGTCGATCCGCTTGCCGCGAAGACTGCTCGCGAACAGTACGCGTGCCTCGAACCGTTCGAAGACCATCCGGAAGAGTATGCGATGGCGGCCTTCGGCGGCGTCCATCCGTCGTGCCGTGAAGACGTGATGAACGCGTTCTTTGACATTCAGCGGCACGCCGCTGCGTACGCGTCGATGGACGGACAGGTTGCGGAGGACCAGTATTTCTACGCGGAACAGAATGCACGCATCGTTGCCAACGCGGAGCGCTACTATCGCGCAATGATCGATGATACGATCTCGACCTGGAACTTGCGCGATGCGCATATGGTCGACACGCTCGAGCGGCTCATGGAGCACCTCTCGCGCCGGCGCGGTGCCGTCAAAGCCGTCGTCTGGGCGCACAACTCGCACGTCGGGAATGCGGGTGTGACGTCGATGCACGAGCGTGACGAAACGAACATTGGCGAGCTCATCGCGCGAAAATATGGAGCGCGCTCGTTCTCCATCGGCTTCACGACGTATTCCGGCACCGTCACGGCCGCATCGAACTGGCACGCGCCCGCGGAATGTAAACGTGTGCGCGCTGCGCGCCCCGACAGCTACGAGCATGTGTTTCATTCGCTCGGCACGGAACGGTTTTGGGTTCCGCTTCGCACGCGGCGTCCGATGCTCGCCGGATTACCCGATCGCGCGCGCGAACGCGCCATCGGCGTCATCTACCGTCCTGAGACGGAATTACAAAGCCACTACTTTACCGCGCGTCTTATCGATCAGTTCGACGCGGTATATCATTACGACGTGACGCGCGCGGTGGAACCGCTGGAACGCGGGCCGATGTGGACGCGGGGCGAGGTGCCGGAAACCTATCCCTTCGGGGACTAGTCGCTCGTATCCGCAGCGCCCGCGCCGATGGTGATGTACGTGACGACGTCCCACGCATTATGGATCCCGGTGAGAATCAGAAGCGCGACGCTGCCGGCGACGGCGAACGGCGCGCGCACCGGCGTCGTGGCAAACATGACGGCGGACGCGCAAAGCACTGCGTACGCGACGAGCGGAAGCGCTATGTACCACGTCCAGTCTTCGAGGTCGGGTTCATAATCCTCGAAACGAAGCGCGGTGGCGGTCAAGCGCACGGCATACGAGACGCCCAATATTCCACCTAAGCCGAGTAGCAGTGCCGGCCAAACAACGGTGCGCCACGGGATGCACACGATACCTGACGTCACAAGTGCAGCAGTGAAATGCACGACGGTCGGTGTCGTGAAGGTCGATACGCCGGTCGGGTTTGCGCCACGCCCGCCTCGGACAAGCGTGATGACCACGAACGTGAGGCCTGTGAGCGAAGCTGCGGACGTTCCCGTCAACGTGTAGAATACGGCCCACGGCGAGAGGATCGAGGACGCTGATTCCATGTCGTCATCGCCTGTTCGCGGCGAGCGCGGCAACAACTTCGCGCGCGGCCCGTTCGCCGGTCACGAGGGCGCCGTTGACCGTGCCGCCCTGGCCATCCTCGGACGTTGCTTCGCCCGCGAAGAAGAGCGTGTCATCGACCGGCTCCGCGAGCATCGAGCGCGCTTGCTCGCCGCCGACGGCGAGATAACTATACGCGCCGCACGCAAACGGATCGCTATTCCAATCGTGCACCGTGCCGCCGGCGAATTCGTCACGCGTGCGTTGCGCAGCGGAGAGCAGCGCGCCGAATTGATCGAGTGCCGCCGTCACGATCTCGTCTTGTGCTCGACCGTGCAGCGCCTTGGCGTTTGGCCCACCCGCCCATGCGGTGATGAGCGGTCGATGCAGTGGAAACTGCGTCCAGAACGCGGCGAACGGTCCACTGTGGTCCCGGAAAAACCCGGCATTGCGATACGCACCGTCGCGCAACGCTTCCCAAAAACACGAACGAAAACACAGCACCACCTTGACGACGTCGCCCATCTCGATCTTTTCGAGCGCCGCGCGCTTTCGCTGTGGTAATTCGGGTTCGAATGCGACCCGAATATTCTCGGCGCGCTCCCGTAACACGCCGATCGGAAGGGTGATGACGACCGCGCGTGCGTGATAGATGCGTTCGCTTCCGTCGGCGCCGATTGCGGCAACGTTCACCGACCCGCGTTGCCAGGTAATGCGGCGAACGATCGTCGACAGATTCACCCGCACACCGGCACGTTCGACGAGCGTGTGAAGGTATTGGAAGAGCGGACGGTATCCGTCGACGGGGCGCGCGGATTGCGCGTCGACGCCTGAATGCAGTTCGAACGCGATTCCACGCGCGCTTGCGATCGCGGGATCGGCCGCGTCAAACCCCTCGACGAACGCGCGCGCGTTTTGAACCGTCTTCGCCATCGACGCATCACAAAAGCGCGCTAGAAAGCGATCGACGCTCTCGTCCGCATCGAGCTGGCTCACGCGATCGAACAATCGCGTCGAGGTTTCCCAGTCGTCGCCGGTGCTTTGCAAGAAGCCGCTTGGGTCCAGCACCCATGAATCTCCGCCGGTTTCGACTTCGCGCTCGCCGATCTCGCGCATCAATGCGCGCGTTTGCGGCGCGCTTCCGTGGATGAATTCAGCGCCGAGCTCGGCGAAGCCGGAGGAAGCGGGCGCTTCGGCAACACGCCCGCCGATTCTGTTGCGCGCCTCGAGCAGCATAACGCTCAGTCCGTTAGCTGCTGCATGTCGAGCCGCAGCTAATCCGGCGGCGCCGGCGCCGATGACGAGGATATCCGTATCGAGCATACGCGAATCATTACCGCCCGCGATACGAACCCCTCGCAACGCGTGAGATGTTATTGAGCCGTTGCCGGACTGGCTGACGATGACGTCTGCAAGAGTAAGAGCAAGAAGCGGCCGGCATCGTCGGGTGCGCTGTTCGGCCCGAGCGACGCTTGCACCGGTCCGACCGACGCCTGCATCGCGGCAGAGAACGATCGCGCAATCTTCACTACCGCATTCTTTTCTTCAGGAGACAGCACGTCGTCAATGCGTTTGGTTGCGTCGTCTTGCGAGACACTGCCGTTCTCGAACGATTCCACAATGGAGACGACCTGCTCGCGATGCGCGGGACTTACGCTGACGAACGTTGCCTGTCGCGCATATTGATACTCAAACCACGCGTGCAGTGCGGGGGACGATCCGTCGGTGAATTGTTGCGCCGCCGCGGGAAGCGGCATCAATGCAAACGACGCGAGAAAAACGACTAGTGTGCCCCAACCTATGACTCTCATGAGAACGACCTTTTGGCTTTCCATCGGTACCGATACCGTAGTCCGCTTGCCTTAGACGATCATAACGCCGTGTTTTGGGTGCGCCCTTTGAGAATTCAGAGACGGGACCCAGATGTGAGGACTACGCTTCCAAAATGAAACCATTTTTCGCGGTCCTCGTGCTGCTAGTCGGCATGCAGAGGGCCGCTGCATTCGCGGACACCCCGTCGAATGCGGACACCCCCTCCTATGCAACACCAGATGGGGATCAGCAGGTTCGCGGGCGCGTCGTTTCTTTTAACGGCGGCTATGATCTAACGGTGCGCGACGAACGAAACTACATCGATCACGTGCGGCTGCACGAAGGCACGATCATCAATCCGACGGGACTCACACTCGAATCCGGGATGATCGTGGACGTTCTCGGCTACAATGCCGGTTCGTATTTTGCCGCAAATGAAATCGACACGCCGTACACGTTTTACGACGCGGAACCGTATTATCTCGGTCACCCATGGAACTATTACGGGCCGAGCTATGGCCTGAACTTTTTCTTTGGACCGGATGAGTATTGGTATAACCGCCAGGTATTTCACGGGCGGTATTACTACGGACACCCGCCCGGTGGACGCATCTATCCGTACGCACACGTCGCTCCGATCTACCAGGGGCACGGTGGAACGTTCCATGGACGCGACGTCGTCGCACCGCATGAAATGGGCGGGTATCACGGGGGTCACATGGGACACGCCGGGGGAGGCCGACCTCCACGCGCTTGAAGCTTCGACCGATCAAGGAGCGGATTGAGTCGGCGCGCGTGCGCGAATCCGGCCTCACCGTTCTCGTCATCCTCGTAGCTCTCGAAATTTTCGTCGCGCAGCCGCTGCAGGCGATGCAGCGGCTACCGCTTCTCACGCTCGATGCGCTCGACGCATTGATCGTTCTCGTCGCCGTCGCCGTCACGTCGTCGAACCGTCGTGCGCAGTCCCTGATCGTAATCTGCGCGCTTGCCGACGCTGCTTCGATGTTTTTCCATCACGCCGAACCGTCGTCGGCTACGCTGGCAATCGACTTTGCGGCACGCATCGTCTTTTTGGCGGCGCTCAGCGTTGTTTTGCTACGCATCGTCTTCACGAACGAAGACGAGGGAACGTATCATCGCATTCAGGGCGGCATCGCCGTTTACCTCAGCATCACGATGGCGTTTGCCTTGCTCTACCGCGTCGCCGCGATGCTCGACCCGCACGGATTTTCGCGCGGCGTGACATCGGCGAGCAATCTAACGGATTTCGTTTACTTCTCGTTCTCGACGATTACGACCACCGGATACGGCGACATCGTGCCGCTGAATCCGTTGATTCGCAGCCTCGCAAACGTGGAGTCGGTAATCGGAGCGCTCTATCCGGCAACGCTTCTTGCGCGGCTCGTCGTTCGTTACTTCTCGTAGTTGCCGAGCACTAGATAAAGAGCACTTTCGCCATCATCCCCTTGTCTTCGTGATTGAGGATGTGGCAATGAAAGACCGCCATGCCGCGGATCACCGGATTGGTGAAATCCATCACGGTGTCGATCGTTCCGTCCGCCGGAACGTTCATCGTGTCGAGCCACACCGGATGTTCGACCGCGCGTCCGTTCACGGCATATGTCAAGAAATGGACTTGATGGATGTGGAACGGATGCATTTCGTGCGTATGATTGATTACACGCCAGTGCGCGAGCGTTCCGACGTGCGCCGTGACCATCGGCTTCGCCGACATCGTGAAGAGTTGTCCGTTGATATAGAAGCGGTGATGGCCTTCGGTGAACGTGGCTGTGAACTGCGGCCGGCTGCGTTCTACCGGCGCTACATCGAACGTTTGATAGACGGGCGGCTGGCTCGATACGGGGACCGTTTCCATCGCTTCCATTGTCGGATGCGGGTCAATGTCCGCAATAACGGCAGCCCGATTATCATCGCCGGCCGGACCTGTATCAACGCAGCGCGTGCGGAGCGTTGCGCCGGGGTTTCTCGGGCCCGTGACGATCGCTTCCACGCGTCCAGCGGGCGGCAAAAAGACATGTTGCATCGCAACGATCGGATGTTTACGGTCGCGAAGCGCTAGGGGTTGGCCGTCAAGTGCGATGACTTCAAACGTACCGCCGTCGAGTTGCAGGTCGAGATAGCCCTCCGGCATCGCATTGACGATGCGCCAAAACTGGCGTTCTCCGGGAGCGATCGCAATCGTTGGACGAACGGCGCCGTTGACCGTCGGGAAGTCGTCGATTGGTTCGGGTGAAGTACGGCAATCGTTCTTTGGAACGCTTTCAATCTTCGCGAGCGACTCCGCGTCTGAAGCGCTTGCCTCCATCGAACGAACGACCATGACGCGCTCGCGAAGACCGCGAACCTCCGGGACGTACCGGTCGATGCCTTCCACGACGATCGCCATCGACATTCCGTCGAGATCTTGCTCCGCGCTCTCGGTATGCGGATGCGTGTGAATCCAAAAGAGTCCGGGCATGTGCGTGCTCGGCACATGCACGTCGTAGTGCAGCGTCTCTCCGGGCATCGCCATCATCGTGAGGACGTCGTCCTGCGGTGCCTCGGGCGAAACCTCGAGCCCGTGAAAGTGCAAGTTCGTCAGGTCTTTGCACGTTCCGAGCGCGCATTGCTCCGTCGTGTGTACCGGTAAATCGTTGACGTACGTGATGCGCATATGATCGCCGGGCCACACGCGAATCGTCGGCAACATCGTGGACCCATTGAACTCCATGCGCGCATGGTGATCGGGCGCTTCGTTTGCAACCAGCGTCAACGTCGCGACACCGTGCGACGAACGTACCGCGGGCGGACTTGGAAGGCCGGAACCGGCTGTAAGCGCCGGCAGCAGCGCTACAGCGCTCGTCCAGGCGAGGAGATTCATCGTGCAATCTAAGGCCGCAGCTCTGGGACCTTCCTGTGAAACGGCCAAGCTCCGTCTGCTGTCTTCGGAACATTTAACAACCTGAGGTTGCTCCAAGAGACAACGCAGAACGCGGCGTTACAACTGAACCATAGCGAACTGTGGAGGTGAGCACAATGGCCGGTCTTCTAATCTTCCGATCCCCCGAGGAGGCGCTCCGCGCGGGGTTTCAGATTCTCTCGATCTATCCCGACCGCGAAGGCTTCTTGCCCGCTCGTATGCGTACGGCGGCAGGTTGGGCCCTCGCACTCGTTCGTCCCTAGATCATCGGCGCACCGTCGCCTCCACACGCGCACCCACAAGCGCGGATCGCTACTCCCTACCTCCGACCACACGAGATGAAAAGACCACCCAAATCGCTGGGTGGCCTTTTCATTTTCGCGAATCGGTACGTATGGTTGATGTGCCGGCACTCGATACACTACGGTTGCGTTTGCGCCCTCACCGCGTTAGCGATTTTGAGGATTGCTGCGCGATGTGGTCCGATCCGGGCGTCACACGTTTCATCGGCGGTCGTCCATCGACGCGGCAACAGACGTGGTCGCGGCTGTTGACGTACATTGGACATTGGGACGCGTTGGGATACGGCTACTGGGCCATTGAGGAAAAAGCCACAGGTGCATTCATCGGCGAGATCGGCTTTGCCGATTTCAAACGCGATATCGATCCATCGATGCAGAACGTCCCGGAGATCGGTTTTGCGCTCCGTTCATTGGTCCATGGCCGCGGTTACGGAACTGAAGCGGTCAACGCGGTGGTAGCATGGGGCGATGAATATCTGCCGTCTTCACGCACCGTTGCGCTTGTAAGCGGCGAGAATCTCCCTTCGCTGCGCATTCTGGAGCGATGTGGTTACGACGTCTTCGATCGCGGCGAGTTCAACGGTTCGCCGGTGAAGTTTTTAGAACGGATTCGATCCACTGCGGATAACCGCATGACTCCGCCCTAGAGAGCACGTCGACGGGACCGCCGTTAAGCGCGCGTTGACACGTAACACGTAAAATCAGCTCAAGGTCTGAATCGGCGGATGCGAAGGCTTCGAAACCTATCGTCCAGTATGGCACATCGTCTATAAGTAGGCCGGTGATTTCGACTCCGGTTCCGGACTCGATCATCGCGTTGCCGGGAACAACGCGTATTGTCTCGTCGTGAACCTCGAATTTGAACAGCGATCGCGTCTTCTTCACGCATACCGACGCATTGCTTGCGTCAAATGACGGATCATCATCTTTATCGAGTTGCGGTTGACCGATGGAAAGCTTCCGCCATTGTTCGATTCGCCCATGCAAACCATGAACGATTTCGATCCCGGCCTCCCTCGAATCCAAAACCTTTAGTTCCAGGTTTCCGTGCGCACGCGCACGGAGTTTAACGCCGAGATTAGCGCGCCACTGCCGAACCAACGTACCTCAGCGCCTAGCAGCATGTCATCACCTCCCGCGGCTCATTACCTAAAAGAAAGAACCCCGATTTCTCGGGGTTCTAAACCGGTCAGGAGTTCGATGTGAACTATTGGCAGCCGTTCGTCGTCAGCAACACGTATGCGTCGAAATTGGCAACCGTGAGCGGATTCGAAACCGGTCGGCCTTCGAGGTCACGATACGTGTGACCCGACGGAAGCGTCGCCACTTCGCTCGCGCGCGACGAGCCGCTGTTTACGACGACCACCGCGTTGCTGTAGCGGCGATACCAGATTTGCGGGTTGTTCGGGTCCGTCGACGCGCCGCCGTAGTAACCACCGCACGCCGTGCCGTAGTTGACCGAATATTCGGGGAAGTATTGCTCGACGCCGTATCCCGGGTTGTTGCTCGTGAAAAGGCCTTCGCCGCCTTCATTGCCCATGAGGTACGTCGCAATTGAGAATTCGACTTGCGTGCCGGTGACCGCGTTGCTTTGGTAGTACTTGTTGACAACGAGCGGCGCCGTTCCGTGAGCTTGAGCGTAGCGAACCCAATCCAGCGTCAGCTTGAAGAGCGAAGAACTGCTCTTATACTGGCCGTAATCGGAGTAACCGGTTTCGTCAACGTCTGCATCGACGTTCGCCAGAATCGCTTGTTCGTTAGGATCGCTGATGTAGCCCGCAGGGTGATTGACGATCAGCTTGAGATTGTGCGGCGCGAGCGTCGCGTCCGTTTTCAGAATGCTGTGCGCCGCCTTGACCCACGCCACCGTGTCCGCGTTCCATTGCGCATCCCGCTTGCCGCTATAGCGACGGACGAATTGACCGTTCTGATAGATACCGCAGCCATAGGCCCCCGTACCAGCCGTTACACCGCCGATGTTATAGAACAGCACTTCATCGACTGCGAGGGAGTTGTAGCCGTTCGCAATCGCGTAGTTCGCAGCGGCGTGAATTTGATAGTCCACGACGGCCGGATTGTGAATGTCGAGCGGAATGTTGTTGGGAAGCTCTCCGACGTACGCAGGGATCGTCGTCGGCGTACCGTTCGCGGTACACGAGTACAGGATCCAATCCGGATGATTTGCTTGCCACCACGCTAACGTGTGACCCGCACCACCCCACGATACGAAGCTCAGATCCGTTTCTTGCGGGAAGTAGTACGAAGCGGCCATGCTCGCATTGCCGCCGAGCCAGGACGACGCCATTCCCGGACGCGCGCCCCAGACGACACCATACCGTGATGCATCTGACGTTGCTTGCGATGACGAGATTCGCGGCGAACCGAACGCGTCGAACACCTGGAAGAGACCGATGCCTTTCTTCGCCTGCGGCATCAGTGGCGTCGTCGACGTGCCGTTCGGCGGAGCGTACGCCGGCGGCGGCGTCGCTGTCGGTGCTGTCACGACAGGCGTCGCCGTTGCTTTTGGCGTCGGGCCGGGCGTTGGCGTTGCAGAGCCCGCCTGCGTCACGGTCGTCGCTTGAATCGCGCTCAAGAACGATCCCGTACCCGCAATTGCGACGTGCTCGCCGACAAATGGTTTTGCGCCGCTATAGACGGTCGACGAGGACGTAGCGATCCGCACGTAGCCGTGCGGGCTTCCGCTCTGAATAACAAAGCCGGCAGAATAGAAACTTGTGATCGTACCGCTCGTTTGCAATAGCGTCGTAGCAGAAGTCTGAGCGCCTGCCTGCGTGACGGTCGTAGCGTTGATCGCTGTCTCGAAGGATCCCGTTCCGGTAACTGAAACGCTCTCGCCAACGTACGGCTTCGTGCCGACGAACGTTGTTGATGACGCGATGCTGATCTTCACATAGCCGTGCGGATATCCCGTTTGCAGCGTGAAGCCGCCGTTGTACAGGCCTTCGATCGAGCCGCTGGTTTGCAGCGGCGGGGTCGTCGCGGCCGTGGCGGACGTGGCCATCGCATTGGCTTCCGTCATGGGGACGGTGCCGCCCGCGAGCGAGGATGCCGCAGGGGTGGAAACCGGAGCCATCAATGAACCGGCGCCGGTGCCGCCGCCGCAGGCGGCAAGCGGAGTCGAGAACATCGCGAGAAGCGCGAGTCTGGAAGCAGTCGTGTTCTTCACGCATAGTTTCGTCGGAAGCCCAAAGCATGCACATTAAGAAACTTGCAGTTTCTTTACATTTGCGAACTGTTCGAATAGTTGTATGGGTGTTCGTGGCCCCCACGACGCCGGTGGGTCACAATCGCGTCATGAACGCTCTCTTCTCCCGGCGATCAGCTGACACGGCGCAAACCCTGCCTTATTTTGCTTTCGCGCTCTCTACGGTCGCTTCTATCGTAGCGGTCATTGTAGTCGCCACGTTTGTACCGAGACCCGATGCCGCGAACGCAGGCCTCCCAGCCCGGTCGACCCCAACGCTCGCGCAAACGGCGCCGTTCCCGCATCCCGGTGTCTACAGATTGGCCGACGGATCCTACGAAGCATACGTCACTGCCGACGGTTCTCAGTTCTCTCCCTCCACGATCACGGTTCCCGTCCACAGCAGCGTAACGTTTTTTGTAACGAGCACGAACACGGTCCGCGGATTCTCGATCCCTGAACTCGGCGTCTTTATGATGGCAGGTCCCGGATGGGTGAAAACCGCCACGCACGAGTTCGAACGACCGGATACCTACGTGCTGGTATGCAGTCAGTATTGCAGCCCGGATCATTTAGATATGCACGCGATCATAAAGGTGCAATAACGATGAGCAAGCTATCGAAATTAACGGCAGGCGAAGTGCTTG
Source organism: uncultured bacterium (assembly GCA_964648945.1). Lineage (GTDB taxonomy): Bacteria > Vulcanimicrobiota > Vulcanimicrobiia > Vulcanimicrobiales > Vulcanimicrobiaceae > JAMXLG01. The sequence continues at coordinate 4,506 of CAZYLU010000006.1, read as the reverse complement.
CAATTGCCCAGGAAATCGTGGCGCGGTCGCTGCATTCCCGCGCGCACCACTTGAACAGCCTCACGAACCGTCCGTGCAAGGGATGCCATCAATGCGGCTGGGGTTAGGATCTCCCGCCGATCTCATCGTTCGCAACGCAGCAATTTACACGCTCGATTTCCGCGAGCCGTGGGCCGAGGCACTTGCCGTCCGCAACGGTACGATTCTCGCTGTCGGAAAGACGGCTGATGTTGGACCCGATGATTGGATTGTCGGCGGCATCATCAATAGCGAAGTGTTCGGCACGCTGGGGAAACCGGAAAGCGTTGCAGGCACTCGATGATGCGAGCCGTGGTAGGCCCGTGATGCTGCGCGACGACTCGCTACACAATCGCTGGGTTCTGCAGTGGGCGCGTACCGCCGCCTCGATCTTCAACGCTGTCGGCACACGTTTACTTCGTTCCGACGATGATGGGTGGGAACGATCGCGACGAAGTCGTCGGATTTTATCGCGATCATTTTGTGACACAATGGCGCGCCGATACTACGTTTACACCCATCTCGCGAACGATTGGAGCGAATCAGCTCGTCGACGAAATCGTCGTGTCGTTCACACACGACCTTGTGATGGATGCGCTGCTTCCCGGCGTTCCGCCGACCAGGAAGAAGGTTTCGCTTCCCGTTGTGATTGTGGTGCGTCCACGCTTCCGGTGACTGGCGTGGAACAAGCGCAGAACCTGCTCTTCGGTACGTATGCGACGAACGCGTTGCGAGCGCGGTGAAGCGGATGTGATGAGCCGGCGGATCGCTCCGCCGGCTCGATACTGTATAAGCTAGTATCCCGGAGGCGGCGGCGGAGGCGGGGCCGAGGTGGGCTGGGCCGTTGGGCTCGGTGCTGCCATTGCTTGTGGATGGGCGAGGTTGAAGTTTTGCACGCCGTCTCCCGTGCCGTTCTTGCTCGTCGTATCGGAGACAAACGTGTACAGCGGCTTTCCAAGGTACGCCCATTGCATCGTACCGTTATCCGAACGCGTGAAAATCGTAAAGCCTGACGAAGCCATCTCTCCCGCAGTCGCTGCATGGGCAGGCCAGATCGCAAGGCAGCTTCCGGTGCAAGCCGATTGATCCGGCGTAGTGTCGCCGCCAAACGTGTACAGTGCGAGACCCGTTTTAGAATCTACGAGAGTGAGGGCGCCGTTCAACATAACTTGGTTTGTGTCGCCCGCTGTACTTGATGATCCCGGACTGGACGGCGGCGGAGCCGCAGCCGGCGGATTTGTAATAGGAACCGCGCTGGACACGCCGCCGCCGCTACTACCGCCACCGCCGCAACCCGCAAGAGCGAGTCCCAAAGCTAAAAATCCACACATAACGATAGGTTTTGACACGAATGATCTCTCCTTGAAAAATAACGACTTCGAACCTTATAGAGACAAGTCGTGAAAAAACTCTGACTTTGCTGCAAATAAATTGCGCGCATTTCTGCAATCGTTATCGCAAAAAAAAATCGGCCGTTCACATCGTGAGGCCGATTCGATTCCCATTCGCGAACGTACGGGTTACTTCAATAGATTAGAGTGGGAGCGGCGCTCCATGTTCGCCGACGAGAATGATTCTTGGTTTTGAAGGTTGACCGTCCGCTCCGGTGACCAACAGTACCGACGCGCCTTTCACAAGCAGGCTTTTGGAACCGGGTTCGAGTTGGAGGACGGGAACGTCAGGCGGAATGCTGATTCGCTTTGTGCCGCTGGGAAATTGCATTGAAATCATTTTTGAACCGGCATCAGCAGACATAGAACGCACGGTGGAGTTTGCCATCATGCGTTCCGGTGCTTCGCGTACCGTCGAATTTGCCATCATTTTGTTTCCGGACGGATCCATCTTTGTGAACCCTTCTCCTGTACCGCGCAACGATGCGGCGAAAATGTGCACTTCCGTAGATTTATAGGTTCCATCGGCCTGAGGAACGACCGTTGTGCCAATGTATGATCCCGGCACAACCTTGTCGAGAGACGATCTATCTACGCCAAGAATTCGAACGTTCGGGGTCAGTGCCACAGTTATCTGGCTTCCTGAGGACGTGGACACGACAACAGACGACGACGTTGTCGAGACGACTGTCGCGTGAACGCGCATCGTCGCGCCTTGACTGTTGGCGCCGTTTAACATAACGGCGAATAGAAATACAGCAATACTAAAAAAACGCATCAAACGATCGTCTGGCAAGCATATGAAGAAAGTGTGAACGACAGCGCGTCCAGCCAACGCGTTTTATTCTGGACGAGAGCGATCGCCAAGCCGCGTTCCGTCTGCATTCTTGCGTGAAGAAATCCCTCGGAGTCCGGGATCGGCGATTCGATCAGGAAGCCGGCGCGTATCGCCTCCTGAATGTTTTTGAACATTACGATGCCCATTTACTCAACCTCAGGACGATCGTACGCGCCCGCGTTAAGCGCTACCAGCACCGCTCCCCTATACAAGTATAAGCAACGAGGCGATCAAGCTAGTCAGCGGCGCATTTACAGCGGCAGTGATCCTTGGTGCCCTGGTGTTTTTGGCGGCCGCACCAAAATCGAATACAAGCAGCACCGTGCTGCACGCCGATGGCCCGAGGCTTGCGCAAATGCCACCGCTCCGCCATCCTTGGCTGTACAAACTCGCCGATGGGAACCTACGAAGCGTACATCGTTGCCGATAACTCCCGATTCGATCCGTCGACGCTGACGATTCCAGCGGGAAGCACGGTGACGTTCTCTGTAAGGAGTTCGCATTTCGTACGCGGATTTGCCATCGCCGGCACAGGAGTCTATATGACCGCCGGACCCGGGTGGTCAAAAGTCGCCACGCACGAGTTTGACACGCCCGATACGTATCTTCTGGTATGCAGCGAATACTGCGGCCTCGCTCTATTGAACATGCACGCCATCGTGAAAGTACAATAACCGAATTTGTTTACGAGGGCGGTTTTAGGCAGCTCGCTTGAACGTTAGCTGAAGGGCTCCAGCCTTGCGATGCGGCAGAAGTGGATGTGCCTCAGCCGGATGACGAGCCGCTAATTTCCGGCATTCCGAACGCTGCGTTACTCGCCGCCATGCCAATCCTGGCGAACTTCGCCGACGTGACATGGTATACCGGCTACTTTCGCGCACTGTCCATTCCACTCTGGTACATCACTATAAGTCCCGTAGAAATCTTTATCATCGGGCTTTTTTCCGTGATCCCGGGCTTCGTCGTCGTCATGGCGTACCTCGCACTTAAGCGGGCGGGACGTACCGCGCGGTTTGATCAAGATACAGCCACACGCGTTGGATGGATTTTCGCATGCACCGTCGGCGGTCTGTTCATCGTCTACGCGTGGGGATACTCAACGCCACTAATGACGAGACAATGGGACGTCGTGGCAGGCTTTCCCGGCTGTGTGATAATTACTCGAACCGGCACGAATGTCATCGCAAGTGAGTACGATATCCCCTCACGTCGGTTGCGCGGCCGGCTAACGCTGTACCCGATCGACAAACTGCCCGCGATCGACGTGTACCGCGTTCAGTTGGACATCCGGGCCGGCATAAGGCAAGCCCCGATCACGGAGCCGCCGGCATGCCCTGCTAGTGGGTCGTCACAAAAGAAGTGACCGTAAATCTTGGATCGGCGAAAGGCGCCACGCCGTCCTCACTGCCCGCGACATGTATTTCGAACTCTAATCCACCATGTTCAGGCGCCGACGTGCTGGAGAGCGCTGTAGACGGCGTTTCGCAATCTCGGAAGCTGCGCCCGCAGCCGATCGCCGCAACATTCGGTTGCATAATTGCTATCACCATTGTAAAAGAGCGCAGCGACGTCACCGTGCGCATACGTTCTGTCAATCGCCGGATACGCTCGATGGGCCCACGTGCAAAGATCTTGGAGTGCCGCGAGCTGCGCTGAGGATGGATCTCCCGTAAAGCCCGGATCGTTGCTTTGGAAGTTCCCTATCAGACAACACGCAACAGACTGCGCATTTCGACCGAACGTAGCAGCGCTTATCACAAGCGCCGGCCGCCCCGCGTAAATGGTTCCTTGCGCGTCGATGAGCCACGTGTACGGCATATAGATATCACCGTGCTCACGCTCATAGGCGTCAATCTCGAGCGGTGTCTGAGTAAGGGGACCCGCGGAATGATGGACAACGAAATCCGTGACGGACGAAATGTCCCGCGGCGTAAATCCCTGTGTTGGTGCTGGGTAGTTTACATTGACGATAGTCGGCACAACGCTTGCCTCACAATTCATAGACGAGAGCGCGCCGCAACACAAAGTTTGACATCGGAACACCCTCTTCGACGTCGTTGGATGCCAATCGTACCTGCGAATGTGCAAGCTATCGACATGCCTTCGTCCTTACGGGAGCGACGAAGGTCCCATATTTGTGCGCTTAGTTTCATTCTCTGATACGCGAATGGTGAAATAAAAGAGCCACCCCGCTGGGGCGGCTCTTTATTTTCATGGCTCCGGATGCTGGACTCGAACCAGCGACCCGCTGATTAACAG
>CAZYLU010000005.1:0-116299 GCA_964648945.1 uncultured bacterium | reverse complement strand
GGGCAAGTGGCGGAACTGGCAGACGCGCTGGATTTAGGTTCCAGTGGGGCAACCCGTCAGAGTTCGAGTCTCTGCTTGCCCAAGCCGCGCGGTTGGCGCGGCTTGGGCAAGCAAAGTAGTTGAACCGGCGCTCCGGTCCCCAAATCGCGGAAGTAGCTCAGTGGTAGAGCATCGCCTTGCCAAGGCGAGGGTCGCGAGTTCGAATCTCGTCTTCCGCTCCATCAGTTTATAAGGGGCGCAGGCGCTCGAGCGCCGAAGCGCTCCTTTCCGTTTTTAAGACGCAGAGAAAGCAGTTGCCCGCTTGAGTACCTCGACCCTCAATCGCCTGGCTCCGACGCAAGTGGAGCTCGAGATCCCTATCACCGCCGAAGAGCTTGCCGCCGCCGAAGAGCGCGCCTTCCGCAAGCTCGTCAAGAACGTGAAGCTACCCGGCTTCCGTGCCGGTAAAGTGCCGCGCAAGATCTTCGAGCAGACCTACGGCAGCAACGCGATTACGAGTCAGGCCATGGAGGACATCGTTCCCGAGGTTTACGCCAAGGCCGTGCGCGAGCACGACCTCGAGCCGGTCGACCGCCCCAAAATGGAACTGCTTCCGGTCGAAGACGGTCAGCCGCCGAAACTCAAGGCGCTCGTCGACGTGCGTCCCGAGATCGACCTTGGCGAGTACAAGGGCATCGAGGTCGAGCGCGAGCCGATCGAGATCAGCGATGAGGACGTCGAGCGCAGCATTCAGTCGCTGGCAAAAGAGCGTGCGACGCTCGTCCCAGTCGACAGACCGGCGCAGATCGGCGACATCGTAACGATGGACTATGAAGGCAAGATCGACGGCGTCCCGTTCGAAGGCGGCACGGCAACCGGGCAGATGACCGAGCTCGACGAGAACCGCTTCATCCCAGGCTTCGTCACCGGCATCGCCGGCATGAAGGCGGGCGAGACCAAAGACGTCGAGGCCGTCTTTCCACAGGATTATCCACAGGAAGATCTCGCGGGAAAGACTGCGGTATTCACCGTCACGGTGCACGATGTGAAGGCGCTCGAGCTCCCCGCGATCGATGACGAGTTCGCAAAGTCGATTTCGGAAAACGAAACACTCGACGCACTGCGGGCCGATGTTCGTAAGCGATTGGAAACGATTGCCGAGTCGCGTTCCCGCCGTGCTGTCGGAAACGCGGTGATGGAGAAGCTGCTCGAAACGCGCGATTTCCCGCTGCCCGAAGTGCTGGTGGAACGCGAGATCGATCACATGATCAACGATACGGCGGGGCAGGCCGCGCGCACGGGCGCTAGCTTTGAGGACTACTTGAACGAAGCGGGTAAGAGCGAGGATGACCTTCGCTCGGAGTACCGAGCGGACGCGCAGACCCGTGTCAAAGGAACGCTGCTGATCGAGGCGATTGCCAAAGCCGAGAACATCAATGCCACACCGGCGGACATCGCCGAAGAACTTGGTGCACTTGCGCGGCAGTACGGCCAGCCAGTAGACCGTATTCGCAAAGCGCTCGGAAACAACGTATTATCGTTGATGGACGGCATTGTCCGGAATAAAACGCTCGAGTTCCTCATCGACAACGCGAGGATCGTCGAGAACAAGAAGTAGGAGCACCGCGAAGCAACTTCGTAGCGGGAGCCGTAGTTTAGAGAACAGCAACGGAATTAGGTTAGGGAGAAATTGTGGGTCATTTAGTACCAATGGTCGTCGAGCAGAGCGCACGCGGAGAACGCGCGTACGACATCTACTCGCGACTGCTCAAAGACCGGATCGTCTTCGTCGGCGGTCCGATCGACGATCACTTGGCAAACCTCGTGATCGCGCAGTTGCTGTTTCTTGAAAAGGAAGATCCGGACAAGGACATCGACATGTATGTGAACTCGCCGGGCGGCAGCGTCACGGCGGGTCTTGCCATTTACGACGCGATGCGGTTCATTAAGCCGGACGTCGCGACGATTTGCATGGGCATGGCGGCGTCGATGGGCTCGGTCTTATTGACGGGCGGCGCGGCCGGAAAGCGCTTCTCGTTGCCGCACTCGAAGATTCTCATTCACCAGCCCTGGGTCTCGCAGATCGGTGGCCAGGCTACGGATGTCGAGATTGCGGCACGCGACCTGATCGCGACGCGTCAAACCATCGCCCGTATTTATGAAAAGACGACGAACAAGCCGCTCGAGCAGGTCCTGAAGGACATCGACCGCGACTACTACATGACCTCCGAAGAAGCCAAGGACTACGGGATTATCGATCATGTTATCGAAGACCGTGGGGCCTTGTCGACGCCGGCTTAAGCCGAAAGGACGCCCGTAACGCATGTTCCGTTTCGGAGACGAGAAGGGTCAACTCAAGTGCAGTTTCTGCGGCAAATCGCAGGAGCAAGTTCGCAAGTTGATCGCAGGCCCGGGCGTGTACATTTGCGACGAATGTATAGAGCTCTGCAACGAGATTATCGAAGAAGAGCTTTATAAGAACGTCGACGAGAATCTGCGGCTGCGCAACATTCCTAAGCCCAAAGAAATCAATCACATTCTGAATCAGTACGTGATCGGGCAGGAACGCGCAAAGAAATCGCTCGCGGTCGCGGTGTACAACCACTACAAGCGCATCAACGCCGGCGGCACGGCCGACGACGTCGAGCTGCAGAAGTCGAACATCTTGCTCGTCGGTCCGACCGGTTCGGGCAAGACCTATCTCGCGCAGACGCTTGCGAAGATTCTCGACGTTCCGCTCGCAATGGCGGACGCGACGTCGCTCACCGAGGCGGGCTACGTCGGCGAAGACGTCGAGAACATTCTGCTCAAGCTCATTCAAGCCGCAGACTACGACGTCAAGCGCGCGGAGAAAGGCATCGTCTACATCGACGAGATCGACAAAATCGCTCGCAAGAGCGAGAATCCGTCGATCACGCGCGATGTGTCGGGCGAAGGCGTGCAGCAAGCGCTGCTCAAGATTCTCGAAGGCACGACGGCAAACGTTCCTCCGCAGGGCGGACGCAAACATCCGCACCAGGAGTTCATCCAGATCGACACGACCAACGTGTTGTTCATCTGCGGCGGCGCGTTCGACGGGCTGGAGCGGATAATTGAATCTCGTGTTTCCGCAAACAACATGGGCTTCCGTGCAACGCCGGAAGGTAAGAAGGACGCGCGCACCGGTAAACTGCTGCAATCGCTGATGCCGGAAGATCTCCTGAAGTTCGGTTTGATTCCGGAGTTCATCGGACGTCTTCCGATCGTCGTGACGCTCGATGCGCTCGACGAACTCGCGCTGCGCCGCATTCTCACCGAACCGCGCAACGCACTCGTGCGTCAGTTCCAGAAGATCATGAACATGGACGGCGTCGATCTGCAATTCACAAAAGACGCGCTCGTCGCAATCGCGACGAAAGCGCAAAGCCGTAAGACCGGCGCGCGCGGTTTGCGTTCGATTCTCGAAGAGACGATGCTCGATGTGATGTACGATCTTCCGTCGTTGCAAGGCGTGAAGAAGTGCATTATCAACAAAGACGTCATCGAGAAGAAAGACCCGCCGACGTTGATCTATCAAGAGCAGAAGAAAGATATGCCAGCATAGATCACGCGGTAAATCACAGGAACGACCCTCGCAAGCTCGCGGGGGTCGTTTCGTTTCTGACCGGATGCGGAAGAACACCCCCAGAATTCTGGAGCGTCTGCGTGAAAGGCATGTCCGGAACTCCATCCGTAACGAGCGGTAAAGTGAAACCTACTCCGGGTAGTCAGCCGTACGAAGAGTGCGAGCCGACAACGATGATCCCGGCGTGGTGGAGTGCGTTCATGTTCCACGTACTCAATCCGCGCCAGGTTTGCATGTATCTCTACCTCGCCATGTTGAGCGATTACAAGGGCGAATGCAATCCGACGATCGAGCAGATTCGTGAAGATCTCGGTCTCTATTCGCCGTCGATGGTATTCGAGGCGCTCGCCGTACTCGAAGATCTCGCCTTCGTCAACCGGGAAAGGCAGTCGTTTCCAGGCGTCCGCGCGAAGCGCAACGTGTATCGGCGGCCACCATGTGAGGTGACGTTGCTGCGCCTATTGGAACGCGATCGCATCGACGGCGAGCTGCGTCCAAAGGGCGGCGGCTCTCCGGCCTCGCAAGAGTCTCAAGCTCTGGTCACCCTTGGCTTGCGCGAGGTTCTCGGCGATCATTATGAAAGATACGCTCGTGCTACGGCCATTACAAAGCGCAATGTGCTCGTCGAGACCCTGGAGTTGATTCTGTCGCAGCGACAGGCGGGATAAACAAACCAACGTGAATGAAAACCTTGCGCAGATCGGCGTTTCCCAACATAAAGGAACGCCCGTTGTTCGCGTCTCCGGCGATATCGATCTGTCCAACGCGCATGAGCTGCGTGCGACGCTCGAAAGCCTCGGCACGCCGCCGGCGCTCGCGATCGACATGACGGAGTTGCTCTTTATCGACTCAACGGGCCTCAATGCGATCGCGCAGTATGGCCGCAACATGTTAGAGAGCGGAAATACTGTCTATTTGATCGTGACGCGAGCGCCGCTACGCAAAATCTTCGAAATTACGAGTCTCGATCAGCACTTCACCGTGCTGAAGTCGCTCGACGATCTTCCGTAGACCGGTAGATGGGCCGCGCCGGCACGCCGCCGACGAGCGTCCCCGGTTCCACATCGTCGACAACGACGGCGCCCGCGGCGATCACTGCATGGTGACCGATGCGCACACCGGGCACGATGATCGCGCCCGAATAGATGAGGACGTGATCTTCGATCGTGACCGGCGCAACGTCGACGGGAAGCGGCAACAGCTCCGTTTGCGCAAGCGGAACCGGCCGTCCCTGTTGCGTCGTGATATGGACGTGCGCGCCCATATGAACGTTGTTACCAATCGTCAACCCGCCGCCGCCCCATAGGACCGAATACGGACCGATCTCAACGTTGTCGCCGATTCGTATGAATCCGCGCCCTTCGTTGACACTGCTGGGATTCAAGTAGGCACCGTGGTCCAAGAACACGTTGCGCCCCATCGTGATCCGTTCCATGCCGCGTACGGTGACTTTGGAACCGATGATCGCATTCGGGTACGTCGCGCGAAGCTCTGCATCGCGCATCGACTCGCGCAATAGGGAATAGAATGCCCGAAGCGAGCGGGCGAGCAAACGTGGATCCTTCACGTTACGATCATCATTCGTACCGCAGCACCAAGGCTACATCAGGTTGGCCCAGCCACAAGGGCCGAGCGTCCCAAGGGCCATTGGGGGAGCCGAATCTTTTGAATACCAAGCGTGGCGACGTACGATGCGAGCATGAAGGTGCACGACCCGTCGTTTCGACCTGCTCCCCGGCCGCGTCCGGCCATGACGCGCTGACGAGTACGAAACCGTGCGCATCTCCATCGTCAATGGGCACCGCGGGATTCGTCCACTGCTGCGGGCGGGACTGTTCCTAGCAGACTGCATTACCGTCGGCCTCGCCGTCTCAGTGGCTCCGAGCGCTGCCGACATTCACACGGCATCGCACGAGCAGTTGGCGATCGTCGCCGCGATGCTGCTGGTTTTCGGCGCGTACGTGCAATTCCGCTATGAAAGCGCCCGTACATTCGACTTCCATGATGTCGTGCGCTTGCTTATTGGCGCAATTGCCGGCGCACTGCTCGCAATGGCGTTCGAGCAGTTGCCGACGCCGCTCTCGGGGGCATCCGGACGTCTCGTCGTGATGGCGGCGGTTCTCGCATTCATCTTGCGGATGTTCGTGCGTATCGCGCTCGTGATGGGGCGAACGTGGTGGTACACGCGGCGTCCCGAAGCCAAACGCGTCTTGATTGTCGGCCACGGCATTGCCGGTCACCAAACCGCTAAAGCAATTCTCGAAGATCGCGACTTGCCGATGGTTGTCGTCGGATGTCTCGAAGACGGCGTATCGGAAAAACGCATCGACGGAGTGCGGATTCTCGGAAAGATTCGCGATCTTCCGAACGTCGTGCGCCGTCATTCGATCGATACCGTCCTCGTTGCGATCACCGGTTCGCCGCTCAATGTAATCAATGAAGTTCGCGAACTCGCAGCGCAAGTTCCGGAAGAGACCCGTCCCGGCGTAACCGTTGTGCCCGACGCAACGGAACTCCTGACCGAACGGGTCACGGTCTCCCGCATGCGCGATATCCGGCTCGAGGACGTGCTCAAGCGCGATCCGGTCGTCATCGACACGGCGGGAATCCGTCCTCATCTGGAAGGGCAAGTCGTGCTCGTAACGGGTGCGGGCGGATCGATCGGCAGCGAAATCTGCCGTCAAATCGCCGGATTCGACCCACAGCAAGTGTTGCTGCTCGGCCACGGCGAGAACAGCCTGTTCATGATCGAGCGCGAGCTGCGCGACCGCTACAATTTCGATCGTACGAAGATGATTCTCGCGGATGTCGCCGACCCCAGCGCGATCCGCAACGTCTTTACGACGTATCGCCCGCGTGTCGTCCTGCACGCCGCCGCGCATAAACACGTGCCGATCGTGGAGAGCAACATCTGCGAGGCCGTGCGCAACAACGTGATCGGAACCAAAGTCGTCGCGCTCGCGGCGGCGGCGGCCGGCTGCGCGAAGTTCATCTTGCTCTCGACCGACAAAGCCGTGAATCCCACGAGCGTGATGGGCGCGACGAAACGCATGGCGGAGCTGGTCTGCCAGTCGTTTGCCGGCGGTTCCGCAACCGAGTTCGTGTCCGTGCGCTTCGGCAACGTGCTCGGCAGTCGCGGCAGCGTTATTCCGATCTTCAAGCAGCAAGTGTTAGCCGGCGGACCGGTGACGATTACGCATCGCGACATGGTGCGCTACTTCATGACGATCCCCGAAGCCGTCTCGCTCGTGCTGCAAGCGATGTCAATGGGCATCGACGGCGAGGTCTTCGTGCTCGACATGGGAGCACCGGTGAAGATTCTCGATCTCGCCGAGCAAGTGATTCGCCTCTCCGGACTCGAGCCGTATCGCGATATCGCTATCGCGGAACTCGGCATCCGTCCGGGTGAGAAGCTCTTCGAAGAGATTCTCACCGACGGCGAAGGCTTCACCCGCACGAGCCACGAGCGGCTCTTCATCGCAAAGCAACAGCGTCTCGACTACGCGCGTCTCAACGACGGCATCGACCGTCTGCGCGCAGTCGTACGCCGCAGCGACGCACTCGGAGCGGTGCGTATTCTCAAAGAGTTCGTGCCGGAGTTCACTCCGGGCGCACATCTGACGGGCGCAACCCCGCAGCCCGAAGTTCAAAACCAATCCACGGTCCGCGTCGAGCGGTCCGAAATCACTGACTTCATCCTGACACCCGCAGAGGCAACGAGAACGTGAAACTCCTGGAAGCGTCATCGATTCGCGCATCCGCCCTAAAGAAGAAGATCGCCGATCGCAACGCGGTCGTCGGCGTCGTAGGTATTGGCTACGTCGGTCTGCCGCTCGCGGTGGAGAAGGCGAAGGTCGGCTTCGACGTCTGCGGATACGATCGAAATCCCATTCGAGTCGATCAGCTCAAGCAAGGCCTGAATTATATTCGCGACGTTGACGATCGCGAACTCGCCGAGATGGTCGAGAGTGGCAAACTCAACGCATCGACCGATTTCAGCACGCTAGGACGTTGCGACTGCATCGTGATCTGCGTGCCGACGCCGCTTACGGCGAATAAAGAGCCCGATATTTCGTACATCAAAAACGTGGCCGGCGAGATCGTCAAGTACCTGCGGCCCGGACAATTGATCTCTCTCGAGAGCACTACCTATCCCGGTACGACGGAAGAAGTGCTGCTCAAGATTCTCTCGCAGTCTGGTCTCAAAGTCGGCGAAGACTACTTCCTGTCGTTTTCGCCCGAACGCGTCGATCCCGGTAATGCGCGCTACACGACCAAGAACACGAATAAAGTCGTCGGCGGCGTAACCGCTAACTGCTTGGATGTCGCGACGTGTTTTTACCAGCAGACGATTCTCAACGTCGTTCCGGTCGCATCTCCCAAGGTTGCGGAGATGACCAAGGTGTTCGAGAATACGTTCCGTGCCGTCAACATCGCTCTCGTCAACGAGATGGCGTTGCTCTGCGATCGTCTCGGTATCAGCGTGTGGGACGTGCTCGACGCAGCTGCCACGAAGCCGTTCGGGATCATGCGCTTCGATCCGGGTCCGGGCGTCGGGGGCCACTGCATTCCGCTCGATCCGTTCTATTTGGCATGGAAAGCGCGCGAGTACGACATGAACGTTCGCTTCATCGAACTCGCGGGCGAGATCAACTGGACGATGCCCTACTTCGTGCGCGAGAAGGTCATGCGCGCGCTCAACGAGCAGGGCAAGGCCATCAAGAACGCGGAGATTTTCGTGCTCGGCGTTGCATACAAGAAGGACATCGAGGATTGGCGCGAGTCGCCGGCGCTTAAGGTCATGGATCTTCTGCGTAAAGATGGCGCGCGCATCGACTATCACGATCCGTTCGTGCCGAGCTTTACCGACGAGCATGGCGAGATGTGGCATTCGATTCCGCTCTCCAAGGAAGTCTTCGAACGTGCCGATGCGGTGATCATTCTCACCGACCACTCCACGATCGATTACGCGCGCGTCGTCGACAGCTCCAGAATGGTCATCGACACGCGCAACGCGACCAAAGACGTCCGTGAAGGACGTACCAACGTGGTGATGTTGTGAAAGTAGGTGTAATCGGCGCCGGCTACTGGGGCGCAAACCTCGTTCGCGTCTGCGCGGAACTCGGTATACTCGAGAGTGTCTGTGACGCGAACGAAGCGGCGATCGCCAAGGTAGCCGAGCAGTATCCCGAAGTTGGACTCGAGTTCGATCTTGCCTCGCTGCTCGAACGCGACATCGACGCGGTGGTCATCGCCGCACCGGCGCCGCTTCACGCCGAGCTCGCGCTCGAAGCGATCGCCGCCGGTAAACACGTCTTCGTCGAAAAGCCGCTTGCAATGAGCGCCGATGATGGCGCAACGGTCGTGCGCGCCGCGCGTGCCGGCGGACGGACGCTCTTCGTCGGTCACCTGTTGCTCTATCATCCCGCCGTGCGGCGCATGCTCACGCTCATCGCGGAAGGCGCAATCGGCGAGGTGCGGCACGTGCGGTCGCGCCGGCTCTCGTGGGGACGTTTGCGGGCGCAGGAAAATGTTTGGTGGAGTTTCGCTCCGCACGACATCGCCCTCACGCTCGAAATTTTCGGCGGCGCTCCGGAAAGCGTCAAAGGCGCGACGTCGGCGTTCGTACGGCCGCAGATTGCTGACTTCGCGTATGCGGATCTGATTTTCACCGGCGGGCGTTCTGCACACATCGAAGTCAGTTGGCTCGACCCGGATAAAACTGCGCGCCTCGACGTCTTCGGCTCGACGGGCGTCTTACGTTTGACCGACTCGCGCGCGGGGGCACAACTCACCCTGACGCCTTGCGGCGAGCGGCACGGCGACCGCGACCACATTGAACTGTGGCGCGAAGACGCGCGCGATATTCCGTTCGGCACGTCCGAGCCGCTTGCGGCGGAGATGCAGGCGTTCGTCGACGCGGTGACGGACGGCACGCGCCCGTTGACCGACGGCGAGGAAGGCTTGCGTGTGGTTCAAGTGCTTACGATGCTCGCCGCAAACAACGAATTCGCTCACCCGTCTTTGGAGGCCGTTAGTTGACCGTCATCGATCGCACCAAACCGTACTTCGTTCACGAATCGTCGTATGTCGACGAACCGTCCGAGATCGGCGAGGGCACCAAAATCTGGCACTTCAGCCATATCATGGCAAACTCGAAGATCGGCAAAAAGTGCTCGATCGGACAGAACGTCGTCATTTCGCCGAACGTTACCATCGGAAACAACGTCAAGATTCAAAACAACGTATCGGTGTACGAAGGCGTCGTGCTCGAAGATGACGTGTTCTGCGGTCCGAGCATGGTCTTTACCAACGTAACGACGCCGCGTTCGGGCACACCGCGCAACACGTCTGCAGACTACGCACCGACCATCGTGAAACGCGGCGCTTCGATCGGCGCGAACGCAACGATCGTCTGCGGACATACACTTGGCGAGTTCGCGTTCGTCGGCGCCGGATCCGTCGTGACGAAAGACGTGCCGCCGTATGCGATGGTCTACGGAAATCCGGCGCGCGTTCGCGGCTACGCCTGCGAGTGCGGCATCAAGCTCACCTTTGCCGAGAATCGTGCCGCGTGCGCCGAGTGCGGCCGCGAGTACGAAAAATCGGGCGACATCGTACGGAGAAGTAAATGATCCCCATCCTTGATCTGCGCGAGCAGTATCACGAGCTCAAGAACGAGATTACGCGCGCGGTCGAAGAAGTGTTCGAAGGCGGACATTTCATCAACGGCCCCAACGTGCAAGCGCTCGAATCCGAGATCGCGCAATACGTCGGCACCGAGTATGCCGTCGGATTGAATTCCGGCACTGACGCGCTGCATTTGGCCCTGCGGGCGCTCGATATCGGTCCGGGTGACGAGGTCATCACAACGCCCTTTACGTTCGTCGCAACCACCGAGGCCATCGGCATCGTGGGTGCCACCCCTGTCTTCGTCGATATCGATCCCACGACGTTCAACATCGATCCACAGTTGATCGAAGCCGCCATAACGCCCCGCACGAAGGCAATTCTGCCGGTGCATCTCTACGGCCATCCTGCGCCGATGCGTGAAATCATGGCGATCGCGAAGAAACACAATCTCGCGGTCGTCGAGGACTGCGCGCAATCGATCGGCTCGACGATCGACGGCAAGAAGACGGGTTCCTTCGGTGACGTCGGCGCGTTCAGTTTCTTCCCGTCGAAGAACTTGGGCGCATACGGCGACGGCGGCATGGTCACGACAAGCCGGAACGATCTGGCGGATCGCATGCGCAGCCTGCGCGCGCACGGCGGACGGGTGAAGTACCATCACGAGGAACTCGGCGTAAACAGCCGTCTCGACGAAGTACAGGCCGCGATTTTGCGCGTGAAGCTGCCGCATCTCGACCGTTGGATTGCAGCGCGGCGCGCCAATGCGAGCTGGTACGGCGAGCATCTGCGTAGCTTTGCCGACGTTCCCATGGAGACGGTCGGGACGCTGCACGTCTACCATCAGTACACGATACGCGCGCGCGAGCGCGACCGGGTGCAACAGCAGTTAAAGGACGCGGGCGTACAAACGATGATCTACTATCCCGTTCCGCTGCATCTTCAAGAAGTGCATCGCGCTTTGGGACTCGGCGAAGGTTCGTTCCCGCATTCCGAACGCGCGGCGCGCGAGGTGCTGTCGCTGCCGATGTTCCCGGAGTTGCAGCCGCAGCAACGGGAAACCGTGCGCGACGCGTTGCGGGCGGCACTCGCTGCCGAAGCGGTCGCCTAACTCATGCGCGTTCTCAGCGTCGTCGGCGCGCGGCCGCAATTCGTCAAGGCCGCGCTCCTCTCACGCGAGCTGCGCGCGCGGGGCGTCGACGAGCGTCTCGCGCACACGGGTCAGCATTACGACGAACGCATGAGCGACGTCTTTTTCAGTGAACTCGAGCTGCCGGCGCCGCATTGGCATCTCGGCGTCGGCTCGGGCTCGCACGCGGATCAAACGGCACACATGATGATGCGACTCGAACCGATCGTCCTCGAGTGCGATCCCGACTGCGTGCTCGTTTACGGAGACACGAACAGTACGCTTGCGGGCGCCCTCGTCGCGGCGAAGGTCGGCGTGCCGCTCGTGCACGTAGAAGCGGGATTGCGGTCGTTCGACAAGACGATGCCCGAAGAGGTGAACCGGCTCGTCGCCGACCGGCTCGCCGATCTGCTTCTGGCGCCCGGTCCGTCATCTGAGCGTCAGCTGCAGAGCGAAGGATTAACGGCGCCGATCGAAATCGTCGGCGATTTAATGGTCGACCTCGCGCTACTCGCCGCCGAGCGGCTTCCTGCGCGGCCCGCGATTCTCGACCGTTTCAATCTGCAAGAGAAGAACTACGCTGTCGCAACGATTCACCGTGCAGCGAATACGGACAACACCGCGGTGTTTGCACGTTTGATTGCGGGATTGCGCAAAGTGGGAATGCCCATTCTCTTCCCCGTGCATCCACGCACGCGTCCGCTCGTTGAAGCGTTTCGCGTCGGCGCCGGAGACGGGATTACGACGTGCGAGCCGCTGTCCTATTTGGATATGCTCGCGTTGCAGCTTCACGCGCGCGTCGTGCTTACGGATTCGGGCGGAATACAAAAAGAGTCCATCACGCTCGGCACGCCGTGCGTTACGCTGCGCGACCGTACGGAGTGGACCGAAACGCTGGCAGACGACTGGAACGTCGTTACGGGCAGCGATGCGGCTGCGATCGCGCGCGCCGCACAGCGGGCGGTACCCGCGGCGCGGATCTTCCCGTTCGGCGCAGGTGACAGCGCGCGACGCATCGTGGACGCGATGTTGCGGCACATTCCGGTTGCGCAGCGGGTGGAACCGTGCGTGTCCTGATCCTCACGCAGTACTATCCGCCCGAGATCGGTGCACCGCAGACGCGTTTGGCCGCATTTGCCCGCGAGCTGCGGCTGCGCGGTCACCGTGTGGAAGTCGTGACGGCAATGCCCAATCATTTGATCGGGCGCGTTCAGGCGGGGTATCGCGGAAAACTGTACGCGCGTGAAACGGTTGACGGCGTACGCGTGCACCGGACGTGGGTGTACGCAGCCACCGGTACCGGTATCAAACGTATTCTTAATTATCTCTCGTTCACGGTGACTTCGCTCATCGGACTCGCGAAGGCCGGTCCCGCCGACATCGTGTTCGTGGAATCGCCGCCGCTGTTCTTGAGCGTTCCGGGATGGATTGCCGCGCGCGTCCGCCGCGCTGCAATGGTGTTCAACGTCTCCGACCTGTGGCCGGATTCCGTTCGAGAACTCGGCGTGATGAACGACGGCCTTCTCATGCGCCTTGCTGAGATGCTCGAGCACTGGTCGTATCAGCGCGCGCGCGTCGTCAACGCGGTAACCGAAGGTATTGCAACGACGCTGCGCGACCATAAACGCGTGCCGGCCGACAAGGTGCGTTTCTTTCCCAACGGCATCGACATCGAGACCTTCGTCCCTCAGGCTGGAAGCACCGCGTTAGCGGAAGAGTTACGTTTGAGCGGACGACCGGTGTTTATCTATGCCGGAACGCACGGCATTGCTCAGGGACTCCATTCCGTGCTCGATGCGGCCAAGCTCGTCGAAGACGAAGCCGACGTCGTCTTCGTCGGATCAGGTCCCGTGAAGGCCTCGCTCGTGCGCCGCGCGGCCGAGGAGAAGTTTTCAAACGTTCGCTTCGTGGATCCGGTGCCGCTCTCGTCGATGCCGGAGTATTTTTCACTCGCGATCGCGTCGATCGTTCCGCTGGTGAAGAATCCGTTGATGCGCGGTGCGCGGCCGTCGAAGATGTTCCCGTCGCTCGCGTGCGGCGTACCGGTTCTCTATTGCGGTGAAGGCGAGAGCGCGGCGCTCATCGGCGAAGCCGGTGCGGGAATCGTCGCGGCACCCGAAGATCCGCAAGCGATCGCCGAAGGTATGCGGACGATTTTGCGTGACCCCTCGCTTCGCGAGACGATGTCGAAGAATGCGCGCCGCCTCGCCGTCGAACGTTTCGCATGGGGATCAATCGTAGAAGAATGGCTGCGCTCGATCGATGCCAAACCGCATCGCCGCGCAAGTGCAACGGCGATGCGGTCGGGATCGTAACGTAAGAGGCGTTAGCGAACGAGCAGGATTGCGTTCCCGGAGCCGATATACGTGCGGTTTGCATAGAAGGGAACGCCGGTAAGCGAGATGCGCCCGCCGCTCGGAATGTCGCTGCCGATGAGCTCGACGGCATGTCCGTAGCGTTGCGCTAGCCACGATGAACGAATCGTCACCGAGCCATACGAGCCGTTGACGATGGCGGCACACGGTCCGATCGCCGCGCGCCTGTAATAGCACGCGCGGAACTCGCGACGGTATACGTGCGATGCGACTTGAATATCGGTCGCGCCGCTGCGCATGCTCTCGACGGGTGAGCTTGGATAGATCGAGTTTTCAGGGAAAATCGTGAGACGCAACGTGTTCTGCTCGAGGTTGGGCCACACGATCGTATGTCCTTCGCTGTATCCGAGCCACGCCATCGCGGTCGTTAGCGTACGCGCGCGATTGAGCGCCGGAATGTTTCCCGCAAGTGCGCCGTCGTTTAACATAACGAGCGAGGCACCGGGGATTGCATCGATCTCCGCCATCGCGTTGAGCATCTCCGGGAAGAGGGCCGGTCGCGGTAAACCGCCGCTCATGACGCAGCCTTCGCACACGACGCCGTGAAAATGGCTGCTGGAACGTAAAACGTCCAGATCGTTGGGACGGCCGTTGGTGAAGTTGAGTCCATTGAAGACTCCCCTCATTGCCGTGCCATTGGGATGGGTCAATGCATTCGCTAGCAGTCCATGTTCGGAAACGACTGCAGCGTCGGTACGCATCTCTTGCGTCGTGCTGCAAAGGCGCCCGCCACAGAAGCCTCCGCCGGGACCGTAGAACTGCGTGAGAACTTCACCGCTCGTATTGTCCATCATGAACTCGTCGTATCTCGGTGCCCACGTGTGTAGATACGACGCGTAGAACGCGCGAACCGCGGGGGCGAGCGTATTCATCGCATAGACCGGAATCGTAAACGTCCTGCCGTTACAATGCTCCGTATAGTGGCCGGCGATACGATGGATGCTGTTGGTATATCCGGTTTCATGGACGAACCAGTTCTCGGACGATTGGCGGAGGATGCCACGTACATCGGGCGTGACGGTTCCGCACGCAGCCGTATCGTAAAACAGATTGGGACCGAAGTACACGACCGATTTGCACGCGTTCGAACCCGTGCAATCGTTTGCTGCTTTATCGTTGCCGGCGCCGTCTTGCGCGTACGTGAGATACTCACGCACTTGCGCGGTCGTCCCGTACGCGCCGGGACCCCAATATTCGTCGTAGGCCCACGTCGCAATGTGGGCGGGTACGGCAGCTAATGATTGCGGGAAAGCCGCACCTGCGTTTTCGGATTGGATTTGTGTCGAGCTGACTTGTGTCGAGGGGTTTTGAGTCGAGGTTACGTCTTGTGTTGTCGTTGCACCGGGATCCGCCGGATTGCCGGCTTGGGCGTTTACGTCGACCGGTGCCGTTGCGGATTGGGTACTTGGATCAGGGGGGAGCGAGGACTGTTGCCCTCCGCTGCATGCGCTCAACAGAGCGACAAGCGGAAGAGCACGCGTGAATAGACGGGTGCGGCACATAGGGCCTCCTCATCTTTGGCGTAGCATGTCACAGGCGCCCGAATGGCAGTAAAGCTTAGTAAAGCTAGTCCACGGGTGCCCCTCCGGGCAGGGTAAAGTGACACTCAGAGCCGCGTCAACGAACGTGCACACGCTCGAACGCACGGCACGCATGCATCTTCATGCGTAAAAGGGCGCAAACATCATGCGACCGTCGCACAATGTTTGCACCCTCTTAATATTGCTGGTCTACGTTTTAGCGAACGATCAGTAAGCTCTGACCAGGACCGACGTACGTCCCGTTCACACGGAAAGCCGTGCTAGTGAGCGCAATGCGGCCGCCACTGGGAATATCGCCGCCGATGAGCTCAACCGAGTGATAGTAGGGCTGTGAAAGCCACGTCGAGCGCACGAGCTGATTGCTGCCCGTTGCATTAACGATTGCCGCGCACGGCCCGATTGCAACGCCTGCGTTGTAGCACGCGCGGAATTCGCGACGGTAGACGCCCGATGCGACTTGAATGTTCGTCGCGCCGGTGGACATCGATTGGATCGGTGAGCTCGGATAGATCGAGTTTTCGGGGAAGATCATCAGGTTTTGCGTGCCTTCCTCGAGGTTCGGCCAAACGATCGTATGTCCGTTGCTATAGCCGAGCCACGCGAGGCCCGTCGTCACTAACCGCTGCTGGATCTGCGCCGCGCTTCCGCCTGCCGATGCGCCGTTGCTCATGAGAACCATCGCGGCGTTCGGGATCGCATCGATCTGCGCCATCGCGTTGAGCAGTTCGGCGTACATGTTCGGCCGGAGCACACCGCCGCTGACGGCGCAACCCTCGCAAACGGCGCCGATGAAATGCGAGCTCGATTTGAGCACCGTGAGATCATTCGGATAGCCGTTGCTGAAGTTTAAGCCGTTGTAAAAGCCTTGGAATGCCGTTCCATTCGGATGCACGAGGCTGTCGGCGAACGTGCCGTGCGTGCTCGCGATAGCAGAATCGCTGCGGACCTCTTGCGTGGTCGTACAGAAATGGTTGGGTGCATTTTGACAGAAGCCGCCGCCCGGCCCATAGAACTGCGTGAGGACTTGTCCGCTCGTGTTGTCCATGAAGAACGTGTCGTATGCGGCGGCAGTCGTGCGCATGTACGACGCGTAGAAATTGCGCACACCCGTGCTATTTCCGTTGAGCGCGTACACCGGTGAAGTTACCGATCGTCCACCGCACGTTTGCGTGTACGTGCCGCGCAAACGATGGTAAAAGTCGCTGTAGCCTAATTCGTGGACGAACCACGTTTCGTTGCTCTGAGACGCAATGCTCTTGGCGTCGCCGGAAAGTCCGCACGCTGCGCTGTCGTAAAAGAAACTCGGGTTCACGTAGAAGACCGACTTGCACTGGCCGGAATTCGTGCAATCGGTCGACGCTTTAGCGTTACCGAAACCGGCTTGCGCGTAGCTCAAATACTCGCGAGCTTGTGCCGTGGTGCCTTTTGCACCCGGTCCCCAATACTCGTCGTAGGCCCACGTCCCGATATGCTTCGGAATGCCCGCTGTAGCCGTCATTGCAACGGCATCGGGTGTGACCGCGGTAGTTTGTGCGGTGGCAGATTGCGTGACGCCTTGTGTGGCGTCTGGTTGTGTTTGCTGCTGCTGCAAGCTGGAAGCCGGAGCTCCCGCGTTGACTGCCGCCGGATCGACGGCTGGGGGAGTAAGTGAAGACTGTTGTCCTCCGCTGCAAGCAGCAAGCATCGCGCTCAGCGAAGCAGAGAGCAACAATAGACGGGTGCGGCTCAAAAAAGCCTCCTCATCAAATGACGTAGCGATTACTCGGGCGACGGATAGCCAAAGAGAGAGATGATTCAACGCCCTTCGCGCAGGGTACGGATCAGGATAGTCGTCGTCAACGGCCTGCGGCTCGCCTATGCCCTCTCCGTGCGGGCGGCGCTCGTGCTTAAATGTTCATGTGAAGCGGGCAGCCGTTTGTATAATCTTTGCGCCGCCTTAACGAAAAAGAACATCGCCGCCGCAGTGATGCGACGGCGATGTTCTCGCGTGTGGGACGGTTGATTTAGCGGACGATCAGAATCGCTTGTCCGGGCGCGATCGTTGTCGAATTGACCGCAAACGGCTGCGTCGTGAGCGAGATGGTTCCCCCACTCGGAATGTCGCCGCCAGTCATCTGCACGGTGTGTCCGTACGTCTGCTGGAGCCACGATGCTTGCACGGTAACCGTGCTGCCGCTCGCATTCACGATTGCCGCGCAGGGGCCAATCGGTGCTGTGCTGTTATAGCAATTGACGAATTCGCGACGGTAGACCCCGTTTGCAACTGCTAAGTCCATCGCGCCGGTGTGCATTGTTTGGAGCGGACTCGCCGGGTAGATCGAGTTCTCCGGAAAGATCTCGAGGTTTTGCGTGTTCGCTTCGAGGTCGGGCCAGACGATGGTGTGACCGTCACTATAGCCCAGCCACGCGATTGCCGTGGTAACCGCGCGCTGCGCAAGCTGCGTCGCGCTGCCCGCCGCTGATGAGCCGCTGTTCAACTCAATGGCCGACGCGCCTGGAATCGTGTTGACTTCCGCCATTGCGTTGAGCATCGAAGCGTACATCGACGGCTGTAGGACGCCTTGGTCGACGACGCAGTTTTCGCAGACAATGCCGATGAAGTGATTGCTTGCCTGCACAACGTTCAGGTCGCTGGGATAGCCGTTACTGAAGTTGAACCCGTTAAAGACGCCTTGCATCGGCGATCCGTCGGTGTGCGTGAGCGCATTGGCAAGCGTAGCATGTTCGTTCACGACCGAAGCATCCGTGGGAAGTTCTTGCGTGCTCGTGCACATGTGATTCGTAGCGTCTTGACAGAAGCCGCCGCCCGGGCCGAAGAATTGCGTCAAAACCGCGCCGCTCGTATCGTCCATGAAGAAGTCGTCGAATTGTCCCGCGTATGTGTGCATGTACGACTGGAAGTATGTGGCGACGCTCGGGTTCGACGTGTTAATCGCCCACACAGGAATCGTCGCTGCACCGTTGCACGACTGGTTGTACGAACCGCGCAGACGATGTGCGTAATCCGTGTAGCCGGCTTCGTGTACGAACCACGTCTCGTTCGCCGCGTTCAAAAATGCTTTGACGTCGACCGATTCGTTGCCGCATTGCGAATTGTCATAGATCATGTGCGGGTCGAAGTAGAACACCGACTTACAGGCACCCGAACCGGTGCAATCGACCGCGGCTTTGTTGTTTCCGAGTCCGCCTTGCGCGTAGCTGAGGTATTGACGAACTTGTGCCGTCGTGCCGTTTGCGCCGCGTGCCCAGTACTCGTCGTAGGCCCACGTCGTGATATGCGCGGGAATGACGGCCGGCGGTGGCGGCGGCGTAGAATACGGCGTCGGTTGCGGCGTGGGCGTTGCATAACCGGCTTGCGTCACGTCGACGGCGGTCAGCGACGTCGACCACGAACCGGTCGCAGCGACCTGCACGCTCTCGCCGGTGTACGGCTTCGCGCCGGTAAACACGGTCGAGGCCGTGGTGTGAACGTTGATGTAGCCGTGCGGAACGCCCGTCTGCATCGTGAAGCCGCCGGTAAAGAGCCCGGTGATCGAACCGGACGTATAGATCATGGGCGTTGGGAAAGGAGCGGGTGAGCTCGGCGTTGTGGTGGCTGCCGGCGTCGCGATGGACGCAGGCGCGGCCGGCGCGGTTGGGGCCGGGGAGGGAGTGGCGAATCCGGCTTGCGTCACGGTGATGGCCTGAAGTTGCGTCGACCACGATCCCGTTGCATTGACCGTCACGTTCTCACCGTCGAATGGCTTGGCGCCGCTGTACACCGTAGAGCTTGACGTAATCACGTTGATGTAACCATGTGGCACGCCGGTTTGCATCGTGAAGCCGTTGGTGAAGACGTTCGTGATCGTCCCCGAGGCGGTAATGGACGCCGGCGAGGCCGTCGTTTGCGGCTGTAAAGATTGTGACGGGTCCGAAGGCGTACCGAGCGTCGACTGCCCTGGACTGCTTGGCACCACCGAGGACGAGCCAGCACCGCCTCCACAGGCAGCGAGCAGCAGCGAGAGAGCCGCGATTGAAACAAGAATACGTGAGTGGCTCACAAGGCCTCCTCGAAAGCTCGGGTGGAATGCTCGGCACACGGAAGATTAAGGACGCGTAAGGATCGCGTGTGCCTCTCTGCGGGGTATCGGAGCCTCCGCGCTGCGTTTTACGGTCAATGATGCGCCCGTACGGATGGACTCCAGCCAAGCGCGCCTCGTAAAACCCGCCAGATCGGGCAGTCGCTTGACGAACTCTTTACGTTGCTAGCTACCGCGGTATGCGCATTACCAACGGTTAGCAATTGTCGTGCGGTCGAGGCGCTACTCGCCGCGCCGTCGTTAAAAAAATCAAATAACGTGACGTAAAGAGCGCGTAAAGTCACTATTGCCGGACGCCGATTTCACGATTACTTTACACGTCAAGCGTAGCCTTGCTTGGCATTAAGGAGAGCAATCGTGTTCGAAGGATCGCTTACGAAGAAGCGCCTCTTTTTCGCATCTATTAAGCAGACTAGCACTCGCTCAGTTTTCGCAATGGTGACGATCGCTGCGCTGGCCGCATGCGGCGGCGGCGGAGGAGCCGGCTCGTCGACGATTCCGAGCGTCGCCACTTCATCGTCTCGCGCGGGCGTTGTCGCAATGACGGCCTCGGCAACGCCGACGCCCGTGCCGCTGATGAACGTCCCGGCGCACATCCCCACATGGGTCTATGACGAGTATTGGGCCGGCGGTGCGAATGCGTCGGCCTCCGCAGTCACCCAGTACGTGACGTACGCCGAAGGCGGCAACGGCAACACAAAAGCACAGAAAGACTGCTCGACGTCGCCGAAGAGCTGCTATTCCGTCTTTTACTTCGACCCCAACTTCCAGTACGACGGAACGACGTGTCCCGTGTTACCGGACACGAACTTCATCAACGCCGCTTCGGAGTCGTCGTTCGTTCATGAAGCAGGCTACACAGACGCCGCGCACCGCGTCGTTGGACACTACAACGAGGGCTGCAAGGGCTCGACGATGACGATTCCGGTATACCTGGCGAACCAGACGAGTCCGAGTGTGATCGCGTGGTTCCAGAACTATCTCCAGCAAAACGGCGATAGCTGGGACAACTACTTCATGGACGACACGAGCACGGTGTTACTCGATCAAACTTACGGTCCCGGTGGCGGATTCTGCCAAGACTCGTTGCCGAATCATTGGTGCTCGACGACGCAAGAGTACCCCACGGATTCCGCCGTTGCCCAAGCGCACGCCGCGTTCGCAAACTCGCTGAACCACCTCAACGGCTCGCCGATGAAGTTTTTCTTCAACGGAATCGATTTTAGCGGCCAAACACCGAGGAGCTTGCAGTTGCTCACGCTGGCACCCGGACACTTCTCGGGCGCAGTATGCGAAAATTGCATCGTGAGCGGCGGCACGTTACGTCCCAACCTTTACGCACCGGTGCTTAACGCCATGGCGCAGATCGACGCGATACCAAACGAAGCGATCGTAGAGCTGAACACGGGCGCTTCGTCGGCGGGCAGCGCCGCGCAGCTCACGCAGCGCACCGTCGCGACCGCGATCGCATGGCTTGGCTACAGCGACGGTCATACGATCGTCTTTCCGGATTTCGAAACCAATACGCAAGGCCTGTCGGTGTGGCCCGAAGATCTGATCTACCCCGGCGCGCCGCTTCAAACCATGAGTACTGGAGCGAGCGATCTCGCCGTCGCGACCGGCGTTTACCGGCGCGAATTCGTGTCGTGCTTCAACAATCAGGCGCCGATTGGCCCGTGCGCGGCGGTCGTTAATGCTTCGAGTGCGACCGTGACGGTTTCCAGCGCGTGGTTGCAGCAGACGTACGGCCACGTGATCAGCATGACCGGCGGTGACATCTTGAGCGGCGGCACGCTGTCGCTGACCGCGACCGCGTTCTCTCCGAACGTGACGACGATCGCACCGGGTCAAGCGGTTTTGCTCGCGCAGTAGACTACCGCAAGATTGGGTAAAGGCACGGTGAGATGCGTACTCATCGTGCCTTGCTGCTTTCCTATTACACTCCCCCGCGGGCCGGCGTTGCCACGACGCGTACGCGTCAGTTGCTTCGGTATCTTCCGCAGTTCGGATGGGAAGTGACCGCGCTCACGCCTCGGCTCGACGGTGCGGGCGAGAACGTCATCCAAACCGAGTACTTCGATCTTGCGGCATCGGTCAAGCGGTTGGTCGGTATCGGCGATCGCAGCGCGCACGCGGCGCTGGGGACGAATCCGAGTCTCATCCACGAACGCCGGACTTTACGTCAGCGCGCCGTCGAGCTCGGTTTCCGCTTTACGACGTATCCCGACGCGCAAGTCGGATGGTTCGCGCACGGCCGCAATGCCGTTCGCGAGCTGCTGGCGTCAGGACAGTATGATGTCGTCATCTCGACGTCGCCGCCGTTTACCAGCAATCTCATTCTCGCGTCGCTTAAACTGAACGTGCCATGGATCGCCGACTTCCGCGATCTGTGGGCGGACGGCGCCTACAGCGGTTCGGCAATCCGTAACATGCTGGACTCCGCGCTCGAACGATGGACGCTCTCGAAAGTCACGCGCGTCACGACCATCACGGAGAAGATGTGCGATGTGATTCGCTCACATCGCCCCGGCACGCAAGTCGACGCGATTCCTAATTCGCTTGATCCCGAAGAATGGGATGATATTCCGTTTGAAACCGAAGAGCCGACGACGTTTGTTCACGCGGGCCAACTCTTTCACGGACTGCGCGATCCGCGCACGCTCTTCGCCGCGGTGCGCGCATTGATCGATCGCGGAGAGATCGCTGCGCAAGAAGTGCGGATCGATCTCTACGGTTCGGACGAGCCGTGGCTTGAGCCGGTAATCGACGAGTACGGAATGCGCGGAATCGTTCGAACGTTGGGAAAGGTTTCGCGCGAGCGAATCATGCAAGTCGAACGGCGGGCCGATCGTAACGTGATTCTCTTGTGGGATTCGCCGAACACCGAAGGAATTCTCACCGGAAAGCTGTTCGAGTATCTCGGCGCGCGGCGCTCGATCCTCGCAATCGGCGGACCGCAGCGCAGCGCGATCGACGGCGTGCTGGAGGAGACCCGCGGCGGGATACGGTGTCTCGATCAACGATCGCTCGAGCGCGAAGTGCTGCAAGCGGTTATCGAACATCGCGAGGCACGCGTGCGCATCCTCGATCCCGAGCTGCTGCATCCCTATGACGCCATTACGATGTCACAACGGTTCGCGCGCGTCCTCGACGAAAGCCTCGCCGCTCATGCGCCGTAGCTGCAGATCACCGCACCAATAGGATCGCGTGTCCCGGCGCGATCGTCGCGTTTCCGCTCGATTGGCGCGTCAAGTCGACGGTGCCGCCGCTCTCCGTATCGCCACCTACGAGCACAAGCTGGTGCGAAAAGTGCAGCCGCAGCGGAATAGTTGAGAGCGCCACGGGCGCCGAACTGCCGTTGAGGACCGCGGCGCACGGACCGATTCGTTTTGCATCGAGATAACACGAGGAGAATTCGCGGCGCCATACGGACGGCGCAACTTCGAGATCTCGTGCACCGCTATGCATGGACTCCATTGCCGCGGCCGGATAGATTTCATCCTCAGGCCATACGGCTAGATTATGCGTGTTCGTTTCCAGATCGGGCCAGACGACCGTGTGACCGTCGCTGAAGCCCAGCCACGCCACGGCCGTGGTCACAAGCCGCTGCGTGATTTGGTCGTCGCTCCCGGCGGGCGAGCTTCCCGTCGTGAGTTCGACGAAACGCTTGTTTGGAATTTCGTTGACGCGCGCCATACCATCGAGCACTTTTGCGTACATGTTTGGTCGCAGCGTCCCGCCGCTGATCGTGCAGCCTTCGCATACCGCTCCTTGAAACTGCGGACTGTGAAGAAGTGCCACGCGTGGTCCTTCCGGTCCGAACGCGATGCCGTTGTAGAACAGCCGCATCGGTTTACCGTCTAGGTGCCGCAGTGCGCCGACGAAATTGAAATGTGCCTGGCGCAACGCGTTATCGTCGGGAATTTCGCGCGTCTGCGTGCACCAGCCGTTCTGCATCGCCGCAACCGCTCTACAAAAGCCGCCGCCGGGACCATAGAACTGGTCGACGAGCGTCGTCGCGGTATCATCCATTTCGTAGTAATTCCATGCATCGCCGTTGCGCTGCAGGAAGCGGGCGAAGTATTGGGCGACCGCGGGTTCGTTCTGATTGAGCACGTAGACCGGCACCGGAATCCGATTGCCCTTACACGTCTGCGTGTACGTGCCGCTTACGCGATGCGCTTTATCGTCGTATCCCGGGAGATGGACGAACCAATTTTCTTGCGCCGCCGCGAGCACGTCTTTGTCTCCCGAGAACGGACACTCGGTACTGTCATAGATGAGCGCCGGATCGAAGTAGAAGACGGAGAAGCATTTCCGTGAATTTCCACAGTCCCGCAGCGCCTTATCGTTCCCAAGGCCGCCCATGGCATACGTAACGAGGCGGCGGACGACGTCGGCGCTCGTGTTCTCGCCTTGCGAAAACTTCTGATCGAATGCCCACGTTTCGATGTGCGCCGGAATATGCGCCGGTTCAGGATCGGGCCCTGCTTGCGTCGCGCATGCCGAAAACGCCACGGCGCATGCGAAGAGGATCGAAGTAACGATTCGCTTCATGCAGCTTGTCGAGCGCGCAGACGGTCGTACAGCTCGCGATGGAGCTGCGCGGTGACACTGATATCGTACTCGCGGCGAACGGTCGTTTGCGCGTGCGCCGCCAGCGCGCGTGCGCCCTCGTAGTCGTCCAAAATCGTCTCAACGCATCGCGCGAGTGTTTCGGGCTTCCAATCGGCGCTGACGGTTCCGCACGCGCCGTTGCGCAATAAGTCGCGCGCTCCGATCCACGGCGTCGTGAGCACGGGCACGCCGGCACTCATCGCCTCGAGCATTGCAAGCGGCATCCCTTCGGTTAGGGACGGCATGATGGCGAGATTTGCGCCCGGCAACAGACGCGAGACGTCGTGACGGAATCCAAGAAACGTGACCAAATCGTCGACTCCAAGGCTGCGTGCGAGTTGCACGAGTGCAGGCCGGTCAGGACCGTCGCCGGCAAAGAACAGGCGGATGCGCTTGCGTAAGACCGGGTCGATCTGCGCGAGCATCTGAATCGCGAGTCGTTGGTTCTTCGGTTTCAACAAATTTCCGAGTTGCACGATCGCGAAGGTTCCGGGCTGCGCACCTAAGCGCTTGCGGCCTTCGGCGACGGCAGTCGCGCTGGGCGCCGCATGATGCGTGATGCCGTTGGGAATGACGGCGATCTTTTGCAAATCAAGATGTTCGAACAGAGCCAAGAAGCGCGCCTGATCCGGCAGGAACGTTACGATCGCGCCCGTCGCATTGTTCAGCATACGATCGGCGATTCCCGAGCCCGGGACGCGCGTACTCGGATCGCACGGTGCATGCTCGGTGCGTACGATCGTCGGCACGCCGGCGGCTATAGCGGCGGCACGTCCCCAATAGTTACCCGTGTGAAGATGCGTGTGTACGACGTCAGGACGCCACGATTTCATCGCCGCGATCATACGCGGCAGAAAGCCCGCGTCGAAGCGGTTTTTCCGTGAAATGTGAAGCACGTCGACGTCGCTCGATGCCAGCTCCTGTGGGACCGCCGATGGATAGATCGACATCACGGCACAGCGCTCCGACGAGGCGAGTCGCGGGACGAGCTGCGCGACGAAACGTTCCGCGCCGCCGCCGGTCAACGTCGAAATGACATGGAGAACCCTCATGGCATGAACATTCCGCCGTTGATGTTCAAGCACTCGCCGGTGACATAAGACGCGTCGATCAAGTAGCGCACACCGTGCACGATGTCCGCCGTTCGCGCCACCTTGCGAAGGGGAATCTTTGCGATGATCTGCTCGCGGACGTGCTCGGGAATCGATTGCCACATAGACGTATCAACGAATCCGGGACAGATTGAGTTCACGCGGATGTCGTAGCGCGCGAGCTCGAGTGCCAGCGTTTTCGTCAGCCCGATCATACCGGCTTTCGCCGCGGCGTAGTTTGCTTGTCCGAAATTTCCGGTTTGTCCGATGATCGACGAGATGTTGATGATCGTCCCGCCGTTACGTTCGATCATCGACGGAACAACGGCGCGCGTTACATTAAAGACGCCGCTGAGATTCGTTTGAATCACGTCGTCCCATTCGGCCGCGGCCATATTCTTGAATGAACGATCGCGAAGAATTCCGGCGTTATTGACGAGAATGTCGATCTTCTCGAATTGGTCGAGAACGCCGCGCACCATCTCCGTCACGTCTGCCGCGCAAGAAACGTCCGCGCGCCGCGGCACTGCCGTCGCGCCCGTTTCGCGCAACTCGGCGCACAGCGCCGAGGCGTCATCCTCGCGGGTGAGAAAGTTCACGTTCACCAGCGCGCCCGCAAGCGCAAGATCGCGCGCAATCGATGCGCCGATACCGCGCGAACCGCCGGTAACAAGCGCTACTTGTCCCGCGAGCGGACGCGCAGCGCGCGGCGCGGCGAGAAGTTCTTTATAGACCGTCATTGAGGCACCGCTTCACCGGAGAAGAGTTTTGCAGCCGCCGGATCGGTCGACCGCGAGTAAATCGTCACGCCTTGCGACGCTAAGCGACAAACTTCATCATAGAGCGCCGGAGTCTCCATCGTCCATGACGCCGCGCATCCATACTGGAACGGCTTGAGCAACCCGATGCTCTTGAGATGCCGGTACATTGCGTTCTTAATCCATTCACCCATAGGTTGATCGATGCGATACTTCGAAACGGCGGGATCGTACCGTAGCAGCTCGCGTTCGACCATCACGCCATCGGCATCGATATACCGGCCGGTGAACGGCGCTCCATAGGTACGGAACGGGAAGCCGTCCCAAAGATCTTCGGCCAGGTGGTACATGCTGATTGTTCCGACGTTCGTTCCGATACCGACCAACTTGCCGTGCAGTTCGAGCATCCGTGCGAGCGGAGAATTCTTATGACAGATCTCCGGTGCATCGGCGTGTCCAGCGGTAATGTAGTGCGCTTGCGGTCCATACGCAATGCACGAGGAGAACGGATGCGAGCTCCGCCGCACGCCGGGATGCATGCGAAGCGCTTCGGTGATCTTTCCCGTTGCCGAGCGCTGCGTGCGAAGATCGGCTATTTCACCGCGCTGCAACGCCGCGACGTAGTCATCCGCCGAAACAAAGGCCGGCATGATGATGTTGCCTTCGGGACCGACGGCCTCGAGGAGTGTAGAAACAACCGTCTGCGCTCCGCCTTCGACGTCGCCGACCTTTGAAAGCGAGGAGTGAACGAAGAGTGTGTCTCCCGGACGAATTCCGGCGGCGCGGAGAGAATCGAGCAGTTCCGCGCGCGAAACGGTCGGCATGCTTGCGCGAACGGCGGCGCGCTTTTTGCTTTCCATGCTCTTCCACGCCGCCTTGAGCGGCACGAAGAGCTGGTGCGGAAGCATGCGGCGCAGATGCCAGCCGATTACACCGACGACGTCAGGCACTTATCGACACCGTTCGCGCAGCGGTCTCCGCCGCAACGCTGCGATAGCTCGAGAATCGCAAATCGCTTCCGAAGATATCCGCGAGTTCTCGAAGTGTATCGAAGAAGAGGTGTTCTTCGCGCTCGAACATGAGCTTGGGATGATTGATCATCGATACGTAGAGCGGTGAGTCCGAACTCGATTGATGCATGCGCACGAACCGGCGGAATCCTTTGACGAGCATCGATCGCGTGAACCCTTTCGTGTCGGCCGAGAAGAGAAAGACCGGACTTGCCGTTAGGTAACGGGTGTTTTCGCGTAGCAGTGTGATCGTATTCACCCATCGCGTTTGACGGACCGAGCGCGAAATACCGGCGCCGCGCTGTCGCCGAAACGCCGCGACTCTCCCGGCCAAGAAACGAACGCGTGAGAGGAACGACATAGAAAACGTCGCGATCGGAATTTCGAACAGGCTGCGTTCACCGCCGCGCGACAACCCGTTCTCGGCGGAGATCAACCAATTGGCACCGCGCGGTAGTGCGGAATAGTCGATATCGATTACGTCGCTCGCCACGCGTAAGCCGGGCGCGATGCTCGAATCGATCCTGATCCCTTCGTCGTGCAACATGCCGATCAGCGCGCGCTCATCGGGCTGAAGCGCGAGACCGCCGGCGCGGTATGCCACGCATTCGTACGACGGATCGGCGCGCGAGAGAAGCTCTCGCAGATACGTTGCAGCACTCGAGATGACGCTGCGTGCTTCTGCGGGGTCCAGGTCCGCAAGCCGAATCACCGGCTCGCGGAGCATCCACCCATCGCTGCTGGGTATCGCGCGAGTCCAATGCGGATGAATGTGAAGTTGAACGTCGTGTCCTTCCCGGATCGCCTCGCACAGTTGACGCTCGAAGCGCTCGACGAAGAGCTGCAAACCGCTCTCCCGGTATGGTTGCAGACATAGCACGTCCGCAAACAACGTCACCGGCATTCCGAATTGCTGCGCTCGCTCGAGAATCCGCTGCGTCGGCGCGAAGAGCGTCTCTTCGTCGCTCAAAAAGTTTCGTCCATGAAACAGCTCGTAGTCGAGCGACGGAAGAACGACGATTCGCGCCGTGCGGTCGTTAGAAGGCAGTTGCATCGTCACGATTGTAGTTCGGCTCGGCGGCGCTCAATAGAGCCGCCGAGCGTACATCGAGGAGGCCTCGTTCGCCCGGAATGTCCTGGGCCATACGGCCCAACGGATCGGCAGAATGAATCATACGTTCCGCCATTCGTCGCGCTGTCTCCACGACGTCGAACGCCTGCGCAACGGTGCGATGGCTCTCGCGTGACAGCTGCTCGCACAAGGCAGGGTCACGTGCGAGGCGTAAAATAGCCTGCGCGATTTCGGCCGCGTTTTCGGGCTCGCACAAGACGCCGTTCTTTTCGTTCACGAGCTCGCCGACGGCTCCCGAACGCGTTGCGATTACCGGTAAACCGGCGGCCATCGCCTCGATCAGCGACACGGGGATCCCCTCGCAGAAGTCGGGGCCCGTGTCTCGGCTTGTTAGAATCGCGGCGTCGTATTTGCTGCCGGCTAATTCTTTCATCAATACCGGGTGCGGGACAACACCGCGGAACGTTACATTGCGCTCGAGTCCGAGCGCCTGCGCGCGCTGTTCCAGCGCCCCATGCAGATAACCCGTGCCGGCGAAGGTGCAGTGTACCTGTTCACCCGCTGCACGCGCGATCGCGATCGCCTCGAGCAACACGTCGTGCCCTTTGATCGGTTCCATCCCCGCATTGCAGAGCAGCCGAAACACGCGCGGACGATTGTTCCGCGCTGGTTCGAGTGGTACGCGAACGCCGATGTGTTCGAGCACGGCCGGCGGCCGGCGTGGCGACGCGTCCAGCGCAGCGTTGATTTGATCGCAGCCGCGCTGCGAGATCGCGCGCACGAATGTCGCAGTATCGACGAACCCAGCGTTCGGAACGCCGGTGGAGCGAATGTTGTAATCGACGAGATCGTACCGATGTCCCGTCGCGCTCCACGAAATATCGTTGACGACCGAAACGATGTACGCGACGGTTGCCGGGGACGACAGCCAATAGGCGTGAACGTGCTCGATGCGCGCGCGATGCGCGTATTCCGCTACGGCAAGCGCCTTGGGGACAATGAGGAGATTCTTGAGCTTCGCGCGTTTCGATCGCGGCCGCGCGACGACCGCCGCGGCCGCTCGCAATGATGCCAACGGCGAACGCGCAAACGCTCGAATCGCGAGCGCGAACACGGCCGGCGATGCCAAGCGTAGACGCGGAAACACCATCGGCTCGAGCCACTCTTCGCAGACGGCTTCACGGGTGGGAAGTGCCGCGGCGATCGAGAGGTCGTGGTAACGCGAGAGTTCCAGGATCTCTTCGCGCAAGAACAGTTCCTTTGCCCCGTACGGGAAGCGCGACGTGACCAGGAGCACACGATGATTGCGGTTCACGCTACGGCGTCGCCCCGCGAATTCGGCGTAAGAAGTAGAGGCTTGCGTGACCGTATGCGGCGACGTCGCTGCGGCGCGGAATGACGACCGTCGGAATCGAGAGCTTCGTTATGCGTACGAACACAACAATCGCAGCTGCTTGACCGACAGCGTATCCGGCAGTCGAACCGATCGCTGCGCCGACCAGACCGAGCGGGTGGATCAGCAGAATGCTCACGACGATGCAGATCGTTGCGGAGGTGAGTGCGAGAACCATCGGGATTTGCGGCTTCCCTAAACGGATGGTGAAAAACGTCGACATCGGACTTCCAAGCGAAAGTGCGAACACGCCGATCAAGAGCACGCGAAATGCCGGAATCATCGGAAGAAACGCCGCGCCGTATAAAATCCGAACCGCGAGCGGTGCGGCAAACCACAGCGTCGCGCAGAGCACGAGTGCAATGACGACGTTGTTGCGCACGCAACGCGCCGTCAACTCCGCGGCGGCGCGCGGCGATTCGAGACCACCAATGTGCGGCGAGCTTACGGCGGCAGTAACTTGTGTCGCGGCGAGCAACATTTCCGCCGCGGTTACGGCAACCGAATACATACCGAGCATCGTTGCGCCGCCTAACGCCGCGACGATGTACATATCGGCGCGGTAGTTGAGCAGCGAAACGAGTGAGACTGCGCCGACACGCAGCGAATATCCCAAGAACTGGCCCGTGGGTATCGGCGTGCCGGGATTCAACCGCCGCGCGTCGCGGAAGAGCCACACCAGTGCGCCCGCCGCAAACAGATTCGGTGCAATGACCCACGCTGCGATCGCTTCGGCCGGCTGCCGGCCGAACGCACCAAAAGCAACGAGCAGCACGACGAGTTGGAGCAGCGTGTTCATCAGCGCGTACGAGTTGTTCATCCGTACGCGATCCGTTCCGATCTGATATCCGAAGAACAGCGACAGCAGCGCAGGCGCAGGCAGTGCTGCAATTGCCGGCCACGCCGCCCACGGCGCGTGCGTCGTGTAGGCGACTATCACGACGACGGGAATGCCGGCAAGAACGAAGAGTCCCGCACAGATAAGCCCCGCGCGCAATACCGCACGCCCCGCGTCGCGTCGAAGCATGTAGTACGTCACCGAGTTGCTTAGGCCGGCGTACCCGGCGGTCGCTACAGCGAAAGCGACAAGCGGCAAGGCATAGATGCCGCGCCCACTGGGCCCGAGCGCACGCGCCGTGAGGATTCCGAGAATGGCCGCGACCGCCATGTTCGCGATGCGAAAGGACAGTGAGTACAGCCCATCGGCGAAGAGCTTATTGCGTAGCGACATCAAATTTCAGCAAGCGGCATGACGACGTTCTCACTGTAGCCGTGACAAGCCAGTAAGCGGCAATGGCGAAAAGCCCACGATTAACGGGAAAATTAGGGCAGGCAAGCGTGCCATGGGTGCATGTTACGAATGAGCCATGTCTCTTAGACCCGTTGCCGCACTGCTCGCGGTGCTGCTAGTTGGTGGCGCCCTCGCGCTCGGGCCCGGCCGCCCTTTGCTTTCGACAGCAGCACACGCGTTAGGCTTACGGCATTCGCCTCCACCGGTGCGGCCCGGCGCGGCGCTTCCCGATCTCGCACTCACAAATCTCGACGGATCGCCCGCGAACCTCCGCTCGCGCGGCACCGTCGTCTACAATATTTTTACCTCGTGGTGTCCATCTTGTAATGAAGAACTTCCCGACTTACTTGCGGTTCAGCACGATTTCAAACGTCGCGGAATCACGTTCATCGGAATCGACCAAGGAGAACCATCCGGCCGCGTGGCTGCATTTGTCGCGCAACGGGGTATACAATATCCGGTTCTGCTCGACGCTTCGAATGTCACGACGTCGCTGCTCGGCGCACGCGTGATTCCGGAGACGCTGATCGTGCGGAACGGCACCGTTTCCCGTATCTTTGTGGGACCGATGACGGCAACCGAACTCAAGCAGGCGGTCGAGAACGTATGACGCAAACCCGTAAGCGACGCGGCGTCGTTATCGGCTTTCCTTATTATGGTCGTTATTTAGCGCAGTTGATGAACGAGCGTTCCGATCACTGGAAGCTCGAATATCACGGCGAAACGTATCTCGCGCGCCTTCGCAGCTTGCTCGAGATGCGGCGGTGCGACGCCTTGATTTGTTTTGGCGGCCCTGCACCCGATGCAGCAGTTGCTGAAGTCGCCCGGCGATACGGCGTTCCCATGCTCGTAATCTGGGCGGGAAGCGACGTCCTCACCGCTGCGGGAGATCCCGGTCTGCTCGAAATCATCAAGCAAGAGGGATACCACAATATCGCCGACGGTCCGTGGCTCGTCGACGAACTGCGCGAACTCGGCATCGAAGCAACCTACTTTCCGGTCACCGCGGTGCAGGCACCGGAAACGCTGACGCCGCTTCCGCGCGAATTTCGCGTGGTCACCTATTTGCCCGAGCCGCGGCGAACCTTTTACGGCGAGAAAGCCGTGTATGCCGTCGCGCGCGCGTGTTCCGATATCACGTTCTACGTCGTCGGAAAAGGTCACGCAAATCCCGCCGCCCCGCCAAACGTTCGTTTTCTCGGACACGTGCATAATATGCCGCACGTCATCGACGAGTCGACCGTTCTGCTGCGTTTACCCGAGCACGATGGAAAGTCGATGCTCGTGCTCGAGACGCTTGCGCGGGGCCGCCACGTGATTTGGACCTACGATTTTCCACACGTCAATCGCGTCAACTCGATGACCGAAGCGATCGAACAGTTGCGCGCGCTAAAGGACGCACACAAACGTGGCGCGCTCGAGGTCAACCGCGACGGCTACGAGTACGCGAAGAGTGAGTTCTCGCGGGAGAAGATCGCGTCACTGTTCGAAGGCGTGCTCGATGGGATGGTTCGCGAACACAAGCCGGCGCCGGCGCGCGCTGCGCAGAGCGTCGCGATTTCCGGTTTCCCGCTCTTTAGCGCGCAGGTCGCGCGCGGCGCGCGGTGGGCCGCACCGGAATGGGACGCGCACATCTTGCGCGGAGGGTCGCGCCTTGCGCGGCTCGTGGCTGGGTTGCAACTGATGCGTTCGGATGTGTGGTATTGCATCGGCTCGCCGATTCCCGATCGTCTGTTGCACATCATCGCGTCGCTCACGCGCAAACGCCGCGTCATTCATTGGGTCGGTTCGGACGTCGATGCGCTACGATCGCAGCCGTCGATTCGGCGGCTCTGCGCCAGTGACAACGTGAAGCATTTGGCCGAAGTCGACTGGATGGTCGATGAACTCGCTTCTTTCGGCGTGCGCGCGTCGCTTGCACCGCTGCCGCCGCAAGTGCGCGTGCCGGAACGCATTCCACCGCTGCCCGAGCTGTTCTCGGTGCTCGTATACGTTCCACGTTCGCGCGGCGATTTCTACGGGCGCCGCGAGTACGAGCGACTGTTCCGCCATTTCATCGGAAAACCGATTCGCTTCATCGTCGTCGGCGGCGGTTCGGTGTTCGTTCCGCCCGGCGCCGATGTCGAGGTCATTGGCTGGAAGACCGATCTTGCCGACGTCTACGACCGAACGTCGGCATTACTGCGATTTACGCGCCATGACGGACTTTCGCTCATGGCGCTCGAGGCGCTCTGCTACGGGCGTCACTTGATCTGGTCGCAAGACTTTCCGTTCGGAACGTGCGCGCGCACGTATGCGGACTGCGAGCGCGCGCTGGAACGGCTGTTGCAACTTCATCTCGACGGCGCACTGCAGCCGCAATATGATGCGGCGCGGTACGTGCGCGATACGTATGATGTGCGGCGCTGCGTCGAACGCATCGCCGGCTATTGGGATCCCTCGCCAACCAATGCAATGCGCCCATTTAGCCCGGTGGAGGCGAATCAATGACACGTGAACTCAAGGAGTGGGAGGAATTCGATCGCGCGTTTCCCGCGCCAACGTTCTTCGCGCGGCCTGCATTTGCTCGCGCATGCGAAGATGCGTTCGAACATTTGGAAGCTGCGCCGATCTTCGTTACGCACGAGAGGAAGCGGTATCTGGTCCCCGCTCTTCGCACGCGCGCTCGAATGCGGCCACGTGAGATCGAGGCGTTTCCGCTCGGTGGATACAGCTGCGTCCTTGACGTTCAGACGGGGGCACCGGCGGACGCGCAAACGGCGACTGCCGTCCTTCGAGAAGCAGCTGCGCAAGCCGGGTCGTTTTCGTTCGTAGCATGGCCGCTGGCGGAACAGCCGCTTACCGGCGAGTTCGAATGTACGACGCATGAAACAGCGGTAATCGACTGCTCGGACGGGCTAGAAGCCGCGCTCTCCGGAATGCGAGGCGTGACGCGGCGTATGGTCGGACAAGCGCTTCGCCGCGGCGTGAGTTGCGAGCGTCATCCGACCGACTCGCACGGACTCGACGTGTATTACGCGATGCTCGAAGAAGCGTTCAAAGGCTGGGGACTCGCGCAACCGTCCATTCCGCGCCCGTTGCTCGATGCCGTCGCGCGACACGGCGGCGACGACGCCGAGTTGTGGTTCGCCATGCTCGAGGGAGAACCGATCGCGGGCGGCTTCATCCTGTTCGGCAGCGACGAGCTGTTCTTCTGGTCTGCCGCAATGCGGCGGGAGTTCTCCACCTACCGGCCCAGCAATGCCCTCAATGCGCGTTTGATCGAACGTGCGTGTGAACGGGGCGTTCGTTGGTATAACCTAGGTGCGAGCGAGGGCTTAAGCGGCGTCGAGCGGTTCAAGACGGATCTCGGAGCGACGGCGATCCCGTATCACCGCCTCAGCGCCACAACGCCGCGATATCGCGCCTATCTCGCATTACGAAACGTTCTGAAAATGAGGCACGCATCATGATCTATGCACGCGCTCACGAACACGACTATGAAGCCGACGCGTCGCAGGTAACGCTTCCGGAGCCGCTGGGCGCCGAAGGCGTACGATTGCTCATTGCTGATGGTATCATTGCGCTTGCGCTCGTTGCGCTCTCGACGCCGTTCAATGAATCGCGCGGCGCGTGGTTGAGCGTTCTGACGATTCTCCTGTGCGGCGCACTACTCGGGCGTTACCGCCAGTCGCTTGCAGCGATGCCGCGAGACGAGTGGTACGCAACCGTCTCGGTATCGCTCATGTCGGCGCTCGCACTCGTCGTTCTCGTGCCGGTCTTCGACGTTGCGTGGTGGATTGCCGCAGCGGTACTCGTTGTGTGGTCTGTTACCGCCGGCGCGGCGGCTGCCGGATTGACACAGCACCGGCGCGGAAAAGAACCGGCGGTCGCAACGGCCAGTTTTCTCACGGCGGCGAATCGCCGGCGTCCGCGCAATCCGATCTTGCGCAGCACGATCGCGGCGGTCGATTTCGTGCTCGCAGCGGTGCTGACCGTCGTTCTTTCGCCCGTGCTTGCGCTGTGCGCGATTGCGATTGCAGTGGAACGCGACGGTCCGGTGTTGTTCTTACAGAATCGCGTCGGCGTCGACGGACGTGAGTTCCGCATGTTCAAATTCCGCACGATGCGTGTCGGCGCCGGAAACGAATGGGCAAGCGAGGACGACGATCGCATCACGCGAGTCGGCCGGTTCTTGCGGCGAACGTCGTTCGATGAATTACCGCAGCTGTGGAACGTGTTGCGCGGTGAGATGTCGCTCGTCGGGCCGCGCCCGGAAATGAGCGAATATGCCGATCACTTCGTTCGCACGGTACCGTTCTACGAAGATCGCCAGGCGATTCCGCCGGGAATCACCGGGTGGGCGCAGGTGCAATACGACCGGAATTTCGCGCCCGCGGAATTCGAAAAGGTGCTCCCCTACGATCTGTTCTACGTCGCGAATTATTCGATTTCGCTCTATCTGCTCTGCCTCGTGAAGACGGCGTTCGAGGTGTTGCGTCACCGTGCTGTCTAGTACGCTGCGCGCGCGGTCGTTCGCCTCACCGGGCGTTCGTATCTGGGCGATTCTCGTTGCACTCTGCGTCACGTGCGCGTGGGGTGCGGTCGCGCTCGCGGGCACGAAGACCGGACTCGCGCTCGCGTTGATCGTGGCGCTCGGCCCAGTGGCATTCTACGCCGCGCTCACGGCGCCGATAATCTTTCCGTTCTCGCTCTTTCTCGTAATGATTCCGTTCGACAATCTGCTCGTCATCGGGCCGTTCGGCACGTTGACCAGAGTGCTTGGGTTAGCGTGCGCGGCAGCACTAGCAGTGAAGTTACTGCTCTCGCGCCGATACGTTCTGGCGGATAAAGCCGTGCTCGCGTGGATCCCGTTCCTGCTGATCTCCATCGCGTCGGTGACGTGGGCGATGGATACGGACAAGGCGCTTACGTTCGTCGGCACGTTGTTGCAGTTGTTTGCACTCTACGCGCTCGTCTCGTTCATGCCGATCGATCGCAAGACGCTTGGTATCGTCATCACCGCGATTATTGTGGGCGGCGTTCTGGCCGGCGTGTACGGGGCGTACCTGTTCCATAACGGACAGGGTGTCTCGGCCGACGGCCGCTTGTTTATCAACACCGGGACGCAGCGAATCGATCCCAATCACTTTGCGGCGTCGCTGCTTGTGCCGTTTGCGCTCGCGTTAACGGCCTTTCTCGAAGCCCGCGGATTCGCGTTTCGAACCTTCGCGATCACGGCGCTCGTTCTTATTGCCGGCGGCCTTCTGGTCTCGGGTTCGCGCGGCGGGATAGTGTCGTCGCTGGTTGTGATGGCGTATCTTTTTGCGCATTCGGGAAGGCGTAAGCAGTTGATTCTCATCGGAATTACCGTCGCCGGCTGCGCCGTCGCCGTCGCTGCCTTCGGAACGATCTTCATGCGTTTTAGCCAGATCGTTGCGACCGGCGGCGCCGGCCGTCTGGGAATTTGGAAAGTATCGGCTGTTGCGTTTATGCATCATCCGCTTCTCGGAGCTGGCGTCGGGAATTTTTCTAACTCCTACGACCAAGCATACTTAACGGTGCCGGCATTCACGATGCGGATCCTTGAAGGCGCATATTGGAATATCGCACCGCACAACGACATCGTGTGGGTCGCAGTCGAACTCGGAACCCTCGG
Organism: uncultured bacterium; assembly: GCA_964648945.1. Lineage (GTDB taxonomy): Bacteria > Vulcanimicrobiota > Vulcanimicrobiia > Vulcanimicrobiales > Vulcanimicrobiaceae > JAMXLG01. The sequence continues at coordinate 80,092 of CAZYLU010000005.1, read as the reverse complement.
CATTATCACCTTGACCTACGCCTGGTGGATGCAATACCGTTCGGTTCGCGGCATCACGAGCTCTTCGGATCTCTATCCGCTGCGAATCGCCGTGGAAGCCGCCGTCCTCGCACAATTCGTCGATGGCCTGTTTCTCGGAACGCTTACATATAAATACCTGTGGCTCGCATTCATGCTTGCAATGATCGTTCGCAATGCCGAGCTTGACAAAGGAGGTCCCCAGCGTGAGGGCGTCGTTTCTCCCGTATTGCAAACCGCAACTCGACGAATCTGAGATTGCGCAGATTGCGAACTCGTTTCGCAACGGCTGGCTTACCAGCGGTCCGAACGTCAAAGAGTTCGAACGCGAATTCGCCCAGCGTTGCGGCGTCGAGCATGCGATTGCGCTGAACAGCTGCACCGCCGCTCTGCACGTCGCACTTGCCGCGCTCGGCGTGGGACCGGGCGACGAAGTCGTCACGCCGTCGCTCACGTTTGTGGCAGGCGCGCAGTGCGCGCTGGAACTCGGTGCAACGCCGGTGTTTGCGGACATCGATCCGCAGACACTCTCCGTCACTCGCGAGACGATCGAAGCGGTCGTCACGGAGCGCACGAAGGCCATCATCAGTATGCCCTATGGAGGACGTCCGCTCGGCATCGCGTCGCTCGCTGACTTCGCGCGTGAGCGCGGTATCGTGTTGATCGAAGACGCCGCGCACGCGGCCGGGATGCTCGATACAGGCGAATGGGCCGGCGTGCGCAGCGATGCAGCGGCGTACAGTTTCTATGCGACAAAGAACTTGACGACCGCCGAAGGCGGCATGTTGGTCACGAACGATGCATCGCTCGCCGAGCGCGCGCGCATCCTGGGACTACACGGCATGAGCAAGGATGCGTGGAAGCGGTACAGCGCCGGCGGTTCGTGGCGCTACGACGTGCTTGCGCCGGGATTTAAATACAACCTCGCAGATCCGCTCGCAGCGCTCGGACGCACGCAGCTGGAGCGGCTCGATGCCATGCAGCGACGCCGCCACGAGATCGCGGCGCGCTTTAGCGCGGCCATCGCAACGATGCGCGGGGTAACCATGCAGGCGCTCCCGGAGCGCAACGGCGACGTGCACAGCTGGTGCATGTTCGTCGTGATGATCGACGAGCAGAAGACGGGCGTGCACCGCGATCGTGTCATCGAACTGATGACGGAGCAAAACATCGGCACGTCCGTACATTACATACCGACGCATCTGTTCGCCGCATATCGCGGCCTCCAACGCTCGCCGTTACCGCTGACCGAACGGATCTGGGAGCAATTGATATCGTTGCCGCTGTTTCCCGCGATGACGGACGAGGATGCGGACGATGTGCTCACGGCGCTCGAGTCGGCGATCTCACCGAACGTATTTGCAGTGACGCAAGCGGTGTAAAGCAGGCTAGCCGTCCATCGGCATCTACAGGAAAGGCGTGCAGCTAAATCAGCTGCACGTCTTTTTCATTTGTCGTAGTGGTTGCTCGATTGGACCTGTTAGCCCTATGACAATGTAGTCAGTTCGACTCAGTCATCCCGGAAAATACGGCAAAAATTCGCATACTTCCCCAGTTGGGGTAGGTATGTTTTGCCAATAATAGGGTACGTTGGCGAATGTCGGAAGCTTTGCTACGCGAAAGGATCACCCACGTGCTCACTGCGGTTGACTCTATTCGGCTTTATGTCGTTGAAGGCCAAGTACTCTTTGCTAAAGCACTTTGCCAGGTCTTTGCGTCCGAGCGGAACATCGAAATCGTAGGCGACTCGCAATCGATCAACGAGCAAGCTATTGCAAAGGCCCGTCCGGACGTTGTCATTCTCGATCTGGACGGCGGCCTTCCCGGCGTTGTTGAATCGCTAGAGCTGTGTCGCCGCGCTGTTCCCGACGCGAAGATTTGTGCGCTCAGCATGCGACCCGCACCGGAGATCATGAACCGTTGTCTCTCCGCCGGCGCGGAAGGTTACATCATCAAGGATGTTACGCCCGCGGAATTGATCCGAGCCGTGCGGCTCGTCGCATCCGGAGAAACATACGTCGACCCCCGTGTCGCGGGTGGCTGGCTGCGCAGACGATCGATGACGTCACGACGCACGGATCTCAACGAATTGTCGGTGCGTGAAACGGAAGTCATTCGCCTCATCGCCGAAGGACTCTCGAACAAAGAAATAAGCGCGCGTCTCAATCTCTCTGAAAAGACGATCAAGAACCACATCAGCCGGATTTTCTCCAAGCTGAATATCTACGCGCGCACGCAGGCTGCGGTTCACGCCATTAAGTTAGGCCTGTTGTAGGATGAGGGGGCAGGCGGAAGGTCGTTCGGCCTAACGGTCCCTGCCCCAAACTTCCTGAGCGAGCGCGGCCGGTGCGCCGTGTTCGGGATAACGAAAACGTCGTTATCTATATTCATGAAGAAATTGAATCGCGCGTCGCTCGCTGCTGCGTCGACGCTTATGCTAACCGCACTACTTGCCGCGTGCGGCGGTGGCGGTGGTGGTGGTGGAACCACACCGCCGACGAATGGCGGCGGCGGCGGCGGTGGCGGTGGTACGACCTCCACGCCGACACCGCCAACGACGCCGACTCCGCCAACGCCCGCTCCGGGCGCGACCGGAAACCTCACGATCGGAACGTCGAACCTCGCAAATGCCAACGTCGTGTTCACCTGCGGCTGCAACGGTGACGGCGGAAAAATCCAGACCGATGCGAGCGGTAACTACACAATTTCGGGCAGCGCGCCGTCGGTTCTCAACGCCGGCGGCACCTACACGCCGAGCGGTCACAACTTGCTGGTGGTGGGATATGCGCCGAGCAGTCATACGCAAGCGTGGACGATGATGTTCCTCGGCAACACACCGTCGAACAATTTGACGCTCTCGCCGAGCTCTTCGAAGAACACGAACGACGCTGCGTCCACCGCAGCTGCGTTGTATATCTACTACGCAGCATCGCTGATTAATAGCAACGATAAGACCTTTGACTGGTTCAACTTCAACCAGATCATCCAGTTCACGCAACACCTTCGAACGTCACCTGACGCGACCGAAGCGACGCTGATCGGCGACATCACCTCGGCACAGAACGCCGGACAGAGCCTTTATCCGAGTTTCATCCCCAGCTGGAACATCGGTGCCGGCGACGGCGTGAACGCGAAGATCACCGCTGACGTGCAAGCGCTCGCCAAAGACACGAGCGACAACACGCTACCGACACCTTGCCCGTCTGTTAACGGGTGCTCCAACGCTCCCACGCCTTAGGCCACCCGAGCACCGCAGATTGAGTCGCCTGGGCCACACGGTGGTCCAGGCGACTTCGATAGGATAGGAGATATGAAGTATCACGCCCGCCTGCTCGTGGCGATCGCCATGTTCTTCACGACCGTGTGCGCGACGCCACCACACGAACTGATTCATCCCGGCGATCAACTGAGCGTAACCGTTTACGGACAGCAGTCCCTTTCGCAAAACACCACCGTGCTGCCGGACGGATCGATCGAGTATCCGTTGATCGGACGCGTGCAAGTCGGAGGCATGAATGTCGACGACGCCACGAAAATGATTTCTACTCGCCTCTCGAAGTACGTTCGCCACCCGTACGTTACGGTTGCGATCGCACAGCTCGGGCAGCCGGACGTTCTCGTGCTCGGTGACGTGAAGACGCCGGGCAAGTACCAACTACGTTCCGATGCAAAAGTAACCGACGCGATCGCGGCCGCCGGCGGCATCGCCAATCAAGATGGCCCGCTGCCGGATGCGCGTGTATCGGACTCCGTAGGCAACGTGGAAACCGTGTCGCTGCAGAAACTGCTGCACGACGGCGATACGGCGCTCGATCGTCCGCTGGGTGAAGGTTCGGTCGTTTACGTTCCGGGCGCGACGCTGATGAACGTTGTCGTCAACGGCGCCGTCGATCATCCGGGTCAGGTTCAAGTCTCTGAAGGCGACCGTTTGTCGATGGCGATTGCAAAAGCCGGAAACAGCTCGAACTCGAACGCCGATTTGAACAACATTCGCGTCATGCGCACCGGTCCCGACGGAAAGCCGCAACAGTACACGGTTAACCTGTACGAAGCGTTGGAAAAGGGAGACACTAACGCGGACCTCGTCCTGCAAAAGGGTGACGAAGTCTACGTTCCGCAAGCCCGCAAAGGAACAAACTTATGGGCAAACGGCGGAATTCTCTACCTTCTGAGCCGTCTGATCCCGTAGGAGAACAATGAACTCGCTATACACCACGCCGCAAGTCGCGCTCACCGGCGCGGTCGAACCATCGGCAGTCATGAACGAGCGGCAGACGGAGCTCGCGTCATTTTGGCGCATGCTCGTTCGCCGACGCGCAACGGTGCTCAAGATCTTCGTGGGCTTCGTTGTACTCGTCGCCATCGGCACTCTACTGTGGCCGAAGCAATACACGACGACGATCAAAGTGATCGCCGGCGACTCAAGTGGACCGGGTGCCGCAAATGCGAGCGGAACCGACCTTCCCGTGCTCAACGCAATGCTAATTGCGACGGGCGGCGGCCAGACGTCGGAGACGTACGCGGAACTCTTCAAGGAAACGCCGGTTGCGCAAAAAGTAATCAGCCAATTAGGTCTCAAGACGAGTCCGGTAGGCTTGCTCGGTCACGTCACGGTCGCGCCGGTGGTTAACACGAACATCTTGACGGTCTCCGTCACGTGGCCGGATCGCGCCCAGTCGGCGGCGATTGCAAACGCCTTCGGCCAAGCGATCGTCGATCGCCAACGAGAGCTCGTGTCCAGTCAGGCGAACGCCGCAATCGCATCGCTCAAGCAGCAGTTGCCCGAAGCACAAGCGCGCATGAATACGGCGCAAAATCATCTTGCATCATTCGAAGCCGAACATCGAATCGCGAACATCGACGAACAGACGCAGAGCACCATCACGTCGATGGCTAATCTCGACTCGAAGATCGGCCAAGTGCAAGCCGACGAACGTCAAGCCGCCGCGCAGCTCGCCTCGGCACAAGCGCAGTTGAACGGAATTTCTCCCACGATCACCGGCAACACGACGGTATCGCAGAATCCGGTCGTCGCGCAGTTGCAGCAGCAGCTCACGCAAGTCGACGTGCAGTTGCAACAAGCCGAGCAGCAATTCACGGATCAACATCCAACGGTGATCGCGCTCAAGCAACAGAAAGCGCAACTGCAAGCCGCGATTGCAAAACAGCAGCAGACGGTCGTTTCGGGTGAAAGCAAAGTGCCCAACCCGATCTATCAGCAGCTGGCGCAGCAGGCGGCGGGGTACCGTGCGCAAATGGCGGCGGACGGCGCACAGGTTACCGAACTGCAGAAGCAGCGCAAAGACATGGAGCCGGCGCTCGCGGCGCTACCGCAGCAGACGGCACAGCTAGCGAACTTGCAACGCGATGCCAAAGCGGCCCAAGACGTCTATTCGGCGCTGCAACAAAAGTTCGTCAACGCGCAGGTCGCCTCGCAGACGGCGCTATCCGACGTGACGATCACGCAGCCCGCGTCGCCGAGTGAAGCGCAAGTGCGCCCGAGCTTGTTCCTGAACATCTTGATCGCGATCGTCCTTGGCGCGGTGCTCGGGGTAACGGGTGCGTTGTTGCTCGACTACTTCGACAACTCGATTCGTGACGAACGCGAAGTGGAAGAAGAACTTGCACTGCCGCAGCTCGGTACGATTCCGCTCGTGCAGCTTCGCAACGGCGAACCGATCGTTCCGTGGGTGAAGGCACTTGCGCTCGAATCGTTCCTGCAACTCGTAACCAACATCAAGTACGCGACGGATCAGCCGCTGCGTTCGCTTGCGGTGCTCAGCCCGATGCAGGGCGACGGCAAGTCCACGACCGCGCTGAACATCGCGCTCGCGCTCAACGAAATGGAGGGCAAGGTCCTACTCGTCGACGCCGATCTGCGCCGTCCGTCGTTGCATGCGAAGCTTCGTCTCTCGAACGAACGCGGACTCTCCGACGTACTCGTCGGGCGCGCGACGATCGACTCGGCGATTCAAGTCGACGAGAAGAGCCGGCTCGCGGTCATGACGAGCGGCACTGCCGCGCCGAATCCGATCAAGCTGCTCGAATCGCAAAACTTCGACCGGCTTCTGGAGCGGCTCTACGAGCAGTACGAAACGATCGTCTTCGATGCGGCCGCGCTCGTCGGAAACGTTGACTCCGCCGTACTTGCGCGCCGCGTAACGGGCACCGTCCTCGTCGTCTCACAAGGATCCACAGATCTTCGCGAGGCGAGCGTGGCGATGCGCCGGCTCTCGCGCATGGGTGTACGCAACGTGCTCGGCTTCGTGCTCAATCGTGTCGAAGCGCGCCGCGCAGATTACGCGCCGTATGGAAACGACGCACCGCAACTCTACTCGGATGATGCCCCTATCGTTGCGTCCTCACAATAAGCGTGTTTGCAGGCAGCAGCGCTATGTTCGACGCTGGAGGACGTACGGTAGTCCATCTGATCGAGCCGCAGCATCTGTTCGTTCCAGCACTCATCGATGTGTTCTCGGAGGCCGGGCTCTTCGTCGACTATGTCGGCGCAGAGCTCGACCCCAGACGCCTGCTGGACGATCAGCCTGATCTCATCTTCATCGATACGGATTATCTAAGCGAACCACTCGAGTCCGTGCGTGTCTCGCACGTACTCGTACCAACCGCGCAAATCTACGTCTACTCGTCGGCCGCGACGGACGCGATCGTCGCAGCGTTCACTTCGGCCGGCGCGGACGTCGTGCTGGAAAAGTCGGCGGATCGGCGCGCGATCGTCCAAGGACTACGTGAGGTCGACCGGCGGCGCCGGCAACGTCACTCGCATCAAGAGTAATCGCGCCGCGAGGCGTCCCTGGGCGGCGTGCTGAAACCCTCGCGTTCGCATGCGAAACCCCACCACCGAACTCTCCAAGACCTATGATGCCGCTACTGTAGAACCGCGCCTTTATGATTTTTGGGAGCGCAGCGGGTTCTTTCACGAAGAACCCGATCCCGCGCGCCCGCCGTTCATCATTCCGATGCCGCCGCCAAACGTCACGGGACGCGCCCATCTCGGCCACGGGTCGACGTACACGCCGCAAGATGTGCTCACCCGCTATCACCGTATGCTCGGCGACAACGCCGACTGGCTGCCGGGGTTGGACCACGCGGCGATTGCGACCGAGGCCGTGCTCGTTCGCGAGTTATCTAAGGAAGGAACGTCGCGCGACGCACTCGGGCGCGAGGGTTTCGTCGAGCGCGCGTGGGCCTGGTCGCGCGAGTACGGCGGGACGATCAACGACCAGTTTCGCAAGCTGGGATTCGGCCCTGACTGGGAACGCGGGCGCTTCACGATGGACGAGCAGCTCTCCGCGGCCGTGCGGAAGGTCTTCGTCTCGCTCTATCGTGAGGGACTGATCTACCGCGGAAAGCGGTTAATCAACTGGGATCCCAAGGGCAAGACGACCGTCTCCGACGCCGAGGTCGATCACGTCGAACGTGATTCGCATCTCTGGCACGTCCGGTATCCCTCAAAAGACGGTTCGTATTCCATCGAGATCGCGACGACGCGCCCCGAGACGATGCTGGGTGATGTGGCGATCGCTGTCCACCCCGACGACGAGCGGTACAAGGCGCTGATCGGAAAGAGCATGCTCGCGCCGCCACTCTTGAAGCGCGAAATTCCGATCGTTGCCGACGACGCGGTTGATATGGCATTCGGAACAGGCGCTGTGAAAGTAACGCCGGCGCACGACGCGACGGACTACGAGATCGGTTTACGGCACGATCTCCCAATGCCGTCAATCATGGACTTCGATGCGAATATCACGGGCGACGATATCGACGTCGGCGAGTATGTGGGGCTCAACCGCTACATCGCGCGCGAGCGAATCGTCGAATCGCTGCGCGCAAGCGAACTGCTCGTCAAAGAAGAGCCGTATCGCCATGCCGTCGCAGTGAGCGAACGTTCCGGCGACGTCATCGAGCCGCTGCTCTCGTTACAGTGGTTCGTGAAGATGAAACCGCTTGCGGAGCCCGCGCTCGCAGCATATCGCGACGGACGCTTGAAGTTCGTTCCCGAGCGCTACGGCCGCACGTACGAGCAATGGCTTGAGAACATTCGCGATTGGAACATCTCGCGACAACTGTGGTGGGGCCATCAACTGCCGGTTTGGTACACGACCCGTGGTGACGTCGTCGTGGCAGAGACCGAAGAAGAAGCGCTGCGCATGGCGCAAGAACGATTCGGTACGTCGGATCTCACGCGCGATCCCGACACGCTCGACACTTGGTTCTCCAGCGGCCTGTGGCCGTTCTCGATTCTCGGGTGGCCCGAGAAGACGCCGGAACTCGAGCACTGGTATCCCGAGCAAGTGCTGATCACCGGATGGGAGATCATCTTCCTCTGGGTCGCGCGCATGGTGATGCTTGGGATTCATTTCCTCGGCGAAGTGCCGTTTCCAACGGTCTTCATCGCGCCGCTCGTCTTCGACGCGCAGGGCCGCAAGATGTCGAAGTCGCTCGGCAATGCGATCGACCCGATGGATCTCGTCGAACGGTACGGCGCCGACGCGTTTCGCATGGGCATTTTGCGGCAAATGCGTCTCGAAGGCCAGGAAATTCGCTTCCAAGAGTCGCGCTGCGAAGAGGCGCGTAATTTCAACAACAAGATCTGGAACGCAACGCGCTACATTCTTTCGTTGCCCGAAGGCTTGCCGCGCGCAATGACGCTTCCAAAAACCGATGCGCTGACGCTAGCAGACGCGTGGATCCTCACGCGACTGCACGAAACGATCGTTGCGGTAACCGATGCATTCGATCGCTTCGATTTCGGCGGTGCGGCCGAGACGATTTGGCGCTTCGTGTGGTATGAGTTTTGTGATTGGTATCTCGAAGCGACGAAGGCCGCCGAGAATGCCGATACGCGCGCGAGCGTCCTATCGTTCGTGTGGAACAACACGATGCGGTTGCTGCATCCTATTGCGCCGTTCATCAGCGAGGAAGTGTGGCTTGCGCTGCCCCATGACGGCGTCACGATCATGACGGCGACGTGGCCCGACCGCAACGAAGTTCCGGTGGACGCCGACGCCGCACGCGCGTTTATGTCCTTGCAAGAAACCGTGGAACGGATCCGCAACCTGCGCTCGGAGATCGGACTTGCGCCGCGCGCACCGCTGACCATTACCGTGCCGCGCAATCTCGGAGGAGAGGTTGCCGGACTGCTCGCGCTGCTGGCTTCCGCGGAGATCGAGTGGGTCGAGCCCACGGGTGCCGACGTTGGGGAAGCGCTTGCTGCAGTTGAAGGACGGGCACCAAAAGGCGTTCTGATCGAACGCTATCAGAAGGACGTCGCGCGCCTTCGTTCTGAAGTGGAACGCGGCGAGAAAAAGCTCGGGAACGAGCAATTTATCGCCAAGGCGGCGGCAGATGTGGTTGCGAAGGAGCGGGAGAAGCTCGAGGCATATCGCTCCGAGCTGCAGCGTGTTGAGGCGGCGCTTGCCGCGATGGGAGAACGCGTATGACGACGGCGCAGGAAGCGCGCGTTTTACTCGAGAGCAGCGAGATCGCGCGCGTCATCGCGCGAATCGCGCATCAGATTCTCGAACCGGACGACGCGCAATCAGGTGTCGTGCTCATTGGGGTGCGTCGCGGCGGTGAAGCGCTCGCGCAACGTCTCGCGAGCGAGATCGAACGCATCAGCGGCAAAGCGCCCGCCGTCGGTTTTCTCAATATCAACCTCTATCGCGACGATCGCGTCACCCATGAAATGCCGGAGTCGCAGATTCCGGTCGACATCAACGGACGCCTCGTCGTGGTCGTCGACGACGTGCTGTTCACCGGACGCACGATTCGCGCCGCGCTCGATGCGGTGACCGATCTTGGACGCCCATCCGCAATCCGTCTCTGCGTGCTCGTCGATCGGGGTCTTCGCGAACTGCCGGTGCAAGCCGACTATGTCGGACGAGCGATTCCGACGAGCCGTCGCGAGCGCATCAAGGTGTCGCTCTCGAGTACGGCGTCGCCGTCCGATGAGGTAGCGATTCTTGCGACTGCGCCGTAGCCTCATCGATCTGAGCGATCTGCGCGGCGAGGAGATCGACTACATTTTCGATCGCACGCGTACGTTTGAAACCAGTGCGCCCGGCCCGCTGCTCGAGGGCACGGCCGCCGTCAATCTCTTCTTCGAGCAGAGCACGCGAACGTTTACGTCGTTTAATTTGGCGCAGCTGCGACTCGGCGCCCATGTCGTGAATCTTTCGCCGAGCGATTTAAGCCTGGCGACAAAGGGTGAAACGATCGAAGATACGGTCGTGACGCTGGCGGCAATGGGCATTAACGTGCTCGTCGTGCGCCACCCGGAGCCCGGCTTTCCGGCCCGTATCGCGGTCTGCTTCGACGGACACGTAATCAATGCGGGCGACGGCGCACACGCGCATCCCACGCAAGCGTTGCTCGATATCTTCACGCTGCGCGAAGAGTTCGGCGAAATCAAGGGATTGACGGTCGCAATTGTCGGCGATGTTTTACATTCGCGCGTCGCGCATTCCACGATCGCGGGCCTGCACTCGCTCGGCGCAAACGTCATACTCGTCGGTCCGGAATTCTTTCTTCCCGGCAACTACGCGCAAGACGGCGTCACGATCGAACGCGACCTCGACAACGTGCTCGGCAAGGCCGACGCCATCGTACTGCTGCGCATTCAACGCGAACGGTTCGCCGCAATGCCGATGACCGACGACGAATACGTCGCGAAATATCAGTTGAGCGCGGAGCGTTTGACAAGGGTGCCGGAACGGACGATCGTGATGCATCCCGGGCCGTACAATCGCGGGATGGAGCTCGACGATAGCGTGCTGCAGTTTGCCGGCTGGCGATATGCGATGCAGGTGCATCACGGCGTGTACATCCGCATGGCCGTCCTCGACTACCTCGTTAACGGCGCCACCGTAGCAGTGTGAGCGTTCTATCATGCTGATTAGAGGCGGGCGGGTTGTGGATCCGTCCGGGCCGCTTGATGCGCTGCGCGATGTGCGCATTGCCAACGGCGTTATCGTTCAAATCGGCGATCATTTGCCGGTGCGCGAAGATGAAGAAGTCATTGATGCGACGGGTGCGGTTGTGGCGCCCGGTTTCATCGATATGCACGTGCACTTGCGCGAGCCGGGGAATCCGGAGAAAGAAACGATCGCGACTGGAACGCTTGCCGCGGCGCGTGGCGGATTTACCGCCGTGGCCTGCATGCCGAATACGAATCCCGCGCTTGATGCGGCGCCGGTCCTCGACGATCTTGCGCAGCGGATCGCGCGTGACGCTGTCGTGCGGGTGTATCCGGTTGGTGCCGTTACCTATGGGCGTAAAGGCCAGACGCACGTCGATTTCGCTGCGCTCTCGCGTGCGGGCGCCGTGGCGTTTTCCGACGACGGTAATACGGTGATGAACGCGCGCGTGCTCCGCGATGCGGCACTTGCGGCGCTTGAAATTGAGGGCGTGTTTATCTCGCATGCTGAAGATGAGCATATCAAGGGCAACGGCGTCATGAACGAAGGCGTCGTTTCGCGCGCGCTTGGCGTTGCCGGGAGTCCAGCGGTTGCGGAAGATATTATCGTTGCGCGCGATTTATTGATCGGTGCAGACACCGGAAAAGCATGGCACATCGCGCATCTCTCGACGCGTGGAGCGCTCGAAGCGCTGCTCCACGCGCGGGCTCATGGCGCTCGCGCGAGCGCCGAGGTGACCCCCCATCACTTGTTGCTCACCGATGAAACCGTACGCGAACGCGGAGCGGAAGGGAAAGTCAATCCGCCGTTACGGACGCAAGATGATGCTCGCATCTTGCGCGATGCGGTACGCGAGGGAAGCATCGATGTCTTTGCCACGGATCACGCACCGCACACCTCAGCGGAAAAGTCGGGTGATCTCGCGCATGCGGCCGTTGGATTCACGGGACTGGAAGTTGCCGTTGGCGCCTACGCACGCGCGCTCCCGGATCTCTCGATGCTGCGCTTTGTTGCGTTACTCTCGACGAATCCGGCGCGCATCTTGGGTGTGTCCGGCGGCTCGTTAGCGATCGGCTCGCCGGCCGACGTCACGATCTTCGCCGATCGGTCGTGGCGCGTCGATCCGTCGCAATTTGTATCCAAAGGAAAGGCGACGCCCTTTGCGGGGTGGGAGCTTCCACGCCGCGCGATCGCAACGATCGTCGGCGGGCGGCTCATCCGCTAGGAAACGTGCTCGAGACGCCGGCGGACGGCGGCGTTGACGCGTACGGCCGTCGCGCGAAAAAGTAACGGCAGACGCTCGACTCGCAGCGCGTAGCCGTGATCGGCCCAATCTTCGATTTTGAAGAAACGGAAGAAGCGCTCGTGACGCCCGCCGACCGATTCAAACCGTCCGTTTACGCGCAGTGCATTGGAGCCCCACGGCGTGCGAAGACAGAAGAGCAGACTGTCGGAACGCATGCGAATATCCGCGGGTACCTCGGACGAAACAACTTCGACGCCGCTCTCGCTGACGCGCAAACGGCAATCGAGATCCGTGACGTCGACGACCGTCGGCGAAAGATGTACGAATCGAACGAGCGGATTGTGTTTGCGTAAACGATTCAGGTACGCGTCGCCATGTTTGCACAACGCTTCGAGCGGCACGGGCTCTGCGGGATTGTCCGGACCGGCGTTGAGGCGCTGCGTCAAATCGCTTTCATATCGACGGGCGGCGTTCATCCAATCGTTCGCCTCGCCAACCCGCCACGTATCGCCGGGGTAGAGGACGACCGGCGCTCGCTGCAATTCGCTTTCGATAAACCTGCCGACGTCTATCACGTGATTGATCTCGTCGTTCATGTGAAAGTTGTCGGCGTGACACCAGTAGATATAGCTTGCAAACGGCACGACGTACTCGGGATCGAAGACGCGTGTCTGCAGCGCGATGCGTCGCAGCTTCTCCTCGGCCGACGCGCGGCGTGCTTGCGGATTGTCGACGTTACCGTGATACTCGGCGTACGAAAACTGCGTCATGAGGACGCGCACCGGGCCTGTTTGTTTTGCGATCGAACGCGCGAATGCGCCCGAGTCGATCACGCAATCATTTACGTTGAGAATCGTTCCGTCCGGTGTTCGCATCGCTAGCCACGAATCGCGGTCGAACCACGTTCCACACAGAACGGAGAGCTGCGGCGAGAGCGGCAGCCACGTGCCGTCACGAAGCTCGATCTGCGCTTTGAATCCGAGCGACTCGCAATAGCGTATGACTTTCTTATCGATCGTTTCATGATAGAGCACGACGATGCGCGAACGAATTTCCGGCGGGATCCGGCGCAGATCGGACGGCGCGAAGTGATCGGGGTGCTGGTGCGAAAACCAAATGTGCGTGATCGTCGAGAAGTCGGCGGGTTCGAAGACGCTTGGGCTGCAATGGCGCCAGCCTTTGTTGAACGCTGTTCCGGAGATCCAGGGATCGCAAATGAGGCGCACGTCACCCGCGTCCAACACAAAGGACGCGTGATTCACCCACGTTACCGACGTTCCGGCCTTCATACGCCATATGATGAGGGGGCGCGCGCGAGGCCGAGAAGTTCCGGTGGGCCCCCGATTGCGGGGGCCATGCGTCCCTTTATTTCCGGGCGACGCCGTAAATGATGTAGTGCCAAGAAGGCGGGACGATTGCGTTGAGCGCGGCGCGGTCGAGAGCAGCGAGGAACCGCCGCTGCGATTCCGACCGGCCAAACGCGCCCAGCATGCCTGTCGTCGAGAACTTCACGTCGGAGAAGTCCGTAAGAAATCCGAGCATCTCCTCGATCGTGACGTAGCGAGCAGTCTTTCCCCACGTGACAAACGCCGAACGAAGCAAGCGATGGATGCGCGAGCCCTTGAGGTTCTCTGCGAAAAAGAGCCGCCCGCCCGGCTTTAATGCGCGATACATAGACTGCACCGCTCGGCGTTGCCGCTCGATGCCCTCTACCTGTCCCACGCTCACGAGCACCGACTTAAAGACGATGACGTCGAAACGATTTTCATACGGGATTGCAGTTGCGTCGATATCCTCAAACGTTATCCGGTCCGCTACACCGTGCTCCTCGACAAGCGGCCGTGCAAATGCTTCGCAACCGTGGATATCCGAACACACGACGTGATGACCGAAAGACGCGAGCCACACGGAAAGCCCGCCTTGATAAGCACCGATTTCGAGGCAGTCCAGGCGCTCGCCATTAATGCCGCCGTAGCGCTGCCAGAACTCGAGTGCCGCATTCCAATTGCCAACGTCCCATCGAAGGGCATCGGCGTTCGTCAGGCTCGCGCTTCCCAACTCCACCTCCGCGTTTCGATCACTTCGTTGCCACGCCAAAGATAATGTAGTGCCACGACGCCGGGACGATGGCGTTGAGCCCCGCATTATCAACTGCTGCAAGCACGCGCCGCTGCGATTCCGAGCGGCCGAGCGTTCCAAGGACTCCCGTAGTCGAAAATTTCACGTCCGAAAAGTCGCGGAGAAAATCTCGCATCTCGTCGATCGTGAGATAACGCCACCGGTTTCCCCATCGCACGAATTTCGAGCGCAAAAAGTTGTGGACGCTGCTCCCTCGTAGATTCTCGGCGAAGAGGAGCTTGCCGCCGGGCTTGAGTGCGCGGTGCATGGCCTTGATCGCACGCGCTTGGCGTTCGATTGCGCCGTTGTAACCGATGCCGCCGAGAACAGACTTGAATGCGACGACGTCAAATACGCTGTCATATGGAATCGATGTCGCATCGATGTCCTGGAATCGAACGCGATCCGACAATCCGTACCGGTCGATCAAGGGATGCGCTTGCATCTCGGTGTCCCGCACGTCCGAGCACACGACCCGGTTTCCAAACGACGCGAGCCACGCCGAAATCCCGCCCTGATTAGCGCCGATCTCCAGGCACTCTAATCCGCCCTGGTCGACGCCGCCGTGGAGGTGCCAAAACTCCAGGGCAGCCGACCAATTGCCGACATCCCACTGAACAACGTCGTTCCTGGTGACGCGCAATGCGTCCATTGCTCCATCGTCTACGAGCGCAAGGCAGTTGAAAAGTTCCGCTGGTCCCCGCGCCACGAGGCCATGCGCCCCAGCACTCCTAATGTCGCACGAGCGGAGTCTGCAGGAGGCCGTTGATAACGAATTGCACTGCAAGCGCCGCTAAAATGATGCCGAGCACACGGGAGACGACGTGGATGCCGGTCGTTCCGATCCGATGCATGTACCGCGTCGCGCCGCGCATGCAAAGCCATGTTATGCAAAGCGCTACGACGTACGCAAGAAAAACCATAACGTAGCGGAGGAAGCTGCCACGCGCTAGATTGACGAGCAGCAACACCGTCGCGATCGTGCCGGGTCCGGCGATCATCGGGATCGCGAGCGGAAAGACCGCGGGGTTATCTCCGGTCTGCGCTTCACGCTCCTCATCGGTCGTTCCGCGCGCGGTAGTCGGCCGCGCGAACAGCATGTCGATCGCGATCAAGAAGAGCAGGATGCCGCCCGCGATGCCGAACGCGGGCAGCGTGATGCCGAGGTAGTCGAGCACCGCGGGTCCCACGATGCCCATGACGAGCATGATGATTGCCGCAACGAAGACGGCTTGATCGACGATCCGTCCCCGTTTGTGCGGCGCACAGTTGGACGTTGACGCGAGCGTGAGCGGGATCATGCCGATCGGGTCAATGATCGTCACGGCCGTCGCAAATGCGGTGGCCCCGAAATGCCAATCCATACCCAATCGCGTTCACGCGCTAAGGCAAAAGGCCCTAGCGACTTGCAGCACGCTCGCCATACAATGTCCGCGATGTCACAGTCCCGCACGATCTGTCAGGTTATCGACTACGGCGGAATGACGGGCGGAAGTTTCATCGCCTCGCTCTCCTCGCTCTCCCGAGCGGTTACGAACCGTGGCGAGCGGTTTGCCGTCGTGGCACGAGAGGTTCCGAACTCGACCTGGGCCGGCGAACTCGAAGCGGCGGGCGCCGAGGTTCGGCTCGTGCGAACCAACGACGGCGTGCTGGAAGCGCTCGATGAGCTGCAGCCCGACGTCGTGCACACGCACTTCGTGCGCTTCGATCTCACCGTGTTGCGTCACCGGCGCTCGCGGATTTTTTGGCACGTCCACTCCTACGAGACGCAGCAGCCGCTCGCGCAACGTGCGCGCTCGTTCGTGAAATATCGATTTCTCAGCAGCGGTGTAACCGCTCTCGTTCCCGTCTCGCAGGCGACCGGCGCGTACTGTCTGAGCCGCGGAGCACCACGCAACCGCGTGCGCGTCGTCCCCAACGGCGTCGACACGTCTCACTTCCGCCCCCCGAACGCCCAGGAACGGGCCGAAGCGCGCGCACGCTTAGGGATCGAACCGGACGATCGTGTTGTGCTGTTTTTCGAGCGCGTGCCCTATAAGGGCGGCGCGGTGCTTCGCGAAGCATTGGCACGGCTTCCCGAGTACCGGGTACTCGTCGCCGGAGGCAGCGACGAAGATCGTGCGCGTTTCGGCAGCGCGCCGCGCGTGATTAATATTCGGCGCGCCGCCGATGCCGTCCAACTGCATTGGGCGGCCGACGTGCTCGCCTTTCCGAGTAAATACGAAGCGTTCGGTCTAGTTCTCGCCGAGGCGCTTGCATGCGGCCTTCCCGTCGCCGCGAGCGCGATTCCGACCGTCGACGAGATCGCCGGAGACGTCGATAGCGTCGTTCGGTTCCCCGCCGGAAACGCGGAGGCGCTTGCGGATGCGCTTCGCAGCGCACTAGGTTGCCGCGATACGACGGCAGCGCGAGAACGCATGGAGCGTCTCTTTAGCTTGGACCGGTGGACGAACGACATGCTTGCGCTTTACGACCGGTGACGGCGCGCCTTCCAGGGGAGCGGCGGCGCGACGGATAACCCGAAGGCCCTCAGAATGACCACGACACCCGCAGCGCTCTTTCTTGCCGACGGTTCGCGATTCGACGGCCACGGACTCGGTTATCACGGCCTCGCTTTTGGCGAAGCCGTTTTTTATACCGGAATGACCGGATACGAAGAAGCCCTGACAGACCCGTCGTACGCGGGCCAAATTCTCACGTTCACCTACCCGCTGATCGGGAACTACGGCATCTCGGGGAGTGCGGCGCAATATCCGCGCGCGTGCGTCGCCGGCACGGTCATCAAACAGATTGCGTACCGCCCCTCACACTATTTGGCGAAGAGCGACTTACCTTCGTGGCTCGATGGGCAGAAGATTCCCGCACTCATCGGCGCCGATACGCGCGCGATCACGATTGCGCTGCGCGAGCACGGAACGATTTGGTCCGCGCTTGCGGTTGGTGAAGAAGCGTTAGAACGCGCGGAACGCGAGCTCGCGGAGTTCGTGCGCAAGGCAACGACGAAAGAACTCGTCCCGAGCGTTGCCGTGCGCGAGCGCCACGTCGAGGGCCCGCTCGGCGGGAAACGCGTGACGTTGATCGACTGCGGCGTGAAAAAAGCTATTCTTCGCGAGCTCACGGCGCTCGGCAGTGAAGTCACCGTCGTTCCCTATAACGCAACGCGAGAAGAGTTACTGGAAGGCGATCCCGATGCGATCTTCATTTCGCCCGGGCCCGGTGATCCGACGGACTTGCTCGAGACGATCGAGACGCTGCGCGGATTGATCGGACGCAAACCGCTCTTCGGCGTGTGTTTGGGTCATCAGCTGCTCGCGCTCGCGTGCGGCGCAAAAACGTATAAGCTGCCGTACGGACATCGCGGCGGTAATCAGCCGGTACGCGATCGCACGAACGACAACGTATTGATTACCGCGCACAATCACGGTTATGCCGTCGATAGCCGCAGTCTACCCGCCGACTTGGAAGAGACGATGACGAATCTCAACGACGGAACCAATGAAGGCTTCCGTCATCGTTCGCTCCCGGTCGCCGCGGTGCAGTTTCATCCGGAGGCGTCGCCCGGACCGTTCGACGCACGCCGGCTCTTTGCCGAGTGGCTCGCTTCAGTGCAGTAATTGCGCTGTTGCTGATGGCTGCGCTATGCGCAGCTGCACAAGCGCAATCGCTCCAGCGTCTCACGGTGACGCAGTTGACCCTCGCGGCCGATACAACGGCGCCCAAGGTCGAGGTGCCGTTCGATTTGATCGTAACCGCGCACGTACGCGAACCAATCACGGACTTGCGCAATCTCGACCTGCCGATTCTCGCGCAAGTCGAGTTGCTCGGAGACGAACACTCGCTCGTGAGCGGCGCCGACGGCTCAACCTATACGGAGCGCGTACGCGTCGTAGCACACCACAGCGGCCTCATTACGATTGCGCCCGTCACGCTCGACGCAGTCGACCCGCGCGACGGTAAGGCCAAGCGCTACTCGTCAAATTCGCTCGCACTCGCCGTCGGCGGCGGCGTGACCGCCGTCACGCAGACGTTCGATGTGGGCGCCGCGCTATTCACGACGCTGCGTTGGCTGATCGTGCTCGTCGTTGCGCTGCTCGTCGTGCGTCTGATCGTGCGCCGCCCTCGCGCCGCACCCATCAACGTACCGCCGCCGCACCCGCCGCCCGTCCCCGTTGTGCCGCCCCTTGTAATGTCGCGCGAACAGCGGTTGCGCGATGCTCGCACTGTGCTCGCAGCCGAGCGAACGCGCGCGGCGGTACTGAGCGTTCGTACGATGGTGCGTGAAATGGTGGGCGCGAGCGATGCCGAAACGCTCGCAGATGTCATACGCCGAATCGAACCGGAACAACGGAACATGCGCGCGTTGCTCTTCGCCTTGGAGCGCGCGGCGTTCACGCACGATGGTGATCTCCCGCGCGCCGTCGATCACGTGATCGATCGCCTGAATGAGATGGTGGAGCCGGCGTCATGAGCGCACATCCGCGCTCGCTGGCAGACGCGCTGCATCGCACGATCGTCGGACAAAACGGCGCGGTCGAGGCGTTGATTTTGGGATTGCTCGCGAACGGACACGTGCTGCTCGAAGGGCCGCCGGGTCTCGCGAAGACGCTTGCGTGCCGCGCGCTCGCAGCGGCGCTCGACGGTGAATTCAAGCGCATTCAATTTACGCCGGATCTGCTCCCCAGCGACATCGTCGGCACGCGTATCTTCGATCAACACGAGAGCCGCTTCTCGACGGTGCTCGGGCCGATTTTCGCGAACGTCGTGCTTGCCGACGAGATCAATCGCGCGCCTGCTAAGGTTCAGTCGGCCCTGCTCGAAGCAATGCAAGAGCGCCAAGTGACGATCGGCCCGCAAACGCACCCGCTCCCCGATCCGTTTCTCGTCATGGCGACGATGAATCCGCTTGATGCTGAAGGCACCTACGCACTGCCCGCCGCGCAAATGGACCGGTTTCTCATCAAAGTCGACGTATCGTATCCGAGCCGCGACGAAGAGCTGCAGATTCTCGAACGCTTCGCGGTCGACGAAACGCAGCCGGTGCATGCCGTTGCGACTCTGGCCGACGTTCGCGCATGGCGAGAAGCCGCACACGCGATTCATCTCGATCCGAAGCTCAAGCGCTACATCGTCGAACTCGTTGCCGCGACTCGCGAGCAAGAGACGCAGTACGTCGACTACGGCGCAAGCCCGCGCGCAACACTCGCCATCGCTCATCTTTCGCGCGCAAAAGCGCTGCTCGACGATCGGGACTTCGTCTTACCCGACGACGTGCGCGCCGTGGCGCCGCTCGCACTGCGACATCGGGTTGGATTCAACTTTCGTATTGCGACGGAAAACCTGCGTTCCTCGCACGTCCTGGAGCGCTTGATCGCGAGCGTGCCGGTGCCGTAATGGCGACGCTGACGCTGCGTGACGCACTCTTGCGTGGCAAGCGCCGTCCGCGCCGGTTTGGCGCGGGATCCCCGACGACGTATCGCGGCGACGGATACGAGTTCGTCGAATTGCGTGCATATGTCCCCGGCGACGACGTTCGCCGCATCGACTGGGCGGCAACGGCACGCGCAGGCAATTTACAGACGCGCATCGTGCTCGAAGACGTCGCGCTCACACTCGCGGCGTTCGTCGATGATTCCGCATCGATGCAGGTTGGACGCCGCCGTCCGCTGCTCGACGCTGCAAACGACGCGCTCGACGCATGGTTCGGTGCGGCGCAGAGCGGCGATAAGACGCTGCGCATCGGACCGGAAGCGGTCGTGCATTCGGGCGTGCCGCTCGCCGTGCGTTTCGATCTCGAGCGAACGCTGGTGACCGCACGCGCGGTACTTCCGCGCGGTGCGGCGCTCCTGGCAGCCGGCGATTGGTTCGATCTGAAGGATCGTCATGACGATCTGTTGGCATCGCTCGCTGCTCGTTGCGATTGCACGGCGCTCCTCGCTCGCGATCCATGGTACGACGGCTTGCCCCTCTCGGGGTTCGTCCGCTTGCGCGGCGCGGAATCCGGACACATTCGCACGTGGATCGGCGCGCGGGAACGTCGCGCGTACGCTGAGGCGGTGCGCGCGCGCGAAACGCGTCTGCTCGAGCGGTTCGCGGCGCTGGGATGGCGTGCCGGCATTCTCGAGGAGCATGACGGCGTTGCGGGACTCATGCAAACGTTTGGGCTTCCGGCATGACGTTCGATCACCCGTTGTATCTGATTCCCGCGATCTTCGTTGCCGTTGCGGTCGCGGCATTACTGCTCGCCGCACAGCGGCGCATGACGGCGCGCGATCTTGTCTATTCGAGCGTTCCGTTTTTTACCGAAGCCGTCGCGATGCGCCGGTGGCCCGGAAGACTCTTCAACGCCGCGTGGATCGCTGCGCTTGCATTCGGCGTGCTTGCGGCTGCGGGACCGCACGTGCGTATGCCGGTGCCCGCGCGCGACGGTTCCGTGTTCATCTGCATCGATACATCGGGTTCGATGCAGTCAACCGACGTGGAGCCGACGCGCTCCGCGGCCGCAAAAGCGGCAGCGGCGGCGTTTATCGACGCTTCGCCGCCCGGCACGCGCGTCGGAATCATCGCATTTTCAAGTGGTGCCGCGGTCGTCGCGCCGCTCTCGCCGGATCACGCCGCCGTGAAGGCTGCGCTCGACGAGGTTCCGAGTCCGAACGGCGCAACGGCAATCGGCGATGCGCTGCAACTGGCGGCGCAGAGCTTTCCGCCGTCGGGTCATCGTGCGGTTATTCTGATTACCGACGGTGTCAATAACGTCGGTGTGGACCCGCAAGAAATGGCCGGCTTTCTCGGCACGCGTCACATTCCCGTCTACACGATCGGAATCGGAACGCCGAACGGCGATATCATCGGTGGCGAGCAGTCGACGATCGATGAAGATGCCTTACGTTCGTATGCTGATGCGAGCGGAGGCGCATACGCGCGCGCCGAGAACGCATCGCAGTTGCGATCCGCACTCGCGCGTTTGGGCGGTGCGACTATGCTCGAGAAACGTGACGTCGCGGCGTCGCTGCCGCTTGCGTTCGCCGGGGGTTCATTGCTGTTGCTTGTGCTGATCGCCGGTTTTGCAACGGGGAGAGTACCGTGAACTTGGAATCCAGCCGCGCGGCATACGTAAGCGGCGCCCAACTCGTCGAATCGACGGCGCTACCGAATCCAGTCGAACAGATGCGCGAGTGGCTCGAGCTGGCCTATGCGACGCCGCAAATTCTCGAAGCGAATGCGATGTGCGTCGCAACCTGCGGGCGCGACGGCAATGTTTCCTCGCGCATGGTGCTCTTGCGCGGCCTCGACGATCGCGGGCTGGTCTTTTTTACGTCCTACGGCAGTCGCAAGGGGCGCCAGATCGCCGAGAATCCGCGCGCTGCAGTTACATTCTACTGGCCGCCGCTGCACCGCCAAGTGCGCATCGAAGGAACGGTCGCGCAATTGCCTGAGGACGAATCGGATGCGTACTTCGCTAGTCGTCCGCGCGGTCATCAACTCTCCGCGTGGGCGTCCGAGCAAGGCGAACCCGTTGAAGGGCGCGAGGTCCTCGATGAACGGCTCAAACACTTCGAAGAGCGTTTCGAAGGCGAAGAGGTGCCGCGTCCCCATTCGTGGGGCGGCTATCTGATCTCGCCCGATCGTTTCGAATTCTGGCAAGGCCGCGAAAACCGCATGCACGATCGCTTAGAATACACGCGCGAAGGACGCGCCTGGAAGATCCGCCGCTTACAGCCGTAGTGCGCGAACGGTTATTTAGTCGGACGACCGGGTTTCATAAAACAATAGTGGCGGTTGCAATCATTGAGTCGGCGGCCGAAACTTGTTAAAATCGGATAGTGAAAGTCACCAAGGAGCAAGCAGCCAAGAATCGTCAGGCACTCGTGCGCGCCGCGAGCAAGTTATTTCGGGAACGCGGCATCGACGGAGTCGGCGTCGCGGACATCAGCAAGGAAGCCGGACTGACGCACGGGGCGCTCTACGCGCAATTTTCGTCGAAAGAAGAGCTGGCCGCGGAAGCGCTCAAGGACGGACTCGAGCGGGCATTTGATTCACGTATGCGGCGCGGCGAAACCGATAGCGATATAACGTCCTGGCTGGACACGTATCTGTCGAAAGCGCATCGCGATAAAATCGCGCGCGGCTGTGCCATTGCGGCGTCTGGAAGCGAGCTGGCCCGGCAAGATAAAGCGACGAGTTCCGTGGTCGCCGACGGGCTCCAGCGAACAATTGCCGCCTTCGAATCCGCCATCGGTACGTCGCCGTTGAAGGCGTCTTCACACGAGCGGGCACTTGCTATTGCTGCGTCAGAAATCGGCGCTCTCATCGTCGCGCGCGCTCTTGCAAAAGCGGCGCCAAAACTCTCTGAAGAGGTTCTTACCGCGACGCGTCACGTGCTCGGAGAAATTGCCGGCGAGAAACGCTGAACGCTAACGCTGCTTTAGGCGTTTCTTAAAAGGGAACGCTTTGCGTATGGGCGAGCATAAACGCGATCGCAAGGGCGAGATCTTTCAAGACGACCTAACCGAGAACGAAGGCGCGCATCCGCCGGCACGGGAGGAAGCCGTGCATCACTTGCGTCCCGATCCCGACATCAATTCGCAAGAAGCCGATGAAAAGAATCGCGAGTTCGCAGAAGAGTTGAAAAAGAGCGGGCACCCGTCGGGCCACTGACCGCGGCGTTTACGGCCCGCTTGTACGGGGTACGCCGTTTGTATGGAAAGCTACGGTCAAACCGGACCGAGCTTGACGATCGAACGCCAGGACGGCGCAACGAGCGTACTGCTCGCCGGTGAATGGGATCTTTGTGAAGCTCCACAACTCCGCGAAGCGCTGGACGGAATTAACGCCTCATTTCACGTTGTCTTCGATCTCACGGGCGTAACGTATCTCGACTCGTCGACGCTTCGTGTCTTCGCAGAGTTCAAACAACGCTCCAAACAGTTAGGCGGCAGTACGGCGATCTACTACGGCGATAACGAACGCGCGCGCAAGCTGATGGGTATAAGCGGCGTCGGCTCACTGCTTCATTAGCATTCGTAAACTTTTCGATTGCTCTGGAGAACCGGCGGGTATGCCGGAGTACATGTGGCATCTCCACACAGACAATCCCGAAGATGCACTGCGAGAACGCGCCAGGTTCCTTGCCGCGCTTGCGAATGAGTGTGGAGATCCCGAGTTCGACCGTTTTACCGCGCAGTTGATCTACACCGAACTGATCGGTAACGTGATGCGTCATGCACGCGGGCCCGTCGACATTCAGTTGCGCTGCGTCGACGGAAAGGCGCTCCTGCACGTCTTCGACCGCGGTGACGGTTTCGTGCTCAAAACAATGTTGCCCGAAGCACCACTGCAAGAGAGCGGCCGCGGACTCTTTCTCGTAAGCCGTTTCGCGGAACGCGTAAACGTGCACACACTCGTGGGACACGGCACGTGCGTGAGCGCCGTTTTCGAAATCGGGAGGCACGCCCGCGTAAGGTAGCCAATCCACCCTCCCCAGCATGCCCCGCCGCAATATCATGGTCATCGGTTCGGGACCGATCATTATCGGTCAGGCCGCCGAATTTGACTACGCGGGCGTTCAGGCGTGCCGCGCACTGCGCGAGGAAGGCCACCGGGTCGTCCTCGTCAACTCCAATCCCGCAACCATTATGACGGATCCCGAGGTGGCCGACGCCGTCTACCTCGAGCCGCTTACCGTTGCTTCGGTCGAGCAGATCATCCAGCGCGAGCGCCCCGATGCGCTCTTGCCCACGCTCGGCGGTCAAACGGGACTGAATCTCGCCGTCGAACTCGATGATGCGGGCGTGCTTGCGCGCTACGGCGTCGAGTTACTTGGTACGCCGGTCGACACGATCAAACTCGCCGAAGACCGCGAACGGTTTAAAGAAAAAATGCTCGAGATCGGCGAGCCCGTCGCGGAGAGCGCGATCGTCACGTCCGTCGAGCAAGGCATCGCGTTCGCGCAGCACGCGGGCTATCCGCTCGTCGTGCGCCCCGCATACACGCTCGGCGGTACCGGCGGCGGCGTCGTCTATAACGAAGAAGAGCTGCTCGAGCGTCTCGACGCCGGTTTGAACGCGTCGCTCATCCATCAAGCGTTGTTGGAAACGTCGCTCTTGGGATGGAAAGAGATCGAGTACGAAGTGCTGCGCGACGGTGCGGACAACTGCATCATCGTCTGCAACATGGAGAACATCGATCCCGTCGGCGTGCATACCGGTGATTCGATCGTCGTCGCGCCGTCGCAGACGCTGACCGATCTCGAGTATCAGATGCTGCGGACGTCGTCGCTGAACGTGATTCGCGCGCTCAACGTGCAAGGCGGCTGCAACATCCAATTCGCATTGCATCCCACGAGCAATCAGTACGCCATCATCGAAGTAAATCCGCGCGTCTCGCGCAGCTCCGCGCTTGCGTCGAAAGCGACGGGATATCCGATCGCAAAAATCTCGACGCGCATCGCGCTGGGTCAAACGCTCGATGAGATTCCGAATCCGGTGACCGGCGTCACGAAGGCCGCGTACGAACCGACGCTCGATTACTGCGTGGTCAAGATTCCACGCTGGCCGTTCGATAAATTCCCGCTCGCCGATACGCTTCTCGGCACGCAGATGAAGTCCACCGGCGAGGCAATGGGCATCGGACGCACGTTCCGCTCGGCATTGATGAAAGCGGTGCGCGGTCTCGATCTCAAGCGCGATCGGTTGACGGGCGGTGAGTACACCGAGTGGAGCATCGCCGAACTCGAAGAGATCGTCGCGAAGCCGACCGACGAGCGGCTCTTCGCGGTTGCAGAACTGCTGCGCCGCGCGCCGGGCGAAGGACGTGACGCCGCGATCGAACGCATTCATGCGCTCTCGGCGATCGATCGATTCTGGTTGTACGAGATCTGCACGATCGTCGATGCGGAACAAACGAGAGCGCCGCTCGAAGCCGGTGAGCCGTCATTCCGTATGGTCGATACGGCCGCCGCGGAATTTCCGGCGCAATCGCCGTATTATTATCTTTCGAACGGCGAGATGGACGAGATTCGCCGCAGTCCGAACGAAGCCGTCGTTGTGGTCGGCAGCGGTCCGATTCGTATCGGGCAAGGCATCGAGTTCGATTACAGCTGCGTGCACGCCGCGTGGGCGTTGCGCGATGCGGGCAAATCGCCGGTCGTCATCAACAACAATCCCGAAACCGTTTCGACCGACTTTGATATTTCCGACGTGCTCGTCTTCGAGCCGCCTGGTCCCGATGAAGTCGAAGCGACGTATCGCGGCACGAACGCAAGCGGCGTTATGCTCACGTTCGGCGGGCAAACCGCGATCAATCTCGCCGGCGAGCTCTCACGCCGCAACGTGCGGATCATCGGAAGCGACCGCGCGAGCCTCGATATGGCCGAAGACCGCGCCCAGTTCGACGCCGCATTGCAACGTTTAGGTGTTGCGCGCCCGCAGGGGCGCGCGGCAACGAGCTTTCGCGAAGCACGTGTCTTTGCGCGTGAACTCGGGTTCCCCGTGCTCGTGCGTCCAAGCTTCGTGCTCGGCGGGCGCGCGATGGAGATCATCTATAACGAAGGCCAGCTGGCCTCGTATGCGGAGTCCGCGCCGCCGATTCTCCCCGGCGCGCCGCTGCTCGTCGATAAATATCTTCGCGGCTTGGAGGTCGAAGTCGACGCGGTCTTCGACGGCGACGATATCCTCATTCCGGGTATCTTCGAACACATCGAACGCGCCGGCATTCATTCCGGCGACTCGATCAGCGTGTATCCCACGCAGACGATCGACGAAGAGATGACCCGGCGGATCGTCGACGTGACGACGGCCATTGCGACGGAGCTGCGCATTCGCGGATTGATCAACATTCAATTCGTCGTGCACGAAGGCGATCTGTACATCATCGAGGCGAATCCACGCGCAAGCCGGACGGTGCCCATCATTCAAAAGGCGACCGGCGTAAACATGGTGGCTGCCGCGACGCGCATCGCACTGGGCGAAAAACTGCGCGACATGGAGTACGGCACGGGATTGCACCCGCGCACACCGTACGTCGTCGTCAAAGTGCCGGTCTTTTCGTTCTCGAAGATGCGCGGCGTGGAAACGATTCTCGGCCCCGAGATGAAATCGACGGGCGAGGTGCTCGGCATCGACGACACGTTTGCCGGTGCATTGCGCAAAGGATTCATCGGCGCGGGCGTTCGTCTGCCGGGAACCGGCGGCCGTATTCTCGTCTCGATCGCGGATGAAGAGAAGCGCGCAGCGCTTCCGATTCTTCGCCGGTACGCGGATCTGGGACACACGCTCGTCGCGACGCCCGGCACGCGCGTCGTGCTCGAAGACGCCGGCATTCCGTGCGAGCCGGTCAACAAAATTTCCGACGGCTCGCCGCACGTGCTCGATATCATCCACCAACGCAAAGTCGATCTTGTCATCAACGACGCGAAGGGACCGCGCGAAATCTCCGATGGTTATCGGATTCGGCGCGCAGCCGTCGAGAGCGGCATCGCGTGCTTGACCTCACTCGATACCGCAAAGGCGCTCGTGACGGCGCTCGAAACCGTGCCCGGACCGCCCCGTTCCCTTCAGGAGTATCGGGCCGCGGCGGGCGTTCAGGTTTGAAACACGTGCGTAAGCTGACTGCGCCGCTGGAGCGCGCGCTCGATCTGAAGGACGAACCGCGCGTTTTTGTGCTCGGTGGTTCCGGAAGCAATCTCGGATTCACGAATAGCTTCCGTACGGAGAACGGTGCGATCACGGCGCGCGTCGTCCCCGTAGCGTGGACGCCGCTCGGCGTCGTCATCGGCAATAGCTGGCAGAACGTCGGAATTGCGCTGCACGGTCTGCTCGACTGGGTGGATCGATCGTTTCCGCCGGAAGACGAGCACGCGTTCGTCGCGCCGATGCGCGACATCGAGTTGCTCGCGCGCGTGCAGTGGCACGCGGAACTTCCCGAGAAACTCACCGACGAGTCGGTGTTGAACATCGAAGACGTGCCCGAAGAGATTGCCGAGGGCTTGAGTCATCCGCCCGCTGCGATCGTTCAGTGCGCCGCGTGCCGGCGTCTTTGCGTGAAAGACGAATTCGTCTGGAAAGAGAAGCAGCTTTGCGCATGGGACTACCATTCGCAAGTCTTCGGCCGGCGTGGTCCGTGGCGTGACGGCGCGTATGAAGAACGCCATTTCGACACGCTTCCCACGTGCGCGTACGTCGCACCGCAACTGCTTGCCGAGATGAACGTCGAAGTCGTGCTCGCAACCAATGCCATTGTGGAAGCGACCGCAGCAAAGATCATCAATCTGCTGCTCGACTCTGAACCGCAACGTCCGCACATGGCCGTCCGCACCGGCGACGGCTTCACGGTTCTGCGCGAACTGTGACCAATCGCGCCATCTCCGCGCTCGCGACACTTTTCGTCGCGCTCTTCGTGCTGCTCGCGGCGCGGCAGGTGTACGTCATGGTGATCAAAGGTCCCGACATTGCGGCCAAGCCGTTCAATCCGCGCCACGCGCTGCTCGATGCGCGCCGCGGACGTATTCTTGCAACCGACGGCACCGTTCTTGCGAAAACCGTCGGGAAGACGCGTGTCTATCCCTACGGTCCGTCGCTCGCGCAAACGCTCGGGTACGTCTCATCGCGCTACGGCACCAGCGGCATCGAAGATGCGTACGACCGCGCGCTGACACCGGCTGATACAACGGGCGATCCGGCTGCGCAGCTCGACGATCTCGTCGCCTCCATTCAAGGAAAGCAATCGCAACCGCACGGCGCTGACGTAATCACGACGATCGTGCCGCAGATTCAATCGGTAGCGTGGGATCAATTGCAAGGACATGCGCGTGGCGCGATCGTCGTCCTCGATCCGCGCAGCGGTGCGGTGCTTGCGCTCGCGAGCGTCCCAAGCTTCGATCCAAACGGGCTCGATCGCAGCTTTGCCTCGCTCAACAGCGATCGCAACAGCCCGTTGCTCAACCGCGCAATCGACGGCCTCTATCCGCCCGGTTCGACGTTCAAAATTTTCACCGCGGGATCGGCGCTCGAAGCGGGTACGGTAGCGATGGACTCGCACTTCGACGATCCCGGATACTACGTAATCGGAGATTTCACGCTCCACGATAACGAGGGCGAAGCGACGGGGTATCAGGACCTCACGACCGCTTTTGCGCTTTCGAGCAACGTCGACTTCGCGCAGATCGCCTTGAAAATGGGTACCGATCTCTTCTATCAATACCTCGATAAATGGGGCATCGGCGCGTCGCTCGATTTTCAGATTCCCGCGGAGACCGATCGCGTGCCCGACAAAGCATCGGTGGTGCCCGGCGAGCTTGCCCAGATGGGATTTGGACAAGGCGCGCTGCTTATGACGCCGCTGCAGATGGCGCTGATCACCGCGACGGTGGCAAACGGCGGAAATATGCCGCGCCCGTACCTCGTGCGGCAGATCGTTCGCGACGGCACGGCGGCAAGTGTGACGCCCAGCGGAAACCTGGCAAGCCCCATATCGGCGGACACTGCGGCGAACGTGAAGAAGATGATGGTTGCTGTGGTCCAGCGGGGAACCGGTACGGTTGCTCAACTGCGAGGCGTGCAAGTTGCCGGAAAGACGGGCACCGCGACGAATCCGCATGGGGCCGCGCACTCGTGGTTCGTCTGTTTCGCACCCGCGGATCGTCCGCGCATCGCTGTCGCCGTCATCGTGGAGAACGGCGGGTACGGGGCAGACGTTGCGGCCCCGATCGCGCGCAACGTGCTGCGTGAAGCGCTGACCGTCGTTAAGGACTAGCCGAGCTTTGATCGAGCAACAGACGTTCAACAACCGGTATCGACTCGATCGCAAGTTGGGCGAGGGCGGCATGGCCACCGTCTACAGCGGCACCGACACGCTTTTGCGTCGCCGCGTTGCGATCAAGGTGCTGCGAGCGCAGTATGCCGCCGACGCCGAGTTCGTGCGCCGTTTCTATCAAGAGGCCGAGTCGGCAGCGCGCCTCTCGCATCCGAACATCGTCAATACCTACGATGTCGGCCGTGAAGCCGACACGTACTACATCGTCATGGAACTCGTGGACGGTCCGTCGCTCGCAGAGATCATCGCGGCGGACGGCAAGCTCCCCGAACCGGTCGCAATCGATTACGCGGCGCAGGTCTGCAACGGCCTCGCCTACGCGCATCGTCAGGGACTGCTCCACCGCGACATCAAGCCCGCAAACGTCCTGGTCACCAAAGATGACGTCGTAAAGCTCTCCGACTTCGGTATCGCGCGCGCCGTTTCACAACATACGATGGCGCTCACGAAGCCCGGCCTCGTCATGGGAAGCGTCTTTTACATTTCGCCGGAACAAGCGCAGGGACACGAGCTCAACGAAGCGTCGGATCTCTACAGCGTCGGCATCGTGCTCTACCAGATGTTGACGGGCGACTTGCCGTTTACCGGCGAGTCACCGGTAACCGTCGCACTCAAACACATCGGCGATCCGGTGCCGGCGCTCGATACCAAAAAACTCGGCGTCTCGCCCGCACTGGCCGCAATCGTCAACAAACTGTTGCAGAAACGTCCCGAGAACCGCTTCTCGTCGGCGAGCGAAGTCGCGACGGCGCTGCGCGAAGCGCGCGAGCGTCCGAGCGTTGCGGCATATTCGATTAGCGACGACGCACCGACGCAAACGTTTCGTACCGTGCCTCCGCCGCGGAATT
Organism: uncultured bacterium; assembly: GCA_964648945.1. GTDB lineage: Bacteria > Vulcanimicrobiota > Vulcanimicrobiia > Vulcanimicrobiales > Vulcanimicrobiaceae > JAMXLG01. Next base: position 50,117 of record CAZYLU010000005.1, on the reverse strand, counting down.
CGCCGATGCCGGATCGCACGTACACGTCGATCAGTGAAGAAGAAGAGCGGCGCTCACGCCTGGGGGGCGGAGCAATAGCCATCCTCGCCGTGTTGGCCGTCATCGCGACGGCGCTGGGCTATTACCTGTTTGGCCGCAATTCGATCTCGCTGCCGGGCGTGAGCGCGACGATCAGAGTGGGCGACTACACGAACATGACCGACAGTCAAGCGCAAGCAGCCGTCGTGAACGCGGGCCTCGTCGCACGATTTATCAAGACGTCGAGCGATACGGTTGCCGTCAACCATATTATCCGGCAGAATCCGCCGCCCGGTTCGAGCGTTCAGAAGAACGCAACGATCGAGTTAGTCGTCAGCAACGGTCTGCCGACGGTTGGATTGCGGGACGTTCGCGGCTTCAATGCGGGCGATGCGCAGCGCATTTTGCAAGACGACGGCTTCAAAGTCAAGGTCGCGAAAAAGTTCGATAATGCACCGATAGATACGGTGCTCGACCAAGCGCCGAAAGCGCGGTCGCAACTGCGTAAGGCAAGTACCGTCACGTTGATCGTGTCGCAGGGTCCGGAATCGATCAAAGTTCCGCAGTTCATCGGCCTCACCGCCGGCGAAGCCTCCGCGCTTGCCAAGAAGAACGGGATTACGCTGGATACGTCGCAGCGAGCGGCATATCCCGACACGCCCAGCGGTGTCGTTGCAACGCAAGATATTCCGCCCGGAAGCTCCGTGGATCGCGGTTCTACGGTGCACGCAATCGTCAGCAACGGCGCCGGCGTGACGAACGCGGCGCAAACCGTCGCGGTTCCGAACGTCGTGAACAATCAGTACCAGCAAGCGATCGATGCAATCACGAGCGCCGGATTTACGCCGGTCGTGAGATACATCACCCAAACCGAACGCAACGGCATGATCGTCGATCAGCAGCCTCCAGCCGGCACGCAAATACCGGCGAACTCGACGGTCACGATCACGCTCTCCACCAACGGAGAGGTTCCCGACACGAACGGTCTTGCCGTGCAGGATGCGCAGGCGCTGCTGCTGAGCTACGGCTATCGCGTGACGCAAATTCAGTACACGGCCGCCGAAGGCGCCGACGGAAAAGTCGTGCGCACCGATCCCCTCGCGGGAACGAATCTCGCGCCCGGCTCACCGGTTACCCTCATCGTGAACGGAGCCGCGCACTAACGTGCGCGTGTTGGGGATCGATCCGGCGCTACGTGTAACAGGATACGGCGTGATCGAACGCACGCCGTCGGGCCTGAAGTTGATCGAGGCGGGCGTGGTGAGTCCACGAACGGATTGTGCGTTAGAGGAGCGCCTTGCCGAACTGCACGACGGGGTTCGTGCGATTCTTGCGGAAACCAATCCCGACGTGGTCGTCATCGAAGAGCTCTACACGACATATAAGAATCCCATGACCGCGATCCTGATGGGTCACGCGCGAGGTGTAATGTGTCTTGCGAGCGCGCAAGCCGGCGTTCCGGTGCACACGCTCGGCCACGCGCACGTCAAGCGCGCGCTGGTCGGATCCGGCGCCGCTCGCAAAGATCAAGTCAACGCGATGGTGACGCGATTGCTGCGCCTTCGCACCGCGCCCAAACCCAACGACGTTTCCGATGCGCTTGCCATCGCGCTGGCGTACGTGAATATCTCCGATCATGTTCTCGCGTATTAGCGGCACGCTCGTCGACCGTAACGGCGAGAGCATCGTGCTCGACGTCAACGGTCTCGGGTACGACGTAGTACTGCCGCCCTGCGTTGCGGAGAAGGTTGGGGTGCCGTCCGGCGAGCGCGTAACGCTCGAGGTCTTTTCCGTGCTGAATATGGACGGCAACAGCGGACATTTCACGTTCTACGGCTTCACGAATGCCATCGAGCGTGAATTCTTCGAAGCGCTGCTAAGCGTTGCATCAATCGGGCCGCGTTCCGCGGCACGCGCCTTTTCGCAGCCGATGTCTGCGATCGCAAGCGCAATCGATCGCGGCGATCACGCGTATCTCAAGACGCTACCCGGCATCGGACAGCAGAAGGCGCGCGACATCGTGGCAAAGCTGCAAGGCAAAGTCGCGAAGTTTCTCCTCATTCAAGACGCACAGCCGGCGCCGCAAGCTGCGATGCCGGACTTTGCCGACGAAGCGATGGCCGTGTTGCTGCAGCTCGAATATAAACGCGCCGAGGCGGAAGCGATGATTCGGGAAACGCTCGATGCGATTCCAAACATTCGCGATGCCGAGACGTTGCTCGCGCAGATCTACCGGCGCAAAGCGGAGAAAGCGTCCGCGTGAGCGATTCACCGGCGCGCAAGAAGCTCATCGGCGGAGAAGAAGAGCCCGAACGCCTCGTTTCCCCCGATGACACGCTCGAAGACGAAGTCTACGGTGCAAGCCTCCGGCCGCGCACGTTTACGGACTACGTGGGACAAGAACGCGTCGTCGAAAATTTGCGCATCGCGATCGATGCAGCAAAAAGGCGAAGCGAAACGCTCGAACACGTGCTGTTCTACGGACCGCCGGGACTCGGAAAGACGACGCTTGCTGCGTTGATCGCGCGCGAGATGAACGCAAATTTCCGTCCGACCAGCGGCCCCACGCTCGAAAAGCCGAAAGACCTCGTCGGCATTTTGACCTCGCTGGAAGCGGGTGATGTCCTCTTTATCGACGAGATTCACCGGCTCGGACGCGTCGTCGAAGAGTTCTTGTATCCCGCAATGGAGGATTACCAGATCGACTTTGTCGTCGATCGCGGCGCCTATGCGAAGACGATAAAATTGCCGCTCAAGCGCTTCACGCTTATCGGTGCAACGACGCGCGCCGGCATGCTCACCGCACCGCTGCGCGAGCGGTTCGGCATCGTCCACCATCTCGATTATTATTCGGGCGACGAGATCGAACGTATCGTAACGCGATCGGCATCGGTCCTCGGCGTACCGATCGAGCGCGAAGGTGCGCGAACGATCGCATCGCGCAGCCGCGGAACGCCGCGGATCGCGAACCGCTTGCTGCGTCGCGTGCGCGACTACGCCGAAGTCCGCGCGGGCGGCACGATTACGGATGCCGTTGCGGACGAAGCGTTGCAGCGCGAAGGAGTAGATACACGTGGACTTGACCGTCTCGATCGCGCATTTTTGCAAACGATCGTCGAGCAATACGGTGGCGGCCCCGTCGGCATCTCCGCGATTGCCGCGACCTTGACCGAAGATGCGGAGACGCTCGAAGACGTCGTCGAGCCGTATCTGCTCAAAGCCGGTTTCGTCGTGCGAACGGCGAGCGGACGCAAAGCAACACCGGAAGCGTATCGCCATCTCGGCGCGATTGCCGGCGGTCCCGGTGCGCGTCAGGAGCGCTTGCTCTGATGCAGCGCGCGCAGTTTCTCTTTGGCGTGGCGGCACTGTCTTTCACGCCGATCGCGGCGCGCGCGCAGGATGAAGAGTACGATCCTGCGATGTCGTCTCCGTCGCAGGCGTTGCGTGTGTTGCTCGGCCGCGGCGACGCGCAGGCGTTACCCGGCGGTGGATTTACGTTCGAGGGCCGGCCGTATCGCGGCACGTTCGCTCGCGAAGCGGACGGAAGCATCGTCAATACCGTAGCGCTTGAAGAGTATCTCTACAGCGTGGTCCCGCGCGAGATGCCCCCGTCATGGCCGGCCGCCGCGCTTGCCGCGCAAGCAGTCTGCGCGCGGACATATGTGTTGCAGCGCAGCTCGCCGCGCCGCGACTACGACTTAGTTCCGTCCGAAGCCGATCAAGTTTACGGCGGCATTCAAAGTGAGTCGCCGGCTGCGCGCGCGGCGGTCGATGCGACGGCGGCGCAGGTCTTGCGGTTTCAGAGCGGCTTCGCACAAATCTTGTACTCGTCGTGCTGCGGCGGGCATACCGAAGCCTCGGCAGATGCCTGGGGCGGCGCATTTTTCCCGTACCTTGCCGGTGTCGTCTGCACGCACTGCAACGATTCGCCGAACTACCGCTGGAAACGCGACGTGACGTTCGCGCAAATCGGTTCCGCGTTCGCCACGGAGACGGCTCCCTTCGGCGCCGTGACCGGTCTTCGTGCGAGCGATGTCGATGGAAGTGGACGCCTGCGGACCATTGAGCTCGACTGCCAGCGCGGTTCGGCGAGCGTCAAGGGCAGCGTCTTTCGCGCGCGGATCGGTGCGCGCAACGTTCCCAGTTTGCTCATCACAAAATTTGACGCGCTGCCGCCCGCGCCCGATCGCGTCACGATTGAAGGTGGCGGACTCGGGCACGGGGTAGGCCTCTGCCAGTGGGGTGCACGCGGTATGGCACTCGAAGGTGCGACGTCAAGTGACATCTTGAACTTCTATTTTCCGGGAACGACGATCGGACATGACTGACGGTCAGCAGAAGCCGCCGGCAGAAGGCGATTCCAGCGACAAGCGCTTCTCATTGCGTTTGCGCAAATACATCGACGTCGTTGTCGAAGATCCGCTCTCGTCGATGCTGCTCCGCGGCGCGGTGGCGGACATTTCGCCGACCGGCATGCGGATTATCGCCGATCAATACCTCCCGGTCGGCACGAAGTATACGTTCACGATGAAACGCGCGCCGTTTCTCAAGCTGCGCGGACAAGTCCGGTGGATACGCGCCTTTGAAGGCGACACGTATCAAGTCGGCATCTTGATCGTCGATGCGTCTGAAGACGAGCGCAAACGTCTCACCAACTTCCTCGAACTCGAGCGGCAACGCTTCACGACCTAAAACGTGTCTCAATGAATCCCGAGGATCTTGCCTCGGCATATACGTTCGATCTGCCGCAAGCGCTGATCGCGCAGCATCCTACGCCGGTACGCGACGCAAGCCGTTTGATGGTCGTGCATCAATCGGGGATCGAGCACAAGATCTTTCGCGATCTGCCGTCGGTGCTGCGCGCCGGCGACGTCCTCGTTCTCAACGAAACGCGCGTCATCGCGGCGCGCTTGCATGGCACGCGGGCACTGACGGGCGGTGCCGTCGAAGTCCTCTTACTTCATCCCGCGGATGCGTCCCGATACGATGCGAACGCGAGCGCGTGGACGGCGCTCGTGCGGCCCGCAAAGCGTTTACGCAAGGGCGCGCGCATCGAATTCGCCGATCTGGGATCTGCGCGCGTCGTCGAGGAACATGACGAAGGCATTCGCGTCCTGCAGTTCGAGATTGCGATGCCTTTCGAAACATTTCTCGAGCGCGCGGGGCGTCTGCCGCTGCCGCCGTACATCCACAATGACTCCGAAGAAGCGCAAGCGCGCTACCAAACGGTCTTCGCTCGTGAGCCGGGAAGCGTCGCGGCGCCGACGGCGTCGCTGCATTTTACGCCGGCGTTGCTCGATGAGATCGCGCAACACGGCGTCGAGATCGTGCGCCTGACGCTCGATGTAGGCATCGGCACGTTTCGACCAATGAAGGGCGAACGGCTCGACGAGCATACGATGCATGCCGAGACATATCTCATTCCACCTTCAACGGCGCAAGCAATTACGCGCGCAAAACGCGAAGGGCGGCGCATCATCGCTGCCGGCACGACCGTGGTGCGCGCGCTTGAAGGCAACGTTCAAACGAACGGTGACATCGTCGCGGGAGAAGGATCTACGTCGATTTTCATTCGTCCCGGATTCGTCTTCCGCGTGGTCGATGCGATGATCACGAACTTTCATCTGCCGCAGTCGACGCTCTTGGTGCTCGTGAGCGCCTTTGCGGGACGCGAACGTATCCTCAACGCCTACCGTGAAGCCGTGGCCCAGTCGTATCGCTTTTTCTCTTTCGGCGACGCGATGTTTCTCGAAGCTGCGCCGAGAAGGGCGCAATGAATGCGATACGTTGCAATGCGCGAACCCGGGCCGCCCGATGTGCTCTACGTCGCGGAAGGACCGATACCCGAACCGCGCGACGGCGAAGTGCGGATCGAAGTCGAAGCGGCGGGCGTCGCGCGCCCCGATGCATTGCAACGCGCGGGCGCGTATCCGCCGCCACCCGGTGCGTCGCCTATCTTGGGACTCGAAGTCTCCGGCGTCATCGATACGGTCGGCGGCGGCGTCATCGGATTCAATCCCGGCGATTCCGTCGTTGCGCTTTGCAACGGCGGCGGGTACAGCGAGTTCGTTACCGTTCCGGTAGGACAGGTGTTGCCGCTTCCCTCACAATGGTCGTTCGTCGAAGGCGCAACGTTACCGGAAAACGTGTTCACCGTTTATGACAATCTACTCGTTCGCGCGCGTCTGCGCGGCGGCGAGACCGTGCTCGTGCACGGCGCGACGGGCGGTATAGGAATCATGGCGATGCAAATGGCGCGCGCCACCGGCGCAACGATCATCGCGACGGCCGGTACCGCAGCGAAGTGCGAAGGTGCAATCAACTTTGGTGCATCTTCGGCGATCAATTATCGAGAAACCGATTTTGTGGAAGCGGTTCGCGAGATCACGAACGGACGCGGCGTCGACGTCGTGCTCGACGTCGTTGGCGGCGACTACGTCGATCGCGATCTTCATGCGCTTGCAATTGACGGACGGATATCGTGCCTTGCGACGGGAGGCGGGACGAGCGCGACCATCGATCTGCGGTGGTTGTTGCAACGGCGCGCAACCATCTTGGGTTCAAATTTGCGTCCGCGAACGGCGGACGAAAAAGCGGAGATCGCACGTGGACTGCGGGCTAAGATTTGGCCGCTGCTACCCGAGCGAGATCCGATAGCCCCGGTCATCGATTCGCTCTTTACGTTTTCGCAAGCTGCGCAGGCGCACGAACGGCTGGAATCGCCGGAACACATCGGCAAGATCGTGCTCGTGCCGGATGCACCGAGTTCCTAGGAAGGAACCGGAAAAAGGGAGCGAACTTCCTACGACTCTCGCCGGATTTGCGCGTCCAGCGCAAATCCATAAGATTGGTTGATTAGATGAGTGTGAATACTGCGATTCAATCGTACACGCCCAAGAAGTGGGATCTCTCCGGCCTCCAGGGCATCTCGGACGAAACGCTGCAAATTCATTTTGGACTATACGAAGGTTACGTCAAGAACACGAATTTGCTAAACGAGCGGATCGCTGAATTGCGCGCCGCCGGGAAAATCAGCGGCGCCGATCCGGCATTTGCGGAATTGGTGCGCCGTCTGGGATGGGAATTCGACGGCATGCGCCTGCACGAATACTACTTTGATAACCTCACGAAGAATCCAACGGAACTAAAATCGGGCCGCCTCTACGATCTGTTGAGCGGACCGTATGGCGGCTTCGATGCGTGGAAGAAAGAATTCGCTGCAATCGGCGGTATGCGCGGCATCGGCTGGGCGGTCGCTTTCTTTGATCCCAAGGCAAATCAGATCGTCAACGTGTGGATCGGCGACCATATGATCAACGAACTCGCCGGATGTGAACCGATTGTCGTGATGGACCTGTGGGAGCACGCCTGGATTCGCGACTATAAGCCGGCAGACAAGGGCAAGTACGTCGAAGCGGTGATTGCAAATATCAATTGGAGCATTTGCGAGTCGCGTCTGCCGTAGGCCAAATCCGGGAACGGATGTCTCATGAGCGATCGAGACATCCGCAAAGAGCTCGAGACGAAAGACGCCGAGATGTTCCGCCAACAGGAACGTGCGGCCGACACGAACGAGCGATTGCACGGCTACGATAAAACCGAGGCCGATTCGTTCCCCGCAAGTGACCCACCCGCAGCCATGACACCACAGAAGCCCGACGACGCGGATCGTGCCGCGGGCGCCGCAAGTACCGGCGTTCGCAAGAACGAGGAGTAAGTCAAAAACGAGGCGGCTTGTACAGGCCGCCTCGTCGCTTATTCTTCGGGTGCTACGTCGTTTTTCTCCGCGTGGCGAATCGTCGTTACATGCGGCTGAAGGTTTGGGTCGTCGCGAGTGCTGTCGCTTCCCACATCGGGTCCTGACATATCACCGCCCGCGCCTTTGATCACGCCGGGTGTTAGTACACCCTCGTCGTCCTGCGGAAGCGATCCCTTAATCCCGCCTAGTGGTTTTCCGGCTCGTGTATGTTGTCCCATACGTTGGCGGTACCCGGCGGAGTTACGTGCTAAAAACGCTCGGCCGCAGCTCGAATTACGATGCTTCCGGTTCGACGACGAGCGTACGAGGATTCGTGTACCACACGAGGCCGGGTGGCGCATCGCGCTGTGCGCGAACATATTTGCGCTCCGTGTAGTCGATTGGGACTTTCGTGCTCGCTTTCGCTTTCGAATAAAATGCTGCAAGCGAAGCCGCGCGGCGCAGATCGTCGGCGGGCGGATCGCTGCGATCGTCGCGCTGCAAGATGACGTGCGCCCCAGGAATGTTCTGCGCGTGAAACCACAGATCGTTCGGTCGTGCGACGTGGAATGTTAGCTCAGCGTTCTCACTCGGCGAGCGTCCGATCAAAATGCGGGAACCGCCCGGCGTACGCACTTCCAGTGGAGCACGTTTACGGCTCTTCGATTGCGCGCGTCCATTGTCATCAGCGCGTCCTTCGAGCCTGTCAACGGCACGTTCGACGTCCGGGAGATCAGCTTCATCAGCGCGTTCAGCTTCCCATCGTAATTCCTCGACGCCTTGAAGTGCTGCATCCAGCGCCTGCGCGCGCGTTTCGATGTGCGGAAGCGAGGCCCCCAATTTTTTGTACTGCGCAAAGAGTTTCGTCGCGCGTTCCTTCGCTTCATCGCGCGCCGATTCGTCGAGCTCGTGCAGCGTCGCGAAGAGCGATTCGCCCTCCTCGCGGAGCGCCTCGCGCGCTTGCGCTTTTCTCCGTTTCTCGTCCAGCTTTTGCCGCTCGGCCAGCAATTTGCGTTCGCGCGCGTCGAGCCGTTTACGAAGCTGTGCGCGGCGCTGCATCGTGCGAGCGCGTTCACCGGAACCGACCCGTTCGTCACGGTATGCTTTGAAGGCATCGAGCACGGAAGCGTCTTGCGGAATCTGCGTTCCGTCTGACGCGCGGGTAACAAGCGGCGGAGGTTCGTACGGCAATCCCGCTTGAACGGAGCGCATGGTGTTCTCGGCGGGCGAAAATTCTTTCATAGCGGCAACGACGACGTCGCCCTTGACGAGGACCAGATTCCCGAAGCGCGGCACGAGCTCGGCATACAGCGTTACCTCGTCTCCGACGCCGAACCGCGAACGTGTGCCGAAACGCAGACGCATCAACCGGTCACCGGTGCGCGATTGCGCGGAAAGCAGCGTCGCTGCGCGCAGCGCAACGCCGAGCGCGCGAACGAACCCCGGTTCAGCAGCGATAGGGAGCTGCTCGTGTTCGACCGTTACGAGCGGCGGCGCGCCGAACGGATCGAATGCCAACAGCACATCTTCGCCACGCCTGTTGAATTGGATGGCGACGCGCCCGTCAGGCATAAGACCCACGTCGCGGACGCGGGCTCCGCGGAAGCGCGCTTCGATTTCCGCCGCCGCGCGCCGGATCAGCTGCCAGTCAGTGCGCATACACGCGCTCGCGCAGAACGCGTTTGAGGACTTTACCGCTCGGTCCAAGGGGCATGGCGTCGATGAAGTGCACGTGACGCGGATATTTGTGGCGAGCGAGATGTTCCTGCGACCATGCGATGAGTGCTTCAGCAGAAACGTCTTGCTCCTCGTTGCACAATACGACCGCGACGATTTCCTCGCCGTGGGTTTCGTGCGGAACGCCGATTACCGCAACTTGCTTCACCGCGGGATGACGCATCATCACTTCCTCGACCTCGCGCGGATAGACGTTGAATCCGCCGCGAATGATCAAGTCTTTCTTCCGGTCGACGATCGTGATGAATCCGACCTCGTCTTTTGTGCCGAGATCGCCGCTGCGGAACCAGCCGTCGACGATCGCCGCGCGCGTTGCATCGGGATTGTTCAAGTAGCCTTTGAAGACGCAGTGGCCGCGAATGACGATCTCGCCGAGTTGGCCGGGTGGAAGAAGTTCGATGCAATCGTCGCGTTCGGCATTTGCAATCTCCAGCTCGACGCCCCAGATACCGCAGCCGACCGTTCCCGCTTTACGTCCGAACTCACGCTGATTGAAACTCGCAACCGGCGAGGTTTCCGAAAGGCCGTAGCCCTCGTAGATCGGGGCCCCGAAGACGTCCTCGAAACGTTCGAGCACGGCAAGCGGAAGCGCCGATCCGCCCGCTGCGCACAAGCGCAGCGGCGGACGCGCCGGCGTTTTAGTCGCGGCATCCAACATCGCGATGTACATCGTCGGCACGCCGGCAAAGATTGTGACGTCCCGCTCGACCATCAATTGCAGTGCAGTGTGCGGATCGAATCGCGGCATCAAGACGACGCATGCGCCGACCCGAAATGCGCTGTTCATTACGCACGTCTGTCCGAATGAATGAAAGAGCGGCAGCGCGCCGAGAAGCACGTCGTCGGGCGTCAACTCAAAGAGGTCGTGGGCGCTCACGGTCGAGTTGAGAACCAGATTGTTGTGCGTCAGCACTGCGCCTTTCGGCCGCCCGGTCGTTCCGCTCGTATATAGCACGACGGCGTCGTCCTCGGGCTCGCGCAGGACCATTTGCGCGATGGGGTCATCGTCCGGCACACCGGCCTCGACGAAGCGTACGCCCGCGGATTCACAAGCGGCCCGGCCGGCGCGGGCGAGCTGCGATGCGCAGACGAGCAGCTTGGCCCCGGAGTCGCTAAGGATGAACGCAATCTCCTCGGCGGTGAGCAGCGCGTGAACCGGAACCACCACCGCGCCGGCCGCCAGAATGCCGTAGTACGCCGCTGGAAAGTCCGGCGTATTGAGCAGTAGGATCGCGACGCGCTCGCCCGGCTGTATACCCTGGCGGCAGAGGAAGGTAGCGTACCGGCGCGCCTGCTCCCACAGGTCGCCATAGCTTGTTTCTTCCGATTCGAACACGATCGCCCCCCAGTGGGGATACCGCGAGGCGGATTCTGCCAGCGTGGAGGCAAGCGATAGAGCCATAACGAGGTTTCCTCTCCGGCGGCTTGGAAAACATGCTGCTTTCTGCGCTATCGACTTTAGGGAGTTCGTTTGAGAACCGGGCCCGGGCTACTCTTCGTCGTTTCAGGTCCTTCCGGGGCCGGTAAGGACACCTTAGTCGACGCGTTGCGCGAACGGATGCCGAGACTGCGCTATTCGGTCTCGGCGACTACGCGTCCGCCGCGTACCGGAGAAGTCGAGGGCGAGCACTACTTCTTTGTCGATCGCGCGACGTTCGAAGAACAGGTACAATCGGACGGGTTCATCGAGTGGCGAGAGTACAACGGCAACCTCTACGGGACGCCGCGTGACTACGTGCAAAAGACGCTCGCTGAGGGCTACGACTTGATCATGAAGCCGGAAGTCAACGGCGCAATGGCGATCAAATCGAAGTACCCCGATGCCGTGCTGATCTTTCTCGTGCCGGACCGCTTTTCGCATCTGCGCGAGCGGCTTCTCGCGAGGCGCACGGAGACGAACGAAGAGATTGCGCGACGCCTCGAGATCGCGCATCAGGAAATGAAGTTCATTCGGGACTTCGACTACATCGTGATCAACGAGCAGGGACGCTCCGAGGACGCGATTCGCGACTTGCAAGCGATATTGCAAGCGGAACGGTTCCGCATTCACCGCTACAGCGACGATTCACTCAAGAACGTCGAACTCACTTAGTTACGTTACAAGGAACACTATGTCGAAAACGGTTTTTGGAGACCTCGACGCGCTGCTCAAGCATGCGGATTCGAAATTTAGTCTCGTCAATATCGTCACCAAGCGCGCGCGGCAGTTGAACAACTGGATCCGCGTGCAGCAGCTCCCGCCGTCCGACCGCCGCGAGTATTTTGCAAGCGAGCCGTTGGTTGATAAGGACACCATCAACCCGAACAAGCCGGTGTCGATTGCGCTCGACGAAATTGCCGAGGGCGCGATTGTATACCATAGGACGAAAGAGGGTATCAAGTAGCCGCCAATCGGCTCTCGGCGCACCCTGCCCTTACCCTATAGGATGTAAATCATGTGCGGGATTGTTGGATATATCGGCGAGCGTGATAGCGTTCCGATCATTTTGGATTCGCTTGCGCGGCTCGAGTACCGGGGCTATGACAGCGCCGGGATCGCCGTCATCGACGCGCGCGGGGCGCTCACCGGCACGAAGGCCGAGGGTAAGCTCTCGCGCCTGGCCGATCGTCTGAAGAACGGCGGCCGCATCAGCGGCTCGGTCGGCGTCGGTCACACGCGCTGGGCGACGCACGGACGTCCCAACGACGCGAACGCGCATCCGCACATGGATTGCACCGGGAACATCGCCGTCGTCCACAACGGCATCATCGAAAACTACGCGCCGCTGCGCGCGAAGCTCATCGAACTCGGCCACGTCTTCAAGAGCGAGACCGATACCGAAGTGCTCGCGCACTTGATCGAGATGCACTACGACGGCGATCTCGAGGTCGCGGTACGCAAAACGCTCGCGGAAGTCCGCGGCGCCTATGCGCTCGGCGTCATCTCTAGCGACAATCCGGAAGAACTCGTGTTTGCGCGTAACGGCGCAAGCCCGCTCGTGGTCGGCATCGGAGAAGGCGAGATGTACGTCGCATCCGACACGCCGGCGATTCTGCCGTACACGCGCCGTGAAATCATTCTCCAAGAAGGCGAGATGGTCGTCGTCAGCCGCAACGGTTACCGCCTGATGCGCTACGACGGCACGCCGATCGCGCGCGACATCATCAACGTTACGTGGGATGCGACGTCCGCCGAGAAGAGCGGCTACAAGCACTTCATGCTCAAGGAGATCTTCGAGCAGCCCAACGTCATCAAAGAGACGCTCGCGGGCCGTATCGATGAAGACGGCGTCGTGCATCTCGGCGCGGAAATCGGCATCGGTGACGACCGTTTGCGCGACATTTCGAAGATCGCGATCACCGGCTGCGGCACCGCATATCATGCCGGCATGGTCGGCATGTACCTGCTGCGTTCGCTCGTCAAGCTTCCCGTCGAGATGGAACTCGCGAGTGAGTTCCGCTACGGCGATCCGGTCATCGATCCGACGGCACTCGTCATCGCGATGTCGCAATCCGGCGAGACGGCCGACACCATCGAAGCGGTGCGTATCGCGAAGGATGCCGGTACCTCGATTCTCGGCATCTGTAACGTGGTGGGCTCGCATCTGACGCGCATCGCCGACGGCACCCTGTACACCCGCGGCGGCCCCGAGATCGGCGTCGCGGCAACCAAGACGTACGTTTCGCAAGTCACCGCCATGACGCTCTTCGCTCTGTATATGGCGAAGGTTCGCGGTACGGTCGATCCCGCGCGTTTGAAGCAGATCGGCGAAAACACGAAGTTACTGCCGGCTGCCGTGGACGTCGTGCTCAATACGTCCGACTATATTCGCGACGTCGCGCGCAAGATTCGCAAGATGCGCAGCTGTTTGTTCATGGGACGGTACATCAACTATCCGACGGCACTCGAAGGCGCGCTCAAGCTCAAAGAGATCAGCTACATTCACGCTGAGGGCTACGCCGCGGGCGAGATGAAACATGGACCGATCGCGCTGCTCGATACGGAGACACCGGTTATCGGCATCATGACCGACGGCCGCATTCGCGAAAAGATTCTCTCGAACTTGATGGAGTCCAAAGCGCGCGAAGCGCCCATCATCGTCGTCGCCAATCACGGCGACGAAGAAGCGCGCAGCGTAGCCGACTACGTGTTCTGGGTGCCGAAGGTCGACGAACTGCTCTCTCCCATCGTCAACGTGATACCGCTGCAGTTACTCGCGTACCACATTGCCGACATCGAGGGCAAAGACGTCGATCAGCCGCGCAACCTAGCCAAAACCGTAACGGTCGAGTAAAAAGCATGCGTGCCTCTGTTTGAGGCAGCTAGCATGCGGGCACAAGGCTCCTACGGAGGAGTCTTGACGATGATGATGATGTCGAGGCCGGCTGATTCTATTACGATCCGCTGGACGGCCGATTCGAACGGATGCATAACGTTTTTCAATCGCGATTGGGCGCGCTATACGGGCGTGCCCGACCGCGAAGTCTGCGGAAGCGCGGATGCGTGGATTGCGTGTGTCCATCCGGACGATCAAGAGTTCGTCCGCGCGTTGTGGTCTGCGCGCGCATTGGAAGCCGACAACTACGTCGTTCGTTTCCGTCTCCTCGGACAAGACGGCATCTTCCGGGCGTTCCAAGGCGTCGCCGTTCCCGTCCGTAACGGGCAATCGATTTCAGCGTGGGCCGGGTATTGCGAGCCCGTTCCCTAGGCGCAACAATAGGTTCATGCAACTGGACCTCGGTGAAAATCCGGTCGCGCGTCTCGCCGATTTACTGCGCGAGGCTGAACGCGCGCATGGAGTCTACGAACGCAGTTTAGGCCATGCCGATCCGGATTGGCCGCAGTGGTATGCGCGTCACATCTACGATCGTCTCACGGAGGACGAGACCGCGCGTTCGGAATGAATTAAAACCAGTGCCTGCGCTTGAAGTAGACCAGCAGCACGACGAGCGCGACGAGCTCTAAGGCGATGCCGTAGAGAAAAAAGTCGGTCGGGCGCGAGATGTGGTTGACCAGAAAGCTAAAGTTCTGGCCGAAGAATCCCGTGAGGTACGTGAGCGGAAGAAAGATCGTCGCGATGATGGTAAGCTGCTTTGCGACTTCGTTCTGCTGGTTTCCGGTAAGTCCGAGGTGAATCTCGAGCGCGCTGTTGACCAGATCGCGGGCCGAATCGATTTCTTCATTCACACGCGTTGCATGATCGTAGATGTCGCGGAAATAGGGTTGCTCCGGCGGCTGGATGATCTCGAGGTCGTTGCGTTGCACGGCGACCACGATTTCACGCATCGGCAGTACGGCGCGGCGAAATTGCTGAATGACTTTTTTCATTTCGAAGATTTCGATCAGCGCCGCACGCGTGCGAACGCCTTCTTCGAAAAGCCGCGTCTCTAGAGCGTTCACGCGTTCTTCCAACGTTTGCGCTGCCGGCCAATACCCGTCGACGAGTGTATCGAGAATCGCATAGAGCAACGCGCCGGTATTGCGATCGAAGTTTTCAGGCTGATGCTCCCAGCGACGCTCGATCTCGTCGAGTGGGTACGGAGCTTCGGCGCGAACCGTAATGAGAAACCGGGGCCCGGCGAAGATCGCCATCTCGTGAACCGAGATGCCGCCTTGGTTCTCGAGCACGCCGTGCACGACGAGAAACCAGTAGTCGTCATAGCTTTCGATCTTCGAACGCTGGTGCGAGTGAACCGCGTCTTCAATCGCAAGCGGATGCAAGTTGAACTCCTCTTTGAGCAGCTCCAGATCGGTCTCTTGCGGCGCAACGACGTCGAACCATAAGAACGCCCAAGGATCTTTGATCAGCTCGCTGATCGTGGAGAGGTCCTCCACAGGGTGGCCCGTCTTATCGCCGTCGTAGAAGACGCAGGTCGTCGCACTCGCCATGCACGGTGGTTCGGCGCCCGCGCCACCCGCCACCAACCGTACAACGACGAGGCCGCGCGTTCCGAGTAAGCGAAAGATTCGGCCGATATGATCCGATCCGACGGGCGCAGGCCCGATGAACTTCGCCCGGTTTCTATCGAACCGGGCTTTCTCAAATACGCCGAAGGCAGCGCGCTCATCACCGTCGGAAATACGCGGGTTCTTTGTGCGGCCAGCGTTGAAGAGCGGGTTCCGCAGTGGCTCAAGGGCCGGGGACTCGGTTGGGTGACGGCCGAGTATGCGATGCTCCCGCGCGCAACGCAAGAGCGCACGCAGCGTGAGGCGGCAAAAGGGCGTGTGGGCGGAAGGACGCACGAAATTCAACGGATCATCGGCCGCGCGCTGCGCGCCGTTACGGACACGGCGAAGCTCGGCGAACGGACGGTTTGGATCGACTGCGACGTGCTGCAAGCCGACGGCGGCACGCGAACCGCGTCGGTGACCGGCGCCTACGTCGCGCTCGCACTCGCGTTACGTGCAACCGACAGCTACGATGCGTCAAAGTGGCCGCTCACCGGCATGATCGCCGCAACAAGCGTTGGAATCGTTTCGGGCCTCGCGCTACTCGATCTCGCCTATGACGAAGACAGTCAAGCACATACGGATATGAACGTCTTTATGACCGACGCCGGCAAGTACGTTGAGATTCAAGGGACGGCCGAAGCGGCGCCGTTCGACCGCGGCGAGCTCGATACGATGCTGGCCCTT
This sequence comes from uncultured bacterium, assembly GCA_964648945.1. GTDB lineage: Bacteria > Vulcanimicrobiota > Vulcanimicrobiia > Vulcanimicrobiales > Vulcanimicrobiaceae > JAMXLG01. The sequence goes on along the minus strand of CAZYLU010000005.1, from coordinate 34,008 downwards.
GCCGAGCGCGGCATCCATTCGCTCTTCGACGTGCAGCGCGGCGTGCTCGCGGGCGCGGGTGTTCCGGTCTCCGCGGGGGCCCATGCCTGACGACGCATTTGCGGCACTCGTCGCGCGTGTCGGCGCGTTCCACGTAACCGATCGCGCGATGAAGAAGGCGCAGTCGAAAATAGAAGAAGCGCTACGCAACGGCGCGGTCGATTCGCGCGCACGGGATGAGTATCTCGATGCGGTGCGCCGGTACTTCACGCCGTTCGAGCGCGAAGCGCGCGTGCATCTTCGTGACGTCGACCGGCGTTTGGAGCACGCGAACCAAGTTGTATTCAATTTGACGGCCGAACGCGGCGTCGCCGTGAAACGGATCGAAGCGACGCAAGGCGTTCTCGCCGATCTTGATGCGTTGAAACAAATGGCCGAGCGGTGAAAGTTCTCGACCGCTTCGGGCGCGCAACGATCGACTTTTTCGAGTATGCCGGCGGCATTGTAATGCTCGCGGGCGACTCGACGAGCTTCATGGTGCGCATGCGCATCCGCTTCATCGAGACGATCAACCAATGTTACTTCCTGGGCGTGCAGTCGTTCTCGATCGTGATTCTCACCTCGCTCTTCACGGGCATGGTGATCTCGCTGGAATCTGCGGTGCAGGCGGTGCAGTTCGGCGTCGGCAACCTGGTCGGCGGTGCCGTCGCATTCGCGTCGGTCCGTGAACTTGGACCGATGCTCACGGCCGTCGTCGTCGCAGGTCGCGTCGGCGCGGCAATCGCGGCGGAACTCGGATCGATGGTGGTTACCGAGCAGATCGAAGCGCTCACCTCCATGGGGCTGGAAATTCCGCGCTTTCTCGTGGTGCCGCGATTGCTCGCGATGCTCATTATGCTGCCCCTGCTCACCATCTTCGGCGACGTTGTCTCGATCGCGGGCGGCTTGTGGATTGCGCAGACCTACGCGCATATTTCGAGCGACACGTTTATTTCATCAGCGCGTCAGGCGGTCGGCTTTGAAGACGTGTTGAAGGGCCTCATTAAATCGCTCGTCTTTGGGGCAATCATCGCGCTCGTCGGTTCCTACCAGGGCCTGCGCACGCGCGGCGGTGCAGCGGGCGTCGGCGCGTCGACGACGGGTGCGGTCGTGCTTTCGATCATCATGATCTTCATCTCGAACTTCATCTTGTCGTTCATCCTCTTCGGAACGCGCGGCTGATGCCGAACTTGATCGCCCGGCTCGACGACGTTTCGCTCTACTACGGCGACCGCGTCATCCTCAAAAACTGCAGTTTGGATGTGGTAGAAGGGGCGATCACATGCATCATCGGGCTCTCAGGCGCGGGAAAATCGACGATTCTGCGCCTGCTCGACGGCCTGCGCAAACCGGATGCCGGCCACGTCTACATTCGTGACACCGATATCTGTCACGTTTCGGAAACGCATCTCAACGAGGTGCGCAAACGGATCAGCCTCTCGTTTCAATTCGCCGCGCTGCTCGACAGCCTCACCGTGGGCGACAACGTTGCGCTGCCGCTGCGCGAACATACGAGTCTCTCGGAGCCCGAGATTCAGAAGACCGTCGTGGATGCGCTCGACTCCGTCGGACTCGCGCACACCTACGAATCGATGCCGAGCGAGCTGTCCGGCGGCATGCTCAAACGCGCCGGATTCGCGCGCGCGATCGTGATGCGTCCAGAGTTGATCCTTTACGACGAACCGACGACCGGCCTCGATCCCATCGTCACGCACCTGATCACGGATACGATCGTGCGCTTGCGTCAGAAGTTAAACGGCACAGCCGTCGTTATCTCGCACGATCTCCAGTCGATCTACATGATGGCCGACTACGTCGCAATGCTTTTTGAAGGCGCAATCATCGCCTACGGCACCGTCGACCAAATCAAACGCTCCCCAAACCCAATCGTCCAACAATTCATCCAGGGCTCAGAAGTCGGTCCTATTCCCATTTGAGCTGCGCTCAAATGGGAGCCCTTTGGTTTTAACCGGCACTCCGCAGCTTCGCTGCTCCGCGCCCCCCACACGCAAAGCGCGTGGGGTCCCCCCCTATACATCATTTACCGCGGTTTGTCGTCAAGTCGTCGCGCACAGGCTCTTTTTGGTGGGCGGGCGTAAGTAGACGGTAATGACGAAGCAGGCTCAGGTCGGGGCGTTTGCGATTTTGGCGCTGTTGCTCCTCTTCGGCGTGTTCTATGTGATCACCGATTTCGGGACGCGCCATACCGGATATCGCATCGGCGTCCACTTTCAATCGGCTGCCGGATTACACTCGGGAGCGCTGGTGTATTTCAGCGGCGTTACCGTTGGCACGGTGGACTCGATCACGCTGCTGCCGGACAATACCGTCGACGTGATTTTGGCGATCAACCGTGACGTCGGCATCCCGCGCGACTCAAAATTTCTGATTCAAGCACCGCTTACGGGCGACCCGAACCTCTTGATCGTACCGCCGGTACCACAACCACGTCCGTCGGGTATCATCGGTCCGACGCCGGCGCCGCCTGCGGTCGCAACACTCGACCGGCAAGTGTTGCCCGTGGATCAGCAACCGCAAGGCACGAACACCGCGACCGTCGCCGATTTGCTCGAGCAGGGTCAAGGCGAGATCAAACGCCTCGATGCGATGATGGCCGACCTCGAACGGCGCACGCCGAGACTGCTCAATACGTTGCAGCAAGCGTTGACGAATGCCAACGAACTGACGGTTACCGCGAAGGATTCCGTCACGACGATCACCGCGCAATTGCAGTCAAGCTTGACTCAGGCGAGCGGAAATATCGTCTCGCTGACCGGCACGCTGAATGATTCGGCCAAGCTTAACGCGGGCCGTATCAGTGACATCCTCACGCAGTTCGATTCGGCCTCACACGCGCTCAATGTCTCGATGGCGCAGCTGCAGGATCTCGCGACGAACAAGCAGCTCAAAGGCAATATTGTCGCGACGGTTCAGAACATCCGCGACACGACGCAGAATATCTCCGACCTCACGCACGATCTTCAGAATGTGACCGGCGATCCGCAAACGCAAGCGCAGGTAAAGAATACGGTCGCGAATCTCGATGCGACGATGCAACGAGCGAATTCACTGTTGGGATCGCTCGGCGGCACGAGCAACGTCTACGGCGTCGATCAAGGCGCAACGCCGTATCCTGCACCCGTCGCTTCGATGTCTCCGCTGCCGCCCACGACAGGCGCCACGCCGTATCCGATGAGCACCAGCGGTGCGCCGACGGCACAACAAATGAAATTGCGCAACCGCCTCAACGACATCGCGAAGGATCTCGTCACAATCCAGTTGCGCATGAGCGGGCTGAGCCGGCAACACGTGTGCTGCCCGAATCCGCTCTTCACACAAAATCAAGGCCCGGAATCGGACCTCAACGTCTTTATCCTGCCGCACGCGAAGACCGGGTTAATGGTGGGTGCGAACAACATCGGTCACGGCGCAACGGCGAACGCGGTGCTGCTGCAAAGGGTTTCACCGAACTTCACCTACGGCGGCGGCGTGCTCTATTCACAAGTGGGGTTACTGGGTCAGTACAACAGGCAGCTATTTGGAGTGGAAGCACGAGTCTTCAATCCTCAATGGCCGCAGGTTGATGTCTATGGAAATCTCAACATCGCCAAGGGATTGCAGCTCTTCGTCGGAGAGCGCGCAGTGAATCAACCCGTACGCCGCTTCACGTACGGATTCCAGGCGCAGATTCCCTAAGGGACGACTTCGAGTGTAAGGACGCCGGTCAGTCCTGCGATTTCGAGAAGACGATAGGCGGCGTTTTTGTGCAGGCGTATCCGTAGCGAACCGCCGCGTTCCCGCAGTTCTCGATAGAGCCGGATCAATGCTCCGATCGCAGAAGAGTCCATGTACGTGACCTCGGTCAAATCGACGGTGACGTTAGCAGCTTCGGCCGCTGCTTCTTTGAACCGTCGCTCCAGCTGTTCGCGCGCGGCAAGATCCAAATCTCCCGACAACGCAATCGTTTGATCCCCGCGAAGCGCGGTGGCCAATGGCGTGCCTTCCAACATCGCTATGCCACTACCCAGTACGCGCTAGGTCGAAACAGCGTAGTGAGAGAATGGCGGCGCAATGAGCGATGCGAGACTCAAAGTAGGTATCATCGGGGCCGGATCGATGGGCACGTTATTCGGCTACCATCTCACCGAAACGAGCGACGTTACCATCCTCGAGACCAATCCCGATACGGCGCGCGCGATCGCGCGTGAGGGGTTCTCCGTCAACGAGGCGCCGGCGCGACGCGTCACGATTGCGTCGTCTCCGCGCGACTTGTTCGGCTCCGGCATCCTGTTCTTGTTCGTCAAAGCCGTGGACACGCTGCGCGCGCTGCGCCCGTTTGCAGGCGAGCTCAATCCCGCAACGCCGATCGTCTCGCTCCAGAACGGCGTCGGCAATGAAGATGCGATCAAGACCGCCCTCGGCGGTGCCGTGCCGGTCGTCCTTGGAATTACGACCGAATCGTCGTTGACGCTCGGCCCGGGCCGGGTGCGTAGTTCGGAACAGGGAAACACGATCATCGGCTCGGCATCCGCGGCACCCGCGACTGCACGCATGGTTGCTGATCTCCTCACGCGCTCGGGCTTGCGTGCATCCGTCGTCTACGACATACGCCCGCACCTATGGGGCAAGCTCGTTGCAAACGCCGCCATCAACGCGATCTCTGCGCTGCTCGATTGTGAGAGCGGCGAAATTCTCAAAGATGCCAATGCCGCGCATCTTTCGGAGTCGCTTGCAGAGGAAGCTGCTGCGGTGGCGGCCGCGTTGAAAATCAACTTGCCGTTCGTCAATCCGTGGCAGTACGTGACGCAAGTCATTCAATTGGGTGCCGATTCGAAGAGTTCGATGGCCTTTGATTTGGAATCCGGACATCCGAGCGAAATCGATCACATCAACGGGGCAATCGTCGCATTCGGCCGGCGCACCGGCACGCCCACGCCGTACAACGATGCGATGGTGCGGCTGATCAAAGCGAAAGAGCAACTGCTCGCGCGAACGCCGGCGTGAATACCGCGCTGCTCGAACGGCTGCGTGAGGCGTGCGGCGATGCAGCAGTACTGACTGATCCGGCGTTACTAGAGCCGTTCGTAACGGACTGGCGTGGCAGTTATGTGGGTCGCGCGAGTGCGGTCGTACGTCCGGCAACAACGGAACAGGTCGCCGAAGTCGTGCGCATGTGCTCCGACGCGCGCGTTCCCATCGTTCCGCAAGGCGGCAACACGGGACTTGCCGTCGGAGCAACGCCGCTCGATCTCGATGACGCGGTTATCATCAGTCTCTCCCGTATGCGGCGGATCGTCTCCGTTGATGCGGAGGCGTATGCGATGACCGTCGAAGCGGGATGCGTGCTCGCTGACGTGCAGTCTGCCGCGGAGCGCGAGCATCGCCTCTTTCCGCTCTCGCTTGCCGCCGAAGGGAGCGCGCAGATCGGTGGGCTCATCTCCACAAATGCCGGTGGTACTGGAGTGCTCCGATACGGCACGATGCGATCGCTGGTGCTCGGAATCGAAGCCGTGCTTCCGAACGGACACGTCGTTGACGGATTACGCGCGCTCTATAAAGACAATGCCGGCTACGATTGGAAGCACCTCTTCATCGGCTCTGAAGGAACGCTCGGCATTATCACGCGCGCGGTGCTGCGGCTCTTTCCGATGCCGCGCGAACGCGTGACGGCGTTGCTCGGACTCGATTCGACGGAGGCCGCGCTGCGCGCGTTCTCGATGTTGCAAGCAACGCTCGGCGAAACGCTTACCGCGTGCGAACTCTTTCCCGATCGCGCCGTGGCGCTTCGGCTTGCGTACGAGCCGTCCGCGCGCCGGCCGATGCCCGAGCACGCGTGGTACATGTTGGTAGAAGCAACATCGGCACTTTCGACATTACGCAGCGCCGCGGAAGAAGCGCTTGTCGCGCTCGATGATGCGGGCGTCGCCGACGCTATCGTCATTGCGGAAAACACGACGCAAGCGCAGGCGCTCTGGGAGTGGCGCGAGACGATTACCGAAACGGAGAAGCGCGCCGGACGCAGCATCAAACACGACGTCTCCGTTCCGATCTCCGCCATTCCTCGATTCATCGCCCGCGCAACGGAGCGCATCGAACGAGATTACCCCGGCACATCGGTCCTCGCATTCGGACATTTCGGCGACGGAAACATTCACTTCAACGTACTGCTTCCGCCGGGCAATGCCCCGGATGCAGAAGCGATCAGCGCCACCGTCTACGAACTCATCGCCGATTTTCGCGGAAGCATCACGGCCGAACACGGCATCGGCCGCTACCGTCGCGACGAACTCATCGCACACCGCAGCCTCGTCGAGATGGACATCATGCGAACAGTAAAACACGCCCTCGACCCCCACGGCATCATGAACCCCGGCGCCGTTTTAGAATAGCATCGACGATCGATAAGACGGCCATGTCGCAAACCGTGCCGCTGTTCGTTGATGGTAGGAAGAGGGTTTGCTTGTGAATTTTTTTGCGGTATTGCTGATCTTAGCGGCAATCGCTACGCCGGCGCCGTCTCCTTCGCCGCCACTGAGGCTTATAACTACGGTTAAGGCGTCGAAGCTCTGTGCGGCTTTGAGAAAAAATATCTACACCGCGATCGGTGGGATGATTGCCAACGATTCACTCGTGAGGCAGGGCGGCATGCTCGTTCAAAAAGCTCGAGCCGACGCCGCTGCCGATCCAGAGTCTCTTGGTGCCACCGGCGGCGCCGGCGCCTCGTCGGAACTAGACGATGTTCGACTGGGGCAGCTTGTCAATGCGTTAGAAACGAATATTGAAAAAATCCACGCCGAAATTAGTGATCCTTTCGTTTTTCCGCGAGATCCAAGTCTAGACGAACGCCTGGCGCGAGTACAAACACGCCTGCGTGACGTTCTCGACCAACAAAGCGCTGAATTGGATCTTCTTTCCGCAACGGTTGATACGAATACGGCGACTGATTTGCAATCACGACGAGATCCGATATCAGAAACCACCTTGCACGATCGCATCACAAAGCGAATTTCCAATCTCGATGTGCTGGAAAGCACGATGGCACGGGAAGCAGCAGCGGAGACGCGAGTAGCACCAGCGATCGATGTATTAGTCGAGGCGTGTCGCTAGGTTGGCGACGCGCGTTTGATTCGAGGCGATCCTTCGACTCCGGTGCTTTGCACCTGCGCTCAGGATGACATGGTTAGGCTTGTGGGGTGAGGCGGAGGAGGCGTACGGTGCCGCGGTGTGCTTCGATGTCGACGCCGAAGGTGCCGCCGCCGTTGACGGGTGCGTCGATCGTTTCGTTGTTTCCGTTCGACGTGCCGCGCAGGCCGAAATCGGTAAAGATCGTGCCGTCGTCCGTGTGCAGGCGCGCGTGGAACTTCCCGATCTCCGGGACGAAGACGGTGACGTCACCGGTGCCGGCAGCAAATTTCAACGTGCCTTTCCATTGCGTCGCGCCGATCGTTGCGTCGATATTGCCCGTCGTTGTTTGCGCTTGCGCAACGCCGGGCACCATGATGCGCACGTTGCCGTTACCCGCGCGTACGTCGATCGCTCCAGTAACGTCCGTGACGTTTATGTTGCCCTTTGCGGACTGCACGACGAGGTTCACACGATCGGGGAGCCGGACCAGCATCCCGTAGAGCGGTTCGTTCGAGCGAACGACGACGCCGTTTCCAGCGCGCGCAACGACCGGTGACGGCGGATTCGTGTTCGGAAGCGCCATCGCGGAGACCGTGAACTGATCCGATGGTTGGCCCACCGCGGGCTTGTAGACGTTGACGTTCGCATCCGAAACGACGACCGTTAGCGTTGACGTCGGTTGTAACAAACCGACGCGCGTCGAATATGGCGTGTGGTTGGACGAACATCCGACAAAAGCGACACCGAGTACAAAGAATAACGCGCGTCGTATCATAGCGCCGTTTGCGTTTCCGGCGCCCGTTGCTTTCACCTCTCCGAGCGGTCTCGGGGGTGCGCTTCCTCGTAGCTGCGGCGCATGTGCTCCAGCGAGACGTTCGTGTAGATTTGCGTTGTCGAGAGGCTCTCGTGGCCGAGCAACTCTTTGATCGTCATCAGATCCGCGCCGTTCTCGAGCAAGTGCGTCGCAAATGAATGGCGCATCACGTGCGGCGTGACGTGCTTGGTCAGTCCGGAGAGCTGCGCGAATTCACGAAAGACGACCCACGCTTGCCGATGTGACAGCCGCGTTTTCCGTTTCGAGAGAAAAAGCGCTTCGTCCGGTGTGCGCGGACGCACGCCGAGATACGCGCGAATTGCGTCGGCCGATGCCTGATTGATGAACACCGTGCGCTGTTTGTTGCCTTTGCCGATCACACGCATGAGCCGGCGGTCGAGATCGACGTCACTCAGATTCAATCCGACGAGCTCCGCGCGCCGGATACCGCTTGCATAAAGCAGCTCCATCATCGCAAGGTCGCGCAGACGTTGAAAATCGGTCTTGCCCGCGATGCGCGTGCTCAGCAGTTTCGTGACTTCCGGTTCCGACATCACGTGCGGCAGACGCTTCGCCGCTTTGGGCGGCGGGACGTCCTGCGCCGGATTGTCCGCGCGACGCCCTTCGCGCTTCTGTAGCGCAAAGTACGAACGAAGCGCTGCGATCTTTCTGCGAACCGACGTCGCCGTGTATTTGCGCGGGCCCATCAACTCCATGACGAAACGGCGCACGTCGGACGTGTTCGCCGAGGCGAGTTTGAAGAAGGGTGCCGTCTTGGGATGTCCGGGTTCGAGAAACTCACCGAAGAGCTCGATATCGCGCGCATACTCCTCAGAGGTGCGAGGCGATTGGCCGCGCTCCAGCCGCAGATACGCCGCAAACTCTGCGATCGTCGGATCGGCCGGAATATAAGAGCTCATACGGCTATACTACCATCGCCGAGCTCACAAAGGCGGCCGACCGGAATCGCCGGCGAGAAGAAGAAGCCCTGACCGTACGTCACGCCAAGCGCTCGGAGTGCCTCGACTTGCGCCTCTCGCTCGACGCCCTCGGCCGTCGTCGTGAGATCGAGCACGCGCGCCAGTGCAACGATGCTTCGAACGATTTCGCGCGAGCGCTCGTCCGTATCGATATCGGTGACGAACGACGCATCGATTTTCAAACCGGATATCGGCAACCGCTGCAGATACGAGAGCGACGAATAGCCGGTGCCGAAGTCGTCGAGCACGACCGACACGCCGAGAGCAGCCAGCGTTTTCAACGTCTTGTGCGCCTCGTCGGCGCGCGTCATCATCGTCGTCTCGGTGATCTCGAGCCGGATGTGCGTGGGATCCACGTCAAAGGCGCGCAAGAACTGGCGTAATTGATCGGCGAAGAGCGGCGAGGTAAGTTCGGGCGCCGATACATTGAGTGCGATGTTGCTATCGGGAAAGAGCGAGAGAATCGTCGTTGCATCCGAACACGCCGCACGTTGAATCGCCGCGTCTATTTGGTAGACGAATCCACGCGCTTCCGAGAACGGCACGAATTCTCCGGCCGAAATGACGTTGCCGTCGCGATTCCAACGCGCGAGGGCTTCAAAGGTACTGAGCGCACCGCTTGCAAGGTCGACGATCGGCTGATAATAGGCAACGATGTCGCCGTCGAGGATCGCGCGGCGCAGATCCTCTTCGAGCTGCGCATCGAGTCCTACCTGACGGCGCATATCGGTGTCGAACAATGCCGAACGCGCACGTCCGCGATTCTTCGCGGCGTACATCGCGATGTCGGCATCGCGAAGCAGTTCCTCCGCGCTTTGATACGACTCGTCGACTACCGCAATGCCGATCGATGCCTGCGGATAGATCGTGCGCCCGTAGAGCACGGCCGGGCCTTCGATAAGCCGCAGAATCATGTCGGCCATGCGGTACACATGACCCGCGCTGCACGGGAGCAGCATGACGAACTCGTCGCCGCCCAAGCGTCCGAGAAATCCGCCGGCGCCGACGCGCGCGGTCAGTCGCGCAGCGAGAATTCTGAGCAGTTCATCACCGGCCGGATGACCGAGCGTTTCGTTCGTGATGTTGAAGCGGTCGAGGTCCACGAGGAACACGGCATGCGTGTCGCGGGGACCGCGGAGTATTTGCGTCCCGGCCTCGAGGAAGGCCGCGCGATTCGGTAAGCCGGTTAGCGTATCGGTGAACGCCGCTTTGCGCAACTCGGACTCGACGCGCCGCGCCACCGCGATCTCGTCCTTGAGGCGGCCGCGTTCGGCACGCAACGCAAAAGCAGCCTGCGTCGCGCGCCACCGCCCCGTCAAACCGATCGCCGTGCAGATACCGAGCACCCACAGCACGGCGATGGCAATCAGCGCCGCCGTTACCGTTTCCTGTTGAGCCTCGACGAGGGGCCGCGCGTCCGATGTCAGGTGAACGATGCCGTGCGAGTATGCAAGCGCGACCGACACGTCGCGATAGGGACTGCCCTGCGAAGGCAGCGAGCCGGTTGAAATCAGGGACCGCCCGTCGGTTCCTTCGACCCAAACGATATCGCCATCGCCCGCGCCGCTCCCCAGCATCGTTCGGAACTGCGGCGTCAGGGAATCGATCGCCACGACGCCCGCCAGAGCGCCGTGGCGGTAAAAGGCCTGCACCACGCTCACGTAGCTGCGGCCGTGCTCGAGATACGGCCCGTAGTACGCGACGCTGCCGTGGCGACTTACGGCCGTACGGTACCAGCTGTCCGCTGGATAGTCGTCGGGGAACCGAGCGCCCCTGAAGACGACCTCATCGAAGCCGGAATGTTTGTGGACATAGCTCGAGTCGACGGGCGCCGGCTGATGGTCGTAAAAGCTCACGAGACGGGTGCGGTGATCGAACACGTACGGCGCATAAAAAGCGCCGACGCCGTAGACCTGTTTATCGCGCCTCGAAAGGAACAGGCGCGTCAGGAGCCAGCGAACGGTGCGCTCTTGGCCTATGGTTTGCCCGGCAAGTCCCGACGCTACCATCGAGAGCTGGTTCGCGCACGCAAAGTAGTCGTCGATGCGGTGCTCGACCCGCTGCAAGCGCACCATCTGGTTCGACGCAAAACTCTCGTCGATCGCGTGTAAACGCGACTGCGACGTGACGAGGATTGCGACCGTGCCGGCAATGGCCAGCGCGCCAAGCACGACAAGCCAAAACCAAGGCCGGCGATATTCGAACGCACCGCGCTCGTTCGTCGTCGTGCCCATACCTGATAGTAATTTTCGGCCGAAACCGCTCCCTTGCGCAGTATCCACAGCTATTTCAATCGCACCAAATCACTGTTTGTGGATATTAGCGCGGTGTGGAAAAAGGACGCGTGCTCTCCACAGGGGTACGAACGGCTGCGATGTCTTCCGTTCAGACCACGGCCGTTTGGGCCGTGAGCGTGTGTGCCGTTGCGGGGATCTTAGTGCGACCGCGCGGCTGGCCCGAATGGGTTTGGGCGGTCGGCGGCGGGGCGATCGCAGCCGTCGTGAGCGCGATGAGCCTCGCGGACGTCGCGTCGGCGGTCTGGCGCGGCGCCGACGTCTACGCGTTTCTGATCGGGATTTTGAGTTTGGCGGAATTGGCGCGCGCCGAACGAGTGTTCGACATCGTCGCTGTGCGGCTGCTGCGCGCTTCGGGCGACTCGCAGGCCCGTCTCTTCGGTATGATTTACATCGTCGGGACCGTCGTGACGGCACTGCTCTCAAATGACACGACGGTCGTCGTGCTCACGCCCGCCGTTCTGGCGGCACTCGCGCGGACTCGCGATGAGCCGCTACCGTATCTGTACGCTTGCGCGTTTGTAGCCAACGCCGCGTCGTTTCTGCTGCCTATCTCGAACCCGGCGAATCTCGTGCTCTTCGGGCACGGTCTGCCGACGTTGCTGCCGTGGCTCCGAGCGTTCGGACCGGCGGCGCTTGCCTCGATCATTTTGACGTATGCAGCGCTGCGGGTCGCAAGTGCACGCTCGCTTCGTGCGCCGTTACAGTACACGGACGGCGAGCGGCCGATATCTGTGAGCACGGTCTGGACCGCGGTGCTGCTGGCGCTCTCTGCATTCGCGCTCGTCGTCGCGGCGTCGTTCGGCGTCAATGTCGGGTACACCGCGCTTGCGGCAGCGCTCGTGTCCTTCGCAACGATGACGGTGCGCGCGCCTGCCAGTTGCTCTACCGCGCTGCGTCATACGATGTGGTCGATCGTGCCGCTAGTCGCCGGCCTGTTCGTGATCGTCACCGCGCTCGACCGCAGCGGCGCAATCGACGTGATCCGGGGACTGCTCCATGCCGCCGACGCGTCGCGGTATGCAACGGGACCGCTGCTTATTGGCGCCGTTCTCACCGCCGCGTCGAACGTCTTCAATAACTTACCGGTTGCGCTCGCAGCCGGCGTTGCCGTGCAATCGATTCACGTCACATCACGCATTGCCGACGCGGCGCTGGTCGCAGTTGACCTAGGTCCTAATCTCTCGATCACCGGTTCGCTCGCCACGCTGCTATGGCTCGTCGTACTCCGCCGCGAAGGGATCAACGTGACGGCCTGGCGATTTTTGCGGCTCGGAACGTTTGTGTTGCTTCCCGCGCTGCTCGCGGCGCTTCTTCTCATTCGCTAGCTCATCGATTGCTGATGCACAATATCACGCGCTTGTGCGCCACCATTCTTTCCTGCGTCGTTCTCCTCGGCGTTGCGCAAGCGCCGCCGCAGAATCCGTCGACCTTCGAGATTCTCGGGGCAAGCGTTCGCATTGAAATCGAACGCAATGCAACGATTCTTCCGGCGAGTCTCGTGCCGGCACTTCGCGCGGGCGACATTATCCGTATCTCGTTTCCGAAGGGCGTGCAATTCAGCACCGCTCCACGCTGGCATTTGGTCGTGGCGAACATGTATGACGACTATTTGCAGCATGCGCCCTCGTTTCCAATTGCCGACGCCGATCTGAGCGAACAGAAACCGGGCTACGTCTGGACGGTGCGCGTCCCGCCCGACGCAACCCCGATCTTCTTCTTGATTCCCGAAGACGGAACGCGGCGCGGTCACGGTATTCCTGACGCACGTGGGGCGATCTCGGATCTGCGCAATCGCGCGCTGCTGCTCAAGACTGCCTCGCTCTCCGCGAGCGCTGAAGCGAAAAAGTCGCTGATGCAATCGTTCCTTCATTCGCTCTCGTCGACGCAGCCGCAGCAGAGCAGCGATGCTCGCACGCGCGTCGCAGCGGCTACGCAGTCGATGTTCGGGTACGATCTCGCCGACCAAGCGTGCTTCGAATCCACGGCTGCGCAGAGCACGCAGTACGCCTGCGTCGCCAACGCCGTTGCGCAAGGGTATGCAAGTACGCCGAAGATCGACGTATCATCGGCAGCGGCCAGCCAACTCTCCATCAACAGCGCAACGTACGGCATGCTCGTCGGCGCCGTCTATCAGCTACTGATGAAGCGGCGCGTCGAAGCGAATTACACGTTCATTCCCGGCGCCATCAAACCCGGTGCGGATGCAACCGACGTCTACGTCAACGAGCAGCCGCAGTATGATGCCAGCAGTGCAAAGCCGTCGACGATCGTGTACTTCCAAGCCGGCTCGCGTACGATGACGCCGGAAAACCCCGGCTACAGCTCGACACCGTCGCTTCCCGTGTGCGTCCCACAAGCAGGCGTCGACCTCGATACGCCCTTCACCGGCTCGCCGGTGTATTTCCGTTCGCATCACGTGCTTATCGACGCGGGTGGCGCACACTACGATGTCACCGCGAACTACGATCCGCTTACCGGATACTCTGCGCCGCTGACGGCCGATCAATTCGCCGCGCTTGCGCACGGCGCCACGGCGCACGCAGAGAGCGCGTGGGGATTCGATACGTACCAGACGCCTGCGATTCCGCTGGTGACCGCACACGCCGTCTCGTGGCAATTGGAGGATCCGACCGCGTCGCTCGTCTCGGGCAGCAAATCCGCGACGGTGATCTTCAACGACAATGGCGCCGGCGTGGCGCGCTGTGTACAAGGCGTCGCGCTCACCGACGGACTCGGTCATCCTATTCCCGTTACGAACGTCGAGACGACCAAAGACACGGTCACCGCCACGATCGACGCTACGAACGCACGCGGCGCAACCGCGAGCGCGGTTATCGATGAAATCGGCGACGTTGCGAGCGAACGGATTCCGCTTGCCCTTCTTCCGTCGCTTCCGGTGGTTACGAGCGCCGTCGCGTATCTCCCGAAAGGCGTGCTCGTGCTTCGCGGAACCGGCCTGAAGTACATCAATCTCGTCACGCTGCAGCAAGCCGGTGTCGTCTTCGCCAACGGAACGCCGAACAAAGACGGTTCGTGGAGTTTCCGTGCAACGCAAAGCGCAATGTACCAACCCGCGTGGGAACATCAAACGATGACCATCTCCTACACGCTGGCACCGCCCGACAAACGCACCGCCGCCGCCGAAGCCGACGTCCGGTACTCGCCCTAACCCCTGTCATCCTGAGCGCAGTGAAGCGGAGTCGAAGGATCGCTACGAATGCAAAGCCCGCCGAAATACTCCGGCGGGCTTTTGGTTCGTCACGATGGTTCGACTACAGTGCTTCGCACCTTCGCTCACCATCACACATCGGGTGGCTAGATCTTCACTTGCACGCTTCCGGTGATTTGAATGGGCTGGGTCGTTCCGACGAAACCGGTGTTGGTGTTATTGATGAAAAAGCCGTACGGGTAGAGCATTTGCGGCGGCGGTGCGGCTGCAAAGCTATTCGGATAGAAGTTTCCGGCGCTTGCCATTAGACTTGCACCCAGCGCACCGTACGTGCAGATGTTGGGATTGTCCCACGGATATCCGCGCTGGCCGCAGTGATTGAGGAGATTCACCACGCCGATTTGCGCTTTCACGCGCGGCGTGACATCGTACGACAGATTCACACCCAGCGTAAACGTCCAGGGCTGTTTATATTCGCCGAGCGTATCGAACGTGCCGTGGTATGGGTTCGGCGTAAAGATGTACGCACCACAGCTCGCCGGATCCGCGGCGGTCCCGGTAAGGTTTGCCGTACACGAGGTCGGGTCGTACCCGGGCACGGTTGTCGGCGCCCCGTAGTTCGAACCGCTGCTGAAATTCATGCCGACCGTCGCATCGAAGCGATTGTGCTTGTAATTCAGCAGCAGAGACGCGACGTGCGGCACGGCGTAGCCGTTCAATCCGGCGAACGGTCCCGGGATCACGTCATACGTCGTGTACCACGCGTTGCGGTCCATGAGCGCTTGCGGCGAGTTGTTGTAGTAGGGATTTGTTACCACGCCGGGCTGCGCGCAATTTGAAGTACCGGCTCCCGCGCCAGCGGACGACGCGAAGAAATAACACGGAGAACCGCCGCCGGCTTTCGTGAACGCGTTGTACGTTTTGATGTAGTTGTTTAGCTGATCGATGACGTTCACGTTCTGGCCTTGGAAGTTCTGATAACGAATGCGGCTGTGCGTGTACGTGTATGAGAGCTGTCCCGCAAGGCCATTGCGGTTGAAGTCGCCCTTGGTAAACGCTACTTCCACGCCTTCAGAGACTTGGTTACCGACGTTCGTTCCGGATTCCAAGCCGCCGGCAGGATCGATAAAGAAGTTTTGCAGCTGATCCCGCGTCGCACGATAGAACGGCGTGATCTTGAAGCTCATGTCCGTTCCCTTGAGACGCTGCTCCCACGAAAGATCGTAGTTGTACGACGTATCGGGACGAATCGTGTGCTCGGGCGTGGTGTAGCCGTACGCGGCAAAGTGATTGCCGAGATAAAGCGGCAGATCTTCTTGCACGACATTGTACTGAACCCATGACGAGTTCGGTGGACGCGCGTAGACGCCGGCCGATCCGCGAATCACGGCGTTCGGATTCACCGTGTAGGTGAAACTGAAGCGCGGCTGCCAGCGCGCGACGACGTAGTCGGGAACACTCCCCGGATTGGTGAGTGCATTCGGCGAGCCGGCCAGTAGCGTCGTTCCCGACGGACACGAACCGAGAACGCCGGTTTTCGGGTCGGCGCGAGAAACAGGCGCCGTACCGATACCCGCGGTGCAATACTCGTTGTTGTAGGAATTGAACCAGAACTGGCGTGTCGGATCGTTAGCGCCGGTCTGTCCATAGATGTATCGGAACTCCTCGACGCGCGCGCCGATGCTGATATTCCAGCGGTCGTCGGGACGCCATTGGTCGCCGATCGAAACGCCGGAGAAGCGCGTGTGCACTTGATTGAGTGCCGCGCCACTGCCTGAATAGAAGTAATTGTTCGTGGTCAACCACGATGCGCCGGCACATCCGGGATTCGCAAGACACGTCGCGTTCGGAGCCGGTAGCGTCCCGTTGAGGACGTTCTGAATATCTCCTTCCGGATGACCGTTCGCATCGACGGCGTTCTGCTCGAACCACACGCACCCAACGGCGTTTCCGCTCTGTGGGTCGTAGCACTGCGAGCCGTTGAGATAGCTTGCGATGCTGTAATGCGGCCGAATGAAGCCGATATCGTATCGCTGCAGATTGGATTGCGTATAACCATACGATGCCGTAAGCAGGTGCTTCTCCGTCAACTGATCGGTGAAGCTCAAATTGACGCCCGCCGTATGGTCGGGAATCTGGTACTCCGCGAGTTCCGCGCCATAGTACGGCTGCGCAGCCGTGTTTGGTCCGTAAATGAACCAATTCGAATACAGCATGTAGCCGTAGATCCGCAGGAACGCGTTCTCACTGAACGAGTGCTGGTATTGCAGCTTCTCAACCGAGACGCCGTTGTCGTTCGAATCACGAAGCGCCGCGGGCAGCGCATCGCCGAAGTTGTGCGCCGGACTATTTGGGAAGAAATACGTCGACACGTTTGCGGGATTAGGCTTCGCCATGAGTGGGCCGTTGTAAACGTAGCTGTCGTCCCAACTCAGTTGTCCGAGCGCATTTGCGGTGGACGGACCCACGTCATTTTGCGAGCTGTAGTAGTTCGCGAACACTTCGCTGTTGACGTACAGTGCTTGAATATCGTCACGCAGCCCCGACTTCTTATGCGGCAGCGCAAAGTGCAGGTTGACGATCGCGTCGCGCTGCGCGGTGTTCGCAATACCGAATAGCGTACCGGAGCTAAAGAGCGGCGTGCCCGCCGGCTCGTTACCGACGTAGACGATACCGTTCGGTCCCGGAAGGAATGAGCTCGGGTCGACGAGGTTGACGGGATAGAAAAAGCTGTTTGGAATGCTGGCACCGTTGAAGTTGTCGACGTAACGGTAGTTTTGGTTGGCACCGCCGATGCCGACGTAGTACGAGAAGCGGCGATCCGGCGTAGAGCCTCCGGCTTCAACAGCGGCGTTGTGATAGTAGGTGGGTCCGCCTATGGCAACCGTACCGCTCGCATAACCGGGAAACGTGCCGGTCTTTACGACCTGATTGATGTAACCGGAGATGCCTTGCGCATCGGCGCTTGCGGGCGTGCCGCCGGTGTACACTTGCAATTCTTGTTGCCCGAGGCTCGAGAGCATCGTCATCGGGGCGTTGTCGTAGACGCGATTGACGGGAATGCCGTCGAGTTCGTATCCGACTTGGTCGATGTCGCCGCCGCGAATATGCACGGTTTGGAACCAGCCCGATTCACCGGGATCGATTGCAACACCCGGCACCGATGCAATCGCGCCGTAGGCATTCGAGAGCGAACCCGCGCCGGTGAGACCGCTCGCGGCATTCGCAACCGTTGAGTTCACGGAATACACGTCGCTGCCGGTGCCGGCTTTTACGAGGTTTCCCGCGGCAGTGGAAGCGACGCGTGCGATGGTCTTCAATGATTTCACCATTGCGAAGCGCAGGTTCTGCACTTGATCGGCAAAGATCGTAATTCCGGGCTCCGACGCGTCATCGTAGCCGCTCTTCTTCAGTTGTACGGTAAACGTGTCGGGGTTCAGCGACAAAAAACGGAAACTTCCTGAAGCATCCGTCGTCGATGTTGCAGTCTGCGTCGCAGCCGTTACTGTTACCGTAACGTCCGCAAGAGGCGCTTGCGTCTGGCTATCGACCACGCGTCCTGTAAGGCCGCCGGTCGTGCCCGCGCGGGCGGGCTGGAAACTGGTCGACGCTCCTAGGATTGCTCCGAGCGTCACGAGTGCGAGAGCTCTGGTTGCGTAGCGTAGCATCACAACCATTTATTAATGTGGTTTAGCCTTTCCTTGCTTTTGTCGCAGCTTTACTCATGCCATCGCTTCGTCAGGTAGAGCCAGAACGCCAGTCCGGCATAGCGTCCGTAGCGCGCGAAGCGCCGGCGGATCGTCCTATCCGTGGCGCGTTTCATCTTCGCCAGCCGCAGAAACGTCGGGCGCGTCCAGGAGTCGAGGATTAGGCGGTGATGGTACCCGAGCAGCTGCATCATGTGCGCAGCGGCATACGGCCCGACGCCGGGCAACGCCAGCAGACGCTTCTCGACCTCGTCTTCGCCGAGTCCCGCATTCGGCAAAAGCGTTTCAAGGTTCAGCGATGAGGCGGCCACGTCGGCCGCAATCGCGCGCACGTAGGGCCCGCGGTACCCCATGCGCGCGACATCTGCGAACCAACGCTCGGGCGTTCGCGCGAGTACCGCCGGAGCCGGAAAGGCACCGCCGCCCAGCTCCACCAGTGCCGTTATCATGCGCGTTGTCGCCGACCACGCACAATTCGTCGTGCAGATCGTGCGAATAACGTCTTCGAAGACGGTCGGACTTGCCAGCATCCTTCCCGCTCCCGCGCGCGCCCAGGCCAAATCGGGGTCGCCGTCGATCATCGCGTAAAAGGGCGCGAGATTATCATCGAGCCTGAACATCCGCGTCGCGAGTGTACGTACTGTCCGTTCGTCGTGCGCTGCTAAACGCCGATCGCTCGCGATGGAAAGGATCGCGTCGTGCTCGGTGAATCGCAGTTTGGTAATCGCGCCGTCGAGTGCAACGGTGAATTCGTATGCCGGCGTTTCTTCGTCGACATGGCCGGGCGGTAGTGCGGCAAGCCCGTGCGAGTTGATCGTAAAGGCAAACGAAACCGGCTCGCCGCCTGCGCCGCGGAGGGGCAGCTCGATTGGAGCGCGCGCCGCGTTACGCGACGTAGGAGACGTTGACCGCGAAGCCCGCAGCTTCAGCCCGCATCAGGACGCCGTACACCGCATCGAGTTCACGTTCGATCGACGTAATTTCGCGCGCCGAGACAGCGCAGCGCGCGGCATTCGTCCAGAGAATCGTTCGCGCGCGTTCAAGCGCAGCGCGCAAGCGTTGCGGCGTCGCTTCGAGCACCGGCCAATCGAGATCCGTCTGCGCGGGTACGACGCGCCAGCCCGCACCCGAAAGCCGCGGCAGCTCCTCGTCCGGTTCGAAAGCGTGAGGAATCGCCGCTAACAGGTCGAGCGCTTCGCGATCGTCGGCGGGGAGCGAAAGCCCCAGCTCCGCCAAGCGCACGATATAGCGAAAGAACGACGGATCGCCTACTGTATAGGCGCCCGCCGGAGATGCGACGTTCACGTGCACGAGATCCAATTCGCTCACAACCTGGTCTTTTGATACCCGAAGACGAAAGCCCGCTCTTACGATGTTGGAGGCGGTCTACAACAGTTGCGTCCGGTGCGGCCTATGTTTGCCCACCTGCCCGACGTACCTCGAGACTATGACAGAAACGTCCGGCCCGCGCGGTCGGATTAGTCTGATCAAGGCCGTCGACGAAGGGCGGATCGATCTGCTGAGCCCCGGCTTCGTCGAGCAGATGACACAATGCTTGGATTGTCGCGCGTGCGAAGCTGCGTGCCCTTCCGGCGTACAGTATGGCGTGCTCGTCGAGACGATGCGCGCGCGTATCGAAACGCAAGCCGGCGCGTCACGTAAACCTGCGGCACGCTCGCTACGGCGCTTCCTCCTCGAAGGTCTCTTCGTGCATCTCGGCTGGATGCGCGCGGCGGCATCGCTCGTACGCTTCGCGCAACGAACGCATCTCGACGCGCTCGCCACGCTGCTCGGTCTTCGCAACGAAGCCGCACTCGCGCCGCGCATCGCCGATCGCTATTTTCTCGCCGACGGACGGCGCTACGATGTCGAGCGTCCCGCGGGACTGGCATGCTTCCACGTCGGCTGCGTCATGCAAGTGGCCTTTCCAAACGTACACGAGGCGAGCATCAGAATGTTGAACCTCGCCGGGCTCTCCGTCGTTGTTCCCGAGCAGCAAGGATGCTGCGGCGCAATTACGGTGCATGCGGGAGAACCGCGCATCGCGCGCGCGATGGCAAAGCGCAATATCGTCGCGTTCGAACGGAGCGGAGCCGACGTTTACGTTGTTAACGCGGCGGGATGCGGCTCGACGCTCAAAGAGTACGACCGGCTCTTTGAAGACGATCCGAAATGGCACCAGCGCGCCGCGGCCTTTTCGTCGCGGGTCCGCGACATCACCGAAGTTCTCGACGCAATGGATTTTCGCCGCGCGCCGCGCGCTATGGAAGCGAACGTTACGTACCAGGAGCCGTGCCATCTCGCGCATGCGCAACGCGTGAGCGCGGCGCCACGACGCTTGCTCGCGCGCATTCCCGGACTGCAACTCATCGAGATGAACGAAAGCGCGGTGTGCTGCGGCAGCGCCGGCATCTATAACGTGACCGAGCCCGAAATGGCGCAACGTCTTCTCGAACGCAAGGTCGGCAACATTCGCGCGACGGGCACGACGATCGTCGCGACGGCGAATCCAGGATGTGCGATGCAGGTGGCGTTTGGGTTGCGCAACGCGGGGGTGGATGCGCGCGTGGCGCATATCGTCGAGTTACTCGACGAGGCGTATCGCGCGAGCTAAATCGTCGCGGTCATCCGTGCGTTGTCGTTGATGGCATCATCGAGCGTAGGATAGACGGGAAAGACGCGAATCAGTCCCGTGATGTTGAGGAGCCGCTGAATCGGACCTTCGCCGACGGCAAGACGCACTTTTCCGCCGTTCTCGAGCGCCCGGCGGTGCGCACCGATCAACGCGCCTAAACCGGTCGAATCCAGGAACTCGAGCTTCGTCAGATCCACGATGATCTCGTGGTTGCCTTCGCTTGCGGTTTGCATCAACGCAGCGCGAACGGACGGCGACGTCGCGACGTCGAGGCTGCCGCGCAGCCGGAAGATGACTGCGCCACCTTCGTTTTTGATATCGATGCTCAACTCGTCATGCGACATGCGTTTTGCTCCTTACCCGTGATACTCGCGCCATTCTACGATCGAACCGCCTTCACGCCGAACGAGGGCGCACCCTTCGCCCATGCGCCAAGCACCATCGTGCAGGGCCCCGAACGTGTACGCCACGGCGGCGCGATCTCCGTCAACCAATACATCCGATATTTCAAACCGCCACGGCGGTCCGTCACGAAAGAAACGCGTAAAATACGCCGCGATCGCTTCGCGTCCGCGCACGGGTTGGCGTCCCGATTCGTGATACACCGCATCAGCAGAGAAAAACGCACTCGCGCGCAATGCATCTCCGCTTTGCCATGCGGACACGAGCTCCTCGATAAGCTCGCGCAGGTTCAATCTACCGCCTCCTCGGCAAGTCTAAACGCACCTCGCGTATCGTCCCAACGTGGCGGGTTCAATCCGGCAATGTGCACGCCGCCGATCCAACGATCGGCCGGCGCTTGCGCGAGCCAATCGGCGTCGCCCGCGAGAATTCGCCGCCCGAGCGCCGTCGGTTCCGCTGAGCCTTCGTTGCCCTCGATGAGCGGCGCCGGCGAGGCGCGCAAATCCTCGACGATTGCATAGAATGTCGTATCACCAAGAAACGGGGCCTCCTCACGTGCTTGCGCGCGGCGAAACAATTCGTCGCTTCGCGCCGGCCCCTGCGCGACCGATTGCAATGCTTGACGCTGCGAACGCGAAAGACCGTCACCAGTCCACGGATACTCCTCGCACAATCGTCGAAGCGCCGCGCGCATATGCGGGAACCCTGCATGTTCCGTCGCGCTGTCGACGAGCAGCATCGAAGGGTCCTGTGCGCAAAAGTGTTTCCAGACGGATGAGGCGCGCTCGAACATTGCGCGCGTTACGGTGCGCCGTTTGGGGTGCAGCGTGACGATTTCTTCTGCCGTCATGCTACCGAGATAACTGTCGCTCTGCACGATCGAGACACTGCCGGGTTCCAGATTCATTTCGTGCAGGACATGAAGAATCTGCAGAATTTGCAGTTGGTCGTAGAGATCGTGTTCGAACCAGAGGACCACCTCGTCGAACTCGCCCGCGCGTCTGATCACGGCATCACGTGCTTGGAAGTCGTGCAGAACGCGAATCGGTTTGCCGTGGCCGCGCGAGGCAAGGTACGCACCGCGCACGCGGCTGCACCCTTCTAACGGCAGTTCTCCAGGAACCGGCCCTTCGTGGAGGACGTCACGCCACGGAAGATGGGTTCCGAGAATACCGGCCTTCTTGAACGTGTAGACGACGGAGTCGCCATTGGTGATGTGAAGGGACGCTACGGTGCGGGAACTCATGCTGCATTGTGTTTGTGCAACCGCAGACGGACGCTTACCTCCGTCCCACCGTCGAAATGTGAACTCGCGCGCAAGTCGTCGGCGAGGGCCGAGATGAGATAGAGGCCGCGGCCGTCTTCGCTCATGACGTCGCGCGGCAGGCTAGCATGTGCGGTAAAGCCCGGTCCGTGATCGCGCATGCGAAGTACCGCTCGATCGCCGCTCCAGTCAACTTCCAGATGTACGTCGCCGGGCGCGTGCTCGACGGCATTTGCGATGAGTTCGCCGATGACAGCTTTGACTTCGAAAAGTTCTTGCTCGGGAGACGAGAGCTCGCGTAAGAACTGTAGCACCTGTTCGCGCACACGATAGGCCGCGCGTGAATCACGCGAATCGAATTGCCACGACATGAGCGTCTCGAGACGGTGCGATACCGTACTTCCTCCACCTTCATCGAAGGAAAACACGAGCATGGCGATATCATCGTTCGGTGCATACGCCCCCATCGTGCGGCGGACGATCTCCGCCGCGCGGCTTGCCGGATTGCGAAGACGCGCCGTTACTGCGGCCGCAACGAGCAAGTATCGTTCGGCACTGACGATGTCACGGGAATATTCGAGCACGCCATCGGTATATAGCACGAGTTGCGAAGCATCGGCGAGATCGATGCTGCATGCCGCGAACGACACGTCGTTCACGACGCCGAGCGGAACGCCGTCGCACGGAATGAGTTCGGCACGATCGCCACGCACGATGACCGGTGGCGGGTGTCCGGCGCAACAGAATTCGAATCGCCGTAGCGCCACATCGAGAATGCCAACGATCGCTGTGGCCACCGGCAATTTCCGACGGTGCATAAAGGCGTTCACGCGGCGTATAACGGTGACCGGGTCGCTCTCTTCTTCTGCGGCGGCGGAAATGTACTGTCGAATGCGCGACATTGCCGCCGACGCTTCGAGGCCGTGTCCAACGACGTCGCCGATGGATATGCCGTAGCGGCCTTCGCCGAGATCGAAACAGTCGTACCAATCACCGCCGATGCGCGCTTCTTCCGAAGCCGAGACGTAAAGCGTGCTAACGCCGCAGTCCGGCACGGCCGCAATCTGACGTGGAAGCAACGCCAATTGAAATGCATCGAGCGCCTCATTCTTCTTCTCGATTGCGACTTTTTGCTCGTGAACATCAGTGACCGTGCCGAACCACTGCGCATTGTTGCCCGCAAGGTCGGTAACGCGATGCGCCCGCATCAGATTCCAGCGATACTTTCCGCTCGGCGCGTGATACAACTGATACTCGTGCAAGAGTTGCCCTGACGTCGTCGCATGCGCCAGCACGGAGTCGAGGAACTCGATGTCGCTCGGCGCTACGGCGCGGCGCCAGCCGGTACCGAGCGCTTGCGGAAGCGCCAAGCCGGTGTATTCGGCAGCGCGCCGGCTCAGATACGTGCAATTCCAGTCTGCATCCGCTACCCAAACGATCTGATCGAGGTTGTCGGTGAGCGCACGAAAGCGCAGCTCCGCTTTGAGCAACGCACGCTCGATCTCTTTACGGTCGTCGACCTCGACGATCGTGCCGAACCAGCGCATCCGGCTATCCGTACTGTGCTTGGCTTCGGCCTTTGCGCACACCCAGTGATATTCTCCGTCGGCAAACCGGCACAACAATTCTTCGGAGAAAGGCTCACCGGTCACGACCGAGCGCTCCCACGATGCTCGCACGTCGGATTCGTGCGACGGATGGATGAGGGTGTGCCAAAACTCGGAAATCGGAATGTCGCGCGGCACGCCGGTCACGTCATAACAACGTCGATTGATCCACTCGATCGCGCCGTCGTGCGACGCGATATAGAGCATCGCCGGGTAGGCGTCCGCAATGGTCGACCAGGCGTCGGCCTCAAACGAAGTCAACACGCCGGAATCATGAAGGCTCATGCAGATCCCTCATCAGTAGAGCCCTTCGTTCCCAAAAGCAGGCGGCCTAAACCTCGCCAGAAAATTTGGCCGGCGTGAACACCGCGGAAATCAATCATCTCATCCATAAGCGCGACCGTCCCGATGAACGCGATTTTCGTTTCTCGCCATCGGCCACGCCGCCGGCATCGACCGATCTGCGGTCATACTGTGCGGGCGTCTACGACCAACTTCCACTTAAGAGCTGCAGTGCGCATGCAGTTTCCTCCGCATTCGAATTTCTCGGACGCAAATCTGGGCGCCCGATCGCTGCGCCGTCCCGACTCTTCTTGTACTACAACGCACGCGCGCTCGAGGGCGAGACGAATACCGACGACGGTGCGACACTGCGGAACGCCATCAAGGCTGCCGCAAAGCCCGGGGTATGTCCTGAGTCGCTGTGGCCATACGACCCGGCGCAGTTCGCATCGAAACCGCCGCAGACCGCATACGACGGCATTTCAACGCGTGCTGTAAGCTACTACAGCATCGATCGTTCGCTCCATGCGCTCAAGTCGTGTATTGCCGAAGGCTATCCGTTCGTGTTCGGCATCAATATCTACGAATCGGTCGTTGCAAATTGCCAGAAGAGCGGTCAATTAGACATTCCGCCGGCAAACGACACGCTGATGGGCGGTCATGCGGTGTTGGCGGTTGCGTACGATGACGCGTCTGAGCAATTCACGGTGCTGAACTCGCTGGGCGAAACATGGGGCGCGCAAGGTTACTTCACGATTCCGTACGCGTACTTCACCGATGACAAGCTCTCGTACGACTTCTGGACGATTCGCGAAATCGGGTAAACTTCGGCCATGAAACATGTTGCCGCGCTCATCCTCTCTGGTACGTTCTTTCTTCCGATTCTAGCGAATGCCGCGTCGTCTACCGTGACGCCGCAAGGAAAAGATTTTCTGAATTATTCGGTGCAAGACTCGCTCGGCGAAATCTCGCTTTGCCAAATGGCGCAGCAAAAAAGCACCAACGCGGGCGTAAAGTCGTTCTGCACGCGGGCGATCAGCGATCACAAGAACATGGCTGCGCAAGCGAAACAGGTCGCGCAACAGCTCGGCGTCAGTGTGACGCAACAGCCCTCCGACGAGTCACAAACGGAGAAGCAGAAACTTTCGAAGCTCTCGGGCGCTCAGTTCGACAGCGAGTTTCTCCAGGGCCAAGTGAAAGACCACAAAAAGGATATTAGCAAGGCGCAATCGGTGCAAAATGAAGCGCAGAACGTTCGAGTCAAAAGTCTGATCGCGCAATCCCTTCCCGTCCTTCAGACGCACCTGAAACTTGCGACGACGACCCTGGAACAACTCCAATCGACTAAATGACCGTGGACGAATACATCGCAGCGCAGCCCGAGAACGTGCGGCCTGCGCTGCGTCGTTTGCGTGAGATCGTTCGATCCGCGGTTCCGCAAGCCGATGAAAGCATCGCGTACGGAATGCCGACATACAAGCTGCAGGGCAAGGTCGTAACGCACTTTGCCGTGTGGCGCGACCACTATGCGCTCTACGCGATGAACGAACGCGTGCAAGAAACATTTAAAGACGAACTCGCGCGGTACAACGTCAACCGAGGAACGGTGCGGTTTTCGCTGCGCGAACCATTGCCCGAGCAATTAATCGAGCGCCTTGTGCACTTCCGCGCATCGCTCGACCCCTAGCGGCCGCTATGCTATTGTAAAAACCTACCAACCGCGGGGTCGCAGCTAATGGACGTCAGTCGTTCAATCGCCGCTTTGGCGGTCGCAGGGCTCATGTGCGGGTGTGCGGCGAAGGCGCCGCTTCATCCCCAAAACGCTCCTTGGGCGATGTATCAACACTCGCCCGATCGCAACGCTGTTTTCGGCGGACCTACGATCGCTCGTGATTGGTCGCACAACTCGAGCGCAAAAATCAACAGCGGATTGACGCTCGTCCGTAACACGCTGCTCTTCACGGCGTTTTCCCATCAGCTCGTCGCGCTCGACGTGCGCGATGGACGCGAACAGTGGCACGCAACGGTCCCGAACATCGTCATGTCGACACCCATTGTCGCCGGTAATACGGTGTATGTCGGTACGGGAAAAGACGCCATTCTCGACCGTACCCTCTACGTAAAACTGCGGTTTCCGTGGAAAGGCGTGTGGGGAATTCCCGGCGGCGACGAGATCGCGGCATTCGATTTACGTACCGGCGCTCCGCGCTGGACCTATCGCACCGTCGGCGAGGACATGCCGTCGCCCGTATACGTTGGGGGACGCGTGATCTTCGCGAACGGCGATTGGCACGCGTACGCTTTACATGCGGACACCGGACAACTGCTGTGGTCGACGGACATCGGCGGCATTTCGACGATGGCCTCCGCGGTTATCGCGGGAAACGCCGTTGTCGTCGGTGTCTGCACGCGCGGAATGCATGAGACGTCAGCAGTTGCACTCGATGCGTCAACGGGCAAGATTCTTTGGCGCTCGCCGTATGGCCACTGCGACGCGGCACCGGCGTACGCTGACGGCAAGGTGTTCGTGTCTTCGATAGCACCGGGCGATACGAATTTACAAGGCCGCCCGCTCGTCGCCGCGCTCGATGCAAAAACGGGCGAACCTGTGTGGGTGTATCGTGAATCTGCGCAGGGCCTTTGGAGCATTATCGGTTCATGGGAAGCGGCAGTCGCTGGAACGTATGCCAACGGCGTCTACTATCAATCGACGCCATTCACGGACCAGATTCTCGCCTTCGACGCAAGAACGGGCCGAGTGCGTTGGCGCTTTCATACTGCAGGCCCGGCGAAAATGAGCCCCGTCGTAAAAACCGGCCGTCTCTACATCGGCGACGTCGCGGGTCTTCTCTACACACTTGATGCAGACGACGGCAGTTTACTGGAGATCCGCGCGTTCAAACAGCCATTTTCGATTAGCCCGCCGATTATCGCCGGCAACCACATGATCGTCGTGAACGGCACATCGGTTTACGCCATCCCCGTCAGCGGCCGCCCAAAACTCGCTGAATCCGTCGGCTGGGCCATCGCCTCCGACATCAACTCCCCCAAACACTGCTGCGAGTAACGCGTGCCCTGTGAAGCCATAACGATCAGAACCGCAGACGGTCAGTGCCCAACGCATGTATGCACGCCGAATGGCGAGGGACCGTGGCCGGCAGCAATCCTGTACATGGACGCCGGCGGAATCAGGCCGGCAGCGCTCCAGATGGCGCAACATCTGGCGAACGCCGGTTACGCAGTGTTGTTGCCCGACCCGTTCTATCGTTACGGTCCCTACGGTCCGCTCGTGCCGAAAGACGTGTTTGCCGGCGACACCGCGGCAATTCTTGGACCACTAATGTCAACAACGAGCACCGCGAAAGCCGCTGAGGATACCGGCACGTTCCTCGCCTATCTGAACACGCGCGCCGATGTCACCGGAAACAAAATTGCGTCGGTAGGCTTCTGCATGGGCGGCGGAATGGCGATCACTTCAGCCGGCGCCCATCCTGACCGTTTTGCCGCAGTCGCCACCTTCCACGCCGGCAATCTCGCAACCGATGAACCCACGAGCCCCCATCTCGCCGCACCCCATTTAAAAGCAGAGCTCTACATAGCGGCCGCCACAAACGACGACAGCTACCCACCACCCATGGCCCAAAAATTCGAGGAAGCCCTAAAGGAAAACAACGTACGATACCACGCCGAAACCTATCCCGCCGCGCACGGCTGGATGGTCCCCGATTTCCCCGTCTTCAACCAAACCGAGGCCAACAAAGGCTGGCGCAACCTACTCGATTTCTTCGCTCAGAGTCTGCACGCTGATAGCCAAAGCAGCACATGAAAAACCTCGAGATTTGGTTCGAATCAAGGAGCGACGCGCCGAAGCGGACTACAGTCCGTGAGGCCGGAGGCGACGCAGAGTCGAAGCAAATCTCGAGGTTTTTCCCTGGGGTGGCTGGATTCGAACCAACGCATGGCGGAGTCAAAGTCCGCTGCCTTACCGCTTGGCTACACCCCATCGGGTTTGCGTGCGTGATGTGCGCGCACAGCCGCCTACGATACTACGCCTAAGTTCGCGTCCCTGTTAAGCCTCCGGTAATTCGGGAGATAACGGGGATCTCGAAGAGGTCGCCACGGGCAGCTCGCTGACTATAGCGTATCGCGAGAACGAGCCATAGGACGAAGAGCGCACCGTCCGCGAGCATGGCAAGGATGTAGATCCAAATGGTGGCGATGACGCTGGAAACCAAGAGGCTGATGACCAGCGGCCAGATCAACGCGACAAGCGCCGTGAGTGCGGCGAAATTGCCGAACCACAGCGCTTGGCGAAGGTGATACCGATACCAGGTTGAGGCGTCGGGCCGAGGGGCGATGCGGGCGCAGATCGCGAGCGGCCATACGAGGTAAGCGGCCGAGACAACCTGCGATTCCGCGGCGACGCGGGAAGGCTGCGTGTCTATCGCGAGGCGATCAGCCGCTTCGCGCCGATGTAGCGCGCGTGCCAATACGGGTCGTTGAGGCTCGAGACGGAGACGCCTTGGCTCGAGCTTGCGCTGACGAACTTGTCGTGTCCAAGGTAGATGCCGACGTGCGACGGTCCCGGCAAATACGTCTGGAAGAAGACGAGGTCACCCGGCTTCATCCCGCCGACGATCTTGTGGCCGGCGTCGTACTGCGCATCGGCGGTCCGCGGAAGCGAGATACCGAGCATCGCAAAGACGTGCTGGACGTAACCCGAGCAGTCGAAACCAGCCGTACTGGTGCCGCCGAATACGTAGGGGACGCCGAGAAAACGCAGAGCGCTCTTGGTGAGTTGCTGGGCGATCTTCGATGTGCGCGCGAGCACGCCACCGGCAAAGGACCGGATCTCGCCGTTCTTTGCGGCGTGTTTGTTCCCGGTGACGATCAGGTGCGCGGTCCACTCAGCCACATCCGGGCTCTGGACGGCGGAATCCGAAACGGTAGTCTGCGTGTCGGGGATACTAGCTCCCGGGGTCTCGTCCGCGCGCCCAATGGCGACAGTCGATCCGGCAAGCAAAAGCGCAAAAACAGCAGCAGCTAACGCTTGACGCAAGAAAAGCTCCTCTTTCACGACACTTGCGAGGTTAGTTGACGGGTTCGGGCGGGAAAGATCGCCCTTGGACCGACCGGTCCACTCACCCCTACCTTGGTTGTCCCCCGCTCCGGCACGCTAAGCCGGATTCAGTGATCTTGTGCAGGCGTAGTAAGTTACAGCTTTTGTACAGTAGAAGTATTAAAAAGTATTAAACTTTTCTGCACAAAGCCGTGTTATGGGCCATAAGGTTTATCGGAATCTTCTCATCTCCTTCTAGCCTCTTACATTCCTGTTACAAACGGGCGGCTGCTTGCTCGATCTCACTCGCCAGCTGGGTCGCCACCGCCTCGATGTGGGCACGATCGTCGCCCTCGGCCATGACGCGAATAAGCGGTTCGGTTCCGGACGGACGGATCAAGAGCCGTCCCGCGCCATTGAGCGATGCTTCGGCCGCAGAGATTGCCGCGCGTATATCGTCGGTCTTGAGTATATCTTTGTTCGGCGTGCGCACGTTCACGAGAATTTGCGGCGCGACGACGACGTCGGCAACGAGATCGTGAAGCCGCGTGTGCGATCCAGCAACTATCCCGAAAAGTGTCATCGATGTCATCGGTCCATCGCCGGTCGTGTTGCGGCGCAGATCGATGACGTGTCCCGATTGTTCGCCGCCGAGAACAAAACCGCCGGCACGCATCTGTTCGAGGACGTAACGATCGCCCACGGCAGCGCGCAGCAAATGCATTCCATATTTTTCGAGCGCGCGCTCGAATCCGATGTTGCTCATAACGGTGCCGACAATAGTATCGCCCGTCAGTTCGCCGCGCTGATGCATGTCGCGGCCGATGGCGAACATCACGTGATCGCCCGAAATGATTTCGCCTTCTTCATCGACGAAAAGCGCACGATCGGCATCCCCGTCAAACGCAACGCCGAGAACGTGTTTTTCGCCTGCGGCAATAAGCTCGCGGACCGTTGCTTGCAGCGGCTGTAGGTGGGTTGCGCCGCAGTCAACATTGATCCGCGCACCGTCGTTTTCGCAGTTGATTTCCGTGACTGTCGCGCCCATCTTGCGAAATGCGTAGGGCGCAATGGCATATGCCGCGCCAAACGCGCCGTCGACGACGATATGCAAGCCGTCAAGCGCTGCTCCGGTACTGTAGAGCTCCTCGTAGTAATGTTTCGCGAGATTTTGCGCGAGGCGCGCGACCCCGATTTGCGTTCCCGTCGGTCGCGGCAGCGTTTCGCTGACGACGAGTTGCTCGATTTCGTCTTCACTTTCGTCCGAAAGTTTGAATCCGTCGGGTCCGAAAAACTTGATGCCGTTATCCGCAATCGGATTGTGCGATGCGCTGATCATCACGCCGGCGGCGGCGCCCTCCGCAACGGTCACCCGTGCAACCGCCGGCGTCGGCACGATGCCGATGGAGACCACGTCGCGGCCGACCGAGGTAATACCGGCGGTGATCGCGGCTTCGAGCATGGTGCCGGAAAGACGCGTATCCCTCCCGACGATTACCGGACGATGGCGATCGCTGGAGTGGGCGAGGACGGTCGCACCCGCGCGTCCGATGCGAAAGGCAAGTTCCGGCGTGAGTTCGGTGTTGGCTACACCACGCACGCCGTCGGTTCCGAAGAGTCGGCTCACGGTTTTTTGGTTGCTCCCGTTCCTTTGACGAAATGCACGCGAACGCGTACGAGGTCCGGTGCGACCTCCAGACCCGCTACTTCCTGCCCGAGCGAATTAACGGGGACCGGACGGACCATCGCGTCTAAGGCGGATGGAACCTGTGCGAGCGGCACGTCGAGTACGACCGCGGTGACTTCGGAGAGCAAGCTCGTCGGTCCGTGCACCATCACCGCGGACGGTTGCTGCTGCGCGTCGTTGACGACGATGTCAGTCGCATTTCCCGAATAGTGCATCGAAAGCCCGAACGCTCGCTCCTCGATCCGTTCGATCGACAGACTCACGGATGCCGGACTCAAGCTTTGCACTACGATATTCGGCGCAACGAGCTGGACCGGAACGTTGTAGACTCCGGCACCCTTGTTGGAGAGGTCGAGTACGGCTTTTATCTCCTGCGGATTGATCGACGGCTCCCCACGTTTGCTCGCAACCGTTACTACCGCTTCTTTATCCGTGAAGTGCGCGATGTAGCCCATCGGCAAATTCTCGCCGGTAATCGGCACCGATATCTGCTGATCGAAGCGTGCCGCGATTGCGGGATTTGCCGCGAAACGGAAATACCCC
Source organism: uncultured bacterium (assembly GCA_964648945.1). GTDB lineage: Bacteria > Vulcanimicrobiota > Vulcanimicrobiia > Vulcanimicrobiales > Vulcanimicrobiaceae > JAMXLG01. Next base: position 2,419 of record CAZYLU010000005.1, on the reverse strand, counting down.
CAGCCCACGATCGCGAGGGCGAGCGAGAGAAGTTTAAGTCCGAAGTTCTTTCGGATGTTCACCACGGACGGTTCCCTCGGATGCGCGCGCAGGCGCAAGGCGCCCGCGCAGGTGTGAAACTAAATCCTTGTCGACGAAGCGCCGGCGATCGCGCGGCGAACGGGTTACCGCCAGCAACATCTTCACCAAACGCCCTTCTTCCTCGACCGGACGCGTGAGCCGGCCTTCGCGCGCAATCGAGATCGCGCCGGTCTCTTCGGAGACGACGATGACCACCGCGTCTGTCTGCTCGGTCAACCCCACGGCGGCACGATGACGCGTTCCGATACGCCGTTCGGAGAGCACTTGCTCGGCGAGCGGCAAGAAGCAACCTGCAGCTTCGACGACATTCTCGCGAACGATCACCGCGCCGTCGTGCAACGGTGAGCGCGGATTGAAGATCGCAAGCAATAGTTCCGCTGAGAGCTGGCCACCGATGAACGTGCCGCTTTCGATGAATTCTTTCAAGCCGCTCTGTTGCTCGATGACCATCAGTGCGCCGAGTTTGTTGCGCGAGAGTAGAAACGCCGCGCGCGCAAGCGTCGCGATGCTTTTATCTTCCGGGCGCGTCCAATCCGACGTCTCTTCGCCGATGTGTAAGAGTCCGCCGCGGCCGATCTGTTCCAATGCACGTCGCAGTTCCGGTTGAAACACGATCGGAAGCGTCACCGCGGCGCCGATGACGAGCAGATTCAAAATCGTCCCGAGCAGATAGAGCTGGAAGAGTTTCGCCAGTCCAAGCAACCCGATAAGTACGAGCACGCCGGTGAGAATTTGCACCGCGCGCGTTCCTCGAATCAACAAGAGGACGTAGTAAATCAGGACGCTGGTCGCAGCGACATCGACGACGTCGGTGATGCCAAGGTAGGAATGAATGAAGTTAAGGAGCGACATGATGCTCCTCGATCAGCGCTTCCAGCACGCGATCCGGCGCGATTTCCGGCGCTTGCAATCCTACCCTCGCGATCGCCGTCCACCACCGCAGCGGCAACGGCGTCAACAATTCGTTCACGCGAGCAGACTGGAATCGCGCCAGTTCGACATCGACCAATCCGAGCAGTACATCGGCCGCCGTTCGATCGAGATTCCATTCCACCACGACGGCGCCCGATAGCGTATCGCACGTAAGGACACCTGACGGCCGCCCCGCGCCGCCAAGCGCCTCTTGCAATGCCGGCAAGGCTTCGGCGACGTTCGGGCGTATGGCAAGAGCAATGACCGGCGTCTCAAAAACCGTTGCTCCGTCTTGCATTCCGAGCATCGCTGCGCTCGCGCCCTCGATCAATGCGTACGAGCGGTTAAACGCCGCATTGTCGCCCCAGCTCACGGTGGCGCCGTTACGGCGTGCGAAGTCGCCAAGCGATGAACGAACGTTCTCGCCCGGAAGCGGGTTATAGCGAACGGTGAAAGCCGGCACGATCCTCCATACATCGTTACACGCAAACGCCGCCCATTCTTTGTAATGAGCGAATTGCGGCGCGCCCTAGTTGTCTCTACCGGTAAGAACGCCGCTTGGGTTTCGTTAGACGGCGAGATTGTGCCCCGGCTCGCGCAACTGCGGCGCCAGACCGGTAAGCGCTTCATGCCCGTCCCCGGTGACGTTGTCTTCGTGCGGATTCTCGAGGACGAAAAAACCGTCGTCGACCGCATCGAACCGCGCGCGTTCGCGCTCGAGCGCCGGACGGTCGAAGGCCGCTCAAAAATCATCGCGGCCAACGTCGATACGCTTGTTACGGTGACGGCGCTCGCCGATCCGCCTCCGCGCCTTGTGACGCTCGACCAACTCCTCGCCTTCGCCGAGCTCGAGGACATCTCGGCAATCGTGGTATTCACAAAACCAGATTTAGCCGACGAAGCGACACGCAACGAACTCGTCGCACTCTACGAAAGCCTCGGCTATCAAACCATTGTCGTCAACCCGAAAACCGGCGAGAACATCGATGGATTGCGCGCAGCGATCGCCGGACGACATGCGCTGCTCAGTGGCGTATCGGGCGTCGGGAAAAGCTCGATCTTCAAAGCACTAGGCGGCGACGCGAGCGTCGGAGAGGTCTCGCGCTACGGCCTTGGGCGGCAAACGACGTCGGCCGCTCGCTTGTATCGCATGGGCGACGGCTTCCTTATAGACAGTCCCGGCGTCAACGAGTTCGGCCTCGGGAAGATCGAACCGGCCGAGCTGGTCCAGGCCTTTCCCGAGATGCGCGAGGCGGCGGCCCGTTGCCGCTTTACCGACTGCACCCACCTTCGAGAACCGGAATGCGGCGTCCAGGAGGCCGTGGCGGGCGGTACCGTGCCGGAGAGCCGCTACGCCAGCTATCGGAAGATCTGTACGGACTCTGCCGATTTGTCCCCTTAAAACTCGTTAGAGATGTCCTCTTGA
>CAZYLU010000004.1:0-118778 GCA_964648945.1 uncultured bacterium | reverse complement strand
TCAGGATGACACTTAATCGTGGCGGTAGATGATGCCGCTGCGTGAGGATGAGACGATCGTCCAGTCGGGATCGCTTTGGATGACGTCGCTTTCGACCGGCGTGTGATAGAGCAACCATGTCGTGCCGGGATTGCGCCGGTGCAGGATCGATCCGAGCGTCGCGCGCATCGCCTCGGCATCGAACGGATTGTACATGAATACGACGAGGTTGCCCGGCGGATACGACGAGAAACGGGCATCGCCGCGAACCAGGCGCAGATCGCGACACGTGCGATTCGCGCGGTTGGCGCGGTCGAGATTCTCTCGCGCGACTTCGTAAAGACCCGGCGAGACTTCGATACCGATAACTTGCTTGAACGCGTACTCACAGGCGAGGAGCATCGCGCGCCCCATGCCGGCGCCAACGTCGACGAACGTCGATGCGGCGATTGCTTCGGGTGGAAGTGCGGCGACCAACGCGTGAAAATCGGAAACCGGCACCGCTTCGTAATGCGTCGCGTGCGCGCCGGCATCACCGACCTGTTCGGGATCAAGGTCGGTGAGAAACAAAATCGCTTGCGTCGTGACTCCGTAATCGTGATCGAAACGCCTACCGGCGCTGCGTTCGGAATTCGGCACGCGTGAAACTTCCCTATCGGCTCGGCGACTCATTCGCGCTTCCACTCGGCAACGGACAATTCGCACATAGCTGCATCGTGCAGTGCGAACACCGAGTCGTCGTGATCCGCGTCGCGGTCGGTGATGAACCACTGGACTTACGCGTGAGCGACGATGCGCTGGTGCTTCACAGATGGAGACGTGAAGGCCGCATCAACGTCAACGATATCAATGACGTGCGTCCGAAAAACGTGTACTGGACGCATGCAGCGCGGGCGGAGCGAATCGCAGCCGCCGCGCATGGCGCGCCGCATCCGCGCGAGCGTCGGATCAGCGTTCGGGAAGTGCGCGACGACAACGCTGCGGATGCGCTCGCCCGCATCGACGACGACTCCATCATTACGTTGACGGAGTGCGTATCTGCGAAAACGGTCGAGCGCCTCTGCGCGGCAATCATCAACCATCCCGGCATCACGTTGCGTTTGCACGGAAGCGCTGCAATGCACCTCGAGGCGCTAGCGGCGGCACCGCTCGCGCGTCTCGTCCTCGCCGGCGAAACCAAACGACACGCTCCGATTCCGTCCTTACGTCATCTCGAACTCGCGCATCCGTACGACCTTACATCGATTGCGGGAACGTATCCCAACCTCGTATCACTACGCTTGCGTGCGCGAGGCGCCCGCACGCACGTCGGGGATCTTCGCGAATTGAACGGGCTGCGCGTGCTCGATCTATCGCTCGTGCGCCTTGCAGACGCAGACGAATTTGGCGAGCTTTCCCAACTCGTCGCGTTGAGATTGAATCGGGTGACCGGCGTGCGCACGACGGAAGCGCTGGGCGCACTACACCTGCGTACGCTTGTGGTGGAGCACTTGCATGAACTCGAGAACGTCAACGATCTGGCACGCATCGAGTCGCTCGAGCAACTGGAATTGATCGGATTGTGGCAGTTCGATATCGCGCGCGTCGAGTGGACGCTGGACCTCACGCAGTTGTTGCGTGCGGAGATCGACATCGGCGGCCGGCGCAAGAACTTGGAGCTCTATCGTCGCGCGCAATGGGCCTATCCGTGGCGGTTTCCGGGTACATCATCGTTATGAGCGATGATTGGTTCAGAGTGAAAGAGACCGGTGACGCGCTGCAGACAGCGATCATGACGCTCAAACCCGGTGCAGCGAGCGGGCCGATGAGCAACGGACATGCCGAGAGCGAACAGGTCCTCTACGTTATCAGCGGCGAGGTAACGGCTGAAGTCGGCGCCCGGAAATGGGTGATGCGCAGTGGCGATTCCACGCTCGTTCCGCGCAAAGTGCCGCATCGTTTTCGCAACGACGGGAGCGAAGCCGCCGTTACGTTCAACGTGTACGGGCCGCCCGCGTATTAAACGCTAGCGTTCGCGAAGCGACGTGTATTGCGCGGCTTCGACGAAGCGGTCGATCTCCTCGGTGACGTGCGGATCGGGATTCACCCACACGAGGCTTTGCATGTAACGTCCGCGCGTTTGTTTCACGCCGGGAAGCGGACGCGCCGTGAGGCGCAGCTCGGAGAACGGGCGTTGAACGCCGGCGCGCGCGTGCAGCACGCGCAATACGTCGTTCGGCAACGTGAAGCGCACGGTGACGTCCCACTCCTGGCGCAGAACGCGATCGCTGATCAATCGGAGCCCGCCGGTGCTTACGTCGACCGCGACACCTTCGTAGACGCCCGGCGTGTCGCCGATGCTGTACGTCACGGGAATGTTCACTTCCACGCGGCGGTGGGCGCGAAGCTCTTGCAGGCGCGTGTTCGGCTTGGGCTTTTCGTCCTCGCTGCGGCGCGTGACGTTGATGGCGCGGCGTTGCTCTTCGTGAATGAACCGTGCGAGGTCGTCGCGCGTCAGATCGCTCAGGGAGTCGAACTCAACCGCATAACGAAACGTCCGATCGCTCGCGGTATAGGTGACTTTGCGCAATTTTCCCGCGAGGCGCAACGGCGGCTGACCGGTGCGCGGAAGATCGAATTCGATCGCAACGTGCGGTTTGATCATCGTGCGCGCGTGAATTTGACATCCACCTGCGGAGATATCGACGAGGGTGGACGGGATGGGGATACGCACGCCGGCCACACGGACGTCGATGCGCAGGTACATCGGCTGCCGGTAGAACGAGCGGCGGTTCGGCGATGCCGACGAGGCCGACATGGGAAAGACCCTCCTGCTACAAGCCCTAGGTTCCTTTCATATCAGTAACAGTAATACCCTCGCAGGTCCAGGGGCCGATGGCCCGGAAGTGCGGGGACGTTTAAAGGTTTTTTGAGGGAGCGCTCCCGCCCGGGTCAAACCGCGGTGAGCCCCCTAGAGTTTTGAGGACAATTTGGCTTCCGAGATTTTGATCTCGAGCGACCCGTGGGAAAATCGGGTTGCCATACTTGAGGACGGCGTACTAGCTGAACTCTACATCGAGCGTGAAGAGAAAGTCATCGGCTCGATTTACAAAGGAAAAGTACAGAACGTTTTGCCCGGGATGGGCGCGGCGTTCGTCGACATCGGCCTGGGACGCAACGCGTTTCTGTACGTCGACGACATCAACAAGCAGCCGCTGAACATCGGCGACGTTGAAATCACCCACGGTCACTCCGGCTTCACGATCAATGAGAAAGTGAAGAAGGGCGACGACGTGCTGGTGCAGATCGTCAAGGAGCCGCGCGGGCTCAAGGGCGCGCGCATCTCGACGAACATATCGCTTCCCGGCCGTTACCTGATCTTGATGCCCACCGGTAAATACTCCGGCGTATCGCGCAAGATCGAGTCGGCTGACGAACGCAATCGCCTCAAGGCGATCATGAAGCGCATTCGTCCCGAAGGCATGGCGACGGTCGTACGTACGGCGGCGGCAGGCGTGAGTGAAGCGGAACTGATCGCCGATCTCGGTGTGCTGATCCGCATGTGGCACGGCATTCTCGAGACGTTCAAACGCGCGCAGTCGCCGGCGCTTCTGCACCGCGACATGAACCTCGTGTACAAAGCAGCGCGCGATTTTATCACCGCCGACGTCGACAAAGTGCTCATCGACGACGAGGAAGAGTACCGCAAGGTTCGCGAGTTCTTGCAACTGCTCGGACCGCAGTATCTCGATCGCGTGCAGCATTATAATCACGGGCGTAATCTCTTCGACGACTACAAGATCACCGAAGAATTGCAGCGGCTGATGAAGCCGAAGATCAATCTGCCGTCGGGCGGATCGATCGTCATCGAATCGACGGAAGCCCTGACCGTCATCGACGTTAACTCCGGTAAATTCACCGGCGGCCGCAATCTCGAAGATACGATCGTCAAGACGAACCTCGAGGCCGCGAGTGAAATCGCGCGTCAAGTTCGTTTGCGCGATATCGGCGGCATCATCGTTGTCGACTTCATCGATATGTCGACGGAAGCATCGCGCAACAAGGTCATCAAAGCGCTCGAAGACGGCCTGCGCCGCGATCGGACGCGAGCGACCATTCAGTCGTTCTCGAATCTCGGATTGCTGGAGTTCACGCGCAAGCGTGTCGGTAAAGATCTTGGTTCGCAATTGCGCGGCACGTGCCCGACATGCAGCGGCATGGGAAGCGTGATGTCACCGCAATCTGTTGCCATTGAAACACTCCGTCAAGTGCGTCAACTCGGCGATCACAAACACGATCGTAAACCGATCGTTGCCAACGTTGCGCCTACCGTCGCCGCGCAAATGGAGTTCTGGTACGAGGACGAAGTGCTCGAGCTCTCGCGCGAACTCGATTCGAAGATTCACGTGCGCGTCGATCCGATGCTGCACCCGGAGAAGGCGCGCATCGATCGCGTTGCGCAGCTTTCAAATGGTGCAATTCGCGTTGGGGACGAACACGAAGTCGAGCTGCTCCCGGGACGTCTCCCGAATGCAACGTCTGCGGCCGCCGTCGTCGCCGGACACATCGTCGAAGTGGAGAACGCTGCGAACAACGCGGGAAACACGGCGAAGATTCGCATCCTCGATATCGAGGACGAAACCGACTACGTGCTTGCGGAACTCGTCTCCGCGGGCGCCGCTGCTGCGAAAAAGAAACGTCGCGGCGGCAAAGCCAAACGCGGGCTCACTGCGGCCGAAGAAGCGCAGCAACTGCGTGAACTCGCGGAAGAAGCGGCGTCACAGCAACAGGGACGTCCGCCGATCGGCATTACGACGGTTAGCGAAGAGGAAGAGCAACAGGATCGCACGCTCGTCGCGGAAGTCAAAGGCGAGTCGCAGCCCGATGCAATTATCATCGGCGAAGAAGAACTTGCCGCACGCGAGGGCGAGGGTCAACGTAGTGGTAAGCGTAAGCGTCGCCGGCGCCGTCGCGGTGGCCGCGGTCGCGGAGGCGAGCGTTTCGACGCCGCCCTGCAAGTCGGCATCACGCCGCAGAGTGCAGCTGCGCAAGCTGATAGCGAGGATGAAGAAGAGGACGAAGAAGAGCGTCCCGAGCGTCCCGCAGCATTCCAGCCGCAGCAGCGCCCGCACGAAGCGCCGGGACACGGTGATGAACGCGGTGGACGTCGCCGCCGTCGCCGCCGTCGTCGCGGACGCGGCGGTGAAGGCGCGGGTGCGCCGACGAACGGCCAGTATAACGGTCAGCCGCAGCGCGACTTCGAGCCGCTCACCGGTACGTTGCCGGTGAATCCGTCGGTTCCCGATCGCCACGTCTTCCGTGTCGATGCCGACGGTAAAGCGCATCGCACGGGAATGACCGCGCCGAAGGAACCTTCGCGTGCAATTGAACCGGTGCGCGATGCGCGTCCGCCGGCTGTCGAGCCGCCGCCGCCGCATTTGAAGGCGCCGAAAGAAGAGCCGCGTCCAACGAAGCCGGCGCGCCGCCGCCGCAGCACGGCTGCAGCGAGCGTTGCGGGTGAACTGGAATCATCGCGCATCGCAGCGTTGCCGCCGCCCGCGGAAGCTGCGCCTGCGAAGCCGAAACGCGTAACGCGCAAGACGACTACGGAGACCGCGGCTGCAGCAACGGAAGAGAAACCGAAGCGCACGCGCAAAAAGCCGGCAGCCGACGAAGCGCCCGCGGCGGAAGCGAAACCGAAACGCACGCGCGCAAAAAAGGCGGAAGCGTCCGGCGCTGCAGAGAGCGGCGTGAAGAAGACGTCGACGCGTAAGAAATCGTCTACGACATCGACTCGCAAAAAGAAAACGTCGTAATCTTCGTCGATTACGACGGCACGATCACCGATCTCGATACCTTCGACGTTCTCGTGCGCACCTACGCGGGCGCCGGTTTCTGGGAGGAACTCGAGGAGAAATTGTCAGCGGGCGCGATGACGCTGCGCGAGGTGCTTGCCGCACAAGCCGCGCACGTCCGCGTCCCGCTCGACGAAGCCGATGCACTGCTTGCAACGCGCACGCGCTTCGATCCGTCGTTCGCGTCATTCGTGCGCTTTTGCGAGGAGCGCAACTACGAATTGCTCGTCGTGTCATCCGGCGTCCAGCCGCTGATCGATCGCGCCTTCGCGCGAAACGGACTCGAACACGTGCCGGTCCTCGCGAACGGTATTGAAGCAACCGAGCGCGGCTGGCGATTTCTCTTTCGCGACGGCTCCGATAACGGTCACGATAAAGCGGCCGCCGTTCGGGCGGCGCGGGCTGAAGGCAAATACACCGTCTATATTGGCGACGGTCCATCGGATTTTGAGGCAGCTGTTAGCGCGCACGAACGGTACGCCAAAGCCGGGCGTGGGCTTGAACGCTACCTAAGCGAGCAAGACGTGCCTTTCACATCTTTCACACACTTCACGGAGATCGAACGCAAAATCGGCCGATGACTTTCTAGGAGGAAGTCGTCGATCATGCGGTTTGTTCACCTGCTTATGATCGCCGCCGTCGCGCTATGTTCATGCGGCGGTGGTGGTTCGTCATCTCAAATCATTCCAAAGGGACCAACATCGACGTTGACGCTACCGGCGTCCAACGGCGTCTGGAGTGCATCGCTCGGGCCGGTCTATGGAAGCTCGAGTGGCAAGCTCAATGCATTCGCGGTGGATCCGCACAATGCGTCGACGATCTACGTTGGCGGCGGTGTTGGGACCGACGACGGCGTGACGACCGATACGGGCGTGTACAAAACGACGAATGGCGGCGCGTCGTGGACCGCGATGAATAACGGGCTCGCCGATACGACGATTAATTGGTTGCTCTTTGATGCGTCGGGTGCTGCGCTGTATGCGGCGACCGAAAACGGCGGGATCTATCGTTCGAACGACGGCGCACAAAGTTGGCAGCAGGTGAGCAACACACCCGGTGTCCGCGAAATCGTTCAGACGAACGGTACGTTCTATGCCGCATCACAATCCGGCGTGCTGTCGTCAACCGACGGATCGTCATGGTCGCTCATTGCCGCGACGGAAGCCGCAGCAAATGCAATCACCGTTTCGGGCAACGATATTTACGTGGGGCTGGTCGATGGTTCGGTCTATCACGTAACATCTTCCGTGCAAGACCGGCTTGCAAATTTTCCCGCGCTCGATGCGCCGCCCGAGGTACATGCGATCGCGGTCGATCCCGCCAATGCTCGTTCGATCTATGCGACCGTTGCCGGTATGGTGAACGGTATTTATACCGATGCGTTGATGCACTCGATTGATGGCGGTTCGTCGTGGCAATCGGTCGCGATTCCGCAGTCCGTGCGTGGTGCGCAAGCGATTGCGTTTAGCCGTACGGTGTCGCACCGGTTGTATGTTGCGGGCGTCGGTCTTGCCTATACCGATGATGGCGTGACGTTGAATGTCGGCAACGGCTTCGGTGATGCGCGAACGATGAGCGTACTCGACGGCGACCGATTGGCGATCGCCTCCGATCAAGGCCTCGCGTTCGGTACGTTCAGCGGTTCATTTACGCCGGTAACGGCTGGACTTCCGATCAATATCGTACGCAGCGTTGCGATGCACGGATCGACGCTGCTCGTCACGATGCAAGATTTTGCACCGGCAGTCTCGACGAACGGCGGCGCGACGTGGCAGACACTCTCGGTGAATTCGACGGAAAACGGCATTGCGTATATCAATCCGAATCAACCGAATCTGTGCTACATTCTCGACAACGGCATCAATGTGTCAAGCGACGGTTGCTCCACGTTTGCGCCGCAATCCATCGGAACGCATATCGCGAGCACGCAGCCGTTTGCAACGGATCCCTCATCGGCGAAGACATACGCAATTACCGAGAACGGTGCGTTCGTCGCCGCTGACGGCGCGCATTTCCAGCCGGCCGGATGGAGCGTTCCGCAGCCGGTCGACGTCGCCGTCGATCCGCGTAACGGCTCCCATATCTTCGTCTCGTCGACGAACGGCGGCCTCGGCGTCTGGCATTCTATCGACGGTGGAAAAACGTTCGTGCGCAGCAACGTGCTCGTGCCGCCTGGTGAATCGTATCCCAACGACGCACCCGTTATCGCGGTCGATCCTTCCAGCGGCGCGGTAGTCGCAGTGACGGAGACGGCGATCTACCGTTCAGCGGACGGCGGCGCCACGTTCAACGCCGTGCAGCAAATGCAACCGCAGGCGCGCGTGCGCGCCTCTGCAATGGCGCGGACGCGGCGGCTCGATCCCGACACACGCGAAAAAATGAGCGATTCGACGGGCTACAATATCGGCGAACACGCGCAATTCATCTCTACCGCAAACGGTACGATACTCGTCATCACGACCGAAAACGGGATGTACGGGTCCACCGACGACGGCACAACGCTGCACTCGCTGCAAGCCGACGCGCTCTCACACAGCTTCGAAGGCTTCACCACGGACGCCGGCGGCAAATTCTGCACGGGCACCGATGGCGAAGGCGTGATCTGCGCCTCGCTTTCTACGCTCGCAGCGCAGCTCTAAGCGGCGGGGTTCTAGAGGCCGATTCTCGTTAGATCGGCGATGAATTCTTGGGTGCTCGGACGATCCCACCAATTTGCGATCGTCGCTTCGAGCTCACGGACGGAACGAAGGACGCCCGCGTGCTGTTCGAGCGAAGCACGTCGCGGTTCGAGACGTTGTAACTCAGCTTCGAGTCCATCGATTGATTCATGCGCTTCATGCGAAGCCGGGATAGCGGCGCGAAGCGCATCACCGGGAAAAGACGCTCGGACTTCATCCTTCTTATCCATGGGGAACGCTACAATCCTCGATGACCGTCACCCTGCTTCAGTCATCTGCGGCTGCGAACGCTTTAAGATAGTGTTCGCGTAGCATTGAAAGGGCTGCGTCCCGCGTTGCCTTGTCTCCCATGATTCGAAGCATCGCGATTGCACCGGCCATTCCAGAGATCAATACGATAAAATTCTTCGTGCGTTCCTCACTGCTGACGCCCGGCATGTAATCGACAAAATTACCCATATAGTCCGCCAAGGCTGCATCGAGGCGCTTTCGCAATCGGAGCGGTAGGCGCCCGAGATCGCCGGCCAGAGCTGCAATCGCACACCAGGACTCGGGGTGTGCAAGGTGCTCGACGCTGAGATACGCGGAGATAATTGCTTTGAGCTCGTTGCCTGGCTCAGCGCGCTCTGCCGCCTTTTTGAGTCGCTCCGAAAGATCCGCAAGCGATAGTGTGACCGCCTCGACGATAAGATCGTCTTTCGTGGAAAAATGACGGTAGAAGCCACCATGGGTCAGACCAGCGTCTTCCATGACGTCGGCAATACCCACGCCGCTTCCGCGCTCGAGGAAGAGCTTTGCTGCCTTCCTTACAATCGCCGCATGTGTCTCGGCCTTCTCGGATGCCGTTCGTCGCGCCATTTTGATCGAGAACCCTTCTTGACAGTATAGATGATACCTGTCATCGTATTAGATGACAATCATCATCTAACTTGCCCCGTCGAGGTCGTCTAACATGTCTATCGATTCTCGTAGCTTGCAAATCATCGGCGCGCTCGAACAAGAGCTTTCGGCAAAGTCCTCGGCACAGGCGTTCACCGCCCAGGAACTCGCTATGATCGATCACCTTCATACGAGAGGTTACGCCGCAACTGTCTACTTGGCGAACATGATCGGTATCTCGCACGACATGCGAGTATTGGATCTAGGTTCCGGCCTTGGCGGTCCCGCGCGGTACCTCGCGCAGACGTACGGCTGCTTTGTCGAAGGCATCGATCTTACACCCGGACTCGTTGAGGCCGCCGAGTATTTATCAACGCGATGGGTGGGCCCGCGTGAAAAGGTTCATTTCGCCGTTGGCGACGCCACATCGGTACCGTTTCCCGACGGCACCTTCGATGTGGTTTGGATGCAGCACGTAGCAATGAACATCGCCGATCGCACGAAGCTGTACCGGGAAATTCGACGCCTTTTACGTATCGGTGGCCAGTTCGCGACGTACGACGTCGTGCGCGCCGGCGATGAACTCGTCTATCCGACACCGTGGGCCAGCGACGGCGCACTGAGTACGGTCCTTACTACCGATGAAACGCGCTCGTTAATGGAGCACGCCGGTCTACACGTCGCATCTGTGACACTGGACACTGACGCGGCGCTGCAGTGGGTTCAGGAATCGGCCGCAGCAGTAGCTTCAGGCCAGCGTCCGCGGGGAGCGCAGATGTTACGTGCCGCGCTGGGAGAAAATTTCCGTGAGGCCCTTGGTAACCTCGGCCGAAATTATTTCGAGGGACGCGCTGATGTTGCAGCCATTGTCGCACGACGTGACGACTAGTAGAGCGGACTGGCGCTTGCACTGACAGTAGCTTGCGTGTAAGTGCGCACTTGCCTAATGAGAAGCCCCTCGTGAAATAACGAGGGGCTTTTCTTACTGAACACCGCGCGGGTGTGCAAGCGCTAGGTGTTCTTCGCGAAGACTAGACCTGTGACTTTTGCGTTCTTGTCAAACGAGACGAACTCTTGAATCGAGCCGACGGCGAACGCAAGAACGTAACGGTACACCGTCGATCCCTGCTCCGGCCGAGCGCCGCCGAAGGCAATTCCCAACGGCTTTCCCAGCGGCGCGAGTTGATTCTTCAGCGATGTGGTGACCTGCGGAGTAAACTTCGCAGTTACCGTAGGCGAGAGCTGAGACTGATCGATATCGCCGTTCTGCGCTCGCGAGAACCATTCGAGCGCGCGTCGCGTGATGTTTGGGTCCTCGGTCGTGATGAGATTGGCCGGCGCGGCCGCTGCCGTACCCGCACTCGCGTTATTAGATGTTTGAGCGGCGGCCAATTGCGGAGATGCCGCGCTGATCAGTGTTGCAAGAACGAGAGCCGCGGAACTGATGTAACGGATCACAATGTTATCTCCCGAGGATGGTATCAAAGGTAGTGCGGAACGCGAAGGGTGAAGGTGAAGTTCGGTGCATCGCGTGTAACGCCGATGCCGAGAACCGTCTGATACGAGAGCGAGCGGTTCACCGCGTAGGTCATACCGATATTGAAGACGGCAGCGTTGAGCGAGCTTCCGACGACCGTCTGCCATCTCTGGCCGTCTACTTTCGTGCGCGTTGAGTCGACGATCGAGTCCGTGAACGAGAACGATGTGCTCATCTTGTCGTTCAGCGAGAATGCGGTACCGACATTGAGCGACAACGCTCCGCCGGGCTGTACGGCTCCGGGGAGCCTCTGGTTTTCGTACGGGCTGATGTCGGCAAAATGACCGATCAGATTGTAGTTGTAGGAAATGCCGCCGAAGAGCACTGCCGGATCGATCGTTTTGATCATAGAAGCGCCGATCTGCACACCGAACACGCCTTGGCCGGTCGGGAGCCCGTCCGTCAACGACAAGTTTTGGTTATTTGGATCTTGATACACCTTGATGCCCCATGGGCTGATTCCGGTTGGGATGTTGACGTGCGCGCTCAATATCGTGACCGGATCCGATGCCGTCTTCTGGCGCAGTTGATAATAGAGCCCTGTGTTGATATCGCCAATCGCGCCACTCTTCAATGTCGTTTCGCTCGTCTGAGCTGAGGACGTCTGCGCACCCTGCGACGAATAGGTCGATTGGCGATACACGAACGGGAGCGTCATGTCGAATTCCAGACGCTTCGAGGCGCCGTAGGCGATGTTTAAGCTTGGCGATACGATGGAGTTCTGCTGACGGCTCGTATCGATATTGCCTAAGAAGATCGCACCGAGCGCCATAAACCCGTTGAGCGTGAAGAAGCGAGTGTCGCCATAGCTATATTCGAAAGCTGGTGTCAGCGTAATTCCCTTATTGAAAACGGCGTTTTCCTGCTGATACACGGCAGTGGTTGCCGCATCGGTAGGCGCCGGGCTTCCGAGAGTTCCCGGCACGGTTTGTATGCCGGCGCCGTTCGCAGGCGCAACCATCGATGCAGTGCTCGTGCTCGAGGACGTCCCGTATTCGCGTGCTGCGGGCACCACAGCAGTTCGATAGGCAGCATAGTTCGCAATCGGAATGTGTGTCTTCGCTAAGTCAGACGAACGATCGTAACTCGCGCTTGCGGTCCACACCGCTGCTTTCGCTTTCTTCTTCTGCCGGGCAAGGCGTTGCTCGAGTTTGTCGATGCGTGCGCGAGCCCGCGTGTTCTCTTGCTGAAGTTCCTGCATCTGGTGCTGCAACGCATTGACCTGCTGCTGCAACGTCGTTTGATCGGCGCGAGCGTATCCCGGTGCGACTAGCGCGACCCCGAGAACGAGCGCGATAAATCTAGAAGGCTTTTGCATGATGCGCTCCTTAAGGAATGCCGATCAACGTCGGAAGCACCGTGAGCAGACCCGAGGTGCCGCCGGGAATGTTTGATGGCGAAGCCTGTATTTGGATGCCGAGCTGATTGGTGATCTGATTCATGTCGCTAACAACCTGTACCGATTGCGTTAGCGCACCGCTGCCGACGCTTTGTGAGACAAGACCGCGAGACGTATTGATCGCAACACCGAGGAGATTGTTCGCGGTTGTAACCGTGCATTGGGCGCCGCACGTATTGAGATTCGCAACCGGCGTTAGCGTAACGCTCCCGGGCGAATACGTTACGGTCGTTTGATTCGTAGCCGTGTTGCCGTTACCGGCGACTTGGATGCTTTGTCCAACGCCGTTTGAAACGCTGGACAAACCCGGGCCTTCAACCGTTCCGTTCGGCGGTTGCGAAAGTTCCGGCACGCCACCGTTCGTCGACGAGTTCCATGAATTTACCATGACGGTTTGCGACGAAGGATTGATTCCGACGGTCATGCCGACCGCGGCTCCTGCCGCCTGCGCGCCCGTTCCAACCGTCCACGTGGACTGCATCGTGATGCCGAAGTACGTAACGGGTCCGACGCCGTGCGCGTGCGCGAGGGGCGACGCCACGGAACCGTTTGCCGCAACGCTTGGCGGAGCACCGATGCTCAACGCCGGGCGCTGCGCGTCGAGCGCCGCTTTAGCCAAGCGCGGATCACCGGGCGGAACATATTTACCACGCAAGTCCGCAAGAACGTCGTCCGGGACAGCAACGGCGGTAGCGGGAATATTTGCAAACTGACGCTCATCCGCGCGCGCGAGAAATGGCGTTGCGACGAGCGCCGTCATTGCAAGTGTGGAAAATACTTTTGGTCTGCCGGGCAACATCATTAGGTCCTCCAGTGCTATATGCGGTTCATAGCAGGAATGTACAGCGACATGAGCTCCGCATTGTCCAAAGCGATCCATGCAGACGGGATGCTATTGTTCATAACGCTCAACGGCAACGGCTGATTCAACGCGAGAAGCGGGTTGCTCGAATCATAAGCTGACGATGCAATAACAAAGACGACGCCGTTCCACGTGTTCAAGAAATCTGATGTGTCGACTCGGCGATTGCCGAGCATGGGATCCGCAACATATACGTATTCCGGTGTTGCTTTCTTGAGAACGACGAAGTGCTCGTATCCCTCAATCGTGACGAGCACGATCGTGGGGACTTTCACACGGTAGAGGTCCTCAAGCGGCAACTTGTATCCGGCGCCGCCGTATCCGATGGTGTTGAGGAATCGCTTGATGTCGAGCAGCGAGAATCCGCGTTTCTTGACGCTCTCCAGATCGCTAACCGTCAGGAGTCCGCGAATAATGCTGTTCTCCGTCTCCGGAAGGCCGAATGCGTAGCGCAGGATCGTTGCGACTGCTGCTGCTCCGCAGCTGTAGTCGACCGATTGACGGACGATGTTCGCAAAGCGTTCGTCTGCGAGGCTCGTCGTCCGCACGTGCACGATTCCGGCTCCGGGAAGGATCATCGTGGCGGGCGCGACGCCGTCAGCCCACGCAACGGTAGAAAGCGTTGCGAATGCGACGAGGGTGGCGATGAGCGTTCGCACTGCTGCATCTCTCTCTGCAAAGAGGAAGCGTGAGGAGACGACAGATCGTTTCCTCACGCTCTTCATCTCTGCTACGGCTCGACGACCAGCGTGTTGGACTGTTGGTTGCCGACGCCCGATGCGACGTTGGCACCGATGTTGCCGCTGGCATGCTGGAACGCATTGTCTTGAATATGTGCGTTGTTCGATTCGGACAGGATGTTGAGATTGAGCACCGCGACTTGGTTCGTCGTCGTGCTGACGGTGTTGAGATCCGTGTCCGTTGCGGGGCTCTGGACAATCGCCGCGTTCGCTTGCTGGTTGAGATCACCGGCGGCCACGTTGACGCCAATGTTGCCGCAGGCATACTGGAACGCGTAGTTGTCGATGAGCGCTTCGTTTTCGCCCGAGAAGGCCGAGCCGGTTGCGATCTGGAGTTGGTTGGTCTTGATGCTCGTATCTGCCGAGTTCTCCAGAACGACGAGCCCGTTGATCTGCTGGTTCTGCCCGCCCGAAGCCACGTTCAGACCGATGTTGCCCGATGCGTGCTGAAACGACCAGTCGTCCACTGCCGCTTCATTGCTGTCGCCGCCGAGCGATGCTACGCCGGCCTGAGCTTGATTAAAGGCGCCGTGGTAGTTGTAGTCGGCCGGTCCCGGCGGATCGATGAACGCCATGTTCGCTTGTTGGTTCTCAACGCCGGCTGCGACGTTGGCGCCGATGTTGCCGCTGGCATATTGGAATGCGTAGCCTTCCGTTTCAGCTTCATTCTCGCCGCCGACGGAGATGCTGAGCGCGTTGACTTGGTTCACGGTTTGGTCCACAGCGGTCAACGGCAGAGCGCTAGCAACGCCCATCGAAGCCGCAAATGCGAACGCCGTTGACAACCCCACGAGTTTGCCGAATTTAAGCACGTTATGCTCCTTATAGAAAAAACGCACCTCAGGAATGAGGTACGCCCGTGGTTTGCAGGAGGAACCCGTTGGCAGTCGCGTTTCCGGAGCCCGCCGTTTGATTGATTTGAACGACGCCGTTGACGTGTGCGAATGCATTACCGCTCGTTCCAACACTATCTTTCGTAGTGTTGTTACGGGGGACGGTTACGCTGGTCGATTGGACCGGCATTGCGTCAGCAAGAGCGTCGTCGGACAATGAAGCGGCGGATGCACCGATCCGCACGATCGCAACGTTTCCTTGCGCGTTTCCGGAACCCGCACCCTGATTGATCTGCACGAGCCCGACAACATCTGAGAAAGTATTATCGCGAATGGAAGCGGAGCCACCGCTTACACTCGTCGCCCCGGTCGCCTGAAGACCGTGTACCGTTATCGGTCCACCGCCGCCGATTATTGCGACGTTGCCTTGAACGTTGGTGCTCCCGGCAGCTTGATTGATTTCGACACTGCCGCGAACCGTTTCAAAGACATCGTTTGTAATCGACGCGTCCTGCGAATCAAGCGTGTCTGCAAAAGCGGACCCGGTTGTTTCTAAGGCAGTCAGAAGAACGGCCAAAGCGATCTGCCTATACGCAGTCGTTTTCACGCAGGCACCTCTCTCTCTTGCGCACGCAAGATCGTAACCACCGCAGCCTAGCTACCGACAGGTGACAACGACCTAACGCCATAGGGCGAAGGACGCAAAAGAAAGTAACTTTATCGCATTGCGTTAATCGCTAGCCCAATAGTGCAACTTTGGTTCGCTTTTAGCGTGTTTGACTTCCAATTTCACAGTGATGGCGCATCCGCGCGCTTTTGTTGACAAAGCGCTAGCAGCATCGCGGCAGCCGACGCGGAAAACACTGAGTAGTCCAACGGCGATTTGATCCCAAACGAGATTGCCATCGCCACTCCGAAAAGGAAGAGAAGCGCGCCGCTTCCGAGGGCGATCCATCGCAGCTGCACACCGACGAGTAACGCAACACCAAGCGTGAATTCAAAAAACGTGGCCGACCACGCCAAGAACGGAATGGTCGCTTTCGGCATGAATGAATTGACTTGCGCCGTGTAGTCGACGAAATTTGCGAAGTTACCGTAGCCGACGTTCTTCCCGTACCACCCGAACCGTGAAGCAATTCCGGAGAGGAATGCGGCAGCAAGCGCTACGCGGGCATAGAGCAGGACAAATCGTTCGATCCCTTCTCGTGTCATCGATGTTCCTTTATCGAAAGTTCGGTTTGCTTGTCGCATAAAAATGCCGCGATGAATCGGGCGGGCTCTTGAGTACTCGCATTTGCCGAAATGGAATGCGCGGTATTGGGCGGCTCGTAAAATGATTGGCCCGCGGTGAAGACTTCGGTCGCTCCGCCGGCGATGCGCTCGCGTAATGCACCGCTCGTTACGTAAACGGTTACCGGACACGGATGCGAATGGGGTGTCGAAGATCCGCCTGGCGGATACGTCACGTCGACGAGATGAAGCGTCAGCGCATCACCGTTCAAATCCGGTAACCGTTGCGTGAGGATGTTACGAGCGACGGTCTTTGCAACCGAGTCACGCGTGGAATAACCGTCGAAGACGTCTTTCCAAGTACGTCCGCCGTCGACGGATTCGCTCAGATGTTGACGGATGATTCCGCCGTCTAAATGCGTCCACTCGATGCGGTCCGCGACGGTGCCGCCTCGAGGATCGGGAATTTCGCCCGACATTTGCATGCCGCTCGCTGAGGCACCGCCGCGCAGAAGCATCGCTCCACCAGTGCTATCGACCCATATCTCGCGCCAGCGTCCCGTCGTTGCATCAAATGTGTTCACGCTCGTACCGCGCACACCGCTCGCGCCGCTCCAGCGCTCCAAAATGACGCAACCGCCTTGCTCCCGCGTGACAACGTTTTGTCCGAGTACCTTGCCCTTCGCATTACGGACGGTCCAGGTTCCGAGCCAAAAATCGAATTGACGGTACGGAGCGGCTCTGCATTCAGCGACGCGATCTGCTGCCATCGCAGGCTGCGGGGCTGCCGACGCCAGCGAAGCCATAGCGACGGCTATTAAAAACCATACGAGCTTCATAGGCCGCAGCATATGTCAAAATGGTCCTGGCAAAAAGGTCCATTTTCCGATTATTCTTAGACCATTATGAAGCGCCGAACCACACTTGAGGCCGTGCTTCCCGATCGCGACAGTAGTTTGCCGGCCTATCGATGGCTCTACTCAACGCTGCGAGGACAGATCCTCGACGGCCGCCTCCGCCCAGGCGCGCGTCTTCCGGCTTCGCGCGATTTGGCGCAACAGTACGGGATCTCGCGCGGAACGATCGTCGAGGCCTTCGAGCAACTGCGGGCAGAAGGCTATGTGGAGTCGCGCACGGGTGCCGGCACGTTCGTAACACAGGCACTGCCCGATGACGCGTTCGACACACAAACGTCAACGCGTAAAGGTGCCGGCAATCAACGAAGGGTTTCAGCGTTCGCGCAACGCGTGTCGCGGTTCCCGGCATACCAAGACATCGCGACGCGCGCGTTTCGACCGAATCTTCCTGCTCTCGATCTCTTTCCGGCAGAACAGTGGAGCAAAATCGTAAGCCGCCGTTTGCGAAGCGGTGATGCATCGCTCTACATGGGTTGCGAACCGGAGGGATACCGGCCGCTACGCGAAGCGGTCGCCGACTATCTCAACGCAGCACGCGGCGTACGATGCACGGCGGACCAAGTCCTCATCGTCTCGGGCGTTCAAGAGGCCTTAGACATTGCCGCGCGTGTCTTGATCGATCCGCACGATCGCGCGTGCATTGAGTCGCCCGGCTACGAAGGTGCACGCATTGCGTTCCGAGCGGTTGGTGCAGAGATTGTCGATATCAATGTTGACCGCGAGGGCATGCGCGTTGGTGACGAACTTGGTGACGCGCGGGTGGTATACGTCACGCCGGCGCATCAATTTCCGCTCGGCGTCACGATGAGCATTACGCGACGGCTTGCGCTCCTCAAATGGGCGCGATCGACCGGTGCGACGATCTTCGAAGACGACTACGATAGCGAATTCCGCTATCAAGGACGCCCGATACAAGCGCTTCAAGGTTTAGACGAAGATGCGCGCGTGATTTTTGGCGGCAGTTTCAGCAAAGTGATGTTCCCATCGTTACGCTTAGGTTACGTCGTCGTGCCGGAAGATCTTCACGATGCGTTCGCTGCAGCCAAGTCCATGACGACACGTCACGCGCAACTGCTCGAACAAGCGGCGCTGTTCGACTTCATCGCCAACGGTCACTTCGCGAGGCACGTACGCCGCATGCGAGACATCTATGCCGAGCGAATGAACGTGCTGCTTGACGAATCGCGTCGCCTGTTGGCGGGCGCATTATGCGTTTCACCAGTCGAGGCCGGCCTGCAAACCGTCGGTTGGCTCGACGCCGGGATCGATGCAACGGCGCTTGCAAACGCAATTCAATCCGATCACGTCGACTTGCGACCGCTTGGACATAGCAACGAAGGCTGCGAAGCATTGCTCCTTGGATTCGCGGCCGTTGACGTTAACGAAATCCGGCGCGCCGTTCGAGTACTCGCATCGTATGTGGAATTTGCGAGACGATAGTCGTCACAGCAACGATATACGTGCGTTTAGTCGCGGTGAAACATTCTAAGCGCAGAGCCGTAAACGGCTTTGAAACGCTGGACGTTTCAGACCTTGCTATCACTACTTGCAATAACGGAGAAAGCAGTTGCGCAAATTGTCATGTGCCGCGGCGCTTGTCGCGTTCATTTTTGCCGGCTGCAATGGAGGCAGCCAAACCGTGCCAGGAGGCGCAGTCCCGTCGGTTACAGGGCAGAATCCGGTCGAGCCGCAGGTGTTCGAAACCGGCGCATCTCCCCGAAACTGGCAATCCTTTCAAATTCCTACCGTATCGACGCAAACTACGTCTGATTTTCGAGGCGTCGTCGTTGGATCTGATAAGAATCTGTGGTTCGCCGATCGTCAGCACATCAGCATCGATCGGGTGAAAATGGACGGGACGGTTTCGATCTTCCCTCTGACCGTAAAGACTGAACTACCTTGGGGATTAACGCGAGGACCGGACGGCGCCGTGTGGTTTACAACAACGGGAACGCACGTCGGACGAGTTACAACGAGCGGCGTTGTGACAGAATACCAGCAAACATGCGGGACGTACGACGGTGCAATTCATGGTGGCCCCGACGGTAATGTGTGGTTTCCGGATTGTGCCGGCAACATTAACCGCATCACGCCAAGCGGAGCCATTACCCGATTCTCGGTAAAGGGCCATCAGTTGAAGGGCATGGCCCTCGGCAAAGACAACCGCCTCTGGTTCTCCGATATCACGGCGCATACCATTGACGCGATAACGTTGTCGGGTACCATCGCGGCGTATCCGTATCACAATCTCGGAGGCAACTTTGCAACTGAGACGTTCCTCGGGCCCGACGGTACGATCTGGTTTCCTGAATGCAACGCTAGAGAGTACGGAAAGATGTCGACGAGCGGTGCGGTTTCTTACGTGCAGACTCCGCTTTGCATAACGGAGCCAAACTCGATGGCCGTCGGGCCTGACGGCGCGATGTGGGCTGCGGCAACGACGGATACCGGCGCGCCCGCGCTCGAACGCATCACATCGGCGGGGCGCACGTTCTACAATCTGCCGGGTTCATTCCCGACCCGGCCAAACGACATCGCAGCCGGCTCGGACGGTAACCTGTGGTTTACCGGCGGCTACAACTACAAGCTCAGCGTGTATATTCGAGATGTCATTACGACGACACCATCGAGCATTACGTTCACGGGCGTAGGACAGAGCGTCAAGCTCGTCATCTCGGAGACTTCGTACACCGGCTCGTGGAGCGTCACGAGTTCAAACACGAGTGTTGCAACCGTTACACCGGTCGCAACGACGCCGCCGAATACGTATGTCGTCAAAAGCGTCGGCGCCGGAACTGCATCGTTGACGGTTTCCGATACCATCGGGAACTCGATCAAAGTTCCGGTCAAGGTGCCGTAGCGCCAGCATCGACGCACGGCGCGCGGATCAGCTAGTGACCCGCGCGCCGTGCACGACTACGGTGCTATTGACCGGAGCCGTTGCCGTTGATGTCGTTGAGGTGGGCGATGCGGTCGTCGATGTATTGGACGGCGCGCGCGAGTTGCGCGTCCTTCATCGGATCGCCGTAGCGCGGCTTCTGGTTTTCGTCGACAACGATATCCGGCGTGATGCCGAGATGATTGATGTCGCGGTTGTGCGGCGTCAAATACCGAGCGGTGGTGATCTTTACCGCGGAACCGTCGCCGAGCGGGAAGATCGTTTGCACGACGCCTTTGCCGAACGTCTTCGTGCCGATGATCGTACCCACGCCGCTATCCTGAATCGCGCCCGACGTAATCTCCGACGCCGAGGCGGTGTGTCCGTTCACCAATACGACGAGCGGAACCGGCGTGATCGCGGTGTCATTTGCTTCGAGCGTGGTGATGCTCGATGCCCGTGACTCCACCGAGACGATCGGCCCGGATGAGATGAACTTCGAACTCACGCCGACTGCCGCTTCGAGATAGCCGCCGCCGTTGTCGCGCAGATCGAGAATGAACGCACGCGCACCGCGCTTCTGCAAACGGTCGAGCGCGACGTTGAGTTCGTCGGCCGTATCTTTGCCGAATACCGTCAGCGCAACGTAGCCGATGTTACCCGGCAGCAATTTTTCGAAGACGCTGAGCTGATGGATCTGCGCGCGCGTGATCGTGATCGGCGGCATCAGTTTGCCCGAACGCGCGACGCCGAGCGTGACCTTCGTGCCCTCTTTGCCGCGAAGATGCGCGCTCGCGCGATCGATGCTCCAGCCCTTCGTCGACTGTCCGTCGATCGAGACGATTTGATCGTCTTGTTGGATTCCGGCTTTATCGGCGGGCCCCTCGGGAACGACGTTGCTCACCGTGATGTATTTCGTGTTGTCATCCGCTTGAATGACGATACCGGTGCCGCCGAAATTGCCGCCGTCGAGACCGCTGTTGAGATCGGCGTATTCTTTCGGCGTCAAAAAGACGGTATAGCGATCGTTGACCGCCCGCATCATGCCGTCGATCGCTGCGTAACTTAAGTCGCGCGAGCTGAGCGATGTGCCCGCTTGATGTTGCGCGCGTTCCACCTCGACGTCGATCGCCCGAACGTTGGACTGCGGCGAATCGCTCGCATGAAGCGCCGGCACGCTGCCGTTAACGTGGCGCGCCTTGAGCGTTTTGTTCAACTCGTCTTGCACCGAATTCAAGACGGTCTGCGGATCGACGCGTTTATAAAACTCGGTCGTCAGATCGCTATAACTTACCGCAATGCGATTGGCGTCCGCCGCCGCAAGATGCGGCGCCGTGTCGGCCGAAGCGGCCGGAAGTTGAACGAGCGGTGCAGCAAATATTGCCGCAAGGAACAGTGAGGAAAGTCGTTTCATCCGTCTTTACTGTTGGGCTAGTTGTTTGAGCGTCGCCTTGGCAGTTGCGAGCTGTTTATCGGCCGGAGTGTCGATCAGCGCGGGATCGGCTGTCTGATTGACGATGATATCCGGCATGATGCCTTTGTGTTGGATATCGCGTCCCAGCGGCGTCACATACCGTGCCGTCGTGATCTTGAGCGCACCGGAGTCCGGCATCGGATAGATGCTTTGCACAACACCCTTTCCGAACGTCTTCGTACCGATGAGCTTTGCGAGGTGGTAGTCTTGCAGCGCGCCGGACGTAATCTCCGATGCGCTTGCCGTGTACTTGTTTACGAGGATGACGAGCGGTTGTAAACCGCCGATTGCTGTTCCGAGAGCATCCTCTTCGGAACGATTTCCCTGACGGTCGATCGTCGCCACGATCGTGCCGTGCGGAACGAAGTAACTCGAGATCTTCACTGCAGCGTCGAGCAGACCGCCGCCATTGTTGCGCAGGTCCAAAATGTATCCCTTGGCGCCATGCGCTCGCCCGTCAATGAGTGCCTTGCGCACTTCTTCGGCCGATGTGGTGCCGAAATCGGAGAGGCGAATGTAGTCGTAGCCGCCTTCCATCTTCGCGCGAACGGTCGGCACGTGAATTACTTCGCGCGTGATAGCGAACGAGTGCTCACCTGTTTTATTGTACATGTGCGTACGCAGTTGTACGCTCGTGCCTTCGGGCCCGCGGATGAGCTGCTCCACGCGATCGAGCGTCATGCCTTTAACCGGCTTACCGTTCACCGCATCGACGACTTCGCCCGGTTTCATGCCGGCGCGCGACGCCGGAAGTCCCTCGATGGGTTGAACGAGCACCTGGCCGTCTTTCAATTGGTAAATATAGACGCCGATGCCGCCGAAGTTTCCGCCGCTCAGCGACTCTTGCAGCCCTTGAATCTCTTTGGGTGAGAGATAAACGGTGTACGGATCGTTGACCGAATCCATGACGCCGCGAAGCGCCGTTTCCGTAAGGTCCGTCGACGCGTTCGGTCCCAAGTGCGATCCGTAATGCGATTCCGCGAACGCGAGAATCTGCGCGACGTTATCGGTGCTCGGCAAGGAAACGTTCGCAATGTGCTTCGACTTCAAATAGTCATCGAGCGCCTTGGCTTCACCATGTGCCGGCGTCTGTGGATCGACCGGTTTATAGTACGACGTTTCAAGTTTGTTTACGGCAACGTCGAGGAGCTGCGCTTGCGCGTTCGAGTCGTTGATATACTGGCGCACATCACCCGTCGTAGCGACGGTCAGCGAGCCGTCGCCGGTTTCGACGGAACGAAGCGCCTCTGCGCGCGTCAACGCATACGCCGCACCCGCCGCGGCAATAAGGATGACGACAAGCGCGGCCAGGAGCGCACGGAATCTACCGGTCATGGGATCGATCATACCCGCTTAGCTTAACGCCTTGTGGGCGGACTCCCGTTGCAGATTCAGCTTAAATGTCGAGGAGAACGGAAGCTGCCGGGCGCTTACCCATGCAGGCGCGGCGTCGGATCTACCGGTTTTCCGTTGACGCGGACTTCGAAATGCAAGTGTGGTCCCGTCGAGTGGCCCGTGCTGCCGACAGCGCCGATGGCCTGCCCGCGTTGCACGTTCTGCCCCACCGAGACGTAGATCGCCGAAAGGTGGCCGTAGCCCGTCGAAACGCTGCCGCCGTCGTCGATCAAGATGAAGTTGCCGTAGCCGCCGTACCACTGTGCGAGGATAACGGTTCCCGATGCTGCCGCCGTGACGGTCGTCCCCATCGGTGCCGCGATGTCGAGACCCGGGTGGAAGTCCGGCGCGCCGCCGAACGGGTTCGAGCGCCAGCCGAACGGCGAGGTAATCGTGCCGGAGACCGGCCACGACATGGAGCCGGGCCCGCTACTGGGCGCTTCGCTCTGCGATATGCCCGCCGCGCGCCGTTGCGCCTCGCGCATTGCTTCCAACTCTGCCTGACGTTCGCGGATCAGACCCTCGAGGTTCGTTTCTTCCTGTTGCGAGAGGTCTTCGATCTCGGCGACCTCTTGCGCGACGTGGCGACGCTGATCGTCGGCAATCGCGACGAGGTTGCGTCGCTCTGCGGCGAGCGTAGCGAGCTGATTCTGCGCGCGCTGCTGCGCGAGTTGCTGCGCCTGCAGCTGTTGTTGCGTTCGCACGAGATCGGCCTGAACCGCGGAGACTTTCGCCGCCGCGACTTTCCGCGCGCGAACAGCCGTTTCGTTCGCGTCGATGAGCAGACGCAAATCTTCCCAACGCTCGACGAACTCGGTGAACGAGTGCGCCGAGAGCAGTACCGCCGCGTAACTCAGATCGCCGTTTTCATAGATGTCGACCAAGCGGCGCTTGAGCGCGTCGTCGTGTAGCGTAAGAGACTTCTGCGCGGCGTCAAGTTGAATCGTATTCCACGCGATCTTGCGACGCGTCGACTCGGTTTGCGCGTTCAGGTCGCCGAGGCGCGCGTTGACTTCATGAATCGCCGCATTCGTTTGATCGAGTTGCGTTTGCAAGTCGTTCTCATGCGATGACGCTTGATTGAGCTCGACGCGCTTTTGATGCAGCCGCGCTTGGAGCGCTTGACTCTTTTGGCGCTCCGCTTCGATGCGTTGCTGCAGCGACGTTCGCGCCTGCGTATACGAAGGCACGAGCGCGAGCATGAGACCAAGGGCGAGGAATCGTCGTATTATCACTGGCGTCGCTTGTCCTTGACGTAGGTGGATCCGGAGATCGACTTGGCGTACCGCTTGAGTTCCGCGGCAGCTTCGCCGACTTGAGCGTAGTTGGTCAACTGCCCGTGATCGTTCGAAACGATCGCAATCGAGAGCGACATGATGGGAAAACGGTTGAGCGCGCCGCGGCGATCGCGCGTTTCGATGTAGCCGGTGCGCAGGTCTTTCGCGGAATACAACCCACGGATGTCCGCATCGAATTCCGCGATAATTTCTTTCGCAATCTCTTCGGAGCGCCCGGCTTGCGTGACGACGATGAAGTCGTCGCCGCCGATGTGTCCCACGAAATCGGTCGGCGTTCCGCGGCGACGCACGATGTCGGTAGTGATACGGGCAATGAGCTGGATTGCTTCATCGCCGTGCGTGAATCCATAAACGTCGTTGAATGCCTTGAAATTGTCGAGGTCGAGATACAGCACGGCAAACGGCTCATGCCCGTCAAGACGCCGGCGCAGCTCGCCTTCAATAGCGAGATTACCGGGCAGTCGCGTGAGCGGAGAGAGCGACGAGTCGACTTCAACACGCCGAATCTTCGCACGCACGCGCGCGAGCAGTTCTTGCGGCCCGAAGGGCTTCGTAATGTAATCGTCCGCGCCCGCTTCAAAGCCGCGCAGTTTATCGTCTGTTTCGCTTTTTGCCGTGAGAATGATGATCGGAACGTTTGCGACGGCGGGGTTGTGGTGCGCGCGAATGCGGCGCGCCACTTCGTATCCGTCCATGTGCGGCATCATCAGGTCGAGCAAGACCACGTCGGGGAGAACGTTCTCGATTTTCTCCAACGCTTCGGGACCGTCGGCCGCGGTCTCAACGCCAAATCCCGCAAGCTCGAGATTCGTGCCGATGATCTTACGCAAATTCCGGTCGTCATCCACAACGAGCACACGATGTCCAACGCCTTCGGCCATCGTTCTCATATGGATTCGCGCTCCCGGCGCGAATCCGTGGACTGGCGCTCGGGCAGACGGAGCGTGAACGTCGCACCTTCATGCAGGCGGCTTTCGACGGAGATCGTGCCACCGTGCGCACGCGCAACGGACCGCGCGATGTAGAGACCAAGACCCGCTCCGCCCGTCGCCGAGACGAGGTTGCGTTCCGCGCGATAGAACCGCTCGAAAATATACGGCAAATGCTCGTCACCGATCCCGATCCCGCGATCGATCACGCTTATGGACGTTTCGTTCTCCGCGCGCCGTGCTTCCACCACGACCGTGCTCGTGTCGGGCGAGAACTTCAATGCATTCTCGATCAATTGCTCGAGCGCGCGCGCGAGCAGCTTGCGATCGCCGTTGACCTCGACGCCGTGCGTGCGGCGTTCGATGCGTGAGGCGGCCGTCGGACCGAGATGTTCGGCAACGGTATCGACGACGTTGTCGACGGCCACCGGTTTGCGTTCGGTTAGGAGATGCTCTGCGTCGACCCGTCCGGCAAGCAGCAGATCGTCAACGGCATTCGCGAGCTCGTCGGCTTCCTCTTCGATCGTCTCCAGATACTCGTCACGTTTTGGCTCGGTTGCCAAGGGATTGTGACGCATCGTTTGCGCGTACGCCTTAATCGTTGCGATGGGCGTCTTCAATTCATGAGAAACCGACGTGACGATCTCGGCCTTGAGTTGCTCGATTGCGTCGTACGTCTGTTGACGTCCAAACGAAAGCAGCCAACCATCGTCGACCGTCAGTACCGCAGCGTGCAGCGCGCGGCGATGCTCGTCGTTCGTCCACACCGTGATCTCTTGAGGAACGACGGCGAATCCGAGCGGCGGTTCTACGCGCGAGAAGATCTCATCGAGTGATTTGCCGACGGCTTCGATGCGCGGAATGCCCGTGACGGCCGCAGCGCCCGAACTCCACGCGGAAACAATGCCCTCGCCGGAGAGATATGCGATGCCGTCGGAGACGAACTTGGCAAGCGCATCGAAATCCGCGTCGATGCGCACATGCGTCATTACGTCCGTAGGTGTCGACCGACCGAAATCCACGACGCAATGACTCCGATGCAGCCGCCTACGAGAATCAATTCACCAACCAGCATGGGTGCATTCACAAGGCTCGCATTTAATTGCACCCACGGTAACGCGAGCAGCAGCTTCGGCCACAACATGTAGCGCGCGACGGCGAGCACGCCGATCGCGATGAGCGAGCCGAGAATTCCATCGAGCAAGCCCTCGCAAATGAACGGCGCGCGAATGTACATGTTGGTTGCACCGACGAGCTGCATGATCGAAATTTCACGACGGCGCGCAAAGACCGTCAAGCGGATGGTATTCGAGATGATGATGCCCGCAACGAGTAAGAACACCGCGATGACGGCGACGCCGATCCGCCGCAGCACGCCGCCAAGTTGCAGCAAGCGCTCGACGATCGTTTGCGGGAAGACGACGTTGGCGATGCCCTTCATCTTGCGAATCTTCGTGGCGATATTCGGAACCGATGCCGGATCGTGCACGCGCACGCGCATCTTATCGGGCAAGGGGTTCTCGGTGAGGAGCGAGGTATCGATGACACCGTTCGTGCGCGCGCGCAATTCCGCCAGGCCTTCTTTGCGCGGCACGAATTGCACCGACGCGACGCGCGGATCTTTTGCGAGCGCCGTGCGAAGCGCGTCCTCTTGCGCGACCGTCGCATTGTTCGTGAAGTACACCGAAATCTCGATCTGGTTCAAAATGTCGGTGCCCAAACCAGCGAGCGTTGCACGTACGAAGAGGAAGGCGCCCAGGAGGATGATGGTGATTGCGACTGTGCCGATTGCCGTCGCTTGCATTCCGGCGTTGCGCGTAAAGTTGCGCAACACCTCACCCAGAAAGAACTTGACCTTGCCCCAGTCCAAGATAGTAATAACCCCGCTCTTCGTCGGTAACGATTTTGCCGTCTTCCAAACGCACGACGCGGCGGCGCATGCGGTCGACGACGGCTTGGTTGTGAGTGGCGACCACGACGGTCGTGCCCTTCAAATTGATGCGGAGCAGCAGCTCCATGATCTCCGTCGTGTTCGACGGATCGAGGTTGCCGGTCGGCTCATCGCAGAGTAGCAACTTCGGATTGTTCACGAGCGCTCGTGCGATTGCCGTGCGCTGTTGCTCGCCGCCGGAGAGCTCGCCGGGGAACATCCGGCTCTTGTGCGAGAGGCCAACGAGATCGAGCGCACGCGGAACCTGGCGCATGATGTCGCTGCTATGCGCGCCGGTCACTTGCATGGCGAAAGCGACATTCTCCCACACCGTCTTGTTCGCCAGCAACTTGAAGTCTTGAAAAACGACACCTAAGTGGCGTCGTAGCGCCGGAATACGGCCGCGCTTCAAGCGGTCGACACGGATTCCGTCGACCGTGATCTCACCACTGGTCGGAACCGTCTCCTTGTAAAGGAGGCGGAGGAGACTCGACTTTCCAGTACCCGAGTGGCCGACGAGGAAGACGAAGTCGCCCTTGCCGATTTCAAGACTGACGTTATCGAGGGCGCGTACCCCATTGGGGTAAATCAGCGAGACATTACGTACGGAAATCATCGCTGTAAAAGGGGTTTTCCTGAGGCCACGGCCTATACCTCCGGTCGTATGAATTTCGATCTGACCGACGAGCAGAGAGCAATCCAAAACCTCGCGCGCGATTTCGCACAAAACGAGGTAAAGCCCCGCGCTGAAGAGATGGATCGCGACGAAGCGTTCCCGTACGACCTCGTCAAAAAGATGGCAGAACTCGGTTTTATGGGCCTGCCGTTCCCCGAAGAATACGGTGGCGCAGGTGCCGATTCGGTGAGCTACGCGCTTGCGGTCATGGAGATCGCTCGAGCCGATGCATCGACGGCGATCACAATGGCGGCACACGTCTCTCTCGGAGCGACGCCTTTCTATTTATTCGGCACAGAAGAGCAGAAACAGAAGTATTTGGTGCCGCTGGCCCAGGGAAAAATGCTGTGGGGCTTCGGACTAACCGAGCCCAATGCCGGCAGTGATGCAGGCAACACGACAACCAAGGCCACGCTGCAAAACGGACAGTGGGTGATCAACGGAACCAAGGCGTTCATCACCAACTCGGGCACGGACATCAGCGGCGGAACGACGATCACGGCGGTTACCGGTACGCGTGCCGACGGCAAGCCGGAGATCTCGAACATCATCGTGCCGCAAGATGCCCCCGGCTTCTCGCGCAGCAAGAAATATAAGAAGATGGGCTGGCGCGCGTCCGACACCCGCGAGCTCAGCTTCAACGACGCGAAAGTTCCCGCAGAGAACTTGCTCGGTCCACGAGGCGAGGGATACCGGCAATTCCTCACGATTCTCGACGGCGGCCGCATCGGCGTCGCCGCGTTGTCGGTGGGTCTGGCGATGGGCGCATACGACGAAGCGCTGCAGTATTCGAAAGATCGCATCGCATTCGGTAAGCCGATTAGCAAATTCCAGGCGATTCAATTCAAACTCGTCGACATGCTGTGCGAAATCGAGC
Organism: uncultured bacterium; assembly: GCA_964648945.1. Taxonomy (GTDB): domain Bacteria; phylum Vulcanimicrobiota; class Vulcanimicrobiia; order Vulcanimicrobiales; family Vulcanimicrobiaceae; genus JAMXLG01. The sequence goes on along the minus strand of CAZYLU010000004.1, from coordinate 90,433 downwards.
ATGCGAAGCTCATGATCTTGCGCGCCGCGTGGGAGAAAGACAACGGCCGCGATTACGTGCAAACGGCATCGCTTGCAAAACTCTACGCCGCCGAAGTCTCACGCCGCGTCGTCAACGAAGCGCTGCAAATTCACGGCGGCTACGGCTTCATGGACGAATACCCCGTCTCACGCATGTACCGCGATCAAAAAATCAACGAAATCGGCGAAGGCACCAACGAAGTCCAACGCTTAGTCATCGCACGCTTGATGGGATTGTAGCGCCCAGTGTCATGGTGAGCGCAGCCGCGCAGCGGCGAAGTCGAACCATCGTTACGAACAAAAAGCCCGCCGGAACGTTTTGGCGGGCTTTTGAATTCAGGCGATCCTTCGACTACGGTGCTACGCACCTGTGCTCAGGATGACAGCTCTTCGAGTTCGTCTTCGTCCATTGACCAGCCGTTGTAGCGGCCGTTGAACGGAGCGATGGCGCGTAGGAGTTTTGCGCGTTCGCTTGCGAGATTCTCGGGGGTCAGAAGCATTTCGGTCGTTACCGTCATGCCGTCGTCGGCGTCGTCGAGGATGAATTCCGGAACATCGTAACCGGCGCTGCGCAACGCAGGAATAGCGCTGCGTAACGACGCGTTATTGTCGAACTCGAGATAGAACATGACGTCGAGTGGTTCATCGAGCAGCGCGCCGTTTTCTTCCAGTTCGCCGAGCTGTTCGGCGTCACGCGCGGCTTCGAGTTCTTCCCCGCGAAGAATGTAGCGCCCGTAATAGTCCCACGCGTCATCGCGTTCGCTTTTCGCGTCGATGGAAAGCGCCGCTGCGGTAATGGTTCGTAGCCCATCGACGTTCGAAGGGTCCGCAACATAGCCGTACAACGTGAATTTCGCATCTTCCGACACCGTACAGACAAGTGCGCCGCCGGATGAAGTCAAAGCCGCTTCGACCTCGCGCTCGACGTCATACAACCTATCGGCGATTGACTCGTCCGGCTGTCCGTCCGTGCCGGCAGAAAATCCGCTTACCGTCACGACGGCCGCATACGGATGAGCTTGCCGAAATTGTGCATCGTCATCAAAGTCAATGTCAATCGATACTTCGGCGGGCGGCTCGTCGGCAGATTCGTACGAAATCCATTCAGCCATCCGTGATCTCCTCATTCGTTGGTAAGAGCGTGCGATAGAGTTGCCAGCTGGGGTCGTCGCTGGTTTGGATTGCAAACGGCTCTTCAACCGTCGAAACGATTTCACGTAAACGCTCGTCGTCGTTTCCGTACACGACGAGCGTGCGGGATCCGCTCATCGTCAGAACGGCGACCAGCAGAAATCCGCCTGCGTCGAATAGCTCCTTGAGCCGTTCTTCGAGTTCGCGAGCCGGTTTCGGATCGGCACCGTCATCGATCCGTCGTACGAGTAAGAATGCTAGCGGCCGTGACGGCAGATCTCGCTCCGCGTCGATGCCGATATCGATGCTGATCGACGCTGTCGCATTATCTTGCGATCGCACGAACGAATACCACTGTGCCATGGGGTAGACTTAACCGTCGACCTCCTTTAGACTTTTTTCATCAGTTTATCGGAGGCTAACTTCATGATTCGTCGCGGACTCGTTACGCTGGCCATGCTTTTACTCGCGGCGGCTCCCGCCTTCGCCGCGCTCAAAGAGGGGGCGAAGGCACCGGATTTCACGCTTCAAGCAACAAAGGGCGGAAAGGTATTTACCTTCGCGCTAGCGGATGCGCTCAAGAACGGACCGGTCGTGCTCTACTTCTATCCGGCGGCATTCACGCCGGGGTGCACGGTCGAGGCCCACAACTTCGCCGACGCGGTCGATCAGTATAAATCGCTCCACGCGACGGTCATCGGCGTCTCACACGACCCGCTCGACAAACTGCAGAAGTTTTCCGTGAGCGAATGCCGCAACAAGTTCGCCGTTGCGGCCGATACCGATCAATCGGTCGAGAAAAGCTACGACGCTGTGCTCGATAAAGCGCCGCAGTACGCGAACCGCACGTCGTACGTGATCGCCCCGGACGGAACGATCATTTACACGTACACGAATCTGAAGCCCGACGATCACGTGAAGAACACGCTCGCGGCGCTCAAAGACTGGGAAGCCAAGAACAAACAGTAATGCGCGCGCATCGACTGTTGCTGGCGACCGCTTTAGCCGTCGCCGGCTTTCTTGCGTTTCTGGCGCCGCGTCCGGTACACGCGGATGCTTCACAGGCACTGCAAAATGTTTTGAGCGAGATTCAGGGACTTTCCGACAGCGATTTCGGAAAGGTCGTGACGTGGGCGCGCAACGGCGCGCCGCAGCCGTTCATGACGGCGTTTCAGCCGGAGCAGACGCAAGGCGACATTTTGAATCTCCAAAAAGACGATCGCTTTGCGGTGCTCTATTGGCTGCGCGGTTCCGGCCGTTCGGCGCTGTACGCACGCGGTGCTACCGATTCGCAGATCGGTGCGCGTGATCCGCGGCGTGGACCGTCTCCGACGCCGACGCCGAATGCGTGGCGCAATCTTCCGCTTGCAACAGCATCGCTCGACGGAAACGTTCAGGGAAACGTCAAGGTCCTGGGCGGGTTCGCTGCGGCGCGGCGCGACGGACGCGGCGCTGTTGCGTGCGTGTCCTTTACCAACGTTGCGTCGAAGGTCGCAAACGACATCGTCTTCGAGTTTCCGTTGCTCAGCGACAGCGGTGTAGAACTCGGAAAGTTGACACTCGATCGCAAAGGCGAATTCTCGCCGAACGTTGCGATCATGACCTTCGGCCAGCTCAGTGACTGGCAACAAGGCTCGATCGGCCCGCGCGGCCGCGGCGACAACTGCGTGGAGCGCGAACTTGGAACCGCCGCATTACCAATCCTCGAAGCACGCCTCGCCGGTTACCGCATCGTCCACGTCACCTACGACGACGGCACATCGTGGACACCGTAACCTGGTGTCATCCTGAGCGCAGTCGAAGGATCGCCTGAATACAAAAGCCCGCCGAAACATCTCGGCGGGCTTTTCCTTCGTAGCGATGGTTCGACTTCGCCGCTACGCGGCTGCGCTCACCATGACAGGCTGTTAGGACGATAGTTCTTCGTTTTGGAAGAGGTTTGGGGTTGCGGGGTCGCGTTTGGGTTTCTTGGTGGGGGTTGTGTCGAGTGAGGTGATTGAACGCGGGGCGATGTCGATGACGTTGATTTCCGGCATTTCGTCGCCGGTGAGTGCCGCTTCGTCTTTGAGTTTGCGACCTTGCGGGAGCAAACGCGATTCGTACGTGCCGACGGTTTCGTTGAACGAGCTCACCGTGCGCTCGAGATTCTTGCCCAGGCCGACGAGTTTGTCGGCAAAGCGGGTTGCGCGTTCGTAGAGTTCGCGTCCGAGGAGCGCGATGCGCTTAGCGTTCTCTTCTTGCTTTACAGCTTGCCAACCCATGGCAAACGAGCGCAACAGGCTGATGAGCGAGAGCGGACCGGTGATCAGCACGCCTTTGTCGAGCGCGTACTCGATCAGCATCGGATTCTCGTTGCACGCGGCACTCAAGAACGCTTCGCCGGGCACGAACATAATGACGAAATCGGCGGAGCCTTCGCTTTGATGGTAGTTGCGCTTAGCAAGCGCGTCCACGTGATCGCCGAGCGCCTTTGCGTGGCGGCGGACGAGTTCGCGCCGCGTCTCATCGTCGGAGGCATCGAAAGCGGCTTGCAATGAATCCGTCGGCGCTTTCGCATCGACGAAGACGCGCCGGTTGCCCGGAAGATTGATCGTCATATCGGGGCGCCCGCGGCCCGATTCGATCTCGATCGTTTGTTGCTCGTCGAAATCGCAGTAACTCAGCATGCCGGCCTTCTCGACCACGTTGCGCAGCTGAATCTCGCCCCACTTGCCGCGCGTCGACGGGCTGCGCAATGCCGTGACGAGGCTTGACGTCTGATTCGAAAGCGCCATCGCGGCGGTTTCGATCTTATCTGCGCGCGCGAGCAAATTCTCGATCTGCGCTTTGAGGCTGCCCGTGTCTTCGTTGCGTTTGCTTTCGATCTCGCGAACGAGGCGGTCGAACTCGCCGAGCTTTTGGGCAATCGGCGCGACGATCTCGCCGACGCGTTCGCTCGCGCGCTGCGTCGTCGATTCACGCAGATCGTTTTTCGCGCGTTCCACGAGCGCTTCGATCGCATGCACGTTGTCGTTCGAAGCGCTCATGCGCTCTTCCAAACGCGCGATGCGGCCTCGCTGAGCAAAAAAGACGACGACCCCGCCGACGATGATGCCGATGGCGAGGAAGAGGAGATCGATGAGTGTTGTCACTGTTGAAGCCCGAGCGTTTCCTTGAAAAATTTGGTCGTGCGTTTCCACGCATCGTCGGCCGCAGAGGCCACATATGAACTTCGCGTATCGTCGAAAAATGCATGCCCGGCCGAGGGATAGATGCGCACGTCATTGGTAACGCGAAGCGCGCTGCGCCACGCGCGCACGTCATCCGCGGGAATGCTTTGATCCTTCTCTCCGTAACTGCCGCACACGGGAACGTGGATCTCCGAGGGATCGATATCTTTCACCGCGCCGTAAAACGGCGCAACGGCATCGAACAGATCGCTGTTGTCGATCGCCTGGAATAGCGCGAGATGGCCTCCCATGCAAAATCCCGTGACGCCGAGTTTCCCTTGCGCGGATTTCGAGAGCATGTGTAACGCAGCGGCGCGCATATCGCCGCCGTACTGTTTGCGTTGCAGCTGCGCCGCAAAGGGTTTGAACTCGCTAGCGTCCGTCGCGCCGTCACCGCTCGGCGCGCCTTTCATACGCGAGTACAGGTCCGGCGCGATGCAACTGAATCCGATTTTCGCATAACGGCGCACGGTGTCGCGAATTTGCGCGTCCACGCCCCAAATATGCATCGAGATCGCGATGCCCGGCGTATTGAAGCGCAGGGTCTTCGGATAGGCGGCGTATGCGTTCACGACCCCATCGGGGCGGCGCAGTTGCACGCGCTCAACGGTGATTGCGGGATCGTCTTCCGGCACAAACGGCGGATGAGGTTGGCCCAGCGTCTGGCCCTGCGCAAGGGCGCGCGAGTTCATCGCGGTAGCCGCCGCACCCGCTGCAATACCTGCGAACTGGCGACGATTCATCACCGTCGAACCTCCTTGCGTTGCTGGGCGTCCACGCCTATTCGGAAAGGTACGGCTCGTTTCCTGATGTACGAGTGTCTTTCTATATGGGGAAGAAGCGTATGGACGGCGGAGCTCGCCGTGGAGGAGTAATCTTGAATCGTACGTCGTTTCTGGCGGCTTCGGCATCGCTCGTTGCTGCTTCGTCGGGCGTCGCGGCCGCACAGAATGTGCCCGGCGGCACGCATTACGTAGAGCGCCGCTCCGATTTTAACGAGGCGCAGTTCCGGCAACTCGTTGGACGGCCCGCGAGAGTGAGGCAGCTCTTCGAGCAGATCGCGTTCAAGCCGCAGGTGCTTTCGAACATCAAGAACTCATTGAACGGCTTGATCTTCGGGTTCGGCTACAATCCCTCGGACGTCGCGATGGCGTTTTGCCCGCACGGACCGGCGGCCTCGTTGAACTACACCGATTACGTTTGGGATAAGTACAAGCTCGGTGATTTCTTGAGCGCCAAAGACCCGCAAGGCAATCCCGTGACATCGAACGTTTTCGTGAAAGCGAAAGCGACGGCAGATTCGAATGCATCGCCGGATGACCCGAGCGGAATGTATCAAGATACCTCCATCGAGATGCTGCAAAAGCGCGGCGTCACGTTTCTGACTTGCCACACGGCAGTCGAAGAACAAGCCCGTGCGCTCGTGAAGCCCGGCGCGCCCGCGGCCGGTGGGAATCCGACGGAGGTTGCGAACGATATCCTCACGCACCTCAATCCCGGCGTGTTCGTCGTTCCGTCGATGGTTGCGACAGTCGCGGTTCTTCAGCACGAGTACAATTACACGTATGCGGCTCTTACGTTCTAGTTTGCTCGTCGTCGCGCTCGCTGCGCTTGCGTTAACCGCGTGCGCTTCGAACGGCGCGGCTTCGAAGGGCGCGAGCGCAAACGCGGCGTCGCCGGCCCAACTCTACGATCCCAAAGCGTTGCCGACCGGAGCGCTGGGCGAGTCGATCAAGCTCGGACACGATATTATCGCCGACACGCACAAGTATATGCCGAAGAACGTGGTCGCCGATATGTCGTGCGCCGCGTGTCATGTCGGCGTCGGCACCGTCAAGCGCGGCGGATCGTTCGTCGGGTTATACGGCCGCTTTCCGCAATGGAATAAGCGCGCAAAACGCGTCATCGCCTTGCAAGACCGTCTCGCCGAGTGCTTTCTCTACAGCATGAACGGCACGCCTCCGGCGTACGACAGTAAAGAAATGATCGCGATGACGGCGTACATCGCATATCTTTCGAGAAACACTCCCGTCGGGGCAAAACAAGCAGACGACGATCGATTCATCGTACCGTTGCCCAGTACGTCGCCTGATCTCAAGCGCGGCGGCGACCTGTACGCGCAGAAGTGCGTGTCGTGTCACCAGGCAAACGGAACAGGCGTACACGGAGCGTTTCCGCCGCTGTGGGGGCCGACGTCATTTAATGCCGGCGCCGGAATGGCGCACATCGATCGCATGGCGGGCTTCGTTCGCTACAACATGCCGGCGAACGCACCGGGCTCGCTCTCGCTGGCCGATTCCTACGACATTTCCGCTTGGGTGCTGGCGCATCCGCGACCTACCTTCAACAAGGCGCGTTTGATCGCGCCGTCACCGCAACCCGCACGCTACTTCTGATCGGAACGATTGATTATCGGAATTTTGCTCTGCGTCGTGATTGCGCTGGCAGCGACGGCGCTCGGCAGAATTCTTCCGGTGGTCGGCGCGCCGGTGTTCGCGATTCTCATCGGCGCGCTCATCGCATCCTTCGTCGCATTACCGGCGCAGTGGAAACCGGGGATCGCGTTTTCCGGAAAAGCGCTCTTGCAGTGGTCGATCGTATTGCTCGGCGCGAGTTTGAGCCTGCCCGAAATTGCGCTCGACGGTGGCCGCTCGCTTCCCGTGATGCTGGGAACGTTCGTCATCGTGATGGCGCTTGCGTTCGCGCTTGGACGCGCGTTCGAACTCGATCGCGATTTACGCCGGTTGCTTGGCGTCGGTACGGCGATCTGCGGTGGTTCGGCAATTGCCGCCGTCTCTTCGGTGATCGAAGCCGATCAAGCCGACATCGCGTATGCGCTCGGCACGATCTTCTTGTTCAACGTGATCGCCGTGATCGTGTTTCCGGCGCTTGGGCACGCCTTCAATATGTCGCAAAACGCCTTCGGCTTGTGGGCCGGTACCGCAATTAACGACACGTCGTCGGTCGTTGCGGCCGGGTACTCATACGGGCACGCGGCGGGTCAACACGCCGTCATCGTCAAGCTCACGCGCACGTTGTTGATCGTGCCGCTGGTCGTCTTTTACGCCTGGCGCTGCGCGCAGAGGTTGCGCGCGGAAGGCAAGCGTGTTCCGTGGCGCGATATTATGCCCTGGTTCATTCTGTGGTTTCTCGTGGCGGCGGCGCTGAATTCGTTCAATGTGATTCCCGCCGTGCTTCAAGCGCCGATCCATATTCTGGCGCTGTTTTCGATCGTCGTTGCGCTCGCGGGCGTTGGCCTCGGCACCGATGTCGCGCGGATTCGCAGCGCGGGATTTCGACCGCTGTTGCTCGGCGCACTACTATGGGTCGCGATCTCTGTTTCGAGCCTCGGAATATCAGCGTTGTTGAAACGGTAATACAGTAGAGACGTGCGAATCGTCCAAATAAGCGATCTTCACATCCGTGCTTCATCGTCGAAGAATGTAAAAGCATTTGATCGCTTTCTCGACGAGTGCATCACACAGGTCAATGCCGTGAGCGCAGACTTCGTTGTGGTGACCGGCGACCTCGCCAACACCGGATCCGTCAACGAATACGAACGCTTGCGCGACCACCTGCGCGCGCTTTTATCTCCGTACTGCTTGCTTCCAGGCAACCACGATAATCGTGATGCGCTCCGTCGCGTCTTTCACGACGACGCGTACCTCTTTGAAAACCGCAAGCATATCTCGTACACCGTCGACCTCGGCGATGTGCGAATTATTGCGCTCGACTCTACGGAACCGGGAAGGGCCGGCGGCTTTCTGGATGCCGACCGCTTACGCTGGCTGCGCTCGCAACTCCGAATCGATTCGCAGCGTCCCGTCCTGCTGGCACTTCATCATCCACCGTTTCGCACCGGCGTATGGCCAATGGACTGGCTCGGATTCGTCAACGTACGCGAGCTTGCGAAGATCGTCGAGGCAAACGGGCAGATTCGGCGCGTTGTTAGCGGCCACGTACATTCTGCGCGCTCGGCATGCTGGGCGGGCACGTTTGCGTGCAGCTGCCCAAGCACGAAGACGCAGACGCTCGTCATTCGCGAGCAGTTTGCGCTTCCGAGATTTCGCGTCGCGCCGGCGGGATTTTTAATCCATTCATTCAGTGCAGGCGCAGACGTGAGGACGTGCGTTCATCAGCTGAACGGGTCTACGCACGAACTGGGGGCTAGCTAAGCATACACGTCGATGAGGCGCCCGAGGCCGACGCTGGCCGCCGCCTCTAGCTCCTCCACCGAGAGAACCGGCACCGCGGGCGCGCCTTCATACTCCATCACTGCCTGGGCTGGGATGAAAGTCGTCCCTGGTCGTAGCATCAGTGTCGAGAGCGGGTTTAACATAAAGGCTCGGCTTTTTTTCCCACCAGGACTGGAGTATCAATCAACGTGGCGGACGCGGTAGTCAAAGTGACCCTACCCGAGATGGGCGAGTCGGTCACCGAAGGCTCCATCGTCGAATGGCGCAAGCGCGTCGGCGACTTCGTGGCCGAGGGCGATCCCTTGGTCGACGTAACGACGGATAAGGTCGACGTCGAAGTCCCGGCGACGGCATCGGGCGTGATCACCCAGATTTTCGGCGGCGAAGGCGATGCGGTCGCAGTTGGTGCGGTGCTCGCCGAGATCGACACGACGCTTCGGCAGGCAGCGCAGGGCGATGGAGCTCGCACGAACGGCAAGGCCGCTTCCACTTCGAACGGAGCAACCGCTCCCGCACCGGCCTCTGCCCCGGCGCCCGCAGGGCCGCCGAAGCTCGTCGACGTGACGCTGCCCGAGATGGGTGAGTCGGTCACCGAAGGCACGATTGTCGAATTCCGCGTGAAGCCCGGCGCGTTCGTGAACGAAGGCGACACGATCGTCGAAGTAACGACCGACAAGGTCGACGTTGAAGTTCCGGCGCCGGTGAGCGGCGTCGTGACGCAGGTCTCGGTGAAGGACGGCGACACGGTTGCCGTTGGTGCGAAGTTAGCCGAGATCGATGCGAACAGCGTCCCATCGGCCGCCGCAGGTGTCAACGTCACGCCGCCGACCGCTGCGCAAGCCCCGGCGCCTGCAGCCGTTGCCGCACCGCCGACGCGCACTACCGGCGAGGTCGTTGCATCACCGCAAGCGCAGCGCATTGCGCGTAAGCAAGAATTGGATCTCGCGCTCGTGCGCGGAAGCGGTCCCAACGGCATGATTCTGCGCGGCGACGTCGTCGAGCAAGCAGCGAACGCGAAGCGCAAACCGGCTGCGGCACCAGCCGCGAATCTTCCGCCGATGCCGCCGGTTCCCGGCGGTGCAAAGGTGACGCCGCTCAAAGGCCCGGCTGCTGCCCTTACCGGCTACATGGAGCAGTCGCTGACGATTCCAACGGCGACGAGTTTCCGTACGCTCGCGGTTGATGTGATGGATGCGCGCCGCAAAGAACTCAACAACGCGATCAAATCCGCGGGACGCAGCGAGAAAGTCTCGTTCACGCACATCGTTGGGTATGCGCTCGTTCGTGCCGCGCGCGAAATGCCGTTCATCACGTATAGTTTCCGTCGCGACGATAGCGGCGCGCCGCAGCGCATTGAACCTGGCATTCATCTCGGGCTTGCGGTCGACGCAGAACGCAAAGACGGTACGCGTTTCCTCATCGTGCCGGTGATCACGAACGCCGATACGCTCGATTTCGCGGGATTTTACGCAAAGTATCAGGATCTGGTCACGCGAGCGCGCGACAATAAGCTCGTCGCCGACGACTTGCAAGGCGCATCGTTCACGCTCACCAATCCGGGCGGTATCGGAACCGTCGCGTCCGTTCCGCGATTGCTTGCGGGACAGGGCGCAATTCTCGCGACGGGTGCGATCGGATATCCGCCGGGATTCCAAAACGCAAACGAATCGGCGCTGCGATCGCTCGGCATCTCGAAAGTGATGCAGATGACGAGCACCTACGATCATCGCGTCATTCAAGGCGCGCAGTCGGGTGAGTATCTGCGTCGCGTCGATCAGCTGCTGCAGGGCGTCGACGGTTTCTACGACTCGATCTTCTCGGGTCTGGGTTTACAAGCGGGCCCGGCGCCGCGCGTAGAAACGTCAGCAGTTGCAACGACCGTGGCTGCTACTGCCGCAGCGCCCGCAGCTGCACCGAGCGACGAAATGTTGCGCGCCGTTGCCGCCGCGATGGCGATCGTCTCCGGATATCGCACGCACGGACATCTTGCAGCGCATCTCGATCCGCTCGGAGCGGAACCGCTCGGTGATCCGAAGCTCGATCCCGCAACGTACGGGCTGACACCCGCGCTGATGGCCGCGATTCCGGCGTCGGTCCTCAACGTCAAAGTCCCCGGCAACACGCTGGCCGATGTTCTTCCGCGTTTGCGCGATATCTACAGTTCGACGATTGCGTACGAATTCGAACACATCTCGAACACCGAGCAACGCCGCTGGCTGCGTGAAACGATCGAAAGCGGCGCGCACAAAATCTCGCTCTCGCCGCAGCGTCAGATTCAGTTCCTCCAGCGCCTGACGAAAGTCGAGACGTTTGAGCGCTACATCCGTAAGACGTTCCTCGGGCAGAAGAGCTTCTCGGGTGAAGGCCTCGACGTGATGGTGCCCATGCTCGAGGAGACGCTCGACATGCTCGGCGACGACGGTACGCTCAAAGCCGTGCTCGGCATGGCGCACCGCGGGCGTTTGAGTGTGATCGCGCACGTCGTGAACATGCCGTACGAAGAGCTGCTCTCGGAATTCGAAGCAGCACATCAACGTGGTGAAGTATCGAGCGACGACGACGTCACCGGCGACGTGAAATATCACCACGGCGCGACCGGCGTTTACACGACGAACTCCGGCAAAGACGTTGAAGTCACGCTGCAGCATAACCCGAGCCATCTCGAGGCCGTCGATCCGGTCGTCGAGGGGCGCACGCGCGCGCTGCAAACCGACCACGCAGGCCCCGAGCCGAAGGTCGACGTCACGAAGGCGGCGCCGATTCTCATTCACGGCGACGCCGCATTCACGGGTCAAGGGATCATCTCGGAAGTCTTCAATCTGCAGGCGCTTCCGGGATACGAAACCGGCGGTACGCTGCACCTCATCGCGAACAACCAAATCGGATTCACGACCGATACGCGCGATTCGCGTTCCACGCGCTACGCGTCCGATCTAGCGAAAGGCTTCGACGTTCCGATCATCCACGTGAACGCCGACGACGTCGACGCGTGTATCTCCGCCATTCACCTCGCTGTTGAGTTCCGCAAGAAATTCGGACGCGACGTCGTGATCGACCTGATCGGCTATCGTCGCTTCGGTCATAACGAACAGGACGAGCCGGCGTACACGCAGCCGCTGATGTACGACAAGATCAAGACGCATCCGACGGCGCGCGAACTGTTTGCGAACAAATTGATGGCGCAGGGCATCATCACGCAAGAGCAGGCGAACGACATGGTTGCAGAAGCGCAAGCGCGTCTGCAAGAAGCGTATCGGAACGTCAAGGAACACACGAGTAAAGGCATGCTCGAGAAGATCGCGCAAGGCGCGCAGCTTCCGACCGCCCAACTTGCGCCGGTCGATAAAGCGCAGTTGCTCAAGTGGTCCGATGCGCTCGTCACGGTGCCGAACGGCTTCACGATCAACAAGAAGCTCACGACGCAATTCGACCGCCGTAAGGCGACGATCGCGGAGAAGGGCCTTGTCGATTGGGGCATGGCCGAATCGCTCGCGTTCGCGTCGCTGCTTGCATCAGGCGTGCCGATTCGCATCACCGGCCAAGACACGGAGCGCGGAACGTTCAGCCACCGTCATGCGGTGCTGCACGATCCCGGCACCAACTCGGAGTACGTGCCGCTGCAGCATCTCGCGCAGTCAAAAGCGAGCTTCGAGATTCACAACAGCCCGCTCTCGGAATACGCGTGCGTTGGTTTTGAGTACGGCTACGCCGCCGCGGTGCCGAAGTCGCTCGTGCTGTGGGAAGCGCAGTTCGGCGATTTCGTCAACGGCGCGCAGATCATCATCGATCAATTCATTGCCGCAGGCCAAGCGAAGTGGGGACAGACGTCGCGTCTGACGCTCTTGCTGCCGCACGGATACGAAGGCCAAGGTCCGGAGCATTCGAGCGCGCGTCTCGAGCGCTTCTTGCAACTCGCAGCCGAAGGCAATATTCGCGTTGCGTATCCGTCGAATGCGGCGAATTACTACCATCTGCTGCGCGAACAGGCTGCATCGAAGGCGCCCGTTCCGCTCGTCGTGATGACGCCGAAGTCGCTGCTGCGCGCGGAAGCGGCCTCGGGTTCGATCGACGAGATGGCAAACGGTAAATTCCAGCCGGTCATCGACGATCCGAACGTCACGGACAAGAAGAAGGTCGAGCGGATTCTGCTGTGCAGCGGCAAGATCTACTACGATCTGATCGCCTCCGAACTCTATTCGAGGATGAAGAAGACCGCGATCGTTCGCATCGAGTTGCTCTCGCCGATGCCTGCGGATGAGATCAACGCGTTGCTGGACACGTATCCGAATCTCAAGTCGCTCGTCTGGGTGCAAGAAGAGCCGAAGAACATGGGTGCGCGCGCGTACGCACGCCGCCGTCTGCTCGAACGGCTCAAACGTCCGCTCGATATCGGCTACGCGGGCCGCGGCTACCGCGCCTCGCCGTCCGAAGGCTATCCGGGCGCACACGCCGTCGAGCAAGAACGCTTGATTACCGCGGCGCTTTCGGAGTGAACGAAGGCGAACGCCTGATGCGCCTTGTCGACGGCGACAAGGTGACGGACAATCTGATCAAAGCATACGACGAGGTAGCGCCCGATTTTGCGCGCTACCTCGTCGATTTTGCATTTGGCGAGATTTACGCGCGCGAAGGTGATTTGAAGCATCGCGAAATCGTGGCGATCGCCTCACTCGCGACGATGGGCGGCTGCGATGCCCAGTTGGAAACGCACGTCCACGGTGCATTCAACGTTGGTTTGACGGAGCCGGAAATCGTCGAGACCGTCATGACGCTGATTCCGTACATCGGCTTTCCAAAGACGCTCAACGCGATGGCGGTCGTCAAACGCGTCGTCGAAAAGCGGCGAAACAAAGCATAGTCATCACCCATTGCCAAATGCGATGACTGGTTTGCCGTCAATCGGCCGTTGAATCGTACCGATGAAAGCGGCCGGCGCTTCGTCCAGCGTAATGCGGGTGATCGGTGGCGGAACGATGCTTCGCTTGACCAGCGCGTCGGCGACGCGGCACAGGAGCTTGCTCGATGATTCGAGCGCGAAGTTTATTGCGGTGACCCCGGTGACGACTAAGGCGCGTGCATCAGCAACGAATCTCGTCGACAGAGCCGTGCCGCCCGGGTTGACGAGACAAGCCAGCGCGGCGAATGTCTCCGCGTCGCTTGCGAGATCGATGAGCACGTCGATGCCGCCCGGATACGAACGGCGTACCTGCGTTGCGATGGGGCCGGAACTGTCATCGATCGTTTCCGCGGCACCGTAACTACGCATTCGCGCAGCAGATGCTGCGCGCGCGTTTGCGATGACGTTTGCGCCGGCGCGTGCGGCAAACTGTGTTGCAAATGAACCGACGCAGTGCGCCGCTCCTACGATAAGGACGGTCTTGCCGCTGATCGGTTCGAGCGACTCGATCAGCGAGAGCGCGGTCATGCCCGGCGTCGGCACCGCCGCTGCGACGACGGCTTCCATGCCGTCCGGCACTTTCGCGATCGGCGCTTTGTCGCTTATTGCAACGTACTCGGCGTACGTTCCCGAGGATCCGAGCGGAGCAATCACGAGCTGACCAAAAATTTCATCGCCGCGGGAAAACGCCGTTACGCCATCGCCGGCATTCTCGACCGTGCCCGCGAAATCAGCACCGAGCACCATTGGAAATTTCGCACGGATGCGGTCGCCGTAACCGCCGCGGGCAGCGCACTGATTCATGCGGCTCATGCCGGCGGCCTTCACTTTGATCAACACCTGACCGGCTCTTGTCTTCGGCTTTGGAATCTCCGCAAGGACCGGCACCTTCCTGGAAGTGCGACCTCATCACGAAGGTTTGTGATGAGGTGATCAGCGGACAGCTGGACAGCGAATTCCCGCTCTACGTCTGGCAGACGGGATCGGGAACGCAGTCGAACATGAACGTAAACGAAGTGATCAGCAATCGCTGCATCCAACTTGCCGGCGGCAAATTGGGGTCGCAGGCGCCGGTTCATCCGAACGACGACGTCAACATGGGGCAGTCGAGTAACGACACGTTTCCAACCGCGATGCACATCGCCGGATATGCGATGGTGACGCAAAAGACGCTTCCCGCACTGCGGCGTCTTCGTGATGCTATTCAAGAGAAGTCTGACAAGTGGTCGAACGTCGTAAAGATCGGACGCACGCATCTGCAAGACGCGACACCGCTCACCGTGGGTCAGGAGTGGTCCGCCTATAGCGGCGCGCTCGATGATGCTATCGCGGCACTCGAGCACGCCACGGAAGGTCTGCCTTTCGTCGCGATGGGTGGAACGGCCGTCGGTACGGGATTAAATGCTCCGCCTGGCTTCGGTGAGGCGGTCGCAAAACAGCTTGCGCAGCTCACCGGCTTTGGTATTAGAACGGCGCCGAATAAGTTCGTCGCGGAAGCCACGCTGGATCGAATGGTGAGGGCGCATGCCGGTCTCAAAACGGCGGCGGTTACGCTCTTCAAAATTGCCAACGACATTCGTTGGCTTGCATCGGGACCACGGACCGGATTGATGGAGCTGTTGCTGCCCGCGAACGAACCCGGTTCGTCGATCATGCCCGGCAAAGTGAACCCGACACAAGCCGAAGCGATGCTGATGGTGAGCATCGAGGTCATGGGCGCCGACGCTGCTGTGCAGATGGCCGGCGCGGAAGGTAACTTCGAGCTCAACGCATTCCGGCCCATCATCATCAACCACTATTTGCACTCGGCGCGGATACTCGGCGACATGTGCGATCACTTCCGTGAGTTTCTCATCGAAGGGACAAAACTGAACGAGGCGCAGCTCAAAGCGAATGTCGACCGTTCCATCATGATGGTGACGGCGCTCTCGCCCGTCATCGGATACGACAACGCTGCAAAGATCTCATATTACGCGGTCGACCATAACGTAACGCTCAAAGAAGCGGCGCTTGCAAACGGTGTCGACGAGCAGCTCTACGATCGTGTCGTCGTTCCGCTAGCTATGACGCATCCTGGATCGGCCGACGTCACGACGAAGGCGTCGTAAAAAAAAGCCCGCCGAGACATCTCGGCGGGCTCTTTGTTCCGTCCTTGGGGTTATTGGTTCGGCGGGCCGTCATCGCGGTCGCGATGGTGGCGTGCCTGGGTGTTGTAACCGTAGTATCCGTTGTTATTGTAGTAGCCGTTGTTGTTATAGCCGTTGTTATAACCGTAGTTATATTGGCCGTTTCCAGTGATCTGACAGTACTGGCCGTTGCAGGCGATCTGCTGTCCTTGGTTTCCCGGGTACCAAGAGTAACCGTTCGGTGCGACGACGTGTCCGTCGGCGTAGACCGTACTTCCATCCGGCAAATAGCCCGTCACCGTCGATGCTTGGCGATGTTTGTTCGAGACGTTGATGGCGGTGGCGATGCCGGCAATCGCTGCCGCAGCGCCGATGATCGTGCGCGTTGTAGCTGCACCGTCGGCGCGTGCAGGCGCGGCAATCGACGTCATCATGACGCCGGTGAGCGCGAGTCCCGCAACGGCGGAGCGAAGAAGTGGAATGTTCATGATTCGAGCCTAGTCTCAGTTTTTGACAAACGTCTGAGGTGAAGTGCGCCAGGGTTAGAGAACAATGAGAGGTAATTCCGGACTAATCGCTCGTTTGCTTCGTGGAGGATGCATGCGTCGTTTCCTTGCCGCTTCATGTACGGCGGTTCTTCTGCTAGGCGCAACCGCGCTCAAATATCCAGCCGCGCCGAAAGACGGGACGATCGATACGTACTACGGTACCAAGGTCGCTGACCCGTACCGGCCGCTCGAAAACATCGACGCGCCCGACGTCGCCAAGTGGGTGCAAGCCGAGCAGCAACTGACCCTGCAATATCTCGGCGGCATCCCCGTACGCGATACGATCGCGACGCATTTAACCCATATCGTGAATTACGAACGCGTCTCGGCGCCGTATCACATGAAGAACGAGTACTTCTTCACGCGAAATACCGGCCTGCAAAATCAGAGCGTACTGTACACGATGGCCGGCCCGCACGGCGCACCGCGCGTGCTGATCGACCCCAACACGCTCTCGGCCGACGGTACGGTGGCGCTCGGCGGCACGTCGGTGAGCTGGGACGCGAAGTACATCGCGTACGCAACGCAAAGCTCGGGTTCCGACTGGCTGACCTGGCACGTTCGCGACATCGCGACCGGCAAAGATTTAGCGGATACGTTGAATTGGAGCAAGTTCGGCGATGCATCGTGGTTGCCGGACAACCAGAGCTTTTTGTATCCGAAATACGATCAGCCAAAGCCAGGCGAAGAACGTAAAGCCGCGGCATCGAATCAAAAGATTTACTTGCACCGGTTAGGCACGCCGCAGAGCGACGATACGCTCGTGTACGCGCGTCCCGATCATCCGCTCTGGTATCTGGGCGCGGGCGTAACGGAAGACCGGCACTATGCCGTGCTGACGACCAACGAAGGCACCTCGCCGAACAATCGCGTCTACTACATCGATTTGCGCGATCCCAAGCGCACGGTTCATCCGATCTTCGATTCGGCCGACGCAAACTATAGCTACGTCGATAACAAGGGCGCGACGTTCTATTTCCAAACGACCAAGAGCGCGCCGCGTGGGCGGATCACTGCGGTGAGCCTTTCTGCGCCTTCCAATATCCGCACCATCGTGCCGCAGAGCCCGAATGCGCTCTTGAGCGTCTCGACCGCCGGCGGCAGAATCTTCGCGCAGTACTCCGTCGACGTGCACTCCGCCGTCAATGTGTATGATTACGCCGGGCATCTCGTGCGCAACGTCGCCTTGCCGGGTCCCGGAGATGCGTCAGGCTTCGGCGGATGGCGCAACGATAAGGTCGTGTATTACTCTTTCTCGTCGTACACAACCCCAGCATCGATTTACGCGTACGACATTCCGTCCGGAAAAAGTACGCTTTACCGCAAGCCGCGCGTCGATTTCGATTCGTCCCAGTTCGAGACGAAAGAGGTCTTCTACAAGAGCAACGACGGCACGCGCGTTCCGCTGTGGATTTTCTACCGTAAGGGCCTCAAACTCGACGGAAACAATCCGACGATTCTCTACGCGTACGGCGGATTCGACATTCCGGTGACTCCGTCGTTCTCGGCCTTCCGCGCGACGTGGCTCCAGATGGGCGGCGTGTACGCCGTTGCGAATATCCGCGGCGGTTCGGAATACGGCGAATCGTGGCACGAAGCGGGTATGCTGGGCAACAAGCAAAACGTTTTCAACGACTTCATCGCGGCCGCGCAATATCTCATCGATAACAAGTACACCTCGACGCCCAAGCTTGCGATCAACGGTGCGTCCAACGGCGGCTTGTTGATCGGCGCGGTTGAAGTGCAGCGGCCCGACCTGTTCGGTGCCGCGATTCCGCAAGTCGGCGTGCTGGATATGCTGCGCTTCGATAAGTTCACCGTGGGTAACGGATGGATTCCCGAGTACGGGTGCTCCACGTGCGGCGAAGCCGACTTCAAGTGGCTGATGAAGTACTCGCCGCTGCAAAACGTCAAGGCCGCCTCGTATCCCGCGACGCTGATCATGACGGCAGATCACGACGATCGCGTCTTTCCCGCGCACAGCTTCAAATTTGCTGCGGCAATGCAGTCGTCGCAAACGGGTGACGCGCCGATTCTGCTACGTATCGAATCAAAAGCCGGCCACGGCGGTGGAACGCCGATCACGAAGAGCATCGAGCAGTATGCCGATATGTACGCGTTTCTCGTGAAGAACCTCAGCGTCGACGTCCCACAAGATTTCAAGTGAGCACATTTAAGAATAGCCAAGAGGCGCGCGAGATTCTTGGCGGGTTTTTCCGCCAAGAATCCGCCGAGGACGATCACATCTTCGCCGGGAGCGGCATGGTTGTGGGGTACAATCTTCACGATCCCGATATACACATAATTCTCGACGCATCGAGGCCGCCGCAGCCGGGGAAGGCCTACGATGTGTACATCGATGATCCGGCTGCGCCCGCACCAAGCGTCGACATCATCATGTCCGCCGACGACTTCGACAAGCTGTATAAGGGCGAAATTCAGGCGATGGCGCTGATGATGACCGGAAAGGCAAAGGCCAAAGGCGACATCACCGCGGCGATGCGTCTATTGCCTGCTATGGCGCGCGTCATTCCGCGCTACAAGAAGTACCGCCAATAATTCTTCGATCGCCGGCGCGACGCTGAGCAGCGCTCGCGTCTGCGGTCGCAAGAAGCCGTCACGTTCCATGCGCTCGTAAAGCGCGAGCAGATCGTCGTAGTATCCGTCGACATTGAGCAGTCCGATCGGTTTATCGTGAATGCCGAGCTGCCTCCACGTTACCATTTCGTGGAACTCGTCCATCGTGCCGAACGCACCGGGCAGCGCAATAAATCCGTCGCTGAGATCGGCCATGAGGGCTTTGCGTTCGTGCATGCTCTGCACGACGTGCAGTTGCGTGATCCCGTTGTGCGCGACTTCTTCGGTTGCCAGTGCTTCCGGGATGACGCCGATGACTTCACCGCCCGCTTCGAGCGCGGCGTCGGCAATCGCTCCCATCAATCCCACGCGCCCGCCGCCATAGACGATGCCGTAACCCGACGAAACGATCGCCCGTGAGACCTCCGCGGCAACCTCACGGAAGCGGCCGTTCCGCCCGGGATGGGCACCGCAAAAAACACACAAACGAGGCATGGCGCTCGGCGATTACGCAATGGAGAGCGCCGTGCCTGCCGAAACGTGTCGATATGCCCGACGATCGCGAACTCGTCTACTCGAGTGAGGCCGGTTACCAAGCGCCATTGAAACCGAAGCAGCGCGCGAAAAGTGCGCAATCCAAGCCGTCGATGCCGACTGACGGTGTGATTCGCGTCGCACGCGAGCGGCGCCGAGCGAGCGTCGTGAGTCTAGTGCACGGGCTCGACGAGCGCGAGATCGACGATGTTGCCAAGGCGCTCAAGCGCCATTGCGGTACGGGGGGAACGAGCAAGCATGGCGTCGTTGAAATCCAAGGAGATCACCGCGACAAAATCGTCGCCTGGTTCGTTGCACAAGGACGAAAGGCAAAAGCCGCCGGCGGTTAAGCGAATTCCCGGGCCCGGACGCTGGGAGACGTTGCGCCGCCTGTATCCGATGCCGTTTCCCAAACTTCCCGCGTTTCTCTCGGATATCGCGCAGCGTTACGGACCCATCGTCCGTTTTCGTTTGCCGTCGCGAGCATTCGTGATGTTGAACGATCCCGAACAAATCAAAGACGTTCTGGTCACGCAACAACATGCATTTCAGAAATCCGAGGGCGGGCGCGCGCTGCGATGGCTGCTCGGCGACGGTCTTTTGACGAGTGAGGATCCGCGTCATCGTCAGATGCGGCGCATCGTGCAGCCGGCCTTTCATCGCGAACGAATCGAGCAGTACACCCAAACCATGCAACGTCTCGGCGACGAATGGGTGCAGCAAACACGCGACGGCGACGTGCTCGACATGAGTGCGGCGATGAGCGCACTGACCCTTCGCATCGCGAGCGAAACGCTCTTCGGCGCCGATGCTGAGGCCCAAACGCACGAAGTACGCGACGCGTTGCAAGACACGATGGAAGTGTATCCGCTCGCAATCGGACCGCTGGGACGGATTCGTCGCGCGTTGCGGTTCTTGCCGTCGACGCGCCGTTTCGAAAACGCGCGATCGCGCCTCGATCGTGTTCTGTACCGGCTGATCGAAGAGCGGCGAGCCGATTCTTCCGTGCGAACCGATGCACTCTCGTTACTCCTTTCCGCGCAAGATCCGGAGACGGGGTACCGGCTCAGTGACGAGCAAGTGCGCGACGAAGCGATGACGTTGTTTCTCGCCGGACACGAAACGACCGCAAACGCACTCGTGTGGACATGGTATCTGCTCGCGCGCAATCCCCACATCGAAGCGCGTTTCCACGCGGCCGTCGACAGCGGAGATCTCGAGTATGTGCGCCTGGTGCTGCGTGAGGCGATGCGCCTCTATCCTCCGGCGTGGATCATCGGGCGCGAATCGCTGCGTGATGTTACGCTTGCCGGCGGATACGCCATTCCGGCGAAGACGACGGTGTTCGTGTGCCAGCTCGTGCTGCACCGCTTGCCGCGATTCTACCGCCATCCGATGCGATTCGATCCCGATCGGTGGCTGGAAGAGGAGGTTCCGCAGTTTGCCTACGTTCCGTTCGGCGGCGGCGCGCGACGCTGCATCGGTGAAGAGTTTGCATGGGCGGAGGGGCCACTGCTCCTCGCGACGATCGGCCGCCGTTTTCGATTTACCACCGAGTTCAGCGGCGAACCCCCGTTCGATGCGCTGGTAACACTGCGTCCGAAAGGTCCCTTGCCGATGCGGGTACATCCCAGATGATGACGATACTTGCACTTATTCTTGCGCTGCAGGCGTCGCCCGGCGTTGCTCCGGGCATCCCCGTAAATCCGTTTGCCGGACCGCACCAAGAGAACACGTACACGTTTACCGTCTCTTCCGGTGCATCGCTCAACGTCACGACGCCGAGCGGCCGCGTTTCAATTGAGGCAGGCGAACCAGGGAAGATTATCGTTGTTGCGAACCGCCGCGCAAGTTCGCAGGCGGCGATCGCTTCGCTTGGCGTCGATGTCAAGCAAAGCGGAAACGCCGTCTCAGCCAACGGACGACTCCCGGCGCACTGTATGCCCGATTGTGGAGCCGTTTCATTTCAAATTCAAGTGCCGCCCGATACGACCATCGTTGCGCATAGCGATGACGGATCGGTCGCGGTGCACGATGTCTCGGGTTCCGTCACGGCATCGACGGTGCATGGTCCGATATTATGCGGCGGTCTCTCGGGAAACGCGACGCTAGCTGCACAGGAAGGTATGGTCAACGGCGGTTTCAGCGACATGACGCATGTAACGCAAGTGACGCTGGGAACGAGCAGCGGCACCGTCCGTGTCGCGTTACCGGCGAACGCGGCGATTGCGGAAATAAAAGCGGGCACCGGCGATGGGGCGATTCATTCGGAAGTGCCGTTAACCATCGTTCCGAAGGGTGCGGGTGCAAGCGTCGATCAGCATATTGGAAGCACGGGTCCTACGCTCGTGCTCGGCACGGGAAAAGGCGACGTCGACATCGTGAAATTGCCGTAACGTGGATGGGCTCACATTCGTACGATCGCTAAATGCCGAAGATCCCATGCCCATGGCCAAGCCGTGGGCCTTTCGTATCGAGCGCGTCGAGCGCGGTGATGTGTGGGCGCGTGCCACGCCGGGCGCCGAGCACGAAAATCCATTCGGCGTCGTGCAAGGCGGATTTGCGGCAACGGTTCTTGACATAGCACTGGGCCTCGTAACGATCACGCTCATGGAGGATCCGCTCAAGACCATGGCGTCGACCACGGATCTACTCGTGCGCTACTTTGCGCCGGTCCTTGCATCGACCGGCGAGCTGCTCGTCCGCGCGCAGATCGTGAACCGGCAAGGACGAACGATTCTCGCCGAAGCGTTCCTCGAAGATGACGATGGAATGAAGTACGCATACGCGCAATCGAATTGCGTCGTCGCGAATCGCATCACGCCCGGATGAAGAACAGACCTGCGACGCCGATGATGTAAAGCGCGAGCACGATCAGCGAATCGATCCCCGTTCCGAAGAGCATCCGCTTCGAGCGAAAAACGGCTCCCGCGCAGTATACGGCGGTGAGCAGCGCACCGAGTGCCGTGAGATAGAGATCGGGCCCTTGCGCATCGGGCAACAACGCCCTTCCGCTGAGAACGCTGCCGAGCAGAAACAGCACAGGCAGAAACGCGTTGCCGCCGATTACGTCGCTGATTGCAAGTTCGAAGCTGCCCACTTTGACGGCGGCGAGCCCGGTCGTTACTTCCGGCAGCGCGGTCACCGCTGAAAGAATCGTTGCGCCGAAGATGACGCCGCTAATGTGATAGCGAGCGGCGAGCTCGACACTGGAGAGCTCCAATGCCACGCCGCAAATCATCGTTGCGACTGCAGCGAGACTAAAGAGCATAACTGCCTTGCGGATCGTGCAGCGCCGCACCACCGCCGGCGCCGCTTCCATCATGTGCTCGTGTCCTGCGCGCCACGACTCGCGGTCTTCATTCTGTGCGGTCAGCCAGAGCCCGAAAAGCCAAAAGATCAAGATGGCAATCTCTACCGGCGTGACGCGAAACGCGATCAACGTCTTGGGCATCAATGCGCCGATGACGCAAAACATCAGGACCGAGATGACGACCATGCCCTGCACGACGATTGTCAGCGAGCGAACCGTCGACATCAACGGGATGCGCTCGCGCAGCCCCGGCCCGTCGAGAATAACGAGCACGACGGTTTGGATCGCAATGCCGCCGAGGATGTTGCCGACCGCGAGATCCATCGAATTCGTAAATGCGCATCCGATGATGATCGCGATCTCCGGCAAATTTGTGGCGAATGCAAGTAGCACCGCTCCCCCGACGCCTTCACCCCACCCGAAATGCGTATCGATTGCGTCGGTCGTGAACGCGAGAATGATGCCCGCCCACCAAATGACCCCAGCTGCTGCGAGGAAGATAGCAGCCAACCCCCACGTCGACAGTCCAGACATGAGAGCCTTGTTCCCAAAATCCAATCGCGTTACAGTGAAGACGCCACGAACACGTTCGACAAGCGCCTGCAACAACTCGACGACCCGGCATTCGCGAAGCGTCTGCGAAAAGCGAACCCATACTTCTTTGCGCCTCGCCGTCGCGGGCCGGCGAAGGTGCTTGCTGTTGCCGTAATCCTATCGCTCTTGGTAGGCGTCATTATCGAACCGCTCGTCGTTGCGACGCAGCAGCCTCGTGAAGCGGTTGTGCTAACCACGCAAGTGCATCACGTCGCACCGATGCGAGCCCGCCCTAATACAGCTTCGTCCCAATCCCCGCGTCGATCGGACACGACTCCACGCGATGTGGATATTCGCCCGTAACGCTTCCGACAACGGTATGGAGGCTCCAACAGGAGTCGTTGAGCGAACAGTAGCAAAAGCGGAGCGCTATTTGGTGGCGTTTCAAAAGGGACCGAGAGACGTGAGGGCCGACCTTTACGTCTACGAGCGCATGCGTGTCGCCGGGACGAATCGTCGTCGACGCGTTTATTGATGAACTTCCAAAGCTTATAGGCCCGTGCGCCTCCATTGTAAGGAGTGACGTGAGGTCGAGCCATGATGGCACGTGGCGTCCATCGATGAAGAGTTGAGCCGAGCGGATTAGCGCGGGCCCCAATCCGTCGTTCGTAACGACGACTTCAACGTGATAGCGATTTAAGACATTCGTATTGAGCGATAAATATGGCCAGATCGTCGCCGCATATTGACTTTGGATGATGTGTGTCTGATACACGACGGCGGCACCGGTAACGGCGCTGATGAGTAGCGCGCAGATTGCGATTACTGATTCAAACCGTAGCAAGCGCTCCATTCATCGACAATACCATGCGCTTTCAAGGATGCCTGGCCGGCGGGGGCCCGTATGGCAACGTGTCCGGGGTAATCCTCACGTCACTGCTGATCGTAAACGGCTGCCCTGCGACGCCGTTGTACGTCACCTCGACGAACGATGCTTCCCATCCGCGATGCGAGCCGGGTGCGGGCGCGACAAAGGTGTTGTTGCCGGTATCGTGCAGATCGATGCTGTGGAACGCTTCGCCGATCGTTTCAACACGGAAGTCGCGCGCTACGGGATTTATCGCGTGCCACAACTTCGCACTTCCCTGCCGGTCGAGATGAACGACCGTGGAGCCGTCTTCGCGATCTTGCCAGGTGATATTTGGAAGTTCGGAACCGCGGATAACGGATCGATAGAATGCGAGAAGCGTGCGCGCCTGGTCCGGGCGCGTATTTCGAAGCGAGTGATCGCTGTTGGGAACGTAGCGGAGATAGTTCGTGCCGGGCAATGCGCTGTAATAGAAGTGCGAAGAATCCGGGCAAAAGAACTCGTCTCCTGTTGCGTTGACGATGAGCTTCGGCATCGTGAGCCGGTCGCGATAGGTGAACGGATCCTCAATCTTGAGCAGCGCATCCATCTGCGGCGTGCCCAGCCAATCGAGAATACCGAGTGCTTCGTACGGATGCCACGCTTCCGGCCACGACCCGTATGCGCGATACGTATGCACGACCGTGCTGCGCATGTTCAGTACGTCGATCACGATCGGGATGATCGCCGCGACGCGCGGATCCGCCGCAGCGGTTATCCACGTCGTCCATCCGCGCTTCGAAGTGCCGCCGACGACGAAGCGCTTCACGCTTACGCCGTTGCCGTTGCGCCGGCAAAAATCGGAAACTGCGTCCATCGCGCGAACAACGCTCTTTGTCATCGGAAGACGAAGCGGCCACGTCTCGTCACCCGTGCGCAAATACTGACGCCAGCTGTATGCGATCAAATCATCTTCGATGCGCGGCTGCGACTCATCGCTGAACTTGAGCGGTTGGAAGGGAACATCGCGTATTTCGCTCGTCACCGAATACGTCGCAAGCGCAAGCGTTGTAAGATAGCGCGGCGGCTTAGACGGCGGCGGTTCGGAATTCGAGCCGCCGGCGACCGCGATCGCCGACATATCGGTTCGGATCTCGCGCGGCTCGACGATGATGACCCAATGTTTCCAGAGCGGCTTGTCGACATCTCGGGTTGTGCGCCATTGCTGGGCGGTTAACTCGAGGACGTACGATCGATAGCGCGGGTCGTCGGTGTTTGTGCTGACAAGGCGATACGCGTAGGACGAATCGCCGTTATTGATATAGCGGTCGAGTGCCGTTGACAAGCGCAGCGCATCTGCAGCGCGCGCGGGTGTGCCGAAAAGCGCCAGCGATGCCGGCACACCGGCAGTCATTTTCAGGAACTCGAGACGCGAAAGTATATCTGATTGCGAGTCCATCAACAAGCGTTCCCCGGCGATACGAGCGGTCCGCTAGCGCTGCTTACTACCCATGCAGTCGAATCGTTGAGCGATCCAGGCCAAGCCGTTGTCGGCATCCCTGTAAACTCAGAATATACAGACAGGCGCTGACACTGGTGGTACGTTTTGTCCACTTCGCACGTGCGCGAAGTTGGAAGGTGAGTTTTTGATGGCGGCGATGGCAGAAGAACAACTGCTTATGGTGTCGGCGTTCCCGCGGGTCCTCGCGATCGATGACGATGCGGACGCGCCTGCGCTCTTCGAGAGCGAGCTTGGCAATCTAGGATTCGAAGTAAAAACGATCGCTGACGGACGTGGCGCGGTGAGCGCGGTGAGCAAGTGGCCGCCGGAAGCCATTCTCGTAAACAAGGAATTACGCGGCATCGACGGCGTTTCGCTCATCGCGAGCCTGCGCAGAATCACCGATGTTCCAATTATGGTCATCAGCAGAAGTTGCGAACTGCTGGAGAAAGTGACGACGCTTTTGCACGGTGCAGATGACTTCATCATCAAGCCGTTCGAAATGGACGAACTTGCCGCGTACATCCGGGCTCGACTTCGTCGTCCGCGTATGGAGACGCGAGAAATTGTGACCTATGCGGACATAACGATCGACGTTTCGCGGCGCAAGGCGGCGCGAGCAGGGCGACCGCTCGAATTGTCAGTGCGAGAGTTCGATCTTCTGCTGACGCTGGCGCGCCGTCCCGAACAGGTCTTTACACGCACGCAACTGCTCGATCTCGTGTGGGGCGTCGAGCGCGACGTCGCTCCGGCGACGGTCGAAACGTATATTTCGTACTTGCGTTCGAAAGTTGACGTGGAAGGCGCTCCGGCGCTCATCCATACGCTACGCGGCGTCGGCTATTCGATGCGCGCGCTCTGACCGGCTCGACCACGAAACATACCCTGCGACGAGCAGACCGTAGAAGACCACGTTCGTGATAAGGCCCGACACAATCGAGCTGGGCGTAATGGGCCCGAGTGCTCCGCGGGAAGCCAGAACGCCATTCATGCATACGTCGACGACGATCCCCAAGACGATTCCGCCGGTAATCCAGTTCTGCAATGCGCTCACTCTCGTGAAGACGAACGCATAGAGGTACGCCCAAAACAGGGCAGTGATCAGGTGCATGACGAGCCCCACCCACACGAACACCGCCGAGTGGAACGCTTGTGGGCCGAAGGCGGTCGATGCAATGAATTCCCAAACGTCCCAGGGCGGTACGTGTTTGGAGATCGATAGATAGGCGTCGGTTCCGATAGCACCGATGATTGCCGCGACGAAGGCATGAAACGCGCGCGATGTTTTGTCGTGGTCCATGCCCCATGAATACACCGGAAAGGTCCATGCGCGTCATAGACCGTTCCAAGCTTCGCGTAAGTCGCCGCTAAGCGAGAACCAATTCGTCGGCCGCGTCCCCGGCTTTCCGCAGCGCGTCCTCGATCATCTGGTCGGCGATCTCTTTGACGGCCCAACGCGCTTGCGCTTCGGGCGAGAGTTTGTCGATCGGATCGAAATAGACGAACGCTTTGCCTTTCTTGACGCTCGGCGCGGTGTAGACACAGATGCCGTTTTCGCGGTCGTAGTAGTCGAACGAGTGGATATCGCGCTTGCCGCCGCCACCCGGCGCGTCGCAGATAAAGAGCGGCGTGTTGAAGCCCGCCGTGCTGCCGCGCACGAACTTCTCAATATCAACCGACGTCTGAATCGTCGTGCGCAGTTCTTCAACGCCCTTGACCATGTCGTGCATGTAGACGTAGTACGGGTGTACGTTCACGTACTCCAGGCGCTTGACGAGCAGCTGCATCCGCTCGGGCGTATCGTTAACGCCGCGAATGAGCACCGATTGGTTGCGCACGAGGATGCCGCGCTCGAAGAGCATGTTCATCGCCTTTTCGGTGATCCACGTGATCTCTTCGGGAGCATTGAAGTGCGTGTGCAGCACGACGTCTTTGCCCATCGTGCGTCCGCGCTCCACCACCTGCGTGAGCGCATCCAGCCACGCGGTATCGGTGATGATCTTCATCGGCATGATCGCCGGGCCTTTGGTGGCAAAGCGCATGCGGCGAATGTGCGGAATATCGAGCAGCGCGTTGCCGATCAGCGAGATGTTCTTGGCCGGTAGCTGGTACGTGTCGCCGCCCGAGATGACGATGTCCTCGAGTTCGGGACGTTCGCTGATGTACTTGAACGCCTCTTCCCATTGTTTGGGCGTCTTCGCAAGACCGACTTTGTCGACGTTCTCGGTATCCGGGCCGATCGCGTAGCTGCGCGTGCAAAAGCGGCAGTACACCGGGCACGTATTGAGCGGAAGGAAGAGCGCCTTGTCGACGTAGCGGTGCACGAGACCCGGAACGGGCGAGTCATCTTGTTCGTGGAGCGAATCGAGGGTTAAACGCGGATGATCGGGCAGCAGGGTCGATGCGAGCGGAATGAATTGACGGCGAAACGGATCGTTGATCGGATCGTTCCAGTCGATGAGCGAGAGCGCATACGGTGATACACGCACGGCCATCGGCGCGCGATGGAAGCCTTGCTCGACATCTTTGAAAAACTCCGGCGAGCAGAGATCTTTGATCGTCTCGAGCAGCTCTTGCGGGGTCTTTACGGCATGCTTCTGCTGCCACAGGTGATCGAGGAACGTCGCTTCATCGATCTCGCTGTAGGCGGGAACGTGGCGCCAGAACTCGCCCTGCTTGAGATTGCGGTGTTCGAATTGCGACGGCGGGGCCGGAGGCTTGAGGTGTTTGATCTCGCTCATGTGCGTTACCCTTTGCTCGCGTACTTCGCGTTGAAGTACTGGTGGATGCGCGGATTGTCGCGCAGCGTCTGCAGCGCGGTGTCGGCGTGCCCCTTGGCATATCCGTTGCCGACGATCATGGTGACGTCTTTACCGACGCCTTCCGCACCGAGCGCGGCGGCCGTAAACGAGGTTGACATCGAAAAGAAGTAGACGATGCCGTCTTGCTTGGTGGAAAGAATCGACGCGAGTTCCGTATTCGCAACGTTCACGCAGTTGATCGTGATATCGGCAAGATCTTGGACGATCGCGGCAACTGCGTTGCTCACGCCAAGCGCATCCCGCGCGTCGGCAACGACGAAATGATCGACGAAGCCGCCGTCTTGCAACAACTTCGCCGACGGAGTTTCGTCCGACGGAGCAACGCCGATCACGACGCCTTCCGCGCCAACGCGGGCTTTGGCTTGGGCGCACGAGAGCATGCCGCTCTTGCCGTCCGCGCCAATGACGACGACGGTTTGTCCGGGCTTGCAGAGCCGCTGCACTTGTGCGGGAGCCCCGGCGACATCGAACACCGCGAGCGCGACGTTTTCGTCGATGTCCGAGGGAAGTTTCGCCCACAATCCCGACTCGAAGAGAATCGCTTTGCCGCGAATCCAGATGCGCCCCGTCGCGACGTCGATGCGGGTGATCGCTTCGATATGCAGCGGCGTGAGCGTCAGTGAAACGAGCGATGCGATGCGGTCGCCGGCTTTAATATCCACCTTGTCGCGCAGATCTTCGCCGACTTTCAACACGTAGCCGATGAACATGCCGCCGCTTCCCGTGACGGGGTTGTGCTGCTTTCCACGTTCGCGCACGATCTCGAGCACGTGCTCTTTGATCTTTTCTTCGTCACCGAAGCACGCATCGGAAATCTGCTTGAACGAAGCCGAGTCGATATTCAACACTTCGACGTCGCACAGAATCTCGTTCTCAAATGCGATCGGCGTGTTGTCGATTTTCCAGGCGCTTTGCGGCATTGCGCCCGGCGGTTCGATCACGCGATGCGTACCGAGGGGATGAACGCTGCGTCCGAATGCGATGCTCATGACGTAACCGCAATGCCTCCACGATCGAACGGCGTCGTGAGCACGATCGTCGTCTTCGTGCGCGCCATTCCGGGCATCGACTTCAAGCGTCCGAGCAGATCGTCGAGGTGTTGCGTCGAGCGCGTCACGACCTTGCACATGAACGTCTCCTCGCCCGCAACCGAATGAATCTCGCAGACTTCCGGCAACGCGGAGAGCGCGCGCGTAAATGCATCATAGCTGCAGTCCGGCGAGGTGTAGCAACTGACGAATGCAACGAGTTCTAACCCGAGGCGCTTGCCGTCGAGCTGTGCGGCATAGCCGCGAATGTGCCCGCGTTGCTCGAGCCGCTTCACGCGGTCGTGCACGGCGGGCGGCTTGAGGCCGACAATCGCGCCAAGTTCGGCGAACGTCGAACGCCCGTTGCGTTGGAGGGCCTCTAAAATCTGTATATCGAGTTCGTCGAGCTCGTCGTTTGCTACTATCATTCGTCTCACCAGCGGATTGTGGCCGCATCCATTCGGCCAACTGACTATAGCACCCCCTATTTATTCGGGCAAGGGCCGGGGAAGGTAACGCGACGAACCCCCGAGCGATGCGCCATTCGACGCTGGCCTTGCTCGCTGCGCTACTAGCCGTCGGCGGATGCTCCCGAACGGCGACAATGCAGCCGCCGCCCTCGGCCGCCGTCCGCTTCGACCTTGCCGCCGACCCGCTATCGCTCAACCCCCTTTTCCTCCATCCTGACGCCGCATCGGTCGAGCAACAGGTCGCTCGCCTAGCGTTCGAGCCGTTCATCGACCTCGATGCAGCCGGGCATCCGGTTCCCGCCTTACTCAGCCGCATACCGACGCTTGCGAATCGCGATCTCAGCGCCGACGGACGAACGATTACGTATCATCTGCGTGCCGGCGTGCGGTGGAGCGACGGTGCGCCGGTGACGAGCGACGATGTGCTCTACACGTTGCACGCGATTCTCGATCCGCGCAATCCCGTTCGCTCCCGCGAGGGCTACGACTTGATCGACCGCGCGAACGCCCCCGACGCGCACACCGTTGTCTTTCATTTAAAGCGCGCGTGGGCGCCGGCGGTCATGACGTACTTCTCGTACGGAACGTCACCGCAGTTCGTTCTCCCCGCGCACGTACTTCGCAAAGAAGAGCCACTCGCGCAGGCGCCGTTCAATGCGGCGCCTACTGTCGGGGACGGTCCCTTTCTCTTCCGATCGTGGAAGCACGGCGATTCGCTTTCGTACGCGCGCAATGCGCATTATTGGCGCGGCGCCGCTAAAACGCAGGCGCTTGATATTCGCATCGCCCCCGATCCTTCGACGAATCTCGTGATGCTGCAGTCAGGGACGCTCGACTGGAACTTGATCGCGCCGACACAATACCAAATCGTCGCACGCGACGCGCAGGTGCGCTTCGTCACGACGCCGACCGCCGTTGTCGCCGCGCTCGTCATGAATACGGCGCGTTCGCCGCTCAATAATGGTAACGTGCGACGCGCGATCGCAATGTCGATCGATCGTGACGGGATCAGCAAGAAGATCACGCTCGGCAAATATCCCGTCACCAACATGCTGCAGCCGCAATTCTCATGGGCGTTCGATCCGGCGATTCGCGAGCCGGCGTACGATCCGCATGCTGCCGACGCGCTCTTCGATACGCAGGGATGGCAGCGCGGTTCGGATGGCATGCGCCGTCGCAGCGGCGTGCCGCTCCATCTCACCTACGTGCAATTTCCCGAATCGATGACCGGTGTACGCGTGGCGACGAGCGTGCAAGCCGCGCTGCGTGAGCGCGGCGTCGACGTAACGATCAAGAGCGTCAGTAACGCCCAGCTCTTTCTGCCGAAGACGGGAACGCTCGCGAGCGGAGGTTTCGATCTCGCCTACGTGCCGTTCACCATGGGCGCCGATCCCGACGACGCGTACGTTCTCTCGTGCAACGGAACCTCGAACTACATGCACTGGTGCAACTCGCGTGTCGACGCGTTGGAAGCGCGCGCAATCGCATCGGTTTCGCAGAGCGAACGCAAGATGCTCTACGGGCAGATCGCGCAGATCGTGGCGCGTGACGTGCCGCTGCTCTATCTCTTCAACGCGAACTACATCTATGCGTATCGAGACCGGCTCTCCGGTTTCGCGCCGAATGCTTTCTTGCCGACGTGGAACGCATGGTCGTGGAAGCTGTAGAAGCGCGCTGCGTCGCGATCGTGTGCGTGCACGGCGTTGCTTCGCACCCCCGCTATGAATTTCAAGACCAAGTCTCCGGGCTGCTTCGCGATCAGTTGAACGGCCTCTCCGGCTCGAACGATGCCTGGGTCGTTGACGTCATGAACCCCGGCAACGTTCTCCACCACGGTGCCGACGAACCGTTGCCGACGATCAGCCGCGTCCATCGCGGCGGCGATGGCGATCCCACGTCGCCGGAGGGCAGTTTTTTCGACGTGATGGAAGCGTATTGGAGTCCGATCTCCAAAGGCGCGACGAATTGGCTCTGGGTCGTCAATTGGATTCTCAAAGTCGTCTTCGTGCCGCTCAACACGACCGCAAGCTACAACGCGACGTGGCAGAAGCAGTTCTTCGATTACGGCTACATCGGCGGCGCATTGTTGCTCGCGTTCGGGCTCTTCTTCGTGTCGTTAACCGCGGTATGGGAGTCGTTCGTTCGGGTGCTCACCGTGACGGGACTGATCAAGAATACGAATCCGAACGACGTGATCAATACCCTCAACACGAACGCCACCGTGCCCGGCTTTGTGCCGATCAAGATCCTCGTGTGGCTCTTCGTCGGCATCGTCGGCGCATTTCTCGTCGGCCAGGCACTCTCGGCGATTTGGAAACTGTTCGTTCAACGCCACGCGCTGGTTCACAATTCGAAGGCGATTTGGCATCGAGTCATCGCGATCATCGTGCTCGTTACGCTCGGCGGCGGATGCGTGGTTGCGATGGCGCTCGCGCGCTTTCCGCAAGGCGTCCTCGGATGGCAAGGCGTGACGTTCTTGATCTTGATCTTCGTCGCGTTCCAGCTTGGATACGCGTTGCTGATCGGATTCATGGTCGGATTCTTCGGCGACGTCCAAATCTACACGACGCGTGACGAAAACGACTCACGCTTCTACGGCATGCGCGACCGCATCTTAGACGTTACGGTGGAAACGCTTATGCGCGCGATCTCGCCGCAGATCAACGGCGGCTGCCGGTACGACCGCGTCATCGTGCTTGCCCATAGCCTCGGGGCGACGATAGCAATGGATGCCCTTACGCGTCTATACCAACTCTCGCTGCAGGGTGCCGTGACGAAAGAAGAGTTTGACCGCATCCGCGCATTTATTACGGCGGGTTCGTCGCTTGAAAAAACGCGGTACTTTTTTGACGTGTCGGGCGCCACGCCGACGGCATCGTTCGAACACTGGCGTAATGATGCGTACGGGGTGATCTTCACGCGCAATCCCAAAACGCTGGACGGACCGAACGGTCATGGCGTGTTCTGGGCGAACTATTGGTATTTCGAAGATCCCCTCTGCAACGAGATTCGTTCGTATCGCTCGTATCTCAAGACCGGCGAATCGATGGACGCGTCGCGCGTGATCCACGAGGAGCGGGAAGGCCAGGCTGAGTGGATGGACGACAACGGCGGACGCGTGATTTGCTGGAACGAGCAAGGACATAAGCACATCACGCCGGCGCATTGGCTCTTACATTCCGACTATCTCTCCGATCCGTGGTTCTGGCGTTCTTCAAGAGACGACGGCCACATCGGCGCACTAGACATCATCACGAGCCACGTGGAAGGAGTACGCGGTTGATCGCCGGCGACATCATCAAGCAGATTCTCTCCAATTTCTTCGTCGTTTTCCTGGTCATCGCAATCCTCACGTCGATCGCAAAAATCCGTCGCGCGCGCCGGACCCGGCGGCCTTTCAGTGGTTCGTACATCGTCTGGGGCGAGTTGCTCTTTTACGTCTACGGACTTGCCAATGTCTATGGCGGATTCTTTCACGTGTATCAAGGCGATGCGGTTGCCGCGAGCATCGGATGGCAGAACAGTCCGTTTCAATACGAGCTGGGA
This sequence comes from uncultured bacterium, assembly GCA_964648945.1. Taxonomy (GTDB): domain Bacteria; phylum Vulcanimicrobiota; class Vulcanimicrobiia; order Vulcanimicrobiales; family Vulcanimicrobiaceae; genus JAMXLG01. The sequence continues at coordinate 57,134 of CAZYLU010000004.1, read as the reverse complement.
TGGTTCGAAATCGGCTACGGGCTGACGGCGCTGATGTCGCTGTGGCGCGGCTATCAATTTCGCTTGGCAATGACGCTGCCGTATTCGATCTTTGCGCTCGCCGCTGCGGCACAGCATATCAACCAGATGCAGCACCAGCACAACTATGCGCCGAATAATGCCGGCTTAGTGCTCTGGCTGGGCGACATCGCGATTCCGCTCGTCGTCCTGCTACTCTCCTGGATGGCGCGGCATGAGCGATGAATGAATCACCCGAGGCCGTGCTCGTCAATCTGACGGCGGCGTGGCTGAGCGCGGATCCCGAACGAATTGTGCGCGAAGTAGCGGACATGTACGTCGATGATGCGGTAATAGCACTGGCGGATGGAACGCGCGCAGCGCGCGGACGCGATGCGATCGTGAATAGTTACCTCGCGTTTGCGCGCGATGCGACGATGCTCGATGTGAAGGTCGGCGAGCCCGTCATCGATCGCTTCGACACCGTGGCCGTTGCCACACTGCAATGGTCGATGACGTTTGAGATCGGCGGCACGCGATCGCAACAGTCCGGTCACGATATCTACGTCTTACGCAGTGACGGTCCGATTTGGCGAATTTACTGGCGGGAAGTCGTTACCGAGCCTTCCGTATCGATGACGTAGCTTCGGTCGCGCCAGCGCACGTCACGCGAAAAAAATCCGCCGATCCACACGAGCGCTGTAAGCGCATCGCGTAACGGAACCGATCGCAGCGGCGTTTTGGCGCGAGGAAATGCGCGGCGTGCCTCAATCGCAAGAACGATGCGCGAGGCGAGCGCTGATGCAACGAGAATCCACGCCGCCGTGGACCCTCGCGCGGCGATGAGCAGAAGCGTCGAACACAACAGCGGTTGCGTAATAAAAAGCGTCGCATAACTGCCCGGCCGGGACGAGCGAATCGTACGTGCCCAGCGCAGCTCATGTTGCAGCAGCGTACGAAGGTCGCGCTCGTACACGATATTTTGCACGACGTACGGGGCTAGTGCAACGCGATAGCCGCGTTCGGATACGAGTTTGCCGAGATAATAGTCATCGGCGATGCGAGACTCCAGCGCCGCAAGGCCGCCGATTTCGTCGAGGACGCTGCGGCGTACGGCCATCGTGGAACCGAAACAATACGTGAGCGGCTCCACGAGGTTCGCAACGAGGGCGGACGGCGTGAATTGATGGTTAATCCACATCGCACCGAGTACCGACGCGAGACCGTCCTCCGGCACACCGCAATACGCAGACGTCGCGGCGCCGACGATTGGATCGTCGAATGCAGCGGCGACGGCACGTACGTACGATGGATCGACGCGCATGTCGGCATCGGATATCACGAGCAGGTCGTGCTTGGCATGCGGCAACATCGCCGAGAGATTCGCGACCTTGGGATTTCCGGCGCGTCGTCCGTTGCCGACGACGAGCGAGACATCGGCGCCGGGAAATCGCGCGATAATGCGCTGCGCAATCTCGATCGCCGGATCTCCCGCTTCCGCGACGCCGAAAATGACTTGAAACTGCGGATACTGCTGTTCGACGAACGAGCAGAGATTCTCATAGAGTTCGGCTTCGTTACCGGCGAGCGGTTTGAGAATCGTTACGGGTGGCGTCGCGCGCGGAGCGGCGTGCGTCGTGTGTTTGCGCAGAGTACGTAACCGCGTCGCGGCGAGCAGTTCGTACACAACGGCAGCACCGGTGACCGCGAGCCCGAGCCCGAGGCCGACCGATGCGAGGCTAAGTCGCACCGGCTGCGAGTCGAGTGTAGCTGATGCTGCGAGCGCCGGAGCCGCGCAACGCGTCGTTCACCGCAGGATTGACGAGCGCTTCGTATTCGCCGGCGAAATCGTAATCGTCCATGCCGAGCGCACCGTGCCAGCGCCCTGTTGCCGGATGAAAATACAACTCCGACACACCGGGCGGCAGGTTTACCAGAAATCGCTGTACGCGCTCCGCCGTCATGTGTCCCGTGTCATTCATCCCGAACACAAAATCGTTCGTTGTGATCCCGGCACGGCGCAATCGCGCCTTCATCAACGTCAACCACGGCCACAGGAAGACCGCGTTTGCGAAACGTTGCGGCATCGCGGTGCGCATGCTGCGCCACGACGGCAGAAACGGCTCGAACGGAATGCGCACCGCGCGTAATCCGTACGACTTTCCAACTTTCAAAATCAGGCTCAGCACGGTCGGATGGACGTGCATGTGGTTCTGCGCGTTGACGTGATCGAGTGCGAGCCCGGTCGCCGCGAAGGCCTCGAACTGGGCGCGAATTTCGTCTTCTAGTTGACGGCGAACGCCCGGCCGAAAGAAGAAGTTCACGCCGGCGCGCGCGAGGTCGGTAGCAAAATCGCCGTTCGCATCAACTAACGCCGGAATGCGTTCCGGCGGAAGCGCAGGACGTCCGTTGACGAGCACGACGTGCAGTCCCACGTGGAGATTCGGCAGCGCGCGCGCACGACGGACGGCATCCGCCGTCGCGGGTGCCGCCACCATCAGGCTGGTCGTGCTCAGGATGCCGCTGCGGTGGGCCACCTCTACGGCTTCATTGACTTCCTCTGAAACGCCGAAATCGTCCGCACTGATGATTACGTCACGCATTGCGTGGAATCGTTCGCGCGCTCGACGCCCTCTTTCCCGTTCCGACGACCGTCAGCACGGCTCGAGCGAGATCCGGAATCACGCGCGGGCGCAAAAGCCGCGGATCGAAGGCTGCCATGTATTCGTCGTTTGCCTTCACGCACGCGTCCAGAAACTTTCCGAGGGTGATTCCGCCGAACACGTCGCCGGCCGCGGCGAAGCCCATGTCTTTCTGATCTACCGCCTTCGCGCGTCCGACGTTCTTCAACAGCGCGCGCACGTATCCGAGTGCAGTGGGAAGCGCTTGTAACGCCGGAGCTCCGTAGCCTCTGCGTGCACGCTCGTACGCAATCCAATTGACGAAGAAGACAACGTGCCGCGCTTCTTCGATCATCACGCGGGCGAAGAGCGAGATGAGCGAATCGGGAAGAAATTGTACTTCGCGCGCGAGCCGAAACACGCCGAAGCCGAGAAACGAATCGACGCATTCGGCGTATCCGAAGTCGATAAATGCGCGACGTTCGGGGCGAAGTGTCGGTTCCGTAGGTTGCGCATTGAGTCCATAGCGCTGCGAGAGATGACCAATCATGCGCGCATGACGATCTTCCTCATATCCCTGCAAACGAATTGCTTGCCGAATGAGTGGATCGGGTTGCGTTTCGGCGAAACCATTTACCATGACGCCGGCATTCAGTTCCGTTTGTAACGCCATGGTCCACACTGGAATGCCGCGTAAGCGTTCGAGCTCCGGCTCGGTCAATTCCGGCCATGGCAAGTCGGGCGGGTCATATGGTACGTGGGACGAAAGGAAAGAGCGGCAGAACAGGTCTTTGTGCTCTTCGGAACCGATGCGCATCGCGTTCACCTCGTGCGTAAATCCTCGGCTTAACAAAGAAAGAGGGAACGATATTTTTGATGCTATCTAAGGCTTTGTCCCGCTCTCTACAGGCGTCCGAAGCCGAGCCTCCGATGCTTAAACGACATCGGGCGCTCATTGTTGAGTATCTTCAGTCGAGTGCCACGTCCGCGTCGCGCTCGTTGTGGGGCGCGATGTCTGCGTATCACATGGGTTGGACCGATGTCGAGGGTCATCCCGCCGCGCAGAATCAGGGAAAGTTTGTTCGCCCCGCGCTGTGTTTGTGGGCGTGCGAATCATTCGGCGGCGATCCGGTGCATGCGCTGCCTGCTGCCGCGGCAATCGAGTGGATCCACAACTTCACGCTGGTTCACGATGACATTCAAGACGGCGACCGCGAGCGCCGCGGCCGCGAGACCGTGTGGTCGATTTGGGGCGTCGGTCAAGGCATTAATGCGGGCGACGCAATGTTTGCGCATGCGACAATGCTGCTCGCTGCAACCGACGCAGATCACGCCCGGACGTTACGCGTACTTCGCGCGGTGTCTGGGGCAACACTCGAAGTAATCGAGGGACAATGCCAAGATCTCGCGATGGAGGGACAGCTCGACGTTACGACGAGCACGTATTTGCGCATGGTACGGGCAAAAACAGGCGCGCTGCTCGGCGCCAGTCTGGAAGCAGGCGCCCTCGTTGCAGGCGCGAGTGACGGTGACATACGTCTTTTTCGACATGCCGGGAGGTTGCTCGGAACGGCGTTCCAGATGCGCGATGATTGGCTGGGATTCTGGGGCGACCCTGAGCTTACGGGAAAATCGCGGACGAGCGACGCAAACCGGCATAAGATGAGTTACCCCGTTGTTGCCGCGCATCAAGCGATGTCTCCACTGCAACGCCGCCGCCTACGTGAGGTGTTTGAAGCCGAAAGCGCCGAGGCCGAGCCGCGGCTGCGAGAGCTCTTGGAGGCAACGGGTGGTGCCGCGCTCACGGAAGACGACCCCCAGCGCTATGCACGAAAGGCTGTTGCAGCACTCGCGAGGACGTCGATCTCACGCGAATCACTAGACGCTTTCGAGGCGGTGGCAGATTACGTTTCCACCAGAAGCCGGTAAGCTAACCGACCCCGGCACCGCAGTCGACGACACACGTTCGCGCAAAGGCGCGCATCTGCGGATCAATCTTGAAGAGGACGTTTCATCGAAGGGGCTCGATGCCGGATTCGACGACTACGTCTTCGTGCACAGCGCGCTGCCCGAGATCGATCTCGACAACGTCGACACGTCGATCACGCTGTTTGGAAAGCGACTCCGTTCTCCGCTGCTGATCTCGTGCATGACCGGCGGCACGATCCAAGCGCGGCGCTTCAATCGCATTCTCGCACGCGCCGCGCAAGCGCAGGGCCTCGCGATGGGGCTTGGTTCGGGGCGCGCGCTTCTCGAGCATCCGGAAGTCATCGATACGTTCGACGTGCGACCGATCGCGCCCGACGTACTGCTGTTTGCAAATCTCGGCGCCGTTCAATTGAACAAAGGATACGGGCTCGATGATTGCCGTCGTCTCGTTGCGATGTTGCACGCCGATGCACTCGTGCTCCATCTCAATCCCGTGCAAGAGGCGTTGCAGCCGGAAGGCGACACCGATTTCGCAGGCCTCTTGCAAAAAATCGAAAGCCTCTGCAAACGAATCGACGTTCCGGTTGTCGTCAAAGAAGTGGGCTGGGGCATTTCGTCCGATCTGGTAAAGAAACTCCTTGACGCAGGCGTAAGCGCGATCGATGTTGCGGGCGCCGGCGGCACGTCGTGGAGTGAAGTCGAGCGTCATCGCGTAGGCGAGCCGTGGCGCGCGCGCGTTGCCGGAGCGTTCGCGGGATGGGGCATTCCGACCGCGACGTGTCTACGCGATGCGCGCGCCGTTGCGCCCGATGCGTTGCTCTTTGCGAGCGGTGGCATTCGTCACGGGATGGATGTTGCCAAGGCGATTGCGCTCGGTGCAGATCTTGCCGGAATGGCGGGACCGTTTTTGCGAGCCGCCGCCGACGGTGAAGATGCCGTTGTCGAGCGCTCGCGTGAATTCACCGAAGTGCTCCGTGTCGCAATGTTCGCGACCGGTGCGCAAACGCTCGCCGATTTTCGCGGCACGCCGCGGTTGCGCAGCAAGAACGAGGCGGGCGGGTGAACGAACTGCGTGCTGCCGACGCGTACTGCAGAACGCTCGCGAACCGTCACTACGAGAATTTTATCGTTGCGGCGCCGTTTCTGCGCGCGCAAACGCGCACGGATCTCGCGCGTATCTATGCCTTCTGTCGCATTACCGACGACCTCGGCGACGAGAGCGGCGGTGCGGCTCTCGAGCGGTTGGTGCGGTGGCGCGATGAAGTGACCGCGACGTTTGCAGGCGAGCTGCCGGTACATCCGGCGCTTTTCGCGTTACGCGAAACGATTCGCCGCCACAATCTCGTCGAGCAGCCCTTTCTCGAATTGATTGAAGCAAACGTTCAAGACCAACACGTAACGTCGTATGCGACGTGGGATGAGTTAGACGCATACTGCATGCTCTCTGCCGCGCCGGTGGGGCGAATGGTGCTTGCCGTGTTCGGCATAGAGAATCCGCTTGCGCAGCGTTTATCAGACGACGTGTGCGTCGGCTTGCAGCTCGCGAACCACGCGCAGGACGTGCGCCGCGATCGAAAACTTGGACGTACCTATCTCGTTCAAACAGATATCGCGGAAGGCGGCGTGCACGGTGCCGTCGAGGCGATGGTTACGCGCGCGCGGCGGCTTCTCGATTCCGGACGCAGTTTAGAAGCGATGGCGCCCACGGCGCTTCGCATGCAACTCGCGCTATACCGCCTTGGCGGACTCGCGATCTGCGATGAGATCGCGGCGATCGGATACCGCACCGATGAAGAACGTCCGCACGTGTCCTCGAAGAAGAAGCTCAAGCTCCTCGCCGGCGTGCTGAGCGAAGCGTTCCGGCAGCGGGCGGAGGTGCGCGATGCTGCAACTGTTTGAGCGCGACGGCTTGCGCGCATCCGAACGGTTCTGCCGCGAAATGGCGCGCCGTGAAGCGAAGAACTTCTATTGGGGATTCATTTCGCTCCCGTACGATCAACGCGTTGCGATCTACGCCCTGTACGATTTTGCGCGCCAAATCGATGACGAGGCCGACAGCGCCGGCGCGCCGGCCGATCGCGCCGTCGTCGCAGCGCGGCTGCAAGCGCATCGCGCGCGCATTCGTCGCGCGGTCGCCGGTGAATACGATGACCCGATCATGCACGTACTCTCCAACGCGATCGACCGGTATGCGATTCCCGAATCGGAATTGATGATGCTCATTGACGGCGTCGAATGCGATCTCACGAAGAAGCGTTACGCGACGTGGGACGAACTGCGCAGCTACTGCATGCTCGTTGCATCGGTCGTCGGCCGCATGTGCGTGCGCGTCTTCGGTTTTTCCGATCCGGACGCGCTGCAGCGCGCCGATGATTTGGGCCTTGCGCTGCAGCTCACGAACATTCTGCGCGACGTGCGCGAAGACGGCGAACTGGGACGCATCTACTTACCGGCGCAAGAATTGCAGCACTTCGGCTTGAGCACGGCCGGCATTCAAGACTGGCGTCCGGGGCCGGAATGGAATGCATTGATCGCGTTTGAGACGCAGCGCGCGCGTACGCTCTTCGAGAGCGGCTACAAGGTGCTCGATTACATCCCGCGCCGCAGCGCCGTCTGCGTCGGTACGATGGCCGGCATCTACGAACGGATTCTCGAGAAGATCGAGCGCGACCCCGAGTTGCCGCTGCGCGAGCGCGCGCGGCTGACGCGTACCGAGAAGTTACAGGTGATGATTGCATCGTGGCTGCGCGTCGGGTAGCGATCGTCGGCGCGGGTCTAGCCGGTCTTGCCGCTGCCGTCGATCTCAAACAATGTGGATGGACCGTCGAGATCTTCGAGCGCAGCCGTCTCGTAGGCGGCCGCGCGACCTCGTTTGAAATCGACGGTCACGAAGTTGATAACGGACAACATGTTTTTTTGGCATGTTGCACGGAGTTCATCGATTTCGTGCAGCGTATCGGTACCGCGCGGTATCTCCACCTCCAGGATCGCTTTGATGTGCTCGCGCTATCGAAGTCCGGCGTACGAAGCCGCTTGCGCGCCGCGTCGCTCCCGGCGCCGTTTCATTTGATTGCATCGTTCTTACGTTACCGTCACATGGGCTGGGCGGCTCGACTGCAAGTTGCCTACGCGTTGACGAAGATTCGCGGTGCGGAGCGTTCGCAAGAGAGTTTTCTAGCGTGGCTGACGCGTCACGGGCAGAGCGCCGAGGCGATTCGCGCATTTTGGGAACCGTTCGTCGTTCCTGCGATCAATGCGTCACTCGAACGCGTCAGCGCTGCCGACGCCGCCTTCGTTATCGTGAATGCGTTTCTCAGCGACGCCGGGGCTGCGCGTTTCGGCTGGACGACGATTCCGCTTGCACATGTTATGCGGCCCGCTGCGGAGCGCGCGGACGCGCTTCATCTCTCAACACCCGTGTTCGGCGTTGACGTGGATGATGACGACACCATTAGGCTTTCGACGGGGAATGGAACTGCGCGCTTCGATGCCGCCGTGCTCGCGGTCGGGCCGGCGCAACTTGCGCGTCTGCTCGGCGATCCAAGGCGGTTCGGCCTCGCGGAGCTGGCGCGGTTCGAAGCCAAACCCATCATCGACATGCACCTCTGGCACGACGGCGGCGCGTTGCCCTTCGATTTTGCCGCGCTGATCGACTCGCCCGTGCAATGGATATTCCAAAAGGATCGCGGATATTTGTGTTGCAGTGTCAGCGCTGCGGATCGCTACCTGACGATGGAGACGCAGCAGCTCACAGCGTTCGCGTGGGATGAAGTCCGGCAAGCGGTGCCGGAGTTACGTCACGCGACACTGTCGCAAAGCGCGGTGACGCGTAATCCGAATGCAACCTATCTGCCCGAACCTGGCGTCGTACGACCTGCGCAGCGGACGTCGCGCGCGAACGTTGCGATCGCGGGATCATGGACGCAGACGGGATGGCCCGATACGATGGAGTCGGCAGTGCGCAGCGGTCGCGAAGCGGCACACGCGCTGGAGAGTGTTGCAATGCAAAGAAGAATTGACGAGGTTCCTGTAGTTGGCTGAGGCGTTGGAAAAAGCCGTCGAATGGCTGATCGAGCGGCAGTCCCCGGAAGGTTGGTGGACTGGAGAGCTCGAGTCGAACGTCACAATGACCGCGGAGCACGTGCTCATGCTGCGGTTCTTGGGCATCGATCTCGCGCCGATCCGCGATGGCGCCATCAAACACATTCTCGCGGAGCAGCGCAGCGACGGATCGTGGGCGCAGTACTTCGATGGCCCAGCCGATCTGAGCACGACGATCGAAGCGTACGTTGCACTCAAAGTGCTCGGCGTCGATCCGCAGAGCGACGCAATGTCGAATGCGCGACGTCTGATTCTGCGTCTGGGCGGACTCGTCAACGCGCGCGTCTTCACCAAGATCTGGCTCGCACTCTTCGGCAAGTATCCGTGGGACGGCGTACCGTCGCTTCCGCCCGAAATCATCTTCTTTCCGAGCTGGGTTCCGTTCAATCTCTACGACTTTTCGTGCTGGGCGCGCGGCACGATTGCGCCGCTCACGCTCGTTATCACGCGCCGTCCCGTGCGCGAGCTGGGCGTCGAAATCGACGAGCTGATCGTGGATGGTACGCATGCATCGATGCATCGCGTCGCCGGCCGCGGATTCTTCGGGTGGCTCGATCGCGCGCTCAAACTGTACGATCGTCTTCCATGGCAGCCGTTTCGCGCGCGCGCGATTGACGCAATGGAGAAGTGGATCGTCGAGCGTCAAGAAGCCGACGGCAGCTGGGGCGGTATTCAGCCGCCGTGGGTCTATTCATTGATGGCGCTGCACGCCGAAGGGTACCCGCTCGATCATCCGGTGATGCGCAAGGGTCTGCAGGGCATCGAAGTCTTCAAGATCGACGACGAGCGCGGCTGGCGTTTTCAAGCATGCATGTCGCCGGTGTGGGATACCGCGTGGGCGATCCGCGGATTAGCCGTCGCCGGATTTCGCCACGATCATCCCGTGATGAAACGCGCCATCGAATGGCTTTTGCGCGAGCAGATTGCGGCGGATCAGCCCGGTGATTGGCAAGTAAAGTGCCGCAACGTTCCAAACGGCGGATGGGCCTTCGAGTTCGATAACGACGTCTATCCCGATATCGACGACACAGCCGTGGTCTTGCTTGCGCTTCTCGAAGGCGGCGAGCGCGATCGCGTCGCGGAGGCCGTCGATCGCGGCGCGGAGTGGACGCTCGCGATGCGTTCGAGTAACGGCGCGTGGGGCGCGTTCGACCGGAACAACACAAGCGAACTCGTCTACAAGATTCCGTTTGCCGACTTCGGTGCGCTCACCGATCCGCCGAGCGAGGACGTCACCGCGCACGTGCTCGAGATGATGGGTGCGCTCGGATACGATGAAACGAACGAGTACGTCGCCACCGGGTTGCGGTATTTGCGCGAGAAGCAGCGGCCGAACGGATCGTGGTTCGGACGCTGGGGCGTCAATTACGTCTACGGAACGTGGTGCGTGATTTCGGCGCTTCGTGCGCTACGCACCGGTGACGACATGATCGCGCGCGGCGCGGACTGGCTCGAGCGCGCGCAGAACGAGGACGGCGGGTGGGGCGAGACGTGCCACTCGTATTTCGACGAGTCGTTCGCCGGCGTCGGCCCCAGCACGGCCTCGCAGACGGCCTGGGCCGTCATCGCCTTGCAGCTCGCCGGACGCGGCAAGGACAGGTCAGCACAACGGGGACTCGACTACTTGCGCCGTACACAGCAAGCGGACGGTACCTGGGAAGAGCCGAATTTTACGGGAACCGGCTTTCCGGGTTATTTTTATATCAACTATCATCTTTACCGGCATCTCTTTCCGCTAACGGCTCTTGCGATGGATAGCGCGAATGCGCTCGCAGTTGCCGTGCCCACCAACCAACAGGAGTCTCTTACGCCGTCATGAGCATGCCACTGCGGCAACAACTGGCCGTCGGATCCTACATCATGAGCAAGAAGCTCAAGGGCGAGAAGAAATATCCGCTCGTCCTCGAGCTCGAACCGCTTTTACAGTGCAACCTCGCATGCGCGGGCTGCGGCAAGATTTCGCATCCTGCCGACATCTTGCGCCGCCGCTTGAGCGTCGAGGAATGCATCGCTGCGGTGGAAGAGTGCGGCGCGCCGATGGTGTCCATCGCCGGCGGAGAACCGCTCGTTCACGAGCAGATGCCCGAGATCGTGCAAGCGCTCATCGATCGCAAGAAGTTCGTCTTTCTCTGCACGAACGCGCTGCTGCTCGAGAAGAAGATCGACCAGTACAAACCGTCGCCGTACTTCGCGTGGATGATTCACATGGACGGCCTCAAGGAACGTCACGACGAGTCGGTCTGCCGCGACGGCGTTTTCGATAAGGCTGTTTCGGCGATCAAAGTCGCGAAAGAAAAAGGCTTCCGGGTCTTCACGAACACGACGTTCTTCGATAAAGACGACGCGTCGTCGATTCGCGCGGTGCTCAACTATCTCAACGATGAGTTGAAGGTCGACTCGATGCAAATCTCCCCTGCATACGCGTACGAGAAGGCGCCGGATCAGGAGCACTTCTTGGGCGTCGAGCAGACGCGCAAGATCTTCCACGAGGCGTTTGCGGACGGCGCGCGCGAGCGCTGGCGCCTCAATCACAGCCCGGTCTATCTCGATTTTCTCGAAGGCAAGGTTGACTTCGAGTGCACGCCGTGGGGCATTCCGTGTTATACGGTCTTCGGCTGGCAGCGTCCGTGCTACCTCATGTCCGATGCTCCGTACGCCAAGACGTACAAAGAGCTGATCGAAGAGACCGATTGGGAGAAGTACGGTCGCGGAAAACACCCGAGCTGCGAGAACTGCATGGCGCACTGCGGATACGAACCGACCGCCGTGCTTCGCACAACGGGATCCGTAAAAGAGTCGATCCGCGCCGCGCTTGGCCGCTGATCGAGTATTTCTCACCGGCGCAACGGGGTTCGTAGGCGCGCACGTCGCGCGCGCCCTCGTTGCGCGCGGATACGCGGTGCGCGCGCTCGTTCGCGATGCGCACACGGCCATCGAAGGTTGTGAAACCGTCACCGGCGATTTGACACGAAGCGGCGATCTCGTGCATGCGCTCGAGGGCTGCCGGTACGTCGTGCATTGCGCCGCCCTCTATTCGTTCACGCCGCGCGACCGCAAGAACATTCACGCGGTCAACGTGCTCGGCACCGCGGGTCTTCTCGATGCAGCGCATCTTGCCGGCGTCGAACGTGCCGTCGTCACGTCGAGTTCCGCGACGCTCGGACACGTCACCGCTGCGCGCAAAGACGACTACCATTCGTCCAAACTGCTGCAAGAGTACGCGGCGTTTGCCTCGCGCGTTCCCGTCATTGCGGTGCTGCCGACGGCGCCTGTTGGACCGGGCGATTGGAAACCAACGCCCACCGGCAAGATGATCGTCGATTTTGCACGCGGCGCGATGTTCGCGAAACCGCCGGGGCACGGCGGGATGAATCTCGTTGCCGTCGAGGACGTTGCAGCAGCGCACGTTGCAGCTCTCGAACGCGGTCATCCTGGCGAACGGTATGTTGCCGGCGGTGAAAATATGAGCTTCGACCGGTTGTGGGACTTGCTCGCCGAACTCACCGGAAGAAAAGTTCCGTCGTTTCGCGCGCCGTTTGCGCTCGCGCTGGCGGTGGCGTACGTTGACGAAGCGCGCTGCCGGCTCGTTCCCGGCGCGCGTCCGTTCGCGCCGCTCGAAGGCGTGCATCTCTCGACGCACCGGATGTTCGCCGATTCATCGAAGACGATTTCGGAGCTGGGATATCGTCCGCAATCGGTGCGGGCTGCGCTCGAGCGCGCGCTGCAGTGGTATCGCGCTCACGGGTATTATTCGTGATCGATCCGCGTGGGCTCACGGTCATTGCTGCGACGGGGCTCGAAGCGGATCCGCTACGGCGGCTGTGTCCCCAGGTTCGCGTGATTGAATCAGGGATGGCGCTTGCGAATATCGATCCGGCGCAGCTCGGCGATGCGGTAATCAGTTGCGGAGTTGCGGGTGGATTGTCGCCGGCGCTGGACACCGGCGCGGTGCTTATTCCGCGTGAAGTGATGCGGCCGGACGGCCAACGCGTGACGTGTGATGTCGAGTTGCAGAGTGCGTTTGCGCAATCGGCACGACGGTTGGGGTACGACCCGATCGAAGCGCCGATGATCACGAGTGCCGCAATCGTTCACGGGGAACAGCGCGGCGTGCTTGCGCAAGAAGGTTACGCCGGCGTTGATATGGAGAGCGGACTTCTTCGCGCGTCGCGCATCGGCGTTATCCGCGTGGTACTCGATACGCCGCAGCATGAACTATCACCAGTGTGGTTACATCCTGCAAAAGCACTGATGAACCCGATGAATTGGCCCGAAGCGATCTGGCTCGCCCGCACCGCGCCTCGCTGCGCAACCATCGCAGCTCACATTTTAGCTAACGCTTTGTCATCCTGAGCGTAGGTGCGAAGCACCGGAGTCGAAGGATCGCCTCAATTCAATCGCTCGTAACGATCCTTCGACTCCGCTCGCTGCGCGAGCTCCGCTCAGGATGACACGGTCAAAAGCCCCGTATGCGTTTGCGTAGCCATACTTTGTGTTGGGAGGCGACGCGTGGCCAGAGGGCGTTCATGTCCGTTTCGAGTTCGAAGTGTTCTTTGAGAATGCGCGCGAGGGCTTCGGCGTTCGGTGCGGTCTCTTCGTTCATGCCGGTATCGCTTTGCATCTGCAGCACGGCGTTTCTCAACGTTACCATGCCGTAATCCGTTAGCCGCGATACGACGAGGTTCTGAACGAACGGCGATTCGGCGGTTGTTGCGAGCAGCCGCGCTTTCGGCTCAAACGCTTCGTACGCATACGGCTCCTCGGTGAAATCAAACGTCGACCCGTCCCAGCGATGGTTGTGAAATCGCCACCACTCGCCCTCGCGCGTCAAACGGAACTCGAACCGCCCGTCGCTGAAGATCCCTTCTTTCAACGGTGCCGGCAGCAGCGTTCCGTTACCGAACCCGACGTCGGCGAGAAACGGTTGGTCCAGATGCACGATGAGCAGCAGATGATTCATCAGTGCGGCATCGCCGCGTTTCTCGCGATTCACAGCGCCGGCGACGAAATCCGCATTGAACCCGAGTTCGCGTAGCGCCCAACCGAAAAGGCCGTTCATCTCGTAACACCATCCGCCTCGCCGCTCGTCGACGATCTTTTGAAAAACGGTGTCGAGATCGAACGGCCGGCGCACGTTCAGTTGGACGTCGAGATTTTCGAACGGGATCGCCAGTACATGCGCGCGATGAAGATTGCGAAGCGTTTGGCGTGAGGGAGCAAGAGGACCGCCGTACGCAATGCGGCGCAGGTATTTGTGGAGCCGGGTCACCCGTTCATTTTACAATGCTTTCACCGCTGCGGTAAGCGCGTCGACCGATGCTTTTGCGTCACCGAAGAGCATCGCCGTGTTCGGCATTTCGTAGAGCGGATTGTCGATGCCCGCAAAACCGGAACGCATCGAACGCTTGAGCACGATGACGTTGGCCGCTTTATCGACGTCGAGAATCGGCATGCCGTAGATCGGTGAGCTCGGTACATTTCTTGCCGCGGGATTGGTGACGTCGTTTGCGCCGATGACGAGTGCGACGTCCGTCGTGGGAAATTCCGCGTTGGCGGCATCGAGGTCGAGCAATTGCTCGTACGGCACGTTCGCTTCCGCGAGCAGCACGTTCATGTGGCCCGGCATGCGTCCGGCGACCGGATGGATCGCGTAGAAGACTTTCACGCCGCGCTTTTCGAGTTGATCGGCGAGCGCCTTGACGCTGTGCTGCGCTTGCGCGACCGCCATGCCGTAACCCGGCACGAACATCACCTTGTTCGCATACGCGAGCATGACTGCGACGTCGTCGGCATTGATGCTGCGCGCGTTCTGCCCGCTGCCGCCGCCCGTGGCTGCCGGTTCCATTCCGCCGCCCGCGCCGAACGCGCCGAACAGGACGTTGGTGAGCGAACGATTCATCGCTTTGCTCATGTCGACGGTGAGAATCGTACCGCTCGCGCCGACGAGTGCGCCGCAGATAATGAGGAGGACGGAATCGATTTCAAAACCGGTGATTGCGACGGCAAGACCGGTGAACGAGTTGAGCAGCGAGATCACGACCGGCATGTCTGCGCCGCCGATCGGCAGCACGAACAGCACGCCGAGCGCAAGCGCCGCAAGGAGCAGTCCGAAGAACGCGCCCTCGGGCAGCGTTCCTGCGCTGTACACGAACCATACGCCGAGCACGATAATCGCGAGCGCGATGATCCCGTTGACGATCTGCTGCCCGGGATACGTAATCGGGCGCCCGGTCATGACTTCTTGCAACTTGAGAAACGCGATGATGGAACCGGCGATACTGATCGAACCGATGATCATCGAAAGGACGAGCGAGACGGAAACGACGGGATCGAGCGCCGCATGGCCGCTCTCGAGAAAGACGTGATATTCGACGACGCCGATTAATGCCGCAGCGCCGCCGCCCGCGCCGTTGTAAAGCGCGACCATCTGCGGCATTGCCGTCATCTTCACGCGGACGGCGGCGATGATCCCGATCGCCGCGCCGACGATCGTGCCGATCGCGATCGCCCACCATCCGACGCCCTGCGTCTGCACGAGCACGAGGACGAGCGCGATGAACATGCCGATGGCCGCGAGGCGGTTGCCGAAGCGCGCCGTCGCGGGTGTGTTGAGGAAATGCAGTCCGAGGATGAAAAGCGCGATCGCGACGAGATCGAGCAGCGATGCGGTGAGCGCAATCGTCGTCACTACTTGGTCTCCTTGCGCCGGAACATCTGCAGCATCCGTTCGGTAACGGCAAAGCCGCCGAACACGTTGATCGCTCCCAGCGTGACCGCGACGATCGCAAGAACCGTCGTTACGGCGTGATGACCGCCGGTTGCGAAGAGCGCGGCCGTGACGACCATCGCGCCCGCAATCACGATGCCGTGAATCGCATTCGTTGCCGACATCAGCGGCGTGTGCAGCGTCGTCGGCACCTTCGAAATGACTTCGAATCCGACGAAAACCGCGAGGACGAGCACGGTGAGAAGATAGATGAAATGACTCACGTCCGTCACGATGCGGAACCTCCGAGCAGTGCCTGGCCCTCGCGCACGATGCATGCGCCTTTGATCACGTCGTCGTTGAAATCGAGCGTCAGCGCGCCGTCTTTGATGAACGGCTGCAGCAACGCGTACACGTTGCGCGAGTAGAGCTGGCTCGCGTTGAACGGCATCGTCGCGGGAAGATTGGTCGTGCCGATGATCGTTACGCCGTTATCGGTGACGATCGTCTCGTTCGGTTTGGTGAGCGCAACGTTTCCGCCCGCTTCGGCGGCGAGATCGACGATCACGGAGCCCGGCCGCATCGCTGCAACGGCCGCCTCGCTGACGAGGATCGGTGCGCGGCGTCCGGGGACGAGTGCCGTCGTGATGACGACGTCATTTTTGCCGATTTGTTCGACCATCCACTGACGCTGTCGCTCTTGTTGTTCGGGCGTCAACTCTTTTGCGTATCCGCCGGCGGCTTCGGCGCTTTCACCGAGATCGAATTCAAGGAACGTCGCTCCCAGCGACTGCACTTGCTCTTTGACGACCGCGCGCACGTCGTAGCCGCTGACCACCGCGCCGAGACGCCGCGCCGTTGCAATCGCCTGCAATCCGGCAACGCCTGCGCCGAGAATCAGCGCGCGTGCGGGTGGAATGGTGCCGGCCGCAGTCGTGAGCATCGGAAAGAACTTCGGAAGCGCCGCCGCAGCGAGGAGCACGGCTTTATACCCCGCGATGTTGCTTTGCGAGGAGAGCGCGTCCATCGACTGTGCCCGCGTGATGCGCGGGATCATTTCCATTGCAAGTGCAGTGACGCCCGCGTTCGAGAGCGTCTGTACGATCCCGGGATCGCCCAGCGGATTCAAAAATCCGACGAGTACGGAGCCGCGGCGCAGCTGCGAAAAGAACTCCGGTGGCTCTTTTCCGATCGTTACGACGACATCGGCGGCGGAAAGTAGTGCGGCCGGATCATCGACGATCGACGCTCCGGCCTTGACGTATTCCTCGTCGGGAAAAGCGGCGGAAACGCCGGCGCCGCGCGAAACGCGCACCTCGACCCCGGACTTTACAAGACGTTGTACCGTCTCTGGAACGAGCGCCACCCGGCGTTCGCTCAGAGAGGTCTCTCGCGGAACGGCGACGATCATCTTCGCTGCGTTCCCGCGGTCGATTGCTCAACCCTGCGACTAACGTCTCCGCAACTACGGCACGAGATAGAGTGCGATGATGATGAGGAAGGCCACGGCTCCCCCGAGGTGCGCCGCGTGTTCGCTATGGAAGCGGCGCGCATACGTGACGGCGAGTGAAAAATCAACAATGGACAGTACGAATCCGGCGGCGCATATCAGCAGCGTTGTTGGAAATTCTTGCTCATACGCGATGTAACCAAGTACAAGGCCAAACACGATGTCCCGCGCGCCGGTTGCGCGCACCCACACGAAACCTGCTGCATCATGCAGCTCGACGCCGTAGCTGCGCGCAAGGCGTCGCGGTGAAATCAATGCGAGCACGCCGACCGCAACCAGGCCGATTGCTGCGATGATGCTTAGTTTTAGCGCAGCGTCAAACAAGATTCGTTCACGTAATCGAGATGCGGTTCTTGAGAATTCCGATCTTCTCGATAGCGACTTCCATCACGTCGCCGTCGCGCAAAAATTCCGGAGGCGTGCGGGCGAAGCCGACGCCCTCGGGCGTTCCCGTCGCAATCACGTCGCCCGCTTCGAGCGTCATGCCCTTCGAGAGTTCGGCGATGAGTCGCGGAATGCGGAAGATCATGTTCGACGTGTTGCTGTGCTGCTTCTCGACGCCGTTTAGACGGAACGCAATGTCGAGCGCCTGCGGATCGCCGATTTCGTCCGCGGAAACGATCGACGGACCGATGGGCGCGCAATCGTCGAGGCTTTTTCCTTTGAACCATTGCACGTGCGTGCGTTGAAGATCGCGCGCGGTCACATCGTTGAACGCGGTGTATCCGAAGATGACCGCGTGCGCATCCGCTTCGGTGACGTCTTTACACCGCGCGCCGATGACGATGGCGAGTTCCGCTTCGAAATCGTACTCGTTCGAAACCTTTGCTTCCAGATATAGCGTCGCATCGGGAGCCGCGATTGCGGTCGGTGCTTTCGTGAAGAACGTCGGAACGTCGGGGAGTTTGAGCTCGCGGCCGGCAGCGCGCGCGCCTTCTTTTGCATGTTCCAGATAGTTGCGGCCGACACAAAACACATTGCGCAGCGGTCGAACCGGCGCATCGAGCGTGACATCGCGCAGCGGCGTCACTTCGTCTCCGGAGTGCCACGCAACGCGTTCGTGCGGCGCAAGTGCGATATAGTCGAGCAGCGTCGGCGTAGAGATCGTGCGAACGGCGTCGCCCTCGACGACGCCGGGTCGGACCCGTCCGTCCGCCGTGCGAAACGTTACAAAGCGCATACTACGCTAGTGTATCATTCGCGGCGGCTGGTGAGATGCCACAGGTCGCAGTAGCGGCAATGATAGATCGAGAGCTTGCCGATCGTGCCGTTCATGAGCATCGCGGCGCGCGCGTGCTCTTCGCTTTCGTATGCGTCTTTTGACGTGCAGCTGCGCTCGCGACCGCCACCGTCGTCGAGAAACGAAATGCGCGGGAGCGGTTTACGGTTTGTGCGTCGGCGAGGGGGCAACGATCTTATTCAAATCCGGCAGACTGGTGTTCTGCTGCTTCTGTTTTTGCGCCCACGCGCGTGCTTCTTCGTCGGCCTTGTTCATCATGTCGGTAGCGGCGCCTTCCTTATCGCCCCAGTCTCCGCCGCGTGAAAGGATTGCGACGTTCCGATGCACGTTGTGCGTCTTGGGATCGTAGTCGTAGCTCACTTTGTACACACCGACTTCCGCCGTACCGTCGGGGTGACGGATCCACATCTGGAGCACGTTACCGTACGTGTGCGCGTTGAAGTTCAAGCATGGCGCTTGCTGATTCTTCGGACACGTCTTCGCCGAGTTGCCGGACTTCACGCGCACGACTTGGCCTTTTTTGTTCACCTCGACGACGAAGCTCGTGTGCATCGCATACGGCGGCATATACGGCGTCGGCATTGCGTGCGGCGCGGCCTTCGGCGGCGGCGTCGCTGCGGTAACGGCAACGGGCGAAGTGGCAAGCGTGATGCCGAGCGCTAATGCCCCGGCGGCAAATCGGATCTTCATTTCTGCTTTCGAAACGGCAAAATTCGGCTGTGAAGTTCCCGGAGCAGCCAAGCCGTTCCCCCGGGACCATCGCGCGCTCGGCGCGAATGATCGGACGTGCCCGTCTACCGCTCCATAATCGCAGCGTTCGTTGCGCTGTTTGTCGCCGTTGCTCCCGCATCGGCGGCACGGCAAATCGTCGACCTTCACAAGCTCGACGCCTACTTTGCCCTCTTTGCCAGCGATTCAAACGTTCCGTGGAAGCCGACGGTCGTTCGCCTAGACACCTATTCGGGTGCTCCCGTGCAATTCTCGGTGTACCAAGTACACCCGGGCGATGTGGTGACCGCGGGCAGCAACGCACGTCCACGCGCCATTGATCCGCGCGGGCGCGCGCCCATTGCGAAGTTCACGTATTCGCCTCCCGGCGGCTATCAGTTCCAATCGAATCAAGTCACCGTGCCGCTCGGATCGCGCGAAGGATTCTTCGTCGTTGAAGCGCGACGCGGAAACGTCGGCGAGCAAGTGTGGATCAATCGCACGCGAGTCGGCCTGGCAACGAAAGAGACGCCGGGCGAATTGCTCGTCTACGGCGCAGACCTGGGAACGGGACGCGCGCTTGCGCACATGCGCGTACAGTTTGTCGTCAACGGAGACTTTGTGACGCGAGAGAGCGACGCGCACGGCGTCGTGCGTTGGAACCGCTCGCCGCGTCCGATCTTCGCGCTTGCACAGTGGGGCGACAGCTACGCCTTCACGAGTCTGTTACCGCAAGCGCCGTTGCCGTCGACGATCGTCGGCGTGCGAAGCGATACCGCCGTCGTTCATGCGGGCGACAGCGTACGCATCGTCGGCTTTGCGCGCACGCGCTCGGGATCGATGATGAAGGCAGCAGGCGGAACGGCAAACGTCACGATGCGCTTGGGAGCAGCGCTCGTCGCGCAATCGCAAGCGCCGCTCGATAGTGCCGGCGCCTTCAATGCGACGCTCGCGGTGCCGCCGAATGCAACCGCGGGTGATTACGTGGTGCTCGCGCAGGTCGACCGCGGCGTCGGTGGTGCGACGGTACACGTTGACGCGAATGCAAACGGGCTTTCCCTCAGTGTTGCAAGCGGATGCGAAGCGGCGTGCGATGCGAGCGCAGCAGTTCCGGTCGCGATCACGGCATCGCGCGGAGATACGCCGGTTCACGTGACGGTCGTTCGTTCGCCTCACGTCTACGTTGGATTTACTCCGGACACACTTCCGTGGGCGACGACGCGGTGGATGGATAAGACGGTGCGCACCGACGGCAACGGCCACGCCACGGTCATGATTGCGCCGCCGACGGACGGGCTTTCTTCGACGTACGGTATTCGCGTGGAAGCGTCAGGTGCGACGGCCGTGACGCGTATTCTCGTTCCGACGTCGCGGACCGCCATCCGGCTTGCGCTCGACCGTTCGGAGCAAACACTGGGAACGCCGATCAATTTCGACGTGTACGGAAACGAGATCGGAAGCGGTAAACCGGTCGCGGGCGCGCAGGTGAAAGCGACGTTGACGCACGGACCGGCGACGCAAGAACAGATTCTCACGCTCGACCGCAACGGCCATGCCCGCGGAACGTTCAACTCGCCGGTGCTCGGAATGAATCTCGTGATGGCGACGATCGAGAGCGGCGGCGCAAAATCGAGCGATGCCGGTCAAGTCGACGTCGTCCCGCAAGCGGGCGGTGACGCGGCTTCGAGCGGCAGCTCCGATGCGCACGTGTCGCTCGATAAGAACGTCTATCGCGCGGGCGATGAAGTGCACGTTACAGCATCGCTGCCGGGCGCAACCGGCGAAGCGTTACTCACACTCGAGAGTGCGCTCGGATCGCAGAGTGTGGTTGCACGCGTGAACGGCGGACGCGCGGAGAGCTCGATGAAAGTGAGCGATGCGCCGGGTGACTTGCGCGCTGGTGCCGTGTTCGTTCGCGACGGCGGGATGGAATGGACGAGCGTGCCGCTCGCCGTCGATGCGCCCGGACGGCCGGAGTTCGTGCCGCTCGATGTTGATGGATCGCAGTTCGCTCCCGGTGCATCGGCCTCGGTAACACTGCGCGATACCGGTGCGACGCCGGGCACGGTGATCGTGCGTATAAGCCGCGGCGCACCGTCGGGAAGCGCACTCTTCGATTCCGCACCGTCGCTGCTCGCAGTCGGTGTTGCCGCAACGCAACTGAGCGCGCCGTCGGGACGGACGTGGCATCCGTGGGTCGATTCGACGGGCGAACACGCGCAAGTGCTCGGCTTCGTGCGCCGTACGCAACCGCCGCAGGACCTCACACTCTCCGAGGCCGACACACAAGTCGTCTCGTGGAGCGTCATCCACGACAGCGGTAACGCGCTGCCGGTGCAACTCCCGCAGACGCGGGGCCGGTATACACTCTCGGTGTTAAAGATCACAAATGACGGTCGCGTCCTGGCCGCGTCATCGTCGATTCTGGTGCAGTAGTGGCCAAACCAAAACCGGGCACGGCAACACTGATGTTGCTCGATACCTACGGGCTCGTGTATCGCGCGTTTTTCGCGTTGCCGCCGCTGACCACCACACGCGGAACGCCGATCAACGCGGTGTACGGCTTTACGATGATGCTCAACAAGCTCATCAATGATGAGAAGCCGACGCACGTGGTC
Organism: uncultured bacterium; assembly: GCA_964648945.1. Taxonomy (GTDB): domain Bacteria; phylum Vulcanimicrobiota; class Vulcanimicrobiia; order Vulcanimicrobiales; family Vulcanimicrobiaceae; genus JAMXLG01. The sequence continues at coordinate 35,704 of CAZYLU010000004.1, read as the reverse complement.
GCCGCATTCGACAAAGGGATGCCGGCGACGCGTGTCGCGCTCTATAAGGACTATAAGGCGCAGCGCGATGCCATGCCCGACGATTTGCGCAGCCAATTCGCGCTGGTGCGTCAAGTGCTCGCGGTGCACAAGATTCCGATCGTCGAGATCGAGGGCATGGAAGCGGACGACATCATCGCGACGCTTGCGCGTAAAGCCGAAGACGCCGGTGAGCGCACGCTGGTTGTTACCGGCGATTTGGATTTGCTGCAGATCGTCGATGAAAAAACGACGGTGCTGACAACGCGGCGCGGGATTACCGACCTCGGACGTTACGATCCGGCCGCGGTCGCCGAACGCTTCGAATTGCAACCGGTGCAGCTGCCCGATTACCGCGGACTCAAAGGCGATCCATCCGACAATCTTCCCGGTATTCCCGGCGTGGGCGAGAAGACCGCGATCAAGTTGATCAAGGCGGCAGGGTCGCTCGATGCGCTCGTCGCCGATCCGGTGCTGGCGGGTTCGGCAAAATTGCAAAAGCTCGTCGAAGAGTATGGTACGAAAGCGCAGGTGTATCGCGACGTCTCGGTCGTGCATCGCGATCTTCCGATCGACGTTGACTGGAGCAACCGGTACAAGGCTCCCAGCGACGCGGAGCTCTATCCGCTCTACGCCGAACTCGAATTCAAAACACTGCTCGCGAAACTGAAACCGCCCGTCGACGGTTTGCCGCTCTTTGCCGCCGACAAGCGGATCGAAGGCAACTATCGCTCCTACGTCGCCTCGGTCGATCCGCCCGAGTTCGAGCGCCTCGCAAACGATCTTCGCGGGCTTGCGACATCTCAACTCGTTGCGATTGCACTGCGCGAGCACAATATCGGCTTCTCCGGTGCCGCCGGCAGCGGTGTCTCCTTTGCGCTAGCCGCGCTTGCTCACGAAACCGTTCGCGCGGCTGTTGCATCGTTGCTGCGCGACGCCAAGCGCCTTGCGGCATACGATGCCAAACGCGTCGTACACGCGTTACGCGCCCACGGCGTCGAACACTATCGCTTCGAAGACGACGCGATGATCGCAGCGCACTTGCTCAATCCCGGACGCACCTTCGGCGACATCAGCGACGCCGCTGCGGAACAGCTGCAGACCAACATCGGGGAAGACGCGGCCGCGCACGCGGACGCGACACTGCAGATTGTTCTCAAGGCTCGTGAAACGCTCGATGAGCGCGATCAGCTGCGCCTGTACGAAGACGTCGAAGTGCCGCTCGCGCCGATTCTCGCAAAGATGGAAGCCGCCGGAATCGCGGTCGACACGACGGAACTCGATGTGATCGGCCATGAGATCGATGAGGCAACACGCCGGTTGCAGCGTCACATCTTCGATTTCGCGGGCGAAGAGTTCAACATCGGCTCGCCGATGCAACTGGGCAACATTCTCTTCGGCCGCTTGCAAATTCCGGGCGGGAAGAAGACGAAGACGGGCTGGGCGACCGGCGTCGAGATTCTGCAGGGCCTTGCAAAAGAGTATCCGATCTGCGCGCTCGTGCTCGAGTGGCGCGAAGTGACGAAGCTCAAGAACACCTACATCGACGTCATTCCGCAACTCCTCGACAAGCACGATCATCGGCTGCACACCGTGTTCAATCAAACGTCGACGGCAACGGGACGGCTCTCGTCGACGAACCCGAACCTGCAGAATATTCCGGTGCGCGGAGATCTAGGCCGGCGCATCCGCAAGGCGTTCGTTGCTAAAGACGACGATCACATCTTACTTGCGGCCGACTACAGCCAGATCGAATTGCGGTTGATGGCGCATCTCTCCGGCGATGAAGCCATGCGTAGCGCGTTCGAAGAAGGCCAAGACATTCACGACTTTACCGCTCGGCAGATTTTCAATGTCGGCGCGGGTGAATCGGTTGACGGCAATCAACGGCGCATGGCCAAGAGCGTCAACTTCGGCTTGCTGTACGGCATGTCGGATTTCGGTCTCGCGCAGCGGCTCGAAATCAGCCGTGCCGAGGCTCGTGAGATTACGAACGCATACTTCGCGCGGTTTCCGTCGGTGCGCGACTACATCGAGCGAACGATCGAGGATGCGCGCCGCAACGGCTACGTCTCAACGATTCTCGGACGCCGTCGCTACATGCCGGCGTTAACGTCGAGTAATTACATGCTGCGTTCTGCCGCGGAGCGTGAGGCGACGAACGCCCCGTTGCAAGGCAGCGCCGCGGATCTGATGAAACTTGCGATGGTGAAAATCGACCGGGCGCTCGAACCGTCGTCAGGAGCGACGATGCTCTTGCAGATTCACGACGAGCTGATTTTCGAAGTGCGCAAAGATCGTTTGCACGACGTCGCTCACCTGGTCCGCTCGGAAATGGAGAACGCCTTGCCGCTCTCCGTCCCGCTCGAAGTCACCGTGAAGACCGGAACGAACTGGTACGACGTGGAGGCAATGCCGGAGGTTTGAGTTCGCGCGGCACGTTCATCGCCCTGACGATGGCGGCCGCCGCGGTCTTGATCGTTTCTGCCGTCATCCGCACGTCGTTGTGGACGTACGGCGCTGATACGGGGACGTTCTCGATCGCAATCCACAACGTGCCCAGCGGAATGTACGATTCGTTCGAGCACGCTTCGCACTTCCGGTTTCACTGGTCGCCGATTCTCGCGACGCTGTACCCGCTGCTTTCGCTCACCCACAGCACGCTGACGCTACAAATCGTGCAAGTGCTTCTTGTCGTCGGTTCGGTCGTCGCATACTATGCGCTCGTCAACCGTTATCTCGGCAACGAGCTTGCCCTGCGGTGCGCGATTATCGCGATACTGTATCCGCCACTGCTTGCGCTCGCGTTTTCGGAGTTTCATGAACTGTCCTTCGTCCCGCTCCTGACGTTCCTCGCGCTGCTCGCCCTCTCTGCACGCCGCTGGGCCTGGTATGCGCTGTTCGCGGTTGCACTCTTATGCGTTCGCGAAGACGTCGCGCTCATTACCGGAATCATGGCCTGCGCCTTGGCCGTCTACGGAATACGGAGCAGCGATCGCGCCTATACAAAGGCCGGCGCCATAACGGCGCTCGGCGCGACTGGCGTGCTCTTGCTCTATTTCGGAATGATCGTCCCGCGTCTGGGCGGTTGGGGACCATCGAACTTTTATCGGTATACGGTTGATCCGAGCGGCTCGCATTTCAAGGACACGTTTCGCATCGTGCCGCGTCTGACATACGTTCTCGAAGCGCTCGTACCGCTTGCGTTTCTCCCGATGCGAACGCAATGGTTTTGGCTTGTGATTCCTGGACTTTCCATCGTACTTTTAGCGAACAGCGGCGGCGTCTGGCGCATGGGGATGCACTACGTCGCGCTATGGATTCCGTGGGCATTGATCGCTATGGCAGCGGCGGTTGCACACATTCGTCATCGTGCGGGCGAAGCCGTCGCGCGGCGCTGGCTGTCTGCGGCCGTCGCGCTCTGCATTCTGTTTCTAATCTTCCTCAATCCGACGCACGCGGGGCACTATCTGAAATCCGCGTATCCCAACGTTTCGGCGGTGCCGCGCCTATTGAACTGCGTTCCCGCCGATGCAACGCTCGGCACGCACGATGAGTGGTATACCGCGATCGCCTTGAAGCATCCCAATGAGACGATCGGCGCGCCGCCGCACGCAACATATTTACTGTTTGCCGACGATTATCCAAATGCAGAGTTTCAGAGCACCATTTTGCCGATGCTCCGCCGCGAGGTGGCCGGCCGGCAGCTACGCGAAGTCTGTCGTGTAGATCGTGTAGCCGTCTACCGGAGAATCCACTCATGATCGCCTCGCTCGTCTTGATTGCCCAGCTCGCAAGCCCCTCGCCGCAAAGCCTCCCGACGATTGACGTGCAAGCGCCGAAGTCCACGCTGCATCTCCAGGTTGCAACGACGGAAGGCGAGCGCGAGCTCGGCCTCATGAGTGTCACGAAGTTGCGGCCGCACACCGGCATGATCTTCGTGTTCGAGGAAGATGGACCGGTCGATTTCTGGATGAAGAACACGTTTATTCCGCTCGACATGGTGTTTGTGGGCGGCGACGGCCGCGTGCGAAGCGTCGCCGCTAACGTTCCGTCAACGCAAGCCGACACGCCGGACGATCAAATTCCACGCCGTCACGGCGATGCAAAGTACGTTATCGAACTCCCGGCAGATGAAGCGTCGAAAGACGGCATCGCAAGCGGCGCGCATTTAGTCATATCGATACCGTCCCAACTGCACGTGCGCACGTCCACGCCGTCACCGCCGTAGTCGCGTTACGACGAATGTCATCCTGAGCGCAGTGAAGCGGAGTCGAAGGATCGCATCATAGCAAAAGCCCGGCGACATTTCACCGGGCGTTTCTTTCGTTGCGATCCTTCGACTCCGGTGCTTCGCACCTGCGCTCAGGATGACACCCGTCACAACTGACGACAAGCCGGCGTTCTACGGGCATGAAACTCTCAAACATCGTTGCGATGGCGTTGGGTGTAACGTTCATCGCAGCGCCGATTTACGCGGGTGCCGCGCAGGAGGGCGGCACAATCTGCGGCCGCGTCAATGCACCCGTATCATATATTCTCCGCCTCGAACAATCCCCGACCCATGACAACGTCATCACGGCGCGCTCGCAAAGTGAAGATGTCCAAGCGCGCGTCAATATCGACGGCACGTACTGCTTCACCAACTTGCACGAGGACGTGCATACGATCACAGCGTTCGAAGATGCGTTCCCCACGCTGCGGGCGACGGTAACGCCGATTCCCGGTCAAACGCTCATTGTCGATTTGACGGGGTTAACTGTCGACTTATAATGGCCTGAGTGCCTGAACTGCCCGAAATTGAAACGATTGCCCGCGGCCTGGCCAACACGGTCGTGGGCAAGACCATCGCCTCCGTTGACGTCCGCCTCCTGAAAATGGCTATCGCGCCGCCCGGCGTCGATTTTGTGCGTGCGCTTGCGGGTGAAACGATCGCGGCGGTGGGCCGGCGCGGCAAGTACGTGATTATCGAGCTGGGCTCGGGCCGCGCCTTAGTGGCGAGTCTGCGGATGACCGGTCGCCTGGTGCTTGGGCGGGATGGAGAAGCTGAATACAAAGGCACCCATATTGTGTTTCATTATACGGATGGAACGCGTCTCAGCTTCGCCGATTTGCGCACCTTTGGCCGTATGCGCCTCGTGGAGCCAGGCGAGCCGTGGGACAAAAGTCTCGGAGTAGAGCCACTTTCTAAAGGCTTTACACCAGAAGGCTTTATCGGTATGCTGTCCGGGCGGACGACGCCGATCAAGGCATTTCTCCTCGATCAGCAGCGTATCGCGGGCATAGGAAATATCTATGCGTGCGAAGCGCTGTGGGACGCCGGCATCAAACCCGGGCGGCCCGCCAAGGCGTTGACGAAACCAGCGGTTCGCCGGTTACACCGCGCAATCATCGAAGTTCTTACTCGCGCGATCGATATGCGCGGCACGAGCGTCGACGATTACGTGGATGCCGAAGGCCTGCAAGGCGGTTTTCAAAACGTGCTTGCGGTCTACGGAAAGAAAGACGAACCGTGTCCTCGTTGTGGGAAACCGATCGTACGGACGGTGCTCGCGCAACGCGGAACGTGGTGGTGCCGAAGTTGTCAGCGTTAATCCGCAAAAATAAAAAAATATTAAGGTAGGAACTACAACATCTCTACGATTGAAATCGCCCCCGCGCACGAAGAGGAAGATCAACTCGCACTTGAACAGCGCCTCTACGAAGAGTCGCTGAAGGTACTCGACGAGGGCCAGGTCCTGAACGGCATGATCGTTCAGAAAGACAAAGACGAGCTGCTCGTCGACGTCGGCGGAAAATCCGAAGGCGTACTTCCGTTCCGCGAGCTTTCGCTGGCGGTCGACCCCAAAGTTCTCAAAGTCGGTGACACCCTCGAGGTGATGATTCACCGTATCGACGACATGGATGGAACGCTCTTCCTGTCCGAGCGCCGCGCACGCGCGCTCAAGACGTGGGAGAAGGTCATTGAAGCGCATGAACGCGACGAAGTGATCGAAGCGACCGTTACGCAAGTCGTCAAGGGCGGCGTGTTGGTCGATCTCGGTATGCGTGGATTCGTTCCCGCATCGCAAATCCGCCGCCAGCCGGTGGGCAATCTCGACGAACTCGTCGGACAAAAACTGCGCTTGAAAGTGATCGATCTCGATCACAAGCGTCATCGCGTCGTGCTCTCGCAGCGTCTCGTTCTCGAAGAAGAACTGCAGGCCAAGAAGCAAGAGCTGCTCGACACGATGGAAGTCGGTCAGATTCGTGAAGGCGTTGTTGTGCGTCTCGCGGACTTCGGTGCATTCGTCGATCTCGGCGGCATCGACGGCCTCATTCACAACAGCGAACTCAGCTACGCGCGCATCAAGCATCCTTCGGAAGTCGTGAAAATCGGCGACGTCGTGAACGTCGAAATCATGAAGTTCGATCCGGAAGCGAAGAAGGTCAGCTTGTCGCTCAAGCACGCGCTGCCCGATCCGTGGGACGAGCACGCCGACAAGCTGTACGAAACGAACAAACTCACGGCGCAAGTCGTCAAGGTTACGCCGAACTATCTCCTCGTCGAGATCGTTCCCGGTATCCTCGCGATGGTGCCCAAGGGCGAGTTCGATCCGAGTGCAACGTTCAATCCGGGTCAAGACGTCGAAGTTACGCTGCTCACAATCAACCACGCCACGCGCCGCATCACCGCATCGATCCAACACGTGGCCGACGTCCCGCCTGAGGAAATCGAAGCCCTCGCCGTCGACGAAGAAGTCGGCTTCGGCACAATCGGCGACGCAGTCCAGGGCTAACGCCCCCTGTCATCCTGAGCGCAGCGCGTAAGCGCGCAGTCGAAGGATCGCATCAAACGAAACGAGCGCGGAGGCTATCCGCGCTCATTTTTGTTGCGATAGGCCGAATGAACCACCTGGCGCATTTTGAAAGGAAATGGACTAAGCCAGAAAAAGCGTTGAAAAGTTGATCACGACGCTGCGTCGCGAACGTCGAATCGGAGGATTTATTGCGCCTTCCGTTGGCCGTGCGGGTACATGCCATCGGGCGACCCATCGTTCCTGCGCACATAACAAGCGCGAACGGCAGATCTGTTCTAATTTGTGATTGCTCGGATGGAATTCAGCGATTTTGCAAGGGGAGCGACGACAATCAATTTGCACCCGTAAACGAATGGGTGAGCGCTATGCTTGCAAAATTGGCCGGCTTCAGCGTCCTGGAGCCAGCCATCGTCGATGTCGGCGGCCGCGTATTCTACGGCGTACCTTATTTCGACGCGTCGAGAGCATCATTCGGCCTTGCTGGCGCGGGAGACCCGTTGTTTCTCGGAAGTTCCAATTGTGATGAAATTCTCTACCAAGGGATTGCATTTGATGCATACATCGCGAACCCCGATCGACATAGCGGAAACCTCATAGTCGTCAGGGATTAGGCAACGCCAACCGCGCACTCCAGGGTATATCTTCACGATCATGATCGTGCACTTCTTGGTGCTCCTGTACTGCAGTACTCGGGGGAAGCGCGCCTGAGGCATTTCAACGCGGATCCACACGATGGCTGGGACCTGCATCACACCGCTTGGGTACGAATGGACCACCCGTGGTATGCTGAGATCAAGGACTGGAGCAAGTTGCGCGGGGCGGCTAGCGTCATTGTCAACATGCCAAAAGCGGAAATTCGTTCCATAGTAGAGCAAATTCCTAACGAATGGCTAGATCGCCGCTTGCAAGTACTGCTTTACCGATTCCTTCTGCGTCGTCAGGCGAAGCTGCGTAACATCATCGACAATCGGAGGGGCGTTTTTGTCAACGCGAAGTGATGAGATGAACGAAAGGCACGATAAGATACTACATTATTCTATCATTCGCGCTCTGCCCGACTTGTTGCGTGGAGAGATGATAAACTTCGCGCTAGTCGGCACCTTCGAAGGTGAACTCCTCATACGGACAACCGGAATTACTCGTTGCCTTGATACGCTGCTGAACGATTCGCAAGCGTACGCGTGCGAAAATTTTGCGCAGTCAATTCGAAACCTGACGATGAATTCGTTCCCGACATTTGTCGATGGTAAGCTGAGTAGCTCTAGAAGAGCGGAACCCGAATTCCTCGACTATCTACACTACGAGGGGGTCCCGGGCTTTTTTGTTGACGCCCCTCGGAGTGCCGTCGTTGTGGGGGGCATCACTCAAGCGCATATGGTCTTCACTGATCTTTTTGCGAAACTCGTGCTACCATTGCCAAAATTTGCGTACAAACTTTCTCCGTCGCGATCGAGAGCAAAGACGGTTGTCAATCGAATAATCGAAGATGTAGATATTACGGGCGAGCGAGTTTTAACCAACGTTGTTGTCAAGGATGCCGCATCGGAAGCGGCATTTCAGGTCGACTTTGCTTACGTAAACGGAAAAACAACTTTTGGCCAGGCCATCGATCTGGACACGCAACCAACCACTCAGGCTCGCACCACGGACCATGCGATCGCGAATATAGCGGAGCTACAACGTGTTTTCGGTAGTAAGTCAACGCGTTGGCTGAATGTGGTGCAATTGACAAAGATCAGTGATGAATCCGATGCATTCATACATCGCTTGCGAAATTGGGGCCAGATCATACGCCTCCCGGAAGATCGTAACTACTTAGAGCAATTGATCCGCCACGAGGCCAGAAATGATGTTCGAAAATTGTTCTCCGAGAAGGGGCAACTGCGAGATCTTGACGGCAAAGGCTATGAGTTAGTTGTCCCGGGCGTTGAACCACTGATTGAACAGAGCTAGTTCGCAGAGCAAAGAAGAAACATGAAGAGCAAATCCGCCGTCGGCATTGGCGCATCAACGGACGCGCTAGTTCCAAGGGCCACTAGGACGGGCTAGCGCCGAGAAGATCGTGGCTCGCAGTGCGCCGGTGATTGCTGAACGTCTCCAGAACCGCCGCGGTATTGCAAGGCGGACCGTTGAAGCGGTCGTGAGCGGTCCTTACTCTACGGGACCGCTATCGGGAATCGCGCGCATGATCTCGTGCGCAAGCGTGTTTGCATCTTGACCGTCGGATAGTTGGACGGCGATGAGCGGATAGCGTTCGCCGCGCGTTTCAACGACGAGACAATCGCCGTGACCGACGTCGACGAAAATGAGGCCCTGCGGATTTGCGAAGACGCCCACGGATTTGATTAGTCCCCAATTTGTCCCCTCGAGCTTGTACTGCAATTCTAAATCTTCGAGGTCGCTCACGTACGCGTTGACGATGTGCGAGAGTGGGATGTGAAAGGATCCATGAAATGCGAGGATACGATCGAGAAGCGAGAGTTTGATCGTTAGCGCGTCACCCTCGATTTTTACATTGGCCAAGGCACCCTCCCACGGAAGCTCAGGGCCTTGGCTTTCGGACCGGTTGCTTAGATTTCATTCGAAGTAAGGCCGCAGCGCGGCGGCGAATGACGGCCCTCCCATGCGAGTAGGGTTGACCGGTGGAATCGGGTCCGGCAAGAGCGAGGTTGCTCGTCTTTTCGAAGAGCTCGGCGCGTTCATCATCGACACGGACGTGCTGGCTCGCGAAGCCGTGGCGCCGCATTCCGACGGATTGATGGCGATTGCGCGGGCATGGCCGGGCGTCGTGCGCGACGGCGCACTCGACCGCACGGCGCTTGCGGAAATCGTCTTTAGCGATCCACAGGCACGCGAGCGATTGAATTCTATTGTTCACCCGTTTGTGCGGCGCCTCGCGCAAGAGCGTGAGAAACATGCGCATCCGGGGCAAGTGATCGTGCATGTGGTGCCGCTGTTGTTCGAAACCGGATACGCGACGCTTGTCGATAAAAGCGTCCTCGTCGTTTCACCGCTCGATCAGCGAATCGCTCGCGTGATGCAGCGGGACCATGTCGACGAAGCGCACGTCCGTGCGCGAGTTGTGACGCAAATCGATCCCGAGGAAGCACGTAAACTGGCCGACCACGTGATTGAAAACGACGGAAACCTCGCGCATCTGCGCGAGAGTACAACCGCCGTATACCAGAAGCTGGTTTAGCGGCCGATGTTATACGATGATCTCGGCGCGCACCGTCGCACCTACGATGGCGTTGACGGCGTGGAGTTTGCAGTGTGGGCACCCAGCGCAAGCGCCGTATCAGTGGTCGGCGATTTCAACGGCTGGCACCGCGACGCCAATGCGATGCACGTCGAACATGCGCGGGGCGTTTGGCGAACGTTCGTTCCCGGCGCGCGCGTCGGGCATCGCTACAAGTATGCGATTCGTTCGCAACAGGGGCATTGGTTGCCGCTTAAAGCGGATCCAATCGCGTTCGAGAGTGAATTGCGTCCCAGCACGGCTTCGATCGTTAGCGAGTTGCCGCGCCGTGAACCGGACGCGTGGCTCAGACGCCGTGAGAACGAACAACAACGCGAAGCCCCGATCGCGATTTATGAAGTGCACGCCGGCTCGTGGCGGCGCAAGCCGGAAGAGGGAAACCGGTTCCTCACGTACGACGAGCTTGCCGACGAGCTGATTCCGTATGTGAAGTGGATGGGCTTCACGCACATCGAATTCATGCCGCTCTCGGAACACCCGTTCGACGGATCATGGGGATATCAGCCGATCGGTTTGTATGCGCCGACGTCCCGTTTCGGTACGCTCGACGCGTTCCGGCGTTTCGTAGATCGCGCGCACACCGAGGGCATCGGCATCATTCTCGACTGGGTCGCGGGACATTTCCCGAACGACGAACACGGCCTTGCGCTCTTCGACGGAACGCATCTCTACGATCATGCCGATCCGCGGCAAGGCTGGCATCCCGACTGGGACACATACATCTTCAACTTCGGACGTCACGAAGTTGCCGATTATCTCATCAATAACGCGATTTTTTGGCTGCGCGAGTACGAAATCGACGGTTTGCGCGTGGATGCGGTTGCGTCGATGCTGTACCTCGATTACAGCCGCAAAGCCGGTGAGTGGGTGCCGAATCAGTACGGCGGCCGCGAAAATCTCGAAGCGATCGATTTTCTCAAACGGATGAACGAGACAGTCTATCGCGAGGTCCCCGGAATCATTACCGTGGCCGAAGAGTCGACGGCGTGGCCAAAGGTATCGGCCCCGACCTATCTCGGCGGTCTCGGCTTCGGATTCAAGTGGAACATGGGCTGGATGCACGACACGTTGCAGTATATGTCGCATGAACCGGTGCATCGCAAGTATCACATGAACGAGCTGACGTTCTCGCTCGTGTATGCATGGGATGAGAACTTCGTGCTGCCGCTCTCGCACGATGAAGTGGTCCACGGCAAAGGGTCGATTCTTTCGAAGATGCCGGGAGATGATTGGCAGAAGTTCGCAAACGTGCGATTGTTATACGCGTATATGTACGCGCATCCCGGAAAGAAGCTGCTCTTTATGGGCGACGAATTTGCGCAGTGGCGCGAATGGAATCACGACCGCAGCCTCGATTGGGATTGCGTGCACAGCCCCTACCACGGCGGCGTGCAGCGGCTGGTTCGCGACTTGAATCATCTGTACACGACGACGCCGGCGCTCTACGAACTCGATGCCTATCATGAGGGCTTCGAGTGGATCGACTATCAAGACGTCGAGAATTCCATCATCGCGTTCGTGCGCAAGGGAACAGACTTCAACGACGAGTTCCTGGTCGTCGCCTGCAACTTTACGCCCGTCGTTCGATACGGCTATCGTATCGGCGTGCCCGAGGCGGTTGCCTACGAAGAGATTCTCAATAGCGATGCCGAGGTCTATAACGGAAGCAACGTTGGCAACCTGGGACGCGTTGAAGTCGAACGAATGAAATCGCACGGCCGCGCACACTCGATCGCACTCACGTTGCCGCCGCTCGCCGCGGTGTATCTGCGGCCGGTTCGAGAATGAGGGCACTCGGCCGGGCTGCCGTTCTGCCCGGGCGCCCGTATCCGCTCGGCGCAACATGGGACGGCAGCGGCGTCAACTTTGCGATCTTTTCCGAGAACGCGGAGAAGGTCGAACTCTGCATCTTTGATTCGCGTGGTACGCGTGAGTTGCGACGCATAACGCTGCCGGAATACACCGATCAAGTCTGGCACGGCTATCTCCCGGAAATCGAACGCGGCACCCTTTACGGCTATCGCGTCTACGGCCCGTACGATCCCGAACGCGGACACCGCTTCAACCATCACAAGCTGCTGCTCGATCCGTACGCAAAGCAAATTTTCGGTCACGTGCGCTGGACCGATGCGAATTTTGGCTATCGCCTGGGATCGGCGCGCGGCGATCTTTCGTTCGACCGCCGCGACAACGCCGCAGCGATGCCGAAATGCGTTGTTGTCGACACGGCATTTACGTGGGGTGACGACCGGCGCCTCTACACGCGATGGCACGACTTGATCGTCTACGAACTGCACGTGCGTGGCTACACGATCAAACATCCGATGGTCTCACCCGAATTACGAGGGACGTTCGCCGGTCTTTCCACGCCGGCGATCATCGAATACTTGGTGCGCCTCGGAATCAATGCCGTCGAGCTCATGCCGATTCATGCATTCGTCGACGACCGTCACTTGGTTGAACGCCGCTTGCGCAACTATTGGGGCTATAACTCGATCGGTTTCTTTGCCCCCGATCCGCGGTATCTGTCCGGCACGTCGCTCGGTGAGTTCAAGACGATGGTCAAGCGTCTCCACGAGGCGGGCATCGAAGTGATTCTCGACGTCGTCTACAATCACACGGCCGAAGGAAACCACCTCGGCCCGACACTGTCGTTTCGCGGCATCGACAACAAGAGTTACTATCGCCTCGACAACGGCCGGTATTATGTCGACTATACCGGCTGCGGAAACACGTTTAACCTCGCGCACCCGCGCACGCTGCAACTCGTCACCGACTCCATGCGATATTGGGTGAATGAGATGCACGTCGACGGTTTCCGTTTCGATCTCGCGCCGGCGCTCGGGCGCCGCGAGGGAAGCTTTGCGCAGTCCAGCGCGTTTCTCAATGCCGTTCAACAGGATCCCGTGCTCTCGCGCCTCAAGCTCATCGCCGAACCGTGGGACCTTTCGCCGGGCGGATATCAACTCGGGAATTTCCCGCCGGGATGGTCGGAGTGGAACGATCGCTATCGCGATACGACGCGCCGTTTTTGGCAAGGCAACGATTTCATGATTCCGGAGTTCGCCTCGCGTCTGACGGGCTCGAGCGATATCTTCGATCACGACGGACGCCGTCCGCGTTCGAGCATCAATTTCGTCACCGCGCACGACGGCTTCACGCTCAACGACCTCGTGAGTTACAACGAGAAGCACAATGAAGCGAACCTCGAGGGCAACAACGACGGCCACTCGGCGAATTACAGCTGGAATTGCGGCATCGAAGGCCCAACGCACGACGATAAGGTCAACGATCTGCGCGCGCAGCAGAAACGAAATCTGCTCGCGACGCTGCTGCTCTCGCAAGGCGTGCCGATGCTGCTCGCCGGCGATGAACTGAGTAACACGCAGTACGGCAACAACAACGCCTACTGTCAAGATAACGAAATCGGCTGGCTCTCGTGGACCGACGTGACGTTCGATCCGGAACTCGTCGACTTCGTTCGCGATCTCATCGATCTGCGCAAGCGCCACCCCGTCTTCCGCCGCCCGCATTTTTTCCGCGGCGTCGCGACGGGTCCGAGTGGTTTAAAAGACATCACGTGGATCAATCCGTCGGGCAACGAGATGACAGACGACGATTGGCACAATGGATCGGTACGGGTGCTGGGTGCAATGTTGGGCGGTGACACCGGCGATCGTTTCATCAGCCTCCGCGGGTATCCCGAGTTCGATGAAACGTTCTTGATGCTCATGAACGCTCACGACCACGACATCGCGTTCACGCTTCCGGCAATCCCGTCGTTTCACGGCTGGAAACTGCTCGTCGACACGACGCGCCCGGTGCCGCTCGCCCCTGAGACGCGGTTTTTGCCGAACGCTGCATTTGCGCTGCGCTCACGCACCCTCACGCTGCTTGTTGCTGAATGACCGATGATCGACGAATTGCTCGCGTACGCTGGAATCGACGACGACTATGCGGATGCGTTCGGCCGGCGCGCCGAGGTGAGCACCGAAACGAAGCTTGCGATTCTCAAGGCGCTCGGCTATGCCGTAACCGATGACCAAACTGCGGCACGCGCGTTACACGATGCACGTGTCGCCGACGAGTTACATCCCGTCAAGCCGGTGTACGTCGTTCGCGAGGGCGATGGTCAATTGTGGCCGGAGCCGCTGCGCGGTGCCCTTGATGCCACATCGACGCCGGGATACTACGATCTCGAAATTGGGACGGAAACGACGCGCGCGATTGTTGCTCCCCGTCACGCGTATGTTGCGCCGGGTCTAGACGCGAGCCGTGTGTGGGGTCCGAGCGCGCAGCTGTATGCGTTGCGTTCCTCGCGCAACTGGGGCATCGGCGACTTCGGCGATCTCGAAGCGCTCGTCGCGCTTGCCGCTCGCAACGGCGCATCGCTCGTCGGGCTCAACCCGCTCCATCAGTTACACCTGACGAATCCTTCCGCCGCCAGTCCCTACGCGCCGCTCAGCCGGCGTTTCCTCAACGCATTGTATATCGACGTCGCTTCTGCCGCGCGCGAATTCGGCGTAACGGTTGATGATTCGGCCTCCGGCGACCTCCGCGCAACGCCGCGCGTCGATTATCCGGGCGTCGCTCAGGCGAAACTCGCGGCACTTGCGCGCATCTTCGACGCTATTGATTTCGTTCGGGAGCGTGACGCGTACGTCAAACGGGAACCACACGTGCAGGCTGCTGCCGTATATGAAACGATGATGGAAGAGCTCTCCAAAGGCGATGCGTCGATTCGAAGCTGGCTGCAGTGGCCCGCCGAGCTGCGCGACTGCAACAGTGAGGCGGTGCAGGCCTTTGCACGAGCCCACGAGCGTCGCATCGGCTTCTACATCTTTTTGCAGTGGCTCGCAGACCGCCAGTTGGCACGCGCAGCTCATGGCGCTTCGACGATGGCGATCGGCTTGTATCGCGATCTCGCCGTCGGCGTCGATCTTGCAAGCGTCGACGTATGGTCGGATCCCCATGCGTACGCGTTCGGGCTCTCGGTCGGCGCGCCGCCGGATCCGCTCAACAGCGCCGGCCAAAACTGGGGACTCCCACCGCTCGATCCGCGCGTGCTGGTCGAACGCGCGTACGAACCGTTCATCGCGTTGCTTCGTGCGAACATGCGGCATGCGGGCGCCCTGCGCATCGATCACGTGATGGGCCTCAAACGCCTGTTCTGCATTCCACGTGAACTGCCGGCAGGCGGCGGCGCGTACGTCAATTACGATTTCGATGCGATGCTCGGTATCGTCGCGCTCGAGTCGCATCTTCAGCGCTGCATGGTCATCGGTGAAGATCTCGGCACCGTCCCCGACGGCTTCCGTGAACGCTTGGCAGCGGAGCGGATCTATTCGTGCCGCGTGCTGCTTTTCGAGCGAGACGGCGAGCAGTTCCGTTCGCCGCACCAGTATCCGCCCGACTCGGTAGCGAGTACGGGCACGCATGATTTGCCGACGCTCGCCGGATTCTGGACGGGCGCCGACATCGCGATGCGCGAGCGCTTGGGATGGATCGATGTCGACCGTGAGCGCGAGGAACGCGACGAGCGCGCGCGTTTGCGACGGGCGCTGCTCGACGCGCTTCGCGAAGCGCACTGCATCGGCGATGAAGAACCCGATCTGCCCGAGCTGCTGCGCGCGGTCTATCGGTTTTTGGCTCGGACCGATTCCCGCGTGGTACTCGTGCAACTCGAAGATTTACTTGCGCAGCGAGAACAAGTCAACGTCCCGGGAACGACTAGTGAAGAGCCGAATTGGATGCGCAAGCTCGCCCAACCAATCGACGCATTCGAAACTGACGAAACGTTTGCCGCGATTCTTCGCATCTTACGCGAGGAGCGGCCGCTGAATCGGGAGGTCGTAGCATGAGAGCCGTGGTGATGGCCGGAGGAGAGGGCTCGCGCCTGCGTCCGCTTACTTCGCGACGTCCCAAACCACTTGCGCCGATCGCAAACCGGCCGGTGATGCATCACATCATCGAGCTGCTTCGTTCGCACGGCATCACCGATATCGTTGCAACCTTGCACTACCTTGCAGACGAGATCGAAACGTATTTCGGCGACGGCTCGGCGATGGGTGTGAAGATGCACTACGTCGTCGAAGATACGCCGCTCGGCACTGCGGGCGCGGTGAAGATGGCGGAGAGTTTCCTGCGCAGCGGTACATTTATCATCATCTCCGGCGACGCGATGACGGATCTTGATGTAACGTCGGTCATCGAAGCGCACCGCAAGGCAAAGAACGACGCGACGATCGCGCTGTGGCGTGTGAGCAACCCGCTCGAATTCGGCGTCGTGATCACCGACGACGACGGTCAAATCACGCGCTTCATGGAGAAGCCCTCGTGGGGCGAAGTGTTCTCCGACACGATCAATACCGGCATTTACGTGCTCGAGCCCGAGATTCTCGACTACATGGAAGCCGGCAAGAACTATGACTTCTCGAAAGACATCTTCCCGCTGATGCTGCGTGACGGGAAGCGGCTCGGTGGTCACGTTATTTCCGACTACTGGGCCGACGTCGGTAATTTGCAGCAGTATCAGCAAGCGAATTACGACGCGATCTCCGGAACGGTTCGCACGCAGCGTCCGGCATACGAACAGCGCCCGCAGGTCTGGGCCGGTGTTGATTGTCAGATCGATCCTACCGCTGTGATCGAAGGGCCGGTTCAACTTGGCGATCGCGTGAAGATCGGGCCCGATGTGACGATCGAAGGGCCTGCGTGTATCGGAAATGACGCGATCGTTGAAACCGGTGCAACGGTACGCCGCTCCGTGCTCTGGGAAGACGTATATATCGGCGCTGACGCCGAGTTGGAAGATTGCACCGTCGCCAATCGGACGATCGTCAAGGAACGCGCGAGCATCGGCGAAGGCACGGTGATCGGCGAACGATGTGTAATCGGTGCGTCGGCGATCGTCCGCCCGCATTTAAAGCTGTGGCCCGAGAAGAACGTCAGTTCCGGAGCGATCGTCTCGATGTCGCTGGTCTACGGCATCAAGTGGCCGGGATCGCTTTTTGGCGGTGAAGGCATCGCGGGGCTTGCGAATCTCGAGATCACGCCGGAGTTCGCACTCAAGCTCGGTCAGGCGTTCGGATCGTTCTTGCGTCCCGGCGATACGGTGATGACGAGTCGCGACACGCATCCCTCGAGCCGCATCATGAACCGATGCGTGATCTCCGGCTTGCTGAGCGTCGGCGTGAACGTCGAGGATTTGCGTTCGTTTCCGCTGCCGCTCTCGCGTTTTGCAACGCGCAACGGCGGCGACGGATGCGTGCATACGCGTCTGTCCCCGCACGATGACCGCTCGCTGCTTTTCGAATTCTTCGACCGCAGTGGTATCAACGTCGATAAGGCAACGGAGCGGAAAATCGAGAATCTGTTCTTCCGCGAAGACTTCCGCCGCGTCGGTATGGATGATGTCGGACTGTTGAATTTCCCGGCGCGCGTGCTGGAAAACTACACGAGCGCGTTCTTGACGACGCTTGCCGCCGAGGCCCTGCAACATCGGCGCTTCCGCGTCGTCGTGGATTATGCGTACGGGAACGCTGCGCTCGTGCTTCCGCGCATTCTGAGCAACTTGAACATCGATACGGTCGCCCTCAATGCGTACTTTGACGACAACCGCGTCCGCGGGCGTGGCCACGATAGGGAACATCTGCTCGATCAGTTGAGCGACATCGTCTGCACCCTGCAGGCGGACCTCGGCCTACTGCTCGATCATGACGGCGAAACGTTTGCCGTCGTCGACGATAAGGGACGCGTGATCGATCACAACGAGCTCATCGCGCTGCTGACGTTGATGGTGGTGCGTGCCGGCGCGAAAACTATTGCGGTTCCAGTCATGGCGCCGACCGCGATCGACGAAATTGCCGAGCAGTATGGTGCCAGAGTAATTCGCGCGCGCAGCGACCGCCGTTCGCTCATGGCGCTCGCCGAGTCCCAAGGCAAGGATCTTGCGTTCGCGGGCAGCTCGAATTACGAAGTGATTTTCCCCGAACTGCACCCGGCGTTCGACGCGCTCTACGGATCGGCAAAACTGATGGACCTGCTCGCGCGGGAGGGACGGCCCTTGAGCCAACTCGTCGACATGCTGCCGTCGTGGCACATGGCGACCGTGCGCGTTCCGTGTCCATGGGAACATAAGGGCCGCGTAATGCGCACGCTCATCGCAGAACAGAAGCGCAGCGAAATCGAACTGTTCGAAGGCCTGCGCGTGAAGCGCGACGGCGGCTGGGTCTTGGTCCTTCCGGATTCAAGCGATCCGACGTTCACCGTCTACGCCGAAGCCCCAAGCGACGGCGACGCCGCTGCCTACGCCGAACGCATGGGCACCCGAATCGAACAGTTAGTCAACACCTAACGCGGTGTCATCCTGAGCGCAGGTGCGAAGCACCGGAGTCGAAGGATCGCGACGCGCGATTGTCTTGAGGCGATCCTTCGACTACGCTTCGCTCCGCTCAGGATGACACGTGCTCAGGATGACAGTTCCGACATGAACGCGACCTTTGCGTCGAGGACGTCGAGGACGTTGGGCCAGCTGAATTGGCGCGCGGTTTGCGGGGCGTTTTCTCGGATTCGTTGTTGCATTGCGTTGTTGTCGAAGAGGCGATCGAGATACGTCGCGAGTTCTAACGGATCGCTCGTGTCGCACACAATCGCATTATCGAACGCGCGCGCATAGTCTTCTCCGGTCGAACCGCATACCGCAACGCCGCCGGCGGCCATCACTTCCAAACCGACGAGACCGAACGGTTCTTTTCCGCTGTTTGCCAGGACGGCATCGACCGCGCCATAGAGCGTGTAGAGCATCGCATCGGGCAAGAAGCTGCGCACGTTCACGATGTCTGCCTGTGAGACCGCGAGTGCATCGGCAATCGTCTCGACGGTCGGCGAGTCGAATGTAACGTCTTCGATCTGCAATCCGCGCTCTCGTGCGCGTGCGAACACGACGTTTCCGTACGCTTCTTTGCCGCCGCGCACGACGAGTTGCACTTGCGTGCCGGCGTCGCGCAAATCCGCGACGGCGTCGATCGCCTGCAGCCAGCGCTTGTCCGGGTCGAACCGGCCCACTTTGAGGAGCATGTGTCGCCCGCCGAATACCCGCCGCAAATACGCGATATCGGACGCTTTGACTTCATCGAAAATGCGCATCGGAATGCCGTTGGGGATAACCAGCGCCTCCGCTCCGCGCAGGCCAATTTCGAATTTCATGTAGCGGCTCACGCAGGTAAGATGTGCCGCACGCGCGAGCGCGGTGAAATCGATCGTCTCGAAGCCGTAGGTATTGTTCGCATTCCAGACCGTCGTCACCGCATGGCGTAAGCCGGCGCGCCGCAACTGAATGTCGAGCGCGAGAACCGCGGGCACGACTTGCCAGTCTTCTGCGAGAACCAAGACCCGTTCGCCGCGCGCAGCCGTCGGTTGCACGACGTTCGCGAGCAGAAACGGTGGAACGCTCGCGCCGTAGTCGTTGATCTTACCCCACTCGCCGTCGTACACGCTTTGGGGATGATACGCGGAAATCCACTGGCACCAGCGCCGCAGCGTTAATCCGGTCGCGCGTTGCTCCGCCGGCGGCAGCGACGGATCACCGACGTAGATGAGGTCTGTTTCACATCCCGCTTCGGCGAGCGCAACGGTAAGCTCCGATGCTCGCACGCCCAAACCCCCGACCATCGCGTAGCGGTCGGGCCCTTCGAAGGACAGCACGATAACGCGTCGCGGCAAATGCGGATAACGGGCCATGTCCTCTCTCTACCCATACTCGGAACGTTGCTCGATCAATTTGGCGACGAGCGCCGTCCATCCGGTTTGATGGCTTGCGCCAAGTCCCTTGCCGTTATCGCCGTGGAAGTATTCATAGAACGGAATATAGTCGCGCCAATGCGGATCGCGATTGAACTTTTCTACACCGCCGAAGACGGGACGATTGCCGTTCTCATCAGGGAGAAAGATATTGATCAGGCGCGACGAGAGAAATGAGGACACCTCCCATAGGTCCATCATGTTCCCGCTGCCGGTTGGGCACTCGATTTTCGCCGAGCTGCCGAGATAGTAATGCAGGCGCTGCAGTGCTTCGATGATCAAGAAATTCAAGGGAAACCAAATCGGTCCACGCCAGTTTGAGTTTCCGCCGAAAACACCGCTCGTCGATTCGGCCGGCTCGTAATCCACGCGATACTCCCGTCCATCCAGATGGAGGACGAACGGATGATCTTTGTGATAGCGAGAGACGCTGCGAATTCCATATGGACTCAGGAACGACGCCTCATCGAGCATTTTCTGCACGATCCGCAAGCCTTGATCGCGGCCGACGATCGAGAGCATACGCCGCTCACCCACGCCGGGCTCCGTCATGCTCGCCACATTCTGTGAGAGATCCGGACGTTTCGCGATGAACCACTCCAGGCGGCGTTTAAAGGCGGGCAGCGCGTCCAGCTCTTCGGGTTCGACGATTTCGACGGCGAGCAATGGGAGTATACCGACCATCGAACGGACCTTCATCGGGATGGAGCGGCCGTCGTCGCACATCAGCATGTCGTAGTAAAAGCCGTCGTCGTCGTTCCACAGTCCGGTGCCGCCGAGATGATTCATCGCATTTGCAATGTACAGAAAATGCTCGAAGAATTTCGTCGCGATGTCTTCGTAGACCGGGTTGTGGATCGCAAGCTCGATCGCGATTGCGAGCATGTTGAGCGTGTAGATGCCCATCCAACTGGTGCCGTCGGATTGATTGAGAAAGCCGCCGCCCGGCAACGGAGCGCTGCGATCGAAGACGCCGATGTTGTCGAGCCCGAGAAATCCGCCTTGAAAGACATTGTTCCCTTGCGCGTCTTTGCGGTTCACCCACCACGTGAAATTGAGCAAGAGTTTTTGAAACATCCGCTCGAGAAACGCGAGGTCGCCGCGTCCGTGTTCTTTCTGTTCGATTTGATAGACGCGAAGCGCCGCCCAGGCGTGAACCGGCGGATTGACGTCGTTGAACGCCCATTCATACGCCGGGAGCTGGCCGTTTGGGTGCATGAACCACTCACGCGCAAGCAAGATCAATTGATTCTTAGCAAATCCGGGATCGATCACTGCAAACGCGACGGTGTGAAATGCGAGATCCCACGCCGCAAACCAGGGATACTCCCATGTGTCGGGCATCGACATCACTTCCCCGGAATCGAAGTGGATCCAGTCGTGGTTGCGACCATGCAACCGCTGCGGTGGCGGTGGCGGCTGCAGCGGATCGCCGCTTAGCCAGCGAGGAACGTTGTAGTGATAGAACTGCTTTGACCACAGCAATCCCGCAAAGGCTTGGCGCTGCACGCGTCGCGCTTCGATATCGGACTGGAACGGATTGATATCGTCGTAGAATGTCTCGGCCTCTTCGATTCGCTTCGAAAACATGTCGTCGAATGCGGAACCAAACGGCGTGGTTTGGCGCGTGTCGCTCAATCGCAGCAGGACGGTTTTACGTTCGCCGGGGGCGACGGTGAACGGATAATGCGCGCTTACCTTCGTACCGTATTTGTTCGGATTCACGGCTTTTGTATCACCGTACACGATGAAGCGCTCGATACCGTCCTTCACGTACGGCGTGCGGTTCGGAATGCCGTAGAGTGCTTCGAAGTTCGTCTCGTTCTCGGCGAAGAGCATCTGCGCCGGCTCGAGCGCGTAGAAGTGGTAGGTCCCTAGCGCCTCCTCGTGCGCAACGAGATGCGCGT
Organism: uncultured bacterium; assembly: GCA_964648945.1. Classification (GTDB taxonomy): domain Bacteria; phylum Vulcanimicrobiota; class Vulcanimicrobiia; order Vulcanimicrobiales; family Vulcanimicrobiaceae; genus JAMXLG01. The sequence continues at coordinate 13,919 of CAZYLU010000004.1, read as the reverse complement.
AGTCCGAGGTCGGCGTGTCTTCAACGATCGAGCCGCGTTCGATACCTTCGCGCCAGCCCCACTCGTTACGAAACCATAGTGTAGGCAGCAGATGCACGTCGTGCGCTTCGCTTCCACGATTCGTCGCGCTAATGCGAATCAGGATGTCGTTCGGCGTCGCCTTCGCGTACTCGACCTCGACGTCGAAGTAGCGATCGTCGTCGAAGATCCCCGTGTCGATCAATTCGTATTCCGGATCGAGCTTCGTGCGACGCCGGTTCTCTTCGATCAGTTGCTGATATGGAAACGGCGCGTGCGGGTACTTGTACAGCGCGCGCATGTAGGCGTGCGACGGCACGTTGTCGAGGAAGAAGTAATACTCTTTGACGTCCTCGCCGTGGTTGCCCTGATTGCCGGTGAGTCCAAAAAACCGTTCTTTGAGTCGATCGTCCTTGCCGTTCCAGAGCGCCAGCGCAAAGCAAAGATGCTGGTTCGCATCGGAGATGCCGAAGATGCCGTCTTCGCCCCAGCGGTAAACGCGTTTCGAGGCAACGTCGAACGGAAAGTACTCCCACGCTTCTCCGGTAGCGCTATAGTCTTCGCGTACAGTTCCCCACTGCCGGTCGCTTACGTATGGTCCCCATCGCCACCATGGTGCGAGTTTGTCGGCAATGCGATCGCGTTCCGGGTTCTCGGACTCGTTCATCCATGCTCCCCTTGAAGGTGGTGCCACGCCGACACGATCTCTGCGACGCTCCATGCTTGCGCGATCGCGCCACGTTGATCGTACGGCGCGTCACCGTCGGAGAGTTCCCCCAGCGTTCCCACACCATAGGTACGCACGTGCTCTGCGAACGGTTGCAGATACCGCGCGGCTTCCGACGCTTTTCCGCCGGCGTTGCGAAAAGCGCGAAGAAAGACACCAGTGAGCCACGGCCACGCCGTTCCCCGGTGATACGCTGCGTCACGCTCGCGCGGGGAGCCGCCGTACGAACCGACATATTCGGAATCGTGTGGTGAAAGCGATCGTACGCCGCAGGGCGTTACGAGTGTTTTCGCGGCAACATCGACGATTGCGCGCTCTTGCTGTTGATCGAGCGCTCTGAACGGCAGCGCCGCGGCAAAGAGCGCGTTCGGACGGATTGTCGCATCATTTCCGTCCGGTCCATCTAGGACATCGTAACAATACGCAGCGGCCGGGTTCCAAAATCGCGCGAACGACCGGCGCGTGCGCGATGCAAGCTCGCGATACGGGGATGGGTCGCGGCCGAGCGCTTGTGCGAACGCGTCCATCGAACGCAGCGCATTGTACCAGAGTGCGTTGATTTCAACGGCTTTGCCGATGCGCGGGGTCACGACCCAGTCGCCGATCTTTGCATCCATCCACGTCAATTGCACGCCGGGTTCACCGGCGTAGAGTAAACCGTCTGCAGGATCGACGCCGATGCGATAGCGAGTTCCTCGAGCGTACAACGTGATGATGCCATCGGCGGCATCAAAGATCTTCGCAACGAGCGACACATCGCCCGTCGTTGCATGGTACTGCCGCAATGCTTCGATAAACCAGAGCGACGCATCGACGGTATTGTATTCCGGCAGCGCGCCGCTCTCGGGAAAGCAATTCGGGATCATCCCGCCATCGATGTACTGCGCGAACGTCCCGAGAATCGTGCGCGCGATCTCCGCGCGTCCTGTTGCGAGCGTCAACCCGGGGAGAGCGATCATAGTATCGCGTCCCCAATCGCCGAACCAGTGATACCCGGCAATAACGGTTTTTCCCGGCGATCCATTGACGGTGCGATCGACGATGAATTGATCCGCCGCGAGTATCAGCGATTCGATCCACGCGGGTGCTGCCGCAGATGCAGGCTGCGCCTCGTGCCACCGTTCCAGCAACGCGTCTTCGGCCTCGTGCGCGCGGCGAAGTGAGGCTTCACCGTCAACGCTCGGAATCGGCGACGTTGACGCGACGATCGTCAGCGACTCGCCGGCATCGAGCGTCGCGTCGATCGTGCACGCATGATAATGGTCGTCGACATCTTCGAGACCGCGTTCGCGTTCACGCGCGAGAAGAAAGCCGTAATACCATTCGTGCGCTTCATGCAGATCGCCGCGATCGACGCGCAAATACCAAGGCGTTCCGGAACCGAGCGCGATCGACGCGGAATCTCCGTCGATCCGTGCTGCGCTCGCCACGTCGTACGCATGCGTTGTTGCATGGTAATCGCGATCGTTGGCGTAGGCTTTGAGCGAGAGCGAGAGCGGCGAACTCGCGCGCACGAGCGTGTACCGCACGTACGTCGTCGAAGGCGCGGTCATCCATACCCGCCGTTCGATCACCGCATCGGAGACGGCGTACGTCCACACGGGGACGCGGCCTTCCAAACGAAAATCGCAAATGAAACGGAATCCGTCGGGAGCGATCGTGCCATCGTGCCAGCGATTTGCTGCCAGTTCAATTACGCTGCCGTCATAAGAAACGGAGGCATCGAGTTTTGCCAGAAGTACGCGACGTCCGAGCGGCGGCGCGAGCGCGGCCACGAGCAAACCGTGGTAGCGCCGTGTCAGGACGTCGGAAACGCTGCCGGAAGCATACGCTCCGGTACCGTCCGTCACGAGCCACTCGCGGCGTTCTGCAATCTCCAGGTGGCCCCATTCCACCTGGAGCGGCTTTTATTGCGGTCCGGGCGCTCCCTTCAACGCGGCGACGCCGAGCGAGAGTCCCGTGTCGGTGAAGAACGCATTTGCAACTTCACGAAAGTTTTTGCTTGCATCGGAACCATACTTCACGTCCAAGTCGAGCAGCACGTCGGCCGCAACTTGCGGCGGAAAGAGCGACGAGAAGAGACGTTGGATGGTGAAGACGCGACGGCTGGTGCCGGCAGAAACAATGGCGCTGGCAAGTTGCGATCCGGTGAGATCGGACGCGGTGGAAACGGATACGTCGTTCTTCCCGGCCTTCGCCCACGCATCGTCCATTGCAAAGTCAAATTCTTGAATGAACGTATTCGTGTCGTAACGATCTTGCAGCCGCTGCATCTCCGCTTGTACGGTGGGCGCGCCGAGCATTGCGTTCAACGCACGGATCGTTGAAAAATTTCCCGCGCCCCCGCCGGCCGCATACAATGCGCCGGTGAGGCCGCTCGTGTGTTGCGTTACCGCTGGCGCAGGAAGTGTTGATGTGAGTATTAGGGTGAAGAGGGCGCCGGCGAACGCGACGCCGCGCAAGATAGCCATATCCCGAGTATTCCCAACCACCCCTCATCGATTCCGGCATGCTGCGGCGCGCGCTCGTAAAAATTTTTGGTCGCGTTCATTAACCGCAAGCGATGCAGCGCGTTCGAATTCCATTATCGCATCACTAAAACGCATCATGCGTTCGTAGAGATCGCCTCGCACGGCCGGCAAGAGGTAGTAGCTGTAAAGCGCAGGTTCGTCCGATAGCTCGTCGACGAGTGGCATGGCTGCTTCCGGGCCAAACGCCATACCCATCGCCACGGCGCGGTTGAGACGCACAACCGGTGTCGGAACTTGTTCCACGAGCGCATCGTACAGCCCAGCGATACGTTTCCAATCCGTTTGTTCAAACGTGGCAGCTCGCGCGTGACACGCGGCAATTGCGGCTTGCAATGTATACGGACGGAACGCGCCGCATTGCTGCGCGCGTTCCAGCGCGCGAAGGCCCCGCGCAATGAGCACGCGGTCCCAACGCCGGCGGTCTTGATCGGCGAGCAACACCGGACGTCCCTGCGCGTCTGCACGAGCAGAAGAGCGCGAAAATTGGAGCTCCATCAACGCAACAAGGCCGTGCGCTTCGCCTTCGTCCGGCATGTAATGCGCCAACACGCGGCCCAATCGCAGTGCATCTTGACACAACTCCGGCCGCACGACGTCGTCGCCCGACGTTGCGCTGTATCCCTCGTTGAAGATCAAGTAGATGACTTCCAGCACCGACGAGACACGAGCGGCGCGTTCATGTGGCGCGGGCAATTCGAAGGGGATGCGCGCTTCGCTAAGCGTTCGTTTCGCGCGCACGATTCGTTGGGCGATCGTCGGTTCGGGCGCGAGAAACGCGCGAGCGATCTCTATTGTCGTCAATCCTCCGAGCAGACGCAGCGTCAGTGCGATGCGTGCCTCTCGCGAGAGAATCGGATGGCATGCGATAAACATCAAGCGCAACATATCGTCACCGACGTCCTGGTCGAGGTGCTCGAGCTCGGCTTCGATCGACGTGGAAAGCGGCGTCTCGCGCGCAAGCTGTTCCGATTTCGCCGCGAACACCTCCGCGCGCCGGAAGCGGTCAATCGCGCGACGTTTCGCAATCGTCGTGAGCCACGCGCCGGGATTCTCGGGAATACCGGACTGCGGCCACTGCGCGATCGCGGCGACAAACGCGTCTTGCGCGAGTTCTTCAGCGACGCCGACGTCGCGCACGACGCGCGCGAGCGATGCAATGAGCTGCGGCGACTCGATGCGCCAGATGGCATCGAGCCGCCGTTCGAGCTCGGGCGTCATGCCGTTATTCGTCGGGACCGCTTACTTCGATGAGTTCGCACACACCGGGTCCCGCAATCGAGAGAAAGCGCTCCGTCCACTGTACCGCTTCCTCTTTCGACTCGACGTCGAAGACGGCAAAACCGCCGACAACTTCTTTGGTTTCGGTGAACGGACCATCGGTGACGTTGAACGACCCATTTCCATTGTGCCGGACGCGCGTCGCTACACCTTTCGGAACGACGCCGCCCGTGTTGACGAGTTTACCGGCAGCCATCATCTCGCCGATGAGCGCACCCATCTGCTCCATCAGTTCGGGCGACGGCGGCGCTTGTGCTTGAGCGGGATCGAAGTTGTGACGGAAAATCGAAATGATCTTCATGCGCGGCTCCGCAGTTTCTCTTCCTGTTCGCGTACATCAGCGGGAAGCGCATCGCCGAAATCTTCGGCTTCGTAGATTTGACGCAGCTCGAGCGTGAAGCCGGGGCCCATGGGCGCGCGCGAAAACCACTCGACCGCTTCTTCTTTCGATTTCACTTGCACGAGCCAGTAGCCCGCAATTAACTCTTTGGTCTCCGCGAACGGACCGTCGGTCACGGTTGCGCGGCCGGCGTCGAAGCGGATCCGTGCGCCCTTCGAACTCGGCTGCAGGCCTTCGCCCGCGAGCATGATTCCGGCTTTGATGAGTTGCTCGTTGAACTCGCCCATGCGCGCAAACTCTTCGGTCGTCGGCAGTTTGCCTGATTCGGTCTCCGCGTTCGCGCGGACCATGACCATAAACCGCATCTTGTCTCTCCTTAACGTGAGTGTCGTTGTACTAGTGACGTCGAACAGGCGGTGAGGGAATCGACACGGGCAGTGCGGGATTTTCGGAGACCGGCGCCCAGCGTTCCACGAAGAACCCTTTCGTGCGATCGGGAGCCGTCGTCAAATAGCCCCGAACCGCGATGGTTGTTTGCGGTGCGCCCGCAAGTTTGCGCATGAGCGGAATAGTACCCGACGCGTCGGAAAGCCGGCTTTTGCTCGCGTCCAGCGTTCCGGAAATCGTCACCTCGTCACCCTCTTTTAACTTCGTCACCGCCATTACCGGCACCGCATTGATAAAGTGCAGCCGCAGCGTCGCTTGCGGCTGGCTTCCGGCGTCGAGCATTCGCGCGCGTACCGTGTACTCGCCCGGCGGAGGCGCCGTTCCGTCGTTCGCGAGCCCGTTCCAGATGAATATCGCCAGTACGTTCGGACCGGGCATGAACGAGCGCGCGTGCGGCGGGAATTGCGCGGGCGGCGTTTGCGGACGAAGTGATGACCAGAGCACCTGCGAACCGCGCATCAGATCGATTTCATACTCCGCCGGTGCGGGAAACGACGCAGTGACGGGCTGTTTGTTCGGATTGTGTGCGACGACCTCGATGTTCACCGCGTCGAGTACGTCGAAGGTCGAGCGTTGAAGTTGAAGCGAAAGCGTCAGCGCCGCGGCGGCAAAGATCATAGAACTCCTTGGGCGGTTGGGACGTCGACACCGTTGCAAAAGAGATGTGCGAGCCCAGCGGGTAACGAGGTGGGCTCCAAGTACGTTGCGGTGTCGATGAACGACTGTTCGTCGAAAACGACGAGGTCTGCGATTGCCCCTTCGGTGATCTCGCCCCGGTCTCGTATGGCGAAAATTTCTGCAGGAAGGCGGGTCATCCGCCGTACGGCTTCTTCCAAGACGATCGTGCGGCGCTGACGCACGAACCGTCCGAAAACGCGGGGAAACGTCCCATACGCGCGCGGATGAATCAATCCGAACGTGACCTCGCGTCCATCGTACGCCGCCGCCGCGGTCCCGATTGCACAAAAATCCGCGGAGAGCGCGAGCGCGACGTCGTCTTCGCGCAAGCAAAAGTGAAAGGCCCGCGCAGCGGTGCCGTCCGATGCAATGAAATCGACAACGGCGCGGGCGCCGGTGCGCCACGTTTTCCGAGCGATGTCATCGAAACGCATGCCACACCACGCAATGCGTTCTTCGCTGCCTACTTCGGCCAGCATGACGTCGTGCCAGATGTCGCCGAATCGCGCCTGCATCTCGAGCGCAACGACCGCGGCAAGCGCGTCATCGCGCACGGCTTCCGGCGTGACACCGCGCGGAAGAAGTGATGCAAGGTCGATCCACGTTGCAGTGTACGGAGCGACATCGCACGTGATCGACGCGCCGCGCGAACGCGCGCGGTCGATTCGCTCGAGCGTTCGCTCCATTCTCCCACTGCTCTGCGGGTACACGACGTAATGGTTCGTGATGTGCACGTGAACGTTGGCACGTTCTGCGAGCATGATTGCTTCATCAACTGCAGCGACGACGTCCTCAGCGTTGTCGCGAATGCGCGTGCTCACGCGCGGAATTCCGCAAGCGGCTGCTTCCGTTGCCAGGACGACCGCTGCTTGCAGTGAAGTGACCGAAAGATCGATTGCTGCGCCGGCCGCACCCGCTTCCACTGCGTCTTGAATGTCGGTTTCGGCGAGAAAGGTCCCATTGGTCCCATGTTCCGTCCGCAACGCTAGGGCGAAAAGCTCTGCAGTTGTGGTGCTTTCATCCCAATCATCGGGGAAGGAACCGGTCGAAAGCGGCGTTATTTCCCCTGTGATTCCTTGACTGCTTTTCGATTTTGCTCGAAAAGCGGTGAGCCACTTCCTACCGGTGTGGGAACAAGCATCAATGAAACCCGGCGCAACGACTTTCCCTCGACAATCTACACGCCGCCGTGTTTCACGGTCCGAGCAATCACCGATGAGCGCAATGCGATCTTCGGAGAGTGCGATGTCCGTTGAAAACCGAGGTCGTCCCGATCCGTCAACGATTGTGGCGCCCTCTAAAACCGTCGTAATCACGCTAGGAAATTCCTTGGTTTACCGAGCGGTTGGGCGGGCAATAAGTACCTTCGCATACTTCTTTCGAGGTGAATAACTGATAATGGCGATGCAAGAAGACCCGCAGGGCGGTATGAGCGTTCGCGAAGCCGGTCGCCGCGGCGGCGAGCGAGTGAAAGCTAAGTATGGCACGGAATTCTACGAAGAGATCGGACGTAAGGGTGGTGAAGCCACCAAAACAAAATACGGTCCGTCATTCTACGAAGTCATTGGCCAAAAAGGCGGGCAAAAGCCGAAGCGCAAGTCTGGTTCTTCGTCTTAGCGCTAGTTCATCTCGGGTAACCACGATCGGGAGTTATGGCTGATAAGAAAGGCGGCGACGCGGACGATCGTAAGGAAATGTCCGTTCGTGAAGCCGGCAAGAAGGGCGGAGATACCGTTCGAGATCGCTACGGTTCAACGTTCTACGAAGAGATCGGTCGAAAAGGCGGCAAGGCGACGAGAGATCGCCATGGCGTCGAGTTCTACGAGTCGATCGGTCAAAAAGGCGGGAAGGTCGTTAAGGACAAGTACGGACCCGACTTTTACGAAGAAATCGGCCACAAGGGCGGTCAAAAAGTAAAAAAACTGATCGCCGAAGCCAAGAAAAAACTGGAAGAGCCCGGCGCCGAGCCGGAACCAGAAGAGTAGCGGATTTATCTGCAGGCGCCGGCGGCAATCAGCCGCCGTGCCTGTGTTTCAACCGCCTTGGCAGACACGCTCCCATCGGGCTGCAGCGTCATCGCGAGTTTCCCGCGTGTTGTCCATGCGACGCCGTCGGGCTTGTAATGCGCAACGGTACAGGGCGAGTATGTGATGTCTTGCCCTTTTAAAAACAATAGGGTGAAATTCTGCTTCGGCCATTGCGAGAGCAGCCACGCAACGTGGTTGTCTTCGTATTCTATTGCGACGCCGCGATTCGCCGGCGTGTCCATGTCGCCGAGCGGAGGGATCACCGCAAACTTCAGAATCTGAACGCCCGGCGGAATCCACGGCCGGTAGGCGATCTTCGTCACGGCATCCTCGAGCGGCATCACCATCCCGCGATCGTCGATCATGAGCGGCGGCAGCGACGGCTGCGCAGCGGCCGGATCGCCTTTATGGCATGCGGTCGGGACAAGCAAGAGCAGCGCGCTTATAAGAAGCGGGCGAAGAGGGCGCATGCCAAGAGTATCGGTAAAAGCAGGCAAGCGCTTCAGCGCTCGCCCGAGCTCGTTATTGCGACTTTTCTATCTGAACGCCGCCGGAGATGCCTCCGAAGTGGATTTGGCTCGTATCGAAGTTGATCGTGACGCTTTGCAGCTTGAGCGTCTGGTCGCCGGAGTGAATGTAGCTCGGGTGGTCCATTCGTAGAAGCTTTGCGCCGTTCGTCCAGATCACGAGATCGGTGTCAAACGAGCGATGCTGCGGATCACCGATCATGACCACGTGCACTTTGCCGACAGCCGTGAAGTTGAGCGATTGCGTATCGACGCTAATGTGTTCGGCGGCGACGCGGAGATACGGCTTGCCTTTGCGCAGCACGATGCCGTTGCGCACGCCTTCGACGGTTCCCGTCGTTCCGTCGGGCGAGAGCTGCGCGCTCTTATAATCGAAACTCCACGATTTCGTCGAGATGCGATTGCCTTGCACGTGACCGCCGTGAAGCGTGATACCCATTTGATTCGTAGGCAGCGGCGGCGTGCCGCGTCCGGCGAGAATCACCTCGACGATGACGTAGCCGAGTAGCGCTGCTGTCAAGAACAGTCCAACGATCTTCCACCGGAACTTAAATCGCACGGCGCCTCCATGGAACGAAGATCACAAGCAAATACAACACGATCGTTGCAATCCAAACGCGCGTCGGCCCGATTTGAGAGAAGATCGTACCGACGGGCTTGCCGATCGTGCCGAACACGACGGTCTGCACTTCGAGCGGCGCACGCGATTGCCATGTTCCGTCCGGAGCGATAATACCGCTAATTCCAGTCGCGGCCGCCCGAACGACATACGCACCGGTTTCTATTGCGCGCAGTTGCGCGATCTGCGCGTGTTGGTACGGTCCGTTCGTCGTCCCAAACCACGCATCGTCCGTCGCAATGACGAGTGCTTGCGCGCCTGCGCGCATCTCGGCGAACGCGAGATCGCCGAATGCGGATTCCCAGCAAATGAGCGGTCCGATCGCGAAACCGTCGGATGTCGGAAAGACGATCGCGCCGTTGCCTTCGGCGAAGTGTCCGTTGAGTTCGCCGATATACGGAAGCCACCACAACCACTGTTGTGCCGGGAAATGTTCGGCAAACGGAACGAGTTGCCGTTTATCGTAGGTACCCGTCAAGCCTTGCGGCCTGAAGATGAAGAGGCTGTTGTAAAACGAACCGTTGCGCAGATCGAGGCTCCCGGCAACGAGCGTTGAATCGCCGCGTCGCGCAAGATCGCTGAATGCGGCAACTAAGTCGGGACGCTGATTCAATCCGCCGCCGTTGATCGCAATGACGGTCTCCGGCCACACGATGAGTTTCGGGTCGCGCGCGAGCGCCGATTGCGTCAGTGATTCGTACCGGTCGATCGCTTCTTGCAGCGCCCCCGGTTGCCACTTGAGCGACTGCGTGATGTTGCCTTGCACGGCCGCAACGGGAATCGACGGCGCCGGGAGCGTGCGCGCGGGCCATGCGATCCATGCGAGTCCCGTTGCAATAGCAACACTCGCTAATGCAACGACGAATGAGCGCCACGCGCGGCGCGCGATTGCATCGGCGGCATATGCACCAATAATGCACAGCGCAAGCGTTACGCCGTTCGTGCCGATGTATGCGGCGAGCGCGCGAAGCGGCGTCTCTGCCTGCGTGTAACCGAGCTGCGCAAACGGGACGCCGATCGGTCCGATGGAGCGCGCCCATTCCATCATAGCGAATGCCGCCGCGGTTCCGAGCGGCGCAAGCGCGGGAACCGCCCGCGTACGTGCAACCCAGCCCAGAAGCGCCGCCGCGCCGATCGCGAGTGCCTCGATTGCGGCGGCGACGATGACTGCAACGTAAGCGAGGGAGCCGACCACTGTTTGGATCGTCGTGGTCCACCACCAAAAGCTGATGGTGAAAAATATCAACCCGGCGAACCATCCCAGAGCAAAGGCACGTTTCCAGGATGCGCCTTCCCATGCCAAGAACAGCGCGGCGGCTCCAAGCGGAGCGAACCATGCGATTCCGGTTCGCGGGAATGCGAGTGCCAGGAGGATCGCGCCAAGGGCCGCAACGCCTGCGCTTCGCGCCCGTTCTGAGGAGAACATGATACGTAGATCCGCTTTTATCGTCGTTTTCGTTAGTGCGCTCATCGTGGCTGCGTGCGGGCGTCAAGTCACGCCCAATCGGTTCGGTACGGGGCCGGCCTCCGGAGTGCCCCCCGGATTCATGCAAGTAAAGTTTCGGGTCAACCAGCCGTTCAACTTTACGAACTACTCGTACGTCGTCGTCTTCAATACCTCGAGCGACGGAACGACGCCGCGCGCGAACGGCACGCAAACGGCCTACTCGGGATATTCGTTTGCCATCGTCGTCAGCGCAATCGGTAACAGCGTTTCGGCAATGCCATACTTCTTTTTCCGCACGAACGTCAATTCGGCGCCAATCTTGTTGCCGGTAAACGCGGTCGCCGGACAACTACAGTTCAACTCGAACAGCAACGGTCAAAACACCGAGTTTACGGTATTGTTCAATCGCGTTCTTGCAAGCGCGTATACGACCCCCAGTCCGGGCGCAACGGCAACGCCGACGACGAGCCCTACTGCTTCTGCCACGCCGACCGGATCCCCGGCCGCGTCGCCTACCCCGTCGCCGACGTCGACTCCCCCGAGCTTTGTGGCGACGACGTGGCAGTTCAACTACTTCGTGGTGCAGGGGACGATTCAGCAAAATGCCGTGCTCGTCGGTGGTCCCGGCGCGCCGAGCGGCAACGGGTTGATCGTCGATTCGCTCGGACAACAAGGTCCAAACGACTCAACGTACACCTCGCCGAATCTCGATACGACGGTGAACTTTGATACCGGATCGTTCTATCCACTCGCCGGCAACCACGCGAGCGATCCGTCCGCGCAAATCGCTTCCGGCGACATCTCAAATAATCCGTAAAGATTTTTAGAATCTACTGAGCCGCCTTTTATGGGCGGCTCAGTAGCTAGGGCGATACGATGCGCCGGTGATACGTTTGCTAGCGCTCGCCCTCGTTCTGCTTGCTGCAACGCAAGCCGCCGCTTCGGTTCGCCAACCGGGCGATGCGGGCGTGCACGTGCGGCAAGCGGCATCGCTGCTCTTTACGACGTTCTATCGCAAGCTCGACCCGCATGCCGTTGTGAGTGCCGAACGAGCGGCACTGCTTGCGCGCCTTCGCGCGCTGCATGCAAAACGAACCGATCTTCCGGAGGTGCCAATGACGCTTTCTGCTGCGGACGCACCCGGCGTTGCCGCATCGGAAGCCGACGCGGCCGTGGCGCGCGGAGTCTCACAAGATGACGCCGCGGGCACGGCACTCAAGGCGATGACAACGGCGACGCGCGACCGCTACACGACGTATTTCACGCCGCGTGAATACCGCGCGTTCAACGATGTGCTCGATCCGCAAAAACTCTCGGGCATCGGCGTTTTGCTCGACGTCGACGAGCAAACCAAGTACATCCGCGCATTTTTCGTCGTGCCCGAAACTCCCGCCGATCGCGCCGGCATGCGCAGCGGCGACCTGCTGCGATCCATCGACGGCGCCTCAACGCGCGGATGGAGCATTGACGAAGCCCGACGTCATTTACTCGGCAAAACCGGAACGTCGCTTTCGATCACGCTCTTGCATCCGCAAACCCAAGACGCGCAAACGGTCTCACTCGTGCGCGCCGATGTAAAGCCGCCGACGGTCTATTTCTCGATGCTGCCGCACGACATCGCATACATCTACGTCTCAACGTTCGGCAACGACACCGCTCACGAATTTCACACCGCCGTCAAACGCAGCGAAGCCGCCGGAGCACGCGGCTACATCCTCGACCTGCGCAACGACGGCGGCGGCATCGTAGAAACCGCACTCCAAATCTCATCCGAATTCGTCCCAAGCGGTCCACTGGTCTCCATCGAATCAAACGCCGGCGAAATCGACACGTTCGAAGCCGATGACAGTGCGATCGCACCCAAACCGCTCGCCGTACTCGTCAACGGTTACAGCGCATCCGCATCCGAAATCACCGCCGCCGCAATCTCCGAATCCGGCACCGGCGTCCTCGTCGGAACAAAAACCTTCGGCAAAGGCGTCGTGCAATCCGTAACACGTTTCCCCGACGGCTCCGCAATCAAAATCACAACCGGCCGCTACTTCACCCCGCTCAACCACGACATCAACGGCCACGGCATCGAACCGGGCATCATCGTCCAAGAAAACCCGAAAGCGATATTCGGCAAACCCGACCAAGACGCGCAGCTCGCCCGCGCTCTGGAGGTTGTAGAACATCAAGAGCCGCCGCGCGGGGTATAGTTCCGTGCATGAGTATCAGTGACGCTACCGACGTTCAAGAACTCACCGGCTGCTCGCATGACATCTGCCGCTGTACGTTGATGGGGGCGCAGTTGGGGACTTCGTATTGCTCGGACTACTGCGAAAAGGCTGACAGTGATTCGATCGAAGGCGAGGTGTGTGGGTGCGGGCATCCGGAATGTGATACGCCGCAATAGCGTTTTTTAAAAAACACCCCCTCCCCCACGGAAACCGCTGAAAATTTCACATCGTGTGAAATTTTCGCTTCGGCACTTTTTCGGCAGAACAAAGTTTTGTAGTTCACATCCTGTGAAGGCCGAAAAAGTTGCAGATTTCCGTAGGGGAGGGGGTGTTTTTTAAAAAACGCTATTGCGGCGTATCACATTCCGGTCTGGTATAAAGGCGCGTGCAACGGTTTTCACGACTCGCGACAGCCATTTCGCGATATTCGCGGGGGCATTCCATTCTCGAAATCGGTCCCGGCGACGGCGAACTCGCCGAACTGCTCATTTCGGCGGGTTATGATTATGTCGGTGTCGATCGGAAGCCGCGAATCTATCTTCTGAACATCGTTGATGCCGACTTCATGGAGTATGAAACCAGCAAACGATTCGATTGCGTCGTTGCGCAATACGTTCTTCATCACGCGGAGAGCATCGAAGAATTCGTGAAGCGAATGCTCCATTTCGCAAAAGACGACGGCATCATCGCCATCGGTGAATTCGGATGGGAACGAAGCGATGATGCAAAATTCAGAGAAGAACGATCCGACCTGCACACTTCTGAATCGATGATTCATGTTCTCGATCGAATGCTCGAACGAATTCACTACGAAGACGTGCCATACAAAGACGGAAACGACACGATCGGATTCATTTGGATCGGCCGGCGGCACAAACGCGCGTAACGATCCTTCGACTCCGGTGCTTCGCACCTGCGCTCAGGATGACAAAGTATTGCTCGCATATCAGCAGAGCGATACGTTGCGGTGGTTTGGGTTTGTTTGGGTTTAAAAACACCCCCGCCCCTACGGAAATCTGCAACTTTTTCGGCCTTCACAGGATGTGAACTACAAAACT
>CAZYLU010000003.1:113259-119659 GCA_964648945.1 uncultured bacterium | reverse complement strand
CTTCGTGCAGCCAATCGATGTAGTGCTTTTTCTCGAACCAGCGGCTGTCCCACGTGCGCGTGATGCCCAGGCGAAGGCCGACCGGATGAATTTTTTGTCCCATAACTCTTACTCCGCAGCTCCCGCCGCAGCCGTGGCACGTTTGGTGCTAGAACGACGCGCCGCCGTTGCCGTTGCGCGCTTCGTCGAAACGCTTGCGCCCGCGCGAACCTTGCGCTTCTTCTCCGGCGGCGTTTCGCTGACGACGACCGTCACGTGCGAGAGACGCTTGCGTTTGAAGTATGCGCGGCCTTGAGCACGCGGGTCCAGGCGTTTGGTAAAGCGACCGCCGGGGCCGCCGTCAACCGTGATCCGCGTGATGTACAGATCGTCGGTGTTCATGTCGTGGTTGTTGCCGGCGTTTGCAACGGCGCTGCGCACGAGCTTTTCGATCGGCTCGGCCGCAAACACACCTGCGAACTGCAGCAACACGAGCGCTTCACGCACGCTCTTGCCGCGAATAGCATCCGCAACCCGGCGCAGTTTGCGCGGGCCCATGCGGACGAACTTCAGATGCGCGACCGCTTGATTCGGTCCGGCAGTTCCGTGTTGTGCCATTACTTCACACCCGCCTTATCGCCACCGTGCCCGCGGAAGTGCCGCGTAGGCGCGAACTCACCGAGCTTGTGGCCAACCATGTTTTCCGTAACGTAAACAGGGACGTGCGCCTTACCGTTGTGCACGCCGATCGTGTGACCGACCATCGAGGGCACGATCACCGAAGCGCGGCTCCACGTCTTGATCACGCGCTTCTCGCGCGTTTCATTCAGCTTCTCAACCTTCTTCAGAAGGTGGTCCGCAACGAACGGACCCTTTTTGAGACTACGACCCATTACTTGCGACCCCGTTTACGAACGATGAACTTCGTCGTGCGCTTGTTGCGGCGCGTCTTCTTACCCATCGTCATCTGACCCCACGGCGTGGTCGGCGGACGACCCGAGGTCGAACGCGCTTCACCACCACCGTGCGGGTGGTCGACCGGGTTCATCGCGATACCGCGAACCGCCGGGCGTTTGCCGAGATGACGCGAGCGTCCGGCTTTACCGATGACTTGGTTTTCGTGCTCGATGTTGCCGAGCTGACCGATTGTCGCGCGGCACTCGATGTGAATCATGCGCACTTCGCCCGAGGGCATGCGCACCTGCGAGTACTCGTTTTCCTTTGCCATCAGCTGCGCGCTAACGCCGGCCGAGCGAACGAGCTTGCCGCCCTGGCCCGGACGCAGCTCGATGTTGTGAATCACGGTACCGACCGGAATGTTCTTGATCGGCAGACAGTTGCCGGGCTTGATGTCCGCGCCGCTGCCCGATTCCACGACGTCGCCGACTTTGAGGCCGAGCGGCGCGAGGATGTAACGCTTCTCACCGTCGCGATAGTGCAACAGCGCGATGCGCGCGGAGCGGTTCGGATCGTACTCGACCGTCGCGACCTTGGCGGGGATGCCGTCCTTGGAACGCTTGAAGTCGATGATGCGATACTGCTTGCGCGTGCCGCCGCCTTTGTGGCGAACGGTGATGTGTCCGTTGTTGTTGCGGCCCGAATGCTTCTTGCGGACTTCAACGAGCGACTTCTCGGGATCCACTTTCGAGAGATCCGAGAAATCCATCGTCGTCACGAAGCGACGGCCCGGGCTGGTCGGACGATACTTCTTAACCGGCATGTTTATTGCTCGAAATAATTGACGCCGCCGAGTTCGATTTTCTGACCCGGCTTGAGGGTGACGATCGCCTTTTTAAAGTCGCTCTGCTTACCGGTGGTCCGGTTGCCGCGACGGGCGAAGTTGCGCACTTTACCGCGCACGTTGACCGTGTTGACGTTGAGCACGTTCACGCCGAAGATCTCTTCGATCGCGTGACGGATCTGCGTCTTGGTCGCTTGCGGATGTACGACAAACGTGTATTGCGTGCCGATGGCGCTCGCCATCGACTTTTCCGTAATACGCGGCGACAGAATCACATCGCGTGCGTCCATTACTTCTTGCTCCCGTTCTCGAGCGACGCATTGAGCGCATCGAATGCCGCCGTCGTGAAGATGATGCGCTCGAAGCGCAGGACGTCTTTGACGTCGAGCGCGCCGGTGTCGGTCACGCCGACTTTGCGCAGGTTACGCGCGACGCGATGAATCGCATCGCCACTCGTTTCGCTCGGGCCGATGACGACGAGCGTCGAGGGTCCGGTCTTGGCATCTTTCGCCGCGCCGAAGAGGAGCTTCGCGAAATCGGCCGTCTTCGTGAGCGTGAAGCTCGACGCGTCGAGCACGGTCACCGCGCCATTACGGAAACGGTCGGACAGCGCCGCGATGAACGCGAGCTTGCGCTCTTTCTTGTTCAGATCGGTGACGAAGCTGCGGGGCTGCGGTCCGAAAACGACGCCGCCGTGTTTCCACTGGGGCGAACGGATCGAACCTTGGCGCGCGCGTCCGGTTCCCTTTTGGCGCCACGGTTTGCGGCCGCCGCCGGCGACTTCGTCACGCTTCTTGGTCGAAGCCGTGCCGGCACGCGGGTTCGCGAGTTCGCGATAGACCGCGCGGAAAATCGTGTGCGCTTTTTCGCTGTAATCTTTATCGAGGACGGCGGGCGTCTGAACGTCGCGCACGACCTTACCCGTTGTATCAATAACGTTCGCCATTATGCACCCGCCTTGACTTTTACGGGCTTCACGCTCTTCTTCACGACAACGAGCGCGTTCTTCGGTCCGGGAATCGGGCCGCGAACGAGCAGCAAGTTGCGTTCGGCATCAGCGCGGATCACTTCGAGGTTTTGCATCGTCGTGCGGTCGACACCGTAGTGTCCCGGACGACGGCTGCCTTTAACGGTACGTCCGGCGTTCGTGTCGCCGTTCGATGCGGGTTGACGGTGAATCATCGAACCGTGGCTTGCACCACCGCCCGAGAAGTTGTGGCGTTTGATGCCGCCGGAGAAACCGTGGCCTTTCGAAATGCCGACAACGTCAACGCGATCGCCCGGTTCGAATCCGGCGACGGTGATCGTCTGCCCGGCTTCGATGCCGTCGATATCGTTACGAAATTCACGTACGAAGCGCGTCGCCTCGACGTTTGCTTTTTTGAAATGTCCAGCAAGGGCACGGGTCACGCGAGCTTTTTTGATCGCGCCGAAACCGAGAGCCACGGCATCATAGCCATGCTTCTCTTTCGTGCGACGCTCCACGACCGTGCAGGGACCGGCTTCGATCACCGTGACCGGTACGTACCGGCCGTCCTCGGTGAACACGCTCGTCATCCCAACCTTGCGGCCAAGGATATTTTTCACTTAAATCCTCGTCCTATATGGATTTGCGCTGAACGCGCAAATCCGGAAAGTTGACAGCACACGGGTCCAGGCGTACTGTTTGATTTTTCGAGCGGCACGCGGAAAAACCCGCGGACCGCTGTGGACCACAACCCCCGTACTTTACCAAGAGCCCACCTTTGAGTCAAGGCCTCGAATAGCATGCGGGTGAATGAGGGTTTCATGCGGACCCTCGCCCTGGTGTTAGCAGCGCTCGCGCTGCTCTCCGGCTGTCTCCGCTCGGCTCCCCCGCCTCGCGACCGTTTACGGATCGTGCAGACTCAGGATTTCCCGACGCTGGATCCCATCTTCGTCAGTGGAGTCGGCGGCCAGGAGCTGGCGGCGCTTCTGTACTCCTATTTAGTGAAGATCGACGACAGCGGGCGGTTGGTACCGGATGCCGCTGAGGTCGTCCCGTCTCGCGGGAACGGGGGTATCAGCCCCGACGGGAAGACGATCGTCTACCACCTTCGGCCCGATGTCCGCTTTTCCGACGGCACGCGAGTGACGTCATTCGACGTCGCGGAAACCATTGGACGGATTGCCTTCCCGGGCAGCGACGTGCCGACGCGCGTTGCGTACGATGACGTCGCCGCGGTGACGACCCCCGATTCCCGCACGGTAAAAGTTCTGCTTCGTAAGCCCTACGCACCGATCGTGCTGTATCTTTGCGGCCCGGGCAACGCGACGCCGATTCTTCCGTGGCGGCTCATCCATGGACACGCGCATCTGCGCGGTACCGTGCTCGACAGCGCACCGCTCGGCTCCGGACCGTACATGGTTCGTCATTGGCAGCGCGGCGATCGGTTGGAGCTCTCGGCGAATCCGTATTATTATGCCGGGCCGCCGAGCATTGCGGCGATGACAATTCGTATCATTGCGAGCGCAACAACGGCGCTGCAGATGCTTCGCTCGGGGGAAGCAGACGCGTATGTGAATGCAGACGACGCGCAATACGACGATCTTCGTTCGCTCGCCCAATCGAGAACGGAACTGTTTCCCATCGACGGAACGGGCGCGCTCATTTTCAACACGCAAGACGTTCGATTGAATGACGCGCACGTTCGGCGCGCGTTCGTTGCCGCGCTCGACATTCCGAACATCGTACGTAAATCGCTACTCGGTCCAAACCGCGACCGGTATCCGGGGCGCGGACTCTTCCAATGGGCATACGATACGAGCGCGTATGCGATGCCGCACTACAACCCGGCAGCCGCACAGCGACTATTGGAAAGCTCCGGTTGGCATCGCGATCGCGACGGCGTCCGGCGCAAAAACGGCGAGCTGCTCGCCGTCGATTTGCTCGTTCGCGCCGATAAGCCGAGCGCGCTGATCATGGCGACGCAGATTCAAGCGCAGGCAAAAGCCGTCGGCATTCAGGTTGCGATCCGTGAACTTGCGATCAACGAATTCGTGGCGCCGAACGGACCGCTCTACGGCGGCCGTTTTCAAGTTGCGCTCTTTCCGTTCGTCAACGGATTCGATCCCGACGTCCGCGATCAGTTCGGCTGCGATCGCATCCCGCCGCACGGCTTCAACAAACCGCGCTACTGTAATCCACGCCTAGACACACTCATGGCCGAAGCAGTGCTGCCGTACGATCGCGCAAGCCGCGCGCCGCTCTATCACGAAATCGAACGCATACTCGCCGACGATCTGCCGATGGCCGCGCTCTACCAGGCCGTATCCATTAACACGTTTCCGGCCACACTTGAGAACGAGCACTCAGCCGTGACGACGCCGTTCTGGAATGTTGCGGAGTGGAAGCTGTAACTACGTAAAGGCCGCGATCCCGGTAATCTGCTGACCGATGACGAGCGTATGCACTTCGCTCGTGCCTTCGTACGTGAGTACTGACTCGAGGTTGTTCATGTGGCGAATGACCGGATATTCCAACGTCACGCCGTTTGCGCCGAGAATCGTTCGTGCTTCACGGCAGATCGCGAGCGCTTCGCGTACATTGTTCAGCTTGCCGAAACTCACTTGCGACGGATGGAGCGTGCCTTCGTCTTTTTTGCGGCCCAGATGCAGCGCCAGTAGTGAACCTTTGCCGAGCTCGAGGAGCATGTTCGCGAGTTTTTCTTGAGTAATCTGGAAACCGCCGATCGGGCGATCGAACTGCACGCGCGTCTTTGCGTAGTCCAGCGCGGTTTCATAACACGTACGCGCCGCGCCCATCGAACCCCAGATGATACCGAAGCGCGCTTCGTTCAAACAAGCGAGCGGACCGCCGAGGCCTTTCGCGAGCGGAAGCTGCGCGGTTGCGGGAAGACGCACGTCTTGCAGCACGAGTTCGCTCGTAATTGACGCGCGGAGTGAAATTTTCCGGTGAATGTCGGAACTCGTGAATCCCTTCGCGTCCTTCGGCACGATGAAGCCGCGAATACCATCGTCGGTATTCGCCCAGACGATCGCGATATCGGCGATCGAGCCGTTCGTGATCCAAAGCTTCGTGCCGTTCACGATCCAGTCGTCACCGTCGCGTCGTGCAAAGGTCCGCATTCCGGCTGGATTACTTCCAAAGTCCGGCTCCGTCAGACCGAAGCAGCCAACGATTTCGCCACGCGTCATCCGCGGCAGAAACTGCTGCTTCTGTTCTTCGCTGCCCCAGCGATGGATCGCATACATGGCCAGCGATCCTTGCACCGACGCGAAACTGCGAACCCCGGCGTCGCCCGCTTCCAGTTCCATACACGCAAGGCCGTAAGCGACCGCACTTGCTCCGGGACATTCATAGCCCGCAAGATGCATGCCGAGCAGCCCGAGGCGGCCAAGTTCGAGCACAAGCTCCCGCGGCAAATACCCTTCTTCGAACCACTCGCCGATATTCGGCAGCACGCGGTCGCGCACAAACGAACGCACCGTGTCGCGGATAAGACGTTCTTCATCCGACAGCAGCGCATCGATGCCGAGAAAATCTACGGCATCAGGGGGCGCAACAGATTTTACGTGGTTCGATGTAACGGTCATGACTTAATTCCAATCGCTCGTCGCTCGAGCAAAACCCTTGTGCAGCGTCTGCTCTATGGCGTCCAACCGTGCGTCAATGCGGTCGAAGCGCCGGTCAATCGCGTC
>CAZYLU010000003.1:0-113159 GCA_964648945.1 uncultured bacterium | reverse complement strand
GTCGAAGCGCCGGTCAATCGCGTCAAAGCGGCGTTCCGTGCGTTCGAATAAGTCCGTCATGTACGCCTCGAGATGCCGGAAGGCATCGAGGATCGCCTCCGACATGAAACTACCTTTTGAGAACGCGAGCAAGTTTATCGAAGAGCGCTTCTGTCGAGCGATCGAATGAATCTTCCCAACGGCGCCAGAGCAATCGGCCATCGGTATCGGTAAGCGTCGCTTCGACGCGGTATTCCAGCACGGTCTCTTTACCCTCGCTCGCGAGATAAAAGCCGTGGGTTCCCTCTACACCTTCGTTGAGGATGCGCCAAACGATACGTTCTTCGGGAACGACTTCAAAAAGGACCGCGTGTATGCCAAGATGCCATTCCTCGGTCTTCTCGGGCGTGAGCGGTCCGGGTGAACGCATGAACGGCTGCGACGCGAACGGCCAGATCTGATCTCCGGACGTGCCCATCTCTTCGAGCAAGTGGAAGATTCGCCGCCTGGTACCATGGAACGTGCGTGTGCGGGATTCGCGAAGCGCGATTGGCATGGCTTTGCCTTCGAGGCGCCGTTCGCTACCTCATTCGGCGGATGGCCTCTCGGCAATGTAGGCGTCCGTGATGTAGGTGAAAGCTCTTTCCGATGGCCAGCGCTCGAACAACGCGCGCAGTTCGCGCTCCATTGCTTCATATGCGGGTCCGCTCTTCGGCAGATAGGAAGCAGATCGGGAAAAGCCGATCAAACGATCCCAATCGAGCGCGCTTCCATGCGAGGCAGAAACGACGCGGCAGTTCTTCCACCGATGCGCGCGGAGATGGTCGAGCACAGGCGTGGAACGGCGGTCGCGATCGACCGCACCGCCACTCTCGTCGAAGCGATCGACGATCGATTCGTAGGCGGCGGTGAACGGGTCGGAACGATCGCGATGATTCCACACCGCAGCAAACCTCCCGCCGGCGCGCGTGATGCGTTGCGCTTCGTCGAGGACGGCATCAGCATCGAACCAGTGATACGCTTGAAACGCCGTGACGATGTCGACGCTGCCGTCGTGCAACGTCGTCGCTTCGGCGCTCGCATCGACGACGATGATGCCGTTCATCGGCACGATCGCCGCTCGCATCGCTGCATTCGGCTCGATAGCATATACCGTTGCGCCTGCATCGCGTAACAGATGCACTGAAATTCCCGTTCCCGCACCAAGATCGGCCAGGATCGGGCGTTCGTAACCCTCCAGGATTGCAGCGATGATCTCGTTGGGATACGACGGACGATAGCGCGCGTAGTCGTCAGCACGGCTGCTAAATCTCGATGTAGGTGACTTTTCCATTGCCTCGTACTACGGGATTTATGCATCCACAGTCCGCGATCTTTGCACTCGGTGACGCGTC
Source organism: uncultured bacterium (assembly GCA_964648945.1). Lineage (GTDB taxonomy): Bacteria > Vulcanimicrobiota > Vulcanimicrobiia > Vulcanimicrobiales > Vulcanimicrobiaceae > JAMXLG01. The sequence continues at coordinate 111,786 of CAZYLU010000003.1, read as the reverse complement.
CTACATCTATCTCGAGTTCCTGATCGTACCAGGCGTCGAACCCCAACAACTCGTCGAAGCGGTCGCGAATATTCACGAACCGCGCACGACGGTCGGCGGCGTAAACTTTGCATGCGGTTTCCGTCCGTCGCTCTGGCGCGCACTTGCGCCCGATGATACGCCGGCCGACGCACGTGATTTCGACCGTCCCTACGTTGGGCCTGACGGCTTCACGATGCCTGCTACACAACGCGATCTGTGGCTCTACTTCAGCGGTGCTTCGTACGACATCGTGTGGCAGAGCGCACGCGACGCCGTCGCGAACTTGCACGGAATTGCGACGCTCGCAAGCGATATCGACGGTTGGTCATACCAACATAGCCGCGATCTAACCGGTTTCGAAGACGGAACCGAGAACCCCAGTTTACTCCAAGCGCCTGATGTTGCGCTCGTTCCCGCAGGTCAACCGGGTGCAGCCGCAAGCGTGCTGCTCGTTCAAAAATGGCGTCACGAGCTGACGTGGGACGATCTCACTACGCGCCAACAAGAGCTCATTATGGGTCGCACTAAAACTGAAAGCATCGAGTTATCGGCGGATGAAATGCCCGCCGACTCGCATGTGTCGCGCGCAAAGGACGTCGTCGACGGCGAAGAGCGCAAGATCTTCCGCCGCAACACGCCGTACGGAAACGTGCGCGAATTTGGCACGGTCTTCGTCGGATTTAGTGCGCAGCAATCGCGCCTCGACCGCATGCTCGTTCGCATGGTCGGCATCGAGGGCGGAGTTCGTGACGCCCTCACGCGCTTCACGACGCCGCTCACCGGCGCGTATTACGTCGTTCCGTCCGTCACCGCATTGATGCGTTTTGCAAGCGAGCCGGGCCCCGATTAGACCTTCGGGCCGAAGCTGTCGCGCTCCGCGAGTTTCGCAAGATTCTGCACGACGAGGATGGCAACGACCGTAATAATGATCGCGTAGAGAAACTCGGCCCAAACGCCGCTTCCGGGCTTTAGAAAAATCGCGATGAAATCCGAGATGAACTTATTCCATGCTCCCGCCGCGATAAGGCCGAAGGCCACTGTAGCGAGCGAGATCATCGTGCCAAGATAGGTCGGTTTGAGTTCCATATCTGACTCCTCGTTCTCTGCGGTATTGCAAGTAAGAAAAAAGCCCGAAGCTGTTTACGCTTCGGGCTATATTCTTGAGGCGATCCTTCGACTCCGGCGCTACGCGCCTGCGCTCAGGATGACACTACTAGGCTTTGAGTTCGATGTCGACGCCGGCCGGAAGATCGAGATGCATGAGGGCATCCATCGTCTTGGGCGACGCTTGGAGGATATCGATGAGACGCTTGTGCGTGCGCATCTCGAAGTGCTCGCGCGACTTCTTGTCGTTGTTGGTGGAACGCTGCACGCAGAACCGGTTGATCTCGGTGGGCAGCGGAACGGGGCCGCTCACAAACGCGCCCGTGCGCTTCGCCGTCTCGACGATACGCTCGGCGCTTTGGTCCAGCACCTTATGGTCAAACGCCTTCAAGCGAATGCGAATCTTTTGCTTAGCCATCTCTCTCTAAACCCCAAAGAACTCCGTTCTTCGGGGACCCCTTTCAGTTTAACCGGCACTCCGCACTTCGTGCTGCGCGCCCCCCTACGCGCAAAGCGCGCAGGGCTCCCCATTGCAGTTTTCAATGAACTCAAGGAAACCAGGGGGCAGTCTATCACGACTGCCCCTTCGTTGTCTATTGTTACTCGCTAACCGCGGTGACGACGCCGGCACCCACCGTACGTCCGCCTTCGCGGATGGCGAAGCGGAGGCCCGGTTCGCATGCGACCGGCGTGATGAGCTCGACATCCATCTTGATGTTGTCGCCCGGCATGACCATCTCGACGCCTTCGGGGAGCTTGATCGTGCCCGTCACGTCCGTCGTGCGGAAGTAGAACTGGGGACGATAATTCGCGAAGAACGGCGTGTGGCGTCCGCCCTCTTCCTTCGAGAGGACGTACACTTCGGCTTGGAACTTCTTGTGCGGCTTGATCGAGCCCGGCTTCGCGAGCACTTGTCCGCGCTCGATGTCGTTACGCTCGACGCCGCGCAGCAGCACGCCCACGTTGTCGCCGGCGATACCGATGTCAAGCAGCTTGCGGAACATTTCGATGCCCGTCACGACCGTCTTACGCGTCTCTTCTTGTAGACCGACGATCTCGACTTCCTCACCGACCTTGACCTGACCGCGCTCGACGCGGCCCGTGCCGACGGTACCACGACCCGTGATCGTGAACACGTCTTCGATCGGCATGAGGAACGGCTTGTCGACTTCGCGCTGCGGATCGGGGATGTAGGAATCGACCGTCTCCATCAGCTTGAAGATCGCGTCGGCATCCGCGTCGCCCTTGCGGCCGCTCGAGTTGAGCGCCTTGAGCGCGGATCCGCGGATGATCGGCGTGTCGTCGCCCGGGAACTCGTACTGATCCAGAAGTTCGCGAACTTCCATCTCGACGAGCTCGAGGAGCTCTTCGTCATCGACGAGGTCGACTTTGTTCAAGAACACGACGATCTTCGGAACGCCGACTTGGCGCATGAGCAGAATGTGCTCGCGCGTTTGCGGCATCGGGCCGTCCGTCGCAGCGACGACGAGAATCGCGCCGTCCATCTGCGCCGCGCCGGTGATCATGTTCTTGATGTAGTCCGCGTGTCCGGGGCAGTCGACGTGAGCGTAGTGACGCTTCTCGGTCTCGTACTCTTGGTGCGAGATCGCGATCGTAATACCGCGCTCTTTCTCTTCCGGAGCGTTATCGATCTCATCGACGTTACGAGCTTTCGCAAGACCTTCCGTCGAGAGGCAGTGTGTGATCGCCGCCGTCAACGTGGTCTTACCGTGGTCGACGTGACCGGTCGTACCGATGTTCACGTGCGGCTTGGTGCGCTCAAATTTCGCCTTAGCCATTTTAGTTTATTTATTTTCCTCGTCTATTTAATCCGTCGATGAGTCTCGACGGCTAGCCTATGTTGTTGTTAGTAACTCAGCTGATGCCGCCGAGTGATGGGTTTGCGCTGAACGCGCAAACCCAGTTGCCCAACCTAATCTAGGCTGGTGCCCCTTTTTTTCCGGCCGATTTGGCGATGATCTCCTCTTCGACCGTCTTCGGAGCTTTCTCGTAGTGAGAGAACTCCATCGTGTACGTTGCGCGACCTTGCGTCATTGAACGCATGTCGGTCGCGTACCCGAACATCTCCGAGAGCGGAACGTGCGCCATGATGACTTGCGCACCGCCCGGAGCTTCTTCCGTCGATTGAATCAAACCGCGACGGCGGTTCAAGTCGCCGTTGATCGCGCCGAGGTAATCCTTCGGCGTCGTCACTTCGACTTTCATGATGGGCTCGAGCAGAATCGGACCGGCTGAGCGGTTCGCTTCCTTAAAGCCCATCGACGCTGCAATTTTGAACGCCATTTCCGACGAGTCGACGTCGTGGTACGAACCGTCGAACGCCTCGACTTTGAAGTCGAGCACCGGGAATCCGGCGAGCACACCGTTTTGCGCAGCCTCTTCGATGCCTTGCTGAACGGCCTTCTGATACTCTTTGGGAACCGCGCCGCCGACGATCTTCCATTCGAATTGGAAGCCGGAGCCGGGTTCGAGCGGCATCACGCGCAGCCACACGTCACCGTATTGGCCTTTACCGCCTGACTGCCGGACGAATTTGCCCTGCTTTTCGACTTGCTTCGTGATCGCTTCTTTGTACGCGACCTGCGGTTTACCAACGTTCGCTTCGACTTTGAATTCGCGACGCAAACGGTCGACGATGATTTCCAAGTGAAGCTCGCCCATGCCGCCGATGATCGTCTGTTGCGTCTCTTCATCGGTACGCATGCGGAACGTCGGATCTTCCTGCGCAAGTCGCGCAAGACCCTTACCGAGCTGATCCTGGTCCGCCTTCGACTTCGGCTCGATGGCCTGGAAGATGACGGGTTCCGGGAACGTGATCGATTCGAGCACGATCGGATTCTTTTCTTCGCACAACGTGTCGCCGGTGCGCGTGTCGGTCAAACCGACCGCCGCGGCGATGTCGCCCGCGCCGATCGAATCGATGTCCTCGCGATGGTTCGCGTGCATACGAAGGATGCGGCCGATACGCTCTTTCTTGCCCGAACGCGAGTTGTATACGTACGAGCCTTTGTTGAGCGTCCCCGAGTAGACACGGAAGTACGTCAAGTTGCCGTACGGATCGGTTGCGATCTTGAACGCGAGCGCGCTAAACGGCTCGTTGTCGTCCGGCTTGCGCGACATCTCGTTGCCGTCTTCGTCGGTACCGACGATCGGCTTGGCATCGAGCGGCGACGGCAGATACTCGACGATTGCGTCGAGCAGCGGCTGCACGCCCTTGTTCTTGAACGCCGAACCGCAGAGCATCGGAAGCACCGTGCCGGCGATCGTCGCTTTACGCAACGCCGTCTTCATGCGCTCGACCGGCAGTTCGTCACCGTTGAAGAACATCTCGAGCAGCTCGTCGTCTTGCTCGGCGATCGCCTCGACGAGTTCCTGACGCCATTTCTCGGCGAGCGTCTTGAGCTCACCATCGGCTTCCGTGACCGGCTCGAGCGACGAGGTGGATCCAAGGTCGTCTGTGTAGACGATCTTCTTCATCGTGAAGAGATCGACGACGCCCTTGAAGTTGTCCTCGGCACCGATCGGCACTTGAACCGGAACGGCGTGCGCGCCCAAACGCTCGCGGATCTTGTCCACGACGTTGAAGAAGTCGGCACCCATGCGGTCCATCTTGTTGACGAAGATGATGCGCGGAACTTTGTACTTGTTGGCCTGACGCCACACCGTCTCGGACTGCGGCTGCACGGCGGCAACCGAGTCGAAGAGCGCGACGAGTCCGTCGAGCACGCGAAGCGAGCGCTCGACCTCGACAGTGAAGTCCACGTGGCCAGGCGTATCAATAATATTAATGCGGTGTTCGCGCCACGTCGCAGCGGTCGCAGCCGAAGTGATCGTGATGCCCCGCTCTTGCTCCTGGACCATCCAGTCCATGGTCGCAGCGCCGTCATGCACTTCACCAATCTTATGCACGCGTCCGGTGTAGAACAGGATGCGTTCGGTGCACGTCGTCTTACCGGCATCGATGTGTGCAGCGATGCCAATATTACGCGTCTTCTCTAAGGAGAAATCTCTGGTTGCCAACTTAAAAAATACCTGGGGTTTGAATTACCAACGGTAGTGGGCGAAAGCTTTATTCGCTTCAGCCATCTTGTGCGTGTCTTCGCGCTTCTTGATCGTCGCGCCGGTGTTGTTCGACGCGTCCATCAGTTCGCCGGCCAGTTTCTCTTCGAAGGAACGGCCGCCGCGCGCGCGAGCGTAGGCGATCAGCCAACGCATCGCCATCGCCTGCCGGCGATCGGGGCGAACTTCCATCGGGACCTGATACGTCGCACCGCCGACGCGCCGCGGACGCACCTCGACGAGCGGCATCGCATTCGAAAGCGCCTGCTGGAACACTTCGTACGGATCGCGTCCGGTCTTGCCCGCGATAATGTCGAGCGCGCCGTACGTGACCTGTTCGGCCGTCGACTTCTTCCCGCTGAGCATCACCTTATTGATGAAGCGCGCGAGAATCTTCGAGTTGTACTTCGGATCGGGCAGAATCTGGCGCTTGGGCGCCGGACCTTTACGTGGCATTGCTGTTCAGTGTTCCTTTAACTACTTTTTCTTGTCGCGCTTGGCGCCGTATTTCGAGCGGCCTTGCTTGCGGTTTGCCGTACCGGCGGTGTCGAGCGTTCCCCGAATGATGTGATAGCGGACGCCCGGGAGATCCTTGACACGGCCGCCGCGCACGAGCACAACGGAGTGCTCTTGCAGGTTGTGGCCGATGCCGGGAATGTAGGCCGTGACCTCTTCACCATTGGTCAAGCGGACGCGGGCGACTTTGCGGAGCGCCGAGTTCGGCTTCTTGGGGGTCACGGTCTTCACTTGCGTGCAGACGCCGCGACGCTGCGGGTTGCCTTTGACTTCGAACGACCGCGTCGGAAGATCAGGGTGCCCCGGCTTCGGTCCGGTGAGGATCACGCGGAACGCGCGGGTTTTGACCTTCTTCTCCGTCTTCGCCCGGCCCCTACGGACCAGCTGGTTAATGGTAGGCAAAAAATACTCCCAAATCTACGCTTCTACAACACACACAAAGTCGGCCGCACCGACGGGTGGGCCTGAACTACGGCAGTATAGCAGGGCGGATGGGACGCGTCAATGCGAGGTCTGGCCGCTCGCGCTCGCCATGGAATCGGACTGAAGCTTCAGCTCGACGTTCATGTCGCCTTGCTCTCCGGAACGCTGGGTAGCGACCGCCACCTTGATGTATTCCGGCACATCGAGCGAGCTGTCGTAGAGCATTGTCCCTTGCGTGGTCGCGACGAAACCGCCGCCTTTCTCAGTGCGGGCGATCTTTACTGATAACACGTTTCCGTCGGTTTTGGTTACGGTGAAGTCATTGTCGATCAGCACGTTCTTATCGTGGATTTGCGGCGACGTATGCCAGTGGCCGCCCGAGTCGACGCGAGACGGTTCATAAAAGAAGCGCCCGAAATACGTCAGCAACACCGTCTCCGTACTGGTGGGCCCGATATTCTGGTCGCACACCACGTCCTGCGTCCGGCCGTAGATCGCGCAGCGAATCGTCTGCAACGGGTGCAGCGCGCGATCGACGTTCTGGGTAACGTCGACGACGAGTCCGCCGTCCGGCGTCGCGTTGATGACGTCGACTCGAACGGTCCCCGTGCCGCCCGCCGTTCCGGCTGCGCCGTTTTCCGTGACGATTCCGTATCCGTGCATACTGGGAGCGCCGAAAAAGCCGCGCGCATCCATCGAATAGTGGTAGACGACGGTGCGAAGCGGTCCATCTGCCCTCGCGACCAACGGACATATCCAGAGAAGCAAAAGCGGAAGCAGCGATGCAATGACTGGATAGCGGCGCTTCATGCCGCGCGACTTATTCGACCGCGGCCCTGCTCCCTTGAGTCCTAAGGCCTAGCAGGCACCGCACCGCTTCGCGGCGCCCGGATGAGCACGAGACTCGTCCAGATCACCCAAATCGCAAACGGAAGCAGCCCAAGGACAAGCGTCCCCAGGCCCCCGATCGCCATGAAACCGCTCGTGGAAAAGACGGAAAGCGTGGCAATAGCAGCACCAAGCGTCGCGAGATAGCCCAGATAGACAAGCGCCACCGGAAGACTTTGATGACGTCTGCCGCTGTGAGAGCCGGCGAGCACCACCACTGCGCTTGGGATAAAAATCATCGCTCCGGATGCGTTGAACATATCGTAGAGCGTCGCAATTACTTGCGGACTGCGTTCCGTCGAGGGACGCATGCCGAGTACGAGTTGCACGACGGCGGTAACGATGACGATCGCGGCGGCGACCACTCCGCCGGCAAGCATATACGTCGGTAGACCGTCGTCGATCTGCGGGACGAGACGCAAATACGCCCGCAGCTGTATCAGCCACCACAGAAAGAACGCGACGGCGGGAAACGTGAGCCAGGCGGCAAGCATCCACATCGCGTGATGCGCATCGATGAACGCGCCGACGGTTGACGGCGGCGCATCGGGCGGCGGTGGGGCACCAGGAAGAAACGCTGCGACGATGACGATGACAATGAACGCTATTCCCGACCATCCGGCGGAGCGTTCTACAGCAATGTTGTACATGCTCGGCACCTCCTGCGGTTCCGTTTTTTGCGCTACACTACAATCCTCGTAACTCCCCACGAGGAGAAACGTGATGGCCACTTCCATGACCCGCAAGTACGTGGATTGCAGCGAGTTTCCGAGCGAAACCAAATGCACGCTCTACATCTCCGGCACCCAAGATGAAGTTCTCGCCGCCGCCGTAGCGCACGCCGTCTCCGTGCACGGACATCAGGATACGCCCGAGTTCCGCGAACAGCTTCTGGCGTCGATGGGTAACGAAACGTAACACCGTTTAGAGCAGCTGCGAACGCCGCGCGTCGTCGAGCTTTGCGGCAATCTCTTCTTTCGTGTAGCCGCGGTGACGCATCGTTTCGATGAAATGCGCGACCGCTTCGCCGAGCGCGTGCAATCGCGCGCGCCGGTCGGCTGCTGGCGTCTTCGACGCAACGCGCGTGCCGCGACGGCCTTCGGTTACCAGCCATCCCGCTTGTTGCAGATCCGCGTACGCTCGCGCGACCGTGTTCGGCGCGACGCCTAAATCACCGGCGAGTTGACGCACTGTCGGAAGCGCGGCGTCGGGTGACAGATCGCCTCGTTCGATAGCGGCGCGAATCTGCTCGAAGATCTGCTGATAGGGGGCCGTCTCAAGATTCGGGTCGACGGCGATGAGCGCGTCGGTTGTCATCGATGCTTACGCGCTCGTCGCCTTCATTCGCATGCGTTCGGTGAAGAACCGCGCAATCGCCCAGATGCAGAACCCGAAGAACAGAACCCACGAGGCGACTTCCACGCCCCCGACCCATGAGGGCCCGGAACGCAGTACCGGTTTATTGAGCGCAATGAAGATGTAGCTTGCCGCATACGCGAGCACGAGTAATCCGCTGACACGGCTCCACCGCAGCCGATTGTCGATGTACAGTTCGATGTCGGCATCATCGCCTGCAAGCAGTGCCGCCATGTGGGCGGTGCGCATCGCTACAACGATTATCGCGGCGCATGCCGCCGTGACGATCAATGCGGAGATCCGTAAGCTGGGATAGATGACGAGCACGAGTGAGAGCAATGCGCTAAGTCCCGCGCCGGCATACCACAGCGCGGGCACAGCGGTCGTCGGCGTGCGCGGCTGGAGCGATGCCGCACGCCGTTCGCTGCGATTTCGCATGCTCAAATAGATTTGCGAGGTCACAATCGCGAGATCCGCGCAGAGCAACGCGTAACCGATGACGGGGCTGAGGACCTTCAGCATAACCAGCACACCGAACAGTGCCGCCGATGCACCCGTTACGCGCCATGCCCACTCGTTGTCGCCCTCGAGTTCTCTGCGCCGCGCAACGACCGGTCCGAAGCGGGTTTTCAACTCCGCGTCATGCAGTTCGAAGTAAAAGAAACAGCGGCATGAGTTGAATGCGTCGCCCTTCCATGCCATCACGAGACCGAAGAGCGTGAGGAAGCCGCCGACGTACCAGCGTTCGAATTCAAGATACCATTGATGCACGAGCTGCCTCCCCGTTTTGTATTATGATGCTAATACAAAAACAGGTTTTGTGTCAAGCTGTTAGAACAAAACCGCCCCAGAGATGAAGGATCGGCTCGGTGTGCTCGACGGGTTGCGCGGCATTGCGGTTCTGCTCGTCCTTTGGTATCACGTTTGGGAAATTTCATGGCTGCCCGCGCCGGCGCCGTGGCTGCAGTTCATTCCCGAAACCGGTTTCATCGGCGTCCATCTCTTCTTCTTTTTGAGCGGATTCGTCATCTCGTATCCGTTCTTACGCGCACAAGCCGCGAACCAGCCTCAGCCGACGTGGGCGCATTTTGCGTACCGCCGCTTCATCAAGATCGTGCCTTCGTATTTGCTCTCGATCGTCATTGCCTATGCGGTTGGATATGCGGCAACGGAGCGATTCGGGAACGCGTCGGCGGTGAAAGAGCTGGTGACGCATCTGCTGTTCATCCATACGTGGTGGCAAGACACCTACGGTTCGATCAACGGCGTCTTGTGGACGCTCGCCGTTGAAGTAGAGTTCTATCTCATTTTCCCATTCGTATGGTTTTGCTTCAGGCGCGCGCCGTGGATCACCGCAGCCGTCATGGCTGCGATCGCGGTTGCGTGGCGGACGTGGGCGGCGCACTGCTGCTTCACGACAACGTTCCCGATGCTCGCCGAAAATGTGCCGGGGTATCTCGACATTTTTGCAAGCGGAATGGTCTGCGCGTTGCTCTTCGTACGCTTCGGACATCGGCTGCGCGAATGGCGCGGGTCAGCTGCGATGACGCTCGTTGCACTTGCCGGCTGGGTCGGCCTGGTGTGGCTGTTGATCGGAATCTTCAACTACCGGTTGGAACCGCAATGGGAAGTCGCCGGACAGGTGTCGACGCGAGTGCTCTACGGTATCGCGTTCGGCGCGATCGCCTTTGGTTCGCTCTGCGCGCCGCGCTGGTGGCAAGTGCTGCTTTCGAATCCGCCGCTGCGCTTTCTCGCGATCATCTCGTACAATTTGTATCTGTACCATCAAATGATCGCGCGCGAAATGGTGACGTTGCACGTTCCGCCGTACCATGGCGATCCGCATTTCGATGCGGGATGGCAGGTGAGCTACACGATTCTCGCATTTGTCCTGACGATCGTGGAGGCGGCGCTCGTTACGTATCTCTTCGAGCGTCCGCTGTTGCGTCTACCGGAACCAGGTCCCGTCCGCCATGCGGCAGGGCACTCCGTCTGATGTGCGTGTAAACGAACGTGGCGAGGGATTAATCGAAGTCGTCGTCGCCGCCGCGGTCGCAAGCATTGCGATGGCAGCTGTGCTCGGCGCCATTATCTCAGCGACGCACCGCTTCGGCGCCGCGCCAATTGATGAAGCGCTACGCGCGGCGGTGCAACGCGAGTTGAACGTGGCGGTCGACGTGCTCAAGTATCAAGGCGGAACGATTGCGCCGACAACGGTCGCGACGTCGGCGCCGCTTGCGGGCGGCTCGCCCTTGCCGATTCATCTCTCGATTACCACAAATCCCATTGGTTCGGGCGGGACGAGCGTAACGATCAGCGCGAGTGCGGATGGCCGCAGCGAAAGCGCGACGATGACGGCCTCGGTTGCGCAGCCGGTTCCGCTTCCGTCAGCGCAAATCGTCGCGCCCTCGAACGCTCAAGCACCGCTCTAATGTTGATCCGTACGATGGTGCTCGTTGCGTTCGTCGCCGTGCTCGGCGAAACGGTCGTCTACGGCGCAGCAGCGCTCGCGCGTATGACGTTTCATGCACGGGAACATGCAGCGGTGCGCGCCGCGTTTTCCGACGGTATTCGCCAGGCGCAAGCGGCTGCCGCCGGCGGCCCGATGCCGCAACCGCGTGCGACATGCGCATTTGCAACGAGTCAGGGATGCGCGATCAACGTACGCACGACGGTCTCCATTCCGTCACCCGTTCCGGGCGCAACACCGGCGAGTTGTCCCGGCACAACGTGCACGGTATACATGCAGAACAATTCGCACGTCGGCGAATCGCGGGTGAGCTATCGCATCACCGCAGACGTTCTTGCGAGCAACGGCGATGTGCTGATGACGCGAAGCGGCATCGTTGCGTTCCGGACGTTCGCGACGTCTCCGTACGCGGCGCTCATCGGATCGGTCGACGCGACGCTCGACGCAATCGCAAACGGCGGCGTCGGTGACGATGCTGGAAATAACGGAACCGCCTCGACGCTCATCCACGTCGAGTATCAACAGAGTGGCGATCCCGCTACACGTGTCCCGGCCGACGTGTGGCGGGCGCTAGACGAGCACCCGCCCAGCGCCGCACCTTCGTGGGATGATTAAACGCTTGCGAGCTGGGAGCCGAAGAACCGCTCCGTCAAATCGGCGATAATCGGCACGCGGACTTCCTTCCCCTGAAACGCGGTAATCCACGTCCACAGCCATGCGACGAAGTAGAGAAGTCCGATGATCGGAGTGAGGACAAACAAGAACCCCAGATGCACCATCGCGAGAATGTCCAGAATGATCCAGATGGCGATGTATGACGCCCAGAGTGTAATGGACTGACAGGCAGCCCACTTCACGAACCTGTTCGTTCCCCCACCGACGAGCATGACGATACCGCCGATGATCCCGAGGAGATAGGCAAGACCAGCCGCTACGTTCGGTTCTAAACCGAACGGCGTATCCTTGGGCGTTTGGCTAACCATGGTGCCCCTTTCGTTAACCTGCGTAGCAAAAAGTAGGGGAGAATGCTGCGCAAATCTCGCGCGTACACGGCCGATTCCTGCTACTTTCGTCGGAACTAACGAAACTGGCGGATCGCGCTTGCGATCTCGTCCGCGGCTTCGATCGGAAGGTTATGACCAGCATCTCGAAGTTGCACGAAAAGTGCACCATTGATCGCGCCGGCACAGTCACGTCGCACGCGCTGCGGTAAAGCAAGCGGGTCCTTGGCACCTGCGATAACGAGAGTGGGAACATCGATCTGCGGCAAGCGGTCCATGAAATCGATGCCGCGACCGCGATCGTACCAGCCGATCCAATGCTCGTGTTGCGCGATGAGCGCGTCGTCGACAATTCGTTGCATGCTGGCCGGTGCGGGTTCGCGTGCCATCGCTGCGCGCTGAAATCGCTCGATTCGCTCGCGCGAGCCGAACGCGGCGAGGGTCATCGCGCGATGTTTCTCGGGAAATCGCGTTGCTTTTGCGGTCCCCGGCGCAACGAGGATCAATCGCGCGAGATTGCGCGGGCGCTCCGCAGCAATGTATTGTGCGAGTTTCGCACCCATGGAATGCGCGACGACGGTAACGGGGCCATCGATCGAGGAGAGTGCAACGCGAAGATCGCTCGCGTATCCATCGAGATCGTGTCCCTGCGCTGGGCGGTCCGATAATCCGCATCCGCGGAAATCGAGCATCGCAATGGCATACTCACTCGGGTCGATACGGTCGACGACGTCGTACCACATTCGCCGCGAGGATATCCATCCGTGCGCAAATAGAATCGCGTGCGCGCCGGTTCCGCGATGCTCGATACAGAGTGAAACATCGCCATTGTGAGTGAAGGCGAGCATGGAGTCTTCCATCGACGCTCGAAACTGCGGCGAATCGTGCCGCGCCGCCTTCTTCTCTACGCAAGCCTCTTCTACGTCGTCTTCGCCTGGGCGTTAAATACGGTCCTTGCTAAACAAGCGGTCGCGCAGATGAACCCGCTCGCGTTCACGTTTCTGCGCTTTATCATCATGACGCCGCTTGCGTTTGCGCTGGTCCGGATCGCACGCAATCGAATCCACGTCAATCGCTCGGACATTCCCGCTTTGATCCTGTGCGGTGCTTGCGGGTATGGGATCTATCAATACTTTTGGATCGTCGGGTTGAAATACACGACGCCGTTTGCGTCGGCATTGCTTGGCGCAATGTCGCCCATCTTTACGCTTGCAATTGTCGCCGCACTCCGGCAGGAGCGTGTGCGCAGCGGACGATGGCTCGGCGTGCTGATTGCGGTTCTCGGCATCGCCGTGTTCGAAGGCGCGTTTTCCGGAGCGAGGAGTTTCCGAATCGGCGATCTGCTCACGCTCGGAGCGGCGATCGTTTTCGCGGTGTACAACGTCGTCAGTGCGCGCCTTCTGGACCGGTACACACCGCTCGAACTGCTCGCCATAACGATGGCAATCGGAACCGTCATGATTGCACCGGGCGGAATTCCCGCGCTCGTTCATACCGACTTTGCCGCCATTTCTTGGGATGTGTGGTGGCGGCTGATCTACGCGACGCTCTTTCCTATTTTGCTCACCTACCCCGTGTGGAGCTACGGGATCAGCGTACTGGGCGCTGGGCGCGCGTCGATCTTTAGCTTTCTGGTGCCGGTTCTCACCGGTATCTTGAGCGTTCCGCTCGTTCACGCGTCGTTCACACGATACGAACTCGTCGGCGCGGTGATCTGCCTGGCGGGCATCATTGTCTCGTATGCGTTGGGACGCATTTCGCTCACTGCGATTTGGGCGCAAAGGACGTTGCCCCTCGAACGATAAAGGCGGGCGCGATGGGTAGACGCGCTTGGTACCTGCTCTTGCTGCTGCCGTTTATCGGAACGCTGATTCCGCAACTCTACAATCGGGCGCAGCCGGCACTCTTCGGCCTTCCGTTCTTCTATTGGTATCAATTGCTCTGGGTTATCCTGACATCCATACTGCTCGGCATCGTGGTCATCGCGACGCGGAGACCTGACGATGTCTAGCGGTACCATCATTCTCCTCGTGCTCGTTCTCGGCGTGACGGTGATGGGGTTTCTCGCCTCACGTTGGGGTGGCGCGAAGCTCAATTCGCTGGACGAATGGGCGCTTGGGGGACGGCGTTTCGGAACGCTCGTGTCGTGGTTCTTACTCGGCGGCGATCTCTACACCGCCTACACGTTCATTGCGGTACCCGCGCTCGTGTACGGTGTCGGCGCGCTTGGATTCTTTGCCGTACCGTATGCGACGATCGCATATCCGATCGCGTTCGTCGTTCTGAGCCGCTTCTGGACGATCGCACGGCGCCGTGGATACGTCACATCGGCCGATTTCGTACGCGACCGTTTCGGCGATCGCACGCTCGAGATCGCAATCGCCGTTACCGGCGTCCTTGCCGCGATGCCGTACATTGCGCTGCAGCTCGACGGCATGGAGGCCGTCTTCGCGCAACTCGGCGGCGTCTTCGCTGCAGCGGGCGGGTTCGTCTCGCTCGCGGTTGCATTCGTGTTACTCGCCGCCTATACGTACACGAGCGGACTACGCGCACCGGCGCTAATCGCATTCGTGAAAGACACGCTGATTTACGTTACGGTCATCGCGGCGATCGTCATCATCCCCACGAAACTCGGCGGCTGGGCGCACATCTTTTCCGTCTCGCAGACGGCACTCGCCGCAAAGCCGAAGCCCGGCAACATTTTGCTCGCGCCCGCGCAGTACTTCGCGTATGCGACGTGGGCGTTCGGTTCTTCGCTCTCGCTCTTCATCTATCCGCATTCGATTACGAGCGTGCTTGCCGCAAAGAGCCGCGGCGTCATCCGCCGCAACGCAGCGCTCTTGCCGGTGTACTCACTCTTGCTCGGGTTCCTGGCGTTGCTCGGATTCTGCGCACTTGCCGCAGGATATACAACGGCGAACAACAGCAGCGTGGTGCCGATGCTGATCAAGCAATTTTTCCCCGATTGGTTTGCCGGCGTGGCACAAGCGGCGATCGTCATCGGCGCGCTCGTTCCGGCAGCGATCATGGCGATTGGCTCCGCGAATCTGTTTGCGAGTAACGTCTTCAACGAGTTTTCAGCGACGCGTGTCTCGGGCGAGGCGCAGACGGCGAAGTGGCTGACGCTCGCGTTCTGCGCGATCGGATTGCTGCTGGTTATCACGATTCCGGTGAAGTACGCAATCTATTTCCAATTGCTCGGCGGCGCCTGGATGCTGCAAATCTTCCCGTCGTTCGTGTTCAGTATGTACACGCGTTGGTTCCATCCCAAAGCACTGCTCATCGGCTGGGGATGCGGAATGGTCGCCGCAACCGCCATGGGCATCTCAACCGGCTTTACGCCGAACATCACGATAACGATCGGCGGCTCAGCCGTAACGGGGTTCCTCGCACTCTATGCCCTTGCGCTGAACATCGCCGTTGCTGCAGCGTGTACGCTCGTCTTCGACCGTCTGCGGCTGACCCGAGGGACCGATATGACGACCGCGGCAGATTACGCATGAGCACTATCAATCCCGAGAACTGGCCGCGCCCTAAAGGCTATAGCAACGGCGTTATCGGCGAGGGACGCATTCTCGCCGTTGCCGGACAGATCGGTTGGAACGAACGCTGCGAGTTTGTCTCAGACGACTTTCTCGCGCAAGCGGTGCAAGCGTTACGAAACGTTGTGGACGTCGTTCGCGCGGCGGGCGGTACCCCTGCAAACATCGTTCGTCTCACCTGGTACGTCGTGGACAAACACGAGTATCTC
Organism: uncultured bacterium; assembly: GCA_964648945.1. Lineage (GTDB taxonomy): Bacteria > Vulcanimicrobiota > Vulcanimicrobiia > Vulcanimicrobiales > Vulcanimicrobiaceae > JAMXLG01. Next base: position 96,176 of record CAZYLU010000003.1, on the reverse strand, counting down.
TCCGCCGCACGCGAACTCGGTACGGCATATAAAGAAATTCTCGAATCGCACTACCCCGCCATGTCCCTCGTGCAAGTAGCAGCTCTCCTCGAAGACCGAGCCCGCGTCGAAATCGAAGCCACCGCAGTCCTGTCATCCTGAGCGCAGGTGCGAAGCACCGGAGTCGAAGGATCGGAACGCGCGCTCGTCTTGAGGCGATCCTTCGACTCCGCTGCGCTCCGCTCAGGATGACACTAGCCTAAGCGGTCGCCGTATTCTAATAGAAGCGGTTCGCTGCGCAGGCGGTCGGTGAAGGCGACGGGGATGGCGTTTGCGATGCCGATGTTTTGGGTGGGTTCATCCTGCGCGTGAAGATGGAGATGCGCGCCCCGCGTGGTTCCCGAGTTACCGCATCGGGCGATCTCGGTTCCCGCGCGAATGCTTTCGCCGACGCGAACACTCACGGAACCCTGTTTGAGATGTGAGAGGATGACGTAGCCACGCGGTGTTTCGATGGAAACGTAGTTGCCGAACGGCCTTTTGCGATCCGTGCGATGTTCATTGGGCGGCGCATCGGGTTGCCGGTTCTCGACGTGGACAATCATACCGTCGCACGGAGCAAGGATTGGTTGATCCCATGACTCACCGTCTTCGCGTAAAAAGTCGTACGCGAAATATTGATCGCTCATCGACATATGGTGGTTGTGACGGCGGTCCGGGCCACCGCCGGCGACGTACCAGCGATCGGCAAACGGTGGTTGCAGAACAATGGGCCCCTGCGACGCGCGCACTAACCATCGCTTTGCCTGGGCACGGTAGTTGAACCGATCGTTGGCCACAACGCCGGCGAGCGCCGCGCACGAAAGTACGAAACCGATTCCACCGATACGCGGCGACCATATCCACCAAAAGCCGAAGGCGGCAATGAGGAGGACGAGGATTGCGCGGCTATTCGGTAGACGCACGCTGTCTCAATTTGTATCGCTGAACCTTGCCGGTTTCCGTGCGCGGAAGTTCGCTGACGAACTCGATCTCGCGCGGCGCCTTGAATGGAGCAATGAGGCGTTTGACGTGCTCGCGCAGTTCGTCGATCTTCTGCTCGGTGTGATGTTCGATATCGACCATCACGACGTACGCCTTTACGATGTGCGTATCGTGCTGCGGATCCGGCTTCGCAACGACTGCAACTTCGCGAACGTGTTCGTGCGAGAGAAGCGCTTGTTCCACTTCCGGTCCGGAGATGTTGTAGCCGGCAGAGACGATCATATCGTCCGTCCGCGCAACGTAATAAAAATATCCGTCCGCATCCATGCGATACGCATCGCCCGGATAGTTCCAGCCGCGCTGTACGTACGTCAGCTGGCGTTCGTCGTCGAGATACTTGCAACCGGTGGCGCCTTTCACCGCGAGCCGCCCGACTTCACCCGGCGGTAACGGCCGGCCGTCGTCGTCGTGGATCTCCGCGATGTACCCGGGCACGGCTTGACCGGTCGATCCTGAACGGGCGCGATCCTTAGGACTGCCGACAAAAATATGCAGCATCTCGGTGCTTCCGATACCGTCGAGAATCTTTAGACCGGTGCGCTCGTACCACGCATCGAAGACCGGTTTTGGAAGCGTTTCGCCCGCCGATACGCACGTGTGCAGCGTCGAGATGTCGTAGCGGTCGAGCAGACCGAGCATCGTGCGGTAGGCGATCGGCGCCGTGAAGATCGTCGTCACGCCAAACTTGTCGATCGCGCGCAATAATTCTTCCGGGGGTGCCTTCTCGAGCAAGAGCGTCGCGGCACCGGCATAAAGCGGAAAGAGCAGCAAGCCCCCCAAGCCGAAGGTAAACGCAAGTGGCGGACTTCCGCAGAACAAATCGTCGTGGTGCGGCTGCAGGACGTATTTGCCGTACGTATCGCACGTTGCAAGTAAGTCGCGGTGATAGTGCATCGCCGCCTTCGGCGTTCCGGTTGTGCCGGAGGTAAATCCGATGATCGCGATATCTTCCGCGGCCGTGAGCACATTCGCAAACGTATCCGGCTTTGCGTCCATGCGTGCTTCTAGACCGTCGTCGGCCTCGGTATCGAAGAGACACGTGCGAATGCCGTCGCGTCCCGCGCAGGCTACGTCGAGTTCTTCGGCGAGACCGGCATCGCAAAGCGCGAGCGTTACTGCCGCCTTATCGATCATGTAGCGCAGCTCGCTCGAACGATAGAGCGGCATCGTCGTTACGGCGATCGCTCCCATCTTCAGCACGGCAAGCCAGCACGCGGCGAGCATGGCGCTGTTCGGCGCGCGAAGCAACACGCGGTCGCCCGACGCGATACCGAAATCCTCGACGAGGACGTTTGCGATGCGGTTCGATGCATGCAGCAGATCGTCATACGTCCAGTCGATTCCGCCCGGGATAACGATCGCGCGCCGCTCACCGCGTCCTTCGTGCACGTGCCGGTCGACGAAGTACTCGACGGCGTTGAGCGCGTCGGGATACTGTTGGAGTTCGGGCAGGTCGAGCAGCACGTCAGGCAACTGGTGCGGCGGCGGCAAGTGCTCCTCGGCAAAGCGGTCGACGTGACCGGTGAAACGCATCTACTCCTCCATGCTCGCGCGCGCGATCACGACCTTTTGAATCTCGCTTGCACCTTCGTAGATTCGCAATGCGCGAACGTCGCGATACAGACGCTCGACGATTTCGCCTCGTGTGACGCCGCGTCCGCCAAAGAGTTGCACCGCGCGATCGCACACGCGCCCGGCGGCTTCGGTCGCGAAAAGCTTTGCCATTGCCGCTTCCCGCGTCACACGCTGCGCGCCCGTGTCTTTCGTCCACGCCGCACGGTACACGAGTAATGCGGAGGCGTCGATGTCGAGCGCCATGTCCGCGATCGATCCTTGCGTGAGCTGCAGCGCCGCAAGCGGAGCGCCGAAGAGCGATCGCGAGCGAACGTGCGTCTTCGTCTCATCGTACGCGCGCCGCGCAAATCCGAGCGCAGCGGCGCCGACAGTGCTGCGAAAGACATCGAGCGTCGCCATCGCGATCTTGAACCCCTCACCTTCGGAACCAATCCGTCGCTCCACCGGGATCGCCATTTGGGTGAAACGCAGCGTGCCGAGCGGATGCGGGGAGATGGTGTCTATGCGCTGCGCGATACTCAGGCCCGGCGTTGCGGCGTCTACGGCGAACGCGGTGAGGCCTTTCGCGCCACTGTCCGCAGTGCGCGCAAAGAGCACGTAGAGATCGGCGATGCCCGCGTTCGAAATCCACGTCTTCTCGCCGTCGACGATGTAGTGGTCGCCGTTGCGGCGCGCGCGCGTAGCGATCGCCGCGACATCGCTGCCCGCCTCACGTTCCGACAACGCAAACGCCGCCATGCAATTGCCGTCCTCGATGCGCGGCAAAAACCGCGTACGCAGCGTATCATCGCCGAAGAGGCTGATTGCACCGCTGCCCAAGCCTTGCATCGCAAATGCGAAGTCGGCTAACGCCGAACGATAGGCGAGGCGTTCGCGAATCAAACAGAGCGTGCGAACGTCGAGCTTCGTGCACGCGGAGAGCCATCCGCCCTCGGCCAGCGCACGGACCCAGGACCGCACGGCGCCGTCCGGATCACGCTCATCGTCGATAACCTGCGTGCGTTCGAGCCACGCGTCAAAATCGCGTGCCAGCGTCCGGTGCTCGTCGTCGAAGAACGGCCAGGCCAGATCACGTGCGTTCACGTCAGTTGCCCTCGAAGACCGGTTCGCGCTTGGCGATAAACGCGTCGTACGCGCGCTTGAAGTCACGCGTTTGCATGCACTCCGCTTGCGCGCGCGCTTCTGCATCGATCGCGTCGTCGAGCGGCATGGCCCATTCAGCATGCAGCATGCGTTTGGTCATCGCATGTGCGAACGTCGGCCCGTTGGCGAGCTTCTTCGCGACCGCGGTTGCTTCGTTCACGAGATCGTCCGGCTCGTAGAGCGCATTGAAGAATCCCCACGCGTGCGCGTCGCTTCCCGCAAGCGTTCGTCCCGTATAGAGCAGCTCCGACGCGCGCCCGAGCCCGATGATGCGCGGCAGCATGGCGCATGCACCCATGTCGCTTCCCGCAAGACCGACGCGTACGAAGAGAAACGCGACGCTCGCACGCGTCGTCCCGTATCGTAAATCCGATGCCATGGCAAGAATCGCTCCCGCGCCCGCGCACACGCCGTCGACTGCAGCGACGATCGGTTGCGGCGCCGCACGCATCGCTTTGACGAGATCGCCCGTCATTTGCGTGAACTCCAGCAATTCTTGCGGTGTGCGCTGCGTGAGCGGACCGATGATCTCGCGCACGTCCCCGCCGGAACAAAAATTGCCGCCCGCGCCCGTTAGTACGACGGCCTTGATCTCGTCATTTGCACGAAGATCGCGAAACCAATCGCGCAGTTCTGCATAAAGTTCGAACGTTAGCGGGTTTTTGCGCTCCGGCCGATCGAGCGTGACGGTCGCGACGCGGTCCTGAATGTCGTAATGCGCCTTTGTCATCGTCTACCGGATTCGCAGCGGAAGGTCTTCTTCCGCTTCAACGCCCGCCGTATTCCGCGCGATGGCGCGAAGCGTGTACGTTCGCACGAAGATCGGGGGCAGATCGTAGACCGCGACGTCGAAATCGAAGCGGCCGACATCGCGTTTGTGCGCGTTGATGGAAAAGAGGTTCGTGCGCATCTCGACACTCGCAACGTTGCTGCTCGTCCATATCGTTCCGGCAAAGCGCTGTCCGGGACCTCGCGTGACGGATGGCACATACGCAATGTGTACGATCGCCGGAGGCGCATCGGGCGCGCGCATCGGAATCGTATACGCGTGGTTGGAAGCCGTCGGCGATAACGTGACGTTATCCGGTACCCGCGGCGGCGAAGAACACGCCGCTGCTGCGAGCATCGCTATTCCTGCAATCGCATTGCGCCACATCGTGACAAGGGTCGGCCCGGAGGATGCGTAAATCCTGCCGCATGACGGTCACGCGGCGCAGTTTGCCGTTCGATTATGCCGTTGCGCTTTGCAGCGTCTGGATTTCGAGCGGATTCTTTCTGGATGCATGGGCGCATGGTCACGTGCCGGTCGAGACATTCTTTACGCCGTATCACGGCGTCTTTTATTCCGGAATGCTCGCCATGATCGTCGTACTGGCCGCATACTGGCTGCGCTATCGCGGATTTCCGCCCGGATACCGCCTCGCCGTGCTCGGCATCCCGATATTCGTAGTCGCCGGCGTTGGCGACCTGATCTGGCATCAACTGCTCGGCATCGAGGAAGGCGTCGACGCACTCTTGAGCCCGACGCATCAGGCGCTCGGACTCGGCATCTTCTTTCTTGCCAGCGGACCGATCCGTTCCGTGCTTGCCGACCGCGTCAGCTCGACGACGCTGCGAACGCAACTGCCGCTCGTATTGAGCCTCGTCGCGTGGCTGACACTCTTTCATTTCGGAACCGCGTACGCGTTCGATCCCGCCGCGGGCCGAACGAACGCTCCGCCCGTGCAAAACGGTGCAACGCCGGAGTATTTTACCGCGCTCGCAATCGGTTATTACAAGATCTCGATCGGCGTGTTGATCATGATCTTTCAAGCCATGGCAATGACCGGGTTTGCACTGTATATAGTCTCGCGCATTCGACTGGCGTTCGGAAGCTTCACGCTCTTCTACGTGCTCGGCAATGCCGCCGCTGCGGCGGCGTTTACCAATCAAACGCCGCTGCTCGTAACAACACTCTTACAATCGTTCGCAGCCGGGATCGCGGCCGATCTTTTCGTCCGTGCGCGCGATCCGCACCCCGAGGATCCTCGCGCGTACCGGATCTTCGCCGTCTTGGTTCCGCTGGCATATATGGGTACGTATCTCATCGTGACGCTCGCATTCGATCGCCTCTGGTGGGATTGGAATGAAGCGCTCGGTGCTTGGATTTGGTGCGGCGTGACCGGCTTCGCACTCAGTCTTATCGGAACCGCGCGGCGCACCGCGGAATGATCGCGCTTCTCGCTGGACTGTTCACCTTCATCTTGCACGCCGCGACGGCGTGGCGGTACGGCTACTTTCGCGATGAGTTGTACTTCATCGCGTGCGCGCGTCATCTCGCGTGGGGCTACGTCGATCAGCCGCCACTTGTCGCACTTGCTGCGTGGCTGGCGATGCCCGCGGGTGAAGCGCTGCTCGCGCTACGAGTGCTACCCGTTCTCGCGGCGGCACTCGCGACAGTTGTGGCGGTCGCCATTGCGCGTGATTTAGGCGGCCGACGCTACGCGCAGATTCTCACCGCTGTAACCGTCGGGCTCATGCCGGCGTATCTGGCACTCGGGAACGTGCTCACCACGTCGTCGTTCGAAGGGTTTTCGTGGACCCTCGTCGCGTGGCTCGCGATCAGGCTCTTACGCAACGAAGACGCATCGCGGGCGCCGATGCTGTGGGTTGCAGTCGCGGCCGCCGTTGCATTCGGGCTCTACGGAAAATACTCCATGGGCCTCGCGGCCGCGTGTTTCCTTGCGGGCCTTCTCTTCACCGAGCAACGCCGCGTTCTCGCGACGCCGTGGTTTCCCGTTGCCGTCGGCGTAACGTTCGTTCTGGTACTCCCTAACTTTCTTTGGCAGCTGCTGCATGGCTTTCCGTTTCTGGAAGTCTTGAGGGGTGATGCCGCACACCGGCACGCGTTTAACAACGGCCTCGTGCTCGAGTCGGTCAATCTCGCCTCGAATACGGTTGCCTATATCGGGGAGCAGATTCTCTACACGAATCCCGTCGCGGTTCCAATTTGGGTCGCGGGGATCATCGGACCGTTTACGGTGCGGCAGTTACGCGATGTGCGCTTCATCTCCGTCGCATGGATCCTCCTGATTGCGGCAGCGATACTCCTCGAGGCAAAGGGCTATTACACGACCGGCATCTACGCGAGTCTCTTTGCCATCGGCTCGGTGATGGTCGAACGAACGGCCACATGGATCCGCACCGCCGCAATCGTCGGCGTTTCCCTCGTCGCACTTGCCTCGATGCCGATGTCGATTCCGATTTTGCCGCTGCGGGATCTTCTTGCGTATACGAAAGCGATTGGGCTAACGGGACGCGACGGCGAACCGGTCCATTTGGTGCAACCATTGTACGCCGAGGAGTTCGGATGGGATCGCCTCGCGCGCGATGTCTCTCGACTGTATTACGTGATGCCGCCCGGAACTCGTGCGCTCACCGCGATCTACGCCGACACATACGCCGACGCCGGCGCGATCGACTTCTTCGGAAAGCGTCACGGATTGCCGAATGCAATCAGCAGTCAAAACACGTATTGGCTTTGGGGCACCCACGGCTACGACGGCGAGACCCTCATTGCGATCGGCGCGACGCGCATCGATATCTTGAAGCGCTACTATGAGCGGTGCGATCTCGTTCGCACGTCAACGGAACCGCTAAAATGGATCGTCGAAGGCCCCTCGCCGATCTATTTCTGCGCCGGAACCAAAGAGCCGTTCGAGCAGATCTGGCAACACTTGCGTTGGTACGGCGCCTAAACGGGACTATCGCGGCTCCATAATGCGCAAAACGGGCTTACCGTCGATATTCTCCAGCGGGAAGTACACCACATGAGTGTCCGGATCGATCGCGACTGTGTGCGCAGCCGGCGCAAGATATCCCTGTGCCAGCCGCCGCACATCGGTCCCGTCGGTAAACATTGATACGGCGCCGCTCTCCGCAGCGACATAAAGCCGCTTCGTTCCTTGATCCAAAGAAAGAACGTCCGGACCGTCACCGATCTTCCACGTCTTCACGCTTCGCATGGTGCGCATATCGAGCCAAACGAGTGTCGCGTTATCCTCGCACGCCACAAAAGCGCGACGGTGCGCAGTATCGATCAACAACCCGTGGTTGCCTTCGCATCCTTCCAGCGCCGTTCGTTTTACGATCGCATTTGTGTGCGGATCGATGTCAAATAGCTGTCCAACCGTCTGCACGTTGACGAAAATGTGACGCGACGATGGATCGTACTGCGTGTTACCAACTTCGCCGCCGAGCTGAATCGTGGCGATGCGCTTGTTCGTGCGCGTGTCGACGACCGTGTCGGTGTTGCCGTGCTCGTCAGAAACAAAGAGATGTCGTGAGTTCCGATCGAAGGCGATGCCATCCGGATAAACACCGCCTTGCGTGCGGGCCGTGACTTTCAGGGTTCGCTCGTCGATCGCGACCACTTCGTCCGAGCCAGTGGCGCTTGCATACACGGTACTCAGTTCCGGCACAGCAAGGACGCCGTGAACGTTGCTGACATTTGGGATCGTCGCGACGACTTTACGCTTCACGTCCCAGAACTGTATGCTACTTCACGTTTCAAATCCACCGGGGACAACGAGTGCAACTCCGTTTTTCTCGCCGCACAAGAGATCGAGTGATGCTTCGGCCACCTCTTCTACCGTCGCAATTCGCCCTTCGGGATTCATCGTTGCCAGCGTTTCTCGCGCGACGACCTCCGTCGCGCCGGTAAACCGCACGATCTTCGATATCGCCTGGTGCATCATCGCTGTTTCGGTATAGCCGGGGCAAATCGCATTCGCGGTAATGCCCGTGCCGCCGAATTCAGCGGCGATCGCTCGCGTCAATCCGATAACGCCGTGTTTACTTGCGCAGTACGCCGAGATGTATGGCGCGCCGTAGAGTCCGGCAATGCTTGCAACGTTGAGAATGCGGCCCCACTTGTTGATGAGCATATCTTGGGCGGCTTCGCGGCTACAGAGAAACGTACCGGTGAGGTTCGTTGCGACGATGCGGTCGAAGAGCGCTTTGCTCGTGCGCGTGAGCGGCGCGGAATCCGAGATGCCGGAATTGTTCACGAGAATTTCGACCGGGCCGTTGGCCTTCCGGCAGATCGCAAACGCACGCATGACTTGTTCTTCGTCGCTTACATCCGCTTGCGCCGTCGTGAAGGCGCCGTGAGCATTCGCCGGATTGCGACTGACAATGCTTACGCGCGCGCCATTTGCCCGCAACGCCTCCGCAATCGCTCGTCCGATACCGCGCGCGCCGCCTGTTACTAACGCGTGTCTTCCCGTCAGTACCGGCATGCAGTCAGGGCGCATGTGTTACCGCCTCTGCTCGCGAGATCAACCGTTCTAGTTGCGATTTCCCGGGGAGATATTGAACCGGCCACGGCGCGTCACCATAGTGCAATTGCGCTGCAGCGTGCAGCGACCATGCGGGATCGGCGAGGTGGGGACGTCCGAGTGCCACGAGATCGGCGCGTCCGGCGGCAATGATGGCGTTCACGTGATCGGCGTCGGTGATATTCCCGACGGCCATGGTTGCAATGCCGACTTCATTTCGAATCTTATCGGCATATGGCGTTTGAAACATGCGTCCGTATACGGGTCTCGCGTCCGGATGCGTCTGCCCCGTGGAGACGTCGATCAGATCCGCACCAGCTTCTTTGAACGCGCGCGCGATCTCGACGGCGTCATCACCGGTGATACCGCCCTCATACCAATCAGTGGCAGAGATGCGAACCGACATGGGACGCTCCTGCGGCCAAATCTCACGCATCGAGCGAAAGACTTCGAGCGGATAGCGAAGGCGATTCTCAAGCGATCCGCCGTACTCGTCGGTGCGTTCGTTCTGAAGCGGCGTAATAAAACTTGAGAGCAAATAGCCGTGCGCGCAATGAAGCTCGAGCATGTCGAACCCGGCTTGCAGTCCCATGCGCGTCGCGCGCACGAATTCATCGCGGATCTTCGTCATTTCGACGCGATCCAGTTCACGCGGCATCTGATTGCGCGGCGAGTACGGACGCGCCGACGGTCCGCAAACATCCCAGTTCCCCTCGTCGAGCGGTTCGTCCATGCCCTCCCACATGAGCTTGGTCGAACCTTTCGGCCCGGAGTGCCCCAACTGCAACGCGATCTTCGCGCCGGTGAACTCGTGCACGAAGGAAACGATGCGTTTCCACGCCTCGACGTGTTTCGGCATATACATACCGCAACAGCCGGGAGAAATGCGGCCTTCGCGCGAGACACACGTCATTTCCGTGAAGACGAGGCCTGCGCCGCCGAGTGCGCGCGCGCCCAAATGCACCAGATGGAAATCGTTGGGCATGCCGTCGACCGCGCTGTACATGTCCATGGGCGAGACAACAACGCGGTTGCGCAACTGCAGGTTACGCAAACGGAATGAAGTGAACATCGGCGGGACCGGCGCTGCGGGCGTCATCTCGCCATTGGTTCGAGGTTGGGTCAAGGACCGTTCCGCGAACCATTCCTCCATCCGCTCGACATAGGTTCTATCGCGTAAGCGGAGGTTTTCGTGACCGATCCGTTGGCTTCGTGTCAGCAGGCTGTAGGCGAACTGCTCGGGAGGCAGGACGGCGTAGCGCGCTACATTTTCGAACCACTCCGTCGAATTTCGGGCAGCATTCTGCAGCTTGAGAACCTCAACGCGACGCTCTTCTTCGTACTGCTGCAGTGAAGCAGCCGAGGCACCGCCGGCATCGAGAACATCGGCGAGCGCGATTGCATCTTCGAGGGCAAGCTTGGTTCCCGAACCAACGGAGAAGTGGGCGGTGTGGGCGGCGTCCCCCAAGAGTACGACGTTTCCATCGATCCAGCGTTCGTTGTTGACGCGTATGAAATTGATCCAATCGCGCCCACGCAAATGCGCGCTGTTCGACATCAGGCGATGGCCGTTGAGATACTTTGCGAAAAGGCGTTCGCAAAATGCAATCGTTTCATCGGTGCCGGCTTTATCGAGGCCGTGCGCAAGCCACGTCTCTTCGCGGCACTCAACGATAAACGTGCTCGTGCGCTCGTCGAAGCGATAGGCGTGCACGGTGAACCATCCGTGCTCCGTTTGCTCGAAGATGAACGTGAACGCATCGAGCGGCAGCGTCGTTCCAAGCCAGACGTACCGGCAGATGCGGCGGTCCAATTGCGGCTTGAACGCATCGGCGTACGTCGTGCGCACGCGGCTGTTGATGCCGTCCGCCGCGACGAGCAAATCCGCTTCTTCGCGGAGCGCGGCAACGTTCTCGACCGGCGTTTCAAACCGAAGATCCACGTCGAGATCGCGCGCGCGTTCTTGCAAAATGCGGAGCAGATGCTTGCGCGCGATACCGGAGAATCCGTGACCACCCGAGCGAATGACACGTCCTTTGAAGTGGATGTCGATGTCGTCCCAATGCGCGAACGAGTCGGTAATCGCGCGATGCGTTGGCGCATCCGCCGCGCGCAGATTCTCAAGAGTCGCATCCGAGAACACCACGCCCCAGCCGAAGGTATCGTCTGGCTTGTTCCGTTCGTAGAGGCGGACATTCCATGCGGGGAAGCGGCTCTTCGCCAGAATCGAAAAGTAGAGTCCGCCGGGGCCGCCGCCCACCACGTCGATGCGCATCCTGTTCCGTAAGCCTCCCGAATTCTTAGAGCGTCAAATCGTAGTCGATGATGACCGGCGCATGGTCCGAAAAGCGCTCCGCCGTGTAGACTTCTGCGGAACGCACGTGCGTCCTCAGGCCCGGCGTGATCAACTGGTAGTCGATACGCCAGCCCAAGTTTCGCTCGAACGCCTTGGAGAAGTTCGACCACCACGTGTAGATCTTCGGCTCGCCGGGACGCGCAACGCGCAGGGCATCAACCCATCCGCTCTCGATGACGCGATCCATCCATGCGCGTTCTTGCGGCAAGAAGCCCGTTATACGTACGGCGGTTTTCGGGTTGTTCACGTCGATCGGTTCATGCGCGATATTGAAATCGCCGCAGAGAATGTAGTTTCGTCCGTCGCGAATCCGGCGTTTCAGCCAGGCTTCGTAGTGGTCCAAAAAATCTTCTTTCCAACGCTGGCGCTCAATCCCCATCGTTCCGCTCGGAACGTAGACCGAGCCGATGGAGAGCGTCCCAAAATCGGCCTGCACGTAGCGCCCCTCGGCGTCGAACTGCGGCCATCCAAAACCAACCCGCGTCGCATCCGGCGTCTTCTTTGCATAGAGCGCGACCCCGCTGTAGCCTTTACGCACGGTCGCATCGGCGTAGATGCTGAAATACTGCGAAAGATGTTCTGCGTCGAACGGTAATTGATACTCTTGCGACTTTGTTTCTTGAAGCGCGACGATATCAGGATCAATACTCGCAAGCCACGCGTAAAGTCCCTTACGCGCGGCCGACCGGATGCCGTTGCAGTTGAGGCTGACGACCTTCAACGCTTACGCGCGAGCAACAAGCCGTCGCCAATGGAGAGCAGCGACGCATCCACGCGCGCATCGTGCGAAGCCTTCGCATTTATTGCACGCAACGCGGCAGTGTCGGCGTCGTTTTCCGACGGGTCCGCGACTCTTCCGTCCCAGAGGACGTTGTCGATCATGATGACGCCGCCCGTCCTCAACAGACGTAGACACCGTTCGTAGTACGCATCGACGCTTTCTTTATCAGCATCGATAAAGGCGAGGTCATAACTCTCCGGCTCCTTGCCGATCGCATCGTCGAGCGTCTCAAGTGCCGGTGCGAGCCGCAAGTCGATCTTTTCCTCGACGCCCGCTTCACGCCAGTAGCGGCGCGCTATTGCGGTGTAGTATTCGCTGATGTCGCAGGCGAGAATCTTCCCGTCGGCAGGGAGCGCGAGTGCGACCGCGAGCGCGCTGTACCCCGTGAACACGCCGATCTCGACGTAGCGGCGCGCACCGATGGTTTGCGCGAGCCACTGCATGAAGCGTCCTTGATCCGCGCCAATCTGCATGCCCGCGTTCGGCATCGGTGCCGTCTCGGCGCGAAGGCGCGCAAGCTGGGGGTGTTCGTCGACCGTTGCGCTGACGATATACTCTTGGACGTTCTCGTCTAGGAACGCGCTTCTCGCAGTCATAATGAGGGATAGACTGATGCAAGCACGGATGCGATTCCTCTTGGCGGGCATTCCAGTCGTCGCGCTGACGATTGCCGTTCCGTTCGCGAATCGCATCGAGCCTCGAATCTTCGGCTTGCCGTTTCTGCTTGCGTGGATCGCCTGTTGGGTGCTCCTAACGCCCGCATTCGTTTGGGGGATTGGCCGTGTGGAGCGCCGCTGGTGAGCGCGGTCAGTTCACTCGGCATCGTTTTCACGGTCGTCGTCGGCACGATTCTCTTCGCGCTCTTTAGCCTACGCCGGATCGCGATGTCGCCGCAGGAATACATCGTCGGCGGCCGCGGGTTCGGCACGGTCTTTCTTTGGGTTCTGCTCGCCGGGGAAATCTACACGAGCTTCACGTTCCTCGGTGCGGCGGGATGGACGTATGGTTTTGGAGCGCCGGCGTTTTACATCATGGCGTACGGCACCGTCGGGTATATCCTCGGTTACTTTTTGCTTCCGCGCGTTTGGCAGATCGGGAAAGAACGGGGGCTCTTGACGGCTCCTGATTTCTTCATCGCCCGGTACGGCAATAAGGCGCTCGCTACACTTGCATCGATCGTCTACGCCGTGGCAATTCTTCCGTACGTCACGCTGCAGCTTTCCGGATTGCAGATATTTTTAACGCTCGCGGGATACGGCCACATCGACGCGCAGCTCGGCGCGATCGTTGGGTTTATTGCGATCGTCCTCTTTGTTTTCGCGACGGGACTGCGCGGCACGGCGTGGGCGAGCATCGTCAAAGATGCGCTTGTCATCGGCGCGCTCATTTTTGTCGGAATCGCGATTCCGGTACAATTCTTCGGATCGCCCGCAACGATGTTCGATCAAATGCTGCGCGCGCATCCCGCAGCACTCGTACTCGGCGGCGCAACCGCGCCGAAGGGAACGCTTTGGTACGTTTCCACTGTGCTGCTGACCAGCATCGGGTTCTTCATGGGGCCGCAATCGATTGCCGCGACATACAGCGCGAAAGATGCGTCGGTGTTGCGCCGGAACGCGATGTTCTTGCCGGTCTACCAACTCATCATGCTGCTCGTCTTCTTTGCGGGCTTTAGCGCGCTGCTCATCGCACCGGGCTTGACCGGGACCGCCGTCGATCAATCGTTTCTCGTCGTCGTCCAGCGTTTTTATCCGCCGTGGGTACTCGGATTCATCTGCGCGGCGGGCGCACTGTGTTCGTTGATTCCGTCGACCGCGCTTCTGCTCAGCGCCGCCAGCATTCTCGCGAAAAACATCGGCGGCGACGTCTTCTCCATCGCGCTCTCCGATCGCAGCCGCGTGATTCTAACGCGCTCCCTCGTCATCGTCCTTGGATTGGGCGCGCTCGTCGTGTGGATCACGTTAAAAACGACGCTCGTGTCGTTGCTTCTCCTGTATTACAACGGCATCACGCAATTCGCACCCGCATTCTTCCTCGGCTTTTTCTGGCGCCGCACTACAACTGCCGGTGTCGCAACCGGTCTCATCGCCGGCATCGTTCTCGCGATCTATTTCGCGGCACGCGGCATCGCGCCGTTAGGCATCAATCCCGGCTTCATCGCCCTCGCCGTCAACATTGCACTGGTCGTCGTCATCTCGCTTCTCGCGAAAACAAAAGAGCCCGCCGTTTAGGCGGACTCTTAAAGTCCGTTCGTACGCGAAATTAGCGGTACGAAGGCCGGCTTTGGAAACAATCGCGACAGTATACTGGTTTGTCGCCGCGAGGATTGAACGGTACTTCAGCTACGTTGCCGCAGTTGCTGCACGTCGCTTGGAACATTTCGCGAGGGCGGGCGCTGCCGCGCTCACCCATGCCCATGCCGCCGCCATTACCACCGCCGTTTTGCGCGCGCATCGCCTTGCGTGCGGAGCGACAGTCGGGACAACGGTTGGGCTTGTTCTGGAAGCCTTTTTGCTCGTAGAACTTTTGTTCACCGGCGCTAAATACGAACTGGCGGCCACAATCCACACAGTTCAACATTTCATCTACGTACACGAAACGAGAAACTCCTCAAAGTACGACGTGGTGGTCAACGACTGGTTCGACTCGCCTGGTACGTTGGAAACGCTACCGTGGGACCCCAACCCGATCTGAAAATGAATGCCTACCACGCTTGTCAGCAAAGTTAAGTTAAGCGCTTCGATCCGGTCACGGCGTCAAACGTCTCTTCGAAAATATAGAGCGGACCGATCAAGAGATACACGAGGTTCTCTAAAAATTTCGGTTTCGATCCTTCGAAGCGATGTCCGACGAGTTGAAAGACCCATCCGAGGACGAAGGCTCCCAAACTGAACTGCCACGGCAAACGAATTGCGATCGCATAAAGAATCGCAAAGACGATCGTCGAGAGCAGAGCACCGCGTAGATCGATGGCGGCGTAGTAGATGAGGACGGCAATCGCGGCCACGACCGCGAGATCGACCGGGCCGAGCGACACGAGATGCGCCAGACCCATAATCCCCAGCACGATCAACGGGATCCCGATGGCATGACAAACCCGGTTGCGTTGGTCCGAATGATACGAACCATACTCCCTAAACAACTCGGTCTTTGTCATCCCAGCTAAGGTCCTTCGTGGAGCGTGTGCGGCCTTTTCCGACTCTTGCGACTAAAGTCCCTTCTGGATTCGGATATCACAAATAGCCCTTTGCTCCCACACGGAACCATTTGCACCGCCGAAGAACGGTCACGCATGGCACCGACGATCACCGTCCCCGACCTTTTGAGCGACGAGGTTATTTTGATTCGTCGCGATCTCCATATGCATCCGGAATTGGGTTTCGAAGAGCACCGCACCGCCGGAATCGTCGCGCAGCGGCTGCGCGGGCTCGGATATGAGGTACACGAGCGGATCGGCGGGACGGGCGTGGTGGGCGTGATTCGAGGTACGAAGCCGGGGCGCACGATCATGCTGCGCGCGGACATGGACGCGCTGCCCATCGTAGAAGAGCGCAGCCACCCATATAAATCGCAAAACGAAGGGCGCATGCACGCATGTGGTCATGACGGCCACGTTGCCGTATTGCTCGGTGCAGCGGCATTAATCGCCGATCGCCGCGATGAGCTTGCTGGAACCGTTTGCCTCGTCTTTCAGCCGGCCGAGGAGGGGCTCGGCGGCGCCAAAGCCATGATCGAGGACGGGCTGTTCGAGCGCTTTGCGATCGAACGTGCTTTCGGACTTCATCTTTCAACGAAATATCCCACGGGTGTCCTCGGCTTCCGTGAAGGCCCGATGTACGCATCGAGCGATTCTATCGAAATCGACGTTGTCGGCGTGGGCGGTCATGGCTCCGCGCCGCACGATGCGATCGATCCCATCTACACCGCCGCAAATTTCATCACGTCGGTACAACAAGTCGTCTCGCGACAAGTGGATCCGCTCGAGCCTGCCGTGGTAACGATCGGATCGATTCACGCCGGCACCACGCACAACGTCATTCCGCGGCAATGCCGCATGCTGGGTACCGTTCGCGCATTTTCGTCGAACGTTCGTGAATTAATGCCCGGACGGATCGAACGCGTGTTAAAGGCGTGTTGCGAAGCATCGGGCGCATCGTACGAGTACACGTATCTGTGGCGGTATCCCGTCACCGCGAACGATTCCGCGCAAGCGCAGTATGCACGCGCGCTCGCCACGAACGTGGTCGGCGAGGACATGGTCGTCGACGCGACGATGCTAATGGGCGCAGAAGACTTCTCGTTCTATGCGCAGCGCGTACCGGCGTGCTTCTATACGCTCGGCGCGAGCAGCTCGCCGGAGACGAGCCATCCGCATCATTCCAGCCTCTTCGATATCGATGAAGCCGCGCTTCCAAACGGCGTCGCAATGATGACGGCGCTTGCGCTCGATGCCACGCGCAACGCCCCCTGATCCCTCGCTGGTTCCGGAAGTCGTCGAGCATCCGCAGCTCTCCGACGTCTTGGAAGTGATGACGCGCGCGGTGTTTCAAGCGGGCGTGAGTTGGGCCCAGATCGCCAAACCATGGGATGCGTATCGAAGAGCGTTCGACTCATTCGACGTCGAGCGCGTCGCGCAATTCGGCGAAGCGGACATCGAACGCGTCCTCGACGAACCCGGAATCTTACGCATGCGGCGCAAAGTCGTTGCGACGATTGCCAACGCGGCGGCCCTGCGCGATCTCGCGGCGCAGTTCGGCGACTTCCACCGGTACGTCGCGTCGTTTGCGGACTACCGATCCATCGTGAAAGATATGAAGAAGCGCTTCTCGTTCATGGGCGACATGAACGTGTGGTACGTGCTCTTCCGACTCGGTGAACGCGTACCTCGATTTGAAACGTGGGTGACCACCATTCCCGGCGATCACCCACGCATGCGTGACATGGTTGAACTCGCGCGCGCTACGGGCCGCTCGGCCGAGGAGACTGATCCGGATTCGGCTGCGGCCGAATGATGTACAGTCCGTACGCTTGCGTGTAGTTGACGTGCGGCGGCATCGCGCCGTCCCACCCCTTCGCGACAATATCCTGTGGTGACGCATTGGCGACTCGGCCGCAGCTCAAGAGCGCGCCGATAATTACTGGATCGCCCGGCGTGAGATCGTACCATGTGCCGGCTTTAGCCGTATGCGGCACGATCGTCCACAACGTCGTCTTCGCTGTCGCAGGATTTGCGAAATACGCTTTGAGTTCGCCCAGCGCTTCGATTGCCGAGGTGCGCGTCTCACCCGTGCACGAATCGGCAGTGCGCACTTCGAACGGATCCACCGGCGGCTTCTGCGGCAGCGCATAGACGCGGAAGCTTTCCTGACCCGCTTGCTGCGGACGCGGATTGAAATACAATCCGACCGACGGCATAAACGTCAACTGCATTCCGCGAAACGTTCCGGTTTGCGTGTAGAGATGGCGGCTGGAAACATCGTCCGCGGTTGCAATATGCAGTGGGAAACATCCGAGAAACGCCCGCAATCCACCAGGCCCGCCGCGCACTGCTGTCTGCGTGCTCGGCGACTTCGGGGCGTTCGCGACGATCTCCGAGGCGAGTTGCACGCCACCGCTCGGCGCTTGGAAGTGTGGAACGATCGTAAGCGCATACGTCGATCCAAGACCGTGATAGGTCACCGTCGCTCCCTCGATCGACGGCGGCGGCATGGATGCCGGATAGCCTTGCGCGGTTTTTGCAGCTTCGATCTGCGCGACGTACGCTTTGAGTCCAGCCGAGAGCTTTTGCGATGCGGCGAGCGCATCACCCGTGCACGAGGTGGTTTGCACGTCGAGCGGATTGCTCGGCGGCGACGTCGGCAACGGACTCAACATTTGACGGAATCCGCCGCCTCCCTGACGCGCACCACCCGGCCCATCCGCGATCATCGGGCCGCCGGGACCACCGGGTCCGCCTGGTCCACCGCCTGGAACCGTCGCACGTCCAACGCTGATCGGTGACGAGCCGAAGTTCGATCCGCCGGCGCCGAACTTCACGTTCCACGTGACGGAATACGTACGCGGCGTGAGCGGACGCGCGATCGTCGGAATCAACGTGCCGTTCTGCGTCGTATACGGAACCGAATTTTCGGGGCTAGCGAAAATTCCGGCGTACGCATTCGTCAAATTGCTCACCGCGAACGTAAGCGTTCCACGATCGAAGGCCGTGCTCGCACCGAGATCGACCGTCGTATACGCCGGCAGATTGTTTTGGTTGTTCTTCCCGGTGTACTGCGCGTCGGCTAGCCATTCGACTGCCGAACGGGGTGCCTTGTAGTCGAGCACGATACCGCCACGCTGCAGCGGAACGTTCGGAACCTGTTGACCGGAGATCGTGATGGAATACGGGTTGTTGATGCGCGGATCGTTCGACTGAATCTTCGAAACGTTGACGTTCCAAAACGGCTGAATAACGAGATCGCCCAGCGAGAGATAGCCGCTGATCGAGCCGCCTTGATACACCCGCTGCACGCCGCCGACGGGCGTCGTGAAATAGAGCTGCGACGCATTGAGCGGCGTCGTTGCGGAACATCCCGCCGTCGACTGATAGATCTGCTGCACCGCCGCAAGATACTGCGGTGAGATCGTGCCGTTGGCGAGCAATACGGACCCGTTCACTTCAACGGGAAGTACCGTGCCGTTTTGAATTTGATTGTAGACCTGCAACGTCAGCGAACTCGCCCGGAACGAACGCGTATAACTCAGACGCTCCGATGACGAAGAACTTGCCGTGGGCTGATCGCCCGGAGCGTTGCCGTAGATGACGTTGCCGTTGCAATCGAAGCGCAGCGATCCCGGATCGGTGAGGATCGTCGAGCGAGAGAGCGACGGTGCGACGCCGCCAATCGACACGTAGCTGCTAAAGGAATCACGCGTCGTCGGTTTCCACGTCGCGCCAACCATTGCAAGCGCGCTGGAAAGACCACCGTTCGCGCGATTTCCTCCGACCGATTCGGAGAGCGTCAATTTGTCGTTGGAATGAATCGTATCGGTGAGCTGAAATGCGTTGTAGTTCGAATACTGGAAACTGTTGTAGTAGGGCTGCGCTTGGGCGACGAGCGGCGTTGTCGTCGCGTCACTCCACGTGCCGTACGCTTGAAGCGAGATCGTGTGACGTTCGCGTTCGGGAAGCGTGGCAGTCAGCGTGTAGCCGTGATTCTGCGTGTCCGTGGAGAATCCGATCGGCTGCGCGACGCCGTCGACGAAGCGATTCAACTGGTCATTGACGTTGAAAAATGTGCTCGAATAAACGGACGCCACGATGCTCGTGTCGCCGACGAGCGCGTTGTCTTGAAGCGAATAGAGTTGGACGTTACTGTCGGATGCATTGTTCGGACCGTAGCCGCACGGAATCGTCTGCGTGACGCGCAAGCAAACGAGATTCGTCGAACGCGAGGAACCAAGGAACGTTCCGGTGAGCGTTTGCGAATCGCTAAACTGATAACGCAAGCGCGTGAGCTCTCCGGAGATGCCGGAATCACCGTCATGCGAATAGTTCAGACCGCTCGCGTCGAGATAGGTCATCCCGTCGACGAGACTCGGGTACTCGCGGTACGTCGTTTGCACGGCCGTACCCAGCTTTCCGAACGATCCGGTCTCCCCGAGCGAATAGTTATAACGTCCGTTGCTTCCCACTCCGAGTTGCAGCGCCGAGCGCCACGTCAACGTGGGTTGCAGCGTCGAAAATCCGACGCTTCCGCCTAAACCGCCGACGCCAGGGCCTTGGCGAACCGACGCGCCGCCGAAGAGATCGGTCGCAAATGAACCCAGATTGCCGGATTGTCCCGGAGCGTTGAGCGGAATACCGTCGAGCGTGAGCTGCGTCTGGCTCGGATCGTGTCCTTCGAGCGAAATGGTTTGCGTCGCATCGCTGTCGTCGCCGGAAGTCGACACCGACACGCCGGAGAGTTTATTCAACGCATCGGCGAGGTCGGTTGAAAGTTTGCGCTGCGGCGACGTGTCAGTGATTGACGTCGTCGAGACCGCAGCGGTCGATTTCGAGGTGACCGAGCCGATGATTTTTAAGCTCGTTGCGAGCGCAAGCGTCACGTTGACGGTTACGTTGCGCCCGTTCACCACTTCGAACGGTTCGGACGTAATCGTCTGATAACCGCTGTGCGCAATGCGTGCACGATAGATTCCGTCCGGAACGTCGGTGAAGTAAACTTGGCCGTTCTTACTCGTCAACTCGCTCGTTACAACGGGACCGTCAAGAACAACGCGCGCAAGACCAAGCGGGGTCTTCCCGCTTTCGTCGTTCACGATGATACGAATAGAGCCGGAGTCGCTCTGCGCGTCGGCCGCCAGCGGCGGCAGAACGAATAAGAGCGCCAGCGCACTCCAAGCGGCCAGGAAACGTCGGATCATCGCGATGATTTTTACCTACCCGCCTGATAAGGCACTGAGGAAGGCGGGGCGCTACAGGGTGATGACGACGGTGGTGCCTTGGTTCGGAGCGGTCTGGAGTTCGATCGAACCGCCCGCGCGTTCAACGGCGCGCTTCGCGATGGCGAGGCCAAGGCCGGTTCCACTGATTTCGCCGCGCTGATCTCCGCGATAAAAGCGCTCGAAGGCGTGCAGGCGTTCCGATTCGCTCATCCCCGGGCCCTCGTCGCTCACGGTGATCGTCGTGCGGCCGTTGGTGCGGCTCGCTCGCAAATGAATCGGAGCATCGCCTGCATATTTGAGCGCATTCTCGACGACGTTCCATAGCGCTTCACCGATCTCAGCACGGTCGCCCTCGATGGTGTCTGCGCCGTCGAGACTGTAGTCGATCTGGCGGCTGTCGTCGATACGGCGCGCCGCATCGCACTGATCGCGCAACAGCTGCGCGACGGCGATCGTCTCTTTGTTCGGCGGCGTTTCCGAATCGAGCCGCGCGAGACGCATAAGGCGGTCGATGAGACCACGCATGTGCTCCTTCTCGATCGACATCGTCCCCAGGATCTGGCGCGCGATCGTGGGCTCGGCAACTGCGCCGCGGCGCAACACGTCGATGTAGCCGCCGATGACGGTGAGCGGCGTACGCAGTTCGTGTCCTGCATCCGCAACGAACTGTCGCATGCGTTCCTCGGTCTGGCGGCGTTCGTTCATTGCCGACGCCACACTCGCCGCAGCGTCGTTGTACGCCATTGTAAGCTCGCCGATTTCGTCTCCACCGGGCGCCATGAATCGGCGTTGCGTGAAATCGCCCGCCGCAAGCGCGCGCAAGGAATCGGTGATATCCGTAACGGGCCGCAGTGCTTGCCGCGCAACGATGCGACCGACGAACCACGAGACGAGAAGCGCAACGATCGCAATAGTAATGACGACGCGCCAATAGGGCAGCAGCGAAACGAGAAGCAACGGCATCGACGGCTGGAACGCGACGTACCCGCCGTCGACTTCGGTAAGATCGAACGGCTCGGGTCGATGCGGCGGACTTTCCAGTGGCGCGCCGGGCGCAATGACACGCGCCGGACCCCCCGGCTGGCCGAAGGGAACGACGATTTTAACCTTTCCCTCATTCATCGCGACGACGCGATCGAGCAATTTCGGCCGCAGATTCTTATCGCCCGCGAGAAAGCGCCCGTCGTTGTCGAAGACCGCGACGCGCAGTCCGATCCCGCTGAGCTCATCGACGAGTGCCGGCGCTGCCTGCTGCAGGCTCTGTCCCTGCATCCGTTTTTGCTCGGTGATGATACGCGCTTCTTCGTGTTTGGCGATCAGTAGATCGCCCGTGAAATGCGTCATCTCGAGCACGAGCGCAACGCCCGACGCGACAAGCACGAGAAGAATCGTGATGCCGAGCAGGATCGTATACATCGCGGACAACCGCGACGCCAGGGATTGCTTCATCGAGTGCTAGGACTGCTGTGAGAGCCCGTAGCCAACCCCCCGAACCGTGCGAAGGAACGAACCGCGTTCACCGGGCCGATCGATCTTTGCTCGCAGATACGAAATGTACGTTTCGACGATATTCGGGCCGCCTTCAAAGTCGTGTCCCCAAACGATCTCCAGCAGGTGATCTTTGCTGAACACGCGCCGCGGTTCCCGCATAAAGACTTGCAGCAAATCGAATTCGCGCTGCGTGAGTTCGACGGTGTCCTTGCCGCGCCACACTTCGCGCGTCTGCGGGTTCATCGCGACATCGCGCCACCGCAGGACGTGTTCTTCGATCAATTGCGGACGGCGCAGCTTGGCTTGAATGCGTGCAATCAGCTCTTCGAAGACGAACGGCTTAACGAGGTAGTCGTCCGCGCCGGTGCTTAGGCTCTGCACCTTATCCTCGGTTCCGCCCTTCGCGGTCAACATCAGGATCGGGGCCTGCGTGATCTCTCGCAGCCTCGGCAAGAGTGTGATGCCGTCAATCTTCGGCATCATGATGTCGAGCACGATCACCTCGGGGTCGAAGCGGCGCACGAGGTCCAACGCCGCAACGCCGTCGGCGGCCGTTTGAACGTCGAATCCTTCACGGGAGAGCCCAAGCTCGAGCATTTCACGAACCATGCGGTCGTCGTCGATAACGGCCACGCGGGAATTTACCATAGTGAACATCACACCGATACTAAGCAGCAGCCCCTGAGGGGAAGCTGAGGCGGTCGTTTCTCTATAACACTAGGCAGCCCGCAGCGGTGTCGGCCACCGCGAAAAGGTTTGTCCCGAAATCAGCGCAGCTTGCCGGACGGACTCGAGGGAATGCGAGACCAGCGTGACGCCGGCACGGGCAGCTGCTGCGTTCACGACATCGTCGACGAGCCAGCGCGCAAAGACGTGCACCTCGTTCGTGCCCGACGCCCGGCCCAACTCGACCAGCAGATCGGCGAGCGAGCACTCCCCGCGCGCCAGGAGCGGCGCGACGAGATCGCGCTGTACCCGTCTGGCGTTCCATCCGGCTGCCAGAACGACGACTTTTGTGAGTTCGCCCTTACCCGATGATTCGAAGTCGACCAGCGCGGCGCGCACGCTGCCCGCGAGCAGCGGATCGACCTGCATGTGGAGCGTTGCTCCGGCGATCGTCGCGGACGGACCTGCCGTAAGTACGGCGCCTGCACCAATGACGTAGTCGTTCATGGATGCAGTCTCGCACCCGCGAGTGCCACCTGTCTGGCATAAAATAAAGAGGCGCCGTGAAAACGGCGCCTCTGCCCACCACCCGATAGCGGGGCTTTCCTCGGCGCGGACGCTACGCCGAGGAAAGATGCGTCTCTACGTGCGAGACCATCGTCGTGCGGCGGCGGAACATGCCCACCATCGCATCGACGACGTCGGGATCCCATTGATGACCCCGACCTTCTTCCAAAATCTGTAGTGCCTGTCGCGGCGAAATGGGTCGCCGGTACGGGCGTTCGCTGATCATTGCGTGAAACGCGTCGGCAACCGCAACAACCCGCGCTTCGAACGGAATGTTGGCTCCGACGAGTCCGTCGGGATATCCGCCGCCATCGAAACGCTCGTGGTGCGCACGAACGATGATCGAGCACCGTTGAAGCGATGGAATTTGATTGAGAATACGTGAGCCGGCGGCCGCGTGGTCACGCATGACTTCCCACTCGCTTGTGTCGAGCGGCCCCGGTTTGAGCAGGACGTGATCGGGCGTCGAAATCTTTCCGATGTCGTGCAGCAATGCGCAAAGCTCGACGAATTCCGTCGTCTCTGCATCGCACCCCATTGCCGTTGCAAGCCGCCGTGCCCATTCGGCAGTGGCTTTCGAATGGCAGCACGTACCGTAATCGCGCTCGGCAAGCATTGCCAAAAGCGCGCTGGTCGTTTCCATCCCAGCGGGTTGCTCGTCATCAGCCTCGAGACCGAGCGCAGTCTTTTCGATTTCCCGCGATAGCACGTCGAGGAACGCCAGCAGCCGGCGCTGATCGGCATCGTAGCCGGTCGCGGCAGCGGCGATCGTCTGCATGGCCGCGTTTGTCAAATCCATAACGCCGGCGCGGCCAAATCGCGGGGTCTCGCGCTCAGCCCAAGCCACGAGCCCGACCGGCTTGGCCAGCGTCAACGAAAGACATAAGCGATCCAGGAGAAGCTCGAGCGATTTTTCGACGCCGCACTCTTCGGCCGTCACGGTCAACGTTAACTGCCTCGCGGCATTACCAGCGAGAGCAGTGATATCTTGACCTAGGGACGCTCCGAGAGCCGTAAGCGTGCGAACTGCGGGCATATGAGTGCTTGGAAACTCGTTGTGCTAGAGGTTAGCCACCTGAGATCGGGGGCATATCGCAGGCGGACATGGTGCCAACGACGACGGCAGCAACGATAAGGGCGGTCAGCATTACAAAAACATCCTCGTGGGAAGGGAGCGATCTTCCAAAAGGGTACCGACCGGCGAACGAGCCGTCTCTACTGAAGTTTAAGTAGGACCGTTACTGACTAGTTAGAGGAAGCCCATTCGTCGTGCCGTAGCGATCGCTTCTGCACGCCCATGCCCACCGAGTTTTCTAGTAAGGTTCTGTATGTGGGTTTGCACGGTGAGGACGGAGCGGCTCATATCCGCCGCGATTTCTTTGGGCGTCTGCCCGTCCGCCAGCGCGCGAAGGATCGCAAGTTCCGACGGAGTCAACGTGACGCCGTCAGCCGGCATGCGGCGTTCATTCAAGACCTCGAGTGCGAGCGATAGATAACGCGCGTATCCACCGAAGCCCAGGGTAGCGACCGCGTCTTGATAGGCGTAAATGTCACCCGCTTCATAGGCGGCGCTCCGGCTCATTTGTAAGAGTTCCGATACTCCGGAGGCAAAGCCGCGGACAGCTTCGTGGGAAAGGCGGGCGCGTCGTAAGAGCCGTTGCGCGGACGTGAGACGCCCGCTGACGATCTCAGCGAGCGCGATGAACAGCAGGCCAAAGTCGAAGAGGATACTGGACTCG
This sequence comes from uncultured bacterium, assembly GCA_964648945.1. GTDB lineage: Bacteria > Vulcanimicrobiota > Vulcanimicrobiia > Vulcanimicrobiales > Vulcanimicrobiaceae > JAMXLG01. The sequence goes on along the minus strand of CAZYLU010000003.1, from coordinate 71,090 downwards.
TCCGCTGCGGCGTCAAGCTGTGCCAGTGCGGCCGTACTTGCGTCGCCGCTTTCCTTCGTCCGTCCGTCAAGCGCCAGGCAGAGCGCGTAAACGGATTCCACAAAAACACGATCCGGCGCATGAGGCTGCCTGCCGCGTATCGTTCCGAACATGCGATGGGCATCGGCATAATTACCGGCCCACGCTTTTCGATGTGCTTGGCTCGAGACAATGAAGTTTCCGATGGTTGCATCGCTCTTGTTGAGCTCCGTCAGCTGCTTTTCGACCGTTGCCGCGCGATCGGGATTACCGCGGCGGGTTTCGATGCTGAGGATACTGAGCAGCGACATCTGGAGATCGTAATAGTCGCCCGCGCGCGTAGCTGCCGCTGACGCCTGCTGCGCGCACCAGAGGCTCGTCGCGGTGTCGTTCTCAACCATGATCGCCTGCAACGAAAGAGAACGGTAGGCGCGGGAAACGATGCCCCAGAGCGCATTCTTCGCAGCGACGTCGGCCGCTTGCGTAAGAAACTCGCGGCACTTGACGCTATCCGAACGAATCAGCGCAACGTTCCCCAAACGAAGCAACACGCGTGCCAGCGTTTCATCATCGCGCACGTCTACCAGCGACGCTTCGATCCGCTCGGCGAGATGCGACGCTTCTTCGACGCGCCCGCCCCTCGCGTGAGAAAAAGCGATAAACGACTCTCCTTCGAGCTTATACTTCGGCGCCGCATCCGGATCGCCAACCAGCATTTCAAGCCACGTCGTAGGTTCTTTCCCGCGATTCGATTGCTGAATTGCGAGACGAAGCAGAAATTCAGCCCGATGATTCGGCGGCAATTCGCCTTTGAGCGCACGCATCAACGAACGCTCGCCGTCGTCGTAGCGGCCGCGCGTCAGTTCGATCAAGCCGGCCACACCCTCCAGCATCGCGCTTTGCCCGCGATGCGTCGATGCGATTCGTTCTAAACCGGCGGCAACGTCGTCCGCAAATCCTTGGGTAATCAACTCGATGCCGTGCACTTCGATAATCCGCGCGAGATCGTCGATCGACGACGCCCATTGATAGAGCCGAAGCGCCGAAACGATGCGCTGCGACTCTTCGAGAACGGCACCGGTGTGCCGCGCGCGTTCTCGCGCAACCTCACCGCCCTTAAGGTTGAGCTGATGCAGCACGAAGTCCGCGAACAGATCGTGCATGCGGAACGTTCCGTTACTCTGCTCCTGCAAAAAGGCAACACGCTGGCATAGGTTTTCCAACATCGGGACGGCGTTGTCGAATCCGGAGCGAACGAGCAGATCGACATCGATTTCGCGTAAGAGCGCCGCTGTTTCGAGGAATTCGCGCTCCTGTGCGTTCAGTGTTTCATAGACTTGCTCGGCGAGATAACGGTAGACCATCTCACGCGTCATCGATGAGACGTTGCGCAGATCCACGGAACGCGTCGACGAGCGAAGCGCGAAGCTCATCGCGGTTGCCCAGCCGTCGGTGAGGTTCAAGAGTTCGTACAGCTCTTCATCGCGAACGGCTAAACGAAACGCTCGTGCTGCGTCGCGCGCTTCTTCTACCGAAAACTTCAGATCGTGTTCATCGATTGCCAGGTCGCTGTCGCCATATGCGAGCCACGTACCGATCGGAAGTCCAAGCGTCGAACGCGATGCAATGATCCACTGCACGCGTCCCTTCGTGCGATCGATGAGCGAGGAGAGGAATCGCGTGACTTCACGATCGTCCTGCGCGATGTGCAAATCGTCGATCGCAATGACGCCGCGATACGATTTGAGATGCGAATGCATCCAGAGTGCGAGATCGGTCCCGGGCGACGCTGACGCCGCGTTCTTCTCATATGCGCCGGCAAGCGTTGTGCGAGCATCGGGGGCGACGTCGGCGATCGCGTCGGCGAGGCCGCGAAGAAACCCGAGCAACCCCGCATCGTCGGGCGAGACGTCAAAACGGATGCGCGTCGCGTCGATGGTATCGAGATACTGACGCAGCGCTACGGATTTTCCGTATCCGGCCGGCGCCACGATGAGGACGACGCGCTGCATCGCGGCGGACGCGATGCGTTCGAGCACGCGACGCCGTGGGATCGGCACGAATACCCCGCCGGTATCGATAGTACCGTCGGGACGAACGGGTCGGATCATCGGCTCCTATGCGAGGCGATCAGACGGCGATCGATACTCATCCTCGCCCTCATAGTAACCGATGAGATGCTCTTCCAGATAGAGCAGGCGTAGCTCACGGTCCAAACGAGCGTACGCTTCCGCATTTTCCAGCCGGAAGGCGTCCCAGTCCGCCTTTGATTCCCATGCATCGATTAAAATGTAAACGCCGGTCACATTTTTATGCTTAAAGAGCCGGGTGCGGCGAAAACCGGAATGTGTCGCAAAGAGCGCGTTCCACGGTCCGGCCGGTCCGTAGGCATGCTCGAAGGCACGCGCCTGCGACGGATGGACGCGGTAACGGTAGAACAGCTCGATCATCCGCTAATTCCCCGCACGACGTGCGTTTTAGCCGATGGAAGCGGCACGTCCCCTTTACCGATGAGACGGCTCAAGAAATACGCGATCAATTGGCCATCGAATTGCAGATGCGGTCCGAGCCACGCGCGTTGACGCTCGCAGGTTAGTTCGCCCAGTTCCAAGACCAGCGATGCGTCGCGCGCATCGACTTGACGAAACGCGTAGTAGTCACGAAGGCTGTTCGTGAAGTCGTCGGGCTGAAATCCAAACGGGAAATAGCGCGAATACAGCGTCCGCCACTCTTGCGCTGCTGGTTTGAACTTCGCCTGATGGTAGCCGATCGACGCACCGCTCGAACAGGGCGACGCCGAACCGTCGAAGTGAATGAACACCGCCGCATCAACGGCGTACGAGCCATCGAAATCCGCCGGTTCCCGCGCAACCGAGACACCATGCGCGCGCAGCACGCGCGTTGCCTCATCGGCAACGACCGGAGTCCAGTCGATCTCGCCTCGCGCGCCGAGGTTGCATGCGCGCTTCGGATAACGCGCGCACGATGCCGGCCGCCCCTCGTGTCCGGCGGAGATCAGAACATCAACATGGGCGAGCGCGGCAGCAAGAATCAAGTGAATCACGTTGTGGTTACCAATGCGGTGAGTGATGATGACGGTTGCGTGCCAAGCTCCGCTTGGAGCGCTTCCCGATACTGCCGATAGAGCCGCATTGCCGCGGCGCGATCGTCTGCAATCAACTGGGCACGAATGCCGATCTCCGTTGCAACCTCATCACACCGGTCAAGCTGCAATGCTGCGCTTGCATACCGAAGTGCGGCCACACTGTCTTTGCGCAGCAGCGCATCTTCACCGAGCGCGTGCGCAAGTTCGACGCGTGCATCATCCAAACGACGCGCCGTCGATTCAAACCATTCCCAGTGCTCTGCCGCAATCGGGAGTTCTTCGTCCAACGCCTGCCACATCCGTTCGACCTTCGCGCGATCGCGCTCGCTCAGCGCCGATTGTTTTCGCGCAACGCCGAGAACGTTCTCGAGTTCCCAAAGATCGACTGCCGCATGCGCGTGCAGACGATAGCCTTCGCCGTCCCGCTCGATCACGTCTTTGCGCGGAAGATGCGAACGCAAGCGGTGCAAGCACACACTGAACACGTTTCTCGCCGCCGGTTCATCTAAATCGGGCCACAGCAGCGATGCAAGACGCGAGCGCGACGAGGGTTCGCGCCGCAACGCGATTGCCACGAGCAATTCCAATTCACGTCCGGCAATCGCAACAGGCGTGCCGTCGACGCGAACCTGTGCGCCTGCTATCGAAATTTCGATCGGTGCAATGAGAACTTCCCGACGAGATAGACGAGCGACGAACGGCGAGAGAAATCCGCAATCCATGCGGCGCTCGGCGAAGCTTGCAACGGCTGCCCACAATTCGTTCGATTCGATTGTCGCCGCAACTTCGACCGCGCGCGCGGCGTGCTCTTCGAACGCCTCTTCATCCACGAGCGCGCATGCGATCCCGCCGAGAACGCACAAAAACGGAACCCCAAGGCGCTGCGCGCGCGCGAGTGCATCGCGCGCCAGCTGATGTCTGCGCTCATCATCGAGCGCATCGGAAAGCGCAATGAAATGCCCGTATATCGCGAATTCGGGAAGGTCACGCGACGAGGGTGCAACGTCGCGACGGAGCACGGCGCCGGCAGGATAGGCAAAACCGTACGTGCCCCGCGCCGCTATGCGTTCCAGTTCCTCGGCGAGCTCACGCGCTCGCGCATCATTGCCGGTTAGCCACGAAGAGACGAGCATATGGGCGAGAACGATGGCGCGACCGTGTTCGAAGCCGGATTCCTCTGCTCGCCCGAGTGCCCGCTCGAGAAATTGCATCTCCATGCGATCGCCCCGGACTCGGGCGATCTCAACACCGAGGACCAGGTATGCGGCGGCCGCGAGCGCGTCCGCCTTCAACATCTCGCCGAGCCCACGTTCGATGTCTGCGCTTGCCGCATCCAATGCGCCCATGCGCGCAACGACAAACGCTCGCAACGCGAGAAGATACGGGACGCGCTCCGCGTCTGCCGGCTGCACGAGGAACGCGTCGAGCTCGGAGAGCGCACGAGCGTGGTCGCCTAAATACGCCATGAGGCGAATACGCACAACGAAAATCGGGAATCGGTGACGCATCGATACATCTGCCGGAACCGTTCGCCATATCGATTCGACTTCGTCAAGAAGCGTAGCCGGCGGATCTATATAAAGGCGCATGAGCGCGTGCGTGCCGTAGAGTTGCGGATACCGCATCACTTGCGAGGGTTCGAACCGTTTGAGTAGACGCAGGTATCGTTGCGGTAGCCGCGCGCCCGCGAAGACGACGTATTGCGCTAACGCCGCAGCAGCCGCATCATAATCGCCGGCGGCAGCGTGCAGTTCCGCGGCGCGCAGGTAGTCGCCATCCGCCTCACGCGCAAGCGCCAGTTGCGCAACGATCAACCGCTTTCGCTCTTCCTGATGTTCGAGTACGGCGGCAGCGACGAGTGGATGCACCCGATACCTGGCGTCGGCATCGCGCGTGAGAAACGGCGACTCCTTCGCAAACTCCGCAAGGGCATCACCGCACAGCGCGTCGGGAAACGCATCATGCACGTCGGCATCGGACGCTTCCGGCATCGCGGCACATGCAAAAAGCGCCTGGAGTTTGGGCGCATCGTACATCGCGAGAACTTCGTGTGCCAGATAGTCGTGCAGTTCGCCGAACGCAACATCACCCAGCCGCCCGAGAAGCTTTTCGATGCGGCCCTCGCGTGCAAAACGTTGCAACAAAAATAGGGCGATCGGCCATCCTTCCGAGACGCGAGCAATGCGTTCGAGCGCGGCGGCGTCGGTCACGAATGGCGCAAAGAGCCGGCGCTGCTCCTCACGGTCGAAGGCAAGATCGGATGCGCGCAGCACGACGATCTCGTGCGGAGCGGCATAGCGCGTGAAACGGATCGGGAGTGCCTTGCGCGAGGAAAAGACGACCGTCGTAGGCGCCGGCCGCCGCTCGAGCAATTTTGCAACCAGTTCGACGACCTCGCCGCGCGCAGCGATGAAGCGCGCGTTTTCAAAGATGACGCAGTGCGGCGGATTTGCGCAAAAATGGTCGAGCGCGAGCGCGACACGGTCGGCTGCGCTGCGGCTGCCATCATTGAGCGTGTCCTCGATGTCAACGGCGAGCCGTCGCGCGAGGTCGAGGTCGTCGCGTACGTCGACGCAATCGACGATCTGCGTGCCGGGCCGTTCGCCGAACAGCATGCGCACCAGCGTGGACTTTCCATAGCCCGCGGGGGCGACGAGTGCCAGAATCGCCGGGCGCGATCGCTCGAAGCGAGAGCGGAGACGAGCGCGGTCGACGATTCCGGACAGCACCATAAAGATGTAATCGGTTTGTAATCTCTATGTAATTAGTCCGTAAGTCCTGGGAAACGACGCTCGTGTAGAGTCGGGGTGCCAGCCGAGCCACGGAAAGGCAACCATGTCCCTCGCAACCTCCTCGCATGACGCCACTACCGTTTATGTAGTGGGTCCCGATGTTGCGCTCCGCAGCGCCATCGCGCGACTGCTCGAACTCGATCCGCAGATCGCTGTTCTCGGAACCTCAGACGCTCTTGACCGGCAAGCGGCTATCGCCGATGTCGTCATCGACGAGTCGATGCTTCACGACTTGCGTGACCTCTCCGTCGCCGAGTTCGTGGCGATGGTTAAATCGCTGCCCGCAGCGCCGCTCGCGCCCGTTCGTCACCTCCAACCCGTCCCAAGCGGGAACGACATGCGCCTTCTCCTCTCCGACCGGGAACTTCAAGTTGTGCGCCTCGTAGCGGAAGGTCTCTCGAATAAAGAGATTAGCATCCGTCTCAAACTCTCCGACAAGACGGTAAAAAACCATATTTCGCACATCCTGGCAAAGATGCAGTTGACGGCACGCACCCAAGTCGCGGTCCACGCGCTGCGCGCCGGAATCGTCTAGGCCACCGATCGCCGGGAAGCGCGAGCCGGCGCGTCGTGAATGACGCGGGCGCTTCCCGACGCGAAGTCGTACAACACAGTCCCCCGCAGCGGTATCGCTGTATATCGCTGCGTCGCCGTTGCGATGCGCCGGATGAGATCGAGGCGTTCGCCCTCGGCGGGAATGCGCCGCAGCACGAGCCCGTACGACTTTCCCGACCGGTTGCGCACGATAGCGTCGAACGGCGCCGACTGCGCACCGGTTGCGACGATGTCACGGTAGTGCAACGCCGCCAAGCGCGCCGCAAGACGTCCATCGATAAAGCCGCGAAGCTCGCGTACGATGCGGTCGCGCTCGGAGAAAAGCACGGCGGGACGCACACCGTCGGGCGCTTCCCGTTGAACGTCCCGTTCAAAACGCATGAGCGCGTCGTTGATGACGGCGCGCGGCGTCATGCGCCTGCGCTCGAGCGCGGCGATGACCGACGCGCGCATGGCACGTTCGGCCAGCTTCGGGAGACGGGAGACGGCAAGCAAGGGATCCATACCGTCGTCAATTTAACCTTCGCGCATGCCAAGGGCATGGCATCATGATTCTTGAACTTCCCGCGAGACATGCAACACCGTCCGAATTGGGCAACCGGCATCGGCCTGCTCGCCATTCACCTTGGCGCGATACTCGCGCTCTTCCCCGCATTTTTCTCGTGGTCCGCACTCGGTGCCGCGGTCGTGATCACATGGATCACGGGCGGATTTGGCATTACGTTGTGTTACCACCGTATGCTGACGCATCGCGCACTGCGGATGGTCCGACCGCTCGAATACGCAACCGCAATTGCAGGAACGCTTGCGTTCCAAGGAAGCCCGATCGAATGGGTTGCAACGCATCGCGTACATCATGCGCATTCCGATCGCCGCGGAGATCCGCATAGCATTCGGCGCGGTTTGAGCTGGGCGCATCTGACGTGGCTCTTCCGCACCAACGAAAACCTTCCGACGGTGGAGCAACAAAAGCGCTTCACGCCTGACCTGTGGAACGATCCGTTCTATCAAGCGCTGCGGCGTCTTCACGTGCCGCTGCAGATTATGCTAGCGCTCTTGCTTCTCGCGCTCGGCGGCTGGTCATGGGTGATCTGGGGGATCTTCGCGCGCTTAGTCTTCACGTATCATGCGACGTGGCTCGTGAACAGCGCCGCGCATTTCGCCGGTTATCGTACGTATCGCACTGCGGATCGTTCGGTCAACTCGTGGTGGGTCGCACTGATCTCGTGGGGCGAGGGATGGCACAACAACCATCACGCGTTTCCATTCTCCGCGCGCCATGGTCTGAAGTGGTTCGAAATCGATTGCACGTGGTGGACGATCAAATTGATGCGTGCGTTGCGCTTAGTCGATAAAGTGCGCGTGCCGAGTATGGAAATGCGCGAACGTCTCGCCGGCGCCGAGAAAGAGATTCAGCGCCGCTACTTCCGCCGCTGGATGACCGACTAGCTGCCGTCCGATTAAGCAGGTGTTCCTGGGTAAGTGCGCATCCATGAGCACCTACGACAGTAACGATTACTCGATGGAACGGGCCGTGGGATCCGCGGCCGATACGATGTCAAGCGCCATTCGTGAGACAACCGACAATCCGGCGGGGCGCAGCGCTTCGGCGATGAGCGAAGCGTTCGAACGCAGCGGCGCACAAGAACCGGCGAATTCGACCAAACGCTCGCTGCTTCTCGCTGCCGCCGGCCTCTCTATAGCCGCGTCGCTCGCACTCAACTTCATGGGCCGCAAGCACGAATCGCTCTTCGTCGGTCAATGGGCGCCGACGCTGCTGATCATCGCGCTGTGGTACCAGGAGGTCAAGGACACGCGCGGCGGTTGGATGGCGGGCGGGAGTACGTCCTAGCCCTCCACGAAATCCGTGCACAATGGCCGTTACCCGAACCGAGAACGCCGCTCCGCATGAACTGGGCGGCGTTCTTTATTAAGATGGAGCGATGAGATGCCTGAGCTCCCGGATATCACGGCATATATCGCCGCGCTGGAACCGCGAATCATCGGCCAGCAACTGCAACGCGTACGGATTGGCAGTCCCTTCTTATTGCGGACCGCGGACCCGCCGATATCCGCGCTCGAAGGGCATACGGTGCGAACGTTGCGTCGCATTGGGAAGCGAATTGCAATCGGCCTCGACGACGATCTCTGGCTCGTGCTGCACTTGATGATCGCCGGGCGCTTGCACTGGCGTGACGCCGGTGCGCCGCTGAGCGGACGAAATACACTCGCGGCGTTCGATTTTCCCGATGGGTCACTCGTTCTGACGGAGGCGGGATCGAAGCATCGCGCCGCGCTCTATGTGTTCAAAGGCGAGGATGCGTTGCGTTCCATCGATCCGGGCGGTATCGACGTGTTCTCGTCCGATCTCGATACATTTCGACGGGAACTCTCGCGCGAGAATCACACGCTCAAACGAACGCTTACGGACCCTCGAATCATCGACGGCATCGGGAACGCATATTCCGATGAGATTTTGCACGACGCGAAACTTTCGCCCATTGCGATGACACAGAAGCTGACGGACGATCAATGGCAACGCCTCTATGAAGCTACGCGGCGAACGCTCGCGTTATGGATCGACCGCCTTACCGCGCAAGCCGAGGACGGATTCCCCGAAAAGGTAACCGCATTTCGCAACGACATGGCCGTGCATGGGCGTTACGGAAAACCCTGCCCGCGCTGCGGCAACCCCATACAACGCATTCGATATGCCGATAATGAAACGAACTATTGCGCGCAATGCCAAACAAACGGAAAGCTTTTAGCCGATCGCGCATTATCACGACTACTAGGCGCCGATTGGCCGCGAACACTGGAAGAATTGGAAGCGTTGCGCGTTACGAAAAAATAGCGCTGCCGAAAATTTTCTGCAGATTACGCGAGCCGTCGTCGCTGATCTTCAGCGATCGGTCGCGCGCATTGCGCAGCACCCATCGACGCGTTACGAATTCGCTCAAAAGCGCCGCGCCAAGCGCGCCTGCGACGTGAGGACGTCGCTCCGTCCAATCCAGGCATGCGAGCGCGAACTCCCGGCGCGCGCAACGTGCCGTCTCGAGATCGATCCCAAGGTGATCGAAGAATCGTTCGCCACCGGTCGTCAGGGTGAATGAGCGTTTGCCCGGCGTAATAAAGCGTTGCGCCACGAGCGCATCGGTCACCGCGACACCCAGCTTTCCGGCGAGATGGTCGTAGCAGGTGCGCGCTTCGCGCAAGCGCTGCATCGCTGTGTGCGCATTGAGCGATTTCACCGGTGTAACGGGGGCAATCGAAGCGAGCACCTCAATCGCGTGCGCTATTTCGGCAGACGTGAGCCGAAAGAAACGTTGTCGTCCTGAAGCTCGTGCCGTGACGAGACCGCCTCCGACCAGTTTCGCTAAATGCCCGCTCGCCGATTGCGCCGATGCCTCTCCACGGAACGCAAGTTCAGAGGCGCTCAGTTCGCGGCCGTCGAGAAGCGCGAAGAGCATCTTCGATCTTACCGGATCGCCGATCAACGCAGCGATGTTCGCGAGGTCCGGAACCATAGCGACAGTCTACCACATCAACGTTTCATCGCGACATGAAGTGTCCCGAACGCTCAGATTGGCGTTGAAAACCCGATGCCGGCAAAAGGCATCAGCGATGAGCTTCGCGTCAAATACACGTTGCGCCCGGACCCAAAATAGTTCGTCGTCTGATTGATATAACGCAGCCCGTAGTTGAATACGAGACGCTTCACGGCAATCTCTCGCCAGAGCGTCGCATCCACGCGCGCGCCGTGCGCAACGCCGGTGGACGTATGCGACGGCTGACCTGGAAAACTGTATATCGTGGACGAGGAGACATGGACGTAGGGATTCACACGTAGCTGCACGTACGCGTTGCTTTGGCCGCTTTGCGCGAAACGCACGCGCGCAAGCAGATCGATCGCTTCGGAGCGCGTTGCGGACTGCACTCCCGGAACTTTTTTTGCCGGTTGGATGTTCGTCACGGTCTCTCCAATGCCAAGTGAAAACGGCCCGCGCCCGATTCCCGTCAACGCATCGACATCGAGATAACTCCAGCGGTTACGGGACGCGCCGAACGGATTCGGCCCCGCGTTCGGCAACATGCCTTCCGCTTCGGCTTCAAATCGGCCGGCGGTATGTGCAGCCGTAATGACTGGGATAAGCGCGAACGAGAGCGGCGTGTCGCTGTAAGCCTGTGTAGCCGTGCGATTACCGTTGGATCCGAGCAGCGACACACCGATCGTCGTGGTCTCCTTCGGATGACGCACGAAGATCATCGGCGGGTCATCCGTGCGGCTGGGCGCGTCATGCTTCCCCGACCAATCGATCCCCACAAACGGCATGAACAGATGGTTGCGGTCGGCTAATGAGTGATCTGCGCTATATGCAGCCGTATAATTCAGATAGCGCACGCCATAGGAGACGCCATACGTTCCGTCCGCGATGCGCCAGCAGAGCGACGTGTCGACCAGTGATGCGTACTCGGAATGCGCGCCGTCTTGCAGGCCATGCATCGAGGGATTGACCGCAATGCTTGCAGTGAAGCGATTTCGCGCATCCGCATAGAGCTGCGCGCGTCCCGCAAAACGTACGCCGACAACCCGCGAGTAGTGTATGCTGGCGGCGTTTGACAGGTAGGGAACCTTGTCCGATGTTTCTTGGTTCAGCACCGTTTCACCGATACCGAACGCAAACGGACGCAGTCGCGGCGCATAGAAAAGTTCAGCGCTGATGTAGCTTACACGCGGCGCGATTGATTCCGTGAACTGATTTGATTGCGCGAGCGAAAAAGGACCGATCGGCGGCAGTCCCTCGAGATGAATCCGAAAGTCCTTATGCGCATGATCGAGCTCGATCGTCGGCAGCGGCAAGAACGGAATCGCCTCAGTTCGATCCGGTTCGACGTGGTGTCCCGTCGTGCCGTTGACCGTAATGCGCACGGACGTTTCGTCAGCACGTACTGCCGGGACGTAAAGCGACAGAGCCATGACGTATACGCCCACACCGGCGACCATCTTCTTCATGCGCGCAACGCCAATTCGTAACGACGAGGCCGTCTGCCTTGCCACCGAGCCAAAAGGCCCAGCAGTCTCGCCGGGATGACACGCGTAACGCTGTCGCCAATGAGGAAACGCATCGTGAACCAAAATCCGGAGAATGCATTCGCGGCATTGGGCCTGCGCGCAGCAATAGCGAACGCCGCTACGGCGTTAGGCTACGAGGAGCCCACTGCGATTCAACGTGAGGCGATTCCTCATCTGCTCAACGGCCGCGATGTTCTCGGTCAAGCGGCAACCGGGACGGGAAAGACGGCAGCCTTCGCGCTTCCGCTCCTGCATCGCATTAGTGAGCGCGCCGGCGACGAACACGCCGTCCGAGGATTCATTCTCGTACCGACGCGAGAACTGGCGATGCAAGTAGCGGAAGCTGTGCACAAGTACGGACGGCAGAGCGGCGTGAGCGTACTCCCCATTTACGGCGGACAGTCGATTTCGGTGCAATTGCGCGCGCTGCGCCGCGGGGTCGACGTCGTCGTTGCAACACCGGGCCGCGCACTCGATCACATCCGGCGCGGAACGCTGCGGCTCGACGATGTCGAGTACCTCGTCCTCGACGAAGCCGATGAGATGCTCGACTTGGGATTCGCGGAGGATCTGGAAGCAATCGCTGCAGCAGTGCCGCAAGACCGGCAAACCGCGCTCTTCTCCGCAACGTTGGCGCCGCGCGTGAAGGCGATCGCGAAACGGTACCTGCGCGAACCGGTCAATGTCCATATAAGTAGCGAACAGAGTGCCGCCGGCGGCAAAGCGCGCATTCGAGAAGTCGCGTACATCGTGCAGCGGCCGTATAAGACGGCTGCACTGGCGCGTCTGCTCGATATGGAGAGTCCGTCTTCTTCGATCGTCTTCTGCCGCACGCGCACGGAAGTCGATGAACTGACCGAAACGCTCGGTGCGCGCGGATATCTGGCGGAGGCGCTGCACGGGGGCCTCTCACAAGAGCAGCGTGACCGCGTGCTGCGCCGGTTTCGCGAAGGGACGTCCGACGTTCTTGTCGCGACGGATGTGGCGGCTCGCGGTCTGGATATCGAACGTGTTTCGCACGTGTTCAACTATGATGTGCCCTCGTCGAACGATGCGTACGTCCATCGAATCGGCAGGACGGGACGGGCGGGACGAGAGGGCGTGGCGATCACGCTCGCCGAGACCCGCGAACACCGTCTTCTTCGCAACATCGAACAACAAACCAAACGCAAGATCCGCATCGAGAGCGTTCCTACCATAACGGATCTTCGAGACCGCAGGCTCGCGCTGGTACGGACTGCCGTCGAAGATGCAATTCGCGACGGCGATCTCGATTCGTATCGGACCGTGGTTGAAGCGCTTTCCGTCGAACATGATATCCTTGACGTTGCCGCTGCGGCCACGAAACTTGCCGATCACGGTCGCGACGGCGCGCGCGATGAAGTCGAGATTCCCGCCGCCGCCGCGGAGAAGCCGGCCCGTACACGTCGCGCGTCTCGCTCGGAACGCACGTCCGATGACATGGCAAAAATCTACATCGGTCTCGGACGCAGTTCTGGCATTCGTCCCGCGGATATCGTGGGAGCAATCGCAAACGAGGCGGGCATCAGCTCGAAAGCGATCGGAGCTATCGACATCGCCGACCGCTTCTCACTTATCGAAGTCCCAAGCGGCGAGATCAACGCGATCGTCAAGAAGCTTCGCGACACAACCATCCGCGGCAAAAAAATCGGAGCACGCCGCGACCGTCGCGGCTAGTAGTAGGCGGCAAGCGGCGCGCACCTCTACTTTCGGTACATTATTCTTTACAAAGCGGCCTTCACGCGACGAGCACAACAGCTAGTACGCGCTTATATATCGCGTGCCAGCGCTTGTGGTCACTTCTGACTTCTACGCATAGGCAATGAAATGCGAACATTTGTTCCGCGGGGCGGAGTTGCGCCTATGCTCAATAGCGCGAATCCCTTATGGCAGCGCGCGACCTGGAACGCGAGGTGGGAATACGCTACGACTTCGGCCGATGTTGCGACGAGTCGTCTTCGAATGCCTATTGGCCAGCAGCCGGGTCCTCCGATTCGGCAACACTTTTTGACGTTACCGAGTATGCGCCGCGCTCGACGCGGTGTGAGTGCACGTACGCCATTGCTGCATTCATATCGCATCATAATAAGAGTGTTCACGTGAAACTCTTCTGTGCAGCGTGCGGCCGCGTTCGGCGCGGATGGTGGAACGGTGACTGGTTTCCCAAGTTTGACTTCCTCCAGGGCGGATGGTTCGAACATGCCGTCCCGTATGCCATTGCGCGATCGGGCTTTGCGGAGGAGGGTCTCAAAGGTTATCGCGACGAGCTACTTCCCGCCGTGCGCGACGCGTACAAACAATATTTGGAGCAGAACGATCCGAAATGCTTTGACTGCGGTTCGCCCGTTGCTGACTTCGACGTGGCACGAGCGCCTGATCTGGGGCTTGAATGGCTACGGAAATACAGACCTGCGGCGTACACGTCAATCGTGCACTCGATGCCGAATTCGACCACTTTCAGTTGGTTCGACGACCTGAAGCCGAGTCAACGGAATCGTGTAATACAGATCTTTAAGTCGAGCGGGATTGAACTGGATCACGTTTACGACTTGAGTACAACGAACGCCATCCAGGTCGATTTTCCGAGAACCGTCGCGCCGAAGACGATGTATGCCGCACGACGAGAGCTAGCGCTCGCGCGCTGCAAGCGATGCCACGCGCGAAAGCGACAAGAGCCGCTGGAATCCCTTACGCGACTCACCGCCATGGTTGGTGAGTTTCAGGATGCAATGGATCCCCTTAAAACCGCACGCCTCCTCGCCGTCGCCGAAAGCCTCTATCCTTACGTGGTAGAGGTCGACGCGAAGCTTCGCTTAAAGCGTCAGCGCTCCGCGTAGTGGAACGACATTTGTGGGGTCATCTGTAAGTCTCCGTTCAACGCGTCGATCGTCGTAAAACGCGACGATGTGCTGCAACACAACAGTTGCGGCAACGGGCGGCGTCGATCCATCCATCTGGGTGATGGTCACTTCGGCCGTTCGAGCGCCGCCGTCCTCGATTAATTGCAGAAGTCTCTCGCGTTGCTCTTCATCGACGCGATACGAACCTCGCGTGAGTACCATAACAACGGGTGGAAGATTCTCTAGAGCCACGGTCTCGAAGTACTACGGAACACTGCTTCGGCCTTGAAACACCGGTTCACAGAGGTGTGAATTCCTTTTCGAAAGCTGTCGATAACGTGCGAATTATCTAAACTTTCTTGTGGGGAAAATGTGGAAGCGGCCTTGTTCATCGCAACCCTGTGGACAACTATCCCGCCAAGACGACGGTATCACAAGTCCTCCGCACGGATTGGGCAGTTGCGCGAAATGATGGCATTCGCTTAAGATTGATGGCATGCACCGCATCCAAGTCCAACTCACGGCCGCTCAAGAGCGTGCTCTCCGCAAGATAGCGAAGACCCGAGGGACTTCCCTCTCGTCTCTCGTTCGCGAGGGCGTTTCGTTGCTTCTCGAGCGCCCCGTCGACCGATGGCAGGCAATACGCGAGCGATCGTTCCAGGCAGTTGGACGATATGAGTCGGCAGAAACTCTATCGACAGACCACGACGAGGCATTCGACGCGGGCGACGATCATTGACGTTCGTAGACACGTCCGCGCTCATTGCATTGCTGAATAAGAACGACAACCATCACGCGGAATGTGCAGAGGCCTGGGCAAGCATAACGGACGAACCGCGTCGACTCATTACGACAAACTATGTCGTCGTTGAAACCACGGCGCTCATCCACCGTCGCATGGGCCTTGCAGCGGTGAACGATCTCCTGTCCCTCATAATGCCTTTGATTGCCGTTAAATTCGTTGATGAGGCGTTACATCAGGCCGCTGTGAACTTCCTGATCGCGCAGGGAAATCGACACTTGAGCTTTGTCGATTGCAGTAGTTTCTTGTTCATGCGCCGCGCGGCAATTGCTGAAGCATTCACCGTCGATGAGGACTTTACGAAATTTGGATTCACAGCGGTCCCGTCGCCCTGACCGAAGGTACAAAAGAAAGAGCCCGGCAGATTTCTGCCGGGCCCTTCTTTTCATGCGATCCTTCGACTACGCAGGTTTCGCTTCGCTCAACCGCTTCGCTAGGATGACACGCATCACGCTGGTAGCGGTTACAGATCTTCGGGGTTGATGCCCTTGATCCGGTCATACTGCGTCTTTTTCGGTGCGGCGTGTACGGCGAGGTGGTCGTCGTATTCGCCTTCGTACTGCACCGTTAGCGGTTCGCGATTGCGTTCGTACGCGCTCACGAGACGGCTCATGCCGTCGCCGTTGCCGCCGCCCATCACTTCCGCGAGTGCCGCCTCGTCTGCAGTCATGCCGGCATACGCCATCTCGAACTGCTGACGCGGACGTCCTTCGTCGTCGACGTCCTGACCTTCGGGCTGGATCTCGATGTTGCGATAACGCGACATACCGGTACCCGCCGGGATCAGTTTGCCGATGATGACGTTTTCCTTGAGACCGAGCAAAGGATCGTACTTGCCCTTGATCGCGGCATCCGTGAGGACGCGCGTGGTCTCTTGGAACGACGCTGCTGAGAGGAACGATTCCGTTGCCAGCGATGCCTTCGTGACACCGAGCAGCACCGGCATCGCCGTCGCCTCTTCGAGGTTCTCCGTCTTGGCACGTTCGTTGGCTTCATGGAAAGCCGACGCTTCGACGACTTGTCCCGGAAGCATGAGCGTGTCGCCACCTTCGACGATCTTCACCTTACGCATCATTGCGCGAACGATGACTTCAACGTGTTTGTCGTTGATGTCGACGCCTTGCGAACGATACACCTTCTGCACTTCGCGAACCATGTAGTTCTGAAGCGCGGTCTCGCCCTTGATGCGAAGGATGTCGTGCGGGTTGAGCGAGCCTTCGTTGAGCTGATCGCCCGCGTCCACATGCTGACCGTCTTGAACGGCGAGATGTGTGCCATGCGGGATATCGTACTCGTGCTCTTCACCGGTCTCATCGACGATGTTGATGACACGACGGCTCTTGTCCTCACCGAACTTGACCTGTCCGGCCACTTCCGTGATAACGGCTTGACCCTTGGGCTTACGCGCTTCGAAGATTTCTTCGACACGCGGGAGACCCGTGATGATGTCTTCCGTTGCGACACCGCCGGTGTGGAACGTACGCAGCGTGAGCTGCGTGCCCGGTTCACCGATCGACTGCGCCGCGATGATGCCGACCGCCGTACCGATGTCCGCGCGGTTGCCGGTTGCGAGATCGCGACCGTAACACGTCGAGCAGACGCCGTACTTCGATTGACACGTGAGCACCGAACGGATCTTGACCGTGTGAATGCCCGCATCGACGATGGCCTTGGCCTTCTCTTCGTCGATCTCTTCACCGCGCGCGACGATGCCTTCGATGTCTTCGACCGAGCGGCGACCGATGATACGGTCGATGATCGGTTCGATGACTTCCTTACCGACACGGATGTCGCTCACCGTGATGCCGTTTGCGGTTCCGCAATCGTCTTCACGAATGATGACGTCCTGCGCGACGTCGACGAGACGACGCGTGAGGTAACCCGAGTCGGCCGTACGGAGTGCCGTATCGGCAAGACCCTTACGAGCACCGTGCGTCGAGATGAAGTACTCGAGAACGGTGAGGCCTTCTTTGAGCGACGCCTTGACCGGAATCTCGAGGATTCGGCCCGACGGGTCGGACATGAGTCCGCGCATACCACCCAGCTGCTTGACCTGCGCGATCGAACCACGAGCACCCGAGGTTGCCATCATGAAGACGGGGTTGAGCGGGTTCTGCGCAGCTTGCATCGCGCCGGTGACAGCGTCGCCGGCCTTCGACCAGATTTCGATCGTCTTGTTGTAACGCTCGTCGTCAGAGATGAAGCCCTGATCGAAGAGACGGTGCAACTCGTCGACTTCGTTTTGCGCGCGATCGAGAATGTCGTGCTTGGCTTGCGGGACGATGATGTCGCTGATCGACACCGTCGTACCGGAAAGCGTCGCATAGTGGAAACCGAGTTCCTTGATCGCATCGAGGAAGCGCGCCGTTTCCGCGTTACCGTACTTGCGATAGCAATCGGTAATCGTCTTCTTGAGCGTGCCCTTGTCCATCGTGCGATTGACGAACTCTTTCTTCCATCCCAGCGGAAACGCCATATTGAAGATGGTGCGTCCGATCGTGGTCTTGATGAGCTCGCCCTTCCAACGCACGTAGACCCACTCTTGCAGTTTGACGTTACCGGTTTCGAACGCCATAACTGCTTCTTTGGGATCGTAGAACGTCGGAATCGCGCCCGGCGCATCCGCCGACGGCGCGTCTTTCTTCGCCGCGCGAACGGTGTTGTCGAAGTCTTCGGTGACCTCCGCCTTGGCCGGGCCGTTGTACTCGTCGCGTTGGAACGTGAGGTAGTACAGACCCAAGACCATGTCTTGCGTCGGAATCGAAACGGGATTGCCGTACGCGGGCAACAAGATGTTGTTCGAAGACAACATCAAGATGCGCGCTTCCGCTTGCGCACCGGCGCTCAGCGGCAAATGCACGGCCATCTGGTCGCCGTCGAAGTCGGCGTTGTACGGCGTACACACGAGCGGGTGAAGGTGAATCGCTTTACCTTCGACCAGCACCGGTTCGAACGCCTGAATGCCGAGACGGTGCAGCGTCGGTGCGCGGTTGAGCAGCACCGGATGCTCGCGAATCACTTCATCGAGCACGTCCCAGACTTCCGGACGCACGCGCTCGACCATACGCTTCGCGCTCTTGATGTTGTGCGCGAGTGCACGATCGACGAGCTTCTTCATCACGAACGGCTTGAAGAGCTCGAGCGCCATCTCTTTGGGCAAACCGCACTGATGCAGTTTGAGCGACGGACCGACGACGATAACCGAACGGCCCGAGTAGTCGACGCGCTTACCGAGCAGGTTCTGACGGAAGCGGCCTTGCTTACCTTTGAGGATGTCCGAGAGCGACTTCAGCGGACGGTTGTTGGGACCCGTGACCGGACGGCCGCGACGGCCGTTGTCGATCAGCGCGTCGACCGCTTCCTGAAGCATGCGCTTTTCGTTCTTGATGATGATCTCGGGCGCGTTCAATTCCAACAAGCGCTTGAGGCGATTGTTGCGGTTGATGACGCGACGATAGAGATCGTTGAGGTCGGACGTCGCGAAACGTCCGCCGTCGAGCTGCACCATCGGGCGCAGTTCGGGCGCAATGACCGGCACCGCGGAGAGAATCATCCACTCCGGACGGTTGCCGCTTGCGAGGAACGCTTCGACGACTTCGAGACGCTTGATCGCCTTGAGGCGCTTCTGTCCCGACGTCTCCTTGAATTCCTTACGAAGGTCGTCTTGAATCTTCTTGAGGTTCAAGTCGCGCAGCAGTTCGCGGATGGCTTCCGCGCCCATGCCGGCTTTGAAGTTCGCACCGTACTTATCGCGCGCTTCGCGGTACTTCTGCTCCGAGAGCACTTCGCGCTTCGTGAGCGGAGTGTTGCCCGGATCGATGACGACGTACGCCGCAAAGTAAATAACTTTTTCGAGTTGACGCGGCGACATGTCAAGCAGAATGCCGATGCGCGACGGCACGCCCTTGAGATACCAAATATGTGAAACGGGCGTAGCGAGCTCGATGTGGCCCATACGCTCGCGGCGCACCTTCGCGCGCGTGATCTCGACGCCGCAGCGGTCGCAAATCATGCCTTTGAAACGGATGCGCTTGTACTTACCGCAGTGGCATTCCCAGTCTTTCGTGGGGCCGAAGATCTTTTCGCAGAACAGCCCGTCGCGTTCGGGTTTCAGCGTGCGGTAATTGATCGTCTCCGGCTTTTTGACTTCACCGAACGACCATGCACGGATCTGTTCGGGCGAAGCCAACCCGATGCGCATAGCATCGAAGTTGTTGACGTCAATGAGGTTCAAGTTGGAGGAAACTCCGGTGATTAATGTGCCGCCGGGCGTCGCCTACGCAGGGTTTCCGCGACTCACGTTTTCTCGTAAGGGGACCCACCGTCGCTCCGCTGGTTGAACCAGGCAAGCGCCCCTCGTCAGAGGCGGTGCCGGTTCGGGCACGGATAGTCAGTTTACCACGAATCGAAGTTCATTACAATGCCACCGTTATCCCGAACGTGCAGGGACCTTCGGCCCGTCAAGTAAGCAGTCTTCGGCACCTCGTCCTGCTCCCCGGCACGTGCGACCATCGGAAGAACGCTCACCCGCCCGAGGGTCTCGTATGCTTCGCGCGCCGAAATCCGTTGCATTCATCGAGCCGGACGCCATGCACCGCTTCGTGGTAACGATTCGATGCGCAACCGACCTCTGCGCCGTTAGCTCTCACACCGTCACGCTGCCCGCGCGCCTGCACGACCTGCACGCCACGGTCTCTGAGCTTGAAGCCGGTGTCTATGCAAACCATCCTGAGCTCGCCTGCTTGGTGCTCTTCACCAGTGGGCCGCTCACATTACAGACGGTCGAAGCCGAGCTCTTCTCGAACGTTCGCGCGCCAATCTATTGCGTGAACCGTTGCAGTGCGCTTGCGTGGGGCGTGTCCGAGCAGTTATGCCGTTTCGTGCTGGTTGATTTTCGTTGGCCCGGTTCGGTCGCGCTAATCAAACGCGACGATAACCGCGCGATCGACGACGTGCGGCTGTTCGAGCAAAGTATGGCTGCGGTGCTGCGTCTCGACTCAGCGCCGAACGCTAGAACTGCCGACCTGTATGCCTCGCATGGTAACGATGAACGCCTCACATCGTGGCTTGCCGACATCCTCGCCATAACGAGCAAGTTCGGCTACACCTCAACGGTCCTGGTCAGCGAAGCATTCGACGGCTCAGATAGCAGCGACCTGAGGTATCACCCTAGAGAAATTCTCCACCGCGGCGCAGTGCGGGCGATTCGCGCGCGTGCATCGTCGCCCGGCGTGTGGGTCGACCCGCTCTCCGAGAGCGACGCGTTCGCGATGCGAACGACTCGAGACATTTCCTATTCCGTCGTACAACTCCAGCGTGCCGTGTACGACGATAACGAGCCGACGCTCTCGCAACTGCTCGAAGGCCGCCCGGCACTCTTCGCCGTCGACACCGCAGTAGACGCGCTCTACGGCGATGGCCTCCGGCGATATATTGAGAACAACGTCCACGCCGTCGGCTACGTCACACTTGACGGCGGAGAAGCCAACAAATCGTCGGAACAAGTCGAGCGCATCCAACGCGCGTGCATCGATGCGCATCTTCCGCGAAACGGAGTCATCGTCGGAGTCGGCGGCGGTGTCGTGCTGGATATCGCCGGCATGGCCGCAGCGCAGTACCGTCGCGGCGTTTCTTACGTCCGCGTTGCGACAACGTTTTTAGCGATGATCGACGTTGCCGTAGGAATCAAACACGGCGTTAATCTTGCCGGGAAGAAAAACATCGTGGGCACGTTTTATCCGCCGACGGCTGCCATAAACGACCCGCTCTTCCTTCGCACGAATTCACCGCGGCAACTTGCCTGTGGCGTGGCAGAAGCGATCAAAATCGCGCTCGTCGCAGATCCCCGGCTCTTCCATCTGCTCGAGGAACACCTACGGGCGCTGCTCGAGACCGGTTTCCAGGCACCTGCGCCCGCAGCTCGAGAAATTCTCAAGCGCGCGCAAATCGCGATGATGGTGGAACTCGCGCCGAATCTGTTCGAGACGGATCTCAAACGGGCGGTGGACTTCGGCCATTCGATTAGTCCGCTGCTCGAAGCGGAAAGCAACTACACGATTGCGCACGGCGAAGCGGTTGCGATTGACATGCTCTTCTGTACGGCAATCGCGGTAAGGCGGGGACTTTGCGCGCGCTCGCTCTTCGACCGGCTGCTGCGCGTCTACGGTCTCTGCGGTCTGCCGGTAACCGATGAACGTTGCACCGTGGCCTTCGTCCGGCGAGCATTGAGCGACGTTACTGCACATCGAGGTGGCAATCTGAATCTGCTCGTACCGATCGAGCCGGGGCGTTACGAATTTTTGCAACAGGTAAGCGACGGCGACGTACGGTTCGCGATCGATGCGCTCAACACGCAGATGGTTACCGTCGCAGAAGCCGGGTAACGATGCCGGCGATCGTGGTTGATGCGGGCGGTACGCACCTGCGCCTCGCGGTTGCGAACGACCGCGGAGAGCTCCTGCACCTCGCGCGAGAACCGATTGCGAATTATCTGCGCGAACGATCCGACGAAATTTGGAATTCGATCACTGATGCGGTCGCGCGATATTGCACGAACGTTCAGTCGATCACCGACACCGGCGATATGCTAATCGTCGCCGTGCCGGGACCGGTGGCCGAGCACAAGCGCCTTCTCGTTGCGCCAACTATCGCGGGACACGGGCAAACGGTTCCCGATCTCTACGGCATGCTCGCCGTGAAAACGAATCGACGCATCCATCTGTTGAACGACGTCTCCGCCGCCGCGTGGTACGTCTGTGAGCGCACACCGTACGACCGTTTCGTCCTCGTCACCGTGAGCAGCGGTATTGGTAGTAAACTTGTCGATCGGCGGTACGCGGCACGCGTGCTGGACGATGATCCGTTCGCAGGCGAAATCGGCCACATCACCGTCGACACGGCGGCCGACGCGCCGCTCTGCGATTGCGGCGGTCGCGGACATCTTGGCGCGATTTCATCCGGGCGAGGAACACAGCGACTGGCTCGCCTGCACGCATCTACGAATCCGCATGACTTTGCGGACTCGCTCGTACATCGCACCTTTGGTACGCAACCAGACGAAATCACGAACGAAGATCATCTCGTACCCGCCGCGTCGATGGGCGATCGCTGGTCACTCGATGTCATTGCTCGCGCCGCCGAACCGCTCGCGCATGTCCTGGCGTCGCTCATCGTCGGTAGCGCGCTGGATCGCGTTGTGATCATGGGCGGATTCGCACAACAACTTGGGGCCTCGTATCGCGATATTCTCGATCGCCATCTTTTGCGTCTCGTCGAGGGTTCAGGCTTTCCATTTCCGCAAAGGTCGTATATCGAGATTCTTCAACATGGCGAAGAACCAGGCCTCATCGGCGCGGCAGCCTTGTTTGGGGAGCGGTATCTCTTCACGTCATGAGACTGGCGATCGTCGGCGGAAGCGCGCCCAGTACGCCCTCCCTATTTCTCACTCCGCATATACAGGCGCTGTCGAATGAACTGGAAACGGTCCTCATCGGCCGTTCGATTGCCAAACTCGATGCCGTCGCGCGCGCGATACGCGTTACCGCGGCGATCCCGGCATCGCGCCTGCACTGCGCGACGGATGATAACGCCCTGAGCGGTGCCGACGTCGTGCTGCTGCAAGCTCGGTACGGTGGCTATGACGCGCGCGCTCGTGATGAGACGTTTCCGCTCAAATTCGGCATGTGCGGCGATGAAGGATTAGGACCGGGCGGGCTTGCTGCGGGATGGCGTTCATGGCCCGAGATTGCAAAGGTACTTGCCGCGATCCGGCGCTTCTGTCCTCGCGCAAACGTGCTGCTCATGACGGCACCGCTCGGTCTTCTCGTGCGTTGTGCACGCCGCGACTTTGCGGATCTGCGCCTGACCGGCATTTGCGAACTGCCGTGGGTGACCTTGCAGTCAGTCTGCTCGCAGACGTCGATGCCGATCGACGGCGTCCGCTTCGATTACGCCGGGATCAACCATCTCGGCTGGTTCGACCGCCTGCGTTGCGGCGAGACCGACGTGATCGAGCGCTACGCACAGCAATGCGGCGACAGCGACGCGTTTCCATCGAGAGAGATCGTCGAAACGTCGCACGCAATCCCATTGAAATATCTCGCGATGCACTACGACGCGGAAGCTGTGTTCAACCGTCAGCGTTCGGCGCCGTCAAGGGCGAGCGAACTCGCGCGTTTGCAAACAAAGGCGCTCGCAGAATTCGCCGCTGCCGATTCTGAAGAGATCATTCGCGCCCTCGCCCGGCGCTCGACGCCCTGGTATACCGATGCGGTCGGACCGTGTATAGCGGCGCTTGCGGGAAAGCCGACGACGCACATCTTCTTCTTCTCGACGCAGAACGACGGCTATCTACCGCAATTCGATCGCGACGACATTGTCGAAGTTCCCTTTCGCGCGCACGACGGTGCGTTTCGCCGGCTCGAACGACACGCGGCCTTGTCGCCGATGCTGACCGAGACGTTGCAGCGATTTATCGAGTACGAACGGACGGCGGCTGAAGCCATTGCGTCGGACGCACGTGACCGCTGTGCCGCCGTGCTCGCCAAACATCCGTGGACGCGCACCGAGCATGTCAACCGTCTATCGTTGGATGTGCTCCGAGCGATTTAGAAACGTAAACAGGCGCGAGTAGTAGTCGTAGACATCGCTCACCATTCGTTCAAATCCGTAGACGGGAGCGTATCCCGAGCCACGCAGGCGGCTGATGTCGGCGACGAGGCGTGGAATGTCGGCGGCTCGCGTGTAGCGATGCTCGATTCGCACACGCCCCTCCAAATCGGCGGCGCGAAGCAGTATGTCGAGAATCTCGGATATTCGCGTCTCGATCCCGCTCGCGACGTTATAGACGCCGGCTTCCGCGTGCTGCGCCAGCGCGATGAGCGCGGCTGCAACGTCGCGCACGTCGATGAAGTCGCGGGTCGTTGAAAGATCACCGACCTCCATGTGCCGGGGAGCAGCGCCCGAAGTAATTGCCGCGACCTGTGAGGCGAATCGTCCGACGGCATGGCGTTCTTCCTGCCCGGGGCCGACAATGTTGAAGATCCGCGCGATGACGAGGCGTATGGGCGAAGAGGCCAACGTGACGCGTGCAACATGTTCCGACGAAAGTTTACTTGCGGCGTAGTAGTCGCGAGGTTCGCAGAGTTCGTCTTCGGGGATCGGTATCCGCCGCGCAGCGCCGTACACGGAGCCGCTCGACCCGAGAATGACGCACGCCGTTTCCGTACAGGCTTTTACCGCATCGAGCAGTGCAATCGTACCGAGCACGCTCGTACCGAACAGATGCTGCGGATCGTCATCGCGCAGTCCCGACGCCAGGTGATACACCTGCTGCGGGCGGAAGCGTTCCAGGATCGCGCTCACCTGCGCGGACGCGCGGATATCGGCGCTGACATACTCGTAGCGCGGATCGCGCTGCGCCGCTTGTAGTGAGGGGGTCAGCGGCGCGCGAATGCGCTCGCGCGCAAGTGTGATGTCGTGCGTAAATGCGTCGCATTGTTTCGACCTTCCGATGCCGAGGATTTGGACGCGGGGATCGTCATGCAACAATTCCGCCACCAAAAAACGGCCGACAAATCCTTGAGCGCCGGTAACGAGAATCCGTTCAGGCATGGTCGCTTTCAATCACGCGGCGCAATCCCTCGTCGAGGCTCGTGCGCGCGGACCAGCTCAGCACGCGTTTGGCACGATCGACGTTTGCCACGAGCGCATAGATTTCTGCCCGCGGTGGACGGCCGACGGTGCCGTTCTGCGCGATGGATACGGCCCTTCCAAGCTGCGCCAGAATCGCTTGCGCCAAATCGCGAACGCTCGTTCCGACGCCGCTGCCGATGTTGCAAATCTCGAGGTCATCGATCGGCGCCGTACATGCTGCGACGATGGCGTCGAGAACATCGTCGAGGTAACAATAATCACGCACCGGTTTCAGATCAGCGAGGCGGATCGCGTCACCGCTGCGCGCTTGACGCACGATCGTTTGAATCAATGAATAGGACGACTGGCGCGGTCCGTAAACGGAGAACGGACGCAAAATGCAGGCTGTGAATTCCGAGAAATGCAGAAACGCGCGAATCATCTCTTCCGCCGCGAGTTTCGAAGCGGCGTACGGCGAACGGGGATCGGGCGGTGATGATTCGTCGACGGGCGCCAACCCCGCATTTCCATAGATCTCCGCCGAGGATATATAGACGAGACGTCTGACGTTCGCCGCCCGGCACGCTTCCAGCACGTTCGTCGTCCCGGCAACGTGCGCGTGTACGTAGCGCTGCGGATCCTCGAAGGATGCGCCGACGGACGGCGGACCAGCCAAATGCACGACGGTATCGCATCGCTCGACAAGCGAACGAAGCACGTCAGCGTCGGCAACATCTCCTCGAATGGCACGGACAACGTCCGGCGGCTCGTTAACGACGTCATCGGGGGCGCCGACAAGCGCGTGAACCACTGCACCGCGGCGCGCGAGCGCACGCGTCAAGCCGGATCCGATGAATCCGCCCGCCCCAGTAACGGCAACATGCGAAGGTGCGTTCAACCGGCAACTCTCCCGCGCGCGGACGCTGCATGCGTGAACACGTTCTCGAGCGCGCGGGCCATGTGCCCCTCCGTGTACTTCGAAGCGTACCGCTCGCGGGCCGCAGCTCCAAGGCGCTGCGCGAACTGCGGTTCACGCAACAGTCGCAAGAGCGCGCTCGCAAGCGCATCCGCGTCGCCCGGGGCAACGACGAGTCCTGATTCACCGTCGGAAACCATGGACGGAATTCCCGCGACCGCCGTAACGACCGCGGGTTTTCCCAGCGACATTCCTTCGATAATCGCGTTGGGCAGCGATTCTCCCGTTGACGCATGGACTTGAATGTCCAACGCGCGATAGACGTCCCCGATCGCTCCCGGATACGACACGAAGCGAACACGTTGCGCGACTCCCAACTCACGCGCACGCGCGCGAAGCATCTCGGCGTATCCGCCGATGCGCTCGTATCCGCAGCATAAAAACCACACGTTGGGGTCCTCACGCAGTACCCGCGCCGCCGCTTCCAACAGAATTAAATGGCCTTTGCGCGGCGACAATGAACTGACTTGGCCAATCACTCGAATCGTAGAGTCGAGCGGTATTCCAAATTCCCGACGCATCTCGTCGCGTGAGCGAGTGCTCGCGGGTGGACTGATTCCATTTGGAATGACGAACACCGGACGGGGACGCAGCAGTTTACGACGCACGCGTTCGGCGACCGGGTGAGAATCGGTCACAATGGCCGAGGCAGCGCTAAAGCAGACGCGCTCCGACGAGTCCCAAAGCCATGCGGGTTCGAATTGCTCCAGCTGATACGTCGTCAATACGGCAGGAACACGCGTCAGCACCGACACGACCGCCCCGATTTGATTCCCTGTGGCAATGTGCGCATCGATAACGTCGATGCTGCGTTCGCGAACGAATCGTGCGAGGCGCGCGACGACGGCCGTAAGCCGCGGCACTGAGCGCGCGACCTTTCCAATCGTCCCCGTCGCGCGGCCTAATCCGGGCGACACACCACCTAAGTCGACGACCTCGACGCCCGCTTCTTGGAATTGCGGACGGTACGTGCCGTATTTCTCTCCATACGACGGGTCTGGTTTCTTGAACGTTAGGACAACGTGTTCGAACCGTTCTCGGTCGATGGATTTCGAGAGGCTGAGGAGGCGGCTCTCGTCGCCGCCGAAGTACAGCGCGTTGATCACGGAGAGCACGCGCAGCCTCCTCACGCTCCGCACAACTCCCGGAAGACCGACCAATGCGCTTCGACGATCCCATCGGCGCGCGTTAATGCATCGGCATCGTTGATATCGATCCACGGCGCGTCGTGTTCAAATGCGCCGATGCGTTCGCCCGCTGCGTGAAGTTGCGCGAAAAGCTCCGACGCGCCTACCGGCGTGCCGGCCGGGATCGCTCGGCACGCGCGGCGGGAAAGTGCGCACGTTCCGCTTGAGACGCGAATGCGGTACGACGGTTTCTCCGCATATGACCGCACTTCGCCGTCCTCGACAGTGAGTTCGCCGAACGGCATCTTGAACGTCTCGACGTGCGATGCAATGGTCATGGCAAAGCCGCCGGCTTCATGAAATTGCACCATCGCGTGAAGATCGATTGCTGCAAGATTATCGACGTAGAGCATGAGGAGCGTCTGCGCCGATCCGATCACTTCCCGAGCTGCGCCAATGTTGCCAAGCGGAGCGCGCTCCAGAAACGTGCTCAGCTCGGCGCCTTGTGCTCGCGCGACCTCGGCCGCGTCGTCGAGAAACGCGAGGATCTCGACTTCCTCCGGGTTGACGGCAACGACGATATCGCGACATCCGTAATGCAGCAGCGTCCGAAGATTCCATTCGAGGAGGCAAACTCCACGCACAAACGTCAGCGCCTTATGGGTAGGCCCGGCGGTCGCACGCATCCGCTGCGATTTTCCCCCCGCCATGATGAGGGCGCGCACGCGATCCATTCGGCTTAGTATACCAACAGAAGCGCTTTCCCTCACGCTCGCGTCCCGATCACCCGTGCCGGCACGCCTCCGACGACCGTAAACGCATCCACGTCACGGTTGACGACGGCACCTGCGGCGACGATCGCGCCGTTACCGATCGTCACTCCGGGCAGAATTACCGCATTGGCGCCGATCCAGACATCCTCTCCGATGTGAACGTCTCGCTCGGATTGCGGCTGGACTCGCACGGCCGTGTCGCGAGCGTCGAACGTGTGATTCGCCGTGATAATGCTCACGTTCGGGCCGAGCATTGCGTGAGCGCGCATGATGATGCGCGCGTTTGGGGACGCCCAAATGCGATCGCCCGGTCCGAGCGTCACGTGAGCCGCAAACTCGATGTTGTTCGGAAAACGAAACGAAACGTCGGGCGGAATATAGACGCCCGGTCCGACATGCCGCAGAGAACGACGCGGAATCGTATGTTCCACGGTCTGCGTGAGGATCAGTTCGGCAAGCGCAACGAGCGAATAGGGCGCAATTGAAGCCGCTTTTAGAACGCGACGCAGAAACGTCGCGATCATCGCGTTTCGCCTCCTCGAGCGGCGACACGGTCGAGAAGCGTGGCGAAGCGCTCCGCTAGCGCATGCGCCTCGTAGCGTGTCGACGACGCCAGGTCGACAATCCGTACGCTACCCGCGCGCCGCTCGCGCACCGCTTGCAAGACTTCGCGCTGCAGCGTTGCATCGTCGCGGCAGCGTATACCGGCCCCCGTTTCGGCGAAAACTCCGTCGACGGCGCTTTCGGCACCTCCGCCGGTCGCGAGAATCGAGCGGCGCGCGCCAAGATATTCGAAGAGCTTGCCGGGAAGAATTACGTGCGAGTTGCGGCCCTCGAAGAGAAACACGAGCAGCCGGTCCGCACGGCGTTGCGCACGCATCACATCGTCGCGCGGAATTGCGCCATGCAGACGCACGACGTCTTCGAGTCGATACGATGCAATACTCTCGCGCAACCCCGGTTCGATTCCGCAATAAAAATCGATCCGTATCTCGCGCGGATCAATCGCGCCGTCGTCGAGCAAACGACGAACGGCGCGGAACAACGGCTCGGGACTTCTGCGTCCACGAAAGAGTTGTCCCGCGTACACGAACGTACACGAGCTCTCCTGGCCGAATGGAATCGACTCCCATTCCGCAGCGTCGAAGGCGTTGGTGATCGCGTCGACACGGAGACCCGGCGCATGCGATTGTAAGATTGGCACCATCGGTTCCGATACCACCGTCGCAGCCGTCGCTCGCCGTAACGTCCAGCGTTCCAGACCGAGGTCCATGCGACGGCGGAACCGCGATCGATACGAGTATGTGTCGCCCCAGAGGTCGCGAAAATCCGCAATCCAGGGGATCTGCGGCCGCAGAGACGCGAGCATCAGGTTGCCGGTGAACGGCGGAGCGGATGAGATCACCGCATCGAATCGCCCCGTCGCGAGGACTTGCGCGAGCTGCTTACGACCCGTGCAAAACCAGCCTATTTCCGCGTCGGGATACGTCGTCACGGCGTATCCGAGCGCGATCGCCCGTTGACGCATCGTTTTGCGCTCGCCATGCGCTGCAACGGTTGTCCCAAGCACTTCGTGGGAGCTGCGTTCGCCGATGCCGACGAGCCGCTTGAGGGTCGTCGTCGCGTCGACGTACGGCGTTTGAATGATGCCCTCATCGTTCACCGGCTCGTCAAATCGAGCCGTCAGCGTGGTGACGTTCCAGCCGAACTCCGGAAGGTACTTTCGTAACTGCTCGATCCGGTTTGCGCCCACGCCGCGACGCGGGCGCACGAAGAACGCAAGAAGCAACACGCTTCGCATGGTCGCCTTTTCGAGCGAACTGCTCGCTCGCCCCTCGCTTCGATGACGTTTGGGATCAACGGGTACAAATGTCGCACTATGGCTATGACGATTGGGATTATCGGAGCAGACGACCGCGCGGTTACTATTGGGAGGCTGCTGCAACGCTGCGGACATGAAATAAGCTTCAGCGACCCGCGCCGGCCCGATTCGGCAGAGAAGGCCGTGCAGGCGCTCGGCGGCGGTGCTAAGGCTTGCACAGCCTACGACCAAGCAACAAGCAGTGACGTGCTGATTTTTGCGATCCACTGGGAAGACATCGACCTATGCCTTCGCTCGCTCGGGGATTATAAGGACGGCATCGTCGTCGATGCGACCCGTCCGCCGAAGCTCGAAGACGAGACGAGCGGTGCCGAGGTCCTTGCCAAGAAGCTCGACAATCGCCACGTCGTCAAGGCGTTTGTCGACGTGACCGATCCGCACGACACAATTTATGTGGCCGGTGACGATCCGGAAGCGCGCAGCAAAGTCGAGGAGATGATCGAAGCGTGCGGGCGGCGCTACGAAGATGTCGGAGCGCTCGCGAACGCGGCGAAGATCGAGCGAGAACACGCCAGCAAGCAACCGCTGTAAGGGCGGCTTGCGCCGGGGCGCGAGAGACGCAGCCTGCGGATTGTTACGTGTTCGCTGCTAATTGCACTCAGGTCAGGTTGCCGAAGTCGCGGCGTAGCGCCACCACCGCGTGGTATCGGAACATGATCGGCAGTTCCGTCTACACGTTAGGTAACGGCGTGCCGACGCGAAACGGCACGTCGCAGGCGCTGCCATGAACATACGGAACCGCTGCTTACGTGCCGTCATCGTATCCGCAAGCACGTTCGTTTTTGCTTTATCTCGACTGGACGCTATAGATGCTCGGAGTCGTTTTCGTCGTTGCGTCGATCGCCGGCGCGAGCCCCACGCCCTCGCCAACCCCGTCGCCGTCACCACCGCCGGTGATCGGCAGCGTTCGCGTCGCCACGGGAACGCTAGAATCACTCCATCGTCTCCCACTGCCCGCCTCGCTACTCACGAACGATCAGATTCGCGCGAATCCCGCCGTGACGAGTGATGAGTTGCTGCGAGCATTGCCGGGGTTCGATCGCAATCGAAGCAACAATGCATTCACCAATTACGGACAACTTCGCGTCTCGTTCGCCGGAGCGGGAACCGATCGGGGTGTCGTGCTTGTCGACGGCGTGCCGGCGCAGGACGCGTTTGGCGGCCAAGTCGATTGGGCGGCGTATCCCGCCTCCGACGTCACCCGCGTCGAGCTGTTGCGCGGACCGGGTTCGGCGCTGTACGGATCGGGCGCGATCGGCGGCGTGCTCTCACTAAATACGTTTGCGCCGACAACTGAACTTACCGGCGCCGCGCAAGGCGATCTCCAGTTCTCCGCCGGCACACATGCCCTCGTTAACAACTACATTCAAACCACGACGGCGGTCTCACCGAAGATTTCGCTCTCGGCATCCGGATCGCAGCAGCAACTTCAATACTTCACGCTTCCGCCTGCGTATCAAACGGGAATCAATCACATCGCCGTCGCGCAAGACGATATGGCGTCCGTAAAGCTGCGCTATGCGCCGTCTTCAAGTACGGTATTCGAGTACGGGTATCGCGGTGCATGGGATTACCAGCAGGAAGGACGCACGAATTACGATTTCTGGCGAAATTTGATCCAGAACGCACTCCAGTTCGCACACGCGTCGAAGACAGGCTCCATTGGCGCAACGGTCTACGCGCGTAACACGTTCGTAACCAACCGCGCGGATAAATCAACCGCACCCGGCGCATTACTCTACACACAATACGTTCCCACGCATGAAAACGGTGTGATCGCAAATTGGACGGTCGACAGCGAGACCTCCACGTTCGAGGTACGAGCCGACGAGCGATACGTAACCGGCGAGAGCGATCAATACAATGCTGCGAATCTTCTGACGGCCAGTGGCAGCGGCACGCAGCAACTCGCGGATCTCGCACTGCAAAATACCTGGCGTTTCCGCCGAGGCGAAGCCGTAGCGGGCGTCGCCGACAGCGCGATCTATTTGCCGCGCGCAAGTTTGACCAGCGGAGGAAAAACGAGAGCCGTCGCGCCGAATACGTCGCGCTCGCTCTCGCCGCGCGCTGCGCTGCGCTACGACGTCACGTCGAACCTCGCGTTTCGCGTATCGGGCGGCACCGGATTTCGTGCGCCGTATGTCAATGAGCTCGTGCGCGGATATGTGATTGGCCCGGTCAGCTATCTGCCCAATCCGAATCTCGTTCCGGAACGCAGCTCTTCACTGAGCGCCGGGCTCGATTGGACGGCGGGAAGCAACGAACTGTCCGCGGATTTTGTCGAAACGTACGTTACGGACGCCATCGACTTCCGAACGATCGATCCGACACACCAGGTGCGCAGCAACTTCGCACACGCGCAAACCGATGGCACAACCGTCTCGTATACGCGCCGCGTCGGGGCGTGTTCGACGCTCTCGGCCTGGGGAACGGCGCAAGTCGCACGCATCACCGGCGGTTCGCCTGCAACGATCGGCAAACAGCTGCCGTACGTTCCGCAATCGTCCGCCTATGCCGGATACGATACGCTGCTGGGCGCAACCCACGTCGGTGTTAACGTCGCATACATCGGGCCGACGTATGCCGACGACTTGAATCTGCAGGCGCTTGGAACGGCCGTGACCGCAGGGGCATTTGCGAGCATTCCGGTTGGCGGCGGTGCGCGCATTATCGTTCGAGGCGACAATATTACGAGCGCTCACTACCTCTCGAGCATTGACCGCTATGGGCCTCCGGCGGTCGTCTCGATCGGCGTATCGTTGCCGGTAAACAAGCAGGCACCAGCTCGGTGTGCAGGAGCGACGGATTGATATCGAGTTACGTTTCCTGATAACGGAGGGAATAACAACTCGTATGAACATCAAGCAAGCACTCGCGTCGGTCGCGCTCACGGGAACTCTCGCACTTGCACTTCCTGCGGCGCCGGCTGTAGCCGACGGCGCGGCAAGCACGCGAAACTTGATTCTGCTCGGCGGTGCCGCCGCTACGTATTTGATCATCCAGCACAACCGTAAAGTGCACGAGAAGTACGCAGAGTACGATCGCCGCCAGGCCGCGCTCTCACAAGAAAACAACGATGCGTGGGCGGCCTACCATCAAGAGCAGCAGGCATACGCGCAGCAAGTGCAAGTCAACCAAGAACTCAAGAAAGAGATCGCCTACCAGCACCGCGTCGTCCAGCAACAGCAACGCGAACTCGCAGCGCTCGGTGCGCGCAGCGGATTCTACCAACCAACGGCGCACCGGCAAGTCGCGCAGCATTCGGCTGTACGACAAGCGCCGAATAATCAGGTAGCGATGGTGTCGTACGGATGGGGCGACATCTAGCACTGGCCGCGCTGCTCGGGCTCGCCGCGTGTAACGCGCAGGCGAACCCCGGCGCGGTCCAGTCGACGACGGACTCGGTCACGAAGGCGGTCTATAACGACGACGTCGAGGGAGTAAACGGGAACTTCGACGCGGCGCTGCAATCGCAAGTGTCGCGCGGAGACGTCGGGACGCTCTCCGATAAAATGCATGCGCTCGGAAATTATAAAGGGCTGACGTATCTGAGCAACGATCCGGCGAAAAGCGAGTTCACGTACCGCGCGGATTTCGACAAAGGAACAATGAATGTCGTTGTCCGGGTCGACAACGACGGGAAACTCGCCGCGTATCGCGTCTTCCCACAGCAATAAACGAAACGCTTACATAACAAGCGGTCCGATAGGTCCAAAATCCTATTCGGGCCGCTCTCGTTTCTCGTAGTCGTGCCGACTATTGTAAAGATGCGTGCCAAATTACTCGCAATTATCTTTTCAGTACTTGGCCTCTCGTCGATTGCATTGATCGTCACGTTGTGGATCGTCCAATCGATCGGCACCGAAAACCGCGCCGTACTCGAAACGTGGCAACCCGCGTACTTCTCCGGACAGGGTTTCGATCTCGCATTAACCACGCTCGACGACTCCGCAGCGGTTGTGCTTCTTCCCGATAAGCCGAACAAGGACGACGTTGCCGCATACTACACGGCAGTTCGCGACTTGAAGAATCGCGCAAAGGAAACTGCTGCAAGTGCCCGAGGCCGCGTCGAACAAAAAGCGTACGCCGATGCCATGGCCGTGCTGGAGCGGCCTCAGGGCTACCTTGCGACATTGCAGCGCGCAATCGACCTCCAAGTCGCCGGCAAACATCGCGAAGGGATCGACGTTTTCGAAAACAGTCATTACGGTCCGGCTGAGAACGCGCTCTTGCTTTTCGAGAAGGACGCGAAAACGCACCTAATGCAAAAGGGCGCAAGCGTGGCAAGCGCGCAGAGCAATGCCTTTAGAATCGGCATCGGCCTCGGCGTTGCGAGCGGAATCCTGGCGCTGATCCTCGCACTCGCGGTCTCTCGTTCGCTGACGCGCCGAATCACCTCGACGGCGTCGGCGTTGGCAAATGTCGTCGAAGACGATTTCGAACGTCTTCGTTCGGCGTTTCACCAGTTGGCAACGGGCGATCTCACGGCGGCCTACGCTGCATCGAGCGCAATGCTCGAAACGCGTGGAACAGACGAGGTCACAGAGCTGACGGCCACGTACAACACGCTCTCGAGCGGACTGCATGAAATTGAAAAGACGTTTGCAAACACCCTCGCGCGGTTACGTGCGGTGGTTCAAAGCGTTGCGGATGCCTCCGGAACATTAGGCACGATGAGCGCAGAGATTTCGACGGCGACGAATCAGTCCGGCATCGCCGTCTCCGAGATCTCAAGCGCGATCGAAGAGCTTGCGGTCAGCGTGCAGCGGCAGACATATCAATGGCAAACCGCGAGTCTCGCGCTCGACGAAATGGCTAAACGCATTGCGTCGGTCACCGACGATGCCGAGCAACAGCGCCGCGCGCTCGAAGAGGGCGTTACCGACCGGCGGGCCCTGACGGCGGAGATCGATGCGATCGGCGCGCTTGCGAGCTCGCTCAAGGAATCGGCGGAGCACTCGCGCCGTGACGCGCTTTCAGGAAATGAGTCGGTTCTTCAGACGGCAGCGGCGATCGAATCGATCCAGCGCGAATCGGAAGGCGCCGTCGAGGCTATTTCCAATCTCACCGAGCGGTCGAAGGCGATAGAAGAGATCATTGCGATCATCGAAGAGATCGCCGATCAGACGAATTTGCTCGCACTCAATGCAGCGATCGAAGCGGCTCGCGCCGGAGAGCACGGACGCGGCTTCGCCGTCGTCGCTTCGGAAGTGCGCAAGCTGGCAGAACGCTCGGTAACGGCGACGCGCGACATCGGCGCGATTCTCTCCGCGATTCGCGCGGAAGTCGTCAAGGCCGAGAGCGCGATGCGTTCTTCGGCGGCGGCAACCGGTGTCGGGGTCTCACGCGCGCAGGCGTCATCGCGCTTGCTCAAGACGCTCGAGGCGGCGATATCCAAAACGGACGAAATCGCCGTTATGCTTGCGGCGCGTTCCGACGTTATGCGGGCCGCCAGTCAAAAGACGACGGCAGCCGAAGCGGGAATGCTCTCGATTACGCAACGCACGGCGCAACATGCCGCGGAGATCTCGCGCTCGGCGCAAGAAGTGACGCAATCGGTCATCGAAATCGCGGCCAACGCGCAAGAGCAAGCCGCAACGGCGGAACAAGTATCCGCCTCCGCTAACGAACTCGCCGCGCAAATCACGCAACTTGCAGAAACGGCGCGACTGTTACACGGCGACGGGCAATCGATGAACGCGGTCGTGTCGACCTTCCGCCTTACCGGCGGAACTACAACGAGCTTGCCCGATCCACGGTAAGGAACGTTCGCGCGAAGAGATCGGCCGGCAACGGATGGCCGAGCGCGTACCCTTGCACGAAGTGACACCCGGTTTCCATCATCACGTCGAGTTGCATCGTGTTCTCGACGCCTTCGGCGACGACGGTCATGCCCAGTTCGTTTGCGAGACGCACGACGGTCGCTGCCACCGCCTTTGCCTTCGCGTCGACTTCACTCTTGTTCACGAACGAGCGATCGATCTTGAGGACGGTCGCCGGAACGTCGCGTACGCGCCCGAGCGAAGAACCGCCGGTACCGAAATCGTCGATCGCGGATTGTACGCCGATTTCGCGTAGGCGGCCGACGAGCGATGCAATGTCGCGCTCGTCGCTCGCGACGATGCCTTCATTGATTTCTACGACGAGGGCATCGGGAGAAACGCCGGTGCGTTCCAACAGTTCGACGATGCGCCGGTCACAATCGCGCGAGAGCGCCTGACGCGCGAAGAGATTCACCCACACGCGGAAGTTCGGAATCTCGCGACGCCACTCGCGGGCCTGCAGCAGCGCTTGCTCCATCACGTCCCAGCCGACATAGTCGCCGATCGTCAAGCGTTCGAGAAAATCGATGAAATGGGCGGGAGAGACGATCCCGCGTTCCGGGTGGATCCAGCGCAGCAGCGCTTCAGCGCCGGCGACCTGCCAGGAATTGCTTCGTAAATCGAACCGGTAAATCGGCTGGAAGAACGGAACGAGCTCGCCTTCCTCGACCGCACGGTGAAGTTCGCCCACGAGCGAAGGCGCTTCACCCGCTTGAAGTTCCGGACTGTAAACCATCGCGCGTATCGGTGACGACTTTGCGTGATCGAGCGCCATGTCAGCCTTACGCAGCAGCTCGTCGGCGGAGCCGGCGCGGATCGTGCGGACCGCGCCCATAGAAACGGAGATGTAGACGCGCGACCCGTCCGCATCGAACGGCGCATCCAAGAATTGCCGAAGCTCGGCCATAATCGCGTGCGGGCTGCGGTCGTCGACGACGGCGATCGCGAATTCGTCGGCGCTTACGCGCGCGACGAACGTTGACGACGGAAACGTCGCGCGCATGCGAATGGCCATCTCTTGCAAGACGTGATCGGCCGCAACGCGCCCGACGCCTTGGTTGAGGAGCCGCATGTCGTCGACGTCCATGATCACCAAAACGACCGGCGAATTCTGATGCCGGCCGATCCAATCGATGAGCCGTTCCCGATTCGGCAGCCCGGTGAGCTCGTCGACATAGGCACGGCGCGAGATACGTCCCAGCAGCTCCCAACGTTCGAACGTGAGGCCGGCCAGGAGCCATCCCATCAATGCCGAGGCAAAGAGAAACATCTGCGCCTGCACGATCGCGTTGACGTTTTCATGGAGCGCAAAGAACGCCACGAA
The DNA here is from genome assembly GCA_964648945.1 of uncultured bacterium. Taxonomy (GTDB): domain Bacteria; phylum Vulcanimicrobiota; class Vulcanimicrobiia; order Vulcanimicrobiales; family Vulcanimicrobiaceae; genus JAMXLG01. The sequence continues at coordinate 34,345 of CAZYLU010000003.1, read as the reverse complement.
GGTCGCGACGTAGGCGCTCGCAATGCCGGCGGCTGCGCCGCGAACGGCGAAGCGAATCGCGAGCCAGGCAACCGCGACGAACGAGAGATCGAGCACCGTCTCTCGCGTGACCGAACTCAAGATGTGGCTGACCGCAACGAGAAGCGCGGTCGCGATCATCGAAATCACGGCTTCGGCGCGCGGCGGATCCTGATGATCGGCCGGCTGAATCAGTTGCCGCCACTTGAGGAACACGATGAGCGTCGGCGCGAGCACGACGATTGCCGATGCGTCGCCTAAGACGAAACGCGAGAACTGCTGCGGCAAATCATCGACGGCGAGATAGCCGACGCCAACAAGCAACGATGTGGACACGACGCCGATAAGAAGCGGCGCCGCAATGCCGAGAATGCCGCAGAACCACGCCATGTCGCGCACCGTTCGCGGCGGCAGCGAAACGTGTAGTTTGTCAATAACGTAGCGCACCGCTGCACCATAACCGGCGCCCACCGTCATTTGCACGATCAGGGCGACCCACGCGCCATCGATGCGCCGCTCCAGCAAAATAATGTGCAGCAATGCATTGACCGGTATCACCGGCCAGAAGCGCCATCCGAGGAGCAACAACAAAACGACGTTGAGCGCCGCGCTGGGATACACCGGCGACATGCCGAGCACGCTGAAATACCGTGCCGTGGCGAAATCGCTGACCTGAGACAATACAAAATACACGGCAATCGTAACTGCCGTTGCTTGCCACTGGCGGCGCGGCCGAGTCAGCCCCACAAATCAGATGTTCACCACGCCACTAGCCCTTCCCGCATCCGACCGGCCCATTTACTGCTAACCGCACGTCGAGCGTGATAAAAAGCGAAAACGCCGGACGAATCTCGTCCGGCGTTTCCATCTGCGTAGTTGCTCGAGTTAGAAGTCTTCTTCGTTGTTGGGGTTGTCGCTGTACGACTCTTCCTCGTCCTCGTCGAAGCCCTTGTCCTCTTCGTATTCGTCTTCGTCTTCTTCCTCGAGTTCGTAGCCCTGCACGCCTTCCTCGAGGTCGGCATCTTCGGGCTCTTCCTCTTCGACGAAGAGGTCTTCTTCGGACTCGCGCGCGGGGATCGGCGGAGGCGTCGGAAGCGGAGTCGCATCCAGCGGTTTGCTGTCGTCGATTTCCTCTTCTTCCTCTTCCTCTTCCGCCTCGGGTTCCGCGATGCCGGCTTCCGCCACACCGTTGCCGCCGAGCACGCCTTCCGCGGCAGCTTCCGCTACCGCTTCACGCGCCGCAACTTGCGTTTGCGAGACGACCGGTTGATCGTCGCCCATCAGAAGACCGATCTCCTGACGCTCACGATCGCCCATGTCGTCGTCTTGCATGCGCACGTCGATCTCTTCGCGGTTCTCCGTGAGTACCTTGACGTCGAGTGCAAGCGACTGCAGTTCCTTGATGAGAACCTTGAACGATTCCGGAACGCCTGGTTCCATCACGTTCTCGCCCTTGACGATCGCTTCGTACGTCTTCACGCGTCCCACGACGTCGTCGGACTTGACCGTCAACAGCTCTTGCAGCGTGTATGCAGCGCCGTACGCTTCCAGTGCCCAGACTTCCATTTCACCGAAGCGCTGGCCACCGAACTGCGCCTTACCGCCGAGCGGCTGTTGCGTGATCATCGAGTACGGGCCCGTCGAACGCGCATGGATCTTGTCGTCGACCAAGTGCGCGAGCTTGAGCATGTAGATCATGCCGACCGTGATCGGACGCGAGAAACGTTCACCCGAACGTCCGTCGCGCAGCCACGTCTTACCGTCGGGCGCCATACCGGCATCTTGGAGCCACTCGGAAATATCTTCCGCGTGCGCACCGTCGAAGACCGGCGTGGCAACGTTCATGCCGAGCATGCGCGCCGCCCAACCAAGGTGCGTTTCCATGATCTGGCCGAGGTTCATACGCGAGGGAACACCGAGCGGGTTGAGCACGATGTCGACCGGCGAACCGTCTTCCAGATACGGCATGTCTTCTTCCGGCAGCACCTTCGCGATAACACCCTTGTTACCGTGACGTCCGGCCATTTTGTCGCCTTGCAGAATCTTACGCTTCTGCGCGACGTAGACACGCACCAAGTGATTCACGCCCGGCGACAGTTCGTCGCCATTCTCGCGCGAGAACACCTTGACGTCGATGATCTTGCCTTTTTCGCCGTGCGGAACTTTGAGCGAGGTGTCGCGCACTTCACGCGACTTCTCGCCGAAGATCGCGCGCAGCAGGCGCTCTTCAGCCGTCAGTTCGGTTTCGCCCTTCGGCGTAACCTTACCGACGAGAATGTCTTCCGGACGCACTTCCGCACCGATGCGGATGATGCCGCGCTCGTCGAGATCCTTGAGCGCATCTTCACCGACGTTGGGAATGTCGCGCGTGATCTCTTCAGGTCCGAGCTTCGTGTCGCGCGCTTCGCACTCGTACTCTTCGATGTGAATCGAGGTGAAGCGGTCTTCTTTGACCATCCGCTCGGAGATCAGAATTGCGTCTTCGTAGTTGTAGCCTTCCCACGGCATGAACGCGACGAGCACGTTCTGGCCGAGGGCAAGCTCCGCTTCATCCGACGACGGTCCGTCAGCAAGCACTTGACCCGGAACGACGCGCTCGCCGAGCGCCACGATCGGGCGCTGGTTGATGCACGTGCCCGCGTTGCTGCGCACGAACTTCAGAAGATCGAACACCTTCTCGGTGCCGTCTTCGAGCGTCACGGTAATGCCCTTCGCATCGACGGCGGTCACTTGACCGTTGACGTCGCTGACGATGAGCGAACCGGAGTCCTTCGCCGCGCGATACTCCATGCCGGTGCCGACGATCGGCGCGTCCGGACGGAGCAGCGGAACGGCTTGACGCTGCATGTTCGCGCCCATGAGTGCGCGGTTTGCATCGTCGTGCTCGAGGAACGGGATGAGCGCCGTTGCGACGGAGACGATTTGCTTCGGCGAAACGTCCATCAGCTGAACGCGGCTAGCCGGTTCTTCGATGTACTCTTCCGCGTAACGGCAGACAACCGTTTCGCTCGTGATGCGACCGCTCGACTCTTCGACGGGTGTGTTCGCTTGCGCGATGATGTACTCGTCTTCGCGATCGGCCGTGAGGTACTGAATGTTCTCCGTCACGAGCCCGTTCTCGACGACGCGGTACGGCGTCTCGATGAAACCGAACTTGTTCACGCGCGCATACGTCGCAAGCGAACCGATCAGACCGATGTTCGGACCTTCCGGCGTTTCGATCGGGCAGATGCGGCCGTAGTGCGAGTGGTGGACGTCGCGGACTTCGAAGCCGGCGCGTTCACGCGAAAGACCGCCCGGGCCGAGAGCCGAGAGACGGCGCTTGTGCGTGAGCTCCGCGAGCGAGTTCGTCTGGTCCATGAACTGCGAGAGCTGCGATGAACCGAAGAACTCTTTGATCGCGGCGACGACCGGACGAATGTTGATCAGCGCTTGCGGCGTGACCGTTTCGATGTCTTGCACCGTCATGCGTTCGCGCACGACGCGCTCGAGACGCAGCAAACCAACGCGGAACTGATTCTGCAGCAGTTCGCCGACCGAACGCACGCGACGGTTGCCGAGATGGTCGATGTCGTCCTTGGCGATGACGCCCGTCGCGACTTTGATCAAGCGGCGGATGACCGCGATCATGTCGGCGCGCGTCAAACACTTGACGTCGATCGACGGCTCTTCAAGACCGTTGTATTCGTTGATCTGAACCGTCGGCGTGGCTGCGCGCTCTTCCACATCCGGATTCTCGATCCGGTAGTGGAATTTGCCCTGCAGCTTGTAGCGGCCGACGCCCGCGAGATCGTAACGCTTCTCGTCGAAGAACAACGATTCAAGCAGCTTCTCGGCGTTCTCCGCATTTTCGGGTTCGCCGGGACGCAGCTTCTTATAGATCTCTTTGAGCGCGTCTTCACGCGTCTTTATGTCTTTGTCTTTGTCGATCGAGTTCTGAATCAGCGGCGAATTACCGAAGAGCGCGAGAATCGCTTCGTCGCTCTCCCAATTCAAACCGAGATCCGGGCGCGAGAGCGCGCGGATGAACGTCGAAACGTAGATCTTGCGGTTCTTGTCGATGCGAACGCCGATCGTACCCTCGGTCTCGTCGTTCTTCGTCCCGTTGTCGGTTTCGAACTCGATCCATGCACCGCGGTTCGGAATGATCGTCGCGTTGTAGGTCGGGCGCGAATTCGTGTCGAGGTCTTGGCTGTAGTACACGCCCGGCGAACGGACGAGCTGGCTCACGATCACGCGCTCGGCGCCATTGATCATGAACGTGCCCTTATCGGTCATGAGCGGGAAATCGCCCATGAAGATTTCCTGGTCCGGGATACCCTTGATTTCGCCGGATTCGGCGGTAATAAGACGAACGCGGACGCGCAGCGGAGCGCTATACGTCATGTCGCGCTCGCGGCATTCCTCAATAGAATACTTGGGCTCGCCGAGCGAGTGCTCGCCGAACTCGAGGATCAGGTTACCGGTGAAATCTTTGATCGGGGAGATCGACGCGAACGCCTCTCCCAAGCCTTCCGTCTTGAACCAGTCAAAACTGGCCTTCTGGAGTTCGATCAGGTTGGGGATCTCGAGGACGTGCGGAATCTTCGCGAACGAGTGCCGTGCACGCTTGGGACCGGGATCCGGCGGTTGCTCGATCGTAAACGCGCCGGCCGCCGCTGGAAATGTAGTATGGACCGCAGTGGTCGTGACGCCGGCGTTCGGCGCGGGCCGCTCGGTACGCTTCGACTTGCTCTTCGCGCCTGCGGAGCTCTTCGCAGGGGACTTGGGAGCCGTCGTTTTCGCCATTCGTTCTCTCTCTTTGGGTTTGGAACACACAAAAGAGGCCGAGCTCGTCCGGCTGCCTGGTGCCGGGCGGTCTCGCCCTTCTTCTACTTTGTGGCTTATAAGCCGCAGGGCATAGGCTGAGATTCTACCACCGCCCGGGGAGGGCGTCAAGGCTACTATTCCTGGGCCTGATTCTCAAGAAGCATATCATGCTTGGCAACCGCATTGCGTTATCGGTACCATAGTTCTTTATGCGCGACGCAGCTGATGGTGCCGTAGATAGTTGGATCGAGGCCGTTGCGGCATCGACCTCCGATGCTGCACGTTTGCCGCGCGAGTACGTTTCGTACACGATCGACGTACAAGAGCACTACTACGTGCCGCGATTCGTGCTCGCCGCATCGGTGGCGGGCCGCCACATCGATCTCGCTACGCTTGCAACCGCGAACGCGAAATACGCGATGCCCTCGGATCGCACGATCGGTAAACTCATCGGTGCTAGCGGCTTGCTCGGCGGCCTCCGAAATCTCTCGCCCGTCGTGCTGGGCACGCTGCTCGAGGCGTTGATTGCAACGCACCGCTTGCACTGGCGTACGACGGATGCACCGCCGCTTACCGAAGAGCCGCTCCTGAATGCTACGCTGGCATGGATGCGCGGAAGCGACGGCCGGCAGCGCCTGCATGTACGCGGGCGTCCGTCAACCGTTCTACTTCCGTCGTCGCCGCTGTGGTACGTCGATGCACGTACAAACGTCGCAGGGTCCGTGAATGTCGATGCACCTGCAGCAACAGCCGCAGCGCTTGCCGGTGCACCGTCGCTCACCGCCGATCAAGCGCGTCGCGTGAATGTTGCGCTTCGCCACGTCTTCTCGTCGGCAAACGTCGAACCGCCGCATCTCGATGAGTCGATCGACGTCGTCGATCGCGAGCCGACGCCCGTCGTGCGGTTCACCGTCGATGACGAGCGCGTAATACCGGGGCTGACGTTCGCGTACGGCAACGACGAAGTGCGCGAAGGCGACGGACGTCGCGAGTTTCGCGTGGGAACGGCGGTGTGGCCGCGGCGCACGCCGTTCGAAACGCAAGCGGCCGAACGTTTTCGCGAACTGCACCTCGGGCCCGAAACAACGGAACGGGAATGGGTGTCGTTCGTCGGTCATATCGCGCCGCAACTGCGACGCGAAGGCTGGCGTATCGAGCTTCCGGACGACTTTCCATACGCCGTCGTCGAGGCGAGCGATGAGTGGCACGCGGAGCTTACCGACGCCGAGGCTCGCTGGTTCGACATCGATCTCGGAATCGACGTCGAGGGCGAACGCATTCCGCTGCTTCCGCTGCTCGTGAACGGCTTGAACGCAAACGATTCCGGCGAGCCGTTCTACGCGCGTTTGCCGAGCGGTTCGTATGTCGCGCTGCCGCGCGAACGCGTTGCGCGTTTGCTCGCGACGCTCGTGGATCTCTTCGATGCGCCCCTTACCGAGGACGGACGCATGCGCGTTCCGGCCGTTCGCGCTGCGGCACTCGACGACGTCTTCGCGCTCGCGCATCCGCGCGGCGTCGGTCTCGCGCGCCTGCGCGAACTCTTTGATGCGCTCACGACGCTCGACGGTTCGCAGCTGCAGTTGCCCTCGTCGTTCGTCGGCGAGCTGCGTCCGTATCAACGCGACGGTGTCGCATGGCTGCAGGCGCTTCGCGCACGCGGTTTCGGCGGAGTACTGGCCGACGACATGGGACTTGGCAAGACCGTGCAACTGCTTGCGCATGTGCTCATCGAACGCGAAGCGGAACGGCTGCGCGGGCCGGTGCTGATCGTTGCACCAACGAGCGTCGTTCCGAATTGGCGTGCTGAGATCGCGCGCTTTGCACCGTCGCTGCGTGTCGTTTCGCTTACCGGGGCAGATCGCCGCGAACGCTTCGACGAGATCGACGGCGCGGATATCGTGCTCACGACGTATGCACTGCTTTCGCGCGATGCATCGACGCTTGCGCCGCAGCGGTGGTCGATCGCCGTGCTGGATGAAGCGCAGGCGATCAAGAATCCGCGCACCAATGCGGCAACGATTGCCCGCCGCTTGCACGCCGAGCAGCGGCTTGCGCTTACCGGCACGCCGATCGAGAATCACCTCGACGAATTGTGGTCGATCTTTGCGTTCTCGGAACCGGGATTGCTCGAGGATCTCTCCTCGTTTCGCCGCTTCTTTCGCACACCGATCGAAAAGCACGGCGATACGCTGCGCCGCGGCGCACTTGCGTCGCGGCTGCGCCCATTTCTCTTGCGCCGTACGAAAGCGTCTGTCGCGCGCGACCTACCGGAGAAAACGGAGATCATTCAGCGCGTCGAGCTTTCCGGCGAACAACGCGATCTGTACGAAACGATTCGTCTCGCGATGCATGCGCGCGTTCGCGAAGAGGTGGAGCGCCGGGGCCTGAGCCGCAGCCGCATCGTGGTGCTCGATGCATTGCTCAAACTGCGGCAAGTCTGCTGCGATCCGCGGCTCTTGAAACTACCGGCTGCCGCAACGGTAACGGAATCCGCCAAGCTGGACACGCTGCTCGAGATGCTCGAGAGCCTGATCGAAGACGGGCGGCGCATTCTGCTCTTCTCGCAGTTCACGTCGATGCTCGACCTCATCAAACCCGAGCTGCACAAACGCAACATCGCATTCGTCGAACTGCGCGGCGCGACGCGTGACCGCGAAACGCCGGTGCAGCGTTTCCAGGCCCGCGAGGTGCCGCTCTTTCTGATCAGCCTCAAAGCCGGCGGCACGGGACTGAACCTCACCGCGGCGGATACCATCATCCATTACGATCCGTGGTGGAACCCCGCGGTCGAAGCGCAGGCGACGGATCGCGCGCATCGCATCGGCCAAGAACAGCACGTTTTCGTCTACAAGCTGATCGCCGATGCTACCGTTGAGGATCGGATCGTGGAACTGCAGGAACGCAAGGGCGACTTGGCCGCAACCCTTTTCGATGAAACCGCGCACGCGCCGCTCGCACTAACGGCCGACGATATCGAATCGCTCTTTTCCTGACCGCGCGGACCGCTTGCGCACTGATCTGCCAAAGAACGAACGGATTAATTCGCTAAGACCTCCGGCCTATGCGCGTTTTCACCGCGGTGGGTACCCGACGAGCATCTTATGCTCGGAGGTTGCTATGGTTCGCGAACATTTTCTCTATAAAGCAGCGAGCGCAGCGGGATTAATCGGCATCGGTTGGGGCCTCAACGGATGCGCGATGGCAGGCGGCCCCGGTGCGGCTCCCAGCAATTCGTCATCGACGCTCCCATCGACACTTACGGCCCAGGGCCAGTCAAACGGCAAAAACAACGACCAGCACTGCGAAGATGAACTACGCCAAGCCGGACGCGAAGTCGAAATGGCGTTGGACCGTCTTGAAGGTATCAATTGCAGTTGCGGTGGCTTGCGCCAGCGGGCGATCGAGGAGTTGAAAGAGGCGTACCAGACGATTCAAGACGCCATCAAGTTCGAAGAGACGCACGAGGGCGGAGAAAAGAGCCCGTAAAGGCACCGTCGTGCCATGCACTTGGCATCACCGTGGCGTACTCTTCCTACATGCAGTACGTCGACGGCCGGCTCGTCTTCTCGGCAAGCGATCTGAACAATTTCCTGGAGTGTCGCAGGCTCACGGAACTGGAAGATCTCGTTGCCCGTGGTGTTGCTCAGTCGCCTGCCGACGAAGACGAGCAGACTAAACTCATTCGCCGCAAAGGCGAGGAGCATGAAGCGGCCTATCTCGAGCGGCTGGATCGCGAACTGCACGGAGGCGTTGTCAAGATCGAACGCTTCGGCCGCGGCTTGGACGCATACCGCGCCGCCGAAGCGCAAACGCTTGAAGCAATGCGCAGCGGTGCGCCCGTCATTTACCAAGCGACGCTTTTTGACGAGCAATTCGTCGGTCACGCGGATTTCTTGCGCCGCGTCGAGCGTCCGTCTTCGCTCGGTGCGTGGAGCTATGAAGTTGCGGACACGAAGCTTGCGCTTTCGTCAAAGCCGTACTTTTTGATTCAGCTCTGCAACTACAGCGAACATCTTGCGCGCCTGCAAGGCATCGCACCGCGTCACGGTTACATCATTCTCGGCAACAACGACGAGCAAGCGTTTCTGATCCACGACTACGAAGCGTATTACCGTCATCTCAAGCGGGAGTTCCTCGCGTTCGTGGAGCGCACGACGGCACAAGAGGCGCCTCGCGAATATCCGCTCCCGCGTAAGCACTGCAGCATTTGTGCCTGGAACGACGCCTGCGTGGCGCAACGGGTCGCAGACGACCACCTGAGCATCGTCGCATGGATGCGCAGAGATCAAATTGCAAAGTTCGAAGACGCCGGTATTTCGACGGTTGCACAACTCGCACGTGCGGGCGACGACGAACGGCCGACCGGAATGAATCCCGACACGTTCGTGAAGCTGCGGCGTCAGGCGGCGCTGCAGGTGCGCGGCGCGGACGGGAGCCTCCATTACGAGTTGCTGCGTCACGACCCGCGCGCCGGTTTCGGGATTCTTCCACGGCCGAGCGACGGCGATATCTATTTCGATATGGAGGGCGATCCGCTCTACGAGCCTGGTCGTTCGCTCGAGTATCTCTTTGGCGCGTGGACCCTCGACGAACCGCGGTACCGGGCGTTCTGGGGGCTCGATCGCGCCGCGGAAAAGCGCGCTCTCGAAGATTTCGTCGACTTCGTCATGGAGCGGCGCCGTCAATTTCCCGACTTGCACGTCTATCACTATGCCAACTACGAGAAGGCGGCGCTGCGCCGCCTTGCACAAGCGCATGCAACGCGCGAAGCGGAGGTAGACGAACTGCTGCGAGGCGAGGTACTCGTCGATCTGTATGCGGTGGTTCGGCAAGCGATCGCGATCTCGGAAAACAGCTATAGCATCAAGCGTCTCGAGAAGTTCTACGAGCTCAAGCGTTCGACGAGCGTGAAGAAAGGTGACGACTCGATCGTCATGTTCGAGCGCTGGCTGCACGACGGCGACGAAACCATCCTGCGCGACATCGAAGCGTACAATCGTGACGATTGCTATTCGACCTACCTTTTGCGCGAATGGCTCCTCGCGCGGCGCGACCAGGCAGAGCAAGAGCACGAGACGCAGTATCCGTTTCGTGAGGTCAAGGCCGCAAAAGAAGCGCCGGCGGGCGACGAGGCGTTGGAACAAAAGGCGAGCGAACTCGAACGCGTATTGCTTGCCGGTCTCCCGTCCATTGACGAACACACCTTTGCGGCGGTGGACGGCGAAATTCGTTCGCGATATCTGCTCGGGCACGCGCTGAGCTACCATCGTCGCGAAGATAAGCCGGTGTGGTGGGCGTTCTTCGACCGCTGCGATAATGTCGACGATCTCCTCGAATTCGATCGCGAAGCGATTGCCGGACTTTCGTTCGATCCGCTCGTCGCGCCACGCGCCGACAAACGCAGCACGATCTACACCTATCGAATGCCCGAGCAGCGCTATAAGCTGGCCGCGGGCGACTCCGTGTATGACCCCTATATCGCAAAGGCAATCGGCACGATTGTTGCAATCGACGAAGATCGCGGGATCCTCGAACTGAAGACGACGCGCGGGGAAGAGTACGCGCGCGCCATCACCGCGCTGATTCCCGGGGGACCGCTCCCATCGAACGAGCAGCGCCGCTCGATCGCGCGCGTTGCTGAGTCGGTCGCGAGCGGAACGCTCCGTGAATCGTATCCCGCGATCGCGGATTTGTTGAGCGGAGCACCGCCCCGCGTTCGCGGATTTTCCCCGGGCGACGTTCTTCAGCCGGAAACGGTGGACGCGAGTGCCGTATCGCAGATCGTCCAGGGACTCGAGCGGAGTTATCTGTTCATTCAAGGACCGCCGGGCAGCGGCAAGACGACGACGTGCTCGTCGGTAATTGCGGATTTGCTGCAAAGTGGCGCGCGGATCGGCGTGGTGAGCACCGGTCATAAAGCGATTCATCATCTCTTGCACAAGGTCGAGCAGCGGATGCACGAGCGAGGTGCCTCGTTTCGCGGACTCTACAAGCACAGTTCGACGAGCGGTCACTCCGAATACGTCTCGCCGCTCGAGCGTCCGTTCATCGAATCGAGCGACGACAATCGCGCATTTGCGAACCTCGAGTTCGATCTGGCGGGAGGAACGGCGTGGCTGTTTTCACGCCCGGAACTCTGTGGCGCGTTCGACTATCTCTTCATCGATGAAGCGGGACAGGTCTCGCTCGCGGACGCGATCGCAGTTGCCGCGTGCGCTAAGAACATCGTGCTGCTCGGCGATCCCGCGCAACTCTCACAAGTGAGTCAGGGAAGTCATCCGTATCGCGCCGGGTGGTCGGTGCTCGAACATCTTCTCGGTGACGAACCAACGATCGAACCTGATCGCGGGATTTTTCTCGACGTCAGTTACCGGATGCAACCGGACATCTGCGAATTCATCTCGCTTGCCATGTACGATGGCCGCCTCTCGGCGGCACCGAGGACCGCGTTTCATTCGGTGCGCAGCGCGGGGCTCACAGGCGGAGGCTTGCGGTATATTCCGATCGGGCACACGGCTAATAGCGCAAGCTCGGTCGAAGAGGCGGAGAGGATTGTCCGCGAGATTGCGCTGCTTCTCGAGGGCTTCGTTACCGACGACGCAGGCATCGAGCGGCGCATGCGCGAGAGCGATATCATCGTCGTTACCCCCTACAACGCGCAGCGCCGGCTGATCGAACGACGTCTGCGCGATGCCGGACTGCGTGTCGCGGTCGGGACCGTCGATAAATTTCAGGGTCAAGAGGCGGCAGTTGTCTTCTATTCGATGGCGACCTCGAGCGGCGACGACGTTCCGCGCGATCTCAATTTCCTCTTCGAGCAGAACCGGTTTAACGTCGCGGTTTCCCGCGCGCGTGCAATGTCGGTGTTAGTCTGCAGCCCGCGCCTGCTCGACGTATCGTGTCACACGCCCGAACAAATGACTATGATAAACTTCCTCTGCGCCTACGTGGAGAGAAGCGATTCGCCGCAGCGAATCGCTCGTTGATGCTTCTCGCTCTTGCACTGAGCGCAGTGCTTCATACCGAAGCACAACGCGTAACCATCACGCGCGACGATTGGGGAATCGCGCACGTTCACGGAAAGACCGATGCCGATGCCGTCTTCGGCATGGCATACGCGCAAGCCGAAGACGACTTCAATCGTGTCGAAACGAATTATCTGACGGCGCTTGGCCGGCTGTCCGAAGCGCAAGGCGAGTCGACAATCTATCAGGATCTGCGCGATCGGCTCTTCGTCGATCCCGCCGATTTGCAGCGCCGATACCAAGAAAGTCCGGCGTCGCTGCGCGCGTTGATGAATGCATGGGAGAAAGCTGGAGATCCGCACTCACCGCATTTCGACGATCAAGCGCAGCGGTACACAACCGGCGACTTACGTCCGGTCTACTTCTACCCCGATGAACTTGCCGGGCACATCGAACGCGTCTATCATCCCGGTGAGTAGTGCACCGTTACGCGACATCATCTCACCACTCCGTATGCGCAGAGGCGGTTTTATTGAGCAGTACCGAGCTGACGACCATGGCCCAGAGGAGGCCGATAATCGGCGAGATGAAGCGAGAGTACGCGCCGTCGGGTGCCCAGAATCCACCGCTTGCCCACGTCGTGCCGCCGAGAACGGTGAGCACAACAGCGGCGACGCCAGCGGCGAAAAGTGCATTCGAAATCAGCCCCGCGCGCCAAAAGCCGAACGCTGCCGACATGATGAGCATTGCGCGCACGAATGACGACAACACGAAGCCTGCCCAAATGACGACGTTGAATGCGGATAAGAGAGCTACGTTTCCCAGCGTGTTGATCGAATACGCGAGCCCAGCGTTTATAGCAATCAGGAGCAGGAAAAGTGCTCCGACGGCTGCGCTGGAGGCAGTCGCGGCAGCGCCCCAGCCGCCTTCGCTGGCGTTTGCGAGCGCAACCCTGATCGCAGCCGCGAACCACATGAGGTAGAGAACGGCTAGGCCGGAGATTACCGCGGCGATTAGTATTCGCATGTGATGGTCGCGATAGAACGCGGCGAGTGTGTCCGACGACGCACTGATTTGCGGCTGATAGCCGTACAGAATATACGCGACGATCCACAAGGCGATGAATTGCACGCCGCTCGTACCCCACAACCGTTCCCAGAAGGCGCTTGTGTTTACGTTTATCGACGAGGTCATCGCTTTGGCCGATCCGCTCATGATTTTCTCCTTCATCGCGGCGCACGAAGACGTACCGTACGCACATGATAAGCGAAACGGCGAGGTATGCTTATCCCATCCTAGCAACGTGGCTGCAAACGTGAAGCAGCGCCGTTACGGCGTGAAGAGAATCTTACCGCCGCGTCCTGGTGTTTGCGCGGCTGCGAGCGCGGCCTTCCAATCGACTAACTTATATTCGGCGGCAACCGGAAGCGGCAGCTCGCCGCGCATCGCAAGTCCGAAGACCTGCTGCATCGCTTTGGTGCGCTGCTCGTCCGTTGCGCGGCGCATCCAAGACGACATCCAAAAGCCTCGCACGGTGCATTCGAGTGAGATCATCAAACTCGTGTCGAGTTTGATCGCGGCGCCCGAGAGACCGCCGAAGATGATGATTTCGCCGAACTGTTCGAGTACGCGTTGGAGCGCAAGCGTTTGGGGGCCGCCGACGGAGTCGACGATGCGCGCTAGGCCCTTGCCGACGCTCAATTCGCGAACTTCACGTTGCCAATCGCGATCTTCGCCTGTCACGATCACATGCTGTGCGCCGTATTTCCGCAATTCTTCGACGCCACGTTCGCTGCGCACGAGGTTGACGATGTTCACGCCGTTCGCTTGCGCAAGCTGCATGACGATCCGGCCGACGGCGCCGCTCGCGGCATTTTGGCCGATCCACATCCCCGGCTGCGTTCGCAGCTCGTCGAAGAGTACAACCGCGGAGAGCGGCATGGCGAGGAGCTGCGCGGCTATGTCGTCGTCGACAGCGTCGGGAACCGGTACGATGGACCACGCGGGAGCGACGACAAATTCCGCCCATGCTGCGTTTGGGACGGTAACGGTAACGCGCTGGCCGGTCTTGACCTGCTCCACGCCATCGCCGAGTGCGTCCACCTCGCCGACGAACTCCGTTCCGCCGATCGCGGGCAACGCCGGCTTGTAGCCGTAGGTGCCGCGGATGGTCGCGAGATCGTGATTGTGGATGGGCGAGCGCCGCATCCGCAGGCGCACTTCACCCGGGCCCGGTTGCGGAACGGGAACGTCCGCCACATCGACGACTGAAACCGGTTCTCCGAACCGATCATAGCGCAAAGCCAGCATTCTTGCGAGGTTCGACAGGCGACGAACGACACTTCTCGCGAACGACGCGCCATGCGAACGATCTCTGGATTCTTCGTGCGAGTCTTTGAATTTGCGATCCCGGATCCGTATGTGTTCGCGGTTCTGCTGACGCTCTTGACCGGATTCCTAGCCCTGATCTTCGCGCCGCATCACACACCGGTCGCCGTCGTGTCGGCATGGTACAAGGGCATCTTCGACATCTTCGAATTCGCCTTGCAGATGATCCTCATCTTGGTCACGGGCTATGCACTTGCGAGCAGCGCGCCGGTTCGACGCGCACTGCTGGCGCTCGCCGCCCGTCCGCAGACCACACGCGGTGCGATGACGATCACGTTTCTCGTTTCCGCGGCTGCGTGCTGGCTCAACTGGGGATTCGGACTCGTCGTCGCCGGCTTGCTTTCGCGCGCGATCGCACAGCGCATGCGTATCGATTTCGGGTGGCTCGTTGCCGCGGCGTACTGCGGATTTTTGATCTGGGCGAGCGGCCTTTCGAGCTCGATCGCGCTTGCGCAAGCAACGCCGGGCAGTAAGCTCAACATCGTGCAGTCGCTCACCGGCGTCGTGCTGCCGCTCTCGAAGACGATTTTCACGCCGTTCAACCTCGTTCCGGTCGTCGTGCTGCTAATCGTCATTCCGTTTCTCTTCATGGCATTCGAGCCGCGCGGCAATGACGTCGTCGCGGCGCAGTTGCCCGTTGATGATGACACGAACGCCGTAACGCCCGAAGCTCGCACAACACTCGGCGCGCTGCTCGATCGCGCATGGATTCTGAATCTCGCGATGGTTGCGGCCGGCACGTACTACTTGATCTCCACGTGGATCACGAGCGGATTTTCGCTGCCGATCCAAAGCGTGATCTTCATCTTCTTCTTACTCGGTTTGCTCTTACATTGGACGCCGGTGGCGTACGTTCGGGCGATCAACGATGCGGCGCGCGTCACCGGACCGCTGCTCATTCAATATCCGCTCTACGGCGGAATCATGGGAATGATGACGGGCACCGGTCTCGCCGGCGTCATCGCGCAGTGGTTCGTCATCTTCTCAACCGCTGCGACGCTGCCGTTCTGGAGTTGTCTCTCGAGCATCATCATCTCGCTCTTCGTGCCCAGCGGAGGCGGCCACTGGGCCGTGCAAGGCCCGTTTGTCGTGCCCGCCGCAGCAAAACTCGGCGCATCGCAAGCAGCAACCGCAATGGGCGTTGCGATCGGCGAGGAAGTCGCGAATATGATTCAGCCGTTTTGGTGTCTGCCCGTGCTTGCAATCGCGGGCATCGGCTTGCGCCGTGTGATGGCATTTACCGCCATGGTATTCTTTCTCGCGCTCGTGGTCTTCGGCGCGAGCCTGTTATGGCTCGCGCCGAAGTAGCGTACGGTTAGAAGTGGTAGGTCGTCGTCAAAAAGTATTGACGTGTTCCAAGAAAGTATTCTTCGAAGTTGTTGTTATACGATAGCGAGCTCGGCGAACCGAACTGATTGAACGGCAGCGGCGTGCCTAGCCCGATCAGCCCGTATTGAAGCGTGTTTTGATTGAACACGTTAAAGACACCGAGATTGAACGTTATCGGGCCGACCGTTTTTGAAGCATTCGCCGTTGCAAACCAGTATGCGGGACGATTGAAGCCGTTGTTGCCCGCAACGAAGTGCTCGTCGAAACGAGCGGTCCACGCACCAGGATTGCTCGCATAGCCGATGCCGGCATTTGCCGTCTGCAGCGGAACTCCGGTGATCTGCGCCTGATTGATCAACCCGGTGTTGTTCACGAGAACATCGGTGTTTAGTCCGTTATAGTAGGCGGATTGCACGGCATAGTTGCCGTCGATTTCCAAGCCGCGGATAATCGGAACTCGCGTTTGCAAGTTAAAGCCGCGATAGACCGCCTGTCCCGCGTTGTACGGCGCGGTGACGCCGAAGTTTGCTTGGGTGAAGGGGTGACCGCACACTTGCGCAAGCGCACTCGCATACCCGGTGAAGTACGATGCCGCGGGCACCTGCCCGGCGGGAACGATCGAGAGCGGGTAGACCGCCGTGAGAATTGGGTTGTTTTCCGTCGTGATATACCCGTCGAACTCAAGCGTCGCCGAGTTCTGAAATCGATGTGCGAGCGCGAGTTCCACATCGTTTGCTTGTTCCGGCTTTACGAACGGACTTGCTCCCGATGCGAGCGACACCAGGTTGTTGCCGCAGTTCTGCTGCGGATTAAAGCTGGGATTGCTTGCATACGGAGCCACGAACGAGAAACCGCCGAGGAGTAGTGAGGGATCCGGTTCGCTCGTAGCGCGTCCCCATGCGGCGCGCACGACGTCACTCGACGTCGGACGGTACATGATCGAGATGCGCGGATCAGCGTTGGTCGTCGCCGTGTTCACGGACCGTTCGATGGACAGATCGGAAAAGATCGACCATTTACCGCTCGGCGTCCACGCATCGTGCACATAGTACGACGTTTCCGTGATCGTAGCCGACTGGTTGTATGGCCCGAACGCCGGCGAGACTGCGCGGTTGTTCAAGTAGAGTTGATGCAGAAAATCGACGCCGACGGAAACGTCGTTTCGCTTGCCGGACCACTCGTATCCGATAACGCCGCCGTGCGTGAAATAGTCATCCAGAAATGAAGGCGCTTGCAGCACGAAGTTGATCGGGCCTTTTTGGTTGACGAAATGATAGTTATCGATGAACCCGTCGAGTATCACGTTTCCCGGTCCGATGCCTTGGGTGATACGCGCGTGATAGTCTTGGTTTTGCGCGGCATGGTAACGCTCGAGTCCGCCGCCCTGCGGTCCGGAAAACGCTTGCGCGTCCTGTGCGGGCGTGAGGCACGAGTACCCCGCCGACGTATCGCTCAGTGCCGCAATGGTCGAACCGGTGCAACCCGTGGTGGAACCGTTCGGTAACGTGAAGTTCACGGGGCCGCTCGCAACCGATTGATTTGCGACGGCAAGCTGATACTGGTACGGGATGAAATCCGTATCGCCGTTGCCGGTCGAATCGGCCCATATCGTGGCGTTGTAGACCGTCGCCAGCACCGAGGTGCGGGGTCCGAGTTGGTACGTGAATTTTCCAAGTGCGTTACGACTGAGATATTGACCGCTGACGTTGTACGTACACGCAGCCTTATCGGCGGCGGTAATCGACGGCGGAATGGCACCGCCGTTGAAGTTCGGATTCGCGTTGATCAGCCCAACGTACGTCGTCGCTGTGGGGCTCCCCGGACAGCGGCTTTGACCGGCGTTCAGTAAACCGGATTGAAAAATCGGGGCCGGGCCCAACATCCCGTCCGTTCCCTGAACGCCATATGCACCGGCATACCCGAGGCGGCCGATGGTTCCCGTGAAGGATCCCGCACTGAGCGTCTTTGAAAAATCGCCGTAGCCTTGCGTAAGCGTGGTATGCGGTTGGGAGGTCGGATTCAGCGTCTCGAAATTCACCGCACCCGAAAGCACCGGCACGGCGTAAAGTCCGGTTGCACCGGATCCGTAAATGATTTGGCTATTGGTGAATCCCCAGAACTGCGCCAACTGATAATCGTATGCGGTTCCGTGCGCACCGATGGGGCCGACCGGATGACCGTCGATCAACGTTGCGCCTTCGGTCGGATCGAACCCGCGCAGCGACAGCGACTCGTCATCGCCCATCGACGAAGACGTCGAGCGCGTGACGAACGGTAATGTCGCGAGCGCATCGCCCGCGCGAACGTAGTTCTGGTCGATGACGACTGTAGCTGGAAGACTTGCATTGATCGTCGATGTGGTTTGCAGTGAACTACGGCCGCCCGTCTGCACGGCAGCAATTTCTCTCAATCCTGTCGCCGCCGGCGAAAGCGCCGTCTGGAACTGCGTGGTGGAACTATACGCGACCGTGACCGGTGTTGAAACCGTTTGATAGCGCGCTGCCGACACGGTGAGCGTGTAGTCTCCCGGTGGCACGTTGGAAAGCGTGAAAGAACCCGTACCGGATGTCGTGGTGGAGGCTACATTTCGCCCGCTCTGGCGAAGGTCAATCTTCGCATTTGCAACGGGAAGGCCGGCACTCGTTTCGAGAATGCGTCCGGTAATGTTTCCGTTGACTTGTTGCGCAGCAACCTCGAGCGGAAGACACGCGGCGACAACCGCGAGAAGTACGGTCAAGAGACGAGTAAACATTGCCTCAAAACCTCTCGCCGAAAAATAGGGTAGTTGCCTAGTACTTCAAGTACCCGACGAAGGTTGTGTACGACTTATGTAAACCTTTAGAATAGATTAACCCGTTAATCTAGAAAAAAGAGCATCCGGCGCGCGAGAGAAGTACGCCGACTTCATGCGAGTCTTGGTTGTCGAAGACGACGCGCCGCTGCGTCGCTTGATCGTGCGCGGCCTCCAAGAAGAGGGCCACGTCGCCGACGGGCTCGGCGACGGTCGCGAGTGCTCCGCGTATCTTTGCGCGACCGCTTACGACGCGCTCATTCTCGATCTCAATCTACCATACGGCGACGGCTTGACCGTTTTGCGCGAGGTTCGCGCGAAGAAACGCAAGATTCCGGTACTGATTTTAACAGCGCGCGTCGATGCGCTCGACGTGGTCGCGGGACTCGATGCCGGTGCCGACGATTACATGCGCAAGCCGTTCGCGCTCGAAGAATTGCATGCGCGATTACGCTCGCTCTCGCGCCGCCCGATGACGTGGAGTGACGACGTACTGTCGTGCGGAGATCTGGTATTCGACCGGCGCAGCCGCGAAGCGCGGCGAGGAGAACGTCAGCTCGATCTTACCTCCAAAGAGATCGCGCTACTCGAGACATTGCTGCGCAATGCCGGACGCACGGTAACGCGTGAAGCGTTGATCGACGCCGTGTGGGACCGTGAAAACGATCCCGAATCAAACGTCCTGGATGTGTACGCACGCCGTTTGCGCGTCAAGTTGACAGCGACCGGCGAGCCGCCGTTGCTTCATACCGTACGCGGCATCGGCTTTAGACTCGGACGGAACGCATGAGCTTCCGCCGCCGTCTTGCGCTGACGACGACGTCGATTCTTGTCGTCGGGTACGTGGCGTTTGCGTTGATTTCCCTTGCCGTTCTCGAAGGCAGGCTGCGTTCGGAACAGGACGCGCGGCTCACCACAATTGCACGCGCGGCGGCGGACATCGTCGACGACAATAACGGCCAACCGTCCGTTGACGCCGATGACGTCGGTCAATTGAACGCACTTCACGAGAACGACGAGCACATCGGCATCTACAGCACTTCAGGACGATTGATCTTCGGCGAGCGCGCGCCGAGCGCGAAAGATTCCGGGCGCTACAGCATCGTTCACGTGCAAGCCATCCATAACGGACATCGCCTCGGCTCTGTGCATGCGTTCCGCGACATGCATTGGATCGCAACGGTTCGTTTCACCGCCATGCTTGCCTTTACGCTCGCCGGCAGCGTTCTTGCGGTGTTGTGCTTCTTCTTTTACGGCATCTACGCGCGAGCGCTGCTTCGGCCGATCGAGCAAGTCGCTCACCTCGCCGAACGCATCGAGACCTCGGATCTCTCGGAACGGTTGAACGTGAGCGGACGCGACGAAATCGGACGGCTCTGCGCTTCGTTCGACCGCATGCTGGAGCGTTTGCAAGCGAGCTTCGAATCCGAACGTCGCTTCGTCAGCGACGCCTCACACGAATTACGCGCGCCGCTCTCGGTCGTGCGCGCGGAGACCGACCTCGCACTGCGACGCGAGCGTAGCAGCGACGAATATCGCGCTGCGCTGCGGTCGATCGATCGTGAAACGAAGCGGCTGGAAGAGCTGGTCGACGACCTTCTGCAGACCATGCGCCGCCAAACGATCGTTCAGACGCGGATTCTCGACGTACGAGAGATCGTGGCGCAGCTTTCGTTGCGCCTGCGAAGCGCAGCGCAGGCGATTGCGGTTGACTGCCGCACGGCGGATTCTTTGGTGCGTGCAGACGCCCCCTCGCTCGAGCGTGCGATTTCGGCGGTGCTGCACAACGCGGTGATTCATGGCGGGGGTGCGATCGCGGTAACCATCGATGGCGTCGAAGAAACGGTCGTCGTCCAGGTTGCCGATCAGGGACCAGGCTTTACGCCGGATGCGCTTGCGCATGCAACCGAACGGTTTTGGCGTGGCGATGGCGCTCGCTCGCGTGGAAGTACCGGATTGGGCCTGGCGATCGCTCGCATTCTCATCGAGGCCCACGGCGGTACGGTAGTGCTCTCGAACGGCGCGCGCGGAGGTGCAGTGGTTACGCTTACACTTCCGCGCGCTGCCGAAACTGCTGCTAGCGTCTAGTCGCCTTCTTCGTCTTCGTCTTCTTCGTCTTCGTCCTCGTCGAGGTCGCCCTCTTCGTCTTCGTCATCCTCGTCGTCGCCGAACTCGAAGTCTTCGTCTTCGTCGTCTACCGACGCCATCTCGTCGACCGCACTATGGATCTCGCGATAGAGCGCGCCGATCTCGCGTCCGAGATCTTCACCCTTGCGCGTTGCATCGACGTTTTTCAACCACTGGTCGAGAGCCGCAATCGTTAAATTCATTGCGATCACGTCGACTGTCGCCGTTTCTTCCAAGATATTCCACCTTTCGTAATTAGGTCCAAGGTAACGCACGGTACTTAAAGTCGTGTTAAGGGCGCGATGGGGAAAAAGAGGCATTGGCGACAGCCACCATGTAGATAGTTAGCAGGTTAAGAACATAGAGTAATGCGCAATCCGTTCGCCCATCAAGAAAACCCGCCAGTCGCGCTGATCACCATCACCGTCATGCTCGGTATGATCATGGCGATCATTGACTCGACTATCGTTAATGTTGCCCTGAATACGATCGCCGGCAACCTTGGCGCATCCGTCGATGAAGTGTCCTGGGTGGCAACCGGTTACATTCTTTCGAGCGTATGCGTCATGCCGCTCAACGGCTGGTTGACTGCATATCTCGGACGCAAGCGCTTCTATGCCGCTTCTTTGGCGCTCTTTACGATCGCTTCGTTACTCTGCGGCACGGCGACGAGCATTACGCAACTCATCATCTACCGTGTGCTGCAAGGCATTGGCGGCGGGGCGCTGCAGCCGACCGCGCAAGCGCTCCTCTTTGAAACGTATCCGCCGCAGAAACGTGGAGCCGCGATGGCGATCTTCGGGCTCGGCGCGATGGTTGGGCCGGCAGTCGGGCCGACGCTCGGCGGCTACATCGTCGACAATGCGACGTGGCCGCTCATTTTCTACATCAACATTCCGATCGGCATCGTCGCATTCATCATGACGATGATGTTCATCCCGAATCCGAAGTTCATCGAAAAACCGAAGGCCGGCGTCGACTGGATCGGACTGGGATTGCTTTGTTCCGGCCTCGCGTCGCTCCAATACGTTCTAGAACGCGGCGAACACGATGAGTGGTATTCGTCGAACGCGATTACTATCTTGACCGTCGTTGCGGTGGTCACGCTCACGCTTTTCATCGTCAAGATGCTGCGCGAGCGGTACCCGCTCGTCGATCTGCGCATCTTCCGATTGCGATCCTTTACGATCGGTCAGATCATCGGCGTGATCAGCGGCTTTGGCCTGTTCGGGACGGCGCTCATCTTGCCGCTCTTCTTTCAAACGATCTTAAACTTTACGGCGTTTGATACGGGACTGGCGCTCTTGCCGGGTGCACTTTCGACGGCCGTCAGCATGGTCATCATCGGCCGTATCAACAATAAGGTGGACGCGCGTTTGTCGATTGCGTTCGGCATGTTGATCTTTGCGTATTCATGCTGGTGGCTCGGTGACCTCAACACCGATGCCGGATATTGGGACGTGTTCTGGCCGCGTCTCGTGCAGGGCTTTGGTCTTGGGTTCCTCTTCGTTCCGCTCTCAACAGTTACGTTGAACGATGTGCCGGTTCCCGAGCTCGCCGGCGCGACCGGCGTGAACACACTCATCCGCCAGATCGGCGGAAGCTTCGGTATCGCAATTCTTACGACGCTGCTCACGCACGAGACCGCGATTGCGTGGAACGTCCTTGCATCCGGCGTTACGCAAACGCATGGCTACTCCGTTGGTACCCTCACGAATCTCGTTTCGCAGCAGTCGTCGATGATCGCCTACGACTACCTGTTCCGCTTGACCGCGATCGTCTTCGCCCTGGCAACGCCCCTCGTGTTCCTCATTCGCTTGAAACCACACACCGCGGGAGCACCCGCATTGGCGGCTATGGCCGCCGAGTAATTGACTCCAGCGCTTCGATGACGTCGAGCGCATTGGGCGGGCGCTTGTGCAGCGGTACGATGTTGTACGGAAGAACGCCCGCCGCTGCTTTCGTACGCGCCCCGATGCGACGGTCGAGTTTTTCTCGATAGACGAGCGGCCCGACGAGATGCACCGCGTCAGGCGAAGGTTCGTCGTAATATTCCGGCCAGTGACCAAGCCAAATGCCGACGATCGGGCGCCCGCCGACCGACAGTGCTGTATGCAACGGTCCTGACGCGACGCCCGCGTACGCATGCGATGCGCGGACTAAGGTGACGAGAACATGCGCGAAGGGGACGCCGAGGTCGGCGAATAGATCGGTCGTCGTCGGAGCGAGATCACGTTCGCGGCCGATCGCGTGCGAAGTGCGTTCGTCAACGGTGATGATACGAGCGCGTGGATCGCGGCGGCGAATCTCGCGCGCGAACGCGACCACTTCTTCTTCGGGAAATATCTTCCGTATTTGGGTGTGGCCGCCGGGCGACAGCATATACAAATGCTCTCCCGGCGCAACGAGCTCGCGCAAGCGTTCTTCGACCCGCGCAGCGGAATTGGCGGGAGCTCGAAATGCGAGCGACGAGCGCAGCGGTTGCGAAAGGTCGAACTGCGCGAGGCGCGTTCGATCCACGAGGTTAGATGCCAGAAATCGCGCCTTCGTGTGATAGGGGTACGGCGTGCGTCCCGTCATCTCCGGATACCGGCTAAAGAGCATGAGATCGATCTTCGCATCCCTGATGCGTGAGATCAGCGGCTCGGGAATCTCGATGCGTTCGATCCGGTTCTCGATCTTGTCCATGTCGAGGCCGAAGTGTGGCGGAATGCCGAGTGACGTGCCGTTTCCGATCGCGCTCTCCCCCGAGTAGATCGGCGTCACACGTTCGCCTTCATCGTACAGGTGCACGAAGTCGTCGCCGAAGCGCGTGATGAAGTACTCGTTCGACGGCTCGAGCAGCGGAACGACGTACGAAAGATGGACGAAATCGCCGAACCCGTGCGGCCAATAGATGAGCACGCGGCTATTGCGCACGGCGGCAAACGCGCCGTCCTTTTCGCCGAGAACGAGCATCTCCGTATTCCACGGCAACGGCGGCGGACTAGGACGCCTGAAGAATCGAAGCACGCTGAGGGCTTTTTGATACGATTCGCGTAGTTCTTGCTCGTGCTGTCCATCGGCGTCGATGCGTGGAACCTCCCAGGCGACCATCGCGGGATCGGAAGATACGTACGTGAGATCCTTCGCGAGTGGCGTTTGCTTCCGAATCGTGTCGGCGTCAGGCTGATCGTTCCCGAGTGGCATACGTGGACGGTGCGCCGGCGTTATCTGCACGAAGTCGACGGCGCGCCGTATCGGGTCGTCTCGCGCGCAATGCACCGTTTTGCCAAGCTCGACGTGCTTTGGTTTCCGTGGAACGGCTGCAGCTGGACGAATTTTACGCTACCGGCCGTTGCTACGCTCCACGATGCAACCAATTTCGTCATTCCCGGCTATGCTACCGAAACGCAGACAATCTTCCGTGCCGCCGTGGAGCGATGCACGCACCTCATCACGGTGTCCGAGTTCTCGCGGCGCGAGCTGATACGCGTGCTCGACATCCCGCCGGAACGCATTACCGCGATTCCTAGCGGCGTACGGCAGAGCGATGGTGTCCTGTCCGGGACGCTCAATACGAAATCGATGCAGCCATACGTGCTATTCGTCGGCATGTCGGAGAAACGCAAAGGCGTCGAAGCGCTGCTGCGCGCGATGGAACGCGTGCAGACGCGCCATCCGGACGTTGCGCTCGTGCTTGCCGGTGCGCGCGGCGATGCAATTACCGGCAACGAACGCATCCGCTTGCGAGAGTTAGGATGGATCGACGACGGAACGCTGGCATCGCTCTATCGCGATGCCGCGGTCTTTGCATTTCCGTCGCGTTATGAAGGCTTCGGACTGCCGGCGCTCGAGGCAATGACGCACGGTACGCCGGTTGTTACTACGGCGAATACCGCAATTCCGGAAGCTGCCGGTGATGCACCGCTGTACGTTCCGCTCGATGACGATGCCGCGCTCGCCGATGCGATTCTACGAATTCTCGATGACCCTGCATGTGCCGCCGAGCTGCGCGAGCGCGGTTTCCGCCGTGCAGCGGAAATGACGTGGACGAAGAGCGCGCTTGCAACGCTCGCCGTGCTTGAAAAGGCGGCGGGACGATGACGCGCATTCACCTCGCAAGCGGTCTCGCGATTGAAAACGGGGCGGTACTTCTCGTTGCGTCGTCATATGCATCGCACGCGCAGCCCCTCTGGAATCTCCCCGGCGGACGTCAGGAAGAGGGCGAGTTGCTCGCAGAGACGGTCGTACGTGAAGTATTTGAGGAAACCGGCCTGTCGGCGACGATTGTCCGCCTTGCATACCTGAGCGAAAGCTACGACGGCGACACGCACTTTTTGAGCACCGTCTTTGAAATCTCGACGAGCGGTGTATTACGTCAACCGCAACCCGAGGATCACGTCTTGGAAGCGCGCTGGTGCGCGATTGACGAACTCCCGTCGCGCCTTGCGGTTGCCGTTGTACGAGAACCGCTACTCACGTATCTCTCGAATCGCACGCAGTACTTCGGCGCCCACGACGCCGGCATCACGATTGAGTGGGATTAGCGCGATCCACCGTTGTCATCCTGAGCGAAGTCGAAGGATCGCCTCGAGACAAACGCACGATGCGATCCTTCGACTCCGGTGCTTCGCACCTGCGCTCAGGATGACAAGTTAAACCGCTTCGCGTTGGAGCCAGCGGACACGTTCGAGGACGAAGCCCAGGACGTCGACGGGTCTTCCGTGGACGGTTGCGCCGTGTGGGAGCACACCGTCTTCTTCGAAGCCGGCGTTCGCGAGCACGCGGCGTGAGGCGGAGTTATCAGGGACGCAGTAGGCTCGCACTTTGCGCATGTTCAAGCGCGTGAACGCGTCATCGACGATTGCGCGGAGCGCTTCGCTCGCGAGCCCGCGTCCGCGGTGCTCGCGCACGACGCTATAGCCCACCTCACCGGTGGTTGTAGAACGCTCGGCGATTCGCAACGACGCCCAACCGATGGCATCGCCCACGCCATCGAGATAGAGCAGCCACTCGAACCGTCCCCAACTGCCTTCCACGAGATTCCGCGGACGCGCCGCAACCATGCGACGAAACTGCACGCGGTCCACTTCGGGAAGGTCTTGATACTCGCGTAAATCGGGCTGCTGCAGCACATTCCACAGCACGTCGGAGTTTTCGGTCGTCACCGGCACGAGCCGCATGCGTTCCGTTACGATCGTTCGCACTATCGCTTGTTCTCCCGGCCGCGATGCGTGAATGGCGTGCGGAGGTGCCGCGCATGACCGATCTCACGGGGACCGTTACGACTCAGCCGAGCTTCTTCTTCGGCACGCATACCCGATGCGAACACGAGCAGTTCACGCTGGCGACGCCGCAAGGGCCGGTGGAGATCATTGACAACATTGATATCGCGCCGCGCGTGCCCGTTCAGCCCGGCGACCAGATCGAGGCTCGTGGCGAATTGGTTCACGATCCGGGCAAGCCGCCGATCTTGCATTGGACGCATCACGATCCCGCTCACAAACACCCCGACGGCTTCATTCGGTTTCAGGGGAAGGTGTATGCGTAGCACTTAAGTTTCCACGCAGCGTCATCAGCTCGGGTACGGTAACAAAACGATACCCTTCACGCTTGAGTTCGCGCACGATCAAGCGCGTCGCTTCGATATCGCTCGTGCGGTCGCAGATATGCGGCGAGAGATGCTGCTGCGCGCACAGCTGTCCTCGGTTACCGTCGTGAAGCACGATAATCGAGCCGTCGTGAACGTACGGCACGATGCGGCTCGCAATAACTTGCGGCGGAGGGTATTCCCAATCGCGGGCGAGCGGCACAGACCACATGACCGGTGTATACCCCATGCGATGCGCCTCGTCGATCACCAGCCAGTCACGCGCACCGAACGGGGGGCGCATAATGCGCGTATGGATGCTTGCCGCGCGGTAGATTGCCGCGTCCGTTCGTAACAGGCTCTCGCGAACTTGCGCTGCATCCATGACGATCAGATGATCGTGGTTCCACGTATGGTTACCGATCGCGTCGCCGCTGCGCACTTCGCGCCGCAACACCGACGGGTAGGCAGCAGCCGCACGGCCGACGACAAAGAACGTGGCATGAACGTGTTCGCCCTCGAGTACGTCGAGAATCCGGTTCGTGTATGGCGGGTTGGGCCCGTCGTCGTAGGTGAGCGCGACGACGCGCTCGTCGGGCGGTCCGCTCACAACGGTTCTCCCGAAGAGTTGATTCGACGGGTTCTCGGCGACTTCGTACAGAGTAAAGCCGACGACGACGGCCGCAGCGGCAGCGACGATGCTGCGTAGCGCGAAACGTCGCACGCCGGCACGAATCATGGCTTGAGCCCCATCGTTGCGCGCGCTTTTGCTATGCGCTGCCGGAATTGATCGGGACCGAAGTTGCGAAAGTCGCTTACGATCGTCTCGTAACGCGGGTCCGCGAGCGAACTACTCTGCATCTTGAGCAAGTCTTTCGGACTGTTCTTGGAGAGATCGATGTTGTATTGACGTCCGGCGGTTGTCGCCCAGTAGTGCGGATCGGTAAACGTAACGGTGCGCTCGCCTTGTTTAAAATCGACGACCTGCTTGACGTAGACCGTATAGTGGACCGACGTGTCGCCGCGGGGCGGCTGATTGACGATCTGCCACACGCCGTCTTGATCGAGTTTTCCGTAAAAGAAACTTACGTCGTACATCGCGGCTGGCGGAGCGGTGATCGAAATCTCCTTGCCCGCATACGAACGGATCGTGTACGTAAAGGTCGACCTCCCCTCCACGTCTTGCATCCGGTACTCCTCGCTATAGACCGGCGGCTTATCGTATGTGATGAGCAAACGCGAATAGATCTCGCTCCTTGCCTGATGGATCTTCGCGACTTGCCGGACGCGACTCGTCTCGCCGTGCCAGTAAATCAAATACCCCGTCACGGCCATGAAAATCGCGAACGCGAGGATCGCCAGTGGAACGATGTTACGACGCATCCGGCGTGCCTACGAAGCAGACGCCGAGGCTTCCTGGTCGAGAATGTCATTAACCAGGCGATCTGCGAGCGCATTTTGTTTGCGAGGAACGTGTTTGATGTCGACGTTTTCAAACGATCGCAGCAGCGTTTGCGCGCGCCGGTGCAACGGCTGTAAATCCGCATGCTTCACGCGATATTCGCCGCGCATCTGTTTGACGACGAGCTCCGAATCCAGCCGTACCGCGAGGCGGCGGATCCCCCGCTCTTTCGCGCGTTCTAGCCCGATGCAGAGCGCAGTCCACTCCGCGACGTTATTCGTAGCTCTTCCCAAGTAGCGACCGACCTCGTCCAGCACCTGGCCCTCGGGGTCGACGATGACGGCGCCGCTCGCCGCCGGGCCTGGATTCCCGCGGGAACCGCCGTCGGCGAAGAGGGTGGCTTCGGTAGGGAGCTGGTCGAACAAACTGGGCATCCTACGGGTATACTAGATTCTATGCTAAACGTCATCGTGCGCGGGGCAGCCGCCACCGCGCTTGCTTTCACCGTCATGCTGTTCGCCCCGCTGGCCTCAATGGGGATGACCACGAACGTCTTCTACGGTCTCATGGTTCACGTCTCGTCGACGAACATCAAGGTTGAAGATCCGAAAACGAAACAGACGCTAAGCTTTACGCTGGTACCCAAGTTCGACCAGATCTTTTCCTCGAATGGAAAGACGACGTATCAAATGAAGCAACTCAAGGCCGGTCAGTACGTCGGCGTAATTTACGATCAAAAGGCGCTCGGCATCCGCCACGCCGATAAGATCTACATCATGAATAACGCGAACGAGCGGCTCAAAGTAGTCAAATAACCAACAGCGGCGCCGAAAGGCGCCGCTTCTGCTTGACCCTAACGTAACGTCATAGCGTACGTTCGGAGGGTGAGAGCATCGATGGAGACGCCGAAACGGGCGTTGCTTCGGGTCAAGGAATTCGCGAAGAAGTGCGGAGTGACGGTACGTACGCTGCACTTCTACGATCGCCTTGGCTTGTTGTCGCCGACGGCACGCACGGACTCCGGCTACCGTCTCTACGGTGAGTCCGATCTCGAGCGCTTGGAGCAGATCCTCGCCCTTCGATTCGTCGGCCTCGAGCTCGATCAAATCAAAAACCTACTTGACGGACCGCCACAGCCGCTCGCTGACGCGCTGCGTCTTCAGCACAGGATCATCGCGGATGAAAAGCGCCGGCTCGATCTGGTGCTTGCGGCCCTCGATGAGGCGCAAACGGCGATCGAGCACAGCGATGAAGAGGCACGATGGCGCGCGGTCCGCGCCGTGATCGAGGCATTCAAAATGAAAAGCGAATGGAGCTGGGCCGAGAAATACTACTCGCCCGAAGACCTGGAGAAACTTGCGCACGCGCGCGAAAAACTCGGCACCGAAGGCATGGAAGCGGCGCAACGCGCGTGGACGACGCTCATTGCCGAAGTCGAGGAAGCCGCGAAAACCGAGGACCCCTCGAGCCCGCGCGCTCGTGAACTTGCGAAGCGCTGGAACGACTTGATCCAGCAGTTCACACAAGGCGACCCCGGCATCGCAAACGGCTTGCGCAAGTTGTACAGCGACCAGTCGAACTGGCCGCAGCACTTCAAAAAACCGTATAGCGATGCGGCGGCGGAGTTTATCTGCAAAGCCTCCGCCGCCGAATAAGGAGCTACTTCGCTTGCGCGATTAACTGACGCAAGCGTTCTTCACCGGCCGACGCCTCTTTCTGCAGTTGTTCGAACACGGCGTACTGCGCAGGCGTCGGCTTTTCATATGCCAGCTCGATATCGCCGGCAAGATACGCCAAGTGACTGCGTAGATGTGTTTCGTGCAGCAACGGAGCTTCACTCGCGTCCATTTGCGTCTGCACGAGCGTGTTGATCTGTGCATCGAGCGCGGCGGCCGCCTTCGGATTCGTCGAACGGACGCGGTCGCGCGTCGCCATCGCGTCGTTGATCGTGCGATCCAGCGCATCGAGCGTCGTGTGGATCTTCATGCCGAGATCCAAACGCGCGGCAAGATCGTCGGCCGTCGGACTGTGGATGGTTGGATCGAGCGCAACGTCGAACGGCTGCGA
The DNA here is from genome assembly GCA_964648945.1 of uncultured bacterium. Taxonomy (GTDB): domain Bacteria; phylum Vulcanimicrobiota; class Vulcanimicrobiia; order Vulcanimicrobiales; family Vulcanimicrobiaceae; genus JAMXLG01. The sequence continues at coordinate 4,877 of CAZYLU010000003.1, read as the reverse complement.
GGTTTTGCTGCCACCGTAATCGAGCGTCACGGTGTAGCGACCCGGCACGATCGATGGTCCCCAGACCTCATCTTCGAGACCACCGGCTGCGACCGGGACCTGGAATCCCGTGACTTCCGTTGCCGGCGGATACCGCATATCCCACTGGAACCGATTCGTGCCGGGCTGCGCCGACGTGAGTTCCTCCAGCGCACGAGCGCGAACTTGCGCGGGCGTGAGCTGGTCGATTTCTAGCGGCGTAAGCTTTCGTTCGTTTCGCTTGCGATGAAGCGTGAACGTTCGCACGATGTTGCCCTTTGCATCGGCAAATGTCAACGATACCGGCGTGCGCCCGTCGTAACTCGACGGCAGCTGGAAGAACACCGTCGTACCGAAAGGTGCGTTTTCGCCGACGCGATCGCGCGCAAACGGATTTGCTCCGTACGCGCGCGTGAGCCACGCCGACTGCGGCGCAAAGACGTGCGCAGTGTTCGCCGGATCGCTCGCGGCTTGTTCGAGCAGTGCGAGGTTGTCCAACACCCAGAACGCGCGTCCGTGCGTTGCGATCGCGACGGCGCCTTCGCGTGTCGAGATTGCGATATCACGCACTTGTACGTGCGGGAGGTTAAGCGCGAGCGACTGCCAGTGCCCGCCCCCGTCATAACTAACGTAGACGCTGTACTTCGTTCCCGCAAACAGCAGATTCGCATCTTTGGGATCTTGGCGAACGACGAAGACATACTCGTCTTGCGGAATGCCTTGCGTGATCGCGCTCCAGTGCGCACCGTAGTCGTGCGTCACGTAGATGTACGGATGGAAGTCATCCCACATGTATCGCGACGCCGTGACATACGCTGTCGCTTTGTCCGTATGCGAAGGTTCGATCGAACTGATTTGGCACCACTGCGGCAGCGCCGGCGGCGTCACGGCTTTCCAGCTCGCGCCGTCGTCGGTTGAGACGTGAACGAGACCGTCCGCAGAACCGGCCCAAATGATGCCGTTATCGAGCGATGAGACCGCAAGCGACGAGATATCGGGAAAGACTTCGGCGCTCGAGGCATCGACGTCGATTGGGCCGCCCGACGGCAATTCCGTTTTCGGATCGTTGCGCGTGAGATCCGGGCTCAGCTCTTTCCACGTTTGTCCGTAATCGTCGCTACGCAAGACGTATTGCGAACCGACGAGCAGTTCTTTGTCGCTGCCAAAGAAGACCGGGTGCGTCCATCCCATGCGGTACCGCAGCTCGTTGGATGCGGCGCCTTCCTGATAGCGCGGCCACGGGCTTACGTCTTGGTATTGTCCGGTGCGCAAGTCGTAGCGCATCAGGATGCTGTAGTAACCGGATCCGTAAGTAACGTTCGGATCGCCGGGCTGCGGTGCAACGAAGGTGCTTTCTCCGTACGCAACGCGATGCCAATCACCGAAGCTGACGGAGCCGCCGATCGTGGAGCTCGGGCCCTCGATGGAGCCTTCATCCTGTTGTGCACCGTAGATGTGGAACGGGAACCGATCGTCGATGCTGATGTGATAGAACTGTCCGGTCGGCTGATTGTGTTCGTTGCTCCAGGTCTTGCCGCCGTCGAGCGACACGCTCGCTCCACCGTCGTTACCTTCCAGTAGAATGTTCGGATGATGCGGGTTGATCCACACGATGTGATTGTCGCCGTGCGGAGGACGCAGCTTCGCCCACAGCTTGCCGCCATCACGCGAAACCCAGCACGCATCGACGTTTGGCGCGTACACGGTATTCGGATTGGTCGGATCCACGTAGATGGCCGTGTAGTAAAATGCGCGCTGACGCAACTTCATTTCGGCGTTGACGCGCGTCCATGACTTGCCGGCATCGGTTGAACGAAAGACGCCGCCGTCTTTTGCCTGCACGATCGCGTAGACGATATTCGGATCGCTGGCGGAAAGGCTCACGCCAATGCGCCCGAGCACGCCGCTGGCAAATCCGGGTGCGTGCGAAATCTTCGTCCAATGCGCTCCGCCGTCGGTCGTTTTATACAGTCCGCTGCCGGCGCCGCCGCTTTCGAGTCTCCACGGCGTACGATACGCTTGCCACATCGCCGCATAGAGGACATTCGGATGCTTCGCGTCCATGACGAGGTCGATCGCGCCGGTATCCGCGTTCACGTACAGGATCTTGTGCCACGTCTTTCCGCCGTCCGTCGTTTTGTAGACGCCGCGTTCGGTATTGCCTTTGAAGACATGGCCCATCGACGAAGCGTACACGACGTCGGGATTCTTCGGATCGATTGCGAGCGCGCTCGTTGTGTGCGTTTCGCGCAGGCCCGCATACTGCCACGTTTTTCCGGCATCGTTGGAACGATAGATGCCGTCGCCCGTGATCATCGTTCCGCGAATGTCGCTCTCGCCGGTTCCGGCATAGAGAATGTTGTCGTTCGACGGCGCAACCGCGAGTGCGCCGATACTCGGCGAGGGTATCGTAGAATCGGAAAGGTTGTTCCACGTTTGACCGTAGTCCGTACTCTGCCACACGCCCGAATCGACGCCGCCGAAATAGAACACGTTCGGATGGTCCGGAACGCCGGCGATGGCAACGACACGTCCGCCGATCGTAGGACCGACGTTGCGCCAATGGAGTTTTGAAGTAGGTGAGCTCGAGGGACCCGCTGCCAGGCTCATATTCGGAATGGCCATAGCAAGGGAGACCATGAAAATGGCAATCCGGTTCATAATGCCGGATTCGTAGAATGAAACTCTGGACCTTTGGACACGGCACCGCCGGCGAAAACGAACTCGCCGATTTGCTCAAGCGGTACGAAATCGAGACTGTAGTCGACGTTCGCAAGATTCCGAAGAGCCGAAAACACCCCCATGTGTGGAGCGAAAAAATGGCACAGTGGGTGCCGCAGCTCTCCGGCGCATCGTACGAATGGCATCCGGAATTCGGCGGCTTCCGCAAGGCCGATCCGAAGAGCCCGAATACCGCCCTTCGGAATGCCGCATTTCAGGCATATGCGGATTACATGCAGACGCCGGAGTTTCTCGGGGCCCTCGACACCTTATTGAAACGCGCGGACGAACGCCGCATCGCTATTATGTGTTCCGAATCCGTTTGGTGGCGTTGCCATCGGCGCCTGATCTCCGACGCGGCCGTGCTGTTACGCGATGCCGACGTGCAGCACATCATGCACACCGGTAAAATAACGCCGCACAAACTCACTGAAGGCGTGCGGCGAACGGAAAACGGCCTCGTTCAATACGATGCCGGTGAAGTGCGATTACTGTAACGGCGTCCGTGCCAACGTCAGGCGCATGAGGACGACTTTTGCAACCTCGTCGCCGGCCGTGAACTCTTCCTCACCTATCGCTTGAAATCCATAGCCCAGGTAGAATCCAATCGCCGCTTCATCTTTTTGGTGGACCCGGATTAGCACCGCTTGAGAACCTCGTTGCTGAGCGAATGCGATTGATTGGTCCGTCAGGCGTTTGCCGATACCTTCGTTGCGAAACCGATGGAACAGATACATCCGCTTCAGCTCGAGCGCGAATGGATCACGGACGTCGGGAACCACGTGCGCATACCCAACGATCGCGCCCGTCGGGTCGATTTCCGCGGCCCAGATGCGCATCGTGCGATCCGCTAGAAACGTTTGAAATCGCTCAACCCCGAGTTCCTCGATAGCATATTGATAGAGATTCACACCATGAACGAGCGGCGCGTACGTCTCGAAAATCATCGCCTGGGCGACGATCGACAACAGACGTTCATCGCCCGGCGTACATTCACGGATCTTGTACTTAAACACGGAAGACTACCATGAATACCAATGCCAAAACGGCGGCTACAACTGAACGCGCCGGCCACACTTGTTCCATAAATCACCGCCTTTTTATCATGCCTACGTAAGGTCACGGCCATGCGAACTCTCATTTCGCACATCCTCGTGCTCTCATTTCTCGCAATCGCCGTGCTTCCGGTCGACGGCTTTCTGTTCAGCGGGCAGTACAGGAGACGATGGAATGGCAACTTACGCAAAGCACATCACAACCTGATCACTGCGGGCCTCTTTGCTGCACTTGCAGCTTGTAGTGGCGGAGGCGGTACGTCATGGCTACCGTCCCAGAATTCACCGCAAGAACAAACGGTTTAATCGCTGCTCCGCAATAAGTCAAAGCCTTCTTTGACGTGAACGAAGTTAGCTAGCCGTCACCGTTCAAGTGCTTCGCGTATGCGTTCGGCTTCTGCAGACCAGTTTACGCGTACCCAGGCGCTCGGATGCGGAATAGCGATTAGCCGTGTACCGAACTTCTCGAATACGTTGCAGTTGTCCAAACCCAGGTAGTCGCGGACATATGCACCGAGGGCAACTATTAGGCGCGGTTTCATTAGTGAAACGCACTTCTCAAAAGTCTCTTGCAGGCGTAATGCTTTGCGAACTTTCGCGGGAAAAGCGTACACCATCGAAGGCCTGTCCATGACACCCAGTGCGTAGTTGGTGAACCAACAGTCCTCAAGCGTTACGCCTGCGTCCGTCAGAATCTTTTGCAAGTTCACCGTCGTTCTCGTGGTGTCTGCTTTGGGGGATTGCCTCAACGCCTCCCAGCCCGCGAGTCTGTCGAAGTTGTTTCCGACTACCATTACTCCACCGACCGGAAACGACTCTCCGATAAATCCGCAGTGGCCGGGAAAGAACGACAACCCAGGATATTGTAGCGGTGCGATCGGCGTTACGTCGGGATGTTCAGGTACGTCACGAAGTACGGAGAGAATCTTGCTGTACGTCTCGCCAGTCACGCTTTGAACTAGTATGTCTCCTCACTTTCGAGAAAAGCGAAAACTCCGAAAGTCTTATAGCTTCGGAGTTTTCCGTTGATGGTCGGGCTGACTGGATTCGAACCAGCGACCTCTTGACCCCCAGTCAAGCGCG
>CAZYLU010000002.1:0-197297 GCA_964648945.1 uncultured bacterium | reverse complement strand
TCGAGTCGTCCGCCTGCATCAACCAAGATCGCGTGGTGTGCCGGCGTTTCAATGACGATCGCGTCTGCTTGGCCGACGTCGAGTACGGTAATACGAAGGTCCGAATCAAACGATTGCGGTGGAAGTAGTACGAAGGACGTCGCGACGATCAGGACGCCGAGTGAAGCCGAGATCGCTCCGCGAACGGCGAGCGTTGCAGCACCGACCAATGTTGTTTCGTATACTGCAATGCACGATGTCGGCGCAGGAGTCATGCGAATCACGGAGCCGGGAAGCGTTGCGAGCAAATGAACGACGCTCAGGGTCCACGTTAATAGCCACGAGTTCAGATTTGCGAATGCCTGCGCGAACGGTGCCAGCGGTGTCGCAACCAGCTGCGCGATTCCGAGAAGCATCGTGACGGGGACGAGTGGCACGACGGCGACGTTAGCGATTACCGCGTATGGCGAAAACTGAAGAAACGTTGCGGCGCTGATCGGCCATGTCCCGAGTTGTGTTGCGACGGTTAGCAGCAGCGCCTCGCGCACACGCTCGTGCAGCGCTATGCGGTCGACAACCGGCTCCAGTGCCGGAACGCACGCGAAAATCGAGGCGACACAGCAAAACGAAAGCCAGAAGGAGGGCGTAGCGACGCTCGCCGGTTCAATGACCGTGACCTCAATCGCAGCGAGTGCGAGCGAATGCCACGATAGCGTCGCGCGGCCGAGAGCGCGTGCAGCGAGCATCGCGGACGCCATCGTTGCGGCTCGCAATGCTGGTAAATTACTTCCGCTAAAAATAGCGAATGCCCAGACAATAACTATCGCAATGACGCACGCATACGCGCGCGGTATCGTCAGGCGCGTGCAGATTGCTGCGACAAGCCACGCGATCAACCCCACATGCAAGCCCGCAGTAACGAGAACATGAACCGTTCCCGTTTCTTGGAACTCCGTACGCAGGTCCGGCGGCAGCGCGCTTCGATCGCCCCATAACTCGCCGGCGACGATCGATGCGCCGGGTTCGGGTAGATGTTCGCGCAACAACGCGAGCGCGGTCGCATGCAGCTGTGCGACGATCGCCGCCATCGATCGTGGTGGCGGATCGGTAACGTCCAACACCTGCGCACTTCCGAGCCGCCCGATGATACCGTGCTCGGCTTCGATGGCGCGTTCGCTCGGCTCACCGGGATTGCGCGCTTCGTCAAGCGGCTCGAGGCGGCCGCGAACAATGAGGCGTGATCCGAGCGGCACGGCGCGTGTCAACGACGCGAGAACGTGGAATCCGTTATCGAGCGCGAGCACGTACGTGTGGAGTTCACCATCGCCGGCGCGTTCATCGCCAACGGTAGCTGTGAAACGCGCCGTTCGCGTGGGAATAACAGAGGGGGTGCTCGCTTCGCGCACGTGCGCGTAGCTGGCTCCGACGACGAGGGCGGCAGCAGCAAGCGCACGAAGCTGGCGGGTCTCGTGCGGGTTCCGGAACAACGCAGCGGCGCCGCCAAGTATGGCGACCGCGACGATGATTCGGTCGGTCAACGATAGCGGCGTGGCAGTCAAGGCGCCAAGCACCGTTGCACCCGCGATCCAGAGCAGAGCGTAGGACGGCACACACCGCTTCTGCGACTCGATCTTCGTTGCGCTAGGGAACAGGGGAGCTTGTAGTGCGGATTATTGTCACCGGCGGCGCCGGGTTCATCGGGTCACATATCGTCGACGCGTACCTCGCGGAAGGGCACGATGTGCTCGTGCTCGACTCGCTATGGGAACACGGCGGCGGCCGCCGAGCGAACGTCCCGGACCGCGCAAGCTTCGTCCATATGGATGTTCGCGACGAAAATGTCGCGCGAATCTTCCAAGAGTTCCGCCCCGATATCGTCAGTCATCATGCCGCGCAACACTCCGTCGCGATCTCTTCGCGCGATCCCAAGTACGATGCGGATGTCAACGTCATGGGCTTGATCAACGTCCTCGATGCTTCGGTAAAGGTCGGCGCAAAGAAGGTGATCTTTGCATCGAGCGGAGCGACGTTCGGCACGCCGGAACGATTTCCGATCACGGAATCGACGCCACAGAATCCCACCTCGCCGTACGGGATCACGAAGATGGTTGCCGAGCATTATCTCCGCTTTTACAAGGACGAGAAGGGGTTGGATTACACCGCCTTGCGCTACGGCAACGTCTACGGTCCACGCCAGGATCCCAACGGCGAAGCCGGCGTTATTTCCATCTTCATCGGAAAGTTCTTGAAGCACGAAGGCATTCGCATCGATTGGGACGGAGAGCAGACGCGCGATTACGTCTTCGTGAAAGACGTTGCCAACGCGAATGTCCTTGCGCTCGATAAAGGCAGCGGCGGACGCTATGTGATCGGAACGAACGTGAAGACGAGCGTGAATCAGATCTATCGCACGCTCGTCGAGATCAGCGGATTCGAAGCGCCGGTGACGCATGCACCCAAACGCGCCGGTGACGCGCGCGATGCGCAATTCGATCCCGCGCTCGCCGCGAAAGAACTCGGCTGGCGGCCGACGACCAACCTAATCGACGGGATGCGTCAGACCTACGACTACTTCAAAGCGCTCGTGCCCGCCTAACCCTCACGTGCTCCGGGCGGAATCCGATGCCGACGATATATGCGGGAATGCGGCGGAAGCCGGGAATCGCTAGGAGCAATCGTAGGATGAGCGGCGCGCGTTTCGGCGGTGCTTCCGATCGCAGTACCGATGCGATGATGCGCCGCTGAACGAAGACTTGCAGTCCCTGTGTCATCACCGTGGGAAACATCCGGCGTTGCTGCACGCGCGCGAGTGTTTCGTCGCGAACGGCACCCGGCGTCTCCAGTGCTGCGCCGATAATATTTCCCGTTGCGACGGCATCTTGAATCGCGAGATTGATGCCGACACCGCCGACCGGCGACATCGCGTGCGCGGCGTCGCCGATGAACAGCAGTCCGGGCAGGTGCCACTGCTGCAGCCGGTCGACGGCAACGGAAAGCAATTTGATATCGTCCCAGCTCTTCAGTTCGTTTACGCGATCCGCGGCAAACGGAGCCAGCGTCGCGATCTCGTTGCGAAACGCATCAAGACCACGCGCACGGACGCGATCTGCCGCGCCCTTCGCGATGACGAAACCGCATTGCCAATAGTCGTTCCGATCGATGAACACCAAAATGACGCCCGCGCCGACAAAACCCAGCGCGGCGTTGCGGTCCGTGGGCTTCTTCGAAAGCTGCATCCAGAAGACGTCCATCGGTGCGCCGAGGTCGAGCGGTTGCAGATCGGCTGCGATACGCATCGTCGAATGGCGACCGTCGCACGCAACGACGACATCGGCCAGTATCTCGAGCGAGCCATCAGGTCCGTTTGCACGCACGCCGCGTACTCGGCTGCCGTCGCGAATGATATCGATGCCCGCCGTATTCATCAGCAGTTGAAAGCCGGGAAACGTGCGCGCCTTCTCGGCGATGAAATTGAGAAAATCCCATTGCGGCATGATGGCGATGAACTTCGCGCGCCCGGGAACGTGTGAGAGGTCGGCGATCGCGATGGTGTCGGAACCCACGTGTCCGGAGAGCCGCCGAATTTCCGAGTGGGGGCGTTGCAGGAACTCGCCGAGCAGGCCAAGCTCGTCGAGAACGTTCATCGTCGACGGATGCACCGTATCGCCTCGGAAGTCTCGCAAAAAATCGCCGTGCTTCTCTAGGACGACGACGCTGTGCCCGCGTCGTGCGAGCAGATAGCCGAGCATAATTCCCGCCGGACCGCCGCCGACGACGCAACAACGCGCCGTCAGCGTCCGGCGGGACTCGTTCACGCAATCACCAGATTGACGAGCTTGTCGGGAACGAAGATGCGCTTGCGCACTTCTTTGCCGTCCATCTGCGCGCGCACGTTGGGATCGGCGAGCGCAAGCGCGACGGCCTCGTCTTCCGGGATGCCCGGTTGCGCATTGATGCGCGCGCGGATCTTGCCGTTCACCTGCACGACGAGCGTGATTTCGTCGACTTCTAGTGCTTCATCTTCCGGCTCGATGACGCGTTCCAAATGCACCGATGTGTCGTGTCCGAGGCGCGACCACAGTTCATCGGCGATGTGCGGCGCGTACGGAGCGAGCAACAGCGGCAGCGTGTGTACCGCATAGAGAAACGCGCGCGAAAGCGCGGGCGCCTTCTGGGCGGCGCCCGTCATTGCATTGACCAGTTCGTCGAGTTTTGCGATGGTCGTGTTGAAGTGGAAGCGGCGCGAAGCAACTTCGTCGATCGCCGATTTCGCCACAACGTGTACCGCACGCACGAGCGCCTTATCCTCGGCGCTCGTAATTGGCGGCAGTTCGCGCGGCGAAACATTCGCTGCCGCGGCTAAGAACGGCTCCGATGCGCGCCACACGCGATTGAGGAAGCGAACGCGCCCGCTGATGCCCTCGTCGGTCCAGTCGCTCGTGTCCTCCGGAGGCGTAACGTACAGCAAGAAAAGACGCATCGCATCGACGCCGTTCTTGTCGGCCGTTTCATCGATACCGACGACGTTGCCGCGCGATTTCGACATCTTCTCGCTGTTGTACAGCACGAAGCCCTGATGGAAGAGGCGCTGGAACGGCTCTTCGCTGCCGCTAACCCACCCTTGATCGTGGAAGAACTTATAGAAGAAGCGCGAGTAGAGCAGATGCAGTACGGTGTGCTCGGCACCGCCGATGTATTGATCGATGTTCATCCAATGGCGCGCACTATCGCGTGCCCACGGCGCCGCGCTGTTGTGCGGATCCAGGTAGCGCAGATAGTACCAGGACGACTCAAAGAACGTATCCATCGTGTCGCTCTCGCGACGCGCAGTCTGACCGCACTTCGGACACGTCGTATTGATGAAGTCCGGATCGCGCGCGAGCGGTGAACCTTCGCCGGTAATCGGAACGTCGGCAGGCAGCAGCACCGGCAGTTGATCGTCAGGCACGGCAACTTCGCCGCAGCCCTGACAGTAAACGATGGGAATTGGCGTGCCCCAGTACCGTTGACGCGAAACGAGCCAATCACGGAAGCGATAGTGCACCGTCCGATCGCCGATGCCGGCGGCTTTGAGATGCTCGGCGATGACGTCGCGCGCGCGTTCGCTGCGCATGCCGGTGAAGTCGCCGCTTGCAATCAAGCGGCCTTCGCCCGTGTACGCTTCCGTCAGCGGTCCGTCGACGCCGACATCCGATGAGGCAATGACTTGCGCGATCGGCAGCCCATACTTCTTTGCAAACTCGAAGTCGCGTTCGTCGTGCGCCGGAACACCTTGCACCGCACCCGTCCCGTATTCGGCGAGCACGTAGTTCGCAACGTAGATCGGCACGCGCTCAAGTGAAACGGGATTGATCGCGTAGGCGCCGGTAAAGACGCCCTCTTTTTCCATCAGACTGGTGCGCTCGAGTTCCGATTTCGATTTCAGCGACTCCGTGAACTCATCGATCGTAGCGGCGTTCTTCTTCGACACGATGCTTTTGATCGCGGCAACCGAGGGATGCTCGGGTGCCAGCACGACGAACGTTACGCCGAAGATCGTATCAACGCGCGTTGTAAACGTCTCGAACGTTGCGTCCGACTGTTCGATCTTCCACTTCAGCGTGACGCCGGTGCTGCGGCCGATCCAATTCCGCTGCATCGTCTTCGTGCGCTCTGGCCATCCCTCGAGTTCATCGAGGCCTGCGAGCAAACGATCGGCGTACGCAGTAATCTTCAAAAACCACTGCGAGAGATTGCGGCGTTCTACGAGATGGCCGCAGCGCCAGCAACGTCCGTCGATGACTTGCTCGTTTGCAAGCACGGTTTGATCGTGCGGACACCAATTGACCGGTGCTTCACGCTTATATGCGAGTCCGTTTTCGTACAAGCGCAAGAAGAGCCACTGATTCCAGCGGTAGTATTCCGGATCGGATGTCGCGACTTCGCGGCTCCAATCGTATCCGGTTCCCATCAGCCGGATTTGGCGCTGCATGTTCGCGATGTTTGATTTGGTCCACGTTCCCGGATCGATGCCGCGTTGAATTGCCGCGTTTTCCGCGGGAAGGCCGAACGCGTCCCATCCCATCGGATGCAGCACGTTGTAGCCCAGCATACGCATCGTGCGTGCGACGGCATCGCCGAGCGTGTAATTTTTCGCGTGGCCGACGTGAAGATCGCCCGACGGATACGGAAGCATCTCGAGCGTGTAGTATTTCGGACGCGGATCGTCGTCGTCCGCGCGATAGATCTGCTCGCGCTCCCAGCGCTCTTGCCAGGCGCGCTCGATGCTCCGGAACTCGTAGGTGTCGGCCATAGAAGGCATGGTACTTGGGCCGCACGGTACGGCGCTACCTTTCCCGTCGGACGGCGGCGCGTGATGGACGGGCATGCCTCGCCTCCTTATAATGCTCGGCGCGCTGGCTGCGGCCGTGGTCTTCATCTGGCATCCTCCCGGCGCAACCGCGCCGGTTGCCGCCACAACCGCCACCCCCGGAATAGCCGCGCACCATGGGCGCGCTCCCGGCTCCGCCTCTCATCGACCGTCTGACATGCCGGCGGTGGTCTACGTCGCGGGAGCCGTCCACCGCCCGGGACTGTACCGGCTTGCAGCGGGCGCGCGCGCCGATGACGCGGTACGCAGCGCCAGCGGATTTCGAAGTGACGCGGATACGGGCGCGATTAACCTTGCCGCGCACGTCGCGGACGGAGACGAAGTGTACGTCGCAGTGCTTGGTGCGCCAACTCCGCGCACGGTTTCTGCGCGACGCCTGCACGCGAAGAGCAACAAAAGCGCAAACATTGTCGTCGATCTGAATACCGCAACCGCAGAACAACTCGCGCGCGTGCCGGGAATCGGCGTAACGCTCGCGGCTCGCGTCGTCGACGTGCGCGAGCGCGACGGCGCATATACGACGTTCGATGAACTGCTCGATGTCGCCGGTATGACGGCATCGCGTCTCGAGCGGGCGCAGCCGTACCTGCGTATATGATAGAATGAACAATGTTCGGTACGGCGAACACGATGTTATGTCGTCGTCGTCTTTGCCGTCGTCCGAACTTCCATCTAAAGAGACGCTGCCGCACCTGATCCGACGCGCGCTTTCAGAGCCGCGCGAAGATGCATTGGTCGAGCGGGTAAACGGAACGTGGACACCGATGTCCACCTCGCGTGTTCTCGAGCGCGTCGAAAACGTCGCGTGCGCCATACGCGATGCGGGCCTCGGGCACGGCGATCGCGTCGCACTTATCGCGCACGATTGCATCGACTGGGTGATCTGCGATTTCGCAACGTTCTTTGCGGGATGCGTCGTCGTCCCGATCTTTCCGACGCAAGCGCTCGATCATACGGCATTCATCCTGCAGCATGCCGAAGCAAAGCTGCTCTTTATCGATACGCCCGCGTCGCTAGCGCGTCTGCGCGACGGGAAGGTCGATATCCCGAAGACGATTGTGTTCGAAGGCAGCGGGCCGGATTCGCTGGATGCGTTCGAGCGTCACGGCGCGGAGGTGCATCGCGCGCATCCAGAATTGCCGGCCGCGTATGAAGCCGAATTAAAGCCGGACGACCTCGCGGTGCTCATCTACACATCGGGCACGACCGGTATTCCCAAGGGCGTCATGCTGTCGCACGACAATCTCGGTTTCGATGCGCAATCGTCGCTCGAATACGGGCTCGATGATTTGCACAAGGGACGCCCCGTGCTCTCGGTTCTGCCGTTTTCGCACATCTACGAGCATACGATGATCTACATCTACTTGCTCGCGAAGATGCGCTATTGCATCTCTCATGATGCAAACGAACTGCTCGCCGATATGCGCGAGACCCACCCGACCGTTGTAACGGCCGTTCCGCGCATCTTCGATCGCGTGCTCGCCGGCATTCAAGGTCAAGCGCTCAAACACGGCGGCCTGCAAGCAAAGCTCGTTCCGTGGGCGCTACGCGTCGGGCGCGACTACATGACCGCCAAGGTGATGGAAGACGGTGCGCCGCCGGCGCTTGCGCTGCAATACGCAATTGCAAAGCGCCTCGTGCTCGATAAAGTGCGCAAAATGCTCGGCCTCGAGGACATTGAGAACTTTTTGAGCGGCAGCGCCGCTCTGCACGTCGACGTTGCGATGACGTTCCTCGGCATGGGTGTTCCCATCATGCAAGGGTACGGCCTAACGGAAACGTCGCCGGTGATCACGACGAACACGAAAGAGTTCAACAAATACGGCGCAGTCGGCCGTCCGATTCCCGGATGCGAGATCAAGATCGCGCAAGACGGTGAAGTGCTCGCGCGCGGGCGCAACATCATGATGGGCTACTATCGCGATCCTGAAGCAACGGCAGCGGCCCTTGCGGACGGCTGGTTCCACACGGGCGATATCGGTGAGATCGATGCGGACGGCTATCTGCGCATCACCGATCGTAAGAAGGAAGTCTTCAAAACGGCAACCGGCAAGTACGTGAGCCCCGCGCGCGTCGAGGCAGCGATCAAGCGCTCGATGTTCGTTGCTCAAGCGATGGTAACCGGCGACGGACGCCCGCACCCTGCTGCACTGATCGCGCCAAATTGGGATCTCGTGCGGGTGGAATTGAATTTACCCGCACTGCCTGCCGAAGAATTGGCACAACGGCAAGACGTGATTGATTTCATGACGGCCGAAGTTTCCAAGCAAACGGCCGATCTTGCAAAGTACGAGCAAATTCGACGCATTGCGTTATTGCCGAGGGAGTTCAGTGTCGAGAGCGGCGAATTGTCGCCGTCGATGAAGATTAAGCGCCGCGTTGTCGAAGATCGTTATAAAGCAGCGATCGACCAAGCATATGCAGTCAATCTTCATGCACACTCGGCATAACCCTCAAGGAACCACTTCATAACAATGTCTCGACGGGTCGACGAAGTTCTTCGTGGTCCGATCAAGAGCAAAACGCTCTTCCCGGTACTCCTACTCCATCTAATTCAAGAACAGCCGGACCACGGCTACGGCCTGATGCAGCGCATCGAGTCCATCTGCGGTGATCTGGTAGCCGTGAACACGAACAAGATCTATCCACTCCTGCGCCGTTTAGAAGAGCGCGGGTTTGTCAGTGCCACTTGGGATCACCCGACGAAGCGCTCGCGTCGCGTATACGCCATCACCCCGGCCGGCGAAGAACGGCTCGCGCGTATCAAAGGCTCGATGCTTCCGTACCTCGAGTCGATCGAACGCGCAGTGGGCCGGCTTAAGCTGGAACTCTATCAACCGTCTCCGGAACATGCCTTTTCTAGCGCTGGTTCATCTACGTGACCTGCGCTGCGCGCAGTGCAACGAGCCGCTGGCGCAGGCCGGCGCGCGTTCGTTCTTGGTCGACGAGAGCGGCGAAGCGCTCAACTTCACGCAAGACGAACCGCCGGAAGAGATGACCGCCGCGATCTATTGCTCGAACGGTCATGAGAATTTGCTCTATGTTCCGAACGAGATTGCGGCCGAAGAGACGCTTTATACGCCCGAAGAAGCGCCGATCGCGCGCGATGCCATAATGCTGGCCTGAAGGAAGCCAAGCCGCCTCGCACGATTAGACCGTATGAATCGTGCGATTTCCTTACTGTTAATCGCGGCGTTTGCCGGCATGTCCGTTGCCGCGCGCGCCGACGATCCGCCGGCTGCGGCACCAGCGCCGACGGCGGCCGCGCAGTCTTCAGAACTGCCCGCGTATCCTGATGTCACCACGTCGCACACGATTGATGTCGGCGGAAAAACCATTGCGTACACGGCACGTGCCGGCACGATCGCGCTGCGCGATCAAAACAACCAAATTACCGCGCGCGTGTTCTACACCGCCTATACCGTCGACGGCGCCAATCCGCTGACGCAACCGGTCACGTTCCTTTATAACGGCGGACCGGGAAGCTCCACGATGTGGCTGCGCATGGGATCGGTGGGACCGGTTCGCGTGCGTGCGGCGAACGCTGCGCCGTCGGGTCCGCCGCCGTACACGGTCGCGAACAATCCGAACACGCTGCTCGATAAAAGCGATCTCGTGTTTATCGACATGCCGGACTCAGGATTCGGACGCATTGCTCCCGGTAAGGGAAAAGAGTATTTCGGCGTCGATCAGGACATTGCGGCGTTCGGGCAATTCATTACGAATTATGTGAGCACGTTCAACCGGTGGAATTCGCCGAAGTTCATCTTCGGTGAGAGCTACGGCACGACGCGTTCAGCGGGACTTTCCGATTGGTTGCTCAATCACGGCGTCTCGCTCAATGGCGTCGTACTGCTCTCGTCGATTCTCAACTTCGGATTGGATTACGGCAACGGCGATCCGATCGGCGGCGGCGATTGGCCGTACGTCTTGTATTTACCCACGGAAGCTGCGACTGCGTGGTACCACAACAAAGTACCGAATCGTCCGGCCGACGTCGCGACGTTCGTCGCGCAAGCGCGCCAATTTGCGCTCGGTGAGTATCTGGATGCGCTCTACCGCGGCGATAAGATCTCGAGCAGCCAACGCGACGACGTCACCCGCAAGCTGAGCAACTTCCTTGGCTTGCCGCAACAGTATATTCGCAACGCGAATCTTCGCGTATCGTACGATAAGTTCCAACGCGAGCTGCTTCGTTCGCAGGGCATCGTCGTCGGTCGTCTCGACGGCCGCTATCAGACGTATGACCTCGATCGCGCGGCGTACTCGGGCCCGGATTGGGATCCGACCGACTCGTCCATCGACGCGCCGTACACGACGGCGATCAATTCGTATTTGCGCAACGATCTGCGCTACAGTCCGCAGATACGGTACCGTACGAACATCTACGACATCATTTACTCGAATGGAAGCTCGTGGGACATGTCTCACAACGGCCAGTATCCGACGAACGTTGCGCCCGACTTGGCGGACGCTATGACGCAGAATCCGCGTCTCCACGTCTTTTCCGCCAACGGCTACTACGATTTCGCAACGCCGTTTTTCGCGACGGAGTACACGTTGCGCCACCTCAATCTGAATCCGGCGCTGCAATCGAATATCAGCTACGGCTTCTACGACTCGGGACATATGGTCTATTTGAACGACAACGCGCTCGCGCAATTCAAGAACGATCTCTCGCGCTTCTACGACGGCGCGCTGGGACGATAGGAGGCATGCATATGAAGCACCTTCGCATACTTGCAGCCTCGCTTTCGGCCGCGCTGCTCATCGCCGCCGCGCCTGAGGATAAACCAACGCCGGTTCTTCCCGCTCCGCCGGATTCGGTAACGCACGCCGTCGCGCACGTTAACGGGCAGAGCATTCCGTATACGGCACGTGCGGGCATGATCACGCTGCGCAACGACAAGGAACAGATCACGGCGCGGATGTTCTATACCGCGTTCACCAAGGACGGCTCGGACCTCGGCAAACGTCCCGTGACGTTCTTTTATAACGGCGGTCCCGGCAGCTCGACGATCTGGCTGCGCATGGGATCGTTCGCTCCAATGCGCGTGCTAACATCGAACGATAAGGGCATTCCGAACGCGCCGTTCAAGCTGATCGAGAACAACTACAGCTTGATCGATAAGACGGACCTCGTCTTCGTCGATGCGCCGAACACCGGCTACAGCCGTGTGATGGGCGCCGGCACGCCGAAGGACTTTATGGGCGTCGATCAAGACGGCCGCGCCTTCACGCAGTTCATCCAACGCTACATCACGCAATTCGCACGCTGGAATTCGCCGAAGTTTCTCTTCGGTGAAAGCTACGGCACGACGCGCGACTGCGTGCTGGTGAACATGCTCCAAAATGCCGGCGTTCAAATGAACGGCGTCGTGCTGCTCTCGTCGATCATCAACTTCGGATTGGGCGGCCTCGGCGGCGGCAATCCGATCGGTGGCGGCGATTGGGGCTTTGTTAATTATCTCCCGACGGAAGCCGCCGCCGCGTGGTTCCATCACAAAGCCGGCCAAGGTCAAAGGTTGCCGTCGTTCGTGAAGACCGTCGAAACCTTTGCCGGCGGTCAATACTTGCACGATCTCGCGCAAGGCGCCGACTTAAGCCCGTCGGAGTTCAACAACGACGTCGCGAGACTGCATCAGTATCTCGGCTTGCCGGAAGACTACATCCGCAATTCGAACTTGCGCATTCCGTACTTCCGATTCTTGGAAGCGCTGCTGCGCAATCAGGATCAAATCATCGGCCGGTACGATGCGCGGTACACGACGTATAGCCTCAATGCCAATTCCGACTTCCCGCAGTGGGATCCGTCCGATGTCGGCATCAGCGGTGCGTTCGTCGGCCTCGGCATGAACTACATGACCGAAACGCTCAAGTACCACACGAACCTGCAGTATCGTCCGACCGCATACGGTGGACAGCTCGGTGCAAAGTGGGACTTCAAACGCGGCAATGACGACCCGCCGGCGAACGTTGCTCCCGATCTTGCGCGTGCCATGACGACGAATCCGCATCTCTACGTGTTCTCGGGCAACGGCTACTTCGATTTCGCAACGCCGTTCTTCGCAACCGAGTACACGCTAAATCACCTCGGCCTTGCACCGGCGTTACAGAATCACATCACCTTCGGCTTCTATCAATCGGGCCACATGGTCTATCTGAATCCGCAAGCCCTCGCCCAGTTCAAAGGCGATCTCAGCCGCTGGTACGATCGCGCGCTATCAGCACGCTAACCCCAGTGTCATCCTGAGCGAAGCGCCGAAGGCGCGTAGTCGAAGGATCGTGACGAATCAAAAGCCCGCCGAGATGTTTCGGCGGGCTTTTGAATTCGTGCGATCCTTCGACTGCGCTCAGGATGACAACTTTGCTAGCCTCGTTATCGTGGCGTCGAGCATGTTGCTCAACTTCGCGAATGCTGCCGTCTGATCGTGCGTCGGACGCGCATCTGCGCTTTCCACGGCATTCTGCAGATTCGAGAATGCATCGTCGAGCGCCGAGAGCGTATCGAACCGGGTCACCGGCTTGCCAACGGAATCGTCGGGATTCTCGGCTTCGTTTCCGCCGAGGATCTCATTGCGAATCACATGCTTCTGCGCCTCGCTCAGCGCCGTCGAAGCCAATAGCGCGTTCGCGCGTTGACGCGCACGCTTCATATCTGCGAGACGATCCTCGATCGCATTCGCGAGATGATACTGCGCTTCGAGATCGGCGTTCGTTGCATCATTACGCGGATCGCGCAGCAGCGTTGCCGTGGCAGTATACGTTCTGCCGCCGACCGCCATGCGAACGGTGTACCGTCCGGGCGGCGCAAGCGGTCCACCGTCGTGACGTGTGGTGAAATCCCACACGAACCGGTGCGCGCCGGGATCCGTCGGCACGTTGACCGGCGCGGCAATCCAGCGTGGTGCGATCTCGACGGTCGACGGATCGGTCGGCGCGACGGGATGCGCGCTCGAGAATTCGCGCACGACGTGTCCGCCTGGTCCGACGATTTGAATCGTCACCGGCGTCGACGCCGCACCGTCAAGATAGTAGTCGACGTACATGCCGACGGGCGGATTCGGCGCTTGCGGTTCTTCCGGTTGAATCGGTGTGCCTTCATCGGCAATACCGCCGCCCACGCCGCCCGCGCGGCGGAATCGAATCGTCACTTGCGGTGTGAAGAGATGATTGCTCGTAACGGGCGTTTGCGCGATTTGGCGCAACGACGCGATATCATCCATGACGTAGAAGCCGCGGCCATGCGTCGCTATCACGAGATCGTTGCCGTGCACGTCGATGTCGCGAACCGACGTCATCGGGAGATTGCGCTGGAACGATTGCCAATGCCCACCGTCGTCGAACGAGATGTAGATACCGCGCTCGGTACCTGCATACAGCAGACCAGGAGCCTTTGTATCGGCGCGTACGACGTTCACGAACGAGCCGTCGGGAATGCCGCTCGCGATCGCAGTCCACGAACGTCCGTCATCGTGTGTACGATAGATGTACGGACGATAGTCGTTCAAGCGATGGCGATCGACGGCGATGTACGCCGTGTGCGAATCGAGCGACGAGGCGTCGATGATTCCTACCTTACTCCACGGCGTGAGAGCGCCGGGCGTAATATCGTTCCAATGTCCGCCGACATCGTGCGTCACCCAGACCTTGCCGTCATCGGTACCGGCCCAGATGGTTCGTGCATTATGCGGAGACGGTGCAATCCAGTACACAACGCCGCGACGCGGAAGTCCGCTGGAGTCGGCAAGCGTCGGTGCATCGAGATTCGCCGGATGCGTTTCATCTTGCGTGCGCGTGAGATCGGGACTGATGGCCTTCCAGGTCTTGCCCTCGTTCGTGGAACGGAAGATCACTTGACGCGATGCGTATAAGGCGTGGTCGACGGGAGAAACGACGACCGGCATCGTCCAGGTGTGACGCCACACCCTGTCCGGATAGGCCGTCGCGGGATCGATGTTTTGTTCCCAACCCGTTGCGAGATCTTCGTACGTTACGGCCTGATAGCCGTTCCCGCCGAAGACCTTGCCGTTGTTATGCGGATTCGCTGCGAGCGTCCCCGCTTCGCCACCGACGTCGATCGGGCGCCAGTCGAGCGAGGTGATATTTTGATGGATCGTCTGCGACGGCACGGCGATCGCACCGGAATCTTGTTGCGCACCGTAGACCCAATACGGATACCGGTCGTCGGTTGCAACGTGATAGATCTGCGCCGTCGGCTGGTTGTACCAAGAGCTCCACGTTTGCGCGCGATCGGTGGAAACGACGACGCCTTGATCGCTGCCGAGAATCATGTGCGTCGGATCCTCGGGATTGATCCACAGCGCGTGATAGTCGTCGCCGCCCGGTGAACCTTTGATCGCAACGAATGTCTTGCCGCCGTCTTCCGAACGGTACGTCGCGGTGTTCATCACATAAACGACGTCGGGATTCTTCGTATCGACGGTAAGCTGTCCGAAATACCAGCCGCGCTGCCAGAGCCGCTGCTGCTTCTTGCCGCCGTTCACGTGCGTCCATGTTGCACCCGCGTCATCGGAACGATAGACGCCGCCGTCGGCAACATCCGATCCCGTGTCGACTTGCGCGTAGACACGCGATGGTTGCGACGGCGCAATCCCAATGCCAACGTGTCCGACGCGCTTCGGCAAACCGTTCGTCAGTTGCGCCCATGTCTTGCCGCCGTCGGTGGATTTGTACAACCCGCTGCCCGGGCCGTTCGACGGTGGATACACGTTCCACGGTGGACGGCGCGTCTGCCACAGCGATGCATACACCGTGTTCGGTTGCGAGGTATCCAGTGCGACGTCGATTGCGCCGGTGTCTTCATTTTTGAAGAGAACCTTCGACCACGTTGCGCCGCCGTCGGTCGTTTTGAATACACCGCGTTCGGCGTTCCGCGCATATGGATGACCAAGCGCGGCGACGTACACGAGGTTGGCATCATGCGGATCGACGGCGATGCGTCCGATCTGCATCGTGTCGTCGAGTCCAATGTGCGTCCACGTCTTACCACCGTCGACGGATTTATACATGCCGTTGCCATACGCGATATCCGAGCGCATGTCGGCCTCGCCCGTTCCGACGTACAATACTTTCGTATTGCTTGGCGCAACGGCGATCGCGCCGATAGACGCGATGTTCTGATTGTCGAAGATCGGATTCCACGTCCGTCCGGCGTTGGTCGATTCCCACACGCCGCCGTCGACCGCACCGAAATAGAAGTGATCCGGTTCACCCGGAACGCCGGTAACCGCGATTGCGCGGCCACCACGGAACGGGCCGATGAGCCGCCACGAGAGTGCGTTGAGCAAACTCTCTTGAACGTGCGCTGGGCCGGCAATCGCCGGAGATGCCGAGAATGCGGCACAGGGCGCAAGAAGAAGCGCGCAAAGTGACGCGCTGATCAATCGTCGCATGTAGCGTGGTACGCGCTACGCTGCGAGTTGGCCTTTGGCTTCGCGCTTCGCGGCAGCGGGTGATTTGAGAATCGCGACGACCGCAAGAACGATGGCGGCACCACCGAGGATCACGTTGAGCGTGATGCGTTCATGCAGCAGCCACGCGCCGAGCGCAACCGCGACGATCGGATTGACGTACCCGTATGTTGCAACGATATGCGTGGGAAGCTTGCGAACGGCGTAGTTGTACGCAGTGTAGCCGACGAGCGCGCCCGGGCCCACCAGCCACAAAAATCCGCCAAACGACGCAGGCGTAATCGCGCTCAGATTCACGTGCGTACCTTCGCCGGTAATCAACCCCATGATGCATAAGATGATGCCGCCGGTGAACATCTCGAGCGCCGGAATGATCGGATTCTTACGGAGATCGGCGTGGCGACGCGCATAGACCGAGCCGAGCGCCCACGAAAACGAACCGACGAGCATCATGAGCGTCGGGATGAGCGGAACGCCGCCGCCCGGGACGCCCGCAAGTGCGACGATGCCAATCGTTCCGAGTGCCAAACCGATGCCGGAACCGAGCGTAATACCGGTGCGCGACACGACGGCTGCGATAATCACCATCCAAATCGGAACCGTCGCAACGACGATCGCGGCAATGCCCGATTGCACGCTCATCTCCGCGTAGCACAAGAAGCCGTTACCGATGCCGAGCAACAGAAAAGCGGTCATCGTAAGCGATCGCCACTGCGGCGCGCGCAACTGGGAGAGCAAGTCGCGCTTCCAAAGCAGCATCGCTGCGGTAAGGATCGACCCTGCGATGATGTACCGGACGCCTGCCATCAAGAACGGCGGAATCGTCTCGACGGCGAGGCGGATACCAAGGTACGTGGAGCCCCAGAGGAACCACACGGTGATGAGCGCTACCCAGGGGAGGGCATCGAGGATGGAATTGCGGCGCATACTTCCCTTCTGAAACCAATCATCGGCCGGGGTTTTCGAAAGAGTAGACGGAACGATAAAAGTCCTACGTTTTGAAAGTCGTGAGGTAGCACGTGATCAGTACAGCTCCAGCCGCCCCGTCGAATCGGAGGCTCGACGATACCGACCTTCGCCTCTTAGCCGCACTCCGCGCGAACGCGCGTACGAGCCAAGAAGATCTCTCGCGCATGCTCGCTCTCTCACGCCCCGCAGTTCGCGACCGGATGCGCCGTCTGGAGACCCTCGGCGTGCTCCTCGGTTACACCATCATCGTCGATTGGGAGTCGCTGGGCTACCCGATTCTTGCGTTCGTCAACGTGCGCACCGCGATGGGAACATGCGATGAGGGAACGCACGTCGTGAACAGTTTCTCCTGCGACGGCGCCGTCGTCGAAGAGTGTTACGCAATCACCGGCGACTGGTGCTTATTCGCAAAAGTCCGCGCCCGCACATCAAAAGACCTCGCAAATTTTTTGGATGCAATCAAAAAGAATCCACGCTTCTCTGCGACATCGACGACCCTGGCGTTAGGTACCGCGTCATCGTTGACGACCTAAACGTACGTCCAAGAACGTGCAGGCCGTGATATGGTCGATCCGATTTGTGCTCAGACGACCTGACACTCGCTTTCGACGATCACGCGACCCGCATCCAACCTCCGAGGTTCGGTTGAAGCGCGAGAGTTTTTAAGATGCATGTCGCTAAGTGCAATCGCCGAAAACCAGCGACGCATCGTTCTCGTTACCTCGGCTATGAGAACGTCTCGCAAGCGAGTGCTGACGAATGGACGCTCGCAAGCGGCCCAAAATACAAACCCAACGACGATGCCCAGGCACGCTGACAGTAATGGAGAAACGCCGTGCCGCTGCACGTATTGCATTAGCGGATCATGAACGAGATAAATGCTGTACGAAGCGATGCCGACCCACGTCAAGGGGCGAAGCGACAGCGCCTTTCGTAGAAAATCATTATGGCCGCAGGCGACAACCAACGCGAACGCCCCAAGTACCCAAAATGCAGAAAACCGGTTTCCAACGCCCCCATAGTCCGGCATCGTGAAGAGCGCGACCGGAATGATCGCGACGAGCAACGGGAAGGCGTAGCGGCCGATCGAAAGCCGATTAGCAACGATATGTGCCGCAACTACGCCCAACATGAACGCCGGTAGCATAAGCAAATCGATTGATACCATCCTAGTTTGCCACGCAAGCACCACAAGAATAGCAATTGCGGCGAAAGCGCGCGGAGAACGCGTCCACACCCACAACAGTGCCGGGAATGCAAAGTACCATCTAGCCTCGACGCAAAGTGACCAATACACTTGATTAACATAGGTTCCACGACCGTCAAGGAAAAACGCCTGCTGCGCGACGCGGCTCCAATCCGGCCGCCATCCTAGTAGCATGAACGCCAGCAGCGTAACGAGCATGGCCAACCAATATGGAGGAAGGATCCGAAGTAATCGATGCGCCGCAAACCGCGCGAGGTCGAACGACGCTTCGCCTTTCGCCGCCAGCTTCGATAGCGTTGGAAACGACAAACAGAATCCCGAGAGGACAAAGAATAGATCTACACCGTGCGCCATGGAGCGAAGATAGAAGGCGGCTGGCCCGTGTGGATCGAGGTTGGAATATAGGGCGGCGTGCGAGACGACGACACCTAATACTGCAACCGCACGCAATCCATCAATGTATTTTACTCGCATGGCGCTTCCCGAATTTTAGTGCCGCACAATGGCGGCACGGCCACGCAAACTGTTGCCGGCGCTATGGCCCGAAAAGGCACGTTCGGTCCTCCTTAGCGTCGTGGTTGTTATTTTATCTAGCCCGGCTAAGCGAGAGGGTGAGTCTTTAGGACTCGTTTGCGCAGCATCTCGACCCTTCTCACCGTGACCGTCGTCGGCACGGCAGTAGACACCAATGTCCGCGATTCGGTGTGCATTTGCGTTAATGCGTTAACGTTGAAGCAAGGTGGGACTATCGCCTCGCGGCTCGGGAAGGTCAGCGCTACTATCCGTTGGCGCGTGCGTGATTCAATCATCACATGACGGGGCGGATCCGTTCTATCGACGGTCTTCGCGGAATTGCGTTTCTTACCGTGCTCCTCGCGCATTACGTTGGGGACGCGCCGCATGGATTGCGTTTCACCAACGGAGACGGCTGGCTTGGCGTACAGTTGTTTTTCGTTCTTTCCGGATTTCTTATCGGCGGAATTCTCATCGATAATCGCGAGAGCACCACGCTTTTCTCGACGTTCTACACCCGTCGCGCGTTGCGCATTTTGCCGCCGTGCTACACGACAGTCCTGGTCGTGCTATTTATCGCAGCCGTAATCCCCCATGCCGATTGGGTTCCCTCGTCTCTTGCGCCCCTTGCGTATTTCACGTTTACGCAAAACATCGTAATGGCGATGCACAATGTTCCGGATGGAGTTTGGTTGCTCCCCACGTGGACGCTCGCGGTGGAGGAGCAGTTCTATTTGCTCTTCCCACTGATGCTCGTTGTCACGCCGAGGCGTTTGCTACCGGCGGTGGTCATTGCGTGCGCGTTGTCGGCCCCTATTTTGCGCGGTGCAATTATGGCCGTAATGCCGAAAAACGTATTCGGAGTCGGCACGCTTTTGTTTTGCCGATGGGACGCGCTTTTGATCGGCGTCATGGTTGCGTTGATTTACCGCTCTCCGGAGTTGTTCGGGCGCCTCACCCGCAACAACTGCCGGTCGCTAATGTATCTGACGCTCGTTGCTGCGTGGGGCGTCCCCATAACCGCGGTAATCGATCGCTTTTTCGGAACGCGGCTATTCGATGTTCTCGGTATTGCGAGCGCCGCCGTGTGCTTCGGTGCGATCATCCTGATGCTGCTCGGCGGCCTGCATTGGCGGACGGCTCTCGAGGCCAAATGGCTGCAATTCTTCGGAATGATCTCTTACACCGCGTACCTCATTCATCAACCAATTTCGGTAGTTCTGCATGGAGTTATATTGCATGGAAAACCGGACATCGCGACGCTTCCTCAGGTTCTCGTGACGTCCGCCGCGGCTGCTATGACGATTGGTATTGCTTGGATTTCTTGGACCGCCTTTGAATCGCGAATTATCGCGTGGGGACACCGGTTCGAATACAAACGCGCCGTCGAACCGGTAGTCGCGCCCGGCGCGGCATCGGCTATCTGAGATGCTCTAGTACTTAAACACGTTGGTTGGGATCGTGGTGAAGGCCGGATCACCCGTTTGCCAGAGTAAGAACGAATACTCGTCGGTAAGCAGCTCTTCACTCTGCTTACGCGACGCGGCGAGGAAACCGTGCCCCGCGTCGTAGTCGACGCGCAGAAGAATCGGACGTCCACTGCTCGTCGCCGACTGCAGCCGCGCCGTCATCTTTGCCAACTCCCAAGAAGAGACGCGCGGGTCGTTGTAACCTGTAATCAGCATAACAGCCGGATACTTCGTTCCGTTCACTACGTGTTGGAACGCGTCCATTTCTTGCAGTGCTTTGAATCCCGTTTCATCCTTCACCGTGCCGAATTCAGGAATGTTCGGCGGTCCGTTCGACGAGAATTCCGAACGCAGCGCGTTGCTCACGCCGACGACGTCGAGCGCTGCAGCGAAGAGGTCGGGACGCGACGTGATCGCGCGGCCGATCGTGATGCCGCCGGCACTCGTGCCTTCGCCCGCGAGATGTTCCGGCGAGGTGTATTTCTGGTCGACGAGATATTGGCCGCACGCGATGAAGTCTTCCCACGTGTGATTCTTCGTTGCGATCATGCCGGCACGGTGCCAATCCTCACCGTACCACCCGCCTCCGCGTACGTGGCAGACGGCGAAAACGCCGCCGCGTTCGAGCCATGCAAGACGCGTCGTGCTAAACGACGGATTGATGACAACGCCGTACGAACCGTATCCCTCGAGATACGTCGGATGCGTACCGTCCAGTGGAAGTCCTTTCTTGTAGACGATCGAGAGCGGCACCATCGTCCCGTCTTGGCTCTTCGCCTGAACTTCGCTCGACGTGTAACCCGACATATCGACTGGAGCCGGTGCTTTGAGATGCGTGTTTGCGACGGTTCCGTTCGCGTTGACGTTGTAGATCTGCGACGATCGCGTCCACGACGTTAGTGTGAATACGGCGCCCGGAACTGTCGGATCTGTCTGCATGCCGGCAACGGTGCCTTGGAACGGCAAGGACGCCGTGACCGCCGTACCCCTGGGCATGCCGCTCGACGTAAGTCCGTACTTGCGAACGCGTCCGAATCCACCCTCGCGTGACTGAACGTAGAGCCCGTCGGCCGCGGTGCTTAGCGACTCGATTACTTCTTTGCTTGGCGCTATGACGGTGCGCGCGGTTGCGAAGTTCGGCGCGGAAATTGCTGTCGCGACGATTTTGAATGTCGACGCGTTCTTGTGCGTTAAGAGGAAGAGCGTGTTACCCATGTCGGCTGCCCCGGTGACGTCGTCATCCGGCGTGGCGACGTGAACCCAACGCGTCTTGCTGCGAGCGATCGGCGTAGCTGCGACGTAAACGTCCAGCTCGTTTTTTACACCGTGCGCGATAATGGCGAACGTGTGCCGGCTCGCCGGCGAATAGCTTACGACCGGAAAATCCGTGAGTCCGAACGGTACGGCGGGATCCACGTTATAACCGAAGATCGCTGGATCGTGCGCGGTGTCCGTTCCCAGCACATGAAGGTAATTGACGGCGCGCGTCTCCTTCATCGTCTCTGGTTCGCCCGGTTTGAGTGGGGGAAGGTGCACGTAATAGAACGACTTGTTGTCCGGAAGCCAACCGGTAATGCCGCCGAACTGTGTGTCGACGGAGTCGGGCAGCACGCGTCCCGTTGGCGACGCGACGACGTGAAGAATCGTGTGTTCGGAACCGCCTTCAGAGATGCCGTAGGCGACGTACGACCCGTCGAAGGACGGTTGGAAGTAGTTGATCGTGTAGTGCTTTCCGGAGTTCACGCCGGCGAGCGCATTTGGATCGATCAGCACGCGCTCCGCGCCTCCGCTGCGCAGCCGCATGCACAGCTTCGCGGAGTTTTCGCTTGGATTTTGCTTCAGGTAGAAATAGTACCGTCCGGCAATCTGTACGCCCGAGACACTGGCAACCGTCTTGTCCAGTGCGGCGATCCGGTCGAAGAGCTGCTGCCGCGGCGCACCAAGCGCCGTCAGCACCGATCGCGTGTAGGCGTTTTGATCTTTGAAGAATTGTGCGACTTTCGGATCGCTCATCGTTTCCATGAAGCGATACGGGTCGGTTACCGTGGTTCCAAAATACGTGTCGCTAACCGGCGACGGCGATGGCAGCGGCGGAGGTGAGGGCGGAAAGGTTTGCTGTGTCAAACCCGCGCCGGTCGCGGCGATGAACGCAAGCGCGACGACGCCAAGAAACATCGGTATCTTCATGCCGGGCTTTTCGAGCGTTTGCGCGCGCTCCCTATCGCAGCGCGGTGGTCGTGCCGGTGCGTACGTACATGAGATACGTTTCGTCGGCGAAGATGAGTTGCCAATCGCGCCAACGCGGAAGCGCTTTCGCGAGTGCGTACTTTTTGCTGATAAGCATTGCGTCCACGCCGCGCCGCTCGAGAACGCCGTGGGCGTTGCGCTGCGCGTGGTAGACGGCGAGGTAATCCCTCCAGGTGTCGATTGGAAACGCATCGCAGCGGCCGTCGAGAAACTCGCGCAGATTGGGATGCTGCAGGCCGAGCGAGCACCATGCGAAGTCCTCGCAATACAGACGGTGTGTTCCCGGGATTGATGCGAGTCGATCGATGGCGGCACTGGGAAGCCGTTCATTTGCGTATAGGTTTGCAAGAAACGACGCGCTTAGAATCGCGCAAATCACGGTGCTGACGTACAGTAGCCGACGGACGGGTAGTTCCGAGAATATCGCGTTGACGCGAAGGCGCTCGGGCAGATATTTCGTTAGCCGTTCGGCAACCGCCGGGGCGAGCACGATTGCGCAGACGGAGGTGTTTCTCGCAGCAGAGATCGCGAGCCACGCGACGGCCGCGAATACGAGCGCCTCCGACCAACGGCGCGAGGAGTCGAAGCCGAGGAGCAGCGACGCGAGGATGAACGGGAGCGCGCCGAGGGTGAAGGAAGAGTCGGCGAGCGTGCTGGGCTGCCATTCGGTGATCGCCGCGCGGATCGGACTGTGAAACAGTTCGATTGCGTAAACGGGAAGTTTGATTCCGAGCGGCGTCGCGCATACCGCCGTCAATGCAGCGACGGTAAGAAGGACGTGCTCACGCAGATCGAGGCTCCACGTTCGATCCCGTACGGCGATGCCGGCGGTCCACAAGAACAACAGCGCGGGTGCCAGGAGCGCGCTCGCGTGGGCGTTCGCCCACAACATGACGATCGGGACGATCCACCATTTGCCCCGTCCAGGGACGCAGCGCATCACGTACATCACCGCGGCGAGTCCCACCCACCCGAAGACCTGCGCGCGAATGCCGTACGACTCGAGCATCGACAGACTGACGCAGGCGACGGCGAGCGCCGTCGGCACTGTCGCCGCGCCGAGCCGCTTGGCGCCAAGCGCCGTGAAGAATAGCACGCCCAGAGCCGCCGCCAACGCGGCTGCGACGAGTACGATGTACGCGGGTCCAGTCGCTAGCGCGAGCCCGAGGCTGAGTGCCCATTCCTGCGGCACCCACGGTGCTCCAGTCGCAGCGAAGGCTTCGGGGCCAAGTGCAGTCGGAAGATGCCGATGCGCGAGAATCTGCAGGCCGAGCCACTGCTGCCAAGCGATGTCACCGTGCCTCTGGCGATCGAACCACGCGTCCACCGCGAAGCGTCCGGCGAAGAGTATTCCTATCGCGAACGCGACTCCAAGACGCGCAGACGCAGGCTTATTGGTCATGCTTACTGCCTACCGCGGTGTGACGGTAATTGACTTGAGTGCGCTTTGCTCGGAAACGCCTTGGTTTACCGTCGCGATGACAAAGAACCGCGATGGCGTGTGCACGACAGGTGCTGCGAGCGAAAGCGTTCCCGACGATCCGTCACCCTCCGCGACCGTTGCTCCGGAACTGTCGACGAGTTTGATGCGAACGTTGTCGTGGCCGCCGGTAACGCGAACCGTTACGCTGTCACCGGCGGAAACGACCGTCGACGAAAGCTCGATGCCAAACGCTGCGGGCGCCGGCGGTGGCGCAGCAGGCGAATCATAGGCCGGTCTGTTCGCTGCTGCAATCGGTTTGACGATGTCGGAAGCAAGAACCACTGCTTCAACGCTGCTCTGCGCTTGTTGCTGCCCTCGGCGAACATGCAAAACGACGCGCATCGTTCGTCCTGCCGCAGCGGCAGGTACCGTAATGACAGATACGCCGGACGGCAGGAACGGTGCGCGTGCCCACGTGGCGCCTAGCGCATCAACGAGCGAAATGTCTCCGCCGATCGCATGCGCTGCATATGAAACTGTGAGCGGCGCTCCGGCGTGCACCGCCGATTGTCCGATACGCAGTTCCTCGATCAGCGGTCGTGAATCGAGTGCCCTTGGTGGATGCGATTGTGTTTGCTGCGCAGGTACTGCTGCGATTGTCGCAACCTGTTCTACGGATGCAAACGGACTGCGCAAGCGTACGCGCAATGTGTAAGGCGAGTCGTCGGGCGTCGCCGGAAGCGAGAAGCGTAGTACACCGGACGAAGTGGGAGCGATGCCGGCGGAAAGCTGAACGTTATTGCGATTGGTCAACGAATACTCGACGCTGCCGTAACCTGATGCTTCGTAGGGAATCGTCATCGCGGTTCCGGCGAAAACCCGTTGTGGCGCGCTCAGGGGTGCAATACGCGGGGCCATTACGCCCATCGTTGCGGCCAGGAGTACTGGAACGAGCGGGATGAAGCTCCAACGCAGCCACTTCGGTGAGTTGAAGTGCGGTGCCGGGGCTTCTACTGAAAAGTAGGTCTCGTCAGAGCGCACTTCGACGATTGCGCGTTCGAAATGCCCCGTGATGTCGAGGCGCACCGGCACGTAATCGTCGCGCATCGAGAACGCCGGGACTTTAAACACGAGCGGCGAGGCCGGCCGCGTTGCTCCATCTTTCATAATGCACGAGAGATCAGCGCGCACTTCGCACGCGCTATCGTTCAAGACTCTCAACGCATACGTCGCGACGTCGTTCTTGCGATCGTAGCCGGTGTATGCGAGAAACGCGGCGACTTTACCGCTCGCCAGTGAGACATTCGCATGTGCGCCGAACGGCAATTCGAGGACGCCCGTCGCAAGAACGCGAGGGAGTTGCGTGCGCGCTTGCGCGAGCGCCGTGCCGGTCAGTGCACTAGATTGCACGATCCGGGATTCCAGCCGCCGGGAAGAGTGACGGTTTCGGTAGCGGTTAGGAGATCTTCGACTTCCTGTTGTGTTTTGGCGGCACACGCAATAATTGCTTGCGGCCACGCAGGATGAACCCACGAAAGCGATTCGCTTAGCTTAGGCGCAGTCGCGGAGCCGGTGATTTCCGTTAGGTACGATGCGGGGACGAGCGTGACCGAGGGGTATGCGGAAACGCTGACGTTCCCCGCGGTGAGATAGCGCGCCATCAAAAACGAAGCACCACCTAGATCTCTTGTTTGGAGCGCGCAAGCAGGAGTAGGCACATTGCCCGGGTTCCAAAACGGCGCGCTAGAAATGCCTGTCAGCGGTGCGCCATTGTACATGAGGGTCGTTGGCGGTGCTGGGCACACTGTGGTTTGTGCGGGGATGTTGTATAAATCGCTCGCGCTGTACGCGGGATAAGCATCCGCGGCGAAAAGATTTTGTGCAGCGTATCGAGCGGTGAGCTGAAGGCGCTCGTCGGTGATTCCTAAGTTACAGAAATAGATCACCGCAAAAAGCGCGAGAAGCACGACCGGCAACATTATCGCGGTCTCTACGAGCGCTTGGCCTCGCGCGCCGAACGTTAGCCGTTTGTACATCCGTAATCTCCCGCTCCAAGCGAACCGCCCGTGCCGCCACCTTGAAAGAACGGTTTGATGGTCGCTGCTTGGAACCAATCGAGATCTACGGTGAGGTAAAGGTTCGCCGACGCCCCAGTTGACGTTGCAAACGGGACCATGAACAGTATGTTACCGCCGGTGGAGGCGGGGTCTTCATTTGCTTGATACGCTTTGCCGGTTGCCGGGTTCGTGCTGCCCGGCGAAAAGTACTCACTGTATCCTGTAGGTGCGCCGGCTGGTGGTGAAGCTGTCGGGACGACGGGGACAGCTTGTGCTGAGGCACGTCCCAAGGCTTGGAAGCTCGCGCCGCTCGCAAGACCCATCAGCGTTGGTGCGAAATACGGCACGTTACGGCATGCAACGATGTCGATTTTGCGAATCGAATTCTTATTTTTACCTTTGCCATTGCCGTTGTTGCCGGTTGTTGCAGAGAGTTCGGTATACGTGAACGCTGGATCGAAATTGCCGAGCGCACTGATCGCCTTCTTTTCGTCCGCCTGCTGACCGCCCTGGGTATAGTTATTGGCCTGCTGGAGTACTTGATACAGATTGTTGTATGCGCTCAGGGCCTGCCCGTACTCAGCGCCGAGGGCCGCATAGATCGTTGCGCATGAGGGCTTACCAGTCGTCGTGCAGCCGATCTTGTTGATTGCGTTGAGCATTCCCTGATTCAGGTATCGCAGACGGTATTCGTTCACCGCGCTTGCATACAAAAGGACGGACTCTTGATTCGCGACGTTCAATGTCGGTGACAGCCCAACGTTAGCTGCGGAATCAGCTGCATTCTGCGCATGAATTTGCCACGCAATTGTGTTCGCATAGCTTGCGAGAAAAAACGTCGTCGCTAGAATGGCGAGAACCGAGAGTGCCCAGAACGGCAGCGTCTGCCCGCGTTGTCCGCTCAACATGACGACTGCGACCCCCATTTGCTGCTTTGACTGTCGAACTGGTAGAGACTCGCCTCACCAAAAGAGCTGCCTGCACCCGGATCATACGTTGACTGTGCACCCGTCTTAACGGTGATGGACGAGTACGAGGTGGGGAAATACCCGCTGCCCCATGCGGGGAACAACGCTGGGCGGCAGTTCCACTCGGCGAATTGCCCATTCTTACCGTTGCCCTTGCCGTAAATATCGTCGTATTGCGCGATGTAGATCGGCGTGCCGCTCGACGGGCACTGCGGGTTCTTCTTATTGTCGAAGTAGCAATAGTTATAGAGCGTTGCTTGCACGCCGAATCCACCGAACGTCGACCCGCCGTTCCCGCTGTTCGCTAAAATCGGTTCGATGTCGCCTCCGCTTACAGATACCGTTTGGGAGGCCTTCGGGAGCAAAAGGAGGCCGGTCACGCTGCTGTTTGTTACGATTGCTTGTATCGTGTTCGTTGTCGGGTATGTCAGGGTGAAGTTGAACGGGCTGCCACCGCCGGATGCCGACAGATTCGGAAACGCGAGATTAGCAACGCTGATACCGTACGTTTGATCCGTTGACGCGGATCCACTCGAGTTGACCGATGCAGCGTGCGCGCCGACGAATGCAGCGCCTTCGGTCGTTGCTTGCGAATACCCCCAGATCGCGATTTGCATCGTGCCATAGAGAAGGAGAAGGACCATCGAAAGCACGATCGCGGTTTCGATCATCGCCGTGCCGCGCGACGGCGCTTTCATGGGTTTGTCTGTCCTATCGACGTTAACCCAGTGCCGGCCTTATTCATTACAGCACCGCACGTGTTTGCAATCGCGAGGAGAACGGCAAGCGATGGCAACGCGATTAGCGCGGCTATGATTCCATACTCAACCATCGTGCCGCCGTCTTCGTTTTCAAGAAATTCACGAAGTACGCATCTCATAGTGAATGCCTATCTGGTGATGACCTCAGGCGTCATGACGAAGATAACGTCGGTGTGGTTACTTTGATACGACACGCTCTGGAACAACTTTCCGAGGATTGGAATGTTTCCCAGCAGCGGAATTTTGTTGTATATACGCGAATCAACGCGCCGAACGAGACCGCCCATCACAATGGATTCACCTGGTTGTGTAATGACATCCGTTGAAAGCGTGCTGACTTTGAGTGCGGGAATCGTGAAACCGCTTTCTATCACGGCATTCGAGTAATCCAAGTCCGATATTTCCGGGGTAATCTTTGCGTGAATGGCGCCGTTGCCGAGGATCGTCGGCGTAACGTTCAGACGGACTCCGAAGTCTTTGTACTCCACGGAGATCTGCTGAGGACCAGATGCAAAGGGAATTGGGATCTGACCGCCCACCAAGAACGACGCCTCATTCCCGGGCAACGTAACGAGGTTCGGCGATGACAACATTCTTGCGTGGCCTTGCTGGAGAAGCAAGTTTATCGTTGGTGCCAGAGTGATGGTTCGGAAGAATGGACCCGTCGTAAGCGCCTTGCCACCCGGCACCGGAGACTCAACGATCGGGAAGTTCGGTCCCTCGATCACGTACGTGCCGTCCGGTAAGAAGCGCGCCCGCTGAAGTTGCAAACCGATGTTATTCAGGAACGTCTGATCGACTTCGAGCACGTATACCTTTACGTCGATCTGACTCGTCGTGTCCGTGCTGATGCGGTCGATCAGCTGACCTTCTTTTGCCAGGTAACCACCGGCTAAACCGCGCGCTTGCGACAGAATTCCTTGCTTCGTCGCTTCATCGTGCACGTGCCCGCTAACGATCACGTTACCTTTATCAACGTCCACGCGAACGTTCTTGCCGCCGGGGATGGTCGCCAGATCGCGCTGTAACTCGCTGAGCGGATGGGAAACGGTTACTGCGTTCACTATCACGGACCGTTGCTGCGCCGCGAGTTTATCGAAACGCGAGAGGATGTCGGTGATCTCTTGAAAGTGTTCTCCATCTGCGACGCTGCCGCGCACGACGATCGAATGTCCGAATGCCGTCACTTGCACGTTAGGGTCCGATATCGATGTCCGAAGCATTTGCGCCAAGTCGTCGAGCTGCTGTTCGGTTACCGTGACTTCGTACGAAACGCGGCCGCCCGTTGTCCACACGAAGACGGTTGTGTGCCCGGGCGCCTTGCCGTTGATGAGGATCTGCGAGCCACCGACCGGAACGACGCCGGCGATGCGCCCGTCTCCAATCGCAACGCGCGACAGCCCCGGCGCCGGCACCACGATTGAGTGACCCGATTGAACG
Source organism: uncultured bacterium (assembly GCA_964648945.1). Taxonomy (GTDB): domain Bacteria; phylum Vulcanimicrobiota; class Vulcanimicrobiia; order Vulcanimicrobiales; family Vulcanimicrobiaceae; genus JAMXLG01. Next base: position 168,460 of record CAZYLU010000002.1, on the reverse strand, counting down.
GAAATGATGGAGACATTCTGTGCGCCCGCCGGAACAAGCGACGCTCCAAATAAGAAGATGCAGGCAAGCGTAAGAGCGATAAGCTTTCCGAGACGCGATGAAACCATCGATTCCCTCCTGGTATGGTGACTGCATTATTGCATAGCGGTTTCGCGTTAATGCGCAAACGCTGATTGACGTTGAGTCAAGATCGGCGTGAACGATCTTGCGTGCAAGTTTTTGCAATGACATGATGCAGCCACGAATAAACCGGAGGAACTTGATGCGCTGGTTGTATTCTCTGATCGTGATTGTGCTGGCATTGTCGCCGGCGATCGCACACTCACAAGCAAGCGGCGAGTCATTGTCCGCACTTGCCGCACGGGACGGCTACTTGATGCAGTGGCTCTTGCCCGGGCGGGAAGTCGCACTCTATCGAGCAGGTTTAGTCATCGTGGTTAGGCCCGGTGCAGAACTCTATGATGTCGATGACCGCGTAGAAGTAATGGACACCGCGCCGCGTTATGTCAACGGCGACTTGTTGGTCTCGTCGCAATTCGCGCAGAGACTCAAGCAGCTCGCTTCATTTCAGTCGCCACCCTCGCAGCCGCGTCAACCCGGAGCTGCTCCAGCTCCGAACTTCACCGGATCGATCTCGATTGAAATGCAGCCGCTTCCCGGATCGGAAGCCGTGACCGTCAATGGTCAGGCGCCGCCGGGAGCGCCGGTGACCCTAACGTTGCTTGCAACAATCTCGTCGGATATTCCGACGGTTCTTGTGAGCAGACACGATGTGCAACCGGATGTCAACGGACGTTTTTCGGCTACGTTGCCGATCGCGCCCGATTACTTTCACGGAAGCTTACTTCGCGTATTGGCTACGTCAACTTTTGGTGTGACGCCGGCGACGGCAAACGTCATGGTGGACGCGCCGAACCGCGCCGTAAAAGATCTCCCTGCAGATGCCTGGCCGCCACGGTAGCATCAGTGCCCTCCGTACGTTCGCTGCTTCTATTCTCTTGCTGTTAGGAGTTACAAAAAATGCTTCATACATTCAACGCGCTCATCCGCGATGAAGAAGGCGCCACGATGGTGGAATACGCGCTGATGGTGGCGTTGATCGCTGCCGTTTCAGTTGGGATCGTTACGACACTTGGTCAAAGCGTCTCAAAGGTTTTCGCCGGCGTAAATACCGCGATTCAGCCCGCTATCTAGCCCGTGCACGAAGGAGTCGTTCATGGTAAACGGACTAAAGGCGCTCATTCGTGATGAGGAAGGCGCCACGATGGTGGAATACGCGCTGATGGTCGCGTTGATCGCTGCGGTTTCAGTTGGGATCGTTACGACACTTGGTCAAAGTGTCTCAAGCGTTTTCAGCGCCGTAAACACCGCCATACAGCCTGCCATCTAAATAGTCGCTGACGAACGGAGAAGCTCTCTTGTGCGCGTTCTGAATCTTCAGTCAGATGAAGACGGAGCGACGGTCGTCGAGTACGGCCTTATGCTCGGCGGCATTGCGCTCGTTTCGATTCCGATTGTTGCTGCAATCGGAACGGTGGTTCAAGCAATTTTCTTGAACGTCAGCGCCGGAATCTAGATCGCACCGCGCGATCGAAACGCGGATCCCGCCCACGCTCGTGCTTGGGCGGGGATACGCACATTTCTAAAGTCTTTTATGGTGGCTATGAGTATCGTTATCCTTGCAATCGCAACGATCGCGGCTTGCTACACCGACATTCGCTGGGGAAAGATCCCAAACGCGCTCGTCGCGCCGCTTCTTATCGCAGGGCTGGCATCGCAGTTTCTTCATGGGCCTTATGTCGGGCTTGCCGCGCTTGCTGCAGCAATAGCGGCGGTTGCAATCGGAACCTTTGCATTTGCAATGCGGCTGATGGGCGGCGGGGACGTCAAGTTTTTCGTTGCGGCAGTTGCTACTCTGGGTGCGGCCGACGGTGCTCGCTTTATTGTCTACACGCTCGTATGCGGCGGCATCCTTGCAGTTGCGTATTCGCTGTGGCGAGGCTCGCTTGGTACGATGCTTGCAAACGTTCGCGCTAGTGCGATGACGATGACGGCTCCCGTGGGATCCGCAAAGATGCCGTACGCATTGGCGCTTCTCGGCGGAACGGTCACCCTTGCCGCCGCTCAAACCATTCTACCCATGCTGAGGTTTCCGTTATGATCGGCACCACGACGACGATGAACACGAAACGCACGACGTTGATCATCGCACTGCTCTTAGCAGTGGTCACGGGTTGGCTCACGTTGAGCTACGTGCGTTCCGTACAATCGCAGAACACGCTCGGTGCGGCACGTACCGTGTACGTGGCAGCGTCCGAGATTCCAGCTCGCGCGACGATAACGGCGGGAATGTTGCGGCCGGAAGCACTTCCTGCTTCTGCAGCCGAAGAGGACGCGATTACCGATCAGACAGGAGCCATCGGCCAGGTTTCGCTCATTACGATTCCCGCCGGCGGTCAAGTCACGGCCTCGAAGCTCGGTCGCGCAGCGGATGCCGGATTGCCGGTGCGGTTGGCGCAAGGTAAACGCGCGGTAAGCATCTCGATCGATAAAGTCAAAGGCGTTTCCGGCTTGATGCAGCCCGGTGATCGCGTCGACATCATTGCGATACCGAACGGCAAGGCAGCACAAGATCAACCGCCGCCGGCAGCAACGATCCTTCGCGGAATTCGCATTCTCGCGATCGGCGGGTCGCTCGAATTCACCCAGGCGACGCCTTCGCCGCAAGAAGAGACGTCAACAACGGTAACGCTGGAAGTTTCGCCCGCACAAGCGGATTTGCTCGCAATGGCGGATCAAAATACGACACTCCGCCTCGCGCTGCGTCCGCCGCATGAAGCGCTCACTTCGCAGCCGACCGAAGCACTGCGGTTCCCGACCCCAATGAGTGTCGCGCAAGCTCCTGCGCCGCCCGCCGCGGCCCTTGTAGCCCCTGCGAAAGTTCAGGAAAAACCGGCAGAGCCACACACGGGCATCATGTTCATCGACGGCGATCGCGTTGGGTACGGTCACGCGCCGGAAGCTCAGAATTCGGGTTCGAGTGAGCCGTGAACGCGCGCTTCTTCATCTTTACCGGCGCAAAGGGCGGATCCGGAACGTCGACGATCTGCGCGGAGCTCGCGAAGGCGCTTGCCGCACAGCGAAGCGTCGAATTGATCGACGCCGATCTCGACGGTCGCAGAAGCGCCGCGTTACTTTTCGGATGCTTACGCGCACTCGATGCGGCACGCGACGCGACGCAACAGATCGCCGTCGCGCGGGTGGAAGGTATTACCGTTGCCGAGCTGGCGAGCACGTACGAAGCCGGGTTTATGCTCGTCCCGCGGGTGGTTCACGATTTAGCGGCGTCGATCGATCCTGCGACGATCGTTCTCGTGGACGCGCCACAGCCGTTCTCCGCAAAGATCCGCGACCTGGTCGTGCGCGGCAGTCGCTTCATCGTCGTCCTGGAACCGACCGTTCTCGGCGTCACGTCGGCAAAGAGCCTCATTTCGAACTATGTTGCGTTCGGCATTCCAAAAGAACGACTAGGTCTGGTGATCAACAATCGCACCGTCGAGAAAACGGTGAGCCGCGGGGATATCGAACAGGCACTCGATGTTTCCGTAATTGCTGACGTCCCGTCGTTCAACGACCGTAACTTCGGCAAAGCGATGAAATCGCTCGCAGCACATCTCGAACGGTGTTCGGTCGAACCTGAATTGGAAATTTTGCGCGCCTCGGTGAACGGATTGAGTCGCGATCGCCGCGCGCAGAGTCGCCAACCGTCGGCAGCGACACTCGCTCCTGTCAAACCGGTGAACTCGGAGCCGACCGTACGTGATATTTTGAAAGCGAAAGTTCACGAACGGCTCGCGCGCGACGTCGACCTGCTCGACGCCAGCCGGGCACAGGGTGACACTGCGAAACTCGCTGAGCTCACTGCGGAGATCGAAAGGATCACGCAAAATGTTCTCTCCGGCGAAGCCGCTCCATTCAGCGCGGAAGAGATTGGGCGCATCAAGCGCGAGATCGTCAATGAGGCTCTCGGGCTCGGTCCGCTCGAAGACTTCATGTCGGATCCCGATATTACGGAAATCATGGTGAACGGCCCGGGAAAAATCTACATCGAGCGGCACGGAATCATCGAGGCAACGAACAAGCGGTTCGACAGCGAAAAGCAACTCCGAATCGTGATCGAACGGATCATCACCCCGCTCGGGCGCCGTATCGATGAATCATCACCAATGGTTGACGCCCGCCTCCCGGATGGTTCGCGCGTCAACGCAATCATCGAACCGCTTGCGCTCGACGGCGCAACACTGACCATCCGGCGGTTCGGCACGCGCAGGCTTACCGGCGACGATCTGCTGCAGAAAGATTCGCTCTGTCCGCCGATGCTCGATTTTCTGCGTGCTTGTGTTGAAGCTCGTTTGAATATCGTCATTAGCGGCGGTACCGGCTCAGGAAAGACGACCTTTTTGAACATTCTTTCGGGTTTTCTCCCCGACGACGAACGTATCATCACGATCGAAGATGCGGCAGAACTGTATCTGAACCAGCCGCACGTCGTGCGTCTAGAGTCTCGTCCCCCGAACCTTGAAGGCACCGGAGAGATTCGCATTCGCGATCTGGTTCGCAATGCGCTTCGCATGCGCCCGGATCGTATTGTCGTTGGTGAGTGTCGCGGCGCCGAAGCGCTCGACATGCTGCAAGCGATGAACACCGGACACGACGGTTCCCTTACGACGATCCACGCGAATTCGGCCCGCGACGCGCTCTCGCGTATTGAAACGATGGTGTTGATGGCAGGGTTCGATCTTCCCGTTCGCGCCATTCGCGAGCAAGTGTCGGCAGCGTTAGACGTAGTGATTCAAACGGCGCGTCTGCGCGATGGCTCCCGCAAAGTCACCGGAATCAGCGAAGTGATCGGCATGGAAGGCGACGTCGTAACGATGCAAGAGATCATCCGGTTCGCCCAACGCGGCGTGAATGAGGATCGGGAGGTCATCGGACACTTTGAGTACACCGGGGTACAGCCGAACGCTCTTGCCCGATTCGATGAGTATGGCGTCGCCTTCGACCAGCGCGCCCTTTCAACTCTGCCTCTGAGTACTGCACTATGGTGACCATTACACTTATTGCGATCTACGTGGGGTCGGCCACGGTGGTCGCGCTTCTGTTCTACTCGCTGTGGGATCTCATCAACCACCGCGCGACACAAGGCGTACAGAAGCTTTCAACTTCGATGGACCGGGCGGGCATGAGCCGGCGGCGCCCGGACCTGTGGGCCTTGGAATGGGCTGCAGCAACGGCGCTGATGTGGTTTGCGATCGTATTTTTCGTTCACCCGCCACTGCTCTGGGGTATCCTTGCACTGCCGCTCGCTGGGGCGATCTGTGGGGCCGGAATCGTATTCTTCGTTCGAATTCGGTTGCAGCGCCGAATCGCGGCGTTTACACAGCAACTCGAACTATCGCTGAGAATTATGAGCAGCGCACTGCGTGTCGGTTTAGGGCTTCGGCAGGCCATCGCCCTCGCCGTCGAAGAGATGCCGGAACCGTCGCGCTCTGAGTACATGCGCATCATCGGGCAGGTCAATATCGGCGTTAGCATCTATGATGCGCTTGACGATCTGGCCGATCGTATGCCTGGCAATGAGACTCGAATGATGGCGCGTGTGGTTCGAATTCAGTCACAGACCGGCGGTGATCTGGCCCAAATTCTCGAGCAGCTCGCGAACACGATTAAAGAGCGGCGGCGCATGAAGCGGAAGATTAGTGCGCTTACGTCCGAAGGCCGCGCAAGTTGCGCCGTCCTTGTCGCGATCCCGATTGCCCTCGCGATGATCATTTCCGTGATTCAGCCCGAGATGGGACACGCGCTGTTCTTTACAAACCCCGGACATGTGGCCCTCGCAATCGTCTTTGTCTTGGAAGTATGCGCGCTCATCTCGCTGAAAAGTATCATGAAGGTTGATTTCGCATGACCACGCCTTGGTATTTACCGATTCTCGGATCGCTCTCAGCGTTTATGCTCACCCTTTCGCTCGTACCGTCGAAAAACGTCCTAACGAAGACGCTTCAAGAATATCAGAATATAAATCCCCGCCTTCGCAATCGAAGCGCCTTGGAGAAGCTGGTCGAGCGATCCTTTTCCGGTAAAACGCTTGGTGGATTGTCGCAAAAGCTTCTCGAGGCGGGCTGGTACTCAGTTACGCCGGTGCAGATCGTCTTGCGCGTCTTTGGAGGAGCAATTGCCGGCATCGCCATCGTCTTGCTCTTAGGACGAATGGTTCATCTGCAAACATGGCTGACCGTGTGTCTTTCGATATTGGTCATTTTGTGCTGCGGGTACGCGCCTATTTCTTTAATTGAACGGGCGCGAGAAGCGCGTAAAGTTGATGTGCAGCGACGCCTTCCCGACTTTCTCGATATGGTTGCTGCGACGGTTCAAGCGGGTCTTTCGGTCAATGCGGCCCTGGCTTATGCAGTAGACGCCGCACCGGGCGCCCTTGGTAGCGAGATACGCGAAGCTCTCTCCGAGATTCGTCTCGGCCGTTCCCGGTCTGAGGCGTTGCATGCTGCAGCGGCGCGACTGAATCAAACGGAATTCACGACAACGATTTCAGCGCTGACGCAGGCCGAAAGGCTCGGCGCGAATGTCGCGAGAGTGCTTAGCGAGCTCGCGGAAGACACGCGCAACCATCGAATCATGATGGCCGAGGAACACGGCGCGAAGTTGCCTGTGAAGATGGCTTTTCCGATGGCCTTCTTCATGCTTCCAGCGATCTTCACCGTGATCTTCGGAACCGTCATCGCTCACTACATCGCGACGAGATAACAGATGCAAGCAGTACTCGGGTTCGTCTTCTTTGCTGCAGCCGGATTCCTCGGAGTCGTCCTCGCGTCGACGATCGTTCCTCGTCTACGCCGCTTCGATGATGGTCCGCCGGCGTCTACCTCGCCCGACTTTGCGATCGTCGGTGTTTGCGCCGTTCTCGGCGCAATTATCACGCCGCACGCCTCGGTGCCGGCGCAGATCGCATTCTTTGCGATTCTCTTCGTTGCGCTCGCAGCAATCTGGCACACGGATGTGCGTACCGGCATCGTCCCCGATGTCTTCACACTGGGACCGCTCGCGATCATCATTATTGTAGCGGTAATCGAACGCGACTGGATGCTACTGGTCTCCATCGCACTCCCGTCGATTCCGTTTGCGGCAGCAGCGGCGATGTCGAAAGGACGTGGTATGGGTTGGGGCGACGTGAAGCTCGTTGCGCTTGGCGCCGCCGTCCTCGGCGCGCAGACTGCAACGCTAGCCTTTGCCGTCGCGTGCATCGCCGCGGTGATCGTTGCGTATCTGAAACATCGAACCGCGCAGCCGATTGCGTTTGCACCATATCTCGTCGGTGCCATCGCGCTTGCTATTCCCGTCATTACCGTCTTTTGAGCCTTGTGGCGCATGGTGCTTCGAAATTACTCGACGAATCTGATCGTCGCATCCAAGGTAGTCGTCGCGGTAAATCCATTTGAACGGGGCATCGGCCTATTGAGCCGCAAACAGATCCCGCCGAGCGAAGGAATGTGGTTCCCAAATTGCTGGATCATTCACACGGTTGGCATGCGTGTGAGTATTGACGTTTTGTTCTTAAATGCGCAAAACCGTGTCATCAACCTGCGCCCAGGGGTCCGTCCAAACCGTGTCGTCGCTGCCTATGGTGCTGCTACGGTCGTTGAATTGGGTGTCGGAGCATTGGATGCGACCGACGTGCTCGTCGGCGATCGCCTTGCACTCGAGGGCTGAGGCCGCAGCACCGCGCGCAATGCGCTCAACCAAACGAAGCCGAGCGCGGTCCACGCCGGAACCTTCCGCAGCCACGTTTCGATGCCCGTATTCGCGAAATGCGACCAGATGTAGCGGCCCGCGTCCGCGGATGCGAGCGACGATTGCGAGGGAAACGTTCGCGGTGTGAACACGGAGCGTTGCAACAAGCTTGCAAGAACTATGAGTGCGAGCAGCGCGCCGAGGCCGAATGCGACGCTCCCCCGCTTCGAAAAACCGCGGTAGTGAGCGACGAGCGCAGCAACGCAGGCTGCACATGGAATCAGTAGCGCCTCGCGTGGAAGTTGCAGCCATGGGACAGCCAGAAGCACGGTTGCGAAGGGCGAAAACCACAACGTCACCGGTACGGCGGCGGCGATCTGCGATTCGTGAATGAATGAACCACCGGTTACTTCACCAGCGATGACGAACAGTGGCAGGAGTGCGGCGTCGCCCGAACGCTTTACGAGAACAAGCGCAATGATGGTCGCCGCGGCCGTGAAGAACACGTAGCTTACGGATCCGATTGCGATTGCCGCCGTATCGGCAAAACCCAGCGCGTGCGCTATCCACGTAATGCTGTACTGCGAATCAGCAGGTACTTGCGAGAGTGCGTGGAGCGGAAGAACCTCACGCAGGTAGATCGCTGGGCCTGCATTCGCCAGCGCGAACCAAACGCCGCTGAGCACGGCTGCGACGACCGTAAGGGCGAAGCGTGAGCGACGCGCGAAGATTGCGACAGCGATCCAAACGCCAGCTGCAAGATGCGGTTCGATCGTGAGCACCGTTAGCCCGCACACCACCGGGACGGTGCGGTCCTCACGCAAGCCCTTGGCAACGAGCAGCGATCCCGCTAGCGCGAACGGAACGACCTCTCCGTACGGCAACCATAAGACGAGCGCAGGTAAGACGAGGAACGCCGCACACGATGCGTGATCTCGTGAAGTCAATTGCGCAAGTGTGACGATGGAAAACCACAGCGCCGCAAGCGAGCCGACGAGCCACAACGTGGCGGAAACGCCGAACGGCAGAAGCGAGAGGGCGGCGAACGGAAGTAAGGCATATCCCGGAAGCGGCGCTGCAATTGCAACATGGGCTGCGCCGTACGGATGGAACCACTGCGCGGCATACTCACACGCTACCAGCGGAGCGCCGAGATACGGATTGCCGCCGTGTGCAAGGATGCTGCCCGCGCACCAAAACGCGCGGTAGTCGGCGAACGCCGCATGCGCGACGCCGAACGTCCACAGCTGAATCGCCGCGATGAGGATTGCGCAGATTATAAGTGCGAAAGCGGCGCCCTTAGGGGGCACTGCTAACCGAGCCGGTTGTGACGGTGCGCTCACCTGATCCGCCTAGAGCGGATCTCGGCGGATCGCCGCGTTCCGTGTTACTGGTCCGATGCAAGAGCGTAGCGATACCCGAATGTCCCGGCCAAGTGCGCGCGGCACGCATCGCATATTGCCGCGCGTCATGCATTTCGCCTTGCTCCAGCGCGATGTCGGCCAGTCGTTCCAGCACCAAAAGGTGCCGCTCATCCAATGCCAGCGCCTGTGCGGCGAGCCACGGTTCAGTTCCATCTGCTTCGAGTAGCGGACCGCCGTACAACTTCTCCGCCGCGCGATAGTGGAATACCGCTTCTTTGAGATCGTTGCGGTCGAAGGATGCTTCACCATCGGAGACATGTGCAATGAAGCGGCGCACATCGCAAACGATGTGATCCAGAACAAGATGCACGTCGGGAACAGTGCGAAAGTATGATTCGACTTGATCGTAACCGACAACGGCAGCGATTGCGCGTCGCATCGTGCTGAATGCGGTTCGCATGCTTTGCGTCGCGAGATGATGATCCGTGCCGTTCCAAAACACGTTGCGCAGCTCTGCGCGGGTTGCCCGGCCGTCGGGCTTGAGCATCAAATACTTGAAGATTTGTTGATCGCGTTTGCGCACCCACGGAATCTCGCGCTCGCCGATCCTTGCCTGGAACGATCCGAGCATCTTTACGGAGAGAAGTGGTGCAAGCCGAGGCTGCGCCGGCGCATTCGCCGGTCGCTGCAGCTTCATCCGCAAGACATGATACGGGCGCAGTGTACCGTCGGCGTCCGTAGCGATGTAGAGCCCTCGTGCTTGCAGCGCACGAAGTTGCGATGGATCGGCATCGCCGCCGGCAAGCAGTAGGCGGAATAGCTTCGCTTCGTCGGCGGGGACGCGAAGGAGCTCGCACTCGACGAACTCGTGAAGGAACGATTCCGATTCGGCACGCCAAAGCTTGTATGCATTCGCGAGTGTTTCGTTCTCGATCGCTGCCGTGCGAATCGCGCAGCTCAGCGCGAGTGTCCACCCGTCCGTATCTGTAACGAGACGCGCGAGGTCCTGATCTGAAGGCGTAATGCCGCACGCATCGGCCAGCGTTCGCGCTTCGGCTACATCGAAGTTCAGACGGCGCGCATCGCACGCTTCCGCGAGACCGCGCGCGATAAGACGGCCAGCAGCGATACGGTCGAGCGATCGCGCACCATAAATCAGCGTGATGCGATCGTCGACGTCTTCGACGAGTCGATGAAGCTCCGCTGTCGTCTCTTCGAGGCCGTCACCTGCGTCATCGACGATGAGTTCGAGTCGTTCACCTGCGTTCTTATGAATAAACGCCAGCATCTCTTCATACGATACCGGCGTTTCAGTGCTTCCTAAGGCACGTGCAATTGCAAGGTGTAATTCGTCGGGGGTCGCTCCTTGAAGAAGCGCGCAGTATGCAACACTGCCCGGAGATGCTATTGCGTACTTGACGAGGAGACTCGTCTTCCCGGATCCCGCGGGCGCGACGACTAATCGCAGCGGTGTTTCGGCATGACATCGGAGCCAACGTTCGAGCCGATCGCGACGGATCGTCGTTGCGGGAATTCGCGGAACATCGGAGTTCGATACGAGCATAGGTCCCCAACCGGTTTACTTGGCAAAAGCGCAACCTAGCGAGCTGCTAGGAGCTACACGATGTCACCCTGCGCCGAGTGTAACGTCCGGTTTTCTGGATTGATACAGTTAATGGACTCATAACTTAGGACCATTGCAGCGGGACGAACGTAGGCGTGTCGTTGCTCGGTTTCGCGCGCAATGAATGCGTGTGTCAGTGTCATCCTGAGCGAAGCGCAGCGGAGTCGAAAGATCGTCTCAAACTAAAAGCCCGCCGAAACGCATCGACGGGCCTTTGATTCGCAACGATCCTTCGACTCCGGTGCTATGCACCTACGCTCGGGATGACAGTGGTTTACCAGCCGCCGCCGGAATCGCCGCCGCCTCCGCCGCCGAAGTCACCACCGCCTCCGCCGCCGAAATCGCCGCCGCCGAATCCGCCGCCGCCGAAGTCACCGGAACTCGACGAACCCATATCGGCTTGACCCGCGTCATTGCCCCAGCCGCCGGCATCCGGCGCGTTTCCGCCCCAGCCACCGCCTTGATCGCCGGGCGCAACGCCGCCGCCTGCAACGTTCGGATCAATGTACGTCCCGCCGCCGCCGCCGCGATTGAAGAGTTCGTTTCCGAGAAACGCACCGCCGAGGCCGCCGAGCATTCCGCTCCAGAAGCCGCCTCCGCCGCCGCCGAATCCGCCGCCGTATCCGCCGTAGCCCGGTCCGCCGTAGCCGGGTCCGGGACCATAGCCGGGTCCGCCGCCCATTGGTCCGCCAGGTCCGCCGTAATAGCGCGGTCCCGACATTGCGCGGAAGATCGACCGGATTACCAAGAACCCGATCACGATCAGAATGATCCACCAAAACATTGAGATATGTACTCCAGTCCTCGTTGCGACGGGGCGTTGCTGATTATATGGCGCGGGATAATTGCGTCCATACGCGGTGGCATTGCCCGGTGCGCTATTGAGATGCGAACGGAACACGTCGAGAATTGAACTCACGGCCGTTGTGATGCCGCCGTCGAAATCACCGTTACGGAACGACGATTCCATCTGCTGACGAATCGACGCCGTCGTCGACGCCGGAAAGAATTGCGCCGTGGCGCGGCCCGGGACGATGATGTCTTTTCGCTCGTTTTTCGCAATGAAAATCAGGACACCGTTGATGCGCTGTTCGCTAAATACGGTCTGCGCGGCATTCTGCACCGTCTCCCCGTTGAGCGAAGGGACCGTGACGACAACGATTTCCTTGCCTGTCTGCGCATTGAAGTTGCCGATCTCTTGATTCAATTGCGAGACGGTCGCGGCGGAGAACATGCTCGCGCCATCTTGGACGTACTGTGCGGCGAGCGCCGGCAGTGCGTTCGCCGTCACGGCGAGCACGATGGCGACCACTGCGGCCAATCGTTTCATACTGTTGTTCCTTGACCTCCGAGGACTAGTATCGCGGGGACCGCTCCGGAGTTTCAGCGGCTCACGCTGAATGCGATGACGCCGCCGGCGACGCTGAAGATAAAGAGGAAGATGAAGATCCAGATAGCCACCCGCTTCCAAAACTCGGCGACGGAAGGCTTGGGGCGGTACTCGGTGCGCGAACGCTTGTTCATGAGGATTGCGCCTGGCGCTTTTCGACTTCGCTCCACAGCCGTTCGAGGTTGTAGAACTGGCGCTGATCCGCGGTAAAAACGTGGACGATCACGTGTCCGAGATCGATGAGAATCCACGTGCCTTCATTGTAGCCCTCGACGCGCGTGACGCGGAAGCCCTCGGTTTCGGCGCGCTCGACGACTGCGTCGGCAATCGCTCGCGTTTGAATCTTCGATCGTCCCGTGATAAGCGCAAATGTATCCGCAAGAATCGTCCGTCCACTGACGTCAATTGTCGTAAAATCTTCGCCCTTGCGATCGAGAGCGGCGTCGCGGACGACGTCGATCAGTTCAGCGATGTCGGAACCCCCTCTGCCCAGCCGCGGGTTTGCGCGTTCGACGCAAGCCCATACGTCTTGGCGGCTGCTAGTGTCTGCGGTGCGGCTGGAATCCCCTGCCGTTCCAAATACCCTAAAGAATGCGCGATCGTTGCTCGCATCGCCGCTCGCAAATCCGTGCATGCCAGCCCCCACAGCGCCGCGCGTTCCGTGAACGTACGTCCCGGTTCCAGACCGTCGGCGAGGTATAGCACGCAATCGAGCGGCGACATTTCTGCCGCGCCGACCGTATGCTTTTCGATCGCCGAGAGCACGTCCGAATCGTGCACGCCGAACGTCTCCTGCGCGATCGCGGCGCCGAGCCGCGCGTGAAGCACGATTGGATTCTCGCGTTCGAACGTATCGATCGGCATGCCGCGCAGTTCACACTCGTCGATCAACCGCTCCGCGGAATACAACCGCGCGAGATCGTGTAACATCCCTGCAAGGCGCGCTTTTCGCGCGTCCAAGCCGTGCAGTTGCGCAAGAACATCCGCGCATCGCGCGACGCGCACGACATGTTCGTACCGATGACCTTGTCCGAGATGTTGGCGAACGCGTCGCGCGAGAGCGGTGAAGTGCAGACGTGTCTCCGCTATTGGAATCGCACGCGCAGAGCGGAAAGGCGCGCGCGGTACAAGTCGCCTTTCAAATTGCCGGCCCACATGACGAGCGCGTTCTCGTTGTTATCGCTGTAATAACCTTTGCGGGTCGTCACGGTCGTGAATCCGTACTTGCGGTAGAGCTGCTGCGCGGCGACGTTGCTCTCGCGCACTTCGAGCGTCATCCACGCTGCGCCGCGCGCGATCGCTTCATCGATGAGTTTGAGTAGCATCACTTCGCCGAATTTCTTCCCGCGAAACGCCGGATCGACGGCGATCGTCGTGACGTGCGAGTCTTCAAAAATCACCCAGATGCCGCCATACGCAACGATCTTGCCTTCGATACGCCCTACGTAGTAATGCGCGAGTTTATTTGTCGTGAGCTCGTTGTAGAACGCATCCGACGGCCACGTCGTTGAAAACGACGCGCGTTCGATTCGCAGCACTTCGTTGATATCGCTCGCCGTCATCGGCGCGATATCCATGCGTTCCGGCGTGCCGGCGGCGGACGGAGTAAGATCGGCTTTCATCGTTTTCGTTCCGTTGGTTTAAACACCGGAACTTTCGCGGCGGGTGCTTCTCCGTAATCGGCGCGGACTTCGTGAATGCTCGCGGCGGCGCGCGCATGCATGCCTGCAAGCGCAACGGCGGCAGCTGGTGGCGTAACGAGCGGCAAGCGCGGGTCCAAGATAAAACCGCCTTCGGCGAGGTACGCGAATACGTCCTCCGGGGCGCCGAGAACTGGCAGCGGCGCGGCATCGGGCGGCGGCAAGATCCCGGCGAGGACATCGCTTGCTTTACCCGAGCCTCGCCGCTCCGTTCCGCCTTCGCGATACCGCGCGGAGATGATTCCGGGCCGCCCGACCACGACGGTGAGCACGCGCTCGAAATCATGACGGAATTCGAGCGCATCGAACGACGTGATTCCGGCGAGTGGAACGTGCCACGCCTGCGCAAGCGACTTTGCGTAGGCGATCGTAATGCGCAATCCGGTAAACCCGCCCGGACCGACGCCGACGGCAATCCGATCCAACTGTGCCGCGTCGAACGCAGCGGCGTCGAGCGCCTCACGCACGGCGCCGAGGCCGGCTTCGAGCGCAACGTTTCCCTCAACCGACACCGATGCGGCGATCTCTTCGTCGACGGCGATGCTCGCCGAGAATCCGCCGAGCGCACCTTCGAGGCCGAGAACGATCATTGAACGCGAACCGTGCGCGGAGCATCGCCGGCGCCGGCGATCGTGACTTCGTACCGGTGCTGCGGCAACAGTTGCGGCGCGTGCGTCCACCACTCGATGAAGACGATCGAACGGCCGTCGAACGCCTCGTCGAGGCCGAGTTCCGTGAGTTCCGCCGGATCCTCGATGCGATAGAGGTCGAGATGGTCGATCGGCGGTTCTCCATGATACCGATGCCAGAACGTAAAGGTAGGACTCGACGTTTGATCTTCTCCATGCCGCGCGCGCACCGCCGCGCGCACAAACGTTGTCTTTCCGGCGCCCAGTTCGCCTGAAAGCGCAACGACATCGCCCGGCTGCAGCGTTGCGGCGAATTCACGCGCAAAATTTTCGAACGCATCCTGGCTTTCGAAAGTCTGCTCGCTAGGTACGGCGAATCTCTGGGACATGTCGAGCAGCGATTTCGCAGCAGAACTCCGTCAGTCCGTTGCCGATTCGATTGCGCTAGTGCATAACGCGGCAAAGGCGGCTAAGGCACGTATCGGTGAGACGATTCCGAACGCCGGCGCTGCGGCGGCTCCCGTCGTCGCCGACCTTCCGCCATCCACGCCGCGCCCGGCCGTAAACTTTTTCGCCGACGAACCGGTCTTTGATGAGGCGCCGCTTCCGCCCGAGGACGACACATTTGCCTCGGCGCTCGCGCGCCCGGCTGAACCCCTGCCCGACGGAGCGATCTCCTTCGACGACAACTTTTCGGCAGAAGGCGTCGACGACGAAGGCATTCCCGTGTGGGAAGACGCGCCCTAGACGGCGTATATATTAAAGAAAGCGGGGGCCGATTCTTGGCCCTCATTCTTTGTGTCTAGCGAAGCAAATTGAACAACGATATCGTCCAACAAGTAAACGTCGAAGACGAGATGCGGGAGAGCTATCTCTCCTATGCCATGTCCGTCATCGCCTCGCGCGCACTTCCCGACGTGCGCGACGGTCTCAAGCCTGTGCAGCGGCGCATCCTTTACGCGATGCGCGATATGGGGATGGACCCCACAAAGCAGCACCGTAAATGCGCGGGTATCATCGGCGAAGTTCTCAAGTCCTATCACCCGCACGGTGACAGCTCGGTGTACGACGCGCTCGTGCGCATGGCGCAGGACTTCACGCTGCGGTATCCGCTCGTCGATGGTCACGGCAACTTCGGCTCGATCGACCCCGATCCGCCGGCCGCGTACCGTTATACGGAAGCGCGTCTCGGTCGGCTTTCGCTCGAGCTCCTAACCGACATCGAAAAAGAGACGGTTCCGTTCGTCGCAAACTTCGACAACCAAGGGACAGAGCCGACCGTTCTGCCCGGCAAGCTGCCGCAGTTGCTCGTCAACGGTTCGAGCGGCATCGCCGTCGGGATGGCCACGAACATTCCGCCGCACAACTTGAGCGAGATTGCCGATGCAGTTGCGTTGCTGATCGACAATCCGAATGCAACGGATGACGAATTGTGCGACATCGTCAAAGGCCCTGATTTTCCGACCGGCGGTGAGATTCTCGGAACGGAAGCAATCCGCGAAGCGTATAAGACCGGACGCGGTTCGATCACGATGCGCGGCAAGGCGGAAATCGTCGAAGACCGCGGCCGTCATCGCATCGTCATCACCGAGATTCCGTATCAGGTGTACAAGAGCCGCATCGTGGAAGCGATCGCGGAAGCGCACGCCGAGAAACGCATTCAAGGCATCTCCGCGCTGCACGACGAGTCAAATCGCAAAGGTATGCGGGTCGTCGTCGAGCTTCAGAAGAGCGCGACGCCGAAGGTCGTGCTCAATCAGCTCTTCAAGCACACGCCGCTCCAGTCGAGCTTCGGCTTCAACATGCTCGCGCTGGTACCGGTCGGTGAACCGCGTCCCGACGGATCGGTCGCGCTCGAGCCGCAAGTGCTCACGCTCAAACAGCTACTCGAGCATTTCATCGTCTATCGCAAAGACGTCGTCACGCGGCGCACGCGGTACGATTTGCGTAAAGCGGAAGAGCGCGCGCATCTGCTCGAAGGCTACCGCATTGCGCTCGATAACATCGATGAAGTCATCGAGATCGTGCGCGGCAGCCAAACGACCGACGAAGCAAAAACGAAGCTCTCGTCGCGTTTCGGGCTCTCCGATATTCAAGCGCAAGCGATCGTCGATATGCGTCTGCGTACGCTCGTCGGCCTCGAACGGCAGAAGATCGAAGATGAGTACGCGGAGCTGATCAAGACGATCGCGGAGCTGCAAGACATTCTCAAGAGCCCGCGTCGTATCGCCGGCATCGTCAAGACGGAAACGCTCGATCTCAAGAAGCGCTTCGGCGACGACCGCCGCACGGAAGTGCATCCGGCCGAAGACGAGATCTCGATGGAGCAGCTCGTCCCGAACGTCGACGTCGTCGTGACGTACACGGTCGGCGGCTACATCAAGCGCGTCTCGATCGACACGTTCCGAACGCAGAACCGCGGCGGACGCGGCGTCACGGGCATCGCGAACCTCAAGCGCGAGGACGTGGTGCGCAACTTCTTCGTGACCAAGACGCACGATCACGTCCTCTTCTTCACGAACAAAGGACGCGCGTATCGTTTGCGTGGATACGAGATTCCGGATACCACGCGTACGGCGCGCGGTACGGCACTCGTCAATCTGCTCACGCTGCCGCCGGGCGAACAAGTCACCGCGGTGTTCCCGATCCACGAGTTCGTCAACGGCAGCTTCATGGTGATGGTCACCAAGCAAGGCGTGATCAAGAAGACGCCGCTCGCCGAGTTCGCGAACGTGCGTCGCAACGGCCTCAACGCCATCAATCTCGATGACGCCGATGAACTGCTCGCGGTCGATCTCTCCGACGGCACGCGCGACATCATCCTGGCATCGACGCAAGGCATGGCGGTGCACTTCAACGAGAAAGACGTGCGTCCGATGGGGCGCAACGCGCGCGGCGTGAAGGCGATGACGCTCGAAGACGGCGACACGATCGTCGCGATGGACGTCATCGAACCGGAGCGTAAAGAAGTGCTTCTCGTGACGTCGCAAGCGTTCGGAAAGCGCACGCCGATCGAGGATTACCGCCATACCTCGCGCGGCGGCAAGGGCGTCAAGGCCTTTGCGCGCGAGCGCGAGGACATCGGGCAAGTCGTCGACCAGATCATGGTCGCACCCGACGACCAACTCTTGATGATCACGAGCGGCAACCAAGTGATCCGTCTAAAGGTGAGCGATATCCGCAGAGCGGGGCGCTCCACCAAGGGCGTACGTTTGCAGCGGCTCGGCGAAGGCGACGAGGTGATAGCGATTACCAACCTCGGCAAACAGGCCGAACAGGTGACCGGAATCACCGGCGAGCCGACGGAGATCGAGTGATGCAACCGAGTCGCCTAGCCCAGGGGTCTGATGCAACGGAGGTAGTATTCAACTAGTCATGAGCGCATTGCCAGACGTTACGCAAGGAAATTTTCAGGACGAGGTGCTGGGAGCGGCCCAGCCGGTGCTCGTCGATTTTTGGGCACCGTGGTGTGGCCCGTGCCGCATGCTCTCGCCCGTCGTTGAGAAGGTCGCGTCCGCGAACACGGGCAAGGCGAAGTTCGTGAAGTTGAACACCGACGAGAATCCGAGCATCGCGGGACAGTATCAGGTTTCGGGCATTCCGTGTCTGATTCTGTTCAAGGACGGCCAGCCGGTCGACCGCATCGTGGGCTACGTTCCGGAGAACGTGATCTCGTCGATGCTCGCAAAACACGTCGCATAGGATAGCGGCGTGAACGTGTTCCGCGGCGTGCCCGCGGTGCATATCTTGTTAGAACATCCGGCGATCGCGCCCTACGAGTTAGTCGTGGGGCGCGTCGCTTTGCGCGACGCGATTGCCGCGGAACTCGACCGTGTGCGTGCCGAGCGTGAAGATGCGCCGCTCGAATCGATCGTCGAGCGCGTCACCCAGCGGATCGAGACACGCGCGGCGGCGGAGTTGCGCGGCGTCATCAATGCGACAGGAACGTTGCTGCACACGAATCTCGGCCGCGCGCCCCTCGCCGAGCCGGCTTTCGCGCATGCGTGGAGCGTCAGCCGCGGATATTCGAATCTGGAATACGACCTGGTCGAGGGTGAGCGTGGTTCCCGGTACGACCGCGCGACGCGGGTTATTTGCGAACTCACCGGCGCCCAGGATGCGGTCGTCGTCAACAACTGTGCGGCGGCAATTCTCTTGATACTCGATACATTCGCGCGTGGCGCGGAAGTGATCGTTGCCCGAAATCAGCTAATCGAAGTCGGCGGCGGATTCCGGCTGCCGGACGTCCTGGCTCGCAGCGGCGCGCACCTCGTGGAAGTCGGCGCGACGAACAAAGTCTATGTTGCCGATTACGAACGCGCGCTGACGCCGCGCACGGCGCTGCTGTTTCGTTCGCATCGTTCGAACTTCTCGATGGACGGATTTATTGCCGACGTTTCGGGCGCAGAGCTCGCTGCACTGGGGAGGCGCGCCGGCATTCCGAGCGCGGAAGATCTCGGAACCGGAGCACTGGTCGATCTCGCCGAGTATGGATTGCAGCACGAGCGGACGGTGCAAGAAGCGCTCGCCGACGGGCTTTCGCTCGTTGCGTTCTCCGGCGATAAGCTGCTCGGCGGGCCGCAGGCGGGAATCATTGCAGGCGAACGCGCTGCGATCGCGCGCCTTCGCAGCAATCCGCTAATTCGTGCGTTGCGCGTCGATAAGGTGACGCTTGCGCTGCTCGGCCAAACGTTGCGTCTTTACCGCTCGGAGCAAACGCGCGCTTCTATTCCGTTGCTGCGAATGCTCGGGACGAGCCTCGAGGAGTTGCGTGAACGCGCGGAGCGTCTTGCGCAGACGATGATCAACGCGAAAGTCGTGGAGACGGAAGGGTTTGTCGGCGGCGGTTCACTGCCGCACGCCCGTATTCCGTCGCTCGCCGTCGCGATCGCAACGCCGCACGCCGAGGAACTGGCTGCGCGGCTGCGTTCGTGGCGCACGCCGATCGTTGCGCGGATTGCCGACGGACGCGTGCTGCTCGACGTGCGCACGGTATCGCCGGATCAAGATCGCGAAATCACTGCGGCGTTCATCGCATTGCTCTCGTAATGCACATCATCGGTACCGCAGGTCACGTTGACCATGGAAAATCATCGCTCGTAACAGCCTTGACGGGAACGAATCCCGACCGTTGGATCGAGGAACAAGAGCGCGGCATGACGCTCGACCTCGGTTTTGCGCGTCTTCAGTTCGACGACGGTAGCGAAGCGGGCATCGTCGACGTCCCCGGACACGCGCGCTTTCTGCATAACATGCTTGCGGGCGCCGCCGGCATGGAATTGCTCTTGCTCGTTATTGCTGCAAACGAAGGGATCATGCCGCAGACGATCGAGCATCTGCAGATCTTGCAATATCTCAACGTGCAACGCATCGTCGTAGCGCTGACCAAGATCGATTTAATTGCGCCCGAGCGTCAAGGTGAGGCGTGTCGCATGGTACACGGTGAATTGCAAGGAACGATCGCGGAGAATGCGCCGATCTTTGCGGTGTCGACGGTGACCGGTGCGAATCTCGACGTGCTCAAGATGGGGCTGCAATTCGAGCTGGCGTCGCTCGCGCCGCGCGACACCGATGCGCCGGTGTACATGCCGGTAGATCGCGTCTTTTCGCTTCCCGGGCGCGGCACAATCGTCACCGGAACGTTGATGCAAGGACGAATTGCAACGGGCGATACGCTCGCGCTCGAGCCGCACGGTACGCCGGTGCGCGTTCGAAGCATTCACGTGTTCGGGCAGCCGCGGGATACGGTGTTCGGCGGAACGCGTGTCGCGATCAACGTGCCGGGTGTCGATACGCATGAAATTGCGCGCGGCGAAGTCGTTGCCGACAGGCAGTTTGCGCCGCGTCCCAGCTTCAACGTCGCGTTCACGCCGCTGGCTGATGCGACCGCATTGATCAAGCGGCGAACGCCGGTGCGCGCGCATATCGGCTCGGCGGAGATTCTCGGCACACTGGTGGTTTCGCGGCCGCCGGAGCCCGGTGAAACCGTACGCGGAGAACTGTTCCTCAAAGCACCCGTGCTCGCATTTCCCGGCGTACGATTCGTCCTGCGCCGCGTGTCGCCGAAGACGCTGCTCGGCGGCGGCGAGATCACCGGCGTTGATTCCGGGCTAGCCCCTGCCGACATCCACGATGCATCGCTCCGTGCCGTGCTGGAAGCGTTACGCGAGCGTGGTAGCGACCCGGCCGAGGTGGGCGAAATTGCGTTTGCAACAAACCTGCGCGAAGACGTCGTAGAGCGCGCAGTTGCATCGCTCGTCGAGAACGGCGAAGCGCTGAGAATCTTACGCCCACAAGCGTATATTTCCGCAGTTGCGGCCCAGCAACTACTCGATGCGGTGTTGCAAGCGCTCACGACCGCGCACGAACGCGAACCATGGGCAATGGGGTTGACGTCGCTTGCGCTCGCTCGCGCGCTGCAGATCGAGGAAAAGAAGCTCATTCGTCTGCTCGCGGCGTTTGTTGATGAAGGCCGCATCACGCATCGATCGGGCTACTACGCGACGACGGAACATGCGCCGAAGCTGAGCAACGAGCAACGTGCATTCTTCGATCGCGCCGTTCCGATCGATCCTGATGCACCGTTCGTTCCAGCCGATTTCGACGCCGTTGCAACTGCCGCAAAAGCAGCTGGTCCGGCCGGCTTGCCGCGAGCATTCGAAACGCTGCTCGTACGCGGCGTACTCGTCCGCGTCGGCGAGGCGCTCTATCGGGGATCGCAAATCGAGCAGATCCATCGTAAAGTCGAAGAGTTTATCGATCGCAACGGCCGCATGACGATGGCGGAATTTCGCGATCTTCTCGGGACGTCGCGCAAATATGCCGTGCCGCTGTTGGAATGGTTCGACGGACGCGGCATTACGGTGCGCAGCGGCGACTACCGGATGCTTCGTGCGCGTAAAGGCCACTGACGTTATTCTAAAGGAGGTACGACAGGTCTACCGGATCGGGAGGCGCCATGAAATCGAATTGCCGTCGCTTCGCGCTATTGGCGTGCGCCAGTGCCCTTGCGCTCGCCGCCTGCTCGTCTCAAAGTATCCCGAGCATGATGCAAGCTCCGAGCGAAGCCGCACAGTCCGTGCTCCACGCATCGACGTACGTGCGGGTAATGTCCGACAGTGTCTCGGTGAACAACGTCGGCGGATTCAAAATTACGAGTCCGACGTTCGTGAACAACGGAACGATTCCGAAGAGCATGATCGGCATTGCTCCGCCGCAATGTAACGGCGGCGATCTTTCACCAGTTCTCTATTGGTCGAACCAATCCGCTGGAACGAAAAGCTTAGCGCTTGTACTCTTCGATGAAACCGCAAACTTCGGTCATTGGGGCATCTACAACATGCGGTACTATGCAAATCGCTTGCCGCAGGGCGTGAAGCCGGGAAACATTGCCGGGCTATGGTCGCAAGTCTATGACGACGCCGGCGTGCAAGGATACTTCGGTCCGTGTCCGCCGCCCGGCATCGTTCACCATTACGTCTTCACGATTTATGCGCTCGACTCGACGCTCAAGCTGCAAAGTAACCCCGGGCTTCCGCCACCGAACGTTGAGGCGCTGCTGTATGCGATGATCGGGCACGTTATCGGCCGCGCAAGCATTACCGGATTGCTCAGCTACTAAAAGGCCAGCCGCCGCGTATCGTCGTAGAACGAGCGGCGTGATCGATTCGTTCAAGCTCCCCAAAGCGGAGCTCCACCTTCATATTGAAGGCACATTCGAACCCGAACTCATTTTTACGATTGCAGAGCGTAACCGCATAGCTCTCAAATACTCTTCGGTAGATGCGCTTGCGGCCGCGTACCACTTTACGGATTTGCAATCGTTCCTCGATATCTACTATGCGGGAATGAATGTGCTGCGTACGGAGGCGGATTACTTCGATCTCACGATCGCATACCTGGAACGCGCGGACGCGCAGAACGTTCGGCATGCGGAAATTTTCTTCGATCCGCAAGCGCATACGAGCCGTGGTATTGCATTCGAAACCGTTGTCGAGGGGATTACTGCCGCGATGCGGGCGGGTCAGGCGCGCTTTGGGATGAGCTCGCATCTCATCATGTGTTTTTTGCGCGATCAATCCGCGGCGTCGGCCATGGAGACACTGCAAGCGGCGATCCCGTATCGCGATCGTATCGTGGCCGTCGGTTTGGATTCCGCGGAACGCGGAAATCCGCCCTCGAAGTTTCTTACCGTCTTCGACCGCGCGCGCGCCGAAGGGTTTCTCACCGTTGCGCACGCCGGTGAAGAGGGACCGCCCGAGTATATCTGGGAGGCGCTCGACCTTCTGCGCGTCTCGCGCATCGATCATGGTGTTCGCAGCATGGAAGATCCGCAACTCGTCGAGCGGCTGCGGCGTCAACGCATTCCGCTCACGGTGTGCCCGCTCTCGAACGTCAAGCTGCACGTCGTCCCCGATCTCTCACACCATCCGCTCAAACGAATGCTCGATGCGGGACTCGTTGCGACGGTGAACTCCGACGACCCCGCATATTTCGGCGGCTATGTCGGCGAGAATTTCGTGCAAAGCGCAAAGGCGCTGCAATTGACCGATGACGATCTCGTCACGCTCGCGCGCAATTCGTTCGAAGCGTCGTTCATCGACGACGCAACGAAACGCCGCTTCCTAAACGAAATCGACTCGCACACCGCCCGCGCCTTGTCATCCTGAGCGAAGCGCCGCAGGCGCGTAGTCGAAGGATCGTTACGCGCGTTTCAATTGAGGCGATCCTTCGACTCCGTTCGCTTCGCTCACTGCGCTCAGGATGACAGGGGCATCAATGTCTTACTAGCGTCCACACGCCGATTACGACTTCGATGGCGATGAGAATGATGACGATGAGTTCCAGGAACTCGTCGCGGCGCGAGCGCGCCTGATCGACCAGGAATTGATACATGTCGCGCACGCTCGCGAGTTTGCTGTCGATCTGGCTCTGCCAGTCGGCGAGGCCGAGTCTTGACGCTGCCGCGCGATAGATGCGGGCGTAGTACGCGTCGCCGACCACCTTGAGCGCGTTACTGGAACGGTCGATCAATTCCAAGATGTCGACGATAAGATAGCGGATCGTCGCCGCGGATTCAGCTTCCCGGCGCCCGAAGAGCGAGCGCGCTCGCGAGCCGGGCTGCAGCGCGTAGATCGTATCTAATTCGCGGTCCAGCAACGCATCGTACGTTCGTAGCTCGAGCAACTGGGAATTCGCAAATTCCAGAATGTCGCCGATCGCATCGCTCGATTCGCGCCGGTCGTATACAAACGCCGTGTCCCACTGCACGATGGTCAGATCGTCGGCATAGTAAGAAAAACGCGTGCGCAGCGCTTCTTCCACCTCGGTATAAGAGAGTGCGGTCGTCTCTCCGAGCAGCAGCTGTGCGAGCGAATCCGAGTAGTTATGAAGCAGTGCCGCCGACTCGATGCGCGGTTCGAAGCGCTCGACTTCGATAACGAAATAATCTTCCACGAGCGCGCGATGCGGATCGTCGAGTGCTGAACCCAGTTCCCTGGAGATCCGTTCAACCGTCTGCGATGCATACCGCGCAATCTCGTCGCTGCGGCGCAGGTCATTTGCCGCCGCTTGTAAGCGTTCCCAGCTGCCTTCAATCGGGAACGAAAAGCGCAGTGAGATGACGCCGTAATCGAAAAACTTCGCGCGCACGGTGCAAGCCATGTCGCCGAAACGTCCGTCGGGCAATCGTGCAACGAGCGGGGGTACGGGAAATTGCAAGTACGCGGTGGACGCGTAGGTCCGCAGCGGAATATCCTTGGGAAAGACGCCTTCGCCCTCAACGGTGCGAAGGGCACCGAGATCGATTGTGTCGGCGACATCAAAGAGATAGAAGGCCCGGATGGCGCCGGCCGCAATGTTCATACGCGCGGGGTACACTCCGTTCGAGAGTGAATCCCGCTTGGATTGGATGGGTGTGTCTGCAACCATTGGATGGGTTTCTGCGGTTTTTAGGGGTAAGCGATGAACGTAGATAAGATGACCGAGCGCGTGAGCGAAGGCCTCAACGCGGCCTACACTCGTGCGCTCCACGAACACAACACCCAGACAACCCCTGAGCATTTGCTTGCCGCGCTGCTCGAGCAAGAGCGCGGCATCGCTCCTGATATTCTGCAGGCTGCCGGCGTAGACGTGAAGGCCTTCACGAAGAAGGTCGACGACGCCATTGGACAGCTGCCGCGCCTTTCCGGTGCGAACGCCGAGAGCGCGCAAGTGACGCTCTCGCCGGAACTCGCGCGCGTCATGGCGACGGCTGAAAACGAAGCCAAAGCGCTGCAAGACGACTACACGTCGGTCGAGCATGTGCTGCTCGCCATGGCACAGTCCGGCGGAACGGTCGGGAGACTGTTTCGCGAGGCGGGTTTAACCCGCGATAAACTCCTCGAAGCGCTCAAAGCCGTGCGCGGCAATCAGCGCGTGACGACCAAAGATCCCGAAGGCACGTACAAGTCGCTCGAACGGTACGGACGCGATCTCACGCTCGAAGCGGAACGCGGCAAACTCGATCCCGTGATCGGCCGCGACGACGAGATTCGCCGCATCATTCAAGTGCTCTCGCGCCGCACGAAAAACAACCCGGTGCTCATCGGTGACCCCGGCGTCGGTAAAACGGCGATCGTCGAGGGTTTGGCGCAGCGCATCGTGCGCGGCGACGTGCCCGAAGGCTTGAAGAACAAGCGCATCGTCTCGCTCGATATGGGCGCGCTCATTGCAGGCGCGAAGTATCGTGGTGAATTCGAAGAGCGCCTCAAAGCGGTGCTCAAAGACGTGGCGAATTCCGAGGGACAGATCATTCTGTTCGTCGACGAGCTGCATACGGTCGTCGGCGCTGGCAAAGCCGAAGGCTCGATGGACGCGGGCAACCTGCTCAAACCGATGCTTGCGCGCGGCGAACTGCACATGATCGGCGCGACCACGCTCGACGAATATCGCAAGTACATTGAAAAAGATGCGGCGCTCGAACGGCGCTTCCAGCCCGTGATGGTCGATCAGCCGAGCGTCGAGGACACGATTTCGATTCTGCGCGGACTGCGCGAGAAGTACGAAGCGCATCACGGCGTACGGATCAAGGACAGCGCGCTCGTTGCAGCGGCGACGATGAGCAATCGTTACATTGCCGACCGGTTCTTGCCGGACAAGGCGATCGACCTCGTCGACGAAGCGGCGGCAAAGCTGCGCACCGAGATCGATTCGATGCCGCAGGAACTGGACGAAGTCTCGCGCCGCGTGATGCAGCTCGAGATCGAACGCGAGGCGCTGCGCAAAGAGAACGACCGGCAGAGCCGCGAGCGTCTCGACGCACTCGAGCGCGAACTTGCGGAGCTGCGTGAAGAGCAGACGAGGCTGCGCTCGCAGTGGGAGTCGGAGAAGAACGCATCCGTTCGTCTGCGCGAACTTCGCGAGCAGATTACCGACACGAAGGTACAGATCGAACAGGCCGAGCGTCAGTACGATCTCAACCGCGTTGCCGAATTGAAGTACGGCCGTCTTCCGCAACTCGAGAAGGAACTTGCGAAAGAAGAGGCGCGTCTCCAAGACGGTAAGGTCGGGCGTCTTTCAAAAGAAGAAGTCGACGAAGAGGACATCGCGGAGGTCATCGCGCGATGGACCGGCATTCCGGTTGCGAAACTCCTTGAAGGCGAGAAGCAGAAACTGCTTACGCTCGACGAGGAACTGCACAAACGCGTCATCGGCCAAGACGAAGCCGTCGATGCCGTTGCCGAAGCAGTGCTTCGCTCGCGCTCGGGTCTTGCGGATCCGAATCGTCCGATCGGGTCGTTTATCTTCCTCGGTCCGACGGGCGTCGGTAAAACCGAACTCGCGCGTGCGCTTGCAGACTATCTCTTCGATGACGAACGCGCACTCATCCGCATCGATATGTCGGAGTATCAAGAGAAGCATACCGTTGCGCGATTGCTCGGTGCGCCTCCGGGATACGTCGGCTACGAGGAAGGCGGTCAGCTCACCGAAGCCGTGCGGCGGCGTCCGTACTCGGTGATTCTCTTCGACGAGATCGAGAAAGCGCATCACGACGTCTTCAACGTCTTGCTGCAGATTCTCGATGACGGACGACTCACCGACGGACAAGGACACACGGTCGACTTCCGCAACACGATCGTCATCATGACGTCGAACATCGGAAGCCACCGTATCCTCGAGTATCGCGGAACGTTCGGCGGAGCCGAAGAGGCGATCATGCGCGCGACGGTGATGGAAGAGCTGCGCGCTCATTTCCGGCCGGAGTTCCTCAACCGCGTCGACGAGATCATCGTCTTCCATGCGTTGAGTGAAGAACAGCTCATGCAGATCGTCGACATTCAGCTCGGGCGTCTGCGCCAGCGCCTGGCAGAGCGCCGGATCACCCTCGTGCTCAACGACGACGCGAAGCGTCATCTTGTGAAGGCGGGATACGATCCGAACTACGGAGCACGTCCGTTGAAGCGCACGATCCAAAAAGAGTTGGAGACGCCACTCGGACGCAAGATCCTCTCCGGCGATGTTCGCGACGGCGACACGGTCAACGTCGGGTTCAACGAAATCAATGGCGAACTCACGTTCACGGTGGGCGAACGTGTCCCAGCGACCGTATAACCCGTAGAACGAATACTAGAGGCGCTCTTAACCGGGCGCCTCTACGCTTTTTGTGCGCGCAGTGCGAACGACGCGCACCATCATCGATCGCCCCGCTAGACCCTGCTCCGGCTCCATGCCGTATTCGAGCTCTCCGGTCTTAAACGACGGCGCGAAGCGAACGCGCAACCAGCCGTGGCGTTGTTTGTCGTGCCACTGCGCTGAGAGCTCGTGACCGCTCACCGAACCGCGAATAACGCCTTCCCGCCCGAACCTTCCGGTTACGTACGTGTCGCGCGCGATGAAACGCAATGTTCGCGAGCCGAAAAATGTCGCGACCGCGTCGTCCACCTGATACTGCCCGTTGAGCGTACGCATCTGTATGCGCATCGTAACAACCAATCCAACGATGCAATATCCGAACACTGCACAAAACGAATTTTCCGAGAAGCGTTTCTTTGTATCTCCGGTATACTTTATCCGAATATTCTCTCTTCGCGGTGAAAATGGTCTTTGCCAAAAAGTGTATTGCCATTTGCGGAGCCTTTGAGAGTGAATTCCGTCTCCCTTACGCACGGAAGCCATAGCGGCGTCACAGCGGTCGAGTTTGATCCTGTTCGCAGCGCACAAGATATCGAACGTTTTGATGGTTGTTCGCAGTGTATTCAGTTAACCGCTGGTTTATTATCCGGCTTTATGTCTTCGGTTCGTCTTGGGCCGATCACGATCTCTGAATTTTCTGCAGACCGCGGCATCGAGCTGCGCTTTATCGAACAGCCGGAATCAATCTCGGTAGCGTTCCTGATAGAAGGTGAACGCGTCGTCGAACGCGGTCATCCCTGGAAGCCGAGTGAAGTCTGTGTGACGCCCGGGTCCGCGATTGATGTGTGCGCGCTCGGCCCAAGTCACGCGATCTTCATTCGCCTTTCACTCGAACAGATGCCGGAGAGCGAGCGTACCTCGCTCATGCCGATCACCAGTGAAGTCTTTGTGGACGGATCGGTCTTTGCCGACGTCCGGGCGTCGATCGATCGCATAACCAAGGGATCACGTGCCGGTAGCGAGGGAACACGATCGCGGTTGCTGTACGCGCGTAGCGAAATCGCGCAAGCATTGGTCAGCGCGCTGCAAACCGTTGCGACGATGCCAAAATCAGAACAGCGGCGGGAACAGCGTTCGCTTTCGCTTGTTCGCAGCGTTCAAGCGTTCATGTGGGAGAACGTCGAGGAGCCGTTGACGCTCGAACGGATCTGCAAAGAGATGCACTGCGGAGTACGTGCGCTGATCTACGCATTCAAGGACGTCTACGGTGTGGGCCCGATGACGTATTGGAAGGTATGCCGGCTCAACGCCGCTCATCGGAAGCTGCGCGCTTCGCATGGCGAAACGGCGATTCTCGAAATTGCGGCCGACTTCGGATTCTGGCATATGGGGCACTTCAGCTCGGATCACAAGCATATGTTCGGAATGACGCCGTCGCAGGCAATCGAAGGCGGCACCGGCGCCGAGCAAGCGTTTGAAATGACGTCCTAGATGTGAGCTAACGCCGAGCGGCGGGTAAACACGCGGGATGCAAACGGAAGACCCGATCGACCTCGCCATTCAAACGCTCACCGAACTTCACGACGAGACTCGCCGCAGCGTGCCAACCGCGCAGCTTGGTATCGAACGCGTCACCGATCGTCTAGGTAAACCTTGGTTTGCTTGGGCGGTCCTGGTATTCGTAGCCGCCTGGATCGTCGCGAATCTCGCGTACCGCTCATTTGCGCAGCGCCCGTTCGACGCGCCGCAGTTTCCCGTACTCGAGCTCATCGTCTCGCTCGGGTCGTTCTTCATCGCGGTGCTGATCTTGATCACGCAGAACCGGCAGAGCCGCGTTGCTCATCGCCGCGCGGAGATCACATTGCAAATGGCAGTGGTTACCGAACAGAAAGTTGCGAAGATCATCGACCTTCTCGAACAGATGCGCCGTGACGATCCGCACTTGCCGAACCGTGAAGATCGGGCAGCGGAATCTATGGCACGCGCAACAGACGTTCGCGAGGCGGCCGAAGAGTTGAAGAAGGCGCAGGAGCGTGGGTATGAGTAGCGCATGGGCGCGTCCGCCATCATTCTGTTGATCAAAGATGCCTACAAGGGGTGGTCGGACGATCAGGCTTCCCGGCTCGCGGCGGCGCTGGCATTCTATACGATCTTCGCCATAGCGCCGCTGCTTATTATCGTGATCGAAATCGCGGCCGCGTTTCTCGGCGGCGCCGGACATCATAACGCTGTACGCGATCAGATTCTCAATGAGGCGCGCCCTGCGATTGGAGACGCGGGAACGAAAGTCATTGCCCAAATCGTCGACGCGACGTTCAACCAGCGCTCGACCGGAGTGTTTGCGACGATCGTCGCGTGGGTGCTCTTCGCCTTCGGTGCGACCGGATTGATCGTTGCGATTCAAGGCGCGCTCGATACGATTTGGCATGCCGAGCCCGCTGGCGGAATCGTGCGAACGATACTCGATCGCGTGAAATCGCTGACGATTATGGGAACGGCGGCCATTCTCGTTGTCGCCATGTTAATAGTGACCGCGTTGGTCAGCGCGTTTGTCGACGGAGTTCCGGCAAAAATTGCAAACGCTGCGCTGCTTCTTATTGCCGTAACCGTTATAACGGCAGCGATGTACAAGTGGCTTCCGCGAGTGCGCCTTAGTTGGCGCGATGTTTGGATCGGCGCGGCCGCTTCGTCGGTGCTGTCCGTCGTGGGCCAGTATTTGATCGGTTTATATCTCGGTCGCGCCGCCGTGACGTCCGCGTACGGCGCGGCCGGCTCGCTCGTTGCCGTATTGATCTGGCTATACTATTCGGCGCAGATTTTTCTCTTCGGTGCCGAGCTCACCAAAGCGTTCGCGGTTCACTTCGGATCGCAAAGGCGCGTCGCGCACGTCGAGCGCGGTACCGTCGAGACGACGCGCCGGTCGTTGTCGGTGTAGCGCTTAGACGTTCGCTTTTTCGCGTTTGCGCGCTTTGAGGCGTTCGCCTTCGTCCAGAATGCGCTTGCGCAAACGAATGGACTTCGGCGTGACCTCAACGAGTTCGTCGTCTTCGATGAACTCGATTGCGCGTTCGAGTGAAAGGTCTTCCGCAGGCGGAAGCTTGACGTTTTCATCGCTGCCCGCAGCACGCATGTTCGTGAGTTTCTTCTCACGTACGACGTTGAGTCCGACGTCCTTGTCATCATTGGCACGGCCGACGATCATGCCTTCATACACGTCGACGCCCGGATCGATGAAGAAACGGCCGCGTTGCTCGACGCCCGCGAGCGCATACGCCGTCGCGCGTCCCGTGTCGGTAGCAACGAGCGCGCCGACGTTGCGGCCCGGCAATTCGCCTTGCCACTCCTGGTGATCGTAATAGGTGTGCGACATTACGGCAGTGCCGCGCGTGAGCGTCAGAAGCTCCCCGCGTAGTCCGAAGATCGCGCGCGTCGGCATCGTGTACTCCAGGCGCCGCGAGTCAGCGACATTGATCATGTTCGACATGACGGCTTTGCGCTTGCCGAGCGCTTCGATCACGGGTCCTTCGTATTCCGAAGGGACGTCGACGACGACGTACTCCACCGGCTCCCACTTCTTGCCGTCGCGCTCCATTACGATGACTTGCGGCTTGGAAACGGCGAGTTCGTAACCTTCGCGGCGCATCGTTTCGATGAGGATCGAGAGATGCAGTTCGCCGCGTCCGCGGACCTCGAACGTATCCGCCGATTCCGTATCGGAAACGCGCAGCGCGACATTCGATTCGAGCTCGCGCATCAACCGCTCGCGAATCTGGCGCGACGTGAGGAACTTCCCTTCCTTGCCCGCGAACGGCGAGTTGTTCACCGAGAAAAACATCGACACCGTCGGCTCATCAACCGCAACGGCATGAATGCCTTCGGGCGCGTTCGCATCCGCGATCGTATCGCCAATATTGAGATCTTCAATGCCCGACACACAAACGATGTCGCCCGCAGAAGCCTCATCGACTTCAATGCGCTCGAGACCTTGGAACGTCAGCAGCTTGGTCAAACGAAGACCCGTCGCGACTTTCCCTTCGCGCGCGACCTTCGCAATCGGCATGTTGACGCGCGAAGAGCCGCGGAAAATTCGGCCAACGCCGATGCGTCCGACGTACTTATTGTGATCGATCGCCGAAATGAGCAACTGAAACGGCCCATCCTCAGCCGGCGCTTCAGGCACGTGCTTCTTGATGATCTCAAACAACGGCTCGAGATCGGCGCTGTCATCCTCTAGCGACCGCTTCGCGATACCAGCTCTGCCGTTGGTGAAGACGACGGGAAAATCGGCCTGCTCGTCACTCGCGCCGAGCTCAATGAACAAGTCAAAAACTTCGTTCACGATTTCCGTCGCGCGCGCGTCTTTGCGATCGATCTTGTTGATCGCCACGAGCGCTTTTAAATCCAGCTCGAGCGCCTTACGAAGCACGAACCGCGTCTGCGGCATCACGCCTTCCGCCGCGTCGACGAGCAACAGCACGCCTTGCACCATCTGAAGTACGCGCTCGACCTCTCCGCCAAAGTCGGCGTGTCCGGGCGTATCAACGATGTTGAACTTGACATCGCCATGCCGAACGGCCGTATTTTTTGCGAGAATCGTGATGCCGCGCTCGCGCTCGAGCGGATTGGAGTCCATGACCCGCGTCTCGACCTGCTGACCCTCACGAAAGACACCGCTCTGCTTGAGCATGGCATCAACGAGGGTGGTCTTCCCATGATCGACATGGGCAATAATAGCGACATTACGGATATCGGGACGCGTCTTCACGCCCGATTTTGTACCACAACCGCCCTTATAAAGCTACTTGATTGGTTAGTTGCGCAGGATTTTGAGGGTCTTGAGGGGCGAGCCGCCCGCTACGCGCGGGGGAGAGTGAACCAGAATGCGGTTCGCTTGCCCGGTTCGGAGTCGAAGCCGATGGTGCCGTTCATCATGGTGACGAGCTCACGGCAGATGTAGAGACCGAGGCCCGTCGAGCCGTCGCCGGCGGCCAAGTGGCCGAATCGGGTGAACAACTTGTCGCGGTCGGCTTCTTCGATGCCGGTGCCCTCATTGAGGATGCTGATCGTGACGTGGTCAGCCGCCGGTTTCACGTCAACGTGAATCGCGCTTTCCGGGAAGCCGTACTTTACGGCGTTCGAGAGCAGATTCGTAATGATCTGAACCGTACGGCCTTCGTCGGCGAGCACGTAGGGAACTGGTTCCAGATACGCAGCATTGAACGCGCGATCGGGATGTTCGCTGCGCATGCGCGCGAGCGATTCTTCGATGATGGGAACGGGTGCAACCCGCTCGATGCGCAGCGCGAGGTGACCGGCTTCCATCCGTGAGAGCAAAAGAAAGTCTTCGAAGATCGACGACAAGCGCGCAGTCGAACTCGAGAGCACGCTGAGCAATTCTTGACGGCGTTCGAGGCCGAGCGTTTCGAAGTGCGTCTGCAGCAGTGCCGTTGCGCCGCGGATTGCGGCCAGCGGCGAACGCACTTCGTGCGACACCATGCTGAAGAACTCGTTCTGCATGCGCACGTTTTCTTCGAGAATCCGGCGGCGTTCGATCTCCGCATGATGCGCGCGTGAATTTGCAAGCGCAAGACCAACGAGGTTAACGAAGAGCTGCATGCGGCGCAACGTTTCGATCGACGGCACCTTTCCGTCGAGTGGCGCATCGGCAGAGAGATAGCCCAGCATGTTGCCGTCGCGGTCGGGGAGTACGAGCGTCAGCGTATCGCGTTCGTGCCAAGCGTCGGGCGATGAACGCGGCTCATTGAGCGGACGGTAGCCCGTGTAGATGCTTTGCTTCCACATGATCTCGCGCTCTGCGGGATTGTAGAAGCAGTACGGCAACACTTCGGATTCCGTCGGCAGGATCTCCATTACGCCTTCGCGTTGGATGTGCTCGCCGAGGCGCTCGTTGATGATCGCTTCAGGAAAGCCTAAGAGAACCCGGCGATAAAGTTCGCCGCCGGGCGCATCGGCCGCCACAATCGTCACGTACTTGAATCCGAAGATTTCGGAGACGGCGCGTGCGATTGATTCTAGCGCGGGCGAGATCTCTTGCGCATGCAAGATCTCATAGGTAATACCGAGCAGTCTCTGAAGGAGGCCGCCGTCGCCCGTAGCCGGTGACTCGTAGAACATCATGTTCTTTCTGCTGACCTTATCCGGCGAGGATGGTCGTCCTGCGCCCACACCACGATTTAACCGTGATAGAATGAGCGCCGATGGATGCAGCATCGCAATACGCGCTTGCTTATTCCCTAACGACAACCGCGGGCTTACGCGGCGTGCTCTCGCTTGCCCTGGTTGCTGTTGCGGCACATTTCGGAGTGATTCATACGCCGGGCCAATTCGGATGGCTCAGCCATGAAGCGGTGATGTGGATTTTGCTCGGCGTGGCAGCAGTGGAAATGATTTCCGATAAGGTGCCATTCGTCGATCATGCCCTGCACGTGTTACAGATCGTCATCAAGCCCGCTGCAGCGGCGATTATCGTGGGCGGTACGGTGCATCCGCAATCTGAGCAGATGCTTGTGTTTCTCATGATCGTCGGCGCGCTCAACGCACTCGGCGTTCACGCCGGCGTGATGTCGGTTCGGGCTGCGTCGACGGCAACGACCGGCGGCCTTGGCAATCCGATCGTGAGCACGGCGGAAGACGGCGTCGCGATTGCCGGTGGAATCCTTGCGTTCATCGTGCCCGTCGCAGTCGCGATCGTCGCACTGTTGCTCTCGCTCGCGCTTTTACGTATCGGTCGAAAGGCCTATCGCCGTCTACGCCCAAAGCCAGGATGACGCTTGGGAGCGTACGAGTCTGGTGGCTCGCACGGTCTTCAAAATCGCTGAGGTCGTTTCACGACGGCTGGTAGGTTCGATTCCTACACGCTCCCGCCACTGCGTCCAACCCAAGTATTTGCCTTCTTCACGACTCTCGAACTACTAGCTTCCCGACGAAGATTACGGCGGCTAGGACTATGACGAAGACCCCAACCCACGACGCGAACTGAAGAAGCCCTGGATTTGGGAAATCGCTTATATGGTGAACTACGAATTCGCTAATGACAGCGGCAACGAATACAATCGCTAACGTTACATATCTGTTGCGTTGTAGTAAAAACCGAAAGAACTTCATCTTCATCCCTACATCCCCAGTCACGCCAGAGACTCCAGCGGCAATTGGACCGCCGCCTAGGAGAGCGACGCCTCCGGCGATCATAGAGACCGCGCCGAAGTACCCTCCCACGTCTTTCGCCACCTGACAATTAAACATTGCACGTTTCGCTGATGACGTTTGCAGAACCGCGCCAGAAGGCATCGCCATCTTCTGCTGCCACTGCGATCCGTCGGTGCCGGGGACGGACACGGTGTACGTGTTGTCTGAGTTTGGTGTTGCGATTACCGTGTAGTGCATTCCCGATGGAGATGTCACTTGTGCCGTCATTACATTGGTATTTGGATCAACGTAGAGCGTTCCGCCCTGGGGCAATGTGTTGTCTCCATATCGAATCGCAGCCGCGTCTAAAGCGGTAATCGTGTGACTACCCAACTCGTCTTGAACTCGAGCCGTCGCCGTGCCGTCGCCATTCCTCACGACCGAAGCGGTTGCGAGTATTGCTCCATTCAGCGATGTCGCCCTCGACTCAACTGAACCGTCAGAATTCAGGTTTGACACCACCGAACCAACAGGCTGAATACGTCAGCCGTTGTTTTGTCCGCCGATGTTTTGCTCGAAATGCCGTAGATTGGCATAGTTGACAGTCTCAAACGTATAATGTTCAAACGAAGCGCCCGTTGTGAGACTAGGCGCCTAGACGGTGAGGCTGATCCCAGCGCCGAATGTTTGACAGTTGTTGTCACTTACACGACTCGGCGAGAATTAGCCCTGGCGGTGTGTGGCCGTCCACTGTTGTCGGCTCGATCACAGAAAAAATGGGGGGTAGGCATTTCGGACCACCGGCAGAGTGTTCGCCGACGGCTATGTCGATACTGTAGGTAAAGCGCTCACTCTATGGAGTGGTAATGGACTATTATTTAACGGTCTGGCGTAAGTATGCCGACTTTTCTGGCCGTGCTCGGCGTAGCGAATATTGGCTATTCGCGCTAATCAATTTTTGCGCCAGCGTGATTCTTGAACTACTTGCGTTCGCCGGCTCCGCAACAAAAAAGATTTCATCTCGGTATTGTTCGGGTTTCCGTGCTTCGCCTATATCGTCGCAGCCATTGTCCCTTCGATAGCTGTTACCGTTCGGCGCCTTCACGACATTAACAAGACCGGCTGGTGGTGCTTCATCGCTTTTGTACCGCTCATCGGCTCGATATGGTTGCTCGTTCTTACGTGTATTGAAGGCACAGTCGGTTCAAATCGATACGGACCGGATCCAAAGGCAGTGGGCAACGCTGTAGGAACGTCGGCATAGCTGCGCCACGTCCGGCGTCCGTCAAGTCTGTTATAAAAAGGCCGCGAGTGAGAACGTTTGGTGCAGTAAGTTTCCTGAGAGTTTGATAATCAATGAATTTGAGCGGCCCAAGCATCAAAAAAGCGTCGCGTAAACACAATAAGTCCGCCGCCAAATGCAAAGTAGCCTAGCAGGTTGCCGCGCCAAATTGCAGCATTGGATTTATTTGGCAATTGCTGCGCTGACCTAAAGTCGCTTGCGTACTGTGCACCATACACGCGTGCGAGCGTATCGGCAACTAGCTCTGCCTTTGGCGTGGACGGCGGCGACATCATCATAAGATCGGAAAAGACAAAAAATTCCACTTCGATCGTTCCGTCACGAGCCGGCTTTGCATGAAATTCCGTATCGTGGCCGTCTACGTTCAATGTTGCAATGTACTCGTAGTCGGCGCTGCCTGGATCGGGATGATCGGTATGGACACGAATAAATTTCGTGAAGGCGCCGGTCGAAGCTGCCGATGCCTCAAGTTGCGCGCCGGTTTGACCTGGTACGGCGAGCGCCGATCCGGTAGCAAGTGCCGTCATTAGAACGCTGCTACGACGCGCTTCAACTTCATCTTATGTTACACGACCGTTGCGGTCAGATGACCAGCCGATCGCTCGTCGCCTGGAAGTCGCACCGCCGACTGGCGGAAATCGAAACGGACGTGAGCGTGCAACAAAAACTGAAAATACGAACGACCTGGCATTTACTGTCTGCCAAACGCTCTACCAAGTAGCGCATCAGACTGGAGCAGCTCGCAGTTCAAATCGGCGAAATCGCGTATGTATCGCGATTTTTCGGACGCCGCGCACTCACTTGCAGTCTTTAGGGGATTCGTGGGACGCAATGGGAGCGTCCCCTCACGCCGATCCGCCTGACGTTTCGTGGATTTTCGGACAGAGCAGTATTCCATTTCTGCATCGCCTTTTAGCGCATTATAAAGCGGTGCCAAGGTGTTTCTTTTGCATGGCGACAATCGTTGGAGACATGAGACGGCGCAGCAGCCGCGTGGAATCACCTGCGTGGTATCGACGACGGTCGGCCATTTTTGCAGTTGTATTTTTGATAGGCTTTTTGGGCGGCTGGGCAATCTCGTTCGCAATGCTCGGCCGTTATGAACCGGCGTTCGCGACGATCGGGGCACATTGGGGATCGCGGGGTCCGCTCGCTGCCGGTCTTGTGGCATTAGCATTGGTCTTTGTCGCAATGTCAATACGCATCTGGGGCTCAAGCTATTTGAGTGCGCCTACGGTCTGGAACGAAGAGGTGTATGCGGATGAACTCATTGTCGCAGGTCCGTTCCGCTTTGTTCGCCACCCGTTGTACCTGGCTAACATTCTGCTCGCCGTGGGATTCGGCGCCGCCGCTCCGCTCTTCGGCTGGATTTTTATCGTCGTAAGTGACGCTCTGTTTATTGCGGCGCTGATCCGTTTCGAAGACGAATGCCTCGCAGCTCGCCACGGCGAGGCGTTCCAACAGTATCGTAGTAAGGTTTCCGCGTTGCTGCCGCGCATAGTGCCCGTATCTCCGCGTCAAGCCGTACGTCCGTCACTCACTCAAGGCCTACGTGCGGAATCGTTCACCATGTTCGTCCTCGCCGGCATGGTCGCGCTCTTCGCTGTTCCACGATACGGGGCGTTTTTGCTCATCGGCTGCTACGCAGCCGGCGTGTTCGTTCAGCGACGCATCGAACACAAATGAATGGCTCAAGTCCGGGCGCAGTGCGCTACTGCGTCTGCCCGCTGAAAAGACGCTGCGCCTTCGCCCACACGAGTTGACCGACGGCGCGCCCGATCTTTCGCGCTTCCAGATCGCCAGACTCGAAGTGAATGCCGCCGTACCGTCGCGAGAGTGCGGCTTGTTCGGCGGCTTCGCTAAATGTCGCCCATGAGAGCGTGACGTTTTGCGCCGGCGTTCCGCTCTCGACAGCTGAACTATGCGCGGGAACCACGAACGACGCACCCATCGCATCGCTTCCGGTGAAATCTTTCAGAATCTCCGCACCCGCCGCGCTGAAACCGCTGTGTCCCGAGACGTACTCGGGAAACGACGGCGTGAGGAGCTCGAGCGGCTGATACGGATGCCAGTCCTCCGCGCGAATCCGGCCCGTACCCTTGTTTGGTCCTGCCCACGCCGTGACGTACTGACCGGCAAAGAGTACGTGGACCGCCGTGATGGGCCGCACGAAATCGTAGGCGCGTTTCGCGTCCCAAACCGCGATGCTCGTGTCGAGTTCGGCGTTGCCGAGCGCGAAGAGCATCTTCACGTCTTGATCGAGCGTATGATGGTCGCGCTTAGAGACGAAGTCTCCCCACAGACACCAATGTCCCGGCGGCGTCGCTGAATTGGGACCATCCTTCCAGTACTCGGCAATCGATTTTTGTTCGTCAGTGAGGTTGGCGCTGTAATCGAGTATTTGCTGCGTTTGCCGCGCAAACTCTGCGCTTCCGTATTGTGGCGGAGGCGGCGGGCGAAGTTGCGATCCCCTGGTGAGCGCAAACGGTTTGACCCGATACCATTGCGCCGTCGTGAATTTTTGCGCTACCGTGCCGCCACCCGGCGCGGGGACTGCCAGCGGCTGCCAGTGATTGGGGTCATTCACGCGATCCGGCGTATTGACCGGCGTGTATCCGGTGTAGTCGGCGTACGCGCCCGCTGCAAGGTCGCCTAATTGATTCGCGCCATCGTGATGCCGCCAATTAATGACGGCCGCAGCGGCAACGTTGCCGATTCCGGCCGGCGTACTGCGATCGGTCGAGGTGTCGCGCGGGTCATATCCTTGCTGCGCGATCGTTGCGTCGAAGATGGATTGCTGCGTAGGGAAAAGATCGACGAGCACTCGATACGCTGCAATGGCAATTGCATGACGCTTGTTATCGTATCTGCGTTCACCCTCCGGACGGCGCAGCTGCGTGCCGTACATCGTTCCGGCTGCGGTCGCATCGTATGCGGCCCACGCGTCGTACATCGCGGTGTGCATTTCGGCCAGTGCACGCGCGACGACGGTAGGCGCTGATTTTGTTTGCGCCTCTGCCTGAAGCAACGCATCGTCCCACGCGATGACACTACCGTCAGCCGCGAGCGGCGGCGGCGTCGGCCCTGCGACGGTAGGCGTAACATTTCCGCCTCCGCCTCCGCAGCGCACGAGCAGCATGCCGAGAACAGCGAAAACGATACCCCGCAAGAGAGCAGCGTGCCTCATAGCATTGTCTTATCACGCGGGGTAGAGGTTGAGACTAGGGTCTAACGGCCCCGGAGGCCGGGGCCGTTTATTCGATAATTACTTGTTTTTGAAGCCATTTCGCCGATTTCGTCTGCACGCCGGCGTCCCTTTCGATGTCCCCATCACACGATAAACAAAATGCCGCGGCCGACGATCGTCGTCTAGATAATCGTTGACCGTGAGATTTGTCGACATCGCTTGCGATATATTCGATCGTATTGAGACGGCGACGCGCCAACGGAGTTCCGGGTGCTAGGAAACACATAATACGAGAAGAGACATATAGCGCCGACCAATACACTTAGCGTTGGTAACGAGACCCTTGGAGAGATCGCTTGCCCTCGGTTGTTTGCTGCCTGAACAGCCGGCTGCTAATATGGCGGAAAATGGGAAATCGCTATTGGTTCCGTAGGCGCGGCGTATTTGTAACAGCGATTACGCGCGTCCAAGGCTATATCGCGTATCTCGCTCTTGTGTCGGGGATCCTCATCCTAATGCCGGAATGGGTGCGTAACCGCAACGCCATGGTTAAAACCGCCTGGTTCCTGTTGTGGCTAATCGGTTTTCACGTAGTTGTCTTGTCGCTCGGCGTGGCGAAGGGCGTTGGCGTCCAATCCGCCTCGAGTACGCGTGACCAAGAATAACGCTTTTGTGTCCGTTACGATCTGAACTATTTGCGCTTGCTACGACACTGACTGCGTGCTCGCCGCATCCGGGATGTTGGAGTGTTGTGTCACTACCTTGGGTCGCGCAGCGCGATGTCATCGCGTTTCAGCACGTTCTCCGGTCGAACCACAAGTTTGACGGTATCGATGCTGTTGCAGCCACTATCGTTGATGGAGACAGTGACAACCTCCGAAAAGCGTGGGCGAAGACATTCCGCAGACTTCACGCACATGCGGTCGAAAACAGTATCGCCGAACTGGACGTATATGACCGTCACCGCGAGTTCATAATCCGAGTTGGAGCGGCCCAATGCGAAGGTTTGTGAAGCAAGGACATCTTGAGAAGTTGCTTATCGCGAATTTTGCGAACGCGCCAACCGTTGCCCGTTTTGTAGTAACCGCTTTGCTTGTAAGTCTTTCCGCCTGCAGCACCGGTCCTGTGCGAGCATCCAATTGCGAGATCATAACGAGCGCGAAGTATGACACTATGCTGCGAGCGGTCCTTACAAACAACACGGCAAAGACAGTTAAGTACGTAGGCGTGCTTGTCGGACCGCAAGAATATGACTTTCGGGTCCGAATCGAACCGCACCACAGCACGCGACTTCTCGTCGGGCCTCCGTGGCCAGTCGACCCACCGAATAATGCGCGGCCTCTTTTCCAGGTGAAGCAAAATCTACGAGGACCGATTTCCGACGCATCGTGCTGGGCGCGTTGGGTTGACTTTGAGGACGGATCAAACTGGAATGTCTCGCCACTCTAGGTGAAATGTGAATCGTCGTCGGCGCCGGCAGTAGTGATAGCGCGTCTTCTCATCATCGTCGGCGTCTGCTGCTATTTCTTCTTCCCAGGCATCATGAACGTAGCCGCCGTTTCAATCTGAGCCTGCGGTGGGCTTTTTGGCTCATATGTACGTGCAATGAACGAGCGCATACGATTGAACCATGGCCGTGCGAGCACTACTAGCTGCGTTCGGTGCGTTGTTTCTTTTAGGTGTGTCGGCGGGCGGCGGCGCAATTCCGGGACCCTATTGCCTGCCCGTGAAGAAGGAGCTGCGGTCTATTCCGGTCGCGTTTACCGCAACGACGCTCACTGGCAGAACATTGGAGTTTTCGAACCAATCCGGACGGCCGGCGGTCGTAGGCTTTTTCGCAACGTGGTGCGAGCCTTGCAATGAGGAGATGCCCGAATTCTTGCGCGTCGCGCATCGCTACAGCCGCGAGGGTTTCGATGTCG
The DNA here is from genome assembly GCA_964648945.1 of uncultured bacterium. Lineage (GTDB taxonomy): Bacteria > Vulcanimicrobiota > Vulcanimicrobiia > Vulcanimicrobiales > Vulcanimicrobiaceae > JAMXLG01. The sequence goes on along the minus strand of CAZYLU010000002.1, from coordinate 127,777 downwards.
TGCTGATTGACGATGGCGAGCCACCGAAAACGGTACAACGCTTCATCGATAAATTCGGGATCGACTTCCCGGTAGCAATCGACAGCGACTTCGGTATCGAAGCTCTTTGCCGTCCAAGTTATCCCGGCCAGCGTCTTTTACAACGCAAAGGGCGTATTGACGTGTATGGTACAAGACTCGTTGGAAGCCAAACAAATAGACAACGAAGCCTCCGCCGCGCTCGGAGGCTGGATGCCCTAGCGCGCAAGCCGCGTTTGTTCGAGTAATTGTTCGAACCGTTTCTGGGACGCGAACTGCAATGCGCGGACAATACTGTCTTTAGGACGATTCGTGGGACGCAATGGGAGCGTCCGTCACGTTTATCCGCCTGAGGTTTCGTAGATTTTCAGGCAGAGCAGCGACCGCAAATAACCCCGGAGATTGGTGGTGCCAGTCTGGTACCCTCGTAGCTGGGCCAGGGCAGCCGACCACTCTTACCGTCGTGTCGGGCCGTGGTACGCTGGTAAGCAGAACCGATGACGCTTCTGCGGGCACATGCGCAGGCAGTCAATTCCTGAATAGTGTCGAGAAGAGTAATATCCCGACGCAATACACCGTAACCGGAAATCGGCGGACTTTCGGGCCAGCCGTAACGCAACAGGCGGCTCGCAACACCTCTGCAGTACTCACGCTCTCGAAGGATCATAATACCGCACAAACCACGGTAAATGCTCCTACTTCCAGTTGTTAGGTGTTAGACGATGCTTACTATTGCACATTCGCGCCTCGTTGCTGGGTTGCTAATAATGTTTATGGCGTGCGAGCGCGCATGTATCGCCGATACTCGCACAGCGGCAGCAGAAGTGCTTACATCAACGCATGTCAATTCGTCTGCTCAAGCGTTGCAGCGGTACGAAACCTCGCACTCGCTCGACGATCTTGAAACTGCCACGGCGGCGATGGAGGGTTCCGTCGACGTTCAAGCATTAACACCTGACAACTTCATCGCAACGCGTCGAAGTTTCGTGCAAGGATATGCGAACGTGCTTGCGGCGATCGAAAAGGCGTATGAACCCGGCTACGATCCTCTCGACCCAAAGAACAGGCCCCATGGATGCATAATCCCACCACCTGAACCGGACGGCCGATCCCTTCATCCATGCACGGACCCGAAAGAAATCCACGACACCAAGGCGCGCGAGCTGTATGTGGCCGCGATCAAAGCCGACAGGGTAAAAACAAAACGAGCATACCGCTATAATAGAATCGCACGTCTTGACGAACGCGCAATGTCGGTTTTAAAGGTGGAGTTAGGTGTGTTTCGTGAGATCGCACCGGAGGGAATATCACCTGACTACGCGGCCATCGATTCGATCCTTCAAAGCGCTGGTCTCAGTAGCGCGCGCCGCTCCAAGATTGATGCGATGCTGTACGACACGCCCGGAATCCTAAAGGTCCATGATCGAAGAGCGTAAATGCCGTTATCGCCCACAGCGATAGCCGTCTGACGTTGATAAGTCTCCTTACTCTCGCCCGGCGTGTCTGAATTCCATCTGGCGCGAAAAGTGACATGATTTGTCAATCTGACGCTTCCGATGAGAACGATCCTGTAGAAATGAAGAATCCTTTGTGAGATTGGGCACCTAGACTGACGTGTTGCCAGGTGAGAGCGATTTTACAAAAAGCACACTTCGCGAGCGCAATTGCCCTTCGCGCCGACTGGATGGAACGCTCGAGAATTGCCAGCAGAGCGACGTTGACGCGTGGAGCGCGGCCCGACGCGCGGCCCGTGGGCATATTCCGTCCGTTTCCGCGCTGGGCTAACAAGCGACGAATCGTCGACAGCCCTTCGCGCCAACGAGAAGGCTGCTGCACGACGAGTTGCTTCCGACGCTGCGCGCTCTCCTCAGCTCTGTCGCCCCGACTCGCCTGGCTTTTACTGGGCGCAATCCGGCTTGTCACCTAAGCGCCAGTGGTCTGGGCACGCAAATACTGGCCCCCGGCATTCGTACGAATGGCGCGCGCAGGATCGCGCTATTTACATTATGGCGCTGCGACCGCTAAATAGATGGGTTCGATGTTCATGCCGTTGAGCGGGAAGCTTTCGATGAAGCTGCCCTCTTCATCGTACGCGGCCGCATTATTTGGGACGAGCGCGTTGGCGACGTACAAATGCTTGTTTACCGCATCAAAAATTATGCCGGTCGGGAATCTGAGATTTGGAAATGTTCCCGTCACGGCGATTTGGTGGCCATCTTCATCGTACACGGTCACCGAGTTTGAATTTGCCACGTAAAGCCTGCGGGTGAAGGAATCGAAAGTGATGTCGTTCGGACTATTGAGGCCAGGGAACGAACCGCTCGTTGAAACGCGGTTTCCTTCTCATCGAAGACCGTGACGCCTTCTATGCATTGAGGCCGGCTGCACGTCGAATTCACCACGTAGAGATGACGATTCGAGGGATCAAACGTGATGCCCACGGGATTGGTCATTCCTGGGAATGTCCCACTGGTTGGAATCGCGTTTCCTGATTCGTCGAAAACCTTCATCGAAAAGACGAGTGAGGCATTTTGAATGACGACATAAAGCCGGCGCGTAACCGAATCGAACGCCAGTCGGCCGCTAGTAGTCACACCCGAAAGCGAGAACGTCCCGGTCGTTGCTCTAGGCTTTCCGGTTACATCGTAGACGTTAACTGCAGGAGTGACTCCCGTGCCAACCGCGCGCAAGTTGAGCACATAAAGGAAGTGGTTGAATGAATCATAGACAATGCCGAGCGGAGCCAAGAGCCCTGGAAAACCCCCAGGCGTAAGAACCGGGTGACCGTTTTGGTCGTACGCCGCGACTTGATTAAGCGAGCCTGTCGCGACGTACAGCGTAACGACAGCTGGCGTCGGCCCAGGAGTCGGCGTCGGGCATACGGCTCCCGGTTGCGACGTGAACGGAACAACGACATAGGTAATGCCATGTACGAGGGCGACATTGCTGGCCTGCGGACCGAACGACATCACCGAACCCGATACCGTCACGGTGCCAAGATCGGTCCACGTTGCTGCTGCTGTGTTGTAAAGCCACGCAGAGAATTGCCCCTCGCTCACTGGCGTTGATTGCAGGGTCAGTGTAATCTTGGGAAACGTGTTGAACGTAACATCGGCTGAGGACGTCAGCGACAGATATTCGAAAGCAGTCGGATTCGGAGCGGGGATGCCGTGCATCGTCGAAGGGGAAACGGTCGCTACGCTTACGGTCAGCGCTGCGCCGGCCGGTGCATTGTTGCCGGAAAGCTCGAATGTGTTCGAAATTCCCGAAGCTGACGGCAATGCGAACGACCCGCTTGCGCTAAGCGGGATTGAAACGCCGGATTGTTGGGGACTCTGCGGATTACTTGGCTGCGCCGCCGGCGGTGGGCTAACGCCATTTCCTCCACCGCTGCATGCTACGAGTGTCGCCAGTAACGCAAATAACGCCCCAGCGAGAGAACTTGCTAAGCACTGATTTCGTTCGAACATCTGCGTCGACTCCGCTTTTCGAGATGCAGTGCAACTATACGCCAATGTGGGAAGGCCGATGAGCTGCGATAGCCCGCTATTCCCTGCGGCTTACGGCGTATGCAAACGAACGGTAGGCTACCTTACCGCTTCAAAGTGCGCGCAGACTGCGGTGGCGGCCGCCACGTGATGGCGAGGCAAGTTTCCGAAGTCGATTACGCGGCCGCAACTCGAAAGCCAAATGCGCCGCACGCCGCCGTCGTCCCCTGAAGCGGAAATCAAGGGTCGGCGTCGACAGAAGCTGCCTCGTCGATGTCCATGTTGCCGACTACGGGACGGCGTTTCAACATTGCCGTTGCGATCGAAGGCGAACCTTGTTCGAGCGAAGGCACGATGGGACGCGCGGTCGCGAAATCAACGTTTCACCACTTCGTCCATCTCAGTCCAAATCGGCGAAATCGCGTATCTATGGTGATTTTTCGGATGCCGCGTACTCACTTGCAGTCTTTAGGGCGATTCGTGGGACGCAATGGGAGCGTCTCGTCAGGTCTATCCTCCTGAGGTTTCGTAGATTTTCGGACAGAGCAGTATTCCTTTTTGCTCCGTTGCGAGTTCGTCCATGACGCCTTCGGGCAAATTGAATTGAATCGTGTACGGCCATCCGGTCCACGGACGCGGATAAGGGAACTTAAGGCGCACGAATTGATCGTCGCCGGTTGAGCTCGTGACTTTGAATGCGAGCGTTACCGAACCGCGCCTCATGATATCGGCTGTCGGATAAAGCCACAAGTGGAACGAGCCGGGATCGTACTCGCTTTCGATATTGGCGTCCAGCGTTGAGTCGACAGGCTTGCCACAATCGATGCTCTTGTCGAGCAGCACGAACGTCGGCTGTTCGTAGAGAAATGCGGCCGGCGCCGTACCGACGAGCAGCGTCGGCTGACGCACTTGTGGTTTCCCTTGCGCCAGCGTCACGTTCATGTTGCGCGATTCGCCATCGATAAAGACTTGGAATCCCGCAGCGTTGCAGTTGTATCTCGGCGCCGTAAGCGCCATAAAGAAGACGCCGCGAGGCGAATCGAATTCGACCGTCTGCTGATCGCTCTGACCGTGTTGAAAACTGAAACTTCGGTCGTATGTTTGACGCCCGGTATGGTCGGTTGCGTGTAGTTTGACATCCATCGTCGTACCGGATGGTGCGTGCATCATCGCGCTGCAGAGCGTGAGATGAAGAACGGCATGAGCCACGGCCATGAGCAAAGTCCTCCGACGTACACGAGCGCGGTTCCGTACGCGGCTGTGACGCTCCCGCTCATGGACCTAAGTCATCAACTCGCTTGTATTTCTCGTTAAAACAAGGATTGCCGGAAGCGCGACAAGCAGAGCGCCGTCCAGTGGATCTCTCGCCTGAACTACGCGCGCTCATACATCGGTCCATCGCCTCCGTCGAACACGTCGAGATTTTGCTGCTATTACACGCGTGTCCGCAGCGCGTATGGACGGCGGATGAGACAAGCGTGGAATTGCGCCGGACGGGGAACTCCGTTGCGCAACGACTGCGGGACTTGTTGCGATCGAGGCTCGTCGAGGCCGATGGCAACGGATACCGATACCGTCATGGAAAACACGATGCCACGGTGGACGAGCTCGAGCGCGAGTACGAACACCGGCGGGTTCGCTTGATCGAGGCCATCTTTACCGGCCCGATCGACTCTGCGCGTACCTTCGCGGACGCATTCCGGTTGTGGGGAGAGGACGATGATCGCTGACGCCGTCAATCTGTTGTGTACGTTGACGAGTCTTGCTTGTACGGTTCTGCTTGCGCGCGGGTACTCGCGCTCGCGGGTGCCGCTGCTTCTTTGGAGCGCGGTCTGCTTTGGGTGCTTCACTTTGAACAACATCTTGCTGCTCATCGATATCGATACGTACGTCTTCCCGAACGTATCGAGCTTAGCTCCGATCCGGGCAATTCCGAGCGCAATCGGCGTCATCATCCTGTGCTATGCGCTCGTTCGCGAGGCCGTGCGCTGATGTACCTGTTCGTCAACGGCGTGGTCGCAATGGGCTGTCTCGTCGCAGCGATGTTTTTCCAACGCCTCGGTCGCAAGACGCACGACCGTCTTTTCCCGCTCTTCGCGATTGCGTTCGTAATCTTCGCCGTCGAACGTTTCGTCCTAGGCATCATGAACACGCCCGAAGCCCAAACGCCGGCAATCTACTTGATGCGATTGGCCGGATTTCTGTGCATCATCGTGGCAATCGTCGGAAAAAACTTGGAGGCACGCCGATAGGACCATTTCGCACGGACGCCCTTGTCATCGCGAACGCGCGCAGCGGATTGCGCGCAACGTTCGCTGTACCGAAACCCTCGCCGCTGACCTACGTCGAGAAGAACATGATTGGCATCTTCGGCCTCATCCTACTTCTCGGATTCATTCCGGACGCGTTCTTCCGCCATCTCTTGATGGCGCCAAAATTCACGCCGCTCAATCTCGCCCTCGACCTCATCGAACTCCTCACTGGCCTATGGCTGTGCGGCGCTTACGGCACCATGGCGACGAAACCGCACGAACTGAGTGACACGACCTTTACCATCCACTTCGGTGCCTTCGCCTCGATCGAAATTCCACTCGATACAATCTCCGATTCCGAGGCCGTTCCTGAATCCGAAAGGCGGCGCAGACTTCGTATTTTTCGTGCCGTCCGATCGGCCAGCGGAATTAGCTGCGCTTTTAAGAGGTCGCGTACCCGTAAGCGCCTAAGCGGGCACTCACTATGGAACACGCACTCGTTCGTCTTGCAGAAACCGCGGCGTGGCTGTTCTTCATTATCTTCATCTTCGCCATCATCGGCGTCGTGGCCACAATCCGCTGGATCGTCAGTCTCGTAACCAACACGGAACGCGCCGTACAAACCGGCGTGCACAACGTGGAGGACCGTATCACGCACCGCAATCCGTAATTCGAGGCGATCCTTCGACTCCGGTGCTTCGCACCTGCGCTCAGGATGACAGGGGCGCTAAAACAATAGCGTCTGAAACTCGGAAACGGTTTTAAAGCCTACGCGTTCGTATAAGGCGATTGCGCGTGTGTTGAAGTCGTTGACGTAGAGTGAAAGTGTCGGCGACATCGTGAGCAAACGATCCGAGATGGCGCTGAGGGCTTCGGTCGCAAGGCCTTTGCCGCGCAACTCTTCGGGGGTCCAGATGCCTTGCAACTGCGCGGTTTGCGGGCTCCACGGCCCGATGTTGCAGAAGAAACAGAGGCGGCCGTAGGACTCGCCGACCCACCAGAGTCCGCGGTCGATCATCGCGCGGACGTTCGACGTAAATTCGGGCGATGAGCGGCGCGGATCGTACTCTAGCTCCTGTCCGATCATGAGCGCGGAATTATCCGCAACCGTCATCCATTCGTCGATGCGTGCGCGTCGCGCGACCACGCTGTGCTCGTAGGGACGCAGCATCGAACGGTCGAGCATCATCACGAATTGCCGGTCGCGAACGAGGCGCGGCGCCGGGTGTCCGTCGCGAATGACGTCCCAGTAGCGTGCGATGGTCGCACGCGGACCGACAATCATCCGTTCGCCGCGAAACGAACGGCCAGCTTCGGCGAGCTTTTCGATCGTTGCATCATCATCCGCGGCGAGTACGACTTGACGCCCGAAATAGCCGACGCCGGTAACGGTGCCGTTGGCATCGACGACGACGCGAATCATGTTACGTGTCGAAGCGGCGACGTCGAAGAGAATCAGGTACGTCAGAAAGACGTGATCGTACGGTGCACGCGCAAGATACGCAAGGGCCGCCGCTTCGAGCGCACCGGAGAGCGGTTCCGTTCGAATCATTACTCCAGTAGTTCGAGAACGACGGGTGACGTCGTGGGCGCCTTGCTGCCGCCGGGCGGCTCGACGCTCACCGCAACGGCGTGGAGCGCGCCGGCATTCGATGACACCGGAAGGATCGCGACGCCGCGTTTGTCCGGGACGAAGGTCGAGCCGGGCGTCATCGTCTTTGAGCCTTTTGCCTCGGTCCACGCCTGATAGACTTTGCCTTGCGGCGGCTGCGGCAGATCGTGCATCGCGATATAGAGACGGTTGTTTGATTTGACGATCTCACCGCCCGGCACGATGTACCGTTTCGCGCGTTCGTTCACCAGATCGGCGATCGTCGTTTCATCGAGCGACTGCGTGTGCGCAATGGGCGCCGCCGGCGATTCTATTGTATGCAGCCGTTTTGTCAGGGAAAGATTCGACCATCCGAGCGCGAGCGCAATGATGAGACACGCGGCTGCAACGGCGTAGGCCAACCACACAAGTGAATTACGTTGCGGCACGCGCGCTTGCGTCTGCGGCTGCGGTTCTGTTCTGCGAACCTCTCGCATGACGCGCGCTTTAAGCAGCGGCGATGCATAGACCGCCCCGTTCGCCGCATCGGCACACGCTTCGGCGCTTCGCGCAACGGCGGTTACCGCCGGCGTGAGCGCCTCATACTCCGCGCGGCACTCGGCGCAGGTTTCGAGATGCCGGCGAACGCGTTGCGCTTCATGCTCGGGCAGCGTTCCGAGCGCATAGACAGCAACGTCGTCGAGCATGTCGGCATGCGAGCCGTTCATACCGTCACCGTTCCCTCGAGCGCCGAACGCAATTTCTTCAAACCCATCCGTATCCGAGTTTTGATGGTACCGAGTGGAATGCCGCTTCGCCGTGCAATTTCTTCGTGCGTGTTGCCGCCGAAGAAACCGAGTTCGATCGGTTCGCGCTGTTCCGCGGGCAGTGCGGCAAGCGCGTTACGAACGATGCCGGCGTCGATGTTTGCAAATGCCGTATCTTCCATCGCCGTCTGTTCTGGTAGCGCCTCGGGAAGTTCAGCTTCGCTGCGCGTGCTTCGCGCGCGCAGAACGTCAAGCGTGCGATTGCGTGTCATGCGCGCGATCCATGCCGAGAAGTTTCCCCCTCGGAAGAGCTCCGGTGCCGTCCATATCTTCAAAAATACCGCCTGCGTTACGTCCTCCGCGCTAGCTGCATCGCTGAGCATGCGGGCAGCCAAGCCATACACCAGACGGTGATGCGCATCGTACAACGCCTCAAACGCGTCCGCATCGCGTTCGCACACCCGTACCATGAGACGCTCGGCGTCTTGAATCACCGTCCTCCCTTCGCTCCCCTCGCGCCGTGCCCTCGAAACGACAACGTGCGAAACGCCGCGGCAGATTCTCGCGATGCGCTCGCGAAGGCGGAGCGAATGGAAGAACTCGTCCGCCGCTTAGCTGAAGCGACCTCCGTATTCGTTTTGACCGGTTCCGGTATCTCGGCCGAGAGCGGTCTGCCGACCTTTCGCGGCGTCGGTGGGTTGTGGCGCACGCATCGCGTCGAAGAGCTCGCGTCGCCGCAGGGGTTCGCGCGCGACCCACAACTGGTGTGGACGTGGTACAACGAGCGCAACGCGGTGCACCGTCGCGCGCAACCGAACGCGGGACACTACGCGCTCGTCGAGCTCGAACGCCGCGTTCGGGATTTCACGCTGGCAACGCAGAACGTCGACTCGCTTCATCTGCGCGCGGGCACGCGACACTTACTCGAACTGCACGGTTCGCTCCGCATTGCACGGTGTACCCGATGCGATGCGCGGCGATCGTTGGATGCAACGGGCTTACCGCTTGAAGACATCGAGCACGAATGCGGTGGCTTCATGCGCCCCGATATCGTCTGGTTCGGCGAATCTCTTCCCCGTGCGGCATGGGAAGAAGCCGCGGCCGCTGCATCGCGCGCCGACGTCGTCCTCGTCGTCGGAACAAGCGCGGTCGTCTACCCCGCTGCCGCGCTTGCCACGCACTACGCGCGAAACGCCTACGTCGCCGAAATCAACCCCGAAGCAACGCCCATTACCAACGGCGTCGACTGCTCCCTACGCGGCACCGCCGGCGAAACGCTCACAAACCTCGTTGAGCATCTGTCATCCTGAGCGCAGGTGCGCAGCACCGGAGTCGAAGGACCGCGACGTGCGTTTCTCTTGAGGCGATCCTTCGACTGCGCACGCTTCGCGCGCTTCGCTCAGGATGACAAGAGCTACGGCGGTAGCTGGACCGGTGGGCCTTGATCGTCTTCATACGTGCCGACGACCGGCGGGGGTTGGGGAAATGCGGGTGTGTCGTCGTCGTAGCGTGAGAAATGACCGAAGACGGGTGCCGCGCCCATTCCCGTAACGCGTTCGTCGACGATCGGCGTCTGCGCAGAGGCGGCGTTCGGCGCGATGTAGGCATCGGCTTCGACGGCAGTAGGCTCGGGAGGTTCGTACGTGCGCACGACGGTTGTCGAAAACGAGCGTTGCGACGGAAGCGTCAGTAAATTGTCTTCGGTTGCGCGCTTGCTCAACCCGCGCACGATGTACGCGTTTTGCAGACGGCGCAGTCCTTTGAGCGGAAGCGTCGAGGTCGGAATGCCGATGAAGAGATCGCGAACGGCGTCGTAGGTTGCCTGCGAAGCGACGATCGAGGCGTTCAGCTCTTCCGATGCGGCTTCCAATTGCGCCGCAACCTGCGCGGGATTGCCGATGATCGAAAATTCGCGGCGGTCTTTGTAGCCGGTATCGCCGGCGACGATCTTGCCGGAATTCACGCCGATGCCGATGGTGAACGATTTACGCTGCTGTTCGCGCCACCGCGATTCCATCGCAGCGACGACGCGCATAATGTCGAGTGCTGCGCGAAGCGCACGTTCTTCTTGAAAGCGCTCTTCGATGAGCACCCCGAAAACGGCGACGACCGTATCACCACGAAGGCTTTCGATAAAGCCACGATGCCGTCCGACAGCCTGACCGACGATCGTGTAGAACTCGTTGAGATAGCGCAGCGTTTCGGCAGGCGAGAGCGGTTCGGCGAAGAGCGCGAAGTTACGAATGCGCACGTGTAAGAGCGTCGCATAGTATTCGCGAGCCTCGAGCAAGCGAGGGTCCTTGCGCGCGAGGAGATCTTCGACCACGGGAGCCGGCATGTAGCGCGTGAAGAGCGCGAGGACGCGACGATGCTCGTGACGCTCCAGCACGTACCGTTTGAACACGATGTACGCGTAGATCGCCGCGGCAATCGCAACGGCGACCGCGACAAAGACGATCGCAGCCATCTCTGGGGGTGAGGGTTCCCGAGGCGCACCGCTCTCACCCGTCGTATCGCCTGGTCGTATGGACGCTCTTATGAAAATCCGCGCAAAAATTAACGATTTCCCCGGCTACGGGGTCGAAACGGATATCGGCCGCGCCGACGCGGAGGTCCGCGCCTACGTCGGGGAGCGGCTTGCCGTGTTACAAGAGCGTCTCCGCACAGAAAACGCGGAGGCGGCGGAATCACTCGAACCGTTGATTCTCCGTACTGCGTTCGCCGATCAGAAGCTACTCGCGCCGCTCGAACGTCCCGATGAGAATCTTACATCCGACGATTTACTCCAAGCAGATCTTGCGCTGCTCGAGCTAGCCGATGCAGCAGCATCGGTTACGCCTGCGACCGTCGACGACTACCGCGCAAAATTGACGGCCGTCTTCGATGCCCGCGACGCCGTGCTGACACGAGCAGGTATCAGCCTCCGGTGATATTCGGGGTTCTAGCGATCGTCGCGTTGCATGTCATTCCGCTACCGACCGGCGTTTCTAGCGGCTCGTGTGTGTATGCTCCGGTTCCGCACACCGTTGCGCGCTCGATCGACGCTGCCGCCTTCGAAGAGTTGAACGACCGCTGGACGCGCGTCGGTATCGGACGCGTCCGCGCGGCGACCGTCGGATCTGTCCGGTTCGCACGCGACGCAACAGTCGTTTCCCAAGGCTACCGCTTACGCGTTGACTCTTCGGGCGTCACGATCGCGAGCAGCGATAGTGACGGCGCGTTTTATGGTGTCATGACGCTCGCGCAATTGCCGCTTCGCGTGCAAGGCCGCTGGCAGTTGCCGTGCGTGCAAATCGCCGACGCACCCAAGCTTCGCTGGCGCGTCCTCTCCGACGATGTCTCGCGCGGTCCGCTGCCGACAATGCGCTATTTCAAGGAACGAATCCGCACGATCGCCGCGTTCAAAATGAACGGCTACTCACCGTACATGGAACACGTCTTCGTCAGTCCGACCGATCCGCTGCCGGCGCCGCTCGACGGTATTACGCCGGCGCAGCTGCGCGAACTCAAGACTTATGCCACGCGCTACCACGTGACGTTCATTCCCGAACAGCAAAGTTTCGCGCACATGCACAACACGCTGCGCGTCGAGCAATATGCGAAACTGGCCGAGTTCCCGCACGGATTCTTACTTTCACCGAATGTTCCCGAGACGAACGAGTATCTTGCGCGGATCATTGGTCAGGAGCGCGAGGCAGTGGGAACGGTGCCGTTCTTCCACATCGGGTCTGATGAAACGGCAACGCTCGGCGAGGGAGAAACGGCGAGTTACGTCACGGCAAACGGCGGACGCTCCGCGGTGTACGCAGCGCACATCACGCAAATGGCGAAGCTCGTTGCGCCCGCGCGGGTCATGCTATGGGATGACGGCATCGAAAACGATCCATCGATTATGACGCGGATCCCGAAAAACGCCGTGATCGTCAATTGGCACTACGGCGCCGAGAAGACGTTTGTGCCGTACATCTCGACGATTGCGAAGGGTAGGTTCGATCAAATGGTGGCGCCCGGCGCGAACAATTGGAACGAGATTTTTCCGGATCTGAGCGCTGCGCTGCCGAACGAGCGCCGCTTCATCGGCGAAGGAATCGACGCGCACGTCTTTGGGTTGTTCCAGACCGTATGGAACGATGACGGCGAGACGCTGTTCGAAGCGACGTGGTATCCGGTGCTCTACTCCGGTGCGCTGGCATGGGGAGGCGATCGCGCTGCAGATACGTTCGCGCGCGATTTTCCCTCGGCGTTTTTCGGCACCGACGATGTCGCCTACGCGCACGATATCGAACTGCTCGGCGGAATGGATGCACGTATGCCGGGGCCGAGCAACAAACGCTTCTGGGCGGATCCGTTCGATGCGTGGAACGCTTCACGCATGTCGAGCGTTGATCTCGCCGCGGTTCGCCTTGCAGCAGAGCAAGTAGAGACGCACCTTTACGCCGCGCACCCGCCGCTGCACGCGAACGCCGCGCAAGTAATGTTGCTCGCCGCGCGCCGCTACGATGCGCTCGGACGCCGCTATCAAATCGCCCAAGAGGTGCGCTTCTACTACGATCATGCAAAGACGCATCCCGCCGATGCGGAGCGCGATCTCTATTGGTGCAAGTATTGGTTTTGGGAACAACGAGACACCGACGAGGCGCTTGAACCGCTCTATGCCAGTGCCTGGCGCTATGAGGATCGCGAAAGCCACCTCGCAAGCAACCTCGAGCGTTATCACCTCGACGCGCAGCTCGCGATCCGGCGCGCCGATGCCATCGATCGAGTGACGTACCAATTTTACGAGACGCAGAAGACCCTGCCGGATCTGCAGAGCGTGATGCAATGATCGCCGCAATTGCGGTTCTCGGCGTCTTCGCGATATTTGCCGTGATGATGTTCCGCCGATGGATGCCGGCGATCGTCGCCGTGCCCGCAATGGCGGTCGCGATGATGCTCGTCGTCGGCGTTCCGCTTTCGCAAATCGCAGCGCTGACGGTCAGCGGTGCATCGTCGCTTGCGCCCGTCTACGTCACGGTGATCTTCGGCGCGCTCCTCGCACGCGTAACGCTCGATACGGGCATCGCGCGAGCGCTCGTCAATCTCGCGGCGGAATACGGCGGCGAGCAGCCCTTCGTGCTCGCGCTCGTGCTCTGCGCCGTCGTCGCGCTGCTCTTCACTTCGCTCTCGGGTCTAGGCGCCATCATCATGGTGGGGTCGATCGTTCTGCCGATTATGATGACGACCGGCGTCCCGCGTACGATCGCTGCGACGATGTTTCTCATGTCGTTCGCGCTCGGGTTCATCTTCAACCTGACGAATTGGAAGTTCTACACGCAGCTCTTCGGCGTGCTGCCGCAGCAACTCGCGCACTACGCAGTACTCCTTGCGATCATCGACGCGCTAGCACTCGTTGTCTACGCCGCCGTGTCGTTCCGCACAGAACGCAGCTACGCGACGTGGGCGCTAAAAGCCGAGCGCGAGCGTGACGCGCGCGTGCCCGCGATCGCGCTTCTCACGCCGGTTCTTCCGATCGTGTTGTACTTTGCTTTGCACCTCGATCCGATGCTCGCATTCGTGCTCTCGGCGATATTCGGCGTGCTCGTCACTCGTCCACGGCGCGCCATTCCGACGCTCGTAGCGGCTGCAATTCGCGGCGTAGAAGATGTCGCGCCCGCGGTGCTGCTCTTCATCGGAATCGGGATGTTGCTTGCGGCGACGAAGGCACCGCAACTCGCATCCGCACTTACACCGCTCGTAGGCGGCGGATGGATACAGAATCCGATCGCGTTTGTCGCCATCTTCGGATTGCTCAGTCCGCTCACGCTCTATCGCGGACCGCTCAATCCCTTCGGCGTCGGTATTGCGATCTTCACCGTGCTGCTCGCCTCGCATGCGTTGCCGCCGCACGTGCTCGTTGCCGCAATCATGGCGGTCGTTCAGGTGCAGAACGTATGCGATCCGACGAATACGGCGAACGTCTGGGTCGCTAACTTCACGGGCGTTCCGATCGACACGATCACCAAACGGACGTTGCCGTATCAAATCGCGGTCGCAACGCTCGCGGCAATTTTCGTCGTGTCGGCTAGTGCGCCGCTCTTTGGTACCAAAGCGTTTTCGTTCACTGTTGCTCCCGCGTACGCGCAAGCATTGCCGGGATTCTTTGCGCAGCCGAGCGCGCGTGGCAAGATCGCCGTCGACAACGACGGTGCGCCGCTCTCTCGTGCGGCAGCCGCGGCGGTCATCGATGACTTGCGGCAATCGTCGATGCAGGCGTTTGCCTTGCACGACGACCCAAACGTCAAGGATTGCGCTGCTAAACCGTACGCAGCGTATCTCCTCGTCTCGACGTCGACGTTCAAACTGATCGAGGGCACCGACCTGGATGTGGGGTTGCGGCTCGAAGACTGCGGCGGATGGATCGTCAACGAATGGCACGATCATTCGCTCGCGCCGTCCGCGACGGCCGCCCAAGCGGCTGCCCTGGCACTGGAGGGAACGCAGCGGCTTCGAACGTGGGCAGCCGGCGACGCGCACGCGGCTTCGCTGTTCGCGAACGGACTGGCGGTGGCGGGCGGCGATCCTCCGACATATTATTACACGCTCTTCAAGACCGTCGACGGCAACATGCGCGCGTACGTGCGCGCAGGAGGGCCGGCGTATGTCGCCGGGCTACGGACAAATGACGTGATCGACAAGCTCGACGGGAGCTTCTGGTGGGAATATGGCACGTATCAGACGCAACTGCGTGCATACGACGGTAAGCCGCACGCATTCCAAGTAGAGCGAAACGGTACGACCGTCGAAGTGCAGCTTGGTGCACCGTTCGTCCCTTCGTCCTGAGGTTTATACCGTATGAACACGATCGATTCCGATTTAGCGCAGTATTGCGAGGCGCATCGCGATGCATATCTCGATGAATTGAAGCGATGGATTGCGATTCCGTCGGTCTCAGCGAATCCGGGTCATCGCGACGACGTTGCACGCTGCTGTGCGCGCCTCGTGGAACGCATGTGCGAGATCGGCCTCGATGCGCGCGTGCTCGAGACGTCCGGCAATCCGATTGCTTATGGCGAGTGGATGAATGCGCCCGGACTACCGACCGTGTTGATCTACGGGCATTACGACGTGCAACCCGCCGATCCGGTGGAGCTCTGGAAAAGCCCGCCCTTCGAAGGGACGGTTCGCGACGGCAAAATTTTCGGACGCGGAGCGGTCGACGACAAGGGGCAAGTGTTGATGCACCTCGCAGCGATCGAGGCGCACATGCGCACGCGCGGGCGTTTGCCCGTCAACATCAAAGTGGTCGTCGAAGGTGAAGAAGAGATCGGTTCGCCAAACTTTGAAAGCGCGCTCGAACGCTATGCGGATCTGTTTCACGCCGACGTCGCCGTTATCAGCGATACGGCCGTGTATTCTGAAGATGTCCCGTCGCTCACGACCAGCGTGCGCGGACTCGTGCATTGGGAGATCACCGTGCACGGACCGTCGGGCGATCTCCATTCCGGATACTTCGGCGGCATCGTACGCAATCCGATCGAAGCGCTGGCGCACATTATCGGCGAGTTGAAGAACGCCGACGGCCGCGTGATGGTTCCCGGCTTCTACGACGGCGTGTCGGACTTGGAACCCGATGCGCTCGCCGAATTGCGGACGTTGCCGTTCGATGAAGCAAAAGAAGCAGCGCAGCTCGGCGTTCCGGCGCTGGCCGGCGAGAGCGGACGCTTGCCGCTGGAACGCATGTGGTTCCGTCCGACGCTCGAATGCAACGGCATCTGGGGCGGCTATCAAGGACCGGGAAGTAAAACGATCATTCCATCATGGGCGAAAGCGAAGATCTCCGCGCGATTGGTCGGCACGCAAGATCCGCGGCAAATTCGGGAAGCGGTTTCGGCGTACGTCAAGCGCGTTGCACCGAGCGGCGTTCGCGTTGAGGTCGAGGATGCCGGTGAGGTGACGCCCGTCGTGATATCGCGCGACCATCCGATCGTTACTGCAGCAGCGCGCGCAATGGAAGCGGGCTTTGGCAAGCGTCCCGTGTTCATCGGAACCGGAGGATCGATCGGACCCGTTGCGAGTTTCGCGCGTATCTTGAAGTTGCCGCAAGTGCTGATCGGCGTCGGGCTTCCTGACGATCAAATCCATGCCCCCAATGAGAAATTCACGCTGTCTCAATTCTTCGGCGGCATTCTCACGATGACGCTGCTTTACGACGAAGTCGCAAGAAGCGTTCGCCTGTGATTGCATTTCTGCTCGCGCAACTGATTCCAACGCCGTCGCCGATTTCGATTCCGACCGCGACGCCACCACCGCTTTCGGAGCGCGCGCTTCTCGCAAACGGTATCGCCGATGCCCAAGCGCGGGCGAAGAATCTTGGGGGAACGCTGGGCGCCGTTGTCGTCGATCTTGCCACCGGCTCGACGGCGTCGGTAAATGCAGATCGGCCGCTTCCGATGCAAAGCGTCCAAAAACTGCCCATCGCGATCCTGATCTACCGTGCGATTGATGCCGGGACGCTGAAGGCGTCGCGCCCAGTAGCAGTTGAGGTGGGCGATACGCGCACACAGTATACCGTGTCGGACCTTCTCGCGCTTATGCTGGAAAATAGCGACAACGCGGCAGCAACGGCGCTATTACGCCTGCTCGGCGGTTCGGATGCGGCAAACGTTGCGCTGCAAGCATTGGACTACGACGGAATTCTTATCGATTCGAATGACAACGGCTTTGCAAAACCGTCGGTGATCGCCGCGCTGTTAACGGATCTCCATAACGGAAAGCTCCTCTCACGCGGCTCCCAGTCCGCGTTGCTCGAGCACCTCGCCAAGAGCAGCACCTTTCCGGGTCGGCTGCGTGCCGGCTTTCCGCCGGGAACGCTCGTCGAACACAAGACAGGAACCTCGGGTACTTCGAACGGTATCACTGGTGCAACCAACGACGTCGGAATCGTGAATATCGCGGGTCGCTTCGTCGTCGTCGTTGCTATGCTGGCAGATGCGCACGGCGATGACACGGAGCGCGATGCGGTGATCGCCGCAGTCGGACGCGCTGCCTATGATGCAACGCGTCAGTTCCCGATTTAGTCCATGCGTAAGCTTCGTCTCGGCGTCGACGTCGGCGGGACGTTTACAGATGTCGTCGCGATCGATGCCGCCACGCGCGAGTTGATTGCAAAGATCAAAGTGCCGACGACGCACGATGCACGCAGCGGCGTCGCGGAAGGCATCATCGAGGGTATCGAGCGGCTTCTGGCGGAGAGCGGCGTCGCGCCGCAAGACGTCGCGTTCATTGCGCATTCCACGACGCAGGCCACGAACGCATTGCTCGAAGGCGACGTTGCGAAGGTCGGTGTCGTCGGCATTACCCGGCGCGGCGGATGGCTCGCGCGCACCCAGATGCGATTTGCGAACGTCACGCTGGCTCCGGGAGTGGAATTCGCGCCGCGTTTTATGTTTGCGAGCGGCAAGAACGGAAGCGCGATCGACGATGTAATCGATCAGCTAGCGCGCAGCGGCGTTGAAGTCGTCGCTGCGAGCGAAGCATTCGGCGTGGACGATCCCGCCGGCGAACAACGTGCGATGACCGCGGCTCGCGAGCGCGGGCTCTTCGCCACGAGCGGGCACGACGTCTCGTCGATGTACGGACTGCGTGCGCGAACGCGGACGGCGGCGCTCAATGCAGCAATTCTTCCGAAGATGGTGCGGACAGCAACGATGACGGCGCAGGCCGTGGAACGGGCGACGATTGCCGCGCCCCTCATGATCATGCGTTCGGACGGCGGCGTGATGGATGTGCGCGAAATCGAACGGCGCCCGATTCTCACGATGCTCTCGGGCCCCGCAGCCGGCGTGGCGGGAGCGCTGCTCTATGAGAACGTCACCGACGGCATCTTCCTCGAAGTCGGTGGAACGAGCGTCGATGCGTCGGCGATTCGCGCGGGCCAGCCGCAGATGCGCCCAGCACGCGTCGGCGGCCACCGCACGATGCTGCGGACGATCGACTCGCGCACGCTCGGCGTCGCCGGCGGAAGCATGCTGCGGATGGATTCGCGCTCGCTCGTCGACGTGGGGCCGCGTTCGGCGCATATTGCGGGCTGCCGGTATGCGGCGTTTCTCGATGCGCAGGCGTTCGAAGGCGCGCGCGTCGAGCGCTTTTCCCCGACGCCGCACGATCCGCCGGATTACGTTCGCTTCGTGTTGCGCGACGGGTCGTACGCCACCGTTACGCCGACGTGCGCAAGCAATCTCCTCGGCTACGTTCCGGACGATGCGTTTGCGCGCGGCGACGCATCAGCGGCGGCGGCGGCGTTCGGCATGCTTGCACGCGAATGTAACAGTACCGCGGACGCCGTCGCACGCCGCATGCTCGAACTCGCCGCGGCGAAAGTGCTGCCGTTGATCGACGAATTGATCGCCGATTACGTGTTGCCGCGCGAGCGTGTGGTGTTAATCGGCGGCGGCGGAGGCGCGGCGGCAATCGTTCCGTTCATCGCTGAAGCGGGCGGATTTCGTCACCGCATCGCCCGCGACGCGGATGTCATTTCGCCGATCGGCGTGGCGCTCGCGCTCGTGCGCGACGTCGTGGAGCGAACGATCGTCGATCCGACGCCGGAAGACATCGTGCGGATTCGCCGCGAGGCCGCCGATCGCGTCATTGCCTCCGGTGCATCACCGGATCGTATCGAGGTGAGCGTGGAGATCGACACGCAGCGTAATCGCGTGCGGGCAACGGCATCCGGCGCGACGGCGATGGTCGAGGCCGCGGGACACGGTACGTACGACGTCGAGCAGCGCCGTGCCGCCGCGGCTCATGCAATGGGCGTCGACGTGGAAACGGTCGAGCGCATCGAATGCACGCCGCTACTCGATGCGTATGTTTCCGGCGCCGACGTACGCCTCGTCGATGAACGTGCCGTCGTGCGCCTCGCGTTACGGGACGCACAGTTCCATCGGACGAGCGCCGGCACGATGGAAGACGCGTTGCGCGACGCGGTCGAGTCGGCGACATCGTTTGGGGACGTGGGCCGCGCCTTGCCGGAATTGTTTTTGATTCACGGCGGAAAGATAGCCGATTTCACCGGCCTCGCGAGCGTCGAACAAGCGGTGTCGCTGGCAAAGGAAGAAGTTTCGGGACGAGCGCACGATGATCCAATCGTGATCGTAACGATTCCCCGGACTGCATAATGGCGCGAAGCTACCGGCTTGGACGCAGAAAGCAAAGCGTCGAAGAGACGCGGGCACGGATCCTTACTGCTGCGCGCGATCTGCTCATGTCGAAAGACGGCTTTCGCAATTTCACCATCGACGGAATCGCGCGCCAAGCCGGCGTTGCGCGCATGACCGTGTACAATCAGTTCGCATCGAAAACCGAGATTTACGAAGCGCTAGCTGACGAACTCGCGCTGCGCGGAAAGATCCGCGATAATGTCGCGGCCGCATTTCAAACGGCGGATCCCGCCGCTGCCATTGGAAAATTGATCGAAGCGTTCGTGCACTTTTGGCTTTCAGAGCCCGACGTAATGGGAAAATTGCACGCGCTTTCGCAACTCGATCCCGAATCGCACGCGGCCGAACGTGACGCATGGCGTTTGCAAGCGATCCGCACGATGCTCAAACGCGTCCATAAACAGATGAAAATTCGAAGCCGCAAAGCGTATGAACGGGACGTCGACGCGCTCTATATCCTGACGAACGCTGCGATGTGCCAGGCATTTGCGCGCCAAGGGTACAGCGAGAAGCAGATCGGTTCGCGGATCAAAGAGCTAGCTTCAGTCTGCCTCGGTTTCGACATCCCTTGACATATTGACTGTACAGAGCGTACAGTCAATTCATGATGATCGTGCTGCTGGCAATCCATGTCCTCGCCGCCGCCTTCTGGTTCGGTTCAACGATCCTACTCGTCGCCGTTGTGACACCCGCGCTTGCGGCGGCCGGTCCCGACGCCGCGCAAGTCGTTGCGCCGCAGCTCTTCCGCCGCGTTCCCTCCGCGCTCGGCGTCGCGGGCGCGACCACGATCCTCTCAGGTCTGTGGCTGTATTGGATCGTTTCCGGCGGGTTCAATCCGGCGTTCACGCACTCCACGGGTGGGACGCTCATCGGCATCGGTGCAGTTTGCGGAATCGCGGCGGTGATCACCGGTGTAATCACTGGACGGTTGCAACGAGCGGGCCGGCCATTCGCGTTGGCATCGGTCGTGTTGCTCGTGTGCGCGCTCACCTTGATGATCGTTGGTTCGCGGGTCTAGCGCTTCAGAATTCCGTCGAAGAACGCGCGCAGCACCGTCGCGATCAACGTATCTTCGGGCGTCTGCGGGAACGACGGGCACGTCAGCTTGAGGCTTACGATACCGTGCAACGACACCCAAAACGCGTCTGCAATCGCGTGAATCGCAGCCTCATCGCGCTCACCGATCGCGCCTGACTGTGCAAGCGCCGCGATCGGTTCGACAATCGCGAGATACGCTTGCGTTCCCGGATCCGACGGATCAGGCTGCTCGAGAACGGCGCGCGTAATCTTCGGGTCCTCCATGAACATCAATCGGTACGTCGCCGGATTGCGTAATGCGAAATCGATGTACGCGCGCGCAATTGCTTCGAGCCGTTCGCGCGGATTCGCGATTGCACGAACCGGCGCGAACGCTTCCAAGAGCTGCGCGAAGCCCTCAGCGCTCACGGCAATCGCGATGGCGTCGCGGTTCTGAAAATACTGATAGATCGCGGCCGGCGAGTACTCGATTGCTTCTGCAATCCGGCGCATGGTCAGCGCCTGGTACCCCTCATTCATGACGATGTCCCGAGCCGCGTCGACGATCTGCGAGCGGATCTCTTCGCGTTGCCGCGCCCGGCGTTCCACTGCTCCCATTTCCAAACGATACCGGTTGACAGACTGAACGGTCAACGATATAGTAAACATTGTTTAGTAAACAATGTTCATAAAAGTAAACAACGTTGGGAGGATTAGATGGCTGAAGAGGCTTTAATTGGAGCAACGGGCGCGGTCGGGCAAGCAATCGCCGGTGTCCTGCGCGAGCAAGGCCGCCCGTATCGCGTCATCGGCCGTTCGGAGGGGTTGCTTCGCCGGGCGTTCGGCACGGATGGGCTGGCCGAGCTCCGTACGTGGAGTGCAGATGCAGCCTCGGCCCGCGCCGCGCTCGAAGGCGTGGAGTCGGCAATCTATCTCGTGGGCGTACCATACGATCATTTTGAATTGCATCCGAAACTGATGCGCGCGACGCTCGAAGGCGCGATTGCCGCCGGCGTGAAGCGGCTGCTTCTCATCGGGACGGTATATCCGTACGGATTGCCGCGCACGCGCACCGTGGACGAGTCACATCCGCGAGAGCCACACGCCTTCAACGCGAAGATGCGCAAAGAGCAAGAGGACCTGGTTCTTGCCGCGCATGGGCACGGCATCGAGACGGCCGTGCTGCGATTCCCCGACCTCTACGGCCCCGGAATGGAAAAGAGCTACCTCACCGCGCAATTCGCAAACGCGCCGCAGGGAAAACGTTCGACGGTCATCGGTCCCATCGACGTGCGTCACGAATGGGCGTTCATTCCGGATTGCGCCCGCGTTGCGGTTCGCGTCCTCGACGAGCCACGCGCGTACGGTACGTTCTGGAATTACGCGGGACCGGGCGAAATCACGCAGCGCGAATTCTCAGACAAGATCTACGCAGCATGCGGTCAGAAGCCAAACTGTTTCGTGGTGAACAAAACGATACTGCAGCTCTTCGGACTCTTCAATCCGGAAATGCGAAAGTTCGCCGAGATGAACTACTTGATGAGCGATGCCGTCATTATGAACGACGACCGGCTCCGTAGTTTACTCGGCGAACTTCCGAAAACGAGCTACAACGAGGGGATTCGCCTCACGCTCGAAGCGCAGGCGAAACGGATTGAAGCGTCAAGCCGCGCTTGACGCCTTTTCTTCTCTTCCGACGATACTGGCGTTGCGGCTGTACGCGAAGTAAATCACCATACCAATTAGCAGCCACACGATGAAGCCGAACCAGGGTAGCGGAATTCCCATCACGTGACCGACACCCGCATCTACGAACGGCGCGAGTAACAAGAGGCACGCCAGTACCGCCGAGATGGTCGGAATGAGGTAAGGACCGAACGGCACCGTGAATCCGGTCGTCTGCGGATACTTCTTGCGCAGAATCGGAAGCGAGATCGAGACGAGCACGAACGCCGCGAGCGTTCCCATGTTCGTGAGCGAACCGACAACGCCGATCGGCGTGAAAGCCGCGACGATCGCGATGGCGATCGTGAACATGATCGTCGAGATGCCCGGAGTGCGGAATTTCGGATGCACTTGCGAGAACAGCGACGGCAAGAGCCCGTCGCGCGACATCGCAAAAAAGACGCGCGTCTGACCGAACATCATCACGAGCAACACGGTCGTCAAACCGGCGATCGCGCCGAGCGAGATCAAACCGCTAACCCACGCCGGAAGTCCGACCTGTTCGATCGCATATGCGACCGGCTGCGGCACGTTGAGGTGCGTGTAGTTCACCATGCCGGTGAGAATTGCCGCGACGATGATGTACAGGACGGTACAGATCGCCAGGCTGCCGATGATGCCGATCGGCAAGTCTTTCTTGGGATTCTTGGTCTCTTCGGCAGCAGTGGAGACCGCGTCGAATCCGATGTACGCGAAGAAGATGAAGAAGGCGCCGAACATCGTGCCTCCCCAACCGAACGGGAAGTACGGCGTCCAGTTTGCGCTATTGACGTGACCGAAGCCAACCGCGATGAAGAACGCAACGATCACCACTTTGATCGCGACGATCGTATTGTTCACGATCGCCGACTCGCGGGTCCCGCGATACAGAAGCACGCCGATCAAGCAGATGATGCAAAACGCCGGCAGATTCATGATGCCGTGCAGCGGTTCACCGGATGGACCGGTGTCCCACGGGTTGTGCAAGAACCCAACCGGAATCGTAAGTCCGAAGACGTTGTGAATGAATGTCGAGAAGTAGCCGGACCATCCGATACTGACCGTCGCGGCGCCGAGTGCGTACTCGAGCACTAGATCCCATCCAATGATCCAAGCGATAAATTCGCCTAGCGACGCATACGCGAACGTATATGCGCTGCCGGCGATCGGCACGCGGCTTGCTACCTCCGCATAGCAAAGCGCGGCGAACGTACTGACGAGACCCGCAATTATAAAGGAAACCGTCAGCGACGGACCGGCGTATTTCGCGGCGGCGACACCGGTAAGAACGAAGATGCCCGTCCCGATGATTGCGCCGATGCCCATGGCGATCAGCGATATCGGTCCGAGCGTCTTCTTGAGACTGTGGCCGTGCTCTTCGGTCTCGGCAAGGAGACGCGAGAGCGGCTTAACTCGTTGTAGCAGCATTAAGGCTGCGAAATACCCGTATTAAGGGGCGTTCACCTGGTGAACGCGACGTTTATCGTCGTTTAAACCATCCGTGTGCCGATGTAGAGCCCACGTCCGGTAAGCCCCTGCGGATCGTACTCGAGGTGGAAACGCGCCTTGTTGAAGGCGTGCCGGTACTCGTCATCGGTGAAGAGCATGAGGCGGTGCGGCTCGTTGAAGGTCCGCACGCCGTCGCGCGCGGCTACCATATAGTTGTAGTGCAGAATCGAGGCGTTGCCGTCGCGGCGGCTGACGCTCATTCGCGCGACCTTGAGATCGGGCTCGTCGGCAAAGCGCGCGTCGACAAGGCCATCCTTCCAATCATTCGGGCGCAGCCATGGCTCGACGATCGCGACGCCGCCGGGCTTCAAGTGGCGGTACAGTGTATCGATCGTCTGCTCCAGAAGCCGGACGTTCGGAACGTACCCGATGGCGCCGAAGAGCGAGACGATCGCATCGAAGCGCCGGTCGAGGTTGAAGCCGATCATGTCCTGGCAGTGAAACGTCGCGTTGGGAACGCGCGCGTGGGCGATGGCAAGCATCGCTCGATCGACGTCGAGGCCTTCGCAATCATACCACTGCTGCAGGTGCTCGATGTGACGTGCCGTTCCGCAACCGACGTCGAGCAGGAGGTTGCCGTCGGACGTGCGGCGCGCTTCGACGATCTCGCGAACCGCGCTCGCTTCGCGCGCGTAATCTTTTCCGCGCGCGGTTTGAATCGCGTCGTAATATGCAGCTGAACGGGCGTAGATCGACATGTCGCCTCCAGACTGCGAAGATGCGCGTGCGCATTCCTACCAGGCGAGCGGCGTTTTAAGTGGCGTTTATCGTACGAACGGAATGCTCAGCGGGTAGCGATATCCCTTTACATCGCTCGCTTTCGCGCATCCGATGATCGACAGGAGAACGTTGAGCACCGCGAGCGCGACGTACGCGGCGATGACGATCGGTAAAAGCGTCGCGAAACGGCCTCCACCGGTCGCCGCGATGAGAAAGAGCAAGGCAACGAAGCAGATCGTGAAGATCGTCCACGTGATTTGAAAGTTCAGTGCGCTCGTTGCATGCGCGCGCGCGAACGGTTTGGTTGCGTCGT
This sequence comes from uncultured bacterium, assembly GCA_964648945.1. Taxonomy (GTDB): domain Bacteria; phylum Vulcanimicrobiota; class Vulcanimicrobiia; order Vulcanimicrobiales; family Vulcanimicrobiaceae; genus JAMXLG01. Next base: position 103,200 of record CAZYLU010000002.1, on the reverse strand, counting down.
TTCGGACCTTCAACCATACGAGGAACGTCGCAATAACGTTTGCGAGCGGGATGTTGGTACAGATGAGAAGGCCGGCTGCATTGGCATAAATCGCCCAGTTGCGATCATCCGAATCGACGTTGGGGATCATCGCTGCGTGTGCTTGGCCTCGCGCGTAAAATGGCCTCCGTTCCGTCATGCCGAAGGGCGGTCGTTAACGCATCATGACGACGAGTTCGTACGACGTATTGATTCTCGGCGGCGGTAACGCGGGGTGCGCGGCGGCGCTCGCCGCAGCGCGTCATGGTGCGCGCGTGCTCCTCGTCGAGCGCTACGGATTTCTGGGCGGTACGGCAACGGCCTCAATGGTGGGCCCGTGGATGACGTTCCACTCGGGCGACGAGCGCATCGTCGGTGGAATCGCGCAAGAGATCGTCGAGCGTCTCGTGCGCCGCGGCGGTTCCCCCGGCCACATTCACGACTCCTCCGACTACGTGCCGACCATCACGCCGTTCGATCCCGAGATTCACAAGGCGCTGCTCTTCGAGATGATGCGCGAGGCAAAGGTGGACCTTTTGCTGCACGCGTGGTTCCTTACGGCGCTTGTCGAGGACGAGCGCGTCGTGGGCGCAAACGTCGCTACGGTCGGCGGTGGACGCAGTTATCGCGCTCGCGTGGTGATCGATGCGACCGCTGACGCCTACGTCGCATACGCGGCCGGCGTCCCGACGCAGCAGGGCGACGAACGCGGCCGCGTACAGCCGGCGAGCTTGATGTTCCGTCTGAGTCACGTCGATCTGACGAAGACCGCTACGTACGTACGCATGCACGCCGACCAAATGCGTACCTCGCTCAAGACGCACGAGCGCACGGCACCGTCGCTGACGGCGGTCGCTGGCCTCTACGAACTATGGGAAGAGGCTAAGCGCGACGGCATCGTCGACATTCCGCGCGAGGTGGTTTCGTTTTTCATTTCGCCGTATCCCGACGAAGTGACGGTCAACATGACCCGCGTCACCAACATCGATCCGCTCGATCCCGACGATCTCACGCGCGCGGAGATCGAAGCGCGCTTGCAAGTCATGCAATTGCTGCGCTTCTTTCGTGAACGCGTGCCCGGATTCGAAAACGCGCGTATTGCGGCAACCGGCACGCAAGTCGGCATCCGCGAATCACGGCGAATCGCGGGACGCTACACGCTCACGGCCCAGGACGTCCTTCAAGGAACGACGTTCTCCGACGCGGTCGCGCGCAGCGCGTATCCGATCGACATTCACAATCCCACGGGCAGCGGAACGACGACGCATCGCCTGCCCGCCGGTTCGAGTTACGAAATTCCGTACCGCTGTCTCGTACCGGTCAATCGCGAACAACTGCTCGTTGCTGGACGTTGCATCTCGACCACGCATGAAGCACTCGCATCGACGCGCCTAACACCGACGGTGATGACGCTCGGACAAGCAGCCGGAACCGCGGCGGCGCTCGCGAATCAGCGCAACGTGAATGTAAGCGCCGTGGACGGCGAAGAACTGCGCCGCGTCTTGATCGACGACGGTGTCGACCTACGGAGACCTGGTTGAATACCGCATTGAAATTGGCTCGCGACTACGGCATCGGGGTGGTGTTCGCCGACCTCGGTGATTGGGGTATCGACGAGTTGCGTTCGGAATACGATCCGAGCGGACCGACGATTCGCATCAACTCGCGCGTTGCCGAACAGATGACACCGGCCGAGCTCGGCGAGTTCGTCGTGATGTCGGTCGGGCACGAACTCTACCATCACTGCGAAGCAATCGGCGAGATCGAACGGCTGCAAGAACGCAAAGATCGCGAAATCGCTGCAAACGAATTCGCGCGCCGGCTATTCGAATATCAGCACTGACCGTGTTGTTCGCCGGCATCGACGCGGGGCAGAGTTCGACCACTGCTGCGATAGCAGGCGACGACGGACGTACGATTGCATTCGGATACGCCGGTCCAGCTGATGAGATCGGTGCGGATGCGAAGTCGACGCGTCTGCGCGACGCGCTCGAAGGCGCACTTGCCGATGCGCTGCGCAACGCGAATCTTTCCGCGCAGACGCGTTTCGATGCTATCGTCGCCGGCATCTCGGGGTATGAAGGGCGCGTCTACGGACAAACGCCGCGTTTACCGGGCAATCGCGTGCAACTCGTGCACGATACGGTTATCGCGCACGCCGGTGCACTGGGCGGCGAGCCGGGTGTAGTGGTGATTGCGGGAACGGGTTCCGCTGCGTACGCGGTGTTTAAGGATGGCGGCACGCACTTTGAAGGCGGTTGGGGGTACCTCTTCGGCGACGAAGGCAGCGCGTTTTGGATTGCACGCACTGCGATATCGCTTGCGACGTATCACGGTGATTGCGAAGGTACGCGGGCGCTGCTGAGTTTCTTCGACGTCCACACGCTGCGCGAACTCGTGCGCGCGTTTTACGTCGGCGACCTCTCGCGCGCGAGCATCGCGTCATTCGCTCCGGTCTGTATTGCATCGGCGAAGGCAGACGAAGGATGTCCGTGTCTGTGCGACCCGCCGGCAAACGCCGCGCGCGAACTCGCGCGTCTCGCGGCGCGTGCAGCGCGCGAAACGACGGACCCGATTACGGTTGCTTTTGTCGGCGGATTGGTCGCCGACCCGTGGTTGCGCAAACTGATTGGCCAAGCACTGCGCGAGCAGCTTCCGTCAGCGATCGTTGCTCAGCCGAAGGGTGAACCGGTCGACGGCGCGCTCGTCTTGGCAAGGCGCGCGTGAACGTCCTCGAGCAGCTGCGCGGCGGACTCATCGTCTCCGTGCAAGCGTGGCCGGGTTCCGCGATCGATGATCCGTATGTGCTCGCCGCAATGGCCGCTGCGGCAGAAGCGAACGGTGCAGTTGCAGTCAGAATGCAAGGCGTCGCAAATTTGATGGCGGCGCGGGCCCGCGTTTCGATACCGATCATCGGCATTATCAAGCGAGAGTACGACGGATTCGAACCGTATATTACGCCGACGCTCGAAGAAGTACGCGAGATCGCCGCTACCGGCGCCGAGATCATCGCCTTCGATGCAACCGGCCGCGTGAGGCCGGGAAGCACGAGCGTCGACGATCTCGTCGCGGGGATTCACAGCGAAGGCCGGCTCGCCATGGCTGACTGCGCAACCGCGAGCGACGGTCTTTGCGCCCAGTCGGCTGAGGCTGATATCGTCGCCACGACACTCTGCGGATACACGGCAGAGACAAAAGGTAGCTCCTTGCCTGCGCTCTCACTCGTGCGGCAGCTTGCCGAATTAGATACATTTGTCATCGCCGAGGGAGGCGTGGCGCGCCCGGATGACGTTGCGAGCGCGTTTTCGAACGGTGCGGACGCCGTCGTCGTGGGTACGGCTATAACGAACATCGATGCGCTAGTGCGGGACTTTGTTATTGCGACACCAGCCGGCATTCGGAGGAATGCCCGCTAAAGTCGATGCATGGACAGGGTGCGTAAATCTATAGTTTAAAAAAGTAGGCTCGCGGGTTTAGGAGAGAGTTCTTTGGTAGAGAATCGCGCTTCGGCCGTACGGCTCGGCCGTGGCTTCTGGTCTGTCACGCTGGTCCTCGGCCTGTTGTCGATTGCGGCGATCATCTTTTGGATCGTTGCACCCATCAGCATCTTAATGCCCGTCGTTGCCGCGCAGCCGGGCATTCAGATCGACGAGCTGTTGCGCTTCATGGCGGCCACTGGCTCCGCGCTCTACATCTACGTCTGCGGCTACATCATCTATTTCATGGTGGCGTACCGTGTGCGGCAGGGTGAACCCGCCGACGCAATCGGCGTGCAGATTCACGACAACCACACGCTCGAGCTGTGGTGGACGCTGATCCCGACGCTCTTCGTCGTACTGCTCTCCATTTTGAGCGTGCGCATTTGGTACGGAATTCAAGTCGCGCAGCCGGCGAACGGTCTTGTCGTCGAATCGATCGGCCATCAGTGGTATTACACGTTCCGCTATCCGCAGATTCACGGCGAAGTCACCGACGAGATGCATCTGCCGGTCAATCAACCGGTCGTGCTCAACGTGACGTCCACCGACGTCATCCACTCGTTCTGGATTCCGGATATCCGTTTAAAGGCCGACATGATTCCCGGCCTCATCAACACGATTCGCTTCACGCCGACGCGCGTCGGACGCTATCCGATTATTTGCACGGAGTTTTGCGGCACGCAGCACGGCATGATGAACGCGACGGTTCCGGGCGCGAACGGCCAGAAGAATCCGGACGCGCAATTCGTCGTGATCGATTCGCCGTCGGATTTTCAGAAGTGGTATCACGGCTGGCAAGTCAAGAATGCCAACGTAAGCGATGCTCTGCCGACTGTTTCGACCGGTGCGGTGAACCTCACGGGCGGTGACGTTGCCGCCGGGCAGACGACGTTCCAGACGAAGTGCAGCGCGTGTCACGCGCTCGGCCCGTTCTCGCAACGAATCGTTGGACCAGGCCTCAAAGGCGTTCTCCACGATCCTTCGCATCCGAAGTTGGTCGACGGCGATGACGCGACGCCGGCGAACGTCGCGAAGATTATCCAACAAGGCTTTAAGGGCGACATGGGCGTGATGCCCAATGCCACCGCGAACGGCCTGAGCGACAAAGATATCGCGAATCTTGTCGCCTACCTGAATTCGCTGAAATAATCACTGGAGTAGCACGAGACATGTCAACAGCAGCGGTACATACGGGCGGTATTGCGGACCACATCCATCCGGAACCGGAAGGATTCGTTCGACGGTACGTCTTTTCGATCGATCACAAGATCATCGGAATCCAGTACCTCATCACCGGCTTCGTCTTCTTGGTGCTCGCCGGATTGTTGGCCGAAATCATCCGCACGCAGTTACTCCATGCGAACGGCGGTTTCGTCAGCCCCGACACGTACAACGAAGTCTACTCGGTGCACGGTTCGGCGATGGTATGGCTCGTCATCATTCCGTTGATCACCGGCGGATTCGGTAACGTGATCATGCCGCTGCAGATCGGTGCGCGCGACGTCGCATTCCCGTGGCTCAACATGTTGAGCTTCTGGATCTTCCCGGTCGCGGGCTTGATGCTGTTCTCGTCGTTCCTCATCGGTGCGCCGGTTGCCGGTTGGACCGAATATCCGCCGATGTCACTGCAAGCGGGTCCGGGAACGTCGATGTGGGCCGCGGCGATCTTCCTCGTCGGTGTGAGCTCGACGCTGACCGGTATCAACTTCGTCGTTACGATGTTCCAGATGCGCGCGCCGGGCATGACCTTCACGCGCATGCCGCTGTTCTGCTGGGCGCAGCTCGCGACTGCGCCATTGCTCATGATCGCGACGACGGCACTTGCGGCCGCGCTCGCCGCGCTCTTCATGGAGCGTCAATTCGGCGTGCCGTTCTACGATCCGACCAAGGGCGGAAGCCCGGTCATGTGGCAGCACATGTTCTGGTTCTACTCGCACCCGGCGGTGTACATCATGATTCTGCCGGCGTTCGGCATGATCTCCGAGATCATTCCGACGTTCGCGCGCAAACCGATCTTCGGTTACAAGATGATCGCATTCTCGTCGATGGCGATCGCGCTTGCGGGCTTCATGGTCTGGGCGCATCACATGTTTACGTCCGGTCTTGCGCCGTATCTCCAGCTGCCGTTCATGATCCTCACGTTCACGATCGCAATTCCGACGGGCGTGAAGATCTTCTCGTGGGTCGCGACGCTATGGGGCGGTAAGATCCACTACACGACGTCCATGCTCTTTGCGTGCGGATTCCTCGCGCTCTTCACGCTCGGCGGCATCACGGGCGTGTTCCTCGCCGCGGTGCCGTTCGATCTGCACGTGCACGGCACGTACTTTGTGGTTGCGCACTTCCACTACGTGCTCGTCGGCGGATCGTTGATGGGCATCTTCGCCGGCATGTACTTCTACTACCCGAAGATGAGCGGACGTCTGATGAGCGAGCGCCTCGGGAAGTGGCACTTCTGGCTGTTCTTCCTCGGCTTCAACGGAACGTTCTTGCCGCAACACTGGCTCGGTACGCTCGGCATGCCGCGGCGCGTTCCCGAGTACGATCCACAGTTCACGTTCTGGAATCAGTTCTCGTCGATCTCGTCTTACGTGATGACGCTCGCGATCCTGATCTTCTTCGTGAACGTCATCTGGAGTCTGCGCAACGGGAAGAAGGCCGGTCCGAATCCGTGGGGCGCGCGTACGCTCGAGTGGCAGATTCCCTCGCCGCCGCACTACTACAACTTCAAGCACATTCCGACCGTCTACGGGCTGCCGTACGACTTCGGGCAACCGCTTCCGTATAAGGGATTGGACGAAGAACTCACCGATACGCCGGTTACGGTAGGAGCACACTAAGGATGGCAGTTGCAAATCTACTGTACGGTCACGAACCGCAGGTAGAAGAAGTAGACCAGCTCTATAAGGAGACGCGCGACCTGCGTCTCCAGGGCTTTTTGCTCTTTCTGATCTCCGACTGCATCCTGTTCTCGTCGTTCATCTTCGCGTATTTCTATATGCGTAACAGCGGTCAGGGATGGCCGCCGCCCGGCATCCATCGTCTCGACGTGGCATTCGCCGCCGTGAACTCGGTCATTCTGTTTGGTTCCGGTGCCACGATGCACTACGCGCTCGAGAACTGGAAGCACGGTCACTTCAACCGCTATGCGCTCTTCATGATTGCAACGATCATCTTGGGTGCGGGCTTCCTGGGCGGTCAGGCGTACGAGTACACCAACCTGATCTACAACGAACACGTGACGTGGAGCGGCAGCGGCATCTTCGGCGCGTCGTTCTTCACGCTCACCGGCATGCACGGATTTCACGTGTCGGTCGGCGTTGTGTACCTGTTCATCTTGCTACTGCAGTCGGTCCACGGCGTTTACACGAAGAACAAGTACTTCGGCCTCACCGCAGGCACGCTGTACTGGCACTTCGTCGACGTGATCTGGGTCGCGCTCTTCTCGATCTTCTATTTGGTTTAGGGAACTGCTATGAATCCAGTACTGATCGAACATATCATCGCGATCGTCGGCGGCCTCATCGTCGCTGTCGTGTCCGCGATTGCTCTCAAGAACGATTGGGCCACGCCGGGCATGGACAATCAGGTCTTCAAACTGATGCTCGGACTGTTGTGCCTCGGCGCGATCATCGCGATTCTCGCCGGCGCCGGCGTCCTCGGAAACTTCCATGGAGGTGCCGCATGATCGTTCACGACAGCGAATACGTGGACTTCAGCAAAATCCCGCAATCCCGAGGCATCGGCAAAGAGATGTTCTGGGTGCTGGCAATCGGTCTGCTGGGCATCTTCGCCATGGGGTTCTTGTCGGCGATCTTCTCGGGTTACGGCCACCTCTGGCCGGCGCAGAAGACCCTGCGCATGGATCTCGGCAGCATGCCGTCGATCTCTTCTTCCCAGTCGACGAACCCGTAACGTAGATGAGGCGCCGAACCGGCGCCTCATTAATTTTTGCTTAGAGCCAAAACAATCGGCGCGCCTCGTGCATCTTACACAGTACGATGCAATCGACGAACGCCGCGGAGATCGGCCGCCTCCTCGAGGAGGCCTGGCCGCAAGCCTACCGGATCGCCTGGACGATTCTGCGCAATGCCGGCGACGCAGAGGACGCAGCGCAAGACGCATGTGCGCGCGCGTTACGCGCCGGTGATTCATTGCGCGACGCACGTGCGTTTCGGCCGTGGTTCTATCGAATCGTCGTCAACGAAGCGCGCATGCATTTGCGATCGCGTCCGATCGTGCCGATTCTCGACGAAATCACCGTTCCGTTCGATGAACCGGACGACCGCATCGACCTTCGGCGCGCAATCGATCGCCTCGATGAACACGCGCGTCTAGCAATTGTCTTGTTCTATTATGTCCGGCTATCGACGCCGGAGATCGCGAAGGTCGTCGGCGCCACGCCGCTCGCCGTCCGTTTGCGTCTACTCTCCGCGCGCCGGCGTCTACGCTCGTTACTCGAAGCCGATGCATCGCCATTTCCGGAAAGGACCGCACGTGAACCAGAAATTGCAAAATGACGCGTACGCGAACGCGGTGAGCGAATACGCGCAACGCATCGCCGTTCCGCCGTTCGACCGTGTTGCGATCGAAGGTCGATCACCGCGCACCCAACGCCGCAGCGCGCCATCTTGGCGCCAGTACGTGATTGCGGCAGCCGCGACGGTCGCGTTGATTGCGTGGTCGGCGCCCGCGGTTCCGGCGCTCATTGCCGATATTCAGAACGCTGTCCAGCTCTTTTTGGAACACAACGGACAAATGGTGGCTGCAAGCGACCGTATCGTAACGATCGATGAAGCCTCGCGAGATCTGCCGTTCAAAGTGATTCCGCCGAAAGGCGTGCCGCTGGCCGCAGCACCAACGGTTCATGAAATTTCCGTCGCCGGCGATGTGGCGAGCGCTCAACTCTTCGTGCAATACCCTTCGAATCTTCAAACGCCGAAGGGCGGAATGACGGCGCTGCCGGCACTAACCATCACGGAAACCGCAGCGTCAGCGCCGCAAGCGAATCTTCAAGTCGCGGTCCATCCGGCCGGCGTTCCGCCGATGCGTCCGCCCTCCGGCGTGCCACTTGGTGCCATGCAAATCCATCTGCTAACGGAAACATGGATTGCTAACGGCACACGCGTTACGTTACTCGGCACGCCGGGCGCAATCACACAAGCGCAACTCGAATCAATCCGTCACGCGATGGGCGGTTAACCCCGTGTCATCCTGAGCGCAGTCGAAGGATCGCATCAAAACGAACGCCCGTCGAAATCTCGTCGGGCCTTTGAACTTAGGCGATCCTTCGACTGCGGCGCTTCGCGCCTGCGCTCAGGATGACAGGTTACTCTGGGTGCCGACCTTTGCGTGGGGCGATGCCGATGGCGAGGACGGGGATTTCGTCCGGAATGAGGCCCGTTGATTTTCCGTCGATTTTGTGGATGCCGGCGTATTGCGAGAATTCGACCATCGCGGGAATCGTGAGATCGGGCAACTCTTTTCTTCCGAAGCACTCCCACTCGCATGCGACGGTTTGGTCTTCGAAGAGCGTCGCAACATAGCCACTCGCGTCGATTTCCGACGTCGCGTCTTTTTTCCGGTAGCGAACGTAGCCGTCGACGATATAAATCGGCTTGAACGTCTGCAAGTATGCCGCGAACGGTGCGACAAGTACGGCGACGAAATAGCCGAGAAACGCGATTGCTCCTAACGCGAAGATCCACGCGATTTTGATGAGGTCGCGGTCGGCCGGCACGTGCTGCGCGCGATAGACGATGCCGAACGTCAGGAACACCATGAAAATAACGCCGAGCAGTGGTTCGATTGCTATGGAGAAGCGGCCGGTGAGGCCGCGCCACACAATCAGGCGTTCGCGGGCGGCCCAGGGACGTTGTGCGAGTTGGCGCGTTCGCCGGTCAAACAGCCGCTGTTTCATGTGCGATGGGGGCCGCGCGTTGGACAATTCCCTTGAGCGCGGTCTTAATCGGTAACGTACCCAACGTATGCCCGGATTCTCCTGAGAGGCGACTCGCGATGAAGCCGTCGCTCACATAGTTCGGTGCGTGCTGCAATAAGAGCGAGGCTTGCCACAAAAGCGCCATGCGCTCGACAAGCGAGCGAGCGCGCCATTCCATGCTCTCGCGATCGCGCAGTTCCGCTTCCAGCGTACGCACCGCTTCGGCGACGCGGCGATCTTCGAGAGCCGGCGCAAGCTCGATGCGCAACGCTTCGACCGCTTCCGGCTGCTTCTGGACGACGCGCAGCACGTCGAGCGCGTTGATGTTGCCCGAACCTTCCCAAATAGAGTTGAGCGGCGCTTCACGATACAAACGTGGCATGATCGATTCTTCCACGTAGCCGTTGCCGCCGAGACACTCGAGCGCTTCGGCGGTTGCCATCGGTGCGCGTTTACAGACGTAGTATTTGCCGACCGCAGTGCCGATGCGTTTGAGCGCAGCGGCGAACGGATTCTGCGTTGATTCGTCTACGGCGCGCGCGAGGCGCAGCATCAGAACCGTTGCTGCTTCCGATTCGAGGGCGAGGTCGGCAAGAACGTTCTGCATTAACACGTGATCGATGAGGCGCGCGCCGAACGTGCGGCGGTACGTTGCATGATGGATCGCTTGTGCGAGCGCCTGACGCAACAGCGCAGCCGAACCGATGATGCAGTCGAGGCGCGTTTGATTCACCATCTCGACGATGGTGTTGATGCCGCGGCCCTCTTCGCCGACGAGCCATCCCATCGTTCCATGGAACTCCACCTCGCTCGACGCGTTGCTGCGGTTGCCGAGTTTGTCTTTGAGGCGCTGGATCGCAAACGGATTGCGCGAACCGTCGGGCAACACGCGCGGCACGAAGAAACAGGAGAGGCCACCGTCGGCTTGCGCCAGCACGAGAAACGCGTCGCTCATTGGTGCCGAGCAGAACCACTTGTGTCCGTTCAGGGCGTACGCGCCCTCAATCGACGTTCGCGTGGCGCGCGTTTGATTGGCGCGCACATCGCTTCCACCTTGTTTTTCGGTCATGCCCATGCCGCAGATCGCGCTGCTCTTCTCCGCGATCGGCAAAAGACGCGGATCGTAGGTGCGCGATGCGAACTTCGGCACCCACTCATTGGCGATGCGTTCGTTGTGCGAAAGCGCTGGAACCGCGGCGTAGGTCATAGAGATTGGACAGCCATGTCCGCCCTCTACTTGCGACCAGACGAAGAATTTTGCGGCACGGCGAACGTGCGGATGCGGCAGGGGATCGAGCCACGGCGCGGCATGTAACCCGCGTGCTGCTGCCGTTGCCATCAGCACGTGCCACGAGGGATGAAAGCGGACTTCGTCGATGCGGTTTCCGTACCGGTCGTGCGTATGCAACACCGGCGGATTCTCGTTGGCATCGAATCCGAGCTGAATCACGTCGGGTTTTCCGGCAAGCTCGCCGAGCTCTTCGATCTCCGTGAGGTCCAGGCCGCGCGTTTCGCGCTCGACCCCTTCGCGCAGCGCGCGGTCGCTCAGGAAGACGTTGTAGTCGGCAAGCGGCGGCGGCTGGTTCCGAACGGCATGATCGGCCATCGCCTACATATTAGACGATGGCGGGCGCGATCCGCCGTGCAACGTAGTCTCGCAGATGAAGGACGCTGCGCGGCCCGGTTTTTGGGAGCAGGGTATCTGCGTGCAGGTCATGATGCACGACCGTAACCACGCGCGAGAGTTCGAGCTCTTCTTGACGTCGCTCGCCACCGAATGCATCCAGTACGTCGACGGTTGCAAATGCGCGTTTCGCCCGTAGCGCCGAGAGTAGCACCTCGACGCTTGTTGCACTCGTGCAAAACGACGCGGTATCCAAGATCACCGTATAGGTTCCCGGCGAAATCATAATGCGCAGTACTCTCGGCTGGTTCTGTGGCCTCCCTTGCGAACAGGTTGTGCACGGGCCGGCATTTTCTGTGGATAAGGGTCTTTGCGCTGTTGATAACGCCTTACGCGGCTTCTTCCAGCGGCATGCGGCGTTCGTCCCGCCTCGATTTGAGCATCGATGAAATGATGAGCGCGACGAGCGCGACGCCGCAGAAGCAGAAGTATGCATCTTGATAACCCTGCAGTTCATTCATCGCAAGACCGATGACGCCGCCGGCGAGCGAACCGCCGAGAATTTGGCCGACGATCAACGCTTGACTGAGCAATCCGACAGCCGTTGCGCGCGTGCGTTCGCCCGTTTCGTTTGTAACGATATAGCGCGTCGGTGCTCCGAGCAAAGCGCCGAAGCCGCAACCCGCAACGACCATCGAAAGCAGCGTGAGCGGCAGCGAACGGAAACCGAGCGCAAAGATCGCAAGGCCGATCTCCGTGAACAGCGTTCCGAGTAACAGCACGTTGCGGCTGCCGATACGATCGAGCGCGCGGCCCGACGCCGGAATGACCAGAACGAACATAACGGCGCCAAGCGCAGCAATCAGACCGGCTGCTGCATATGACAGCCCTTGCGCGCCGACGAGCACCGTCGGAATAAAGAAGAGTGAGCCTTCGAGCACGCCGATCGCAATTTCGAGCACGTATGTTTTGACGAGTTGCGGACTCGTGACAACCGATGCCGGCACGATGGGATTGCGCGCGCGCCGTTCCCACCATGCGAACACGCCGAGCGCGACGGCACCGAGCAGTGCCGTGACGGCTCGCGCGGTTGTAAGGCCGTCCATCACGAGGAGCAAACCGATGCAGAGCAGCGCGAGACCGCCGATATCCAGTGGACCGCGGACGTGCGGCGCGTTCTTGGGAACGTGCCGGCGCGCAAGCCACAACACGATTGCGGCGAGCGGAAAGTTGAACGCGAAAATCCAGCGCCACGAAACGAAGTGCGTGACGAGTCCGCCGAACGTCGGGCCGACCACTGCCGCAAGACCCCACGTCGCTGCGACGAGTCCGAGCGCGGCACCGCGACGCTCTTTCGGAACGACGTCGCCGATCGCGGCCGTTGCTACAGGAAAGATGCCGCCCGCGCCAAGTGCCTGCAGCGCGCGTGCAAAGAGAAATATCGGATAACTCGGAGCGAGTACGGCAGCGAGGCTCCCGAGCGCAAAGAGCGACACACAGATCATGTAGATGCGCCGGCGTCCGTAGCGGTCGGCGAGCGTGCTGGCAATCGCGATCGAAGCAACGTTGACGAGCAAGTATAGCGTGAATATCCACGCGAGATCGCCGGTAGCTACGCCGAATGCGCGGCCAAGCGCGGGGAGTGCCGGTGAGAGGACTCCGAGATCGAGCGCGCCGGCGAACACGCCGAGCGCGAGGGTAAGCAGTAACGGAATCGCCGAGCGGTCAAGCTCGTGTCCCGCTACCGCGCGAGTATCACGCAATGATCCTATCGACAACCATGACCAAGCACATCAGTGCAAGGTAGAGTAAAGAGAACTTGAATGTCCGTCGCGCCCACGTTTTTCCGGGGTCCTTCCACGTGCGCAGCGTATCGTACAGAAAGATTCCGCCGAGCACGACGGCTGCAGCGGTATAGACGGCGCCCATGACGTGGAGTGGATAGAGAATAACCGACGCCCCGACGAGCAGAATCGTATAGTAAATAATTTCGCGTTTGGTGCGCTCTTCGCCGCTGACATTGGGCATCATCGGAATCTTCGCTTTATCGTAATCGATCTCGGTCATGAGCGCGAGCGACCAAAAGTGCGGCGGCGTCCAGAGAAAGATGAGCGCGAAAAGCCCGAGCGCCGGGCCGCCGATTTGGTGCGTCACGGCCGCCCAACCGACGAGCGGAGGAACAGATCCCGCGGCACCGCCGATCACGATGTTCAGCGGCGTGATGCGTTTGAGCCACATCGTGTAGATAACGACGTAGTACACATTCCCCGCAAGTGACAGCCACGCAGCGAGCGGATTCACGAGAAAAAACAGAATCGAAAAGGCAGCGATTCCCAAGATCACCGCATAGATCGTTGCATTGCGCACGCTGACGCGGCCTTGCGGAATCGGACGCAGCATCGTACGCCGCATCAGTCCATCGATATCCGAATCGTAGACGCAGTTGAGCGCACCGGCGGAACCTGCCGCGAGCGCTCCACCGAGCAGCGTCCAGAACGTGAGCGCAAGCGGCGGAATGCCGCGCGCTGCCATCATCATCGCGGCCGCCGTCGTAATGAGCAGCAGAACGATAATACGCGGTTTGGCGAGTTCGAAATAGTCGCGAAGAACGACGGACACTTCAGGCGGCCGCTCTTTGCGCGCGCGGCGCGTACGCGTCCATCGCACACAAGAGCGAGGCAACGACAAATGCGAGAAACACGAGTGCGGCGTTGAAGGCGTGCGCTTCGCGCAGGTCCGTCGGCAAACGCAGCGCGACGTTGAGCAATCCCAGGAGCACTTGCACGAAGACCAGCACGAGCCCCGCGGTTACCGCGCCGCGAACGCGCGCGCTTGCGGGCCGCAGCCACGCGAGTGCGAACGAAACAACTGCGCAGAGGAACGTTCCGCCCGCGATGAACCGGTGAAGCATCTGCACGTACTGGCCTTCGCTATACACGACGACGTTGCCCGCGCAATTCGGTAGCGAGAGACAAGCGAGTCCCGCGCCGCTCGAACTGACGTATGCACCGACGCACATCGTCACGAACGCGACGAGCGCCGTGCCGCCGAGCACGCCGAGAAGCGAAACTTCCGAGCGCTGCAACGTTGAGGCGCGACTTTCGGATGCAAAAAGCATCATCGCGACGAGTGATGCGATAAACGCCATCGCCGTTCCCCAATGCAGAACGACGGACATCGGACTGTTCGACAGATGAACCGTCGCAGCGCCGAGCAGGCATTGAATGACGAAGAGCGCGCCGATGACACCGAGCACCGGCGAGATGAACGGCGAGCGCGCGCGAACGCGCCACGCGGCGATCATAACGGCGATGACCAGCGGCGCGACGAAAAATGCCAAGAGACGGTGTGTCCATTCCCACACCGTTCCGTCGGCCAGCGACGGGATCAGCATTCCGTGGCAGAGCGGCCAGTCGGGACATGTCATCCCGGCGCCATTGATACGCGTCCAGCTGCCGAGCATGACCGTACCGAGGGCGACGACCACCGCCGCCGCCGAAAGACGACGCAGAGTCTTCATCAGAGTGAGTTTTAGCCTACGCGCCTCGGACGCATCCGGCAACGACAGGCGTCTTACCGGGCTAATGCCTCCCGGGCGCCTGGCGGGTTAGCAGCGGTCGCTTACTTCGGTGATGTGGCCGCCGGCCGTCAGTTCGTCGCGCAGAATGTCCGGAATCCGGTGCTCGAAATCGCGGGAGGCGTTGCCGGCCATCTCGACGTCCTGTTCGGGGGGGTGGACCGGATTCGAATCCGCGAGGTGCTGGTTGACCATGTAGTTGTTGCCGAGCGTGTTTGCCCAGTAATCCGTCATGTCCGCGCCGGTGAACTCACGATTGAGTGCGATGCGGTTTGTGTCGCGCTGCATGTCGACGGCATCGAGATAGGCGGTAAAACCATCGAGATCGCGCTGAATCAAGTGCTGGCGGTAGAGCACGCCGCCGAGCGCATCCGCGGCGGCCTTGAGTTCGACCTTCTCTTGCTGGTCCTGGGCCGTCTTTGCGAGGTCGCGTAATTTATCGACCTCTTCGAGGCCTTTGCGGTACCCGCGATAGATGGTGTCGCCGAGATTCTCCAGGCGCTGAATCTCGTTGTGGCGGCTCAGCTCGTTGTTCGCCAGGTCTTGGGAGTGCAGCGTAATGATCACGCTACCGAGCGATGCGTCGTTGCGAACGGCATGATCGATGGCGGCATTGACGTGCGTCGCAAATTCGCTGCAAAACGGCGATGAACGCACCGTAATGATCGTCTTCAGCGGCTCCGCTGTCGGCGACGGCGATGGCGCGGGCGCAGGCGTCGCAGTGACGATCGCCAGGAAGAGCGCGAACATGACTTATTCTACAACGTGCCGTCATCGAAATGAGTGACCGGCCGAGGAATGTCTACCGGCCGCCCCACGCGAAAGCGGAGGCCAGTGAAGCGCTGGTGGGCCCTGATGGCGCTGCTGCTTCTGGCCGGGTGCCGGGAAGTGCGCGTCAAGACCTATGCGACCGGCACGACTCCGGTCATGGGCGGAAATCAAATCGTCGTGGTTCGCGACCAACCATCTTTGGAACGCCTGGGTATTAAGGCCCCGGTGCGATTCAAGGGCGAGTTTGGCGTCGTGCTCTTGCTTGGCCCGTACGCGCGCACCGGATACCGGCAGATCGTCGAGTCGATTCGGGCCAGCGATCAACGGGTACGGGTCGTTGCCTTCGAATCCGCGCCCGGCGACGGCGGTGAACCGACGGCCGAATATCGCACGTATACGTTATGGATTATCCCGAACAGTGTCTATCGTTCGGGTATGAGGGTAGAAGTAGTGACTCCTGGGAACGAACCGGTCGCGCAGACGGAGCTGCCTTAAAAGATTGCGCGTAGCGTATCAAATTGGAACGCAAAGGGACGATACAAAACACCGTGATTGAGCCGGTACTCCAGTTTGAGGCCAAGATAGAACGGCTGGGCCTCGTGATGTCGCCTGACGGCGACGCCACTGAAATCGAAGGTGTCTTGAATCCAGCCACTGCGCGCGCGCGCGACGGACGGCTGCTGATGTATCCCCGTGCGGTTGCGCACGGAAATATTTCGCGCGTCGGACGCGTGCGCGTGCACGAACGTCCCGGGGACGGGTTCGATGTGCAGCGCGAGGGTTTTGCGCTCGAGCCGCAGGCGCCGTACGAAGTCCGTCCGCATCCGGGATACGGCTGCGAAGATCCGCGTGTGACGTTCGTGCCGAAGCTCGATGCGTACGTAATGGTGTACACGGCGTACGGGCCCGCGGGGCCGCGTCTTGCTGTTGCACTCTCGGATGACGGATTCACGTGGGAGCGCCTGGGATTGCTGCGTTTCACGGAGCCGGGTATGGCACAAGGCGACGATAAAGACGGCGCATTCTTTCCCGAACCCGTGATCTCACCGCGCGGCGTTCCGTCGTTTGCGTTCTATCACCGGCCCATGTTGCATCTCTCCGCCGTCGATGGACGTGCCGCGATTCCCATGATCGAACGCATGCCGTTTGCCGATCGCGAATCGATCCGCATCGGGTATATTCCGCTCGATCCCGCATTGGAGGATCGCAATCGTTTGCTCGACGTCGCAGAAAGCGTGCTCGTGCTTTCACCCAACGATCAGTGGGGATCCATCAAGATCGGCGGCGGAACGCCGCCGGTGCGCATCGCGGAAGGATGGATGTCGCTGTACCACGCGGTCGATCTGCTCGACAACCGCGGCTCCAAGCCGAAGTTCCGTTACAGTGCCGGCATCATGATTCACGACTACGAGCGCCCCGATCACGTGCTCTATCGCTCGCCGAAACCCGTTCTTGCGCCGGAATCCGAACTCGAACGCACCGGGATCGTCGACAACGTCGTCTTTCCGACGGGCATCGATGTTCGCGCCGATTTGGGTCCGCGCGTGTTCGACATTTACTACGGCATGGCGGATTATACGGTGGGCGCCGCTCGCCTTACGCTGGCATAGTTGCTGCGCTACTACGTGATCTCGACGTGCATCGTACTGACGGTTGCGGTTCTTGCGACGGCGTGGAGCAATCGCGAACGTATCCGCGAGACCGTCTCGCCGCACAGTGCTCCGCACCATTTTGCACCCGCATCCACGCCGCACGGCGGATTCGAAGCGGAAGGCGGCTCCGGTAACGCGCCGCTGCGGGGCGACGCGCCATGGGCGCTTTCGGCGTTGCCCGACTGTTTGATTCAGGAGTCGGAAGCGACCGGCACGCTTGCTTACGTGCGGTCAAAGCTGCCGCGCGGCGCAACCGCCGTGGGTGCAGGAACGGTCCTCCACTACGGGTCCTGCACGATTTTCGTCCGTGACGGCGAAGCGCTCGTTTATCGAGGTGGCGACCGGCTACGCATTCCGCCCCACGTGACACTCTATCGCGCGGGGAATGAGCTTGCGCTCCTTCGCGATAGCGACGCAAGTGGCGAGCTGCGCGTCTACAAAACATCAACGCTCTAGAAGCAATCGAATGAATATTACCGACGAAGTCCGCAAGCGCCGCACGTTTGCGATCATCTCTCATCCGGACGCCGGCAAGACGACGTTGACGGAAAAGCTGCTCCTATACGGCGGCGCGATTCACGTCGCGGGGCAAGTCTCCGCGCGTAAGCGGCAGCGTGCGGTAACCAGCGACTGGATGCAGCTCGAGCGTGAACGCGGGATTTCCATCACGTCGACCGTGCTGCAGTTTCCGTATAACGGATACACGATCAATCTGCTCGATACGCCCGGCCACCAAGACTTCGGCGAAGATACGTATCGGACGCTGCTTGCTGCTGATGCCGCGGTGATGTTAATCGACGCCGCAAAAGGCGTTGAACCGCAGACGAAAAAGCTCTTCGCGATCTGTCGAGAGCGTAAGATTCCGCTCTTCACGTTCATGAACAAGATGGATCGCCCAAGCCGCGATCCGCTCGAATTGCTCGATGAACTCGAGCGCGTGCTGGGCATCGGAGCGTTTCCGATGAATTGGCCGCTGGGAAGCGGCGATACGTTCAAGGGCATATACGACCGTCAGACGCGCGAGCTGCATCTCTTCGAACGTAGCGCACACGGCGCAACGAAAGCCTCGGTGCAAACCGCAGATGCGCGCGATCCGAAGATTGGCGAGATGGTCGACGAGCATACGTATGCGCAGTTCGTCGACGGTCTCGAGCTGCTCGAAGGCGCCGGTGAAGCGTTCGATCGCGATGCAATGCTGCGCGGCGAGATCACGCCGGTGTTCTTCGGTTCGGCCGTGACGAATTTCGGCGTGCAACTCTTCCTCGACGAATTCATCGCGATGAGTCCGCCGCCCGCACCGCGCGGTACGGTGCAGCCGGAGGAGGAGCGCTTCACGGGCTTCGTCTTCAAAATCCAAGCAAACATGGATCCTCGCCACCGCGACCGCATCGCGTTCATTCGCGTTTGCTCCGGGAAGTTCGAACGCGACATGATGGTGCGAAACGAACGGACCGGAAAAGACGTGCGGCTGGCGCGCGCGATGAAGCTGTTTGCGGACGAACGAGAATCGGTCGAAGCGGCGTTTGCCGGCGACGTAGTCGGCCTCGCGAACCCGGGCTCCTTTGCGATCGGCGATACGCTGTACGAAGGGGCGCCGGTCGTCTTTCCCGCCATCCCGACCTTTGCACCGGAACATTTCAGCTCGGTGCGGAGTATCGATACGTCGAGTTATAAATCGTTCGGTAAAGGCATCGCGCAGCTGCGCGAAGAGGGAGCCGTGCAAGTCTTCTATCCGTGGGCCTCGACGAGGACCGAACCGATCATGGCGGTCGTCGGCGAGCTGCAATTTGAGGTCGCGAAATACCGCCTCGAATCGGAGTACGGTGTGAAGACGGTCTTCTCTCGTCTGCCGTACGCGCTTGCGCGGCGGGTCGAAGGCGACCCGGACGTCGCGGCGCGCGCGCAATTGCCGTCGAACGCGAAACTCGTCGAGGATTGGGAGGGACGTCCCGTCGCGCTCTTCGAGAGCGAATGGAGCGTCCGGCTCGCGCAAGAGTGGAATCCCGGCCTCGTCTTCGCTCCCTTCGTCGCCGAAGTGGCACAGGAGACTGTTTCATCGTGAAGATTCGATCGCTGCTCGCCGTACTGACCGCGGGCGCCGTGCTCGCGGGATGCTCGTTTCAAAACAAGTACGAGAGCGAGGCGCAGAAAATCACGCAAGCCGTGATGCACAACGATCTGGCGCCCGTGAAGAACGACCTCGCGCCGAACGTTCATCTCACGCGCGTGCAGGTTGCAAACTGGTCCGATGAACTCGACGCGCAAGGCAAGTTGCAGTCGGTCAAAGAGGTTACGCCGTGCAACCGCGCGGGCTACCACTGCCTGACGGTGAAGTTCGATAAGAGCACGTACGACGAGTGGATTCAAATGGACGACCAAAACAAGGTCGTGAACTGGTACTTCCATCAAGCAGCGAATGCCGGTTAAGTACGACGACGTTCGCGACGCCGCGCAACGGCTCAAGGGCATCGTTCATCGTACGCCGGTCGTCACGTCGGTAACGCTTGACGATGCTGTCGGCGCACGGGTGTTCGTGAAGTGCGAGAATTTGCAGCGCATGGGTGCGTTCAAGTTTCGCGGCGCGTACAACCGGATGGTCCAGATGAGTCCCGAGGAGCGCAAGCGCGGCGTCGTTGCGTATTCCAGCGGCAATCACGCACAAGGCGTGGCGCTCGCGGCGAAGCTGCTCGATATTCCCGCTGTGATCGTCATGCCGCGCGATGCGCCGGAGAGTAAACTCGCCGCAACGCGTGGATACGGCGCGGAAGTTGCGTTATACGAGCGTTCGGAAGAGAATCGCGCGGTGATCGCGCAAGGCATCGCGGACGAACGTGGAGCGACGATCGTTCCGCCATACGACGACGAACGGATCGTCGCCGGCGCGGGGACCGCGGCGCTCGAGCTGCTCGAAGACGCGGGTGATCTCGATGTGATCGTCACGCCGGTCGGTGGTGGTGGGTTGTTTTCCGGAACCGCACTCGCTGCCCACGGACACGATCCGAAGATCGAGGTGTGGGGCGTCGAGCCGGCGGCGGGTGACGACGTGAAGCAGTCACTTGAAAAAGGGGAACGCGTCATCATCGACGTGCCGAAAACAATTGCCGATGGACTGCAAACACAATCGCCGGGCGACGTAACGTTCGGCGTGTTACGCGAACACGCGGCGGGTGTCGTGACCGTTACGGACGAGGAATTGGTCGACGCGATGCGCTTCGTCTTCGAACGCATGAAACTCGTCATCGAACCCAGCGGCGCCGCGGGAATTGCGGCGGTATTGAATCACAAGATTCCGGTTGAAGGGAAACGCGTCGGCGTCATCATCAGCGGCGGAAACGTCGATCGCTCGCGCTTCGCATCACTCATTGTGTCATCCTGAGCGCAGGTGCAAAGCACCCCTTCGACTGCGCTCAGGACAGGCTCCGTCGAAGGATCGCCTCAATTCAATCGCTCGATGCGATCCTTGCGTGCTACACTGTTACGAATCTAACGTTGGTGATGCCCGCCGCCTTTGCGGCGTCCATAGCTCGATGATGTACCCGTAGGCCGTCTTACGATCGCCGAAGAGTGAAAGTGTGATGTCATGATGCGCTGCGTGAAGCGCGCGTAGAGCAGGATAGATCGTTCGCGGATCAACGATACGCCCGTCGAGTGACATGCGACCGTTCCGGGCGATCACGAGTTCGGACTGAAGCGTCTGCGGCACTGCCGTTGGGTGGCCGCAATTGCACGTCAAACTCCGCTCGAATCCAGCGGGTGCGACGAGCGTCGCTAGAAGCATGAAGATAATGAGCAATACGAGCAAGACGTCGGTGAACGGCGTAATGTTAATCTCTGCAAAATCTTCCATGCCCGTCTAGCGTCTAACAGGCAGGCGCCGTGACAGAAAGGCCGCTGCATTCTCTAGTGTCGCGAGTTCGTTCGGCGTTGCGGTCGCGAGCAACGCTTCAAAGATGTCGATTCGACGCTGACGAGCTTTCTCGAGCAACGCGCGTCCTCGGCGTGTCGCGCGCAGCACCGTAGCACGGCGATCCGCTGCATCTGCCGTCCGTTCGACAAGTCCGTCGGCTTCGAGCGCTTGAATCAATCTCGTCATTGTAGGCGGACGTACACCCTCGGCCTCCGCGAGCTGCGTCAACGAACAATCTCCGCCGAAGACAAGAACCGAAAGCGCCGAAAGTCGCGCTGGGGAAACTTCCGTCTCCGCGTCTGCCGTGCGTAGTGTGCGAAGAAGATGGATTGCGGCAGAATGAAGTTTGTCCGCGGTCTCGCGTTTACTCCGCGCCATAGAACGAGATCAAATGTCCGTCGGGATCCTGACATGTGACGGCCCAAGCGTCGGCATTGACGGTGCGCGGTTCGTTGACAAGCGTCACGCCGGAGTTTTGCAGTTCTTCGTACGCTGCACGAACGCTCGTAACGCTGAAGACGAGTTCGCTTGCAAACGTTGGATGGTTCGAAATTCGTTCGCCTAAGTCCGACGTCAGAACGATCGTCGTATTGCCGGATTTCATGAACGCAAAGCCTTCGAAACGATGCATCAACTGCAGCCCCACGCGTTCGGAATAAAACTTCGTCGAACGCTCGATGTCTCTGCTCCCGAGCATCACAAACGCCAGTCCACCGGTAGTCATCGGATTGCCCCGCTATATAGTTAGCCTAACTAATTATATGCTGCGCGTCAATCTTGCGTCAAGCAGTTGATTCGTTGCAATCCTTCGACTGCGCTCAGGATGACACTGGGACGGCGCGTCCCATCGAATAAAATTCTTCGTTCGGCCGCATGTCCATGAGCCCGGCCATGCGGTTTGAAAAGCCGAAGAACGCAGCGATCGCGGCGATGTCCCAAATGTCGTTGTCGCTAAAGCCCGACGCGCGTAAATCCTCGATCTCACTGTCGGTCGCCGCAAATCCCGGCTCGTTCACGCTCGTGGCAAACTCGAGCATCCTGCGCATGCGCGCGGAGAGTTCGGCCGTACGCCAATTGTTCGCGATTTGTTCGGCGAGGATCGGATCTTTGCCGAGAATACGAAGCGCTGCGCCGTGCGCCGTCATGCAGTATTGGCATCGGTTTTCGGAACTGACGGCGACGACGATCGCCTCGCGCTCGGCACGCGAGAGACCGCTCGGCCCTTTCATCAACACGTCGTGGTACATCATGAACGCCCGAAAGTGTTCGGGACGCTGCGCGTATGCGCGAAAAACGTTGGGAACGAAGCCGATCTTTGCGCGATTCGCTTCGTAGATTTCTCGAATATCGTCGGGGAGTTCGTTTTCGGAGGGCTCGCCGAAGCGTGAGGCAGGTGATGAACGTTCCATGGCACCTGCCTTCGCCACGGATGGACCGGAGACTGTCTTCCTACAGTCGCGAGAGCACGATTTGGCTTAGCCGCAGCAATTCCGTTTTCGCAAGTGGGCTGGACGGAAGCGAGATCGTGAAGATGAGATCACCGCGCCGCACGGCGTTCGCGGCAAACGGGAAATGGTCGCGCTGCGGAACGTTGAGCGAATAGACCGATTCGTCCGCGCCTGCAACATGTTCGGGTTCATACTGCGTGCCGGGATCGGAGCCCAGTGTAGCCTTCCATGTGTTTGCGATCTCGTCGGCATTGCTGCCGGCGGGATAAAAGACGTCCAGTTCAACGCCGCCCGTTGCACCCGATTTTCCGCGGTAGA
This sequence comes from uncultured bacterium, assembly GCA_964648945.1. Taxonomy (GTDB): domain Bacteria; phylum Vulcanimicrobiota; class Vulcanimicrobiia; order Vulcanimicrobiales; family Vulcanimicrobiaceae; genus JAMXLG01. Next base: position 80,465 of record CAZYLU010000002.1, on the reverse strand, counting down.
CGCAATAAGCACTTGAGCCGTTGTCGTCGAGATTCACCGTCGGTTTCGACCACACGATCGTTCCAAAGGTTTGAAAGTCATGTTGCGTCAGCACGCACATTTGCGCGCCAGATGCTTTCGCGACGGGTGCGGCGCTCGCGGCAGCAAGCGCACAAATTCCGAGCAAGAGTGTTCCAAAAAGGCACAGCCGGAAGGGGAACTTGATCATGAGAAGCCCTCCTTTTTGCACCTCCAGTATAAACAAACGCCCGCGATCGGCAATCGCGGGCGCTTCGTTTGGACGATGGCCCGCAGCTACTTGATGTCGCCGCAGGACACGTACGTGCCGAGATCGTCGCCGCTCTTGTGGATGTTGATGGCGTACTTGCCGGCCGTCAAATCGCTCAGCTTCACGCCTTTCACCACCGACTCGCCCTTGCCGTCGACGGTGTTCACGAGTCCGTACTCCGGTGCTTTATTGATGTTGCCGCAGGTGCCGATGTGGATGTGCGTCGGCTGCGCCGTGTCCTTCGGCGCGTTCTTGAGTGTGACGGCGACGTGCACGCCGTCGTCTTGCTGCGTCAATACGGCGGTGCCGGTTTCCCCGCTGTCATTGAGCGCCTTCATCGGAATCGTCAGTGTGTCGGGTGCGGCGAACGCGATGGCCGGCGCGCAGAGTGCAGCGGCAAGCGCGATCGCTCCAATACGGAATCCATTCATTCGTTCAAGTCCTTTCAAAGCCGGTAACCGGCTAAGGGCAGATCGAGTTGCGGCCGGGTAACGCTCCGCGAGCGGTTATGGATTGCATGCGGTAGGTACAGAAGGCGCGCCGCGTACCTTGGGGGACCGGTGCGTCTGCACCGTCGATCAACTCCATAAGCCCGCTCAGGCGCGTGTTCAACGTGCCGAATTGCGTCGCGCGCTTCGTTTGATTCGCGCGCTTGGCGTTCTGCAGTGCCGCGTACGTGCTCGACATCAGTGACGCTGTTTCATGGGCCATTACGTATTGGCGTTGCAGGTCGGCGGCACTCATCTGGATGCGGGGATCCATTTGAACCACGAGAGGACGCGATTGCGTCCGGCCGTCGACGTTGAGTTCAACGGTGTAGCGTCCGGGAACCACGAGTGCGCCCTGCGGTGTGCGCGGCGTGTGGCCGGGATTTGCCGAGATGGGCATATCGACCGAGACCGATTGCGGCGACGGTTCGTGCAGATCCCATGCGAAGCGATGCATGCCGATACTCGCATCGGGGCGCTCGAACTGCCGTTCCCAATACGATGGCTTGTCAAATTGCATCGCCGGCGGCTCGGGATCGTCACTCGCGTACCGCCGCACCACGTTGCCTTTATTGTCGCGAATCGTGATCGTCACACGTTGCGCCGGCGCGCTGAGCGTATAGTCGAGGATTGCGCCGTCCGGCGGATTGGTTCCATGCGGTTCTTCGGGCGGCAGCGGCGTGTCGCTGTTCGTGTTACGGCGCACGCGATACGCGAGTTCCGGCGTAAACAGGTGGGTACCGCTGAAATTTCCCGAGCGCGCAAGCTCGCGAAGCGGTTCGACGTCGTCGAGAATCCAAAATCCGCGTCCGTGCGTCGCGACGATCAGATCGTTGCCGTGAACGGTGATGTCGCGCATCGAGGTGTGCGGCAGATTGTTCTGCAGTGATTGCCAGTGCGCGCCGTCGTCAAACGACACGTACACGTTGCCTTCCGTCGCAGCGTAGAGCAGTCCGCGAACTTGTGGATCTTCGCGTACCGCATTTACCGGTTCGTCGGGCGGCAAGCCGTTCGTGATCACGCTCCAGTGCGCGCCGCCGTCGTGCGTACGGTAGATCCACGGATGGAGATCGTCGAGACGGAACCGATTGACCGCAACGTACGCGGTGTTATCGTCGAAGCGCGAGGCGTCGATCTGCGAGACCTTGCTCCACGCGGTAAGTTGCGCAGGTGTAATGTTTTTCCAATTCCCGCCGTGATCGCGCGTGATCCAGACGAGTCCGTCGTCGGTACCTGCCCAAAGCGTGCCGGGATGTTTGTACGATGGCGCGAGCGCGTAGACGACGCCGCGGTGCGCGCCCTTCTCCGGATCGTCCGATTCAAACGCTTCGATCACCGACGGCATCGTCCACTTCGCGCGCGTCAGGTCGGGGCTGATCGTTTTCCAATTCATGCCGCCGTCGCGCGTGACGTAGACCTGATTGGCACCAAAGTACATCGCGTGTTTGTCGAAGTGATCGAACGCGATCGGCTCGGTGCGCACGACGCGATACGGTTTGATGCGCAGCGGATTCGGCGAGACTTCCTGCGATTGCGACGTTCGCTCGTCGAAATGTTCGACTTTTCCGCCGTAGAAGTTGCCCGGATGTAACGGATCGGGGACGACGTAGCCGTACTCTTCAGCGCCCGCTGGATGCCAGTCGCGCTCCGTGACCTCGCCCCAGTTGCCGCGGCTGATTACACACGCCGATCCCGAATCTTGTTGTCCGCCGCACACCCAGTACGGAAACCGGTCGTCGGTATTGACGTGATACATCTGTCCGGTCGGCTGGTTATACCACGAACTCCACGTCTTGCCGTGATCGACGGAGATCTGCGCGCCTTGATCGGAAGTGAGCGCGATGATGTTCGTATCGTTGGGATTGATCCAGACCGCCTGATAATCGTCGCCGCCCGGCGCGCCTTTGATCGGCGTAAACGTTTTTCCGCCGTCGGTCGAGCGATACGTCGACGTGCTGGTCGCATACACGGTTTGCGGATCCTTCGGATCGACGGTTACCGTGAGGAGATCTCCGGCGCGCGCACACACGCGATCGTCGCTGCTCGTCAGTGAGAAATGTTCGCCCGCATCATCGCTGCGATAGGTCGCGCAGCCCGTCGGCGCATCGACGCCCGCATATACGACGCTCGTTTGCGACGGGGCAATGCCGAGTTCCGAACGATTGATGCGCGGCGGCAACCCGTTCGTGAGTTTCGTCCATGTATCGCCGCCGTCCGTCGATTTATATACGCCGCTTCCCGCGTGCTGGAACGGACCCGCTTCCCACGGTGCCGAACGCGCCGCCCAGAGTGTTGCGTAAACAACGTTCGAATTCGACGGATCGATTTGTACGTCGTTGCCGCCGGTGTTTTCATCGCGGTACAACACCTTTTTGAACGTCGCTCCGCCGTCGGTCGAGCGGTAAATGCCGCGCTCGGCATTCGGTCCGAACGGATGACCGAGCACGGCAACGAAGACGCGATCCGGATTCTTCGGATCGACGGCAATCTGCGCGATCTGTTGACCGTCGCGAAGCCCAAGATGCGTCCATGTTGCGCCGGCGTCGATCGACTTGTAGACGCCGTTGCCGACGGAGAGATCCGGACGCTGCTCGCCCTCGCCGCTTCCCGCATAGATCACGTCCGGATTGCTTGGTGCAACCGCGATCGCGCCGATCGAACCCGTCGGTTCGTTGTCGAAAATCGGTGTCCACGTGCGCCCCGCGTCATCGGTGCGCCAAATGCCGCCGTTGACCGCGCCGATGTAAAACCGGTTGGGCTGCCCGGCGACGCCCGCGAGCGCCTTGGTTCGTCCACCGCGCATCGGGCCGATGAAGCGCCAATGCAAGCCCGAATATTGCGACAGCGCGATGTTTTGCGTGCGAGCCGGCAGCGGAAGTACCGATGCCGCCAACGCGGCGAGAGCCGCGAGCGCATAGAAACGACGAAGCGGCATAAATCTCTTCATGCCGCTTCTAGTACCTTATCGCGGGCGCGCTTTCCTTATCGTGTCCTTAACGTCTGCGCCCGCGCCGCGGATTCGGACGGAACGGAGGCCCGACTTTGTACGAACCTTTATGCGAGAGCTCCGGATCGACGTCTTCGCAGCCGATCGGCGTGAAATCGGCACAGTCGTGCGGCCGCGCCTCGTAGATGCCGCAATAGTAGCGACCGCTCTTGGAGCCCATCAAGAACACGCAGTTATCCGCGAGATCATCGGTCACTTTGCGAACCCAGCCGACGTGGAAGCCGTCTGCGGAAGGACGCTTGACGATGTACTCGTCCATGACTTCTTGATACGTCATACCGAGATGCTGTGCGATGCGCTGCACGTCCGCGCGGCTAACGAACGGCTCGTATCCGCTGCAGCACTGTGCGCATCCCGGTGGACACGAGAGATTTTCCGGGACGTCCTTGAGATGTTTGCGCGCAAGTTCGATCACTTTGCCGATCGCGCGGACGAACTCCGGATCGTCGTTATACTTGTACACCCATTCGCGATGCGTCACTTCGTTCGCGTTATAGTATCGCGTCGTTTGTTCGTTGTAGGTGATCGTGATGTGCTCTTCGGTGATCTCGATCTCTTTGACGTGCTCCATCGGGCGCGCATCGAGGAGCTCGGGATGCGTGGGCTGGCCGGTGCGGCGCGTGATATCGCGCAGGCTGATCAGGTCAATCGTTTCCATATGTTGTCTTTGTACATTCGCTGCGCGTCGCGGGTAGGGCCTCGCGCCTTAGTTAAGAATGAAGCTCGCCTGCAATTAGCCGCTATGGAATGGAGGGGGAGACCGTGCGCACGGCAATCGGCGTCGATCTTGGCGGATCCCACGTTACGGCCGGCGTCGTGAGCGACGACGGTACCATCCACCACCAATACGAAGTCGACCTCGACGATCTCTCGTTCGAAAACGTCGGTAAGGTCCTGGTCGAAACGATCGGCAAAGCTGTCAAGGATGTCGAGGCCAAGAATTGCGTCGGCATCGGCGTCGGGTCTCCCGGAAATATCGAACCGCGCTCCGGTGCGGTGCTGTACAGCCCGAACTTCCGTTGGACGAACGTGCCGCTCGGCGAAATGCTTCGCTCGAATTTCGACCTTCCGGTCTACGTCGCAAACGATGCGCGTTGCGCAACACTCGGCGAATATACGTACGGCATGGGTCGCGGAACAAAGAATTTCGTGCTCTTGACGCTCGGTACGGGTATCGGCGGCGGCATCGTCGCGGAAGGTGATTTAATCCTCGGCAATCGCTACGGTGCCGGGGAAATCGGTCATCACCAAATTCGTCCCACCGACGGATTCGTGTGCAACTGCGGGAAGATCGGATGCTTCGAAGCGCAAGCATCCGGTACGGGTTTGATCCGTCATGCGTTTGCGGTTGCGCCGTCATTTCCGCGCAGCCGTCTGCTCGACGTCGATCGCGAAAAGCTGGGGTCGAAGAAGATTCGCAAGGCGGCGCAAGCCGGCGATCAGCACGCCGTCGCCGCGTGGAAGAATTTCACGTCGGATCTCTCAATCGGACTCGCGAACGTCATCGCCTTCGTGAATCCGGAAGTCATTGCCCTTGGTGGCGGCGTATCGAGTGCCGCCGATTTTATGCTCGACGCCGTGCGTGGTCCCGTTGACGAGCTCACGACAATGGTGCCCCGCGGAACAACGCGCATCGTGATCGCGCAATTGGGCAACGACGCAGGTCAAGTCGGCGCCGCAACGATGGCGTTTCGCGGCGGCCTTACGACGATGGGCGCATAGTGAAAGCGATCGTGACCGGTGCCTCGGGTGGTCTCGGTCTCGAGTTCGCGCGACTGCTCGCAGAAGATAAGCACGACCTCGTTCTCGTCGCGCGTTCCGCCGATAAACTAGATTCGATCGCCGCGCAGCTGCGCGCAGAGCATGCGATTAACGTCGATGTCGTTCCGCTCGACTTGTCTGCGTTGAATGCCGCGTCGCAACTCGTCACGCAAGTGCCGCAATGCGATATCTTGATCAACAACGCGGGCTTTGCAAGTAACGGACGATTTGATGAACTCGATCCATCGCGGATCCGCGACGAAATGATGCTCGATATCGTGACGCTAACGGAATTGACGCGCGCCTATCTGCCGGGAATGCGCGCTCGCGGAACGGGACGAATCATGAACATCGCCTCGACGGCGGGATTTCTGCCCGGGCCCTTCATGGCGGTGTATTATGCAGCGAAAGCGTACGTCATCTCGTTTTCACAAGCAATCGCTGAGGAAATGCGTGGAAGCGGCGTTACGGTGACGTGCCTGTGTCCCGGCGCAACGGAAACCGGATTTGCTGATCGCGCGAATGTGAAAGGGACGCTGCTCTTCCGTTTGCCGAAGGCCAATCCGGGCGCCGTCGCGCGCACCGGCTATCGTGCGATGATGAACGGCAAAGAACTGGCCGTTCCCGGCCTTTCGAATAACCTCGTTGCAATCGCGTCGAAGATTACGCCACGACGCGTGCTGGTGTGGATGTCGCGAAAGGCTGTCGAGACGTAGACTAGGCCGATGCGCGCGTTGTCGTCGATGCGGCGTAGACTTGACGGACCGTTGCCTCGTCTTGCGCGGGAATCGTTCCGGTATTTGCAATCTGCGCGATAAGTGCAGCAATGCGGCGCGAACTGCGAACCGGCGCAACCAGTTCTTGATTGCGGCGAATCTCTTCGAGCCGATGCGGCGCTCGAATAAGCGTGCGAACTGCTTGTACGACTTGGCCCGCGCCGTGCAGCGCGATTGCGCCGAGACCGTTGTTTCGAACGAAGTCGACGTTGCCGCGTTCTTGCCCTGGAACGTAATCGTACACAACAACGGGGAGTTGCGCGGCATTCGCTTCGGCGAGCGATCCCGGCCCGGCTTTAGTGACCAGCAGATCGACCGCATGGAAATATTCGGGAATTTTATTGGTAAAGCCGAGAATCGTCATCGGCGTCGGCAGCGATTGCTGCATCTCTTCAAGCTTCTGCTTGAGCGGTTCGTTCCGTCCGCACACGACGAGCAGATGCATCGGCAGACGCGCTTTTGCGAGCGCGAGCGTCGTCGGAAGCAGCTTACCGCCACCTTCGCCACCGGCCATGAGCATGACGATCGGCTTATCTTGCGGCAGCCCCAAGGCATTGCGGAGTTCTTCTTTGGTCCCGGCCACGTCGTCGAATTTTGGATGAATCGGCTGGCCTAGCAGACGCAGGCGCGAGGGCGAGATGCCGCGCGAGAGCGCGCGTTCGTAGACCTCTCGCGCAGGAACGACGACCGCGTTGGCGTCCGCCATAAGCCACGATTCGTGAACCTTGCCGAGATCCGTGATCACGGTGACGATGGGAACGTTTTCCATTCCGGCATCCGCACGCGCGCGTAAGGCAGCGTGATTGAGCAGCGGATGAACCGAAACGATAACGTCGGGCTTATAGCTGAGGAAGAGGTCGCGAAGGCGTTCGCGATAGAGCGGTTCGCAGAATCGAACCAACGCGCGGTAGCGGCGCCGGCCGTTCGTTGCGTAGTACAGCGCTCCGTAGACGGGCGGCGCATAGCGCAGCGCCATGCTGTATCCGAGGCCCAGCTGCGTCAGCGGAAAGGAACAGTGAGCAGCGACATCTTCGATGCGATGCTCGAAGGCAAACGGCTCTTGGATCTCGTCCAGGGCGGCCGTGATCGCGTTTGCGGCGCTCCGGTGGCCGCCACCGGTATCCGAGATCAAAAAGAGGGCGCGTTTGGTCAAGTAATAGCTCCTAGGCGCGAACAGGCGCGCGTTTCGATCGCCGAAGGGCCGCATTCCGTACGCGCCGGCTGGTCGGGGCAAGCTTGGCAATCAAAGCCCGGGCCGGAGCGTCGTAAAAGCGAAAGATATCGCCAAACTCGATGTCGGGGTTTCGGTGGTGGCCGTCGTGGTCCTCGGGAAGCACGATTTGAAGCGGCCGCGCGATGGCACGAAGCCACGCCGGCGTACGCCATCCGATTTCTGTCGTATGGCGCCACCATACGTGGAGTTGTCCAAGGATGAGACCGAGGAGCGCGCCCGGCCATGAAATTTGCCAAACCAAAGCAGCGATGACGAGATACGGTACTGCACCCAGGAATCCGTCGAGGAGAACTTCGCCGTTGAATGAGATCACGGCGTGATCCCAATATGAACGTTTGCGATCGTGATGCGTGCGCAGATGCAGCGTGAACCAAAGATGCTGCGGAACGTGATAGAAGAATGTCGAGGCGAAATCTCCTACTATCAATACGATGAGCGTTGCCAGCGCTAGATGCATGTGAAGCGTTTCCTTGGTCCTAAGACCGTCGTCGTCGTTGTCGGCGTTGCAGCCATGTTGTTCGGCTGCGCGCCATCTACCTTCGACCGTACAATGCATGCACGCAACATTGCAATTCCTCAACTCGACCGAGTGCTTAACACCGCGTTAAGCTGGCCGTCTCCCGCGCATGTCGATGCGCTTCTCGGCGCACGGCTCGTCGAAGACGGATCGCGTATTTCTTACCCTGAAATGGCTATCGCGCGCGGGGTCATGCGTACTAATCCACGGATCACCGCGGCTGGCGCGCTGACACTCGCCGATGCGACCGTGCGCGCGGCTCGTGCCCAGGACTTGCCGCCGGAATTTCTCGGTGCAACCCTCTTGCAAGAGTCGGCGTTCGACCCGCGAGCAATCTCTTCTGCGGGTGCCGTCGGGATCGCTCAGTTCACGATCGATACGGCCGATTCGTACGGCGTGAACCCCTTCGATCCGTTCGACGCGATCGACGGCGCCGCACGCCTCTTGGGGAGCTACTACCGGGAATATGTCCCCGAATATACTGACGCGTTTGCCGCTGCCCTCGCGGCGTATAACGCCGGACCGGGAGCCGTCGCAAAGTATCACGGCGTTCCACCGTATGCCGAAACGAAAGAGTATGTCGCACTCATCTACGAACGCTGGGCGCGCATCGCATCGTACGAAGGCGGCAGACAAGACTTTCCGCGCATGCGTTGAAGGGTCGCGTCATGAATGCACGGCTTCCATTCATTGCCGGAGCGTTTGCGCTTTTAACCGCTTGCGGAAGCGCTAGTGATGCGGTGACGTTTCAAGCACCGCCGTCATATCATGCGAAAGCGGCAATCGGCCCGTTCATGCAGGTATGGGAACATGAACCGCATTCCGTGCTCGTGTTGATTTCGCTCCCCGTGCAAACCGATCTCAGTAAAGCGATGTCGCAAGCGGATTTGAAAGACGGCCAACTTCAAAAGAGGGAACAGATCAAAATCTGCAGCGGCAGCCAAGATGCGCTCTTTGCGACGGGGGAAGGGGAATCGAAGGTGGGGCCCACCGACTCGAATAGCAAGCCGTCCGAGGTCGAGTTTTTGGCGACGAACGTCAAGGGTAAGACGTACCTGGCGATGTACGCCCGGCCGCTTAAATCTCGGGCGGATCCCGCTGCGCAAGCTGCTATCCGGCACATCTGCCCCAAATAGCGAACCGCATGAAACCGGGGACCGGTTTGCGGCGTTGGGGTTCTCATACTGCGACCCCGGAGGGTGTATGCACCGACCAATTACGCCGAGTACGAATCGGTTCGAAATCGTGGAACTTCCTCGCGCTGCCGCCGGACATACCTTTGCCGACGATGTGCTCGAGGGGCTGAGCGGATCGCCCAAGCGCCTCCCTTCAAAGTATTTCTACGACGATCTCGGATCGTCGCTCTTCGAAGCGATCACGCATCTTCCGGAATACTATCTCACGGCGGCCGAAACCGAGATTCTGCGCGATTGGGGTTGGCAGATCGTTCGCATGCTCGAAGAGCCCGTCGATTTTCTGGAGCTCGGAAGCGGAAGCGCGATAAAGACGCGTCTTTTGATCGGAGAAGCGCTGCGCGTCCAAAAGGGTCTCACGTACAGTCCCATTGACATTTCCGTCGATGCATTGCGTGCGTCGTCGTCCGCGCTTGTCGAGACCTATCCCAGATTGTCGGTGCGAGCGTACGCCGGTGATTATTTCACGGTCCTTGCATCGGGTGCGCTGCGATTCGACCGGCGCGTGCTTGCGATGTTGATGGGATCGAACATCGGCAATTACTCACCCTCGGATGCGCGAGCGCTCGTAACGTTGATTGCGAAAGCGCTGCGACCGGGAGACGGACTTCTGCTCGGAACCGACCGTAAGAAGGACGCTGCAATATTAGAGCGTGCCTACGACGATCCGACCGGCGTTACGTCCGCGTTCGATAAAAACATTCTGGGGCGTATCAATCGCGAACTCGGTGGCGGCTTCGATCTGCGCGCGTTCCGTCACGTCGCCGAGTACGACCCCAAACGCGGTGTCGTTGATTCGCATCTGGAATCACTGCGCACTCAAAATGTTGCGATCGACGCGCTCAAGACGATCGTGCACTTCCGCAAAGGCGAACGGATTCACACGGAGTCGTCGCACAAATTCGACGACAACGATATCGCGGCGCTGGCAACGGGAACCGGCTTTAGCGTGTCACATGTGTGGCACGACCGCGCCGAGCGTTTCAATCTTCACTTGCTCGTCAAAGGGTAGGAACCGTGGCGCGCGAAGGCGCGCAAGATGAAGTGCTTTGTGACGCTCGCCCTCGCGGCGGCGGTTCTTGCCGCGCCTGCAACGGCTGCCGCGCGCCCGGTCGCAGCAGAAGATCTTTTTCACATGAACCTGCTGCAACAGGCGCAGATCTCTCCGGACGGTGCGTATGTTGCGGCGGTTCGCCAGCGGATGAACGGACCGAAGAACACGTACGATTCGACGGTGCTGCTGGTGGACGTCACGCGCGCGACGACCATTGACGCGACGAAGGGGACGACCGACGGCGATATCGCATGGTCGCCGGACTCGAAGTATCTCTACTTCTCGCGCTCGCAGCCTAAGAAGCGTCCGCAAATTTTTCGCTACGACGTGGCTACGGCCAAGATCACGCAGCTGACGAACGTGAAGAACGGCGCGTCGGGCCCCGTGCCTTCGCGTGACGGGAAACACATCGCGTTCACGGTGGTTGATACTGATCCCGCGCCCAGTGCGCAGGTCGATTTTGCAAAAGCCGGATTCACGCCGACGAAGGACGAGAAGAAGAGCGACATCCACACCATCAATCAGCTCTTCTATGAATTCAACGGTCAAGGCTTCGTCTACGACAAGCATCCCCACATCTGGGTGATGAACGCCGACGGCTCCGGCGCACGTCAGCTCACCAGCGGTCAGTGGGGCGAAGGGAACGAAGCGTGGTCTGCTGATGGAAGCGCGCTCGTTTTCAATTCAGTACGCTACGATGCAGTCGACGGCGGCGTGAACGACATCTATACGGTTTCAACGAGCGGCGGCGCGTTGCACAAGATGGCTTCGGACAAGCCCGCCAACAACTTAGCGTTTGTTTCACGCCGTTCGAATCGTCTGATTTACGCCGCGAACGAGGTTAGCGATCCGGCGGAGTATCCCGCGCTGCGGTGGGCCGACTTCGACGGTTCAGGCGTACGCGAGTTCGTTGCGAAGAATGCCTTTTCGTTCGGTGACGCATTGCTCGCCGACATGAAAGAAGGCGGCGGCCCGTGCGGCGATCTGTTGCCGGACGAGCGTCATGCGGTGATCAACGTCGACGGACCGGGATACGCGAACCTGCGCGTCCTCGATCTACAAACCGGCGCATTGCGCGACCTCACGCCGGCGCGCGGCGAGGCCTTCGCGTGCACGCTCTCGAGCGACGGCAAGCGCGTCGCCTATTTGTACAGTGATTTCACGCATCCCGCGGACGTTTATGTCGCCGATGTGGCAACCGGAAAACCGCGTCAGCTCACGCGCGTGAACGACGCGTATTTGCAAACGGTGAACCTTTCGGTTCCGCAGCCGTTCACCGTAAAAGACTCTGCCGGCTTCACTGTCTACGCATGGTTCATGCCGGCGCTCGGGGGACGTCCCGGCGAAAAGCATCCAACGCTGCTGGATATTCACGGCGGTCCGGAGACGCAGTTCGGCGACACGTTCTTTCAAGAGTTTCAGTATTGGGCCGGCCTTGGCTACAACGTCGTCTTCTCTGATCCGCGCGGGAGCGTTGGATTCGGCTATCCGTTTGAAGCGGCGCTCACGAAGAGCTATGGCGGCGCGATGTTCGAAGACGTGCAAGCGGTGATGGATGAAGCGGTAAAGCGTCCGGAAGTCGATGCCTCGCGCCTTGCCGTCACCGGCGGTTCGTACGGCGGTTACGCGACGCTGTGGGTCGTTTCGCATACCGACCGGTATAAGACGGCAATCGCAGAGCGCGCCGTCGACAATTTGGTGAGCGAAAATCTCGGCGCCGATTTCGCTTCGAAAAACGGTTTGGGCGGTTTCTATCAATGGGGTAACCCTTGGGATCCGACGAGCCTCTGGCAGACGATGTCGCCGATCAACTATGTGAAGAACGTCCACACGCCGATGATGATTCTTCACTCCGAGGACGACACGCGCACACCGTCGGACCAGACGATCACGTGGTTCACGCTCATGAAGGTCCTCGGACAAAAGATAACGTTCGTCGATGTACCGGGCGAGACGCACGATCTCAACCGCACGGGCGCGCCGATTCATCGCGTCGAGCGCCTGCACATCATGGCGAATTGGATGAACGCTTACCTTCATCCATGAATGCGATCCAACGAGCGCTTGACTTCGGGCAACGTCAAGTTGCCCGAGTACCCGTTCTTGTCGGTTTGGCCGTTCTGATTCGCAATCAATGCCGCTGCGTTATCAAGTATCACCTCGCGGAGAGTCCCGATGTGAATCAAACGGGCGAAGTGTGGCTGCGGCACATGATTGCGCCGCACTGCTTTTCGTTCGTCGACGTCGGCGCCAATGTCGGTGAGTGGCTCGATGCGATCGTGGCCGAGAAGGGAACGCAGCAATTCGCAGCTCTCGCGTTCGAACCGTCGAGCAGCGCATTTCAGTCACTGCAGAAGCGGTTTGCGGGTGACGCTCGTGTCGAACTAGTTGCGGCTGCCGCCGGTGATGCGCCGGGGCAGGCGCAGTTCTTTGAGGAGTACGATGCGGGGAAGGGCAGCAGCCTCGTTGCCCAGTTTAACCGGGCCGCGGGAACGCAGCGGACGATCGCGGTGACGACGTTGGATCGCGAGATCGCCGCCCGGGACTGGAACGGCATCGATTATGTGAAGATTGATGCCGAAGGCTACGATCTTCGTGTACTGCGCGGAAGTGCATCACTGCTGGGAGACCAGCGCGTCGGTATCGTGCAGTTCGAGTACAATCGCGCATGGCAACTCGCCGGCGATACGCTCTACGGCGCGCTCTCGTTCTTGAAGAACCACGGGTACGAGACGTACGTACTGAAGCGGGACGGCTTGTACACCCTCAACTACATGCTGTACGAAGAATACTTCGAATACTCGAATTTCGTCGCCGTATCCCCGAGATTCGCCGAATTGCTGAAGCCAATGTACCGCGGGGTTATTTAGCCGGATGACAAGCGCTCTACGCCGCGTAGGGCGATATCGATTGCGATCGCAAGTGCGGATACGGCGATGCTGCCGGCGAGAATCTCGTCGTTGTGATGCAACGCTAGCCCGGTGAAGATCAACGTTCCTAACCCGCCTGCGCCGACATATCCACCGAGTGTGGCGAGCGCGACCATCGCGACCGCGGCGATACGCACGCCGCCGAGAATCACCGGAAACGCCAGCGGCAATTCGACGCGAAGCAGCGACTGGCGCGGCGACATCCCGAGGCCAAGTGCCGCGTCGCGAACCGCCGGATCGACGCTCTCGATCCCCGCGACGACGTTACGTACGAGCATGAATTGCGCGTATGCAACGAGCGCAATGAAGATTGGGAGTGGCCCGAGGCCCACGGCCTGCACGAGCAGCGCAAGGAGCGCGAGACTCGGAATCGTGTAGATCGCGCCAAGCGCTCCGAGTAAAACCGGCGCTCCACGTTTCGCATGTACCGCAATGATGCCGAGCGGAAGTGCTATGGCGAACGCGACGATGAGCGCAAGTGCAACGAGTTCCACGTGCGCCGCAAGCAGCGCGAGGACGGCTGCAGCGTGCATTTGGAGGTAACTCACGATGGGCTCGCATCGCGGCGAAGCTGCGCGATCGTATCATCGGGCGCGAAGAGCTCGGCGACAAACGGCGTTGCCGGTTTGCGCAGCACGTCGATTGGCGGGGCGACTTGCTCGATGCGGCCCGCATGCATGACGACGATGCGATCGGCGAGGTGGAGCGATTCGTTGACGTCGTGCGTCACGAAGATGGTCGTCGATCCCACGTCGCGCACGATTTGCAGCAACTCGACTTGAAGTTGCCGGCGCACGATCGCATCCAATGCGCCGAACGGTTCGTCCATCAAGAGCGCCCGCGGACGCGCGGCCAGGGCGCGCGCGACGCCGACGCGCTGCGCTTCACCCCCGGAGAGTTCGCGCGGACGCCGATTGCGATAGCGGGCCGGATCGAGGCGGACGAGTTCAAGCATCTCGTCGACACGGGCGTCGATCTCCGCGCGCGTCCACCCAAGCAGCGATGGAACGATGCCGACATTTTGCGCGACGTTCATGTGCGGAAAGAGGCCCGTCGCTTGAATCGCGTACCCGATGCTTCTGCGGACCTCGATCGGATCGAGCGTCGCAAGATCCGTGTCGTCGAGCAGAATCGTACCGCTCGTCAGCGGCGCAAGGCGGTTCACCGTGCGCAGTAACGTCGTCTTTCCGCATCCCGACGGACCAACGAGCGTGATGAACTCCCCGGCGTGTACGTCGAGATTGATGTCGGTAACGGCATCGCGATCCGAGTCCGGATAGCGAGCCGTAACGTGGCGGAAGCGAATCGATGACCCGCTCACGTGCGCTCGTTCCGTAGAAATGCCGCGGCGACGTCGGCCGGATCTTGCTGGCGTTCCTCGACCGCGGCGTTCATGCGAGCTGCAGCTTCGCTCGTGATTCGCGGTGAGATGGCGTTCAACGCTTTCACGAGTTTAGCGTCAGCTGCAATCGGAGGCCGCAAGACCGGCGCAACGTTATAGGCCGGCCAAAGATGTTTGTCGTCCTCGAGTACCACTAGACGGTTTGTCGCAATCGCACCGTCAGTCGTAAAGGCTGTCGCGATGTCGGCTGCGCCCGCAAGCAGTGCTTCATACTTCAGCGCAATATCGAATGTCCGCACGCTGGCAAAATGGAAGCCGCCGTAGAGCCGTTGTAGCCCCGGAAGCCCATCTGCCCGTGTAAGGAACTCGGGTATCGTTGCTAAGCGCAGTTGACTCGAAACCGGCGCGAGGTCCGAGAGCGTGCGTAATTTATACTTCGAGGCCGTAGCAGCGGTTGTTGCAAGCCCCTGGGAGTCGTTCATTGGAGATGGCGCCAGCCAATGCAGACCGAACCGCTGCAAGAACTCGCGCTGCACGAGCGTGAAGATGGCGTGCGGATCATAGAGCGGCGCGTGGTGCAACACGTCGATGAGCGCCGTTCCCGTGTACTCGGGATAGAGATCGATATCACCGCGTTCCATTGCAGCGAGCGCAATCTGCGTCGAGCCGAGATTCAAACGCCGTTCCACATGATATCCCGCCGCTTCGAGCGTTTGCGCGTAGATCTCCCCAATGACGATCGATTCCGTAAAGTTCTTGGAACCGACGCGAATCGCGCTGCGCGCGTGACATGAGACGACCATCGGAGCGGCGGCGAGCAATGCAATCGCGCGACGGCGTGAAAGCATCTAGTGTACCTCCGCGCGCGCGGCGAGACGCGCGAGCACGAACTCCGCCACGAACGCCATTGCGGCGACCGTAACAGTTGCGGCGAGTAAAAGCGACACGTCGCTTGTTTGCAGTGCGCGCACGATATCGTCACCTAATCCGCCCGCACCGATGAATGTCGCGAGCGTTGCGCTTCCGATCACCTCGACGCTGGCGGTTCGTAACCCGGAGAGGGCAACGGGAAGCGCGAGCGGGACGCTGATCCGCAGAAAACGCTGCAACGGCGTCATTCCGAGCCCGACTGCTGCGTCCAGCACCGGCGCAGGGACCTCGCGCAGCGCGACGTCAACGTTGATGACGACCGGGGGAAGGGCGAGTACCGTCAGCGCGACGATGGCCGGTGCGATGCCGACGCCGAGCAGCGGGATAAGGAGCGTCAGGAGCGCGATGCTCGGAATCGTGCGTCCGATCGCGGCGGCGCCGAGTAGAACGCCTCGCAGAGACGACCACGCCCACGCCGCGACGCCGACCGCGCATCCCAGCACAGCAGCACAGGCGAGTGCATCGAGGCTGAGGATCACGTGACGCCAGGCATGCTGCAGAATGCTTGCCCACATTGCGCTAGTGTTTCGACGCCCGCCGGAGAATCTTGTCCTATGATCACCCAACGCGACGTTTTCACTGCCCCGGCCCCCGTGCCGCCGGCTTTGGACGATCCCCAGCTATTCTTTAGCCGTGAACTGTCGTGGCTGGAGTTCAACGATCGCGTCCTGGAAGAAGCGCTCGACCGCAACACACCCCTGCTCGAGCGGATCAAGTTCGTCGCGATCTACGGGACGAATCTCGACGAGTTCTTCATGATTCGCGTTGCGGCGATCAAGCAGCAGATCGAAGCGCAAGTCGTTCGCCGTTCGGAGGACGGCCGGATGCCCGCCGAACACCTTGCGGCAATTTCCGACCGGCTTCGCAGATCGCTCGCCAAGCAGATGCCGCTGCTTTCCGAAGAGCTGCTTCCTGCGCTGGAGACCCACGGCATTCGGATCGTGCGCGTCGCCGAATTAGATGAAGAGACACAGCTGGCGCTCGAGCGGACCTTTGACGACCGGCTGTTCCCGGTCCTTACGCCGCTCGCGGTCGACAGCGGTCATCCGTTTCCGTACATTTCGAATTTGTCGCTCTCGCTGGCGGTCGAACTCGAGGAACCGTCATCGGAAGGCGTCGAGCTGCACTTTGCGCGGGTGAAGATTCCGCCGACATTGCCGCGGTTCGTGCCGGTCGACAACGCACCGCCCGGCGAACGGCGGTTCGTCCTGCTCGAAGATTTGATCGCGCATCACCTCGATGCGCTCTTCCCCGGCATGACGGTGCGCGAGGCGTATCTGTTCCGCGTGACGCGTGACGCCGACCTCGACTTGCAAGAAGATGAAGCCGACGATCTGCTTCGCGCGATCGAGAGCGAGCTGCAGCGCCGGCGCTTCGGTGAGCCCGTGCGTTTGGAAGTCGAGCACGGCATGCCCGAGTACATGCGCGACTTTCTGCTGCAGGCGCTCGATCTTTCCGATGTCGATTGCTACGAAGTCGACGGCCTACTGGCGCTCTCGGATCTGTGGCAGATCGTCGGATTGCCCGATTACGAGTCACTGCGCGACGGACCGTTCATGCCCGCGATCCCGGGTGCATTGCGCGGAAAAACGGACATTTTCGCGCAGATTCGCGAATCGGATCTGCTGCTGCATCATCCGTATGAATCATTCGATCCCGTCGTGCAGTTCTTACAGCAAGCCGCAGAAGACGATCAAGTGCTCGCGATCAAAGCGACGCTTTATCGTACCTCCGGCAAAAATTCGCCGATCGTTCGCGCGTTGCTCGAAGCCGCGGAGAACGAAAAACAAGTCGCCGTCGTCATCGAGCTCAAAGCGCGATTCGATGAAGAGAACAACATCGAATGGGCGAAGCGGCTTGAACGCGCAGGCGTGCACGTCGTCTACGGATTCCCGGGGCAGAAAGTTCACGCGAAGGCGCTGCTCGTCGTGCGTCAAGAGGACGACGGCATTCGCCGGTACATGCACTTCGGAACCGGCAATTATAATGAAAAGACGGCGCGCCTCTATACCGATTTGAGCCTGTTCACGTGCCGCTCGGAGCTTGGTGAAGACGTTAGCCAGCTCTTCAATGCCTTGACGGGATTCTCGAAGGTCAAGGACTACGAAGACCTGCTCGTCGCGCCCGTAACGCTGCGCCGTGAAATGATCGCAATGATCGACCGCGAGACCGAGCACGCGCGCGAGGGGCGCCCGGCCGGCATTCGTGCGAAGTTGAACGCGCTCACCGATCCCGAGATCGTCCGCGCGCTCTACCGCGCATCGCAGGCCGGCGTGCCGATCGATCTGCTCATCCGCGGTATGTGCATTCTGCGACCCGGCGTATCCGGTGTCAGCGACACGATCACCGTGAAGAGCATCGTCGGACGCTTCCTCGAGCATTCGCGCATCTACGTTTTCGAAAACGGCGGCGAGCGCGAAGTCTACATGTCGAGCGCCGACTGGATGGGCCGCAATCTCGATCGTCGCGTCGAACTCGGCGTTCCCGTGCTCGATCCGGTTCTCGCGGAACTGCTAACGAGCCAAATTTTGAATGTGCTGTTGTCCGATAACGTCAAGAGCCGCCTGCTCTTGCCGAACGGTTCGTATCAACGACGCACGCCTGATACTGGTGAAATGCCGATAAATGCGCAACGCATCTTCTTGCAACAAGCGCAGTCGTCGTAGCAATCACTATCTGTTTATTCAGACGACTTCGAAAGTTCGAGAACGATCTTCCATTCGTGAGGCATGACGGGCTGCACGGATAAGCGTTGGCCGCGTTTGAGCAGCGGCATGGCGACAAGGCGCGGTTCGGCGCGCATACGCGCGAGTGTGACGGGATGTTCGAGCGGCTCGACGTATTCGACGTCGACCATCATCCACTTCGGTTTCTCCGGCGTGCTGCGCGGGTCGTAGTATTCGCCGCCTTTTTCAAACGCCGTGAAATCGGGATACGCCGTCTTTACCACACGCACGATACCGACGGCGGCCGGCTCGGCGATGCTTGAATGATAGAAGAAGCCGAGGTCGCCGATCTGCATCTCGATCATATTGTTGCGCGCTTGAAAGTTGCGGACGCCGCTCCATGGCGTCGTGCGATCCTTGCGCAACTGCTCGAAGCTGTACGCCTCAGGCTCGCTTTTGAATAGCCAGTAGCGGGACATCCCGTCATCCTCCCAAAATGCGCGCTGGTAATGATACGTAGCCTTGCGTTCGTGCTTCTTGCCTGCTTGCTCCTCGTCAGCACCTCGCAACGCGCGCTCGCGGCGACGCAACAGTGGCTGGTCGTCAGCGACATTCACTTCGACCCCTTTGCCGATCCGCGCATCGCCGATCGCCTCGCATCCTCGTCCGTCACGCGCTGGCGCGCGATCTTTTCATCGAACGGCCCGCAGCCCTATTCGAATTACGGCAGCGATACGAACTTCGAACTGCTCGAATCCACGCTCGATGGAATGCGCAATCAGATTAACGATCCACCGGTCGTCATCATCTCCGGCGACTTTTTCGCGCACGGTTTTCGCGACAAGTTCAACCGCACCGTGCGCAACCATGACGACGGGCATTACGAATCGTTCGTGGAGAACACGATGCGTTTTCTCGCGAACGAATTTCGCGCGGCGTTCCCCCGCGCACGCTTGTTGCCGGCGGTCGGAAACAACGACAGCGTTTGCGGGGACTATCAAGGACCGCCGAGCAGCGCGTTTCTGGCCTCAATGGCGTCCTCGTGGGGCGGGTCGGTCGGTGCGTCGGATCCCAACGCATTCGCGGCGCAATTTGCTACGGGCGGATACTATACGGTCCCCCTTCCGGCCGCGAGCGCTGAGGCGGTCGTCGTCAATGACGTGTTTTGGTCCGCGCAATATCGCAATACGTGTGGGCAGAAGATGAGCGATCCCGGCGGCGACGAGGCCACCTGGTTGACGCGTACGCTGCACGATCTTGCATCGAACAACATCTGGATCATCGGGCACATTCCACCCGGCATCGATGTCAACGCCTCATTGCGCGCGAACTCCGATACCCCTGTGGCGTTCCTAACCCCGCATTTTAACGACGCGTTCATCAACGCGATTCTCGCGGAGCCGCATACAATGATGTCGATTACGGGTCACACGCACATGGAGAGTTTTCGCGTAGTCGGGCCCGATCCGAGCCGCCCCACCGTGCCGATGCTGGTCGTTCCCTCCGTCAGTCCAATTTTCTCGAACAACCCGTCCTTCACACTGCTACGCGTCGACGACACAAATGCAAGCGTGCAAGACGCGCAGGTCTTCGTGCTCGACAATCTCTTTGCGCTTGCAAAGAACGGACGGCTGCCCCCGCACTGGGTGCGCGAATACGACTTCGATAGCGTGTACGGCCATGGCGCGATCGATGCGGTGCATCTCGCAAACGTCCAGGGTGAACTCTTTAGCGACGATCGTGTTCGCAGACGCTTCCAAGCATTTTACGACGGCAGCAGCGGACGCGCGGCGATTCCCGATCTGCAATGGCACGCCTATTGGTGTGCGAACGTCGCGCTCACGGTTACTGCTTATGAAGCGTGTGCTTCGCCGCAGATTCAGCATCAATTGCCCGCGCATCCGTCAGCGCCGCCGACGCCCACGCCGGTACCATCCCCATCTGCGTCGCCGTCCGTGTCTCCATCGCCGTCTGCTGCGCCGAAGGCAACGGCAACGCCGTGATTGCAGTTCTTGCGGCGGTCGTACTCCACTGGCTCGTGCTCAACGACATTCACCTCGATCCATACGATCCGGGGCCGCCCGCGTCGCGCGGCGAGGACACGAACACCGCGCTCTTCGACTCAGCTGCAGATGAGATGCGGCGCCGCGTGCCGGACGCAAAGGTCATCGTTATAGGGGGCGATCTGCTCGCGCACCACTTTGCCACGCTAGCACATCGGGCGCACCGCGATCCGTATGCAGCCGGCGTCAGCACGGTGGGCAGCATCGCATCGAAACTCGGCGCGACGTTTCCGAACGCGCAGTTTCTCTTCGCGGTTGGAAACAATGACGATCCATGCGGCGACTATCGCAGTGAGGCGGGCGGTCCGTACACGCGCGCCGTCGCGCATTTGCTTGCGCCGCTCGTCAACCGCAACGGCGCATCGCCTGGATTTATCAACGCGTATTCGCACGGCGCGTACTACACGAGCGCGTTGCCGGGCGGCATGCGGGCCGTCGTGACAAACGCCGACTTCTGGTCGTTTTTCTTCCGCGGCTCGTGTCAGGTGAGCGAGCGAGATCCCGGAGGCAAAGAGATGCAGTGGCTCACGCAGACGCTCGCGAGCGGTGAGAACGTTGTGGTCATGCATATGCCGGTGGGATACGATCCAGAGAGCACGACGACCGCGCATCGCCTTCTCGCCGTGCCGTTCTTGCGGAGCGAGTATGACAGCCGGTTACGCACGCTCTTCGCAGACGATCGCGCACACGTGCCGTTTGCGATCGCCGGCCATACACATCGTTACGATTTCCGCGTGCCCGGTGGCGTTCCGATGCTCGTAGCAGCGTCGCTCTCGCCGATCTATCACAATTCGCCGGCATTTTTCGAGCTCGACGTCGAGGGCGACACGATACGCGACGTAATTCCATATACATACGATCCGGAACTCGGGTGGATCAAGCAGCAGAGCTTCGATGAGATCTTCGGCGTAACGTCGTTTACCGCGCCCGAACTCCAGACCCTCAGCGAACGGATCGCATCTGATCCGCAACTACGCAAGCGCTGGATTCAAGCGTATGACGTGTGGGGCTTCTACATCGGCGACATCAGCGATCACCGCTGGCAAACGTACCGCTGCGCGCAGATTGCGTTCGGCGCTGCCTACGCGCGCTGCGCGGGCACGTATGTCCAGTCGGTGATGAACGTCGTCGCAGGAGGTGCCGCACTGATCGTCGCGATTGTCGCGGCGGCGCTCCTGTTCGTAACGTGGAGGCGCGCTACTCCGTCGTTGTAACGGGGCGCGACGGATCGGCGATCCACTCGCTCCACGAACCTGCGTAGATGCGCGAGCCTTTGAGTCCCGCTACTTCCATTGCAAGCATGTTTGCCGATGCCGAGACGCCGGATCCGCACTGATGCACGACCTTTGCCGGGTCGCCGAATTGAGCGAATGCTTCGCGTAGTTCCGCCGGCGATTTAAAGTGCAAGTCGGGACCGAAGTTCTCTTTGAACGGGCGATTGCGCGCACCGGGAATGTGTCCGGCAACCGGATCGATCGTCTCGTTTTCTCCGCGAAAACGGTCCGACGCGCGCGCGTCGACGAGGTGCATCGACGGGTTACGAAGGTGCGTCAGCACAAACAGCGGATCGACGACGAGGTTGTTGTCCAATTTCACGTGCACGCTCCCGCTGCGGCGCGAGAACGGTGGGTCGGAGGTCACTGCAAAACCGGCGGCCGTCCAAGCGGCAAAGCCGCCGTCTAAAACCGCAACGTCGTGATGGCCGATCCAGCGGCACAAGAACCAGAAGCGGGCAGCGAACATGTCGCCGCCCGCGTCATAAGCGACAAGCTGCGTTTTATCGGTAACGCCGATCGACTCGAGGAACGCCGCGAACACTTCGGGATCGGGAAGCGGATGACGGCCGTTGCTTCCCGTCTTCGAACCGGCTAGATCCGTTTCGACATCGGCAAAGAATGCGCCCGGGAGGTGCGATTCTTCGTACAGCTTCCGTCCGAGCGAGAAGTCCGCAAGCGTATGACGGCAGTCCACGATCACCCACGACTCGTCGCCGAGATGCTCGTGCAGCGTCTGCGCGTCGATGAGCGTCGTGAACGCCACGTTAGCGCAGGTTGATCGTCGTCTTCGCTTGCGCTTGCGTGCCGAACGTTTCTTTCAAAACATTCTGCAGCTCGCCGTTTTGTGCCATCGGCCCGAGAATATCCGTGTCGCCGTAGAATTTGCCGTTGATGAAGACCTTCGGCAGCGTCGGCCAGTTCGTCATCTCCGCGAGCACTTCGCGCTTGGGCATGTTTTCGAGCACGTCGATCACTTCGAACGGGTAACCGAAGTGGCTGAAGAACTCGATCGTCTCGAGCGTGAAGCCGCAGCGCGGCATCGTCTTGGTGCCTTTGCCGTAGACGAGGATTTTGTTCGCGGTGATCTCGCGCTCGATTTCTTCTTTCAATTGGTCCGACATAAATGTTTCCTAGCTCGCGCTAACGATAGTTTTTAGTTCGACGGCGTGTACGCGTCCGTCTCGAAGCGCTCCCTTGAGCGCTCCGTACACCAGCTGATGCTGCTCGATGAGTGTCTTGCCCGCAAACGCCGACGAACGCACCGTGATATTGAAGTGGTCCATCGTGCCGGTCCGGTCGACGATTTGGACTTCCGCGTCCGGCAGGTCGCGGTGAATCAGCGCGGTGAGGGAGTCGTTATCGATCATACTCGCTTATTTTACGGATTGAGGCGGCGAACGTCGCCGCGCAACGTCTCCGCTAACCCACGCGCCTCGCGCAGGGTTTCCGGCAGGCGAGCGGCGTTCTTAGAGAGCATCGCGGCGAGCCCACCGGCAAGGACGAGGCCCGTGACCGCGACCAGTACCGCCGGGACGCCCGTTGCGTGGACGGGGCCGATCTCGATGGTATACGCGCGTTCCATCTCGGTGATGCCGCGGAACACCGCCTTGACGACTTTACCTCGCTTTGCCATGGACGCATGGTTTAGCGCTTGTGGTGGTGCGGCCTGCGCTTCTCAGGTTGGCTTAAGTTTTCATTAGAAAATAACTCTATGGTCATTCTGCTCGCGGTCTGCTGTCTTATCAGCGGGCACGTTCATGCTGCTTCCGGCGCGCCCGTAGCCGACGCCCGCATCGCACTCCATGGCACGGCAGCCCGGAGCGCGGCCAGCGATAGCACTGGATCCTTTTCGGTCCAGGCGCCGGCGGGCGATTACCAGATGGACGTGAGCGCCCGCGGGTTCGGTTCGGTCACCGTCGACCTCAAGGTGGACCACGATTCCACCGCCGACGTGGTGTTGCAGCCGCTCGATGCGCCGACGCTGCGAACGATCGGAACCGTGAGCGTCGATGGGCGCCTCGCGCCGGTTCGCGGCACGATCCCGTCGGTCGCAATCTCGCGCGCAGACATGGAACGGATGGGCGACGATCGCGTGCTTCAAGCAATCGCCGCGGTTCCGTCGGTGACGTTCGCGCATCCGAACGGGGCGCAGCCGGGCGCGATCGCGACGGTCGCGTTGCGCGGCCCCGATCCGTCGGAGACGCTCATCACGCTCGACGGCCAACTGCTCAACGACGCAAACACCGGCGACATCGATCTGTCGCAGTTTCCTGTTGCCACGTTTTCGTCGGTTCAGATTACCGAGGGCCTCGGGCCGCGCGATACCGACGGCAGCAACACCATCGGCGGTGCCGTCAATCTCGTCTCGCTCAATCCCACCCGCGCGCCGCAATTTTCATTTACGGAAAGCCTGGGAAGCTTCGGGTTAAGCGATTTTTCGTTGAATGCAACCGGCACGCATGGCCGGCTCGGGTACGGCGTCGCAGCGGACAATTTCCATCAAGCGGGTTACGTCAACGAATATCAAACCGTGAACGGCACTCCGACGTTTCTCGGCTCTGCGATCGCCGCGCACTCGGCGCTTGCGAATATGACGTGGTCCTTTTCACAGAACGCAGATGTCACCGCGCGCGTCTTCGTTTTAAGCGACGTGCGGGATGAAAGCTCGGCGATCAACGGCATCGAGGGCGATCCGACGAACCCTGCGTACGGAACGTTCGTCGGACCGGGCGAGCAGTCGTTGCTGCAAGACATCCGCGCGTACCAACTGCGTGGCCGCGCCTCGCTCGGCGCCGGTACGTTGATCGGTGAAGCATCACTGAGCGACAACGCCGTCAATATCAACGGAAACGCGAACAATCCCATGTACGACGTGACGCATCAGGACAAGCGCACCAATCTAGCGCTTTCGTGGCAGCGTACGTTCGGTTCCGGCGAATACAGCGTCGGCGGCTACACCCGTCACGAGACGTTCAACTTTCTCGATCCCGCCGGCGGCCAGCCGAACCTCGCTCAAACGATCGGCGACGTCTTCGCGCGTGCGTCATGGCAGGCATCGAAGGAGCTGCAGCTCAGCGGCGGTGTGTACGACTCGCATTACTCGAGTTTCGGGACGAGCATCGATTGGCGTGCGGGCGCGATCTACAACACGTCGCCGTCCAGCGCGTTCCGCTTCTCTGCCGGTACCGGCTTTCGCGCGCCGCTCTTGATCGAACGGTACGTCTTTCCGGTGAATCAACTCGCGGT
Organism: uncultured bacterium; assembly: GCA_964648945.1. Taxonomy (GTDB): domain Bacteria; phylum Vulcanimicrobiota; class Vulcanimicrobiia; order Vulcanimicrobiales; family Vulcanimicrobiaceae; genus JAMXLG01. The sequence goes on along the minus strand of CAZYLU010000002.1, from coordinate 55,713 downwards.
CGATGCAAACGGCGTCTACACCGGTCAAGGAAATCCGAACGAACAGCCCGAGCACGCGACGGAGTACGAACTCGGCTACTCACACCGATTCTCGAGCGATGCAACGCTCGACGCGTCGCTCTATCGAACGAATCTGCGCGATCCGATCGAGAACTTTTATCCGCTTGCCGCTGCGGCAAACGGCACGTGTCTCGCGAACATCTCGCCGAATCCCCCGATGCCGCCGAACCCGCAGTGCTTCTCGTATCCGATCAACGTCGGCAACGTCGTGTACGAAGGCGCCGAGTTGCGTTTCGCGCAACGCTTCACGCCCGAGCATCTCTTCTTAACGGCGATGTACGGGCTTAACGTCGCCTATCCGCGCAACTTCGGCTCGACGATTTCGAACCCGACGTCAGGCGGAAATCTGGTCAACAACGAGCAGTTCCTCGGCATTCCACAGCAGCAAGGATCGTTGCAGCTCGATTGGGCGGAGAATGGCTGGCACGCTTCGACGCTCGCCGTGTTCCGTGGGTGGAATAACGAACTCAATCAAGGGCCGTTCACGTGGATCGACGCGGCCGTCGGAACGAAGATCAACGATCTCCTCGATCTCACGCTCGTCGGAACGAATCTCTTCAACGCCGGCTCCGGACGCTACACGATCTACGGCGGCGGCATTCCGTACCGCGGTGTCGTGGGCCCGTCGCCGACGGATTACGGCCCGATACCGACCGACAAACTGGTGACGAATCCGTTCGGCGTGAAGTTCGTGTTGACGTTCAAAGCCTAGTCAATCGTCGAATCCGGCGTCCGAGCCGTCGGCGTACTTGATCTCTTTAACGTCTGTGTGAAAGACGTGCGGTGCTCCGACCGCTTCACGCATCCGGCCCGTATCGTCGCCGAATTGCGTATAGGGGATCGTTACAACCACCGTACGCGTGGCGTGGGCAGCGAGCGTGCATGTGGCGCAATGAAGTTCCGTTGTGGCGATGATGGCGCCGGACGTCCGCTGGGCAATGAGGCCGAGATCGATTCTTCTCACGCTTTTTGTTGTAAAATTGTGTACGTTTAACGCAAGTTCCATCGTTCGGTCGCGTTCGACCGAGCGTTGAACCGACACGCGGATGAGTTTCGCGAGCGCCATGCGGTGTGCCGTTTCGTTTGCGCGATCCGCAGCGGCCAGCCGTTCTCCCACGGCACGCGCGGCCGCGGCGTTCTCGGCCGTGATTGTGGTTTGCGCCTTAGGCGAACATGCGGCAAGGCTCGCCGAAACGGCGAGCCCGGCAACAGTTGCGCGTACGAGTTGCGTCAGCAACCCGGAGCGCCGGAGACGAACGTCACGTTGAGCAACGGATGCAACTCGATGCCGTTGGGCGCGACTCCGGTTTGGCCGTGCAACGGATCGAAGTACGGCACGCCGGTGAAGTCGGCAACGATCGTGTTTGTGAAGTTCGTGAACGAACTTGGCGGCGTGCCGAAGCAATTCGTGAGCTTCGTGCGCGTCGCACTGTAGATGTTCGTGAATCCCGAATCGCAGGCATCGCTGCACGTGGGATCGGGAGGTTCGACGATCATCGTGTTAGAGGTGTTGTTCGGATCGGCGATCACGAGATGGAAGTCGTGATCCGTCTCCGTCTTCCAACCGATCAGCACAGCGCGAACCGTATATGCCTGCGTTTCGTACGGCGCGTACCGCGTGGTGTCGTTGGAGGACGAGTAGCCGCTCGGAACGGGAACGTTCCGCAACGTCGTCACACTTGCAGAAATGGGCGTCCAATTGATGAGATGCTCATCGCCGTCATCGAGCGTTTTAATATGCCAGCGTTCGACGCCGCACGATGTTCCGCACGTCGTACCGTGCGGTCCGCTGCCGCTCGGTGTCGGAAACGGCGTCGGTCCACCGCCCGCTGTCGGCGTGGGTGACGGCGTGGGCGACGGCGCGTTGCTCGGCGTTGCCGTCGGGGCCGGTGTCGGCGTTGCGCTCGAGTTCCATGCAACATCGTCGACGTATTGGTAGATATAGCCGCTGCTGTAACCGTCGGCATGTACACCGAAGTACAACCACACGGTTTGTCCGGCATACGAGCTGACGTCGTAGGTACGCTGTACCCAGCCGCCCGTCGTCTTTGCTTCCGTGAAGAGATTCTGCAGCACGTAACCGGCGGAATCGAGCAGATCTGCTTCTTGAAACGAATAGGTCGTTGACGTTTCGTTCGTGCCTTCATACAGCCAGAAGCTGATCTTACCGCCGCTCGGGACGGTAACTTGTTGGCATAACCCCGAGTCGCCGTTGATCTCAGGTGACGACACTTGACCGTTGAGATCGCTATAGGATCCCGTGTGCGGACGTGAAGTCAAAATGCGCGCGTTCACCGAGCCGCATTGTTGCCAGTACGTATAACCGCCTGATTCAAAGCCACCGTCCACGAGCGCGCCGCTCGCATCTTGAGCTTTCTTCGTCGAAGATTTCGACGCCATGTGAGGAACCGCGATTACCCGATGGATGGATGAGTACGGAGTACGCCCGTTGGTGTTTTGAGATGGGATGGAGGTGCCACCGCCGCCGCTACATGCGACAGCCATGGCGACGGTCGTAATGACCGCGCCGACCTGCAGCGTCTTCAACTCGTGTTATCCTTTCTCAGCGAGTTCCAAGGGTATTGTCCGGATTACGGGTTATGTAGTCTTTAAGATGACTAGAGGTAAATTGCACATAGTATGAATCAGATGATGAAGGCGGTTCGTCTCAATGGAATCGGCGGTCCGCAGAATTTGCATATTGAGGAAATCGAGCGCCCCGTATCCGCAGAGAACGAGGTGCTCGTGCGTATCCGTGCTGCAGCGTTCAACCGCCGCGACGTCTTCATCACACAAGGACTCTATCCGAACATCCAACTTCCGCGAACGCTGGGGTCCGACGGCGCCGGCGTCATCGAAGCGACGGGTGAGGAAGTCGTTATCGATCCGATGATCGGGTGGGGAGACGATCCGCATGTGTGGCGCGCGGATGCAACGATTCTCGGCATGCCGCGCGACGGCACGTTCGCGCAATACGTCAGCGTTCCGAAGGAAAACGTGTATCGGAAACCGCGCGCCTTGTCGATGGAAGAAGCGGCAGCAATTCCACTTGCCGGACTCACGGCGTATCGTGCTACGTTTACGCGCGGGGAGTTGAAGCCGGGTGAAACGATTCTCATTCCCGGCATTGGAGGCGGAGTGCAAACGTTTGTGCTGCTGTTTGCAAAAACGGCCGGAGCGCGAACGATCGTCACGTCGGGAAGTAACGAGAAGCTCGCGCTGGCGAAATCGATGGGCGCGGACGTTACGATCAACTACACGGAAACGCCGGAGTGGCAGAAGACGCTCAAACGCGGAGAAGTCGACATCGTCGTCGATTCATCCGGTGGCGACACGCTCTCGAAGTCGATCGCCGTTCTGCGTCCAGGCGGTCGCGTCGTGATTTACGGCGGTACGCGCGTCGAATCCACGCTGCGCCTATTCCCGGTCTTCTGGAACCACGTCGACATCCGCGGAACATCGATGGGCAGTCCCGCCGATTTCGCCGCGATGCTGAACATGTTCGAAGGTGATCTCCGTCCGGCAGTCGACCGCATCTACGAAATGAACGACGTCGTCGAAGCCGCCCAACGCATGGCAAACGCCGATCAATTCGGCAAAATCATCTTGCGCATCGACTAGCGTAAACTATATTCGTATACGCGGTCGAGTTTGAGCATGGCGCCGAGTTCCGCTTCGATGAGTGGGGCGTGTTCGGCGCCAACGATTGATTCCCATGACGGATTGAGAATCGCGGTTTCTTCGGCCGTGAGCGGACGATCGAGCGCAACGGCCGCAACGACGCCTTCCTGCGCGAGCGGCATGAGATACGCGAGCATTTGACGCGCCGCCGCAGGCCACAGCACGCGTCGTGTATCGCCGTAAAGGCGTTGGACGAGCTCGGGAATGGTTTGCGGTCCTTCGCGTAACGCTTCGAGCAATTCGTTCTGTCGCATTTCACGGTGAGCGATATACTCCGCGATTTTTTCCTGCGCGCGTTCGACGACCGGTCCGTGACCGCCGTAAATGCGTTTTACATACGGAAATTCGTCGCGTAAGCGCGCCAGTGTATTCATGTACGGACGCATCGCCCCACCGGGCGGCGCAATCACAACCGTCCCTTCGCCGAGAATCACATCGCCCGTAAAGAGCGCCGCTTCTTCCGGCTCGTAAAAGATAACGTGCTCAAAAGTGTGTCCCGGCGCATCGACCACGCGGAACGTTCGCTCGCCGATGCGCCAGTCGGAGTCGAGCGGCAGATCGCGATCGTGCGGTACGTCGGAATGGGGATGCGTGTAAACCGGCGCGTTGGTGCGGCGTGCAAGCACAGCTGCAGCAGGCGCGTGATCCGGATGCCCGTGCGTAAGCGCAATCGCCGCGATCGTGAGGCCACGCGAGCGGGCGTGGTCGATCAATGCGTCGACGTGGCTTTCATCGAGCGGACCGGGATCGATAACCAGAGCCTCGTCTCCGCCGATGTCGATCACGTACGAATTCGTGCCGGTGAGCGTCATGACCGACGGATTGGGCGCGCGCACGTTCGCGATGCGGCTCACCACGCACCCTCCAGTTCTGCCGGCATGACGAATCCCTCGGATGGAGCACGATCGGGCATGATCGTAAGAATCGGTTTCGTCCGCGCGTACGTCAGCGCGTCTGCCACGCGCTCGAACTGCGCAAGACGTTCCAAGTGTTTGATCGTCGGATACACGAGATGCATCTCGCCGCGTGCGTAGCGGTCGAGTGCGACCGACGGCGCGATCCATTGCGCATCGTGCGTTTCAAAGGCGTCGGCGTTCGCGACAACGCCCTCATTACCCGGCGCAAGAAAGAAATGCGTGTTGTAGCGCCGGGGTTCCGTCGGTGGCGTAATCCAATGCGAGAAAAGCACGAGCTGCTCGGGCGCAATCTCGACTGCGGCTTCTTCGCGCAGCTCCCGAACCGCAGCCGCAACGAGTGCGGCGGCGTCAACGTCAGCAACCGGCTCCTCGGTCGTAGGCAAAACTTCCGGCGCCCTCGCGCGAAACTCAGCCGGAATCCGTTGCGCCCATCCGTTTGGTAACGAGACGTAGTCTTCGGGATCGACCGTGCCGCCCGGAAAGACGAAGGCATCCGGCGCGAAGGCGCTGCGGCTGCTCCGTCGCACCATGAGCACCTCCAACCCCTCTACGCCATCGCGCACGAGCATGACGGTTGCCGCCAATCTCATCGAGGGAACCTAACGCTTATCATGACCCGTTCATCCGATATGAGAACTCGTGTTGTCGCCGTAATCACGGCCGTCCTCTTGCTCGCAGCGACACCGGCACCTTCACCGTCGCCGTCCGCCGCGCCGATTGCCGCGCCGTCGATTCCGCCCGGCATCGGCAACGTCGTGCAAGGGATCATCAATAAAATCACCGGCGACACCGTCGCACCGCTGGGCGTGGATCCGAATCACGTGCGTGGTCAAGTGACGTACTTCCGCCGCTTCGACTTGCAGATCGCGATGCCGCTGCAGACCTACAAGCAAATTCATCTGCATCAAGGAACGATCATCAATCCGCGGGGCGCTTCGTTAGCGAACGGACAAACCGTCGACGTGCACGGTACGGCAAACGCGGACGGTTCCATCGAAGCAAACGAAATAACGATCATTCACGGGTAATTCCGCCGTCGCGGTGAAGCGTTCGTTATGCGCATCGCACTCGGAAGCGACGAGCGTGGCGAACTCCCTATGACGCTGCAGCGCGCGCTCCAACAAGCGGGTCACACGGTGGAACTCTTCGGCGCACTGGCGCCCGGAGACGATGACGCGTGGCCGTCCGTCGGACAAGCGGTGGGCGAAGCCGTCGCGAGCGGACGTTGCGCGACTGGGATCGTCTGTTGTTGGACCGGCACCGGCGTCAGCATTGCCGCGAATAAAGTCAAGGGCATACGGGCCGCGTTATGCGCGGATGCCGCCACCGCATCGGGCGCGCGGACGTGGAACGATGCAAACGTTCTCGCGCTCTCGCTGCGCGCAACCACACCAACCGTGGGAGAAGAGATTCTCTCCGCGTGGCTGGCAGGCGCCGCGACCGAAGACGAACGGTATCGCGGCATGATCGACACACTGCGCGAGCGTTAGATACATCCATCCTCCCAGTCCGCCCGTTGATGGGGTGCAAAGGAGGACTTCCCACAGATGAAACGCCCACTGACGGCAGCTATTGCCGCCGTATTTATCGCAGCATGCGCTGCCGTCGCACTCGCGATGAATTTGATGCAGAACGTCGTCGATCAACCAACGCGCTTCTCCGGTTCGTGCTGCATCTACACCGGCACACCCGCGCTTCCCGTAACGCTCTCGATGATTGTTGCCGGCGGCGGTCCGAGCGACTTTAGCACGCTCGCGCTCGTAAAGACGCTCGCCGGCCCGAAGACCGATGCCGAAGTCGCCTCGTTGAAACAAAAATTCGGCGACGAAAAAGTCGCGAATTTCCTCAAAGTCTTTGACTTCGTCATCGCCGATTCGCTGCGCATCGTCAAAGAAAAGAACGTTGCGCTTCCGTCCCAGCCGAATCCCGATCCCAAAGACGGTAAAGCATTAGCACAGGCGCTTTGGGGCGCCGGCCAAACCGGCAACGGCTACAACGTCGAGGTCATGCTCGACCGCGCCGTCTCGCACCCCATCCACGACCAAGTCATGACCGACATCGACCAAAAATTCGGAATCGCCCGCGACGCCGACTACCACGCGGTCTTAAACCAAGCGATGCACGACCTCGCGAACGTCTACGGATTCAAAAACAGTTAAACGCGGGGGCCCATGCCGCGTAGTCGGCATGGGGGCGCGCAGTCACATTTCCGCCGCGAAGTGGCGGAAGTGGGACGGAGTGCCAACGCTTCGCGCAACGTGCGAAGCGTAATTAAAGCAGAAGGGCCACGCACTCGCGTGGCCCTTTTGTTTTCCCTGCCCGGGTCAGCCGACACAGGACTAACGCTGTGGGGGCGATCCGTGCCTCCGTTGATGCGGAATACCGCTCCGTCATTTCCGGAGACCCGGATAATAGCAAAGGCGCCCGTTACTGCCAATATGATAATTTGAATAAGCTGAGAATTATACAAATTGCGAGTACGGCGTTCACGACGTGCGACGTCCAGCAATATGGGCACGGCATACGCGTCACAAAAAGAAGAGAGTAGGCGAGGACCGCCGACATCGCCGCCGCGGCGCATGCCGCGAGCGCGAGGAGCACTACTTCCCAACGCGCATGCGCGATCCAGATACCGACCCCCACCAAGACATAGTAGGGAACGCCGAAGGCCGCGTTCGGGATACCGCCGAGGAGCCTTGCTCGGGGCGTCTGGACGACGCTCGGCTCCGAGAGGCCGCCCCGCTCGGCTCGCCGAGTCTTGGCAAGCATGAAAAGCGATGTGTAGAGACCAACTCCGCACAGCACCGTAATGAGTATCCGCACCCCACTCACCCCCGCTTGAACCGAATCGTCAAACGCCTGGCCGCTTTGGCCCTGCTCGCGGCGTCATTTGCGCTCGCGGGCTTCGTCATTGCAAAGCAGCCGTACGTCGAGCATTTGTTGCGCTCGCTCGGTCCGTTCGCCATGCTGCTGGCAATCGCGGTCTTCGCGCTCGTGGCCTCGGCGCCGTTCTCGGTTACCGACGCGCTGGCGATTATGAACGGGTCGATCTTTGGTCCGTACAAAGGCTCGGTCGTCAATGCGGTGGGGCTCGTCTTAGCGGCGCTCCTCGGGTATGCCATCAATCGCCACGCCTCGCAGATGCTTGACCTCGAACTGTACCTCGAGCGGCTGCCGGGCTGGGTGAAGCGGTTCCCCGTTGGATCGCCGATCTTTTTGCTCGCCGTGCGAGTGATCCCGGGCTTCGGCGGCACGATCGCGACGGCGAGCGCTGCAGCTTTTCGGGTTCCCGTCTGGGTGCACGTGTGGACGATGTGCATCATTGCGATTCCGATTTGTTCGCTGCTCGCGATCTTCGGCGATAGCGTTACCGTCTGGCTGCACACGACGGAGCATCGCGCGCACATGTATTACGAAGAGCACCGTCCGCATTTTCGTTTCCACCGCCATCCGAAAGCGACACCGAAACCGTGACCGCATCCGTTGAAACGATCGATACACCTGCGGCACTCGAGCTGCTCTGCGGCCGTGTGCGTCAAGCACCGCGCGTCGCGCTCGACACGGAATTTCATACGGAACGGACGTACGCGCCGCGTTTGATGGTCGTGCAACTTGCGTTCGACGACGGCGCCGTCATCGTCGATCCGCTTGCTGTTCCGGATCTGCGTCCGTTGGTCGACGCGCTTTCCGATACAATCGTAGTCGGGCACGCGCTCACGTCGGATCTGAAGATATTCGCGGAGCGCTTCGATGCGGTGCCGCCGAGCGTGTTCGACTGCCAAGTCGCGGCTTCGTTTTTGGGCTACGGCATGCAGGTTTCGCTTGCCGATCTCGTTCGTGACGTGGAGCACGTGCGGCTGGCAAAATCGCAGACGGTGAGTGACTGGTCGTCGCGCCCGTTCAGCGCGCGCCAGGTCGAATATCTCGTAGACGACGTCGCGCATTTGCTTCCGATGTACGACAAATTGACGCGGCGCTTGGAAGAGGCCGGGCGGCTGACGTGGGCACTCGAAGAGTGCGCCGGTCTTGGCGATATCGAACGCTATCGTGCCGATGAACGGCGCGCGTACTTGCGCATTCCGGGCGCGATGCGAATGAATCGACGCGAGCTTGGCGTTTTGAACGAACTTGTGAAACTGCGCGACCGCGTTGCGCGCGAACGCGACCTTCCGCTCAAGTACATCATCGCCGACGACGTTGTCGGCGGTCTTGCAACATTGCGTCCCAAGCGCATCGAGGATCTCGAACAATTGCGCCGTCTCGATGCCGGAACGCGCCGCCAACTGGGGCGCGCGATCGTCGAAGCGGTGGAGCGTGGCGAGGCGATTCCCGAGGACGAGCTCCCGAAGCGGCCGGAGCGTCCGCTTGGACAGAGCCGCGATACGCTTGCTGCAATCATGGGCGTCGTGGTCGGCGAGATTGCTCGCTTTAACGATTTACCGCAGAGTCTGCTCGTGCCGCGCGCGACGCTCGAGCGTGTGGCACGCGAGATTCCGCAGACCCAAGAAGCGTTCGATGCGGTGCTCGAACTGTCGCATTGGCGCATGGCGCTCGTTGCGGAGCCCTTATGGCGACTTTTGTCTGGTGAACTGCGCCTCGGTATCGAAGGCTACGCGCACGGCGACCCCAAAATACGTTTAACGCCATGAATCAGCACGCGAATAGCTTCAACGCGGTCGACGCGCTCAGCGTCGGCGACCGTTCGTACAAATATTTCCGCCTCGACGCGGTCGAGAAGGCCGGGCTTACGAAGCTCAGCCGCCTCCCGTACAGCTTGAAGATTCTCCTCGAGAATCTGCTCCGTTTTGAAGACGGACGCTCGGTGACCAAGAGTGATATCGAAGCGCTGGCGCGCTGGAATTCAAAAGTAGCGCCGGAAAAAGAAATCGCGTTTCGTCCCGCGCGCGTGCTGTTGCAAGACTTCACCGGTGTGCCGTGTGTCGTGGATCTCGCTGCAATGCGCGATGCGATGGCGGCCATGGGCGGTGATCCCAAGAAGATCAATCCGCTCCAGCCGGTCGAACTCGTGATCGATCACTCCGTGCAGATCGATTTCTTCGGCAACAACGAGGCGTTGCAGAAGAACGCCGATTTGGAATTCGAGCGCAATCGCGAGCGCTATGCATTTTTGAAATGGGGACAATCGGCGCTCGACGGTTTCCGCGCGGTGCCGCCCGACACGGGCATCGTCCATCAAGTCAACATCGAGTATCTCGCGCGCGTCGTCTTCGGCGGCGGCGGTGCCGGCATCGCATTCGATGCAAAGAATGCAACGGCGTATCCCGATACGGCCGTCGGTACCGACTCGCACACGACGATGGTGAACGGCCTCGGCGTACTCGCGTGGGGCGTCGGCGGTATCGAAGCGGAAGCGGCGATGCTCGGTCAACCGGTAACGATGTTGATTCCGGAAGTCATCGGCTTCCGTCTCGAAGGCGCGTTGCGTGAAGGCGTGACCGCGACGGATCTCGTGTTGACGATCACGCAGATGTTGCGCAAAAAGGGCGTCGTCGGCAAGTTCGTCGAGTTCTTCGGCAAGGGTCTGAGCCGTTTGCCCGTTGCGGATCGCACGACGATCGGCAACATGTCGCCGGAGTTCGGGTCGACGTGCGCGATCTTCCCGATCGACGATCGCACGCTCGAATATCTTCGCCTCACGGGCCGTTCGGAAGAACACATCGCGCTCGTCGAAGCGTACGCGAAGGCGCAAGGCATGTTCCGCACCGACGAAACGCCGGATGCAGAATATACCGATGTTCTGCACCTCGATCTCGGCACCGTGGAACCGAATCTCGCCGGGCCGCGCCGTCCGCAAGATCGCGTGACCCTGGGCGAGGTCAAGTCGTCGTTCAACGCCGCGATGCAAGAGTGGATCGCTGCGCGTGAAGGAAAGAACGGCGCCGTCGCGCGCTATCAAAACGAAGGTGGCGGGGGCACCGCGACGATTGCGGTGACTGAAAAAGACGTCGCTGACGGCGCCGTCGTCATTGCAGCGATTACGAGCTGTACGAACACGTCGAATCCGTCGGTCTTGATCGGTGCGGGCTTGCTCGCGCGCAACGCGGTAGAGCGCGGGCTCAAGAGCCAACCGTGGGTCAAAACGTCGCTCGCGCCGGGCTCGAAAGTCGTCAAAGATTATCTCGCGAAGGCGGGGCTGCAAGAGTATCTCGATCGGCTCGGCTTCAACATCGTGGGCTACGGCTGCACCACGTGCATCGGCAACTCCGGCCCGCTGCCCAGCGACGTGTCGGAGACGGTCGCGGAACAAGATCTTATCGTCGCCGCGGTGCTTTCCGGTAACCGCAACTTCGAGGGGCGCATTCACCCGCAAGTTCGCGCGAACTATCTTGCGTCGCCGCCGCTCGTTGTTGCATACGCGCTCGCTGGACGCATGGATATCGATCTCACCACCGAGCCGATCGGTCAAGACGGCGACGGCAAGCCCGTGTATCTCAAGGATATCTGGCCGAGCAACGACGAGATCGCGAAGACCGTGATGCAGTGCGTCACCGACGATATGTTCAAATCGCGCTACTCGGACGTCTTCAAAGGCGACGAGAACTGGGCGAAGCTCGACGTCGCGAAGAGCGAACGGTACCAGTGGGATCCAAAATCCGAGTACGTCAAGAATCCGCCGTACTTCGAAAATATGCCGGCAGAACCCGGCGCCCTTGCGGATATCAAGAACGCGCGTGTACTCGCCGTCTTCGGTGATTCGATCACGACCGACCACATCTCGCCCGCCGGTTCGATCGCAAAGACCTCTCCGGCTGCGAAGTACTTGATGGAACGCGGCATCGAGCCGAAGGACTTCAACTCGTACGGCGCGCGCCGCGGCAACCACGAAGTGATGATGCGGGGAACATTTGCAAACGTTCGTTTGCGCAATCAACTCGTTCCCGGCGTCGAAGGCGGCGTGACGCGCTATCTGCCCTCGAACGAGCAGATGTCGATTTTCGATGCAGCGATGAAGTATAAAGCGGACGGCACGCCGCTCATCGTTATCGCGGGCAAAGAGTATGGATCCGGTTCGTCGCGCGATTGGGCGGCGAAGGGGCCGTATCTGCTCGGAATCAAAGCGGTGATCGCCGAGTCGTTCGAGCGCATCCACCGCAGCAACTTGATTGGCATGGGCATTCTGCCGCTGCAATTCATGGATGGTTCCGATCGCACGACGTATGCGCTCAGCGGTGAGGAGATCTTCGAAATCACCGGCATCGAGCAAGGCATCACGCCGCGGATGCACGCGAACGTCAAAGCGACCGATCCGAACTCCGGCAAGGCGCTGCAATTTAAAGCGCTCGTGCGCATCGATACGCCGGACGAGGCGGAGTACTACCGTCACGGCGGCATTCTTCAATACGTATTGCGGCAATTGCGTAGATAGCGATGGAGCACGAGGAGCGTTCGCTGCGCCTGGTGCACCGGATCGAAGCCTTCTCCGATCTGGTCATGGGGTTCAGCCTGGCGCTCCTCGCGCTTACGCTCGTCATTCCGCTGCACGCGCTCGGGCTGGTCGTCCACCCGTTCTGGCTTGTCAGCTACTTCTGGACCTTCGCGCTCATCGCGTTTCTTTGGATGCGTCACCAGCTGCTGTTCTCCGCGTATTTCGTCGCGACGCGCTTATGCATCGTGACGAACTTCGTGTTCCTCTCGATGCTCGGGCTGATCGTCTACTTCGTTCAGGTCTTCGGTCACGTTCGCGGCGAGTTCGATCAGGCGGTCGCGCTGGTCGCGTATTGGGCGGCGTTCGCCGTTGCGCTGATGTGTCTGGGGATCATGTATGCGTTGGGCACGCGGCAACGTTGGGAGATACTGTCTCCCGATGAGCGCTTTACCGGCGTTTCGAATGCGACCCGCAGTCTAGTCGTCGGAGTAACGCTCCTTGTTGGCTGCATTGCGACGCCGTTTCTTTTCTTAGAACTGCGATTGAGTTCGACGATAACGGTCATCCTGGCAGGTATCGCCGGCATTCTTGTTTCACGAATTTGGCTTTACTACCAAAAACCACGGATCACCGAAACGACCCATGTTGCCGCCTGAAGATCGCAAACGACTCGATATCCTCTTCGAACGCATGCGTGCGTCAAACGAAATGTCGCTGGGCTACCCGTCCGCCAAAGACTTTGACTACCGCGAGCTCTACCGTTTTCTGCAGTTTCCTGTAAACAACATCGGCGATCCCTTCGCCGAGGCAACGTATCGCGTCCAGACGCGTGAGTTCGAGCGCGAAGTCGTCGCGTTTTTTGCAGAACTGTTCCGCGCGCCGGCCGACGATTGGTGGGGCTACGTGACGAACGGCGGGACCGAAGGGAACCTTTACGCGCTCTACCTCGCGCGCGAGCTGTTGCCCAACGGCATCGTCTACTACTCCGAGCACACGCACTACAGCGTTGCCAAGAACCTGCACTTTCTGGGCATGCGGCACATCACGATTCGCTCGCTATCGAACGGCGAAATCGATTACGAAGACCTGCACGAGACGCTCAAGATCCATCGCGACGTTCCGCCGATCATTTTCGCAAACGTGGGGACGACGATGACGGAGGCGCGCGACGATGTGCGTCGCATCGTGCGGATGATGGATGAACTGGCAATCCGCCAACGCTACATTCATTCCGACGCCGCACTCTCCGGTGGTTACGCCGGCTTCTTGGATCCGCGGCCACCGTACGATTTTGAAGACGGCGCCGATTCCGTTGCCGTCAGTGGACACAAATTTTTGGGCGCTCCGATTCCCTGCGGCGTCGTGGTCGCGCGAAAGCCCAATGTTTCCCGTATCGCGCGCGCCATCGATTATATCGGCAGCCTCGATACGACGATCAGCGGCTCGCGTAACGGTATCACACCGCTCATGTTGTGGTATCGCATCCGCGAACTTGGCGTCGCGGGAATGCGGGATCGCGTGGAGCATTCGCTGGGCCTTGCGCAGCATTTGGTGAACCGGCTGCGGCATGCGGGCGTCGACGCGTGGCGCAATCCGGACGCAATTACCGTCGTCTTCCCGCCGCCGAGCGCAGCCATACGCGCGAAGTGGCAACTGGCGACCGCCGGTTCAATTTCTCACGCGATCATCTTACCGAGCGTCACGCGCGAACAGGTCGATGCGCTCGCTGACGAAATCATCGCGGACGTTCAATCTAAGGAGACGGCATGCGAAGCATCAGGGTAGTCGTTCCCAATCGCCCCGGGTTGCTGGCCGAGATGACGGGAGTGCTCGGCGCCCGTTGTATCGATATCTGTCAGATCGTCGTGGAATCCAACGACGCAGGTGCGGTCGTGCGCATGGAGGTTGAGGACGAGGATAGCGCACTGGGCGCGCTGACCGATGCGGGGTATCAGGCGGTATCCGACGACGTGGTTCTCGCGCGCATCGAAGACCGTCCGGGATCGCTCGCGTCACTCTCGCGCCGCTTCGCCGACGCGAATCTCAACATTCGCTCGCTGCACCACGTGCGTCGCGAATCGGGCTTTGCGCTCGTCGCGGTCAGCACCGACGACAACGGCCGCGCGCGCGAGCTGCTAGGCGAGGCCGCGCTCTAGGGCAGCACCGAGACAATCACGTCTGCGTCGAGCTCGCTCAGGCTCTGCAAGATACGTGCGGCGCGAGCAAGTGCATCAGGACCCGGCGGAAATTCGCGATTCGGAATCGCCACAACGGCAAGCTCGGCGTTCGCTGCCGAACGAATTCCATTCGCTGAATCTTCCACCGCGGCGGTTTGCGCGGAGTCGGCGCGCATCAGTGCCAGCGCGCGCAAATATACGTCGGGCGCCGGCTTTCCTTTCGCGACCGAGTCGGCCGAAACGGCGACCGGAAAGAACCGGCGCCATCCGGTTTTTTCGAGCACCGTTTCGGCAACACGCAGCGTCGCGGAGGTCGCTAGACCTAAGGTGAAAGCGCGTGAGAGGCGCTCGAGCGCCTCTTGCGCACCAGGTAACACCGGAACGTTGTTCCCGATGCGGTTGATGACGCCGTCGACAACATCGTGCGCGATAGCAACGGGCAATTCGTTCACGCCGAGCTCGTCGTGAATGTACTGTGCCCACTCGGCCGTGCGCATTCCGATCATCGTGTGCTGGGCGCCGTCATGCCAGTGACCGCCGTGTGACGCGACAAAGTCACGGCGCACGTCTCGCCAGATTTGCTCGGTCTCGACGAGCGTCCCGTCGAGATCGAAAATGACGAATTTAGCCGGCACCGCCGATGAAAATTCCCGTCAGAAAGACGAGCACTCCGCCGACGATGACCTGAAACGCCGCATTGAGGAACGGCGTCTCCATGTAGCGATTGCGAATCCACGAGATGGCCAAGAGCTCGAAGACGACGACGATGATTGCAAGCGTCAGCGCAACATGAAAGTCGGGAATGAAGAAGGGCAGCGTGTGGCCGAGCCCACCGAGCGCCGTCATTCCGCCCGTTACGGCACCGCGCAACACGGGGCTTCCACGTCCCGTAAGGCTTCCGTTGTCGCTGGCGGCCTCGGCAAACGCCATCGAAATGCCGGCGCCGACCGATGCTGCAAGGCCGACGAGCAATGCATCGCGCGACTGATGCGTCGCGATCGCCGCTGCGAAAATGGGAGCGAGCGTCGAAACCGATCCGTCCATCAGTCCCGCAAGACCGGGCTGAATTACTTGCAGAACGAAGAGCTTGTGCTCGCGTTCGTCCTCCTCGTGGCGAACGTCGGGCGGCAGATGTTCGGCGACCAACTCTTCGGCTTTTGTCTCGTGACGCCGTTCTTCGGATGCGAGATCGTCGAAGAGTTGACGCAGCGACGCGTCTTTCGTCTGGCGCGCTGCGCGGCGATAGAAACGAAGACTTTCCATCTCCATCGCTTCGACGCGTTCGCGGATGTTTTCAAGGCCGAGCGGGTTTCCGAGCCAAATCGACGGCCGGCTCATGAATCCGCGAACTTCGTTGCGGCGAATCATCGGGATGAAATCACCGAAACGCGTTTTATACAGATCGATTAGGCGGCGGCGATGTCCACTTTCTTCTTCGGCCATCGCGCGGAAGATGCGCGCGCTGTCCGGGTAATTTTCTTCCAGATAGTGTGCGTAGTTGTCGTACGTGCGCTCATCATCTTCTTCTAAGGAGATGGCGAGAGCCAACACCTCCTGCTCATTTAAGTCGGAGAAATTTCGCATACTTAGTTAAACCTGCCGGGTCAGTCGGCCGTTGCAGGGTTGACATTAGCTGGGAGCTTTGCCACGCTGTTCCCAGGATGAAGGCTGACCGGCTCGTGTCTTTGCTGCTTTTACTGCAATCCGCGCAGCGGCGGACGGCACGCGAACTCGCGCAGCGGCTGGAAGTGTCGGAGCGCACGATCTATCGCGACGTCGATGCACTCTCCGCCTCAGGCATACCGGTGTACGCCGAGCGAGGCGCGGACGGAGGCATTGCGCTTGCCGACGGATATCGCAAGGCGCTCTTACATTTCGGCGAGGAAGATATCCGCGCGCTTTTCGTCAGCGGCGCGGGCGTGCTCGTCGATCTCGGTCTGGGCGCCAATTTCGATCGCGCCTTGGAAAAGCTGCGCGGCGGCATGTCCGATATGCAGCGGAACGCGGCGGAAAAGGCGCGCGGACGCATCCACGTCGATCAGCGCCGCTGGAATCAGAGCGACCCGCCGACGGAGAAACTCGCGCTGCTGCGGCGCGCCGTGTGGGACGATCGCCGCATCGAATTGATATACGAAGACCGCGTGCGAGCGCAGACAACACGCGAGATCGATCCATATGGTCTCGTCTCTAAAGCCGGTGTCTGGTATCTCGTCGCGAAAACCTCCGACGGATTCCGGAGTTTCCGCGTCGATCGCATTCGCGAACTGCGCGAGCTCGACGAGCGCTACGAGCGGGACGGTTCGTTCGATCTCGATGCGCACTGGCGCGAAACGACGATGAAACTCTACGAGACGCAAGGACGGTATGCCGTCGTCGTCCGCATCGATGCAGAAACGATCCCGATGGTGACGACCTATTGGCCGACCGAGCCGGCGTCGGACGAGGACGCCTCGATCCTGCGCGTGATGTTCCCAAGTGAAGACGCAGCCGTCAACACGCTCGTGAGTTGGGGCGACTCCATCGTCCTCATCGAGCCCGACGCATTGCGTGCGCGCATCGTGGAACACGCGCGCAAATTGATCGAGCGATATCAGGATGCCGCCGCAATAATGCGGTAGCAGTCTTTTCCGTCTTTCTTTGCGCGGTACACCGCCTCGTCCGCGCGAGCGATCAAGGATTCGCGCGCGTCTTCTTTACGAGCAAACGCGATACCGATCGAACAACGTAGTTCATTCGCGCGGAGCGCTCCATAGATTCGCGTCATGACGGTGTCTACCGCTTCGACATCGCTGCGAGGCATGATCAGTGAAAATTCGTCACCGGCGAACCGTGCGGCGACGTCGGTTTCGCGTGTTTCCGTTTCAAGAATATGCGCGATCGTTTTAAGCGCTTCGTCGCCGCCCGCGTGTCCGCGCGTGTCGTTGATGCGTTTGAAATCGTCGACGTCGATCATCGCAAAGGCGAGCGAACTGGCCGTGCGGCGTAGCGTGGCGAGTTCGAGTTGCAACCGATCCATCAAGGCGCGGCGATTGAAGAGTCCCGTGAGCGGGTCGTGCATGGCCAGACGCTCCAACTCGTCCGCCATACGCAGCCGTTCGAGCGCAAACGTGGCGTGCGTTGCGAGCTCTTGCAGCGACGCAACGCTCCATGCCGAGGCCGTACGTTCGTTCGATCCGTCGACGTAAAGAACGAATGTCGTTCCCGATTTCGGGCGCACTGCCGCCGCCGCGTAGCGACGCCGCGTATCAAAAAGCGGCGCGTCGAAGTCGCCTGCCCAACCGGTAATGATATCGCTATCCCCCGCGAGCACGCGATACAGTGCGCTTGCATCCGGCAACGTTCCACCGTATTCCGAATCGCCGACGGCATCGCCGTCGAGTTCATAGACCGCGGTGAGTTCCGTTTGACTTTCGATCCGAAACCACAGCGAACGGCTAAATCCGAGCCCAAGCCATGCACCGCGCATTGCCGCGCTCGCAAGCACGCGCTCTTCTGTTGCGGCAATGATGTCCACGAACGAGCGCTGTAGCATTTCGAGACGTTGCGATTTGAGCAAGAGATCGTCACGCTCTCGTTCGATCGCGTCGATGCGTTCCGTCAGAAACGCAATGCCCTCGGATGCTTCCATCACGGCATCGCTTCCGGGCCGAAGATTTGACCCCTGTATCGCGAAACGTCGGCTCATGATAAAGATCGCCGCACGGCTCCTCGTAGCCGCACTTCTTAGCGCGGGATCGGTCGCTCCCGCGTACGCTCAGCCGGTACCGGCTCATCCCGTTAAAGTTAGCGCGTGCAATCCTCGCGCTAACACGTATGCGTACGGTCCCGGTTGGGTTCCGGGATACTATCCCGCCGGTCCGTACTTCTGGTATGACCCGTGGGGATATCGCTACGCGCAACCGGCTTACGTCCAGAGCAATCCGACGCTCGGGATCGATTACGTCAATCAAACGCAAAAGGTGATGAAGCAGATCGAGTTCGGATTGATCGCCAACCATCATTTGGTCGCGGAAGTCAAAGACGTCGGAACGTTTTCCCCAGGCGCCGAAATCAAGCACGAGTTCGGCCTCAGCCCGAACGTCTTTCCGCTGCAAACCGGACTCCCGCATTGCGTCCCGTTGCGCATTACGTTCGCGGATGGGACGAAGTGGCGCAATCCGCGTCTGCCGAGCGCACGCAGGCAGACGTTCGAATCGACGTCTCCATAGTACGTGATGTATGTGCGCGGCCTTCGTACTCGCTGCGGCACTCCTCGTGAAAGTCCTCAGTTGCACGGCGACGGATCAACCGAACATTTCCGCAGCGAGTACACCGCCCGCGTGGCCCGTAAGTCCGTATTACAATTATTGGGAGAACGGGAATCTCTACTACAATCCCCTTGTGTTCGCACCGAAACCGCAAGTATCGATCTCGTATGTCAACGAGCGCGACCGGCCGATCACTGCAGTCGAATTCGGCCTCTATATCGGCGATCAACTGATCGCGAAAGTACGCGACGCCGGGCATTTCTCGCCCGGCGTCACCATCACGCACGATCTTCGCTTGCCCGGCAACGTCTTTCCGTTACCATCCGGTGCGCTCCGATGCGAAGCGCTCAGTGTTACAGCATTATCCGCCGGAAGTCGCCCAGTAGCGACGCGACGTAGACGAGGAATCGCGCAGCACCGGCGCCGTCGATGACGCGGTGATCGTAGCTCACGCTTATCGGAAGCATCAGGCGTGGCTCAAACGCAGATCCGTTCCACACGGGCTTCATTGCCGCTCGTGTCGCCCCGAGGATCGCGACTTCCGGCGCATTTACGATCTGCGTAAACTGCGTTCCGCCGATCCCGCCGATCGATGAAATCGTGAACGTGCTCCCCTGCATGTCCGCTATGCCGAGTTTACCGTCGCGCGCTTTCGCGGCAAGTTCAGCCGACTCGCGCGCGATCTCGAGCAAACCCTTTGAATCGGCGTTCTTGAGCACGGGAACGACGAGGCCGTTCGGTGTGTCGGCAGCGAAGCCGATGTTGTAATAGCGCTTGAGTACCAGTTCTTCGCCTTCGAGCGAACTGTTGAATTCCGGGAACTTCTTGAGGGCGGCAACCGACGCGCGTACCAAGAACGCAAGCATCGTGAGTTTTACAGCGCCGCTCTTTCCTTGCTCCGCGTTGATCTCGTTGCGAAACGCTTCAAGATCCGTAACGTCAGCTTCGTCGTAGTTCGTGATGTGCGGAATCTGCAACCAGTTGCGGTGGAGATTCGGTCCCGCGAACTTTTTGATGCGCGGCAGCGGCTTACGTTCGATCTCGCCGAACTGCGCGAAGTCGATCTTGGGCCACGCCGGAAGTCCCGCAAACGTTGCACCGCCGCCGGACGGCACAGCACCGCCGCCATCGCGCAGCGCGTGTTTCACGAAGCTTTGCACGTCTTCGCGGGTGACGCGTCCGTGCGGTCCGCTTCCGTTCACGCCATGCAGATCGACGCCGAGTTCGCGTGCAAAGCGCCGGATCGCAGGGGACGCATGAACGACGCCGTTACGTGCCGGTGCTGATTCTGTCGGAGGCGGAGCGGGCGCAGCTTGTACCGGACGCGGTGCGGGTACTGCTTTCGGCGGTGCGGGTGCTGCTTGCGTCGCGCTAAGCGTCGCGATGACGGTGCCTTCGGAGACTTTGTCGCCGACGTTCACGCGAACGTCTTCGATGGTTCCGGATTGCGCTGCGGGAACTTCCATCGACGCTTTTTCACTCTCGAGCGTGATAAGCGGCGCTTCTTTTTCAATCGCTTGTCCGGGTTTGACCAGTACTTCGATCACCGGAACGTCTTTGAAATCGCCGATGTCGGGGACGCGCAACTCGATCGTCGACGTTGCCGCCGACACTGCCGCTTCGGCGGGAGCCGGCGCCGCAGCCGCCGGAGAGACGTCGTCCTTTGCCGCAAGCGTCACGATCGGCATACCTTCCGAGACGCGATCGCCGACCTTCACGTTGACGGTTTCGACGACGCCTTCATCGGTCGAGGGAACCTCCATCGATGCTTTTTCGCTCTCGAGCGTAATCAGCGAGTCGTTCTTCTTGACGCGATCGCCGGGCTTTACCAGCACTTCGATCACCGGCACGTCTTTGAAATCGCCGATGTCGGGAACGCGAACTTCCAACGGTGTACTCAAGCGCTTCTCTTCTCGTTAGACCGTGATGGGGTTGGGTTTGTTCGGATCGATGCCGTACTTCTCGATTGCTTCCGCAACGCGCTTTGCGTCGATCGTTCCGTCTTGCGCCAGCGCGTGCAGGGCCGCAACGGCGACGTAGTAGCGGTTTACTTCAAAGAACTCACGCAGCTTGCGGCGCGTGTCGCTGCGGCCGTAGCCGTCGGTTCCCAAAGTCACGTAGCGGCGGTTTCCGACATACGGGCGAATCGATTCCGCATAGAGCCGCACGTAGTCGGTCGATGCAATCGCGGGACCCGCGCGGTCGGCGAGAAGCGTTTCGACGTACGAACGCTTCGGCTTCGCGCTCGGATGCAGCATGTTCTCGCGCTGCACCGCCACACCGTCGCGATGGAGTTCGTTGAAGCTCGGGACGCTCCAGATATCCGCCTGCACATCCCAGTCGTTCGCGAGAAGATCCGCGCCGGCAATGACTTCACGTAAGATCGAACCGGAACCCATCAACTGCACGCGCGGCGTCTTCTTATCGGTTTTGCCCGCATCGTGGAGCAGATACATGCCGCGCAAAATCCCTTCGGCTGCGCCTTCGGGCATGTCGGGATGGGAGTAGTTTTCGTTGAGCAGCGTGATGTAGTAGTAGACATCTTCTTGCTCGGTGAGCATCCGTCGCAGACCGTCTTGAATGATGACGGCAACTTCGTAGGAGTACGTGGGATCGTAGCTGCGGCAGTTCGGAATGAACGATGCGAAGACTTGGCTGTGCCCGTCTTCGTGCTGCAAACCTTCGCCGTTGAGCGTCGTGCGGCCCGACGTTCCGCCGAGCAAGAAGCCCCGCGTGCGTGAATCGCCGGCCGCCCATGCGAGATCGCCGATGCGTTGAAATCCGAACATCGAGTAGAAGATGTAGAACGGCACCATCGGCAAGTTGTGATTCGAATACGACGTGCCGGCCGAGATAAACGACGAAATCGCGCCGGCCTCGTTGATGCCTTCTTGCAGAATCTGGCCGTGCTTGTCCTCGCGATACCACATCAGCTGTTCGGCATCTTGCGGATGGTAGAGCTGTCCTACCGACGAGTAAATGCCGAGCTGACGGAACATGCCTTCCATGCCGAACGTGCGCGATTCATCCGCAACGATCGGAACGATGCGCGGCCCGACGGTTGCGTCGCGCGCGATGACGTTGAGAATGCGCACAAATGCCATCGTCGTCGAGATTTCGCGATCGCCGGTGCCTTTGAGTTGCGCATCGAACGCCGAGAGCGCCGGAACCGCGAGCGATTCCGATGTACGGCGCCGTTGCGGCAGGGAACCCTGAACTTTCATTCGCTCGCGCAGATAGCGCATTTCGGCGCTGTCTTCGGGCGGACGATAGAACGAGATCTGCTCGACTTGTTGATCGTTCACGGGAATCATGAAGCGGTCGCGGAACGCGCGCATCTCTTCGACGTCCATTTTTTTCGCCTGGTGCGCGATGTTGAGCGCTTCGCCCGCTTCACCCATGCCGTAGCCTTTGATCGTCTTGGCAAGGATGACGGTCGGTTGGCCTTTATGTTCTACCGCAGCTTTGTACGCGGCATACACTTTGACCGGATCGTGTCCGCCGCGTTGCAGCGCCCAGACTTCATCGTCGGTCCAATGCTCGACGAGCTTCGCCGTTTCAGGATACCGGCCAAAGAATTCGTCGCGCACGTATTTGCCGTTGCGCGACTTATACGTTTGATAGTCGCCGTCGACGGTCTCGTTCATCAATTGTACGAGGCGGCCGCTCGTGTCCGCTTGCAGCAGCGCATCCCAGCGGCTGCCCCAGATCACCTTGATGACGTTCCATCCCGCGCCTCGGAACACACGCTCGAGCTCTTGAATGATCTTGCCGTTGCCGCGCACCGGGCCATCGAGACGTTGCAGGTTCGCGTTGATCACCCAAATGAGATTGTCGAGTTTTTCGCGGCCCGCAAGCGAAATTGCGCCGAGCGTTTCCGGTTCATCGGTTTCACCGTCGCCGACAAACGCCCACACTTTGCGTCCGGCTGTATCGCGCAATCCGCGATCGTGAATGTAGCGCATGAAGTGCGCCTGATAGATCGACATGATCGGGCCGAGCCCCATCGAGACCGTCGGGTATTGCCAAAAGTCCGGCATCAACCACGGATGCGGATATGACGAAAGACCGCCGCCGTCGACTTCTTGGCGAAACTTCTCGAGCTGCGCTTCGCTGATGCGTCCTTCCAAAAATGCGCGCGCGTAAATTCCCGGCGCGCTATGGCCTTGGAAAAACACCATGTCGCCGCCAAAATTTTCCGACGGTGCACGGAAGAAATGATTGAAACCGACGTCATACAGCGTTGCGGCCGACGCAAACGTTGCAACGTGTCCGCCGAGTTCCGATGAGGTTTTATTTGCGCGCACGACCGTCGCGACCGCGTTCCAACGAACGTAATGGCGTAAACGCGCTTCCAATTCCAGGTCGCCCGGCATCACCGGTTGCTGTTCGACCGGAATCGTGTTGACGTACGGCGTTTCGAGTCCGAGCGAAACGTGCGCACCGCCGCGCCGCGCCTCAACGACGAGTTTTTCGAGAAGATCGCGCGCGCGTTCCGGACCTTCGGCCGCGATGACACCACGCATTGCTTCAAGCCATTCGCTCGTCTCCTGAGGGTCGGGGTCGAGACCGGCATTAACGAGAGGGGCGGGCAGCGTTTCCATGCGACGGCCATTCCGCTTCGTCGCGGAATCCCTTGCCGGTGGACCGCGCCAATTGGCGAGCCGGAACGGGCCAATTATTCCGGCGGGGCAGGAACGATTTCCCGTTCATCGCGCAGGACGACCAGCACGGCGGCAAGGAGGATCGCTGCACCGGCGAGGGCCGGCGGCGGAACGGGTTCGTGGAAGATCACGAGCGCAAGCGCGGCAGCGAAGACCGGCTCGAGTAGATTCGCGAACGAGATTGCGCTCGGCGAAAACCACCGTAGCGACGCGTTGATGGCGGTGTGTCCCAGGAGCTGCGAAACCAGCGCCATCGCGGCGATTCCGGCCCACGCGGTCGCGGCCGAAGGCGGCGGTAGCGGCTGCCGTGCGAGCAGGGCGGCAATGACGAGCACGAGCGCCGCCCACGCGTAGGTGTGGGTGACGATGCGCCGGGTGCCGAGCGCGTCCCGAACGGTCCGCACGAGCATCAGATAGGCAGCAAACGCAATTGCGCCGGCGAGCGCGAGGGCTCCGCCGATCCATTCGAAGCCGGGGTGCGGCGCGGGCGTTCGATCGAAGCCGGCGACCATAAAGAGCCCGATTGCTCCCGCGACAAACGCCAGTGCCGTTGCGCG
The DNA here is from genome assembly GCA_964648945.1 of uncultured bacterium. Classification (GTDB taxonomy): domain Bacteria; phylum Vulcanimicrobiota; class Vulcanimicrobiia; order Vulcanimicrobiales; family Vulcanimicrobiaceae; genus JAMXLG01. Next base: position 32,023 of record CAZYLU010000002.1, on the reverse strand, counting down.
CGAGATGATGTGCCGGTGCACCAGCGCGTCGTATGCTGCCGTCCAAATCGGCGTGGTGGAAACGAGCAGCGTCGAGACTGCAACCGACGTGTAATCGAGCGATGCGATCCACGATGCAAAGTGCGCGGCGAGCGCAATTCCGGCCGTGAAGAGAATCAGTCGTTGCTTTCCGCTTGCCGCGGGTCCCATCGATCCTCGCCGCGCGAACGCGAGGGCACCGAGGACAATCGCGGCGATGACGAGTCGGCCCGCTGAGACCGCGAGCGGCCCCGCACCGGACAAGGCGGAACGGGCGAAAATAGCAGCGGCGCCAACTGCAAGTTGGGCGCCGCCGAGGATCAGATACGGAAGCACTCGCTTCCGGTGTTTACTTCACCGGCGGCGTTGGCCTCGCGACGGGACCGGGGACGCGAACCGGCGGCGGTCCTTGCCGCGGAGTTCCCTGAAACGGCCCGGGCACGATCGCGGGAGTAGGAACATTCACGGGAGGAGGAACGTTCACCGGAGCAGCTGCGGGATGTCCGCTGATCGTGATCGGAACGGACGTTGACGTCGGCGCTGGCGTCGGGGATGGCGTAGCGGTCGGCGCCGGTGTGGACTTAGTCGAGCTGCTCGCGGCGACCGTCGCCGCGGCTGCCGCGCCTACTGCGGCTGCTGCCGTAGTTGCTGCTGCGGTTCCGGCCGCTGCGCTCGTTGCGGCGCCGGCCCCGGCCGCCGCGGTCGTCGTTGTTGTCGTCGTGATTCCGAGTGAGCTCGCATTCGCCGGCGCACCGAGCTGCGAGAACGGCGCGAACGTCGTGTTGCTCACCGCGCCAACGCTGCCCACGAGCGCGCCGGCTGCCGAGGTAACGACGAGCGACTGTCCGGCCGCAAGCGTGAAGACTTGTCCGTTTACGAGCGTTACTTGAACCGGAAGCGCCGAATTGCTTAGCGCGTAAACGTTGACTTGCAATCCGCCTGGTGCTCCGCCCTGACCGAGCGTCGCGAAGATATCACCAACCGTTCCGCGCACGGCGATCTGTCCGGTTGCCGTTTGGAACGTGTAGCTCGCTTTTGCGCCCGCGGGGTGGTTCACTTCGAATCGTACTTTCCCGACGACGACGAATCGCGCGGTATTCGTGCCAGCCGCTTGATCGAAGTGCACCATCTGCACGCTGCTGTTCGCCGCCATCGTAACGACGGAACTGTCCTTGAGCGTAACCGTCGCCTTGCCGTTTGCACCCGTTGCTGCGTAGTCGTTGTCGTTCAGCGACGTGCTCGCGTTGCGTGCAAGCTTCGTCGTCGGCGTCGGGTTTGCACCGTAAGTCACGCTGCCCTCGACCGCCGTCAGCGTCTTGTCGGTGGCTTGCGGTGAGGCGACGATAGGCAGCGCCGCGATCGTAAGGGCGAGCATGACCGATGAGAGGGCTTTCATACGCGAGCGCTCCTCGAAGCTAAAAAAGGTATAGGACCGTTCGGCTGCTTGGTTCCCGGCCCTGCCCAAATCATAGACGGAAGGGCGTCCAAGCGGCGTCCAGCGGCCAAAAGAGTATCGGCATCTTTCGTCGTAGGCGTGATCCATTGCGGGAGCTTGCTGCAGCAGGCTGAGAGGGCGCGAGTTGGCGTCGACCGCCGTACGCACCGGGTAATGCCGGCGCAGGAAGGGAGCATCCAGTGAAGGTTTATCTCGAGGGCAGCGATCCGTCGATTCGCGTGCCGGTCCGTGAGATCGCGCTAACGGACGGAACGTCTCACACGGTCTACGATACGAGCGGGCCGTACACCGATACGTCGGTGCAGATCGATTTGAAGAAAGGCCTGCCGAAATTGCGCGCGCCGTGGATCGCGCAACGCGGCCGCGGCGACGGGAACGTGACGCAGATGCATTACGCGCGTCGCGGCGAGATCACGAAAGAGATGGAATTCATCGCAATCCGCGAGGGCGTCACGCCGGAATTCGTACGCGACGAAGTCGCGCGCGGACGCGCGATCATTCCCGCGAATATCAATCACCCGGAAACCGAACCGATGATCATCGGGCGCAATTTCCACGTGAAGATCAACGCGAACATCGGAAACTCGGCCGTTACGTCGACGATCGAAGAAGAAGTCGACAAGATGACGTGGGCGACGCGCTGGGGCGCCGACACGGTGATGGATCTCTCCACCGGCAAGAACATCCATGAAACACGCGAGTGGATCATTCGCAATTCGCCCGTACCGATCGGCACCGTGCCGATCTATCAGGCGCTCGAGAAAGTCAACGGCAAAGCGGAAGAACTGACGTGGGAGATCTACCGCGACACGCTGATCGAGCAAGCCGAACAAGGCGTGGATTACTTCACGATTCACGCCGGCGTTTTGCTGCGTTACGTTCCGCTGACGGCAAGTCGCGTGACGGGAATCGTGTCGCGCGGCGGTTCGATTCTCGCGAAGTGGTGCCTGGCGCACCATCAAGAAAACTTCCTCTACACGCACTTCGAAGACATCTGCGAGATCATGAAGGCGTACGACATCTCGTTCTCGCTCGGCGACGGTTTGCGTCCCGGATGTACGGCGGATGCAAACGACGCCGCGCAATTCGGAGAACTCGAAACGCTCGGTGAACTCACGAAGATCGCATGGAAGCACGACGTGCAGGTAATGATCGAGGGCCCGGGCCACGTGCCGATGCACTTGATCAAAGAGAACATGGACAAGCAGCTCGAGATCTGCCACGAAGCGCCGTTCTATACGCTCGGGCCGCTCGTAACGGATATCGCGCCGGGCTACGATCACATCACGAGCGCGATCGGCGCAGCGATGATCGGCTGGTATGGCACCGCGATGCTCTGCTACGTTACGCCGAAAGAACACCTCGGTCTGCCGAACAAAAAAGACGTAAAGGACGGCGTGATTGCGTATAAGATCGCTGCGCACGCCGCCGATCTCGCGAAGGGCCATCCGCGCGCGCGTCACTGGGACGACGTACTATCGAAGGCGCGATTCGAATTCCGTTGGGAGGATCAATTCAATCTCGCGCTCGATCCCGAAACGGCGCGTGAATTCCACGACGAAACGCTCCCCGCGCCGGGCGCAAAGATCGCGCACTTCTGCTCGATGTGCGGCCCGCATTTCTGCTCGATGAAGATCACGCAAGAAGTGCGTGAATTCGCGGAAAAAGGCATGGCCGAGAAGTCCAAAGAGTTCATCGAAAAAGGCGCGGAGGTTTACGTCGCTGCGCCGTAGTCCCGCGTGTCATCCTGAGCGGAGCGCAGCGAAGTCGAAGGATCGCTACGGGCGTTTGTCTTGAGGCGATCCTTCGACTGCGCGCCTGCGGCGCTTCGCTCAGGATGACAGTGATTCGCGGCGTTTTATTCGACCGCGACGGCACGATCGTGGTCGATGTGCCCTATAACGGAGATCCGCAATTCGTCCAGCCGGTTCCGAATGTAAAGGAACTGTTGGATGAGTTGCGTGCTGCCGGACTCAAGGTCGGCGTGCTGACGAATCAAAGCGGCATCGGTCGCGGCATGATTACGGAAGCGCAAATGCGCGCGGTCAATGCGCGCATAGAGGAGCTGCTGGGGCCGTTCGACGGGTGGTTCGTGTGCCCGCATGCTCCCGATGACGATTGCGAATGCCGCAAACCAAAGCCAAAGCTCGTCTTCGATGCGGCGCGCGAATGGAATATCGATCCTTCGATGATCGTAGTCATAGGCGACAAGCAGAGTGATGTCGACGTTGCGACAAATGCACGGGCGCGAGGCATCCTTATCGATAGCGGTTCTTCATTGACGCAAGCTGTCGAAGCTATTCTGCGTCGCTAGCCTGCCGATTAAGGAAACGCTCGTCGTTTCCGATGAAGTATGGAGTGATTCTTTAGTGGATCGCTCGTGTTTTACACTGCCGCGCGTTCCGGTGTGAGCGAAGCGGCCTTTTGTTGGAGGCTAGTTCTTATGGCCTATAAGAAAGCCGCGCTGTTTCTATTTGCGCCGGCCTTTCTCGCTGTCGCTGTTGTAGCGTGTGGCGGCGGTGGTGCCCAACCATTTGTTGGACCGGCGCAACCGAAGACGCAATCGGCAACGCCACCGCCTATTCCGAGTGCAGCGCCGTTCAGTGTCGCAACTGCCGTGCCACTAAAAGTTACGCCGCCGCCCGCGGGACAGACTCCTAAGCCGGTACCCGTTCCGGTGCCGACGACTGCCTCCGGATTCGGCGGATCGTTTGCGCTTCCGATTTCCGGCGTAAATTCGATCGCCGCGAATACGCAAGCGATTGTAAGGCTTTCAAATACGGCGCCGTACGGCGTACCGACGGCACTTGCGCGCGAGCATTCGCAAGCGCTCACGGCGATGGACGGCACGACGTTCGTGCCGCTGCTCTTTTTGCAGCTCGCCTTTAGCGGCGGAGTTTCGCTTTCGAACCAGCCCACGATGACGTTCAACGTTCCGTCGAACGAGATCGTAAGCGGTGCGTCCTATTATGTCGCGCTCTACGATCCAACGCGTCCGTCACTGGGATGGGAACTCGGATTCGAAGGACCGGGAACGGTTTCCGGAAGCGCGATTGCGTTCACCGGCGGCAACGGGAGTTTTTCGTTCGTTCCGTTCATGCCGTACGTGTTCGCTCTCTACGCGCAAAGCGTAAGCGCAGCAACGCCGACACCGCCTCCGACACCGTCGCCGACGCCGGTCCCGACGGCAACGCCGTCGCCGGGCGCAACGCCGACACCGATCCCCTCGCCGGGCTTCGGCGTCTCTCCGTCGAGCATTTCACTCAATGGAGCAGGCGCGACGCAGACGATCACCGCGACCGGCAGCGCGCCATATTTCGCATTCACGAGCGACTCGACCATCGTGACGGTATCGCCGCCGAACGGAAACAGTCCGTTCACGGTTACCGCTGTAGGCGGAGGCACTGCGCAGATCACGATCGTGGATAGCACAGGTAAACAAGCCATCATTCCGGTGACGGTTACGACCGTCACGATCCCGGTGCAATAGGAGAAACGCAGAATGAGACATGCATATAGTCTCTCTCTCGCGCTCTGTGCAGCCGCAGCGCTTGCCGCATGCGGCGGCGGCGGTGGCGGAACGAGCGGCGCGCAGAACGGCTTGCCGCCGGGAACGCCGTCGACGGGTTACGCGCCCAACAGCGTGAGCATGACGATCAAAATTCCGGCCGTGCCAAGTGCAACGTCGTCCGCAAAGCGCGGGCAGTACGTTTCATCGGGCACGCAATCGATCGGTGTCGTCGTTACGAATCAAGGGACGACGCCAAGCCCGGCGCAGTACATGAACGTCAGCACGTGTCCGCAGGTCAACAACGTAACGACGTGTACCGTCAGCGTTGCCGCGAACCCCGGAAACGACGTGTTTACGATTAGCGCGTACAGCGGAACGAACGGGAGCGGTTCCGTCCTCTCGACGGGAAGCATCACCGCAACGATTCTCGCCGGTGTCGCGAACACGACGATGCCCGTTACCATGGGCGGCGTCGTTTCGTCGATCTCGATAACTCCTGGAACGTCGACGCTGCCGCTCGGACAATCGACGACGCTGAACGTCGTCGCGAAGGACGCAAGCGGTGCAGCGATCGTCGGAACGTACGACAATGCGCTCTCATTGAGCGGATCGAACCTCACGTTCTCGTCGACATCACTGACGAATTCCAACGATGCGTCGCACGTGACGATTGCATGGAAACTTGGTTTCTCGGCATCGACCGCCTCGACGGTTTCGGCCACCGCAGATGGGCAAACGGGAACGACGAGCATTACGCCCGGTACAGGCTTCGCGTTCTATCAAACGGGAACGAATTCGGCGACGGACGAGGTCGGTTTCAAGATGATCGCCGGTTCGAACGGGAAGCTCTACTACACCTCGCTCGGCCCTCTGACGTGCGGTCCGAACGGCTTATGTCAGTCGACAACCGGCGCCGTTCATCAATTCGATCCGGCGACGTCGACCGATACGGAAATCGCGCTTCAAAGCGAAGGCGTCGGCTTGCGATTCACTTCTGACGGCGCACTGTGGATCGCGGGCGGCCCTGCACCTGCGCCCAGTACGGATCCGTACATCTATCGCATGGCGCCGGGTTCGTTCTCGTCCGGCGCGCTCACTCCAATACCCGTGCCGACTGCAAATCCAAACAAAGCCTATATGATCCGCGACTTTGCCGAGGACGGTTCCGGCAACCTGTGGTTCCAAGATACGTCCGGTGGCCGATTCTTGAAGATCCCGGTCGCGGGTCCGTACACGTCTACGTCGATTACAGCATATGCTCTTCCAACGGCGCCTCCCACGACGGCGACGCACAACGGGCCTCGCGCGCGGAATATCGAGTACGCGAGCGGCGTCCTCATGATCCCTGATTTCATGAACGGCATCGTGGATGTCGTGAATCCGTCCACTGCTGCCGTTACCGGACAGTACGTGACGAACATGCAGCAAACATTGACGAACGGCTTGGATTCGTCGTCGCAGTACGACGCAACGAACGACGGCACTGCGGCGTACTTGTCGCAAACCGGTAATTGGAATGCGGCCGAACCGGTCGGAGACGTTGAAAAGTTCGATCCCTCGACGAACACGTTCACGACGCTTCCCATAGTTACGGGTCCTGTTGCCGTCACGCCGGGCGCGAGCTCGATCAACGGAACGAATCTCTACTTCCAGGATCTCTCCAACAACGGGCTGCAGCTCTTCGATCTCTCGACGAGCAAAGGCCGTTTGATTCCGCTCGCGATGGTGAACGGCAGCGGGTTCGATATGCCGAACGGTGTCGCGGCGATAGCGGACGGAACCGCCTGGTTCTCGTGTTACGCATCGGCTCAGGTGTTTCAGCCGCTTTGCATTGGACACACGGTGTATTTGAGCGGATGGAGCGTGTTCCCGAACACCTCGATTACGCTCAACGGCGCCGGGATGCAATCCGCGCAAATCATGGGCATCATGGAGTCGCCGAGCGCAAACAGCGGCCCATTCACGGTTGCGAGCGGTAACACATCGGTCTGCACGATCGCGAATGCGAGCGATCATAACTTCACGATCGTCGGCGTCTCTGCCGGCGCATGCACGGTCACGGTCAAAGACAAGAACAACGTCACTTCGTCGATCAACGTTACGGTAACCACGACGACCGGGACCGTTCAGGCGAAACATTTGGGAGGCATCAAATGAGTGATATCACAAAGCGTTTCGCCGCATTTTCAGCGGCATGCGCACTATTGACGGCGTGTGGCGGAGGCGCGGGTGTTTCCACCCCGTCTTCGAACCTCACACCTACGTCTCCGAACGGTTCGCAATCCGCGCGCGCGACGTTCGTTGTGAAGGTCCCCGCGAAGGCGAATAGCCCATCCTCGCGGCGTCCGGCGTATATCACGTCAAACGTGCAAGGCATCGACTTCACGGTTACGCAGACCGGTCAGTATGCGCCGGCGTACGTCTTCTACGCGCTGACGCCGCAGTCGACGTATTGCTCGAGCAGTAGCTCGGGGTTGACGTGTAATCTGCAGGTTGATGCGCCTCCCGGCAATGACACGTTCGTCGTCAAGCTGTACGACTCTACGAAAACCGGCACTGCCTACGTCGTCGCAACGGGAAACGTGACGGCGACGATTGCGGCGCAGCAATCGAACACCATCAGCGTTACGACTGACGGCGTTCCGGCGTTCGCAACGGTCGGCATCTCGAATCCGTATCCGGCCTCCGGAACGGCGCAAACGATTCCGCTCACCGTGCAAGCAACGGATGCAGATGGAAACATCATCGTCGGCTCGTTCGATCAACCGATCGTGCTTGCGACGACGGATACCACAGGCGCGATAACGTTCTCGAAGTCGTCGTTGTCGCAGCCGAGCGATCTGAACGGTCTTACGTTAATCTACAACGGCGCCACAATGGCTTCACACCAATCTGTCTATGTTGTGAGCACGAGTGGAACGCTTGGCGGTACGCCCGCCAACATTCAAACCGATCCACAACTCTCGGCGAAGATGCCGTTTTATGCGGGCTTCGCGGGAGCGATAGCTTCGCCCGGCGCGCTCTACTTCGCGCATCCGAATTCGGCGCCACAAACGATTACGGTAGCGGGTGCAAACGGCAGCATAGGACCGTTTACAACCGACACGGCGTGCAGCGCCTACGTCACGATAACGGGAACGAGTCCGAACTTTACCGTTACGCCCGCCGCGACGACGTTTGATCCGGCAATACCCGCATTTGCAATGGGGCATTGCGAGTTCAACGTCTATGATCACGGCGGTAACTCGACGCCGGTGAGCGTCATCGTGGGACAGTGATCGCCTAAGCCGTTGCGGCCGCGGTTAGAAAAAGCCCGACGAAATTTCGTCGGGCTTTTGATTCGTAACAATCCTTCGACTCCGGTGCTTCGCACCTGCGCTCAGGATGACACTCAGCGGCTGCCGTTGTTGCCGAGCCAGTAATCGATGTCGGCGCCGGTGGGGCCGGTGTTCTCCTTGACTTTCGCCACTACGAAGGCGGAGTGCGGAATGCGCACGACGCTTTGCAAGTGGTGCCACGCGCGTAAGACTTTGACGACGTAATTTTGCGTTTCGCCGTAAGGCGGAATGCCGCCGAATTCTTCGACCGCTTTCGGTCCCGCGTTATACGCAGCGAAGGTCAATTCGTAGCGGTGCGGATTTGCGCCGAAGCGCTGAAGCAGGCCGCGCAGGTAGCGCGCGGCGCCGGCCATGTTCTGTGCGGGATTGAGTGGGTTCACGCCGAGCTTTGCCGCGGTGCCGGGCATCAGCTGCCCAAGACCGATCGCACCCGCGTAGGAAAGGGCATGCGTGTTCCAACTCGACTCGACGCTGATAATCGCGGCCAGCATATTTGTATCGATTTTCCAACGCTGCGCGGTAACGAGGAGATGGCGAGCGAGATCCTTGCTCTGCCAATCGGGCAACTGCGGGTTGTACTCGCGCAGCACCGAGGCATAGGCGGCAATCGTCACGGAATTCGACGGTACCGGATGGGGCGCGGCGGAAGCGGCAATTGGAAAAACGATCCCAAGTGCGAAGCAAAGTCCCGCGAGGAGCGGGGCACGGCGTCGGCTCATGGGTCGCGGGGTTTCAAGCGGGTTGCGACGATTCCATGCAGGACGGTCCTTTCATTTCCCCTGACGAACGGCGAAGACTGTGTCAAGAAATATGTCGCCTCGCGCCCGGCGTGCTTGGGGCATCGGGATAGTGGTTTTCTTTGTCGTGATGTGCGCCGCGATCGCCTACTCGCAGTGGTATGCCGTTCACGTCAACGTTCCGCGCTATCAATCCGGGCACCGGACCCGGTGAAGTCCGACATCATCCGTTATAAAAGCGGCGAGCGCGAAGCGTGACGGCGCTCTTCAATTGGCCCGCGGTTGCTGCGATCTTTATCGGCGGCGGCATCGGCTCGTTGTTGCGTTACGCGGTGACCATCGGTGTCACGCAGCGCTTCGGCGACGGCTTTCCATGGGCGACGTTCGCGATCAATATCGCCGGCAGTCTGATCATTGGGATCGTCTTCGGACTGTCCCAGACACGCGCACTCGGCATCACGCCGCTCGCGCGCCTCTTTCTGATGACCGGGATCCTCGGGGGCTTCACGACGTTCTCGACGTTCTCGCTCGACGTCGTCACGCTCGCGAGCGAACGCGCTACGCTTCTCGCGATCTTGTATGGCGCGGGAAGCGTAATTGCCGGCTTCATTGCCGCACTCGCCGGCATCGTCGCAGTCCGCGCGCTGCAAACGTAAGCGTTTCTGATTCTTCTTTGATCGTACGAGCGCAGGAGAATCCGTTCGTGTGAACGGACCGCATTCCGGTTTGAAAATAGGAGGAAGAGTGAAGTCACGTCTGTTGGCCGGCTTATTCTGCTGCGCCGCCGTTGCGATGCTTGCGCAAGGTCGCGCCGAGGCGCAAGCGACGCCGGCACCCGCGGCATCGGCGACGCCGGCGGAGGCTCCGCCGAAGCCCGCAAAGCCGACGCCCACGCCCACCGCATCACCGACTCCGGGACCGCCGTACGGCAACATGAACTGGCGTGAAATCGGTCCGGCAACGGCGGGCGGTCGCGTTGCGGCGGTCGCGGGTTCTGCCACCGATCCGAAGTTGTACTACGTCGGAAGTGCCGGCGGCGGCGTCTGGAAGAGCAGCAACGGAGCGCAGACGTGGGATCCCGTCTTTGCAAAGGAAAGCGTTGCGGCGATCGGCGCGGTCACGATCGATCCGACGGACAACAACACCGTCTGGGTCGGTACCGGCGAAGATAATCCGCGCAACGACGTAAGCTACGGCGACGGCGTGTACAAGACGACCGACGGCGGCGACAAGTGGACCAATGTGGGGCTCGCCGCGACGAAACAGATCTCGCGCATCCTCGTCGATCCGCGCAATCACAATCACGTCATCGTCGGCGCGCAAGGCGATCTCTTCAACGACACCCCCGATCGCGGCGTGTACGTTACCGACGACGGCGGCAAGACATGGACGAAGACGCTCTACGTCGATCCGCAGACCGGCGTTTCCGACATGGCCCTCGATCCGCAGAATCCGAACGTCGTCTATGCCGGCATGTGGACGTTCCAACGCCGTCCGTGGACGTTCACGAGCGGCGGAGCGAATGACGGCCTCTACAAGTCGACCGACGGCGGCAAGACGTGGACGAAACTCACCGGGCACGGGATGCCGACCGATACGCTGGGCCGCATCGGTCTTGCGATTGCGCCGAGCAACGGTAATCGCGTCTACGCTTTGATCGAGTCGAAGCAAGGCATTCTGTGGCGCAGCGATGACGGCGGCAACAACTGGACGATGGTCTCGAAGGACACGCTCGTCGATCAGCGCCCGTTCTACTTTACGCACATCGGCGTCGATCCGAAGAATCCGGATACCGTCTACGCGGTTTCCGAAATGCTCTCCAAATCAACCGACGGCGGCAAGACGTTCAAAGAGATCGCCGACCAAGTCCACGTCGACTATCACGCGATCTGGATTGCGCCCAACGACGGGTCGCGCATCATCGTCGGTGAAGACGGCGGCTATGCGCTGACCGTTGACAATGGCGCGAACTGGTTCTTCTCGGCCAATCTTCCGATCGCGCAAGTCTACCGTGTCGGTCTTTCCAACGAGAATCCGTATTGGGCTTGCGGCGGATTGCAAGATAACAACGGATGGTGCGCGCCGAACAACACGCAAGATCCGTCCGGCATCCAAAACAAAGCGTGGATCAATGTCGTCGGCGGCGACGGTGAATGGACCGTGCCCGATCCGATCGACCCGAACTACGTGTGGGCCGACTCCGAGAACGGCGTCGTGCTCGTTCAGAACAAAGTGACGAAAGACGGCTGGTTCATTCAGGCGTACTTGCAAACGGCGATCGAGAGCTTCGACAATCGCCAAGCGAAGATTCGCTGGAACTGGGAAACGCCGATTGCGTTTGCTCCGTGGGACGGACACATCGCCTGGGTCGGCGGCAACCGCGTCTTCCAATCGCGCGACCGTGGTCTGCATTGGACGATTATCAGTCCCGATCTGACGCGCAACGATAAAGCGCATCAAGCCCCCTCCGGCGGTCCGATTACGCATGACGTCTCCGGCGCGGAAGAGAGCGACACGATTCTCGATATCGAGGGATCGAAGATCGCAAAGGGCGAGATTTGGGTCGGCACCGACGACGGTCTCGTGCAACTTACGCGCGACGGCGGAAAACATTGGCAAAACGTCACGCCGCCGGGCGGCCCCGAGTACGGTCGCTATGCGGAAATCGCGCCCTCGCCGCTCGTCGACGGCACGGCGTACGCTATCAATGACGGTCACTACACCGGCGATAACAAGCCGTATGTGTTCGTCACGCATGATTTCGGTAAACACTGGACGTCGATTGCGAACGGCATTCCCGACAACGAATGGGCGCGCGCGATTGCCGCCGACATTCGCAACCGCAACATCGCGTATCTCGGTACCGAAGAAGGCATCTGGATTTCGTTCGACGGCGGCAACAAGTGGGAGAAGTTCAAGAACAACCTTCCGACCGTGTCGATCCACGACATTCGCATGCAGCCGCAGTTCAACGATCTCGTGGTCGCAACGCACGGCCGCTCGATCTACGTGATGGATGATATGACGCCGGTTCAGCAACTGCAGAGGGCGCTCGCGCGTGGAACGTATCTGTTCCCCGTTCGCGTGTCGTACCAGTACAACCAGCGTGGCGACGACGAAGGTACGTACACCAATTACGCCGGTCAGAATCCGCCGAACGGCACGATCGTCACGTTCTATCAGCGCGCCGAACAGAAGAATCCGCCGAAGATCGAGATTCTCGATTCGTACGGTCGCGTCATACGCACGTATCAAGGAACGCACAAGGTCGAAGGTAAGGACGAGCCGTGGGTCTCGAACAAAGTGGGCCTCAACCGTTTCGTATGGGATTGGACTTCGCAAGGTCCCGTTAAATGGTACGGCGCCGCTCGCGAGCGGTATCAAGGTCCTGACGGCGGCCCGGCCGTTCCGCCGGGATCCTACTCGGTGCGTTTGACGCTCGGCAATCAAACGTTCGCGCAGCGGTTCGTCGTGAAGCCGGATCCGAAGACGCTCTACACGCAAGCGCAGATCGTGCAATCGTACGAACTGGCAAAACGTGGCGAAGCGATGTTCTCGCAAGTCGATACGATGCTCAACAACCTCGATACGGTGAAGAAGTCGATCGCCGACGCAACGGCCGCGGCGAATAAGGCGAACGACACCGCCACCGCGGCGAAGTTGAAGGCGATCGATCAGGCGCGGGAGGACATCTTCTCAACGTTGACGGCCGACTATCACAACGACGAAGACTCGATTCAAATGCCCGGCAAAGTCCGTGAAGACGTGCAGACGATTCAGTTCACGGCGGGAACGGTGGTGACGCCGGCTATTACCCAGTATGTCGATCGCGTTGCACGCGAGCTCTCCGATGCGACCGCTCGTTACAGCACGTTCGTCACGCAGCAAGTGCCGCAGCTCAACACAACGCTGCAAGCACTCAAACTAAAAACGATTACGGTGAATCAAGTTCACTAACTCGCCGGTTTGCGCGTTGCGCGCAAACCCATGTCTCTCTTTTGTGGAGGATGAGGGAAAACGTTGAATCTACGTACGCGCGCGGTTGCCGCCTTCGCGGCAGCCGCGCTGTTCGCGCCGGTCGCGGCGCATGCAGCAAGTGCTCCTTATGCCGATCTGAAATGGCGTTCGATCGGGCCGGCACTTGCCGGTGGACGTGTCGCCGGCGTCGCGGGAACGCCGCAGGATCCGAAAATCTACTACATCGCAACCGCAGGCGGCGGCGTGTGGAAGACGGATACCGGCGGCGCGTCGTGGGAGCCGGTGTTCGACAATCACGGTGTTGCGGCGATCGGCGCGGTCGCTATCGATCCGCAGCACGAAGATACGGTGTGGGCGGGAACGGGCGAAGCGAATCCGCGCAATGACGTGACGTTCGGTAACGGTCTCTATAAGACGACCGACGGCGCAAAGACGTGGATGCGCGTCGGACTCGAAGGCGTGTGGAGCATCTCGCGCATCGCCATCGATCCGAAAGACACGAATCACGTCGTCGTCGCAGCGTTCGGCGATCCGTTCAAAGATTCCGAGAATCGCGGTGTGTACGTAACGTTCGACGGCGGCAAGTCGTGGAAGAAGTCGCTGTACCTCTCAGCGTCGAGCGGTGCCAGCGATCTCGCGATGGACCCGAAGAATCCGAGCGTCGTGTACGCCGGTATGTGGCAGTTCCGCCGTGTGCCTTGGAATTTCACGAGCGGCGGTCCCGACGACGGACTGTTCAAATCAACCGACGGCGGACGGACGTGGAAGCGTTTGACGGGACACGGCTTGCCGGAAGGCTACACTGGGCGCATCGGTCTCGCCGTCGCGCCGACCGATCCGAAGCGCGTGTACGCGCTCATTGAAGCCAAGGGCGGCATCTTGTGGCGTACCGACGACGCGGGCGCCAATTGGAAGATGATCAACGACAACACGCTCGTCGATCAACGTCCCTTCTACTTCACGCACATCAACGTCGATCCGTCGAACGCGGATCACGTATTCGCCGTTTCCGAAATGCTTGCCGAGAGTAAAGACGGCGGCAAGAAGTTCACCGAGATCGCCAAGGACGTTCACGTCGACTATCATGCGATGTGGATTGCACCGAACGATTCAAAGCGCATGATGACCGGCGAAGACGGCGGCTACGCGCTCTCGCTCGATGGCGGTAAGACGTGGGCGTTTTCGCGCAATCTGCCGATCGGCGAAGTGTACCACGTCGGACTTTCGAATGAAAATCCGTACACCGTCTGCGTGCCGTTACAAGACAACAACGGGTTCTGCGGTCCGTCGAATTCGCTTTCGCCGGACGGTATTCTGAATCGCCACTGGGCCAACGTCGTTGGCGGTGACGGCGAGTGGAGCGTTCCCGATCCGATCGATCCGAACTACATTTGGAGCGATCTCGAGAACGGCGTTCTGCTCGTGTACAACCGAACGACGCAAACCTCGCGCTTCGTACGTCCGTACGACGCGTTTCCGGGCAGTTTCCTTGGACCGTTCGATTTGAGCAAAGCGCAGTATCGCTTCAACTGGGATTCGCCAATTGCATTTGCACCGTGGGATGGACACACCGCATGGATGGGCGCAAACGTCGTGTTCCAGACGAACGATCGCGGCGAACATTGGACGGTGATCTCACCCGACCTCACACGCAACATCAAGGAACACCAACAGCCGACGGGCGGTCCGCTCGCGAAAGACGTGTCGGGTGCGGAGTATTCCGACACGCTGCTCGACATCGAAGGCTCGCAAGTCGATAAGGGCGAGATTTGGGTGGGCACGGACGACGGTCTCGTGCAAATGACGCGCGATGGCGGCGCACATTGGCAAAACGTTACGCCACCTGGAACGCCGCAGTTCGCGCGGATTCCGTCGGTGGTTCCGTCCTCACTGCAAGCCGGCACGGCATATGCGGTTGCGGACAATCACCGCATGGGCGATTACGCACCGTACATCTTCGTTACGCACGACTACGGCGCGCACTGGACGAAGATTATCAGCGGTCTACCGGATAACGTATGGGCGCGTTCGGTGCGGCCGGACATCCATAACGCGAATCTCGTCTATGCGGGAACTGAAGCCGGGCTTTGGATCTCGTACGACGGCGGGAATCACTGGGATAACTTCCGCAACAATCTGCCGGAAGTTTCGGTTCGCGACATTCGCATGCAGCCGGAGTTCAACGACATTGTCATTGCAACACACGGGCGGGACATGTGGATTCTCGACGACGCAAGTTCGCTGCAGCAGTTACCGGAAGCGCAGCGCTCGGGAGCGATGCTGTTTAAACCGCGCACGTCGTACCAGTATCACTACCACTCGAATGAAAACTCGAGCGCGTATACTGATTTCGCCGGACAGAATCCGCCGCAAGGCGTGATCGTCGACTTCTATCAATCCGCGCCGCAAAAAGGTGCGCCCTTAGCGCAGATCCTCGATGCAAGCGGAAAGGTGATTCGCACGATCAGCGGCACGCACAAGGTCAAAGGCAAAGACGAACCGCTCATTCCGAATAAAGCCGGCATCAATCGCTTCACGTGGGACTTCCATGTCAATGGTCCGACGCAGTGGATGGGCGCCGCGCGTGAGGAGTATCGCGGTCCGAAGACCGGACCGATGGTTGTGCCGGGAACGTATTCGGTTCGCATGACGATCGGCGGGAAAACGCTGACGCAGAACTTTGACGTCAAACCCGATCCGCGCGATGCCTGGACGCAGGCGCAGTATCAAGCCGGCTACGACTTCGCCGTTAAATACACGGACAAGTACGGCAAGATCGACGAGGCGCTCAACAACCTCGACGCCATCAAGAAGTCGCTCTCGAGCACGAAGCCCGGCGATTCGTCGCTGAGCTCCGCGGTTGCCGATGCGCAAAAACGGTGGAGCGACGTCTTCTACGCGTTCACCGCGGACTATCACAACGACGAAGACTCGATTCAGCGTCCGGGTTCGTTGCGCGAATCCGTGCCGCGCACCGGCTTCGGGGTGCAGTTGCCGCCGACGGCGGAGCAGCTCGACTACGCCTCGCGTTTCGATGCGGCGTACGACAAAGCGTTCGCAGATTACAACGCGTACGTGCAGTCGCTGCAAGGGCTCTCCAAGCAATTGCAGTCGAAAGGTCAAAAGTCGATCGACGGAGCGAAACCGCTCACGCCGTAGGTTCGGTTCCGGTTGCGTCAGAAGAGCGGCGGTATGTGTGTGAACGACCGCCGCTCTTCACTTTTATCGCGGACGGCCTTTCTTGCTGCCGTGAGCGCTGCCGCACTGCCGCTCTTCGCCGAACCCGCACGCGCGCTCGACGCGGTGCAGATCGCAGCGGGAAGCGACGGTGCGGAGTTGGCCGTTCCGTCGGGAATGAGCGGCCCGAATCGCCGCGCAACGGAGATTGCAAGCGGTTCGCCGTTGGTGCGCGCGCTCACCGCACAGTCGTTTGCGCTCGCACAATCGATCGGTGACGCGAAGCTGCGGGCGTCGGTCATGTCCCTTCTGATGAATCCGATCCCGAAATACATGCAGAAGTATCGCACGCCGGCATCTCGCGTGGTGCTTCGCGATGCGTTGGCACGCGCGGGATTCGTCACCGCGGATGCGCCCATCGCAGGGATCTTCCCAGCCGTGGACGACAGCGGCATGGCGCAGCCGTTCTGGAGTGCGCCGGGATCGGAGACGAGCGGGCATCACGGCTATCCCGGCGGTTTATGCGTGCACGAGTTGTTCAATGCGCGCATGGGTTCGCAGTTTGCGCAGACGTACGACCGGCAGTATTTTGATTCGCGCGGCGCAATCGACTACGATCTCACCACGGCGGCCGCATTCTATCACGACATCATGAAGACGGTCGTGTTTCAATATCGTGCGGACGGAACGTTCTTCGATGAGTTGTCGATCGGCGGTACCGGCGCGCATCACTGTCTGTCCGGAGCGGAAGCGATCGTTCGCGGACACGATGCGCGATTCGTCACGGTGTTACTCTCCGCGCACGCGGCGCCGTCACTCGGCGACGAAGCGAAGGTCGTAACGTGGTGCCGCGCAGCAGCGATGATCGCGGGCGTCGATCCCGTCGACTACGGCCTCGTGCGCAAGACGCCGAACGGGTACGCGCTCGCAACGAGACCGCCGGTTGAAGCGTTCGTCAATCACTTGAGCGATCACGATTACGTGCTCTCGATTCACGCGGCGCACGAAGTTCGTCCGATGCTCGCAACGGTCGCTCCGCGTTTCGGGATCAACGCTTCGGATCCGTCGGCGCTCAATTGGTGGCGTCTTGAAGTTATCTCCCGCGCATCCGATATCGCACTCTATCACGAACTAACGAAGAGCGAAGATGCCTTCGTGAAAGCGATCAAAACGGTGTCATCCTGAGCGCAGTGAGCGAAGCGAACGAAGTCGAAGGATCGTAACGAGCGAGCGTCTTGAGGCGATCCTTCGACTCCGGTGCTTCGCACCTACGCTCAGGATGACAAGAGTTTCTTGAGGAATGCGTCGTGTTTGTAGGATGTGCTCTTGGCGAAGTGTACGACGACTAGGCAGCGTGACGGAATGATGTAGAGTCCTTGGCCGGCGGATCCGCTTGCATAGAAGACATCATCCGGGACGCCGGGCGGCGCAAGCCACCAACAGAGGCCGTAGCGCCGATTCGCCGTGGAGCCGTGTAGTGCGGCTGCATTTTTGCGTACGTGTTTGAGTATGTATCGGCCGTACGCGAGCCACTCGGATGCGCGCATCTTCACGCCGGTCGGTAACGGATGCGTACCGTCTTTGAGCGTCCGCCATTCGTCAATCCGCACGCTTGCCGGATCCAGCACGCGCCGCTTCAGATAGTCGTGCGGCGTTTCACCGCGCGACTCTAAAACGCGAGAGAAAAACGCGCCGAAGACTTGTAAGGGAATGCCGCCGTAGGTGAACGTCTCTCCCGGCCGATTTTTCAGCGGCGTTGCAATCGCTTTATCGTACGTCGGGACGGCGCTTCCGAGCCCGCCGAAGCCATATCCCGCGGTCATCGTCAACAACATGTGCGGCGTAATTGCGCGCCGGATGTCGTTCTTGAATTCTGGGATGGCATGCGTTACCGGTTCGTCGAGATCGAAAAGGCCGTCGTCAACCGCGTGCAGCGCAGCCGTTCCCCAAAAACTCTTCGTGCCGCTGAAAAGCGGATGCGGCTGGGCCGCGCGATACCCCGACTCGTACGTCTCGTAAAGCAGCTCATCGTCGTCTGCGATAAGAAGCGCGTGGAGGGTATGTTTGCGGGCATACTCGACGGCAGCGTCGAGCGTAAACGATGCGACCTTCGGCATGAAGAACGGCCTTCGGTCCATAAGCGAAATGCCATGCTTGCCGCGGTTCGCCATGCGAACGACGAACGGGGTCGCCTGCGCATCGAAGAGCTCGATGTGCCTACGCCGGCACCCGATGAGGTGTTGCTCGAGATAACGGCATGCGGTGTCTGCCGTACGGATCTCCACATTGCCGATGGTGAACTGCCGCCGCACCATGACGCGATTATCCCCGGGCACCAAATCGTAGGGCGCGTCACTGCGGTGGGAGATGCGGTTGACGACCAGTTGTTAGGCACACGGCGCGGCGTCTCATGGGTTGCGCGCACCGACGGTACGTGCGTGCAGTGCCGGGCCGGAAGGGAGAATCTCTGCGACACGATCGCGTTCACCGGATACGACCGAAACGGCGGATACGCGCAGTACGCTACCGCTCGCGCAGACTTCACCTACCCGTTGCCCGACGAACTCGACGATATTGCCGCGGCACCGTTGCTGTGCGCGGGAATCATCGGATACCGCTCGCTTCGTGTTGCCGGCGTGCAGCCGGGTGAACGCGTCGGGCTCTATGGATTCGGCGCCTCGGCGCACCTCGTGATTCAGGTGCTGCAGGCGTGGAATTGCGATGTCTACGTGTCGACGCGTGGTGAATCGCACCGCGCGTTCGCGCAGCGGCTTGGCGCAACGTGGGTCGGCGATGAAACGGAAAAGCCGCCGGACGAGCTCGATCGCGCGGTCACCTTCGCGCCTTCCGGCGATGTGGTGGTGGAGGCGCTCGGCGCGCTTCGCAAAGGCGGCGTCGTTGCGATAAACGCGATCCACTTGGACCGCATGCCGCAATTCGATTACGACCGGTTGCTTTGGGGCGAGCGGCAACTTCGCAGCGTCGCCAACATGACGCGGGAAGATGCAAATGGATTTCTCTCCCTCGCAGCCAGGGCAGGTATCCGCTCGCGGGCGACGGAGTTTCCTCTACGGGAAGCACCCGCGGCGCTCGACGCGTTGCGCAACGACCGCATCGACGGTGCGGCGGTGATTCTCCCGTAGAAAGGGCACGATGAGCCGAGCCTTTGTCAAAGACGACGATGGCGGGCCTGAGCCGTCATTCAACCGTCCCGTCAGCGAATCACCGAATTACGTTACACCACGCGGCATGGAGCTGCTTCGTGAGGCGCTCGCGCGCGCTGAATCGGAAAAGAACGAGCGTGACATTCGCTATTACAGCGAGCGGGTGGCGACGGCGATCGTCGTCGATCCGAAATCGCACAAGAATGGCGTAGTCGAATTCGGCGCGACGGTCGAAGCGCACGATGCGCGCGGAACGCGGCTCCGTGTGCGGATCGTCGGCGAAGACGAAGCCGATCCCCTCAAGGGTTCAATTAGCTTTGAGTCGCCGATCGCACAGGCATTTGCCGATCATCGCGTCGGCGACCGTGTAACGGTCGTTCGGCCGGCGGGGCGGATCGAATATACGATCGACGCAGTTACGTACGAATAGCGCTAGGTTCCCGGCGCTTTCCCTTGTTCTGCTTCAAAGACGTAGATGCGTCCGCGCAACGTAACGTTGCCGCTCATCCAATCGCCCTTCATCGTTCCTTGAAACGTATGCTGCCGAATGACGAGCTGGACGTTGCCGTCACTCACGCCGCCCGAGACCGGAACGTCAGTTTGATTCGCAAAGGGACTTCCAGGGCGGATTGAAAGATCGGTGTATCGTCCGCTGACGATCCCGTTGTTGAAGTTCAAAAACATCTGCCCGACATATGGCTCTTGGGTACTGTTCAGCGGCCGGAACGCGATGACGTACGGAACGTTTTTAACCGTTCCGCTGGTCGAAACGCCCAAGCACATCAACGCGAAGAGAAGCAAAACTCGTTTCATGGAACCTCCGAATACGACGCGTTCGAGCGTAGGAGAGCGAGGTTAAGGTACCCGGGGAGTCCTCCCAGCTATCGGGCAACGCTCAAAAGTCTCGTCGGCGAGCGTGCTCTACCTACGCGTAGCGCCGCGCGGCGGTGGGCAACAGCGCTGGCATGAAGAGGCTCAAACATTCAGCAATTAGCGCACTCGTTGCAGCCATTGCCTTGACGGGTATTGCGACTGCGCAAACCACGCAGAGCACGCAAAGCAATCCGCAGAGTACTCAAAGGACTCAGGGGACGCAAGGAACGCAGAGCAGCTCTACGCACAGCGGCAAGAAAAAGCATCAGACGAGCGGCGCGACCGGTACGGCGACGAGACCCGCTACGCGACCGACGTCCGGTCAGAACGGTGCGTCGAATGACAACAACAGCAACGGCGGTGCAACGGGCGGAAGCCCGAGCAGCGCAGGCCGTCCGACGGCGCCTCCCAAGGGGTAGTTCGTCTTAGATCGAGACGCGCTGCAAGAATTCCATCGCGGCAACGCGGTTGTCAAAACGCTGGAAGTGGTCGTGTCGCTCCGCCAGCGTGCCGCTACCGTGAAAGAACGCCACGCGTCCGGTATAGCTGTGATCGATACTGATGATCGTCCAAACGCCCGGCACGGCTTCGCCGAAGGTCTCGGTGACCGTGCCGGAGGAGGCGTGCGGCGGCATGACATCCGGCGTGTACGTCAAGCTTAAAACACGGCCGGTCGCCGGATCGATCGTCATTGTCCCGTCACCGTGCTGATCGTCCCGCACGATGCTGCGAAATTGAATCGATCGTGCGTGCGTTGCGCATGCACATTGTGTTTCCGTGTATGAGTAGTCGCCGAGGTAGCGAGCGTCGTACGGCTGCTTGAAGAAACCTTTGCCGCGTGCGAGATCGTCGTTGTTTTGCCTCTCGCGCTGCGCCACTTCCTCGTTCGAAGCCGTCGCGCCGTTCTTATCCATACGCAGATAGCGAACGTGCTTGTATTGTCCGTCCTGAATAAGGACGATCGCATCGTTCTCTTCGGCGTAGTGCATCGGGCCTGCGGCCGCCTGGAGAGCGACGTGCCGTTGCTCGACAATGATTCCACTGAGCGACGTGCTGTTAAATGACGCAGCGTGCCGCACAATATCAGGAATGCCGGAGCCGGCATGCGTTGGCGAGATTGTCGCTCCTGCCGCAGCGAATGCGAGCAGTACGGCGCAGGCTGCGTGTTTCATGAAGATCTCCTGGAAAGCACGTTCCCATCGTGCAATGCCGAGCAATGGCAATTTTGGGTAGTCGCGCGGGGGCCGGACGGCCTAATCGCCCCATTCTCCTCGAAGAGCATGAAGAAACGCTTAAGGCGTGCTGCCCCTAAAAGAAACGGGTCGCAGCGTGCGCCGCGACCCGTTGGTACCCTGGTTGTTCGACCGGGCGTCAGTTAACGCAGCCGTGAACCGCGTTTGAGTACTCGCGTTGAATTTCGTATGGATGCCCGTTCAGCGAAATCACGACATACGGTTTGAAGCGGCAGAGGTCGCCAATTTCACCAAAGCCGTATTGCGGATCGGGATTCGTCCAGCCGCTGCTGGGATCTGGGTCGGTGATCGACTCAAAGTATTCGTGCGAAAGCACGGAATCGGTCGAATCCTGCAGCTGACCGTTCGGCGGAGGTTGCGGGCCGATCGGCGGCAACGTATCGGAGGTTCTGCAGCCTGGAACGTTTTGATACGGCTCGACGCTGAGAATGACGTGACCGACAGCATCCGGGAATGTCACACTTCCGTGATATGCACAGAAGAAGAATGTCGAGGGGACGTCCGGCGAGTAGCAGATGCTCGTGCCGTCAAAGCACGTGTCGTAGCCTTTCGGCAAGAAGATATGGTAGATGTTCGTGTAGCCGTGACCGAGCACTTTTGCGGCCGCGTGCGCGAACGCGATCAGGTCGGTCTGCGGAACGATGTTGTCGATGTTCAAGAAATACGACTTAGAAACAAACGCATTCGCACCCGTCTTATAACGTCCGTTTGCGGTGCTGCCGACATATTGATCGGTCGTGTGTATAAACGTGCTGTTGTTGAGATGGTTGAGGAAGCCTTGCGGGTCTCCCCATTCGCTCGCGGTGTCGTTCAAATAAATATTATGAGAAACGACGGTTTTTAAAACCGGGCCGCCGGCATATACCAAATCAGCGGGGTATTCCACGTTTTGGGGACGCGTCGACGTTTGCTGTTTGAGAACCGGTAACGCATGGTACACGAAGTGCGATGCGCCTGCGGCCGCTGCAACGTCGGCATCGGACATCGAAATGTTGATCGTTCCGCTTTGATCGCTCGTAGGCGCGGTGGGTGTTGTGGTCGTCGTTCCGCCACCGGTATTCGGTGTCGAGGGAAGCGTTGTCGAGCCGCCGCCTCCTCCAGAGCACCCGCTGAGCATGACTCCCACAAGCGCAAAACTCAACGCAGACGCGTAGAGCGCACGAAAGCCTGTCGACTTCATGTTGACTCCTCGTTAACAAGTAACGCAACAAAACAAAAGCAAGAGTTGCGAAACCATTATCTTCGCGCCAGTGAGTCATACGGACAGGGTCGATTGTCGTGTCGCGATGGGAAGCACGACTGC
Source organism: uncultured bacterium (assembly GCA_964648945.1). GTDB lineage: Bacteria > Vulcanimicrobiota > Vulcanimicrobiia > Vulcanimicrobiales > Vulcanimicrobiaceae > JAMXLG01. The sequence continues at coordinate 9,215 of CAZYLU010000002.1, read as the reverse complement.
TAAATAGGACGCAACAATTCGCGCGCTTGCTGAATGCGCAATTCATGGCGAAATTCATGAATGCCACAACGACGGCATTTACTATCTATCATGATATAATCCCGGGCAAACGGGTGTGTCCAGCAGCGAGGTGATCATGAAACATGATTCGATACAGCGCTGGGTAACCGTGGCCATTCTCCTCGTCGCGCTATCCGTTTTCATCAACTACGTGGATCGTGGTAATCTCTCGACCGCCGCGCCGATCATCAAGGACGAATTCCACATTTCTGCCACGGTGCTCGGCATGTTGCTGACGTCGTTCTTCGTGACGTACGCGTTCGCGAATTTCATCGCCGGTTGGCTTACCGATCGCGTCGATGTAAGCTGGATCTTAGTGATCGGCTATACTGCATGGTCGATCACGACGATCCTCACCGGGTTTGCGCAAACGCTTGCCGTCCTCTTCATTTTGCGTTTGCTCCTTGGAGCGGCTGAGTCCGTCGCATTCCCCGCGTATTCGAAGATCTTCGCGAAGTGTCTGCCGCACAACCGGCTTGGAGCGGCCAATGGAGCAATGCTCGCCGGCATGAATTGCGGCCCCGCGTTCGGCATCTTTGTGGGCGGCCTCATCATGGCATCTTTCGGCTGGCGAGTCTTCTTTATCGGATTCGGGCTCTTGAGTTTAGTTTGGCTCGTACCGTGGCTCGCGCTCGTGCACAAGCGCCTCTGCGCTGATGAGCCTCGGCGTGACCCGCAAGCGACCAGCATCCCGTTGATCTTGCGAGAACGAGGGCTGTGGGCGACGAGTCTCGGACACTTTTTGGGACTGTATCTTTTCTATTTCATTCTCACCTGGATTCCGTATTATCTGGTGCACGAGCGCCATCGCTCGATTGCCGCGATGGCCGTGATCGGCGGCGCTGCATACCTCGTAATGGCACTAGCAAACCTCTCCTCCGGGTGGATTGCCGACGGATTAATTCACAGCGGCGTTTCCGCCACCGTTGCGCGAAAGAGTCTAATGAGCTTTGGTCTTGTGACGGCCGGCACGTTTTCAGTCCTTTGCGCAACGAGCGGTCCTGCTCCATCGATACTATTTTTGATCATTGCGGCTGCCGGTATCGGGATGATGTCAACGCAGGTTTTCGCGATCGTGCAAACGATATCGGGGGCGGATGCCGTCGGCCGATGGATTGGAATTCAGAACGGCCTTGGAAATATGGCAGGCATTATCGCGCCCGTACTCACGGGATTTCTCGCGGATCGTACAGGTAATTTCATTGTGCCGTTCACCATTGCGGCAATCATGGCGTACGCCAGTGCATTCGTGTGGGTCTTCGTCGTTGGTTCGGTCTCGCCGGTCGACTGGGAGTTGGCCACGCGAAAACGGCGCCCGCTAACGACGGCCGTTTGAACCTACGGTAGATCGCTGTCTTCCAATCCGAAGTAGTGGCCGAGTTCGTGCATCACCGTATCTCGGATCTCGCTTACGGCATCTTCGCGATTGCGTGCAACACGGCTGACCGGTCCCCGGAATATCACGATTTCGTCGGGAAGCAGTGGTGGCTCGTTCATCCGTTCTACCAGCGAAACACCGCGATACACGCCAAGAAGCTCCGTACCGACCGGCATTGCCTCTCCGAGATCGCCTTCACCCGGTTCGTCTTCTATTGTTATGGCGACATTGTCGACCAGATCCGAAAATCGCTTGGGAAGAGAATCGAGCGCATCGCTAACGATGCGCTCGAACTCGTCGTGCGAAATGTTTATGCGTTTGTTGCTTCCCACAAACCGATCGTTGCACCCGACGGGTCGGTAATTATGGCAAACCGCCCCATATTTGGAACTTCCGTACTGTCCTGATTGACGGTTCCGCCGAGTTCTTTGACCTTCGCTGTTGCTGCATCGAGGTCATCGACGTCAACATAAGCGATCCATGCCGATCCCGGCCCGACGGGATTCTGCCACATACCGCCACCCGTCTTATTGTCGCCGGTGCTGATTACGGTGTACGTTGCACCGGGTCCCATCGGCATATCCTCGAGCTTCCAGTCGAATAGCTTCGAATAAAACTCCCGCGCCTTGACAACGTTATTCGAATTCAACTCGATATGCACGAACGCGTTGGCCATACAATCTCCTCAAAAGTGCGGCGATTAATACCTAGCAATGTACCTAGTCATCATAACGCACGCAATGCGTTACTATAGAGACCAGGGATCGCCGTGAGACGTTGCACGATGTTAGGCCTCCAAAGGGTGCTGCTTGTACTCTCAGTGCTTGGTGGCGCTGCGTCTTGCGGCAGCGGCAAAGCGACAGTTGGAACGGTTCCGACGACCACACCCTCCCCGACGAACGTAAGCCTGGGCGCGACTACCTATGACATTGGAACGAACGTCAACGTGTTTGGCCTTACCACCGGCGCGGATGGCAACGTTTGGTTCAGTGAGTGCCCCAATCCGAGCGGCGTAGGCGCGGTAGCAAAAATCACGACATCAGCTCACCTTACGGAGTATCCCTTGCCGGATGGGTCTGTCGCGTGTCCTAAGTGGTTAACGTTGGGAAACGACAGTGCCGTCTGGTTTACAGAACAATCATTGAGTGCAAGCGCTGCCTCGCAATCGCACATCGGCCGCATTGACGCACGCGGAAATGTGACGGAGTTCCCTCTGCCAGCGAGCGACACCGAGCCCGATGGAATCGTTGTGGGTGGTGACGGCAACATTTGGTACGACGCAACAATCGCGAGCGACGCCTCGACCATCGTAGTCGCGCGCGGATTCTCGCCGATACTGCATTCCATCGTGGGAAGCGTAACGCTTGCGCCTTCGGTTACTCTAAGCACGCAGTACAATACGCTTCGCGTGAACCCCGCGGATGGTTCGCTGATCGTTGCAAGCGGCTCCGTTACGCGTGTCGAGCCCGGTACCTTACCGCGCGCATCCCAACCGTTTGGCATTCCAGCTACCAGGAGTTGCAGCTTCACGGCCCCGGCGAAAGACGGCTTTCTGTACTTCCAATGCAACGCCTCGGTTCTCGCCCGAGCATCGCAAACAACGTATCAAACAACATACCTTCCCGAACCGACATCGATCGCGCTTTCATCGGGCCTAACGGCGGTAAGTTTCGTAGGCCCTATGGCTTTCGGCTCGGACGGCATTTTGTATGTCTGGGGAACACTCGGAACCGCTCCGGCGCTCTTTGCAATGTCGACTACCGCATTCATCGAGGCGTACTACGTTGATTCAAACGCGCAGGACCGGGCGGTAGATGTGGCTCGCGGAGCAGACGGTGCGATGTGGTTCACCGTCTCAAATCCGCAGAGAAGCATCCTCATCCGCGTGCCTCTTTACGGTAAATCTTCATCTTCGTTGCACTTCACGGACGAAACCCTCGAGTCTCTTCTTGAATGATGCGATGCCGCGTTTCTCGGCGAGCCACGTCTGTCGGATCGAAGATGAGTGCGGCCAGCGGCGCGAGCACGACGATCGCGGACGCCGCGGGCCACGACGGCTTCAATACCATGAGGACGACGATTGCGAGCGATACGGCGATGTTGACGCGTTCGGCGCGCGCACCGGTTGGATCAGCCAGTTGATCGCGAAGATCGGAAGAGAGCTCGGATGCAGCCTCGAGAGCCCTGTGCAGCGCAGCACCGCGAGGTTTGAGTACAGCGCCGCCGATGACACTGAGGACAACGAGGCCCACGATCGAGAGAATCACCCACGAGTCCGTGAATCTCCACGCGAGTCGTGTAAGGGCGATACCGCTCGCAAGCAACAAAACCGAAAAGATCGGCATCAGCATAGCGACCGACGCACTCATACTCAGTAACATACTGGCGTCGCGCAGTGTTTGGGCTTTAGCGACCAGTGCTCGTAGAATGGCTAAGCTGCCGACGGCGAAGAACGCTGATATTACTGCGAGCAGATGAATGAGAAGAATCAATTGATACCACATTGCTGGCTCCTCGTACTTCGTTAATTGGCCCGATCCGTTACGCGTCGCAACCCTTTCGTTGCCGGTAACGAGTTTTGTAGCGCGCTATTCGGATCGCGGCGCGCGTCGCGACGCGCCTCTTGGTTCGCAGCGAAATCGCCGGTTGCGTCGTGAAGCGCCCGCGTATACGCTTCTAAGAGTGCGCCAGTCGACTCCACCACGATGTCGGGAGCGACGCCGACGCCTTCCCAATTCGCACGCGTATACGGATTGACGGCGCGGCCTTGCGGCACGAAGAGCGCGAAATGCTTGTCAAGCGGAAACGATTCACCGGGGTTTGCTGCGCCAGCCGTGGCCTGTCCAACGAGCAGCGCGCGATGAAGCGTCTTCATATCATAGGCAAACTGCTCGGCGCAGGAGCCGGTCTTCGCGCTCGTAAGCACGTAAATCGGTTTATTGAGGTATCGCTGGCCGCTGACCCGAGCGGCGGAGAACTGTCGCACCACTTGGTCGCGAATGCCGGGTGCGTGATAATAAATGCTCGTCAATTGAACGGGCTTCGCGAAGAAGTATCCCAGAAGATAGTCGAGAGAATCCGGATCGCCGCCATGGTTGCTGCGGACGTCGATGATCAACGCATCGGTTAGCGCGAGCGATTGCATTGTCGTGTCAATCGCGGTCTTCGCATCCGGCATCGGAGCAAAGCCATCGAGACGAATATAGCCGATGTTTCCCGTCAAGTGTGCGACGACGTGATAGCCGGCATAACTGTACGCGATCGACCGGCGCATTTCGGCGAGCTCCGCTTGCGTCGGCCGGTTCGAAGTCGGCAGGCCGTCTTCGGAATAAAAGACTCGCAAGTGCTTGTCGTGCGAGGCTTTATACAGCTCGTCGCTTACGGCGCTCGCGAACGCTTGCGGCTGCTCGATCGCGTCGAATTCGCTTCGGTGAGCATTGAAATCGGCACGAATAGCTTCGACTTTCTCTTGGAACGTATAATGCGCGAGTTGCCGTTCGATGGCGTCCAACAGCTTTGCGCGCGTGGCACCGTTGAACGCTACGGGCATCGGCACGGCCCCGAGTAAAGCCATCAACGCGAGGAGTAAGGAGAGGAGCAAATGGCACATGAGGGCCTCCGTTGGCGACAGGGCCGCACTCCTGAGAAAAACGCGGCCTTTGACGAGAAGAAGCGGTTAAAAGCGTGATTTGTGCAGATGTTTAGTGGCGCGATCACAGAATAACACGGCAATTACCGCGAAACACACCGTTTTCGGTAGATAGAAGGGTCTGTCGCCGTGGAAAAATTTGCTCTAGATGAGATCGACCGCGATATTCTCAGGGAAGTCGAGCGAGATGGCCGCATCTCGTACCTCGATTTGAGCCAGCGAATCGCCCTGAGCCCGAACGCCACCGCCGACCGGCTGCGGCGACTGATGCGAGGGCCGCTCATTGGCTTCCATGCCGAAATCTCGCCGGAAGAACTCGGTTACCACATTCAAGCCTTGATCGAGTTGAAGATGCGCGCAGACGCCCAAGCGGACGCTCTCGAACAAATTCTCGAAACCACTCCGGGCGTTGTGGAATGGACGCTAATGACCGGAAGTTTCGACTATATGCTTCGAGCAATATGCACGGACCAAGAAGATCTCGTGCGTCTCATCGAGTCTCTGCGACGCAGCGGTTCCGTCGCGGAGACACAGAGCCGAATCATTCTTCGAAGCGAACGGCGCCCAATGATGCAAACCCTCGACGCTGCGCGGACGCGACGAAAGCGCGCGCAATAAGGATTAGCCGGTTTTGATGCGTTTCGAGCGGTGCGTGGTCTGCGGCGCCTTTGCACCGGTTACGGAATGCCCGAGCGTTGGTCTGCGCGTATTGACAACCGCGTATTGAGTATCGCCTATGCTCTCGTCTGACACTGCGTCTACCAGAAGGAACGCGCCGTTAATGCGCGCGCGTGCTGCGCCCATGAACCGGCGTCCGGCGGACTTCGAAAGCGTTTGCAGCCGTTCAATAAGATTCTGTCGCGTTACGCCTTCCGGCCCATCGAAGAGACAGAATTGAGTCCCGGTTGCGGAGGGTCGGGTCTGTACGGAAACTGCGGGTGTCGTATCTCTCCCATCCCGTATCAGAACCTGCTCACTCGTGCACGCCTGTAGCGCAGCAAGAACGTTTGACCAGGTGAGTGTTTTCGGTGCTTGTGGACGCATTGCTCGTGGCAATTCAAACACACACTGAGGCGATCCCCTACTGGCTGCCGTCGTTGATGCTAAGCTTTACGGATTCAGACTTAAGCCGCGAACGAGGCCGGTCTTTTTATCGAAGCCGACCGCGAACGTGAGCGCGGTCGTCGCGAACTCGACGCGATAATGATAGATGTCCGCGTCCGGAGTTTCGTGCTTGCCTTTGAAGATTACGGCGGTGGGTTTTCCGTACGGCTGAAATAACGCCGCCATTTGCTTTTGCCCCTCGGTGCTGACCATCTTTGCAAAATCCGGAGCGAGTTCGCTCTGTTGCAGTTTGCCATTGAGCGCCTCGTCGAGTACCTGCAGAATCCGCGGACGCGCGGCGAGGTCTTCGCCGGGGGCCGGCGCTCGCGCAGCAACCGCCGCATCCGGAAAGATCGCCTCTAATGCAGCCGTTTCGATCGCACCGGGTTCTCCTGACGTGCTGTTCTCGAACACGATGATGTCGAGATGATCGTCGGGATACATGGCATTCATCGTAAACGAACCAAGTGAACCGCCGTTATGCCAAATGCGTCGATGTCCATCGACGGGATCGACGCCGAGACCCATGCCGTACGTGGTGCGCGCGCTGCCGGGAAGTTTAGGCGGCGTCGACATCAGTGCGTAGTCTGCGGGGCTGACGATTTTGCCGGAGGTGAGCGCCGTGTCCCATGCCGCCATGTCGGCAATCGTTGAAACGATCGCGCCGGCACCGCCGGCCCAGCCTTCTTGAATCTCTGGAGCGGGCTGCAGCGATCCATCGCCGTTCAAACCCTTCCAATAACCGATGGCAAAATCGTCGAGCGTCGGCTCGTCCGACATGAAGCCGGAGTGGGTCATGCCCGCACGTGCAAAGATGTGCTGGCGTACGTAGGCTTCGTACGATTGACCCGAGACTTTTTCAACGACCTTGCCGAGCACGTAATAATTTGTATTGCTGTAGTCCCATTGCGTTCCGGGCTTGAATTGAAGCGGGACGTTCGCACACGATGCAACGGCGGAAAGACCTCCGGGCGTCGATAACTGCTTGAGCGCCGATTTTGACGTGAGGTAGTCTTGCAGGCCCGTTACCTGATTTAGCAGCTGACGCAGCGTGATCTCGCGCGCGTGCGGAAAAGACGGGAGATATTTGTATAGCTTGTCGTCGATGGAGAGCTTCTTTTGTTCTTGCAGTTGAAGGACCGCGGCTGCAGTGACCTGTTTGGTGACGGAGCCGATGTTGAACGCGGTGTTTTCGTCCACCGGTTCGTTCTTTGCAACGTTTCGCAACCCGTAAAACTTGGTGTAGACAAGCCGACCATCTTTGACTACGCCTACCGCCGCGCCGACAGGCTTCTGCGCGTCCAACACTCTATCCACAGCTGCCGTCACCGCGACATCGAACGGCGTTTGTGACGGGGCAGCGACAAGCTGCGCCGCCAGCGCGGCAGCAAATATCATCGGTTCTCCTCATTGTGTGTTGATCTATTAGATTTATAATCGACTCTAGCGGATCCCATGCCAAGTGTCAATTAGTTTTCTAATATCTGGGATTTTTTTTGTGCTAATCGCTTGTTTGATTCTGCGCAGTTTTTAGGACTTCTGGGGAATTGCATGCGTATGTCATTCTCAGACAAAATTAAGTTGTACCGGGAGACTGGACATGCGCGAACTACGTACTAGTCTATTCGCTCTTTTATTCGTCGCGTGCTTGAGCGCATGTCATGGCGGTGGCGCTGTCCCAGGCGGCGGGCTCCCGCAGACCGCCGCACACTCGAACACCGCACGATCGAATGCGTTGCTCGCTTCGCCGGCGCGGCTCTGGTTTTCTTCGTGCGTGACATGCGGCATCGCAATGATCCAGCCGAAGGAAGTCGACGTCTACGTCTACACGTTGGCCGGAACGTTGCTCCATAGCTTCACGTTTGGCGGCGGTACGACGGGCGCTGAGCCCGGACTCGATTTGACGAGCCCCGATCAACGGCATGTGTATGTCACGATGGTCTCCGGGGCGGACAATTACGTCGCGGATATCGATACACAGACGTACGGATTGCGGTACTACCATATCCCTCTGCCGGAAGCGCAGGGTCAAATTCTCGCGTTGCTCATTAGTCCCGACGGCAGCCGGCTATATGTTCCGACGACCGCGAATTTGTACGTCATCAACACCGTTACGCGTACGATCGCGGGAACCGTTGCAGGCCAAGTCGCGTTCGCGACACTGACACCGGACGGTAAGACGCTGTTTGGCGTTACTTCCAAAGGCCTGACGGCGATCTATACGGCGACGCTGACGAAAAGCGTCTTCGCGCCGAATCCCGGAGCCCTCGCCATGGCGGCAACGAGCTCGAATCTCTATGTCGGAACGACAAACGGCGTGAAAGTGTACGATATCGGGACGTGCGCGCCCGTCAAGACGATTTTGTCGTCGCTCGTGCAACGCCTCGTCGCCGATCCTGCGATCCAACGCCTCTATGCGTGGATCAGCGGCCCCAGCTCGAATTATGCCGTCGCGGTAAACACGTCGACACAGTCAGCCGTCAAGACGTTTCCGAACGTCTTCCAAGGCCCGTTCCTGGATGCGGTGTCCCATCGCATCTACACCATCGATCTGCCCGGCAACGTCTGTTCGTATGCACCACCGCTCTACACGAAGTCGTGTGCGTTTACAACGAATTCAGCTATCCCGTGGGACATCGCCGTCACTCACTAACAAGCCGTCACGCGAAGCGCCGCAAAAAAAAGCCCGATGAAATCGGGCTTTTTCAACCACATCGAAGAGGCTCGCATAATCGCGGTACTTTTCCGGTTTGGATCCGAGGAGTAGCATTGGCAGTACGCTTCGACGGTACTACATCGATGGGAGTGACAGCATGCGTTCGAAAACCAACATCAAACGCGGTCGATTTCTTGCGAGGAGCGCGGCAGCGATCGGTGCCGCCGCGGCGAGCAACTCCTTTGCCTGGGCGCAAACGGAAGTGGCTGCGACAACGAGCGGCGGCGGCAAGCCCAGCATAGTTTTTTGTCACGGTCTTTGGGCCGACGGCTCGTGCTTTACCAAAGTGATGGGGCCGTTGCAAGCGC
>CAZYLU010000001.1:156110-575859 GCA_964648945.1 uncultured bacterium | reverse complement strand
ATCGCTCGTAACGATCCTTCGACTCCGGTGCTTCGCACCTGCGCTCAGGATGACAGGGGGTTAAATGTGGTCGGTGCTCCAGACGCCGTCGCCGCTTGATGATGCGGATGCGAGTTGTAGCCACGTTTTGCCGGCGTTGGAAAGTGCGGCTGCCATGAAGATGGCGTCGGTTCGGCGGCGTACGGAAGCGCGTGGCAGGCGTTCGCGCGCGAATTCGGGCGGAAGCCATCCGGCGATGCGGCGTAAATCGCCTGCGGCGCTGCGCAGCAGCGGTCCGATGAGTCCTGCGGCTTGCGCGTCGGCGAATCCGAATTCGTCGAGCAGATATGCGTCGTGTTCCGGTGCGCGCACGCCGAGAACGTACGCGGCGATCGCGCGGCCGCGGCGCACGACGAGATTGGTTTGCACCCCCACGCTGTGCTCCGAACCTTGACGGATGCGTAGGCGAATCAATTCCCACACCAGCGGCGTGCGTACGAACGCCCACGGACGAATCCGGTCGCGCAGTTCGAAACAGCGGCGAACGCCGCTCCAGTCCTCGTCTTCGAGACGCCGGACCTCGATGCGATCGTTGGGCAAGCCGTCGGCGCGAAGCGAGATCGCGCGCGACGGAAGCTGCGTGAAACCGAGCTCTTCGTAAAACTGCGGACGGATATCGCAGAAGAGATACGCGACGTCGTAGCCGTCGGCGCGCGCGCGATCCATCGCCATCGCGACCATTGCGCTTGCATATCCGCGTCCGCGCAGCTCCGGCGCGGTGTAGACGGCGCCGATGCCGTAGGCATGCAGACGTTGAGCGCCCATATGAATGGCACGCTCGTACCGTTTGAACGACGAAAGAAGCGTTGCTCCGTCGCTCAGTCCCATAGCGCGGAAGTGCCGCCGCCCGTAGCCGCTATGCGCAATCTCGAGATTCTGCGAAACGTATCGCTCGAAGTCGCGTTTGCCGGCCCACACTTCCGCCGTGAGCGGAAGCACTTCGCGCGCGTACGTCTGCGCGTCGAGCGGGACGAGATTCACCGGCCCTCTCCGTCGTCGAAGGATCCCGGAAGGTGGGCGTTACGTAACTCTTCGAGGAATTCGGGCGCCGTGGTTCCCCGCGTTGCTTTCCCCGAAGCGGTGACAAGCACGCCGGCTCGCGCGCGGCGAATCGCGTAGACGAACGCGCGGCGCTCCTCGTCGTTATATGCCTCGCGGGCTTTTGCTTTGAAGAGATAGTAGCTGAACTTTGCCGTACGCGCGGCGCGCGCATCGCCGACATTGTCCTTCGGAATCATTCCGAGCTTCGGACTGAAGAGAAATGAATCGGGAACGTACCAGCGCGGGAACGAACCCGCTCGCGCGTCGGGAACGACGACATACTCGAACGACCGCCCGCGGGCGGCATCGACGCTCATCATGTGAACGAGACGCTCATCGCCGTCGAACTCGCACGAGTCGAGGCTGCTCTCGCTGCGTGCTTGCGCGTACGCAAGAATATCGCCCAGTGTCGCTTCGGGATGCGCATTCGCATAGAAATTCAAGCGCCGCAGCAGTCGCCCGAGTAAAACTTGCTGGGCGTGCGCACGAGCGGAACCGGGTGCGCCGTCACGGGCGAGACCATCGCGCCAAACGGTTCGCACGAATTGCGCGAACGGCATCTCGATCGACGCGGCAAGCCAGCGTTCTCGTGCCTTGCGAAATGCACGAACGCGCTCGCGCGCGGTGTCGTTGATTGCGTCGTCTTGATCGCCGCGCGTTACGTTCCATCCCAAACGCAGATCGCGTTTGGGATCCCAGCGTCCGCTGCGCGTGGTCGGCGCCGGTTCGTCATCGAACGTGAACAGCGCCGTCTGCGCATCCGGCGGCTCCGCGCACAATGTTGCGATCGAGGCATCCGAAAGCGCATATGCGGGACCGCGCAATGTCCGGATCAACCATTCGTGACGAAACGGGTCCCATACGTTCCAGAGCAGCGCCAGCGCATCGAGTGCGCGGCGATCTGCGAAGATGTTGATGTCGCCGCTGATGGTTACCGCGACGTTGCGATCCAGGAGCGCCTGTTCGTAGACGTGTACGTCAGCGACAGAGCGAAAAATCACGGCGATGTCGTTCGGCGCTGTGCCCGCATCCAAACGCGCGCGAACGGCGTGGGCAACGTACTTCGCTTCGTCCGCTTCCGACTTCGCGCGGTAAAGGACCACGGCGCGGTCGACGCTCGCTGCTTCGATCTTCGCGTGGTTGCGCGTCAGTTGGCGCGCCGCAAGTTCAATGGCAAGCGCATTACGATGCTGCTGCCGCAGAACAACGTTGGTGACGGCCGCTTTGAACGCGCGATCCGGGCGCGCGCCGTTGAACGTACTCGTTGCCGACGATGGATCGCCGGCGAGTGTTACGCCGCGCAAATCCGCGCCGTAGACCGCTTCGAGCAAGAGCTGCGTTCCGAGCGTCGATTCTTCCGCTTCGTCGACGAACGCCGCCGATGCGAAGGATCGCACTCGCGCGGCAAGCGACGCATCGGCGGCGATCGCGTCGAGCGCATCTGCAACGGCGTCGCGGCGCGTCATCGCTCGCGATGCCCGTATCTCGGCAACGTACGTCTCGTAGAGCTTTGCGAGCACCTTCGCGAGATCGATCTCCCGGCGGTATTGCCGTTGCAACTCAGCCGGCGTAACGTCGAGCGAATCGCGGTAGGCGTCCTTCGTTGCGTAAATGAGATCGGGATGCGCAAAATTCGGCGGACTCGCGTAAAACGACGTTGCGCCGCGAAGCGATGTTTCAAGGAACTGCGCGGGCGAGATCGCGGCATCACGCAGCTTGCGGATCAGACGAAACGCGGCGACGAGAAAGCGTTCCGGGGAACGCAAACCCGGAACCTCCGGATCGACGGTGCCGGCAACGAGTTCGTCCCATTCGAGTTGGAAAAGCGGCTGCGCGCAACGCGCAAACACCCACTCCGCTTCCACGTCGTCGACGATCGTGACGGGATTGCCGGCGGTGCGGAGCGCGAATTCGGCAAGGGTAACCAAATCGAACGGGTGCTCGGCGTGAAGATACGTCTCGCCATGTCGCTCGCGCGCAAACCGTTCGATCCTCGCCTGCAGCGCGCTCGTCTTGCCCGTTCCGGGCGCACCCGTGATGGCAAGCGACGTTTCAAACGGTGCATCGACCGCTTCACGCTGTTCGTCGAGTAAGAGCGCTGCACTCATCGGCCGAATTTCTCGCGTTCGTCGTGCGGCTTGTCGGCGCAGGCATAGGCATACGCGCAGTACGTGCATGCGGAAGGATCGCTCGTCACGGGGAACCGCTCGATGGCGCCCGAGGCAAGATCGCGGCAGATCTCGATCATCTTCGCGCGCGCGAGTTCTAATTCGCCGACGGTGATCGTCCCCGAAGGCGAGTCGCCGCGCTTGGGCTCGGTGCCCGCAACCGGCACGACTTCGAGCGAAACGGGAGCAACGTCGAGCAGCGCATCTTTGAGCGGAATCAACGCGAGACGGGCGACGCGATCGCCTCCCGCAGTTCGTGCCCAATAGTAGAACGGCAATTGAAAATCGCGGAAGCGGCGCACCTTTTCGCGGTACTCGGCTGCGCTCGTTGCAATGGATCCGGTTTTATAGTCGATGATCGCGATGCTGCCGGTTCGATCGTCACGGTCGATGCGATCGATGTACCCGACGAATGCATAGCCCTCCAAATCGAGCGCAGCGGCAATCTCGCGTCCGATGACGGTGAATGGCGCGCGTTTCGACTCAGCGATGAGCCAATCGACGTAGCGCTGCGCGGTACGTTGCGCCCGGCGTTTGTGCAATTCGACTTCGACGGCGGTGTCGAAGTCGTTGCGATAGCGCTCGAACGCCCAATTCACGTAGCCTTCGATCTTCTGACGCATCTCGCGCTCGAGTGACGCGGACGGTTGCGGAAACTCGCCGTGAAAATCTTCAAGCGCAGCGTGGAACGCGGTCCCATACGTCGATGCCGACGATCCCGGATCTTCAACGGCGGCGCAGGCATACCGGTAGTACCACTTTCGCGCACATTCCGCGTATGCGTTGAGCGCCGAGGCGCTGAAATGCGTTTGACGCGCCCGCACAGGTCCCGTCGGATCGGCCGTTTCCGCCTCGGCAAGGTCAAACGCATCGCCGCTCTCGTCGCTCGGGCGGTCCGGGACGACGTTGAGTTCGAAGAGCGCTGCAACGTCCGTCTCTTCCGTAATTGCGCGAACGCGTTCCGAAAAGCGCAGCAGCGCCTCACGTTCCTGAGGAGGTACCGCGATGCGCGAACGCGCGATCGCATCGAGGAGTGAACCGATGCGCGTCGCGGCAGTAGCGTACGCGGCTGCCGTGTCGTGTGGCACGCCGGAGCACGGCGAACGGAGCGCACGCGCAAGCGGCGCATCGTTTCCGGTGCGTAGCCACGCGTGCAAGTCGTCGGCAAAAGCGCGGGCGAGACTGGCGTTCACGGCTGAACTAATGCTTAGGGACGGCAAAAGGCGCCCCTGCACGAAATGTGTAATGGCGGCCCTATGCGACGCATTATCGTCGGTATTAGCGGCGCTAGCGGGAGCGCGTACGGGTATATGGCGCTCCAAGCGCTGCGCGCCATCGGCGGGGTGGAAACACACCTTGTCATCAGCGAAGCCGCTCGCCGTACCATCGAACTTGAAATGGATATGCAACCCGACGGTTTTGAAGCGTTGGCGGACGTCGTACACCGCGACGACGATCTGGCAGCGGCGATTTCGAGCGGTTCCTTTCTGACGGAAGGCATGCTCGTAATCCCGTGCTCCATGAAGAGCGCGAGCGCGATAGCCTATTCCCTGAATGATAATCTTCTCTCTCGTTCGGCGGACGTCTGCCTGAAGGAGAAGCGCAAGCTTGTATTGGTGGTGCGTGAAACGCCGCTGCATTTAGGCCATCTTCGCACGCTCACCCAACTCGCCGAAATCGGCGCCGTTATTCTTCCCCCGATTCCCGCCATGTACGCTGCGCCGCAAACCGTTGACGACATTATCGCGCACACGGTTGGAAAAGCCCTCGATCAGTTCGGCATTCCGAACGAATTATTCAAGCGCTGGCGTTCGCCGCAATAACGTTTCCGCGAGCGCGACGTCCGTCACGCGATCCACGTTTACCGCCGTTTCCGCATACGGTGAAATAATCGCGCGTACACGTGCACCGAGTAGGTGTGACGCCCGTTGCTCCGCATCCGCGACGGAAAGACGGCGCACGATAAAACGCGTCAGTACATCCCAGCCGAAAAGCGACGCCAAACGAAAAACATTCTTGCGCGCGGCACCAAGGCGTTCGATGAAGCGTTCGAGTGCGGGCATCGCGCGCGGCTTGATCGCGACGAGACCGCCGCCGCAGAACGTACCGTCGCGCAATCGCGCCCAGGTGTGCGGCACCTCGGGAAACGCCGCTTCATGCACGCGGCGCTCGAGGCAACCATAGCCCAGATCGGCATCGAGTTCGCGCGCGCGTGCAACAAAATCGTCAACGCTTTGCGCGGTGAGGACCGGCAAGTCCGACGTCGATACCAGCACGATCTCATCCGGTGCAAGCCCTGCCAGACCGTTGCGCAGACTCGTGCGAATCTTGTCACCGTCGTTGCGGCGTTCGTCTGCCAATGCAAGCGCCGCGTGTCCCTGCGCGGCAGGCGGCGCGACGACGATGATGCGCTCGACCGTTTTTGCGGATCGCAGCGCGCGCAATGTTCGTTCCACCAGCGTGACGCCGTCGATGCGAACAAACGCTTTATTCGGCGCGCCGTCTTCGAGCCGCGCGACCTCGTCCGGAGGACCGCCGGCTAGCACGACGGCCGTTATCCCCGCCATGTGCTGCTCTTTCGAAACGCCGTTCGAAAACGCGCGAAGCTTGGCGGCAGATCGAGAGCATCGTCGATGCGTGCGATGGCTTCCGCCGACTCTTCAAGCGCGAACACCGCTGCGCCGGAACCGGATAGGAGCGGACGCGATGCGCCGGCGCGGGCGAGAGCAGCGAGCGCGCGTGCGACCTCCGGCTCGGCCTGCGCAATGACGTCGTCGAAATCATTTGAGAGCAGCGAGCGCACGTGGTTGAAATCGCCGCGTTGAATAGCCTCGACCATCTCCAGTGAGACCGACGACGAACGCGGTCGCGACGGGCGCGCAGTCGCGTCGAGTCGCGCGTATGCCGCGGCCGTAGAAACCGCTGCCGGTGGCTTCACGACCAACACATGCCATGCCGGGAGCGCACCGAGTGCGGTGACGCGCTCGCCGGTGCCTTCCACGAGTGCTCCGGATTCGACGAGGAAGAATGGTACGTCTGACCCGAGGTGACGCGCCGTCGCGACCCAATCGGAATGAATGCTATTACCCAACGCGCCGCGCATTGCGGCTAGCAGTACGCCTGCGGCGTCGCTCGAACCGCCGCCCAAACCGGCCTGCATCGGGATGCGCTTTTCCAACGTGATCGCGACGGTCGCGGCAGGCGAGAGCGCGCGAACGGCGCGAACGGCGAGGTTGTCCTCCGTCTCCAGTTGCGCGTCGCTGCAGCGAAACGTGAACTGCAGCGACGGTTCGATCGTAAGTTGGTCAGCAAGCTCGAGCGGTACCATAACGCTACGGATCCCGTGGTAGCCGTCTGCACGGCGGTCGAGCACTTCGAGCGTAAGGTTAATCTTGGCAGGGCATGCGATATTCATCGACGTGCTCGCGTTTGGAGTTCCCGGCGGGCCGTTCCTTGGCGACCTTGTCATGGATCGTACCAGACGGAGGCCGCGCGCCGACGGAAGGCGTACAGGCCACGGCATGGGGCCGAGTTACGACGCGCAGCGAAATGAATATTGCGCGTACGTGCTTCCTGAATCGCAGACGCCGTACGGTTTGCTGCTCGGGAACTACAAAGCGTTCGCGCAATCGACAGCAAAGGGCGGCGTACGCG
The DNA here is from genome assembly GCA_964648945.1 of uncultured bacterium. GTDB lineage: Bacteria > Vulcanimicrobiota > Vulcanimicrobiia > Vulcanimicrobiales > Vulcanimicrobiaceae > JAMXLG01. The sequence continues at coordinate 568,957 of CAZYLU010000001.1, read as the reverse complement.
GCCTATGGGACGCGGACACAGATCAAATCATTTTCGGGACGCACCAAATCGCGTACCGTGTACGTGATAGCGGACAAACGCTGTTTCCGCATCAGATCACGCGCGAGTTCACCTTTCTTCCGTACGCGCAGATCTCGGAGTTCACGCTCGAACACCGCATTCACGTAACCGAGGCGTTCTTCGTGCCGTTCGGGCCGGAGTTCGAACGCACGGTCGGCTTTGTCGTCGACGTGACGCTGTACAATCCCGGCGGAACAACGCTGGAGGTTTCGCTCTTTCCATGGGCGATGCTCGTCGGACAGCGCTTTTACGGCGAACCCGAGCACGAAGTGGAAGCGTGGAGCGACGGTCCGTACATCTGCTCGAAAAATGCCGAGACCGGCGCCCAGCGGTGGTGGGGCGGATCGCGCGAACCCGTGGCCACCGAATTGTCGCTGCGCGAGCAGGTATTGCTCGAGAATATGCGTCGCGGCACGCTGATTCCCGAAGACATTCCCGGATTCGGACACGTTACACCCGAGCTTGCGCGATTCGTCAGCCGCCGCATCTTCGGCGCGTTCGAATACCGCATAAGCGTTGCTCCGGGCGCACGTGAATCGCTTCGCCTCGCCGTCGTCTATCACAAGGACGGTCACGACAAGAGCCGCCCCGTCCTCGAACGTTTGCTTGCCGACAAACGAACGCTGCACGACACGCAGCGGTATTACGCGAACCGCCTCGCCGACGCGCGCTTCATGACGCCGCTTCCGACGATCAATCGCGGCGTCGTGTGGGCGAAAGCGAACATGATCCGCATCGTCAAGGACTATCCGCAAGGATGGGGATCGACGAACTCCCCGCCCTCCGATATTTTGGTCTCGCGCGACACGTCATGGTTCGTGCACGGTTTCGATTATTTCTGGCCGCAGTTTAGCCGCGATTGCCTCGAAGTTTTCAACAAGGCAATCGAAGACACGGGCCTGATGATCGAATACATTCGCGGCGTGAGCGGATACAAGACCGCGTACGATCTGAACATCAACGATGACACGCCGCTGCACCTCATCGCGATGTTGCATTACTACAACGCAACCTTGGACGACGAATGGGTGCGCGAGCGGCTCGATCTCGTCATCAAACTCACGGATTACATGCTTACGCAGCGCGACGATCAGGGCCTCGTGTTCTGCCGCGCAAAAGGCGTCGACATGTACGGCATCTCGTCATGGCGGAACATCATTCCGTACTACACGCTCGACGGCGCCGTGACGGAGATCAATGCGGAAGGCGTGTTCGCGCTCGAAGCCGCGGCCATGCTGTGTGCGGTTGCCGGCGACACCGAACATTGGGAGAAGTATTCGTACGAAGCGCAGTCGCTGCGCCGCGCGATGATGGATTATCTGTTCAACGACGACACCGGCGCGTTCGTCCTGAACTACGATCAAGACAAAAACTACCAAGACAACTTTACGGCCGACGAAGTCTTCCCGGTGCTCTTCAACGTGGCAAACCCGGAGCAGCGGGTCGCAATACTCAAGCGGCTGCTCGGAGCGGATTTCGTCACGCCGGTCGGCTTGCGCACGATCTCCACGGCCGATGCGTGGTATTTTCCCTCGTACGGCTTCGGCTTGCTCGGCGGCATTTGGCCCGATCTCACGTTATGGTTTGCGCTGACGCTCGCGCGCAACGGAATGGTCGATGAATGCGTGCATTTCCTCAACGTCGTTTACGATGCGATGGAAGGCGGCAGCCCGCGCAATACCGTGCCGGGCGAATTCGGTGAGTGGTTCGACGGCGGTTCACTCTCGAATCGCGGCATGTATCTCTCGCCGTGGACCGGCGCAAAGTATTTGTGGGCGGTTGCCGAGACGATCGGCGGACTGGACGGCTATCGCACGAGCGGAAGGCCGCACTTGGTTCCGATCCGCCCGCATGGATGGCAATGGATGGCAGCGGCGCGCGTGCACTGGGGCGGACGTCGATGCACGTACGTGATCGACTTCAATCGCAACTTGATTTACGGTGACATGGCGCAACTCTCCGCGGAAGAACCGTACACATGCATCTACGCAGGACGCGACGTAAGCGACGAGGTCATGACCTCGCCCGTTGACGTCGGAGCGATCGCGTTCGAAGACGAGGCCGGTGCCGTGCGGATCTTCGTGTGCAATCAACTCGATCGCGAGCGCAATGTGCTCGTCGAGTTCCGCGGCCACACGGTGCGCATTGAAATGGCCGCAGGGGAGCTGCGTGAAGTGCAGATGATCGGCAAGCCGACCGACCGCAGAGCGCGCGCGACGCGGCTGGACGTCGTGCCCGCGCATCCCGTCCGCGTTTGATCCGCGATCCGCTCACCGGCGAACGGACGCTGCTCGGTGCGACGCGCTCGGCGCGTCCGAATGAGTTTCGCGACGGGCCCGAGGAGCGGTGTGCGTTCTGCCCCGGAAACGAAGACCTAACGCCGCCGGAGATCGCGCGAATCGGAGACGGCGGCCGTTGGGACGTGCGCGTGTTTCGCAACAAGTTTCCGGCGATCGCGGCGCCCGACGGCGATCACGAAGTCATCGTCGATTCACCGCGACACGATGAGGAGATCACGCCCGCCGGCATATCGATGTGGCGCACTCGGTATGCGTCCGCATTGGAACGAGCGCCGTCATCCTATCCGGTGTTGTTCAAGAACAGCGGCGCGCTTGCGGGCGCGACAATCGTGCATCCGCACACGCAGTTGGTCGTTCTGCCGGAACGTCCGGATCGTTGGGACGGAATGCTTCGAGCAGATGCAGCATGCGTGCTCTGTGACGAGCTGACGCGAGCGCAAAACGAAGAAACCATCGTCGCACGCAAGGCGCACGCAATTGCGTTCGTTCGATCGCACGCGCGTTTCGCGTGGTCGCTCACGCTGCTTCCCGCTGATTGCGCGCCCTCGCTACTGCATGCTGATGAAGACGTCTGGTCCGATACGGGAAGCATCGCGCAAGAGGCAGTGCTGGCGATGCGCGGCCGGTTAGGCGAACGCGCGGCGTTCAATCTTCTCGTTTACAGCGATCCGCACGCGTCCAGCGGGTCGTTCCACTGGCACATGGAGATCGTCCCGCGACTGAGTACACTCGCGGGATTCGAACTTTCGACGGGAATGTTCATCCGCGGATCCACCGCGAAGGAGTCAGCCCGGCACTGGCGCCGAATGTTAGCGCCTCCCGATGGATCCATCTAAACGTTTTGTAACGATCGTTCTCGCCGTTGGCGTGCTCGTTCTTTTGGCTGCCATCGCCATTGGCCAGCGAATGGGAACCCGGGTGCTCGTTCAGGCAACGAGCTCCGGCAATATGCAGAGCATTCCGATCGTCACACCGCTTCCCGCGCAGACGCCGGTTAATTATGGGCCGAACTGGAAGCGCGAGCAAACGCTGACCGCGGCCGGAGATCCGAATTTCCCCGACCCACGCATCCCGCCAAAACCGCTGCCGACCCTCGAGCCGACGCCGACGCCTGCGCCCCGGAAGACGCCGAAATGGACCCCGAACCCCAACATCCCCATTTGGGACCAGACGCCGCCGCCGAGCGGCTCGCCCAGCGCGAGCCCATCGCCGCCTCCGCTATCGCCGGAGCCGCCGCAGACAAGCGTTAGCCCCCAAGCATCGCCGGGTACGAAAGCCGCGGTGGGAGCGACACCAACGCCGCTCCCCTAGTGTTGTACCTAATGTTCTTATTGGAATCGACTGTTACGATAGGAACATAGGGCACTAAGAGGAGTTTTATCGTGGCTGATCAGCAAACCGGAACCGTAACCGTCAAGCGCGGGCTGGCGCAAATGCTCAAGGGCGGCGTCATCATGGACGTTGTCACGCCGGAGCAGGCGGTTGTCGCTCAGGAAGCCGGCGCGGTCGCGGTGATGGCCCTCGAGCGCATCCCGTCCGATATTCGCGCCGCCGGTGGCGTAGCGCGCATGAGCTCGGTAGAGCTGATCCAAGGCATCATGGATGCCGTCACGATTCCCGTTATGGCGAAGGTTCGCATCGGTCATTTCGCTGAGGCGCAAGTACTGCAGTCCATCGGCGTTGACTACATCGACGAGTCGGAAGTCCTCACGCCGGCCGACGACCTCTATCACGTCGACAAACACGCGTTCACGACGCCGTTTGTTTGCGGTGCGCGCGATCTCGGTGAAGCGCTTCGTCGTATTACCGAAGGCGCGGCGATGATCCGCAGCAAGGGTGAAGCCGGCAGCGGCAACATCGTCGAAGCCGTGCGTCACATTCGCGCGATCAAAGACGCGATCGCGACGTTGACCGTGTCGCCGAAGGAAGAACTGGTCGCGCGTGCGCGCGATCTCGGCGCAAGCTACGAACTCGTTCGCGAGGTTGCGGAAACCGGTAAACTGCCCGTCGTGCTCTTCTGCGCCGGCGGCGTGTCGACACCGGCGGACGCTGCGCTGATGATGCAACTCGGTGCCGAGGGTATCTTCGTCGGCAGCGGCATCTTCAAGTCGAACGATCCCAAGAAGTTCGCAAAAGCGATCGTCGATGCGACGACGCACTACAACGATCCGAAGATCGTCGCGGAAGCGTCCCGTTCGCTCGGTACGTCGGATGCAATGCCCGGTATCGACGTGCGCAAACTCGCGGAATCGGAGCTGCTCGCGAGCCGTGGAAACTAAACCACTGGTTGGAGTTCTTGCGCTGCAGGGCGATGTGGTCGAACACATCGCCGCGCTCGAACGTGCCGGCGCGCAAGCGATTCCGGTGAAGACGCAGGCGGATCTCGATCGCGTCGACGGTCTTGTAATTCCCGGCGGCGAGTCGACGACCGTGATGAAGTTGCTCGAACGTTTTGGTTTGCATGCGCCGATCAAGTCTCGCGTGCGCAGCGGCATGCCGCTGTGGGGCACGTGCATGGGCATGATCGTCGCAGCGCACGACGTCGCCGGTTTGAACCAGCCGACGCTGGACTTAATCGACATCACCGTGCGGCGTAACGCGTTCGGCCGGCAGAATGAATCGGCCGAAGTCGATTTGCCCGTCGCGGTGCTCGGCGAGGAGCCGTTCCCGGCAATCTTCATTCGTGCGCCGTGGATCGAACGCGTCGGTCCCTCGGTCGAGTTGCTTGCCGAGCGTAACGGCCACGGCGTAATGGTTCGGGAAGGCAACCTGCTGGGAACGTCGTTCCATCCGGAGCTCACGAGTGATCCGCGCGTCCACGCGTACTTCTTGAAAATCGTCGAGGCCGCAAGGAAGAACGTAGGGAAGACCTCCTCGGCTGCATAATCCCTGGGACCAAATGAGTTCGCAAGCGGCCCATCCGGGCGCGGAAGCGACCGGATTCCAAGGTCAGATCCCACCGCTCGAGCCGTTGCTTTCAGAAGTGATTGCAACGCTCGCGCTCGCGGCGCATGCGTATCTCTCTGACACCGACGGACGTCAACCGGATTTTCCCAGCGCTGAGATCGCGATCGACGTCGCGAGTCACGCGTTCGAACGGGTGAAAGAAAGGTTGCGGCCGGACGAAAGGTTAGCCATCACCCAGATGCTGACCGAAACCCGAATGACGTTTGTTAGAAAGCGAGGCACCTAAAGTGTCTCGCTTTCTTGCATTGCGTCATCGAAATCCGCCGCCCCGCGCTGAAGGAGGACAGCGACTGTGAGCGACGTGCTCGTCTTGAATTTCACCTACGAAGCGCTGAATATCACGAGCTTTCAGCGCGCGGTCAAGTTGTTGTTTTCCGGCAAAGCGGAGATGGTCCACGACCGCGATCGCATTCTCGCATCGACGCGATACGAGATGCGCATGCCGTCCATCATCCGGATGCTGTACTACATCCGCCGTCCGATGCAAAAGGTCGCGTTGACCAAGAAGAACGTGTTAATACGCGACGATCACATGTGCCAATACTGCGGAATCCGCGGCGAGAAACTGATGACTGTGGACCACGTCGTCCCCAAGAGCCGCGGTGGTCCGTCGACGTGGGAGAATCTCGTCTGCGCGTGCATGCGCTGCAACAATCGTAAGAATAACCGCACGCCCGACGAGTGCAACATGACGCTCAAGAAGAAGCCACGCCAACCCAAGTACATCCCGTGGATTCAAATCAAGCGCAACACGCTCCCCGACGAATGGGGCAAGTTCCTCTTCCTCTACAACATCTCAATCGAGGAACGAATCGAAGTGTCATCCTGAGCGAAGTCGAAGGATCGCAACGAGTCAAAAGCCCGCCGAAATTTCCCGGCGGGCTTTTCACTTTCGTCTCGCCCGGCGGTCGCGCATCGTCCCCAAGATATACATCACCGCGCCGATGATGAGAACGATTGAACCGGCGTAGCTGAGCATGCGATCCTGTGCCACAAGCCGCGCGATGCCGACGATGACCGCGCCGATGCCGCAGATCGCGCCGCCGATACGCGTGAGGGCCGAGCTGACCGAAGGCACACCGACCGCAACGAGCATCAAGAGTCCGGCCACGATATAAAGCCACGCGATCGCAGTCATAATTCCACCGTCCCGCAAAAGGCTGTGTCCCACGCTGATTCGATTCGTTCGCGCGTCGGTTTCTCGACAACGGCGGCCACGCAGCCGTCCGGGCGCACGATCAGAACGACCGGCGGCTTCACGTGCCAACGTTTGGGAGGCTTGCGAACCACGACGTGCGGGATGTCGAGCTGCAAATCACCCACGACGACGAGGAGCGGCTCCCCGCAGCGCGCTTCGTTGATGCGCCGGCCGTCTTCGAGGCGTAAATCGTCGATTCGCCGGCCGGCCAGCGGGTGTCGTGCGTCGATGATCGGCGATTTCGTGTAGCGGCCGCTGAGCATTCCCAGCGCGCGGCACGTCTTTCGCTGCATACCGCGGCCGCGTACCGCGCGAGATACCGCGCGAACCGCGAGTTGCTTCGCGCGCACCGGGAAGCCGATGCCGACGCGAGTGAGGCGATCCGTGTATCGCTCGATCGTGTCGGTTACCATCTCTCGCCGCTCGATATCGAACGTCTCGAATAAACGATCTCCGTCGCCCGCGCCTCGCAGCGCATACGCGATTTTCCAAGCGAGATTTGCGGCATCTTGAATCCCGGCATTCATCCCTTGGCCGCCCGCAGGACTGTTCAAATGCGCGGCATCGCCTGCGAGAGCAACGCGTCCAACGATAAACCGTTGCGCATGACGCTTGTGGATTTTGAAGACGCTCCTCCAGAGCGTCGTCGACGTATGATTGCCGAAGAGATCGGCGAGGCGCTCGCGATGAGCGGCTTCGGACAACAACGCATCGTCGTTGCCGTCGTTGCCGACCGCTGCAATGACGCGCCACGTACGCTCCGCGAATTTGAACGCTGCGCGAACCTTCGGTTTGTCGAGACGCGCGCGTGCAAACACGCCGTCGTCGAGATCCTCATCAAGCAGTTCGTCGCTGAGTACGACGCGCGTGTCGTACGTCATTCCTTCGAGAGAGAGACCGATGAAGTGACGCACGACACCGTGTGCGCCGTCGCAACCGGCAACGTAGGTGCCGCGTACCGTATGCTCCGCAGCGCCATCGGTATACATGATGTCGGCGAATTGCGTTTCTTGCCGTAACCCGGTGACCGTGACGCCGGTGCGAAGCTCGCACAATTCGTTGGCGCGAACGAGTTCACGCAGGACACCTTCCGTTTCGTTTTGCGGAATGATGAATGCGCCGGGGTCGGCAACGACGTCGTCGATGACGTTCCAATCCAATTCGAGCAGCGTTTTATTGTTTCGCGCGTTGAGGACGATCAGTTCGTCGGTGAAGCGTGCGCGGGCGCGAACCGCGTCGTAAATGCCCCAGTCGCGGAAGATCTCTTGGGTGCGCGGCCAGATCACGACGGCGCGCGACTCCGCGATGGGCTCGACGTTGCGCTCGAGGACGATGGAACGAACGCCGTAGCGCGCCAAGCCAAGCGACAGCGAGAGGCCAACAGGGCCTCCGCCAACGATGATTACCGCGGCGTCCACGCGAAGCTCGACTCACTCATGGTAGAAGTTCGGTCCCGCCTCTGGCTTCCGTTCACCCAGATGCAGTCCTTCGATGCGTCGCAGCGGACCTTCATCCGCGGCGAAGGCACGTCGCTGATCGACGCGCGAGAGAGACGGCTCTACGACGCGGTCAGCTCGATTTGGACGATCGTGCACGGACATTGCCATCCGGCGATCGTGCGTGCCATTTCGGAACAGGCCGCAATGCTCGACCACGCTACGACGCTCGGTGCGACGAATCCGGTCGCGGAACGTCTGGCGTCGCGCCTGTGCACGTCGACCGGCATGGACTATGCGTTCTTTGCAAGCGACGGCGCAAGTGCAATTGAAGCCGCGCTCAAAATGGCGGTGCAGTATTGGCAGCACGTTGGCGAGTCGCAGCGGACGCGTTTCATCCGCCTCGTCGATGCGTATCACGGCGATACGACGGGGGCGATGAGCGTTTCCGATATTGCCGTCTTCAAGTCGCGTTTCGGTCCGCTCACGTTCGAAGCGATCGCGTACGACGACGATCGGGTGCTCGAAAGCGACGACGTTGCGGCAGTCATTGTCGAACCAATCGTGCAAGCGGCGGCGGGTATCCGGATCGTGCCCACCGAGAAGTATCGCGCGCTCTCGTCGATTCGACCGCTCGTAATCATCGACGAAATCGCAACCGGGTTCGGACGCACAGGGACGATGTTCGCATTCGAGCAGCTCGGTCTTCGTCCCGATCTACTCTGCGTCGGAAAGGGCATTACGGGCGGTACGCTTGCGCTCTCCGCAACGCTGGCTCGCGGAGCAATCTTCGATGCGTTTCTCGGCGAGCCGGACGATGGAAAACAGTTTTTTCACGGGCACTCATATGCAGGGAACCCGATCGCGTGCGCGGCGGCGCTCGCTTCGCTCGACCTCTTTGAAGCGGAAGCGACGATGGAAAACGTCGCTCGCATCGAACGAGCGTCGCGCGAACGGCTCGAACGTCTCGCGAACCATGACGTGGTAGCGGAAACGCGGCAAGCGGGAGCGATGATCGGTATCGAGTTGCGCTCGAGCGCGAACGCCCGCCGTGCCGCAATCGAACTCTACGAGCGCGGCCATTTCACTCGCCCGATCGGCGCGACCGTGCAGTTCGTTCCGCCGCTTTCTTCCACTGCGGACGAGGTTCACGCGTTTTTCGACGCGCTCGAGGATGCGCTCGCGTGAACTACTTGACGCGTGTTGACGAGGCCATCGAAAAGATTCGCGCCGCGGGGAGATACCGCGAGCTCCCCACGCATCAACTGACCGGCGTTATCGACTTCTCCTCAAACGACTACCTGGCACTATCGACGAATCCGCAGGTGTTGCAAGCGTTTCATCACGCGACGCGCGCCGGTTCGGGCGGTTCACGTCTACTCGGCGGGCGTCATCGCGAACATTCGCTGTTGGAAGAAGAGCTCGCGGCGTGGCTCGGACGCGAACGCGCGCTGCTCTTTTCGTCCGGCTATCTCGCCGCGCTCGGCGTGATTCCGGTGCTTTCGCGCATGGTGAAGACCGTATACTCCGACGCGCTCAATCACGCATCGTTGATCGACGGCATTCGCATGAGCCGCGCCGACCGTTCGATCTACCCGCATGGAGCGGTTCCGCCGCGCTCCGAGCGGCGTGGACCCTCGCTCATCGTCACCGAGTCGATCTTCAGCATGGATGGCGATGCTATGGACCTCGAGGCGATCGCGCGCGATCTCGGCGACGATGACATTCTGCTCGTCGACGACGCGCATGCCCTCGGCGTCGTCGGAGCGCAAGGCACCGGTATGGCAGCTGCGATTGATGATCCGCGCGTCGTCGTCCTCGGAACGCTATCCAAAGCGTTCGGCGCGCAAGGCGGCTTCGTCGCAGGCCCGGCGGCGCTCATCGAATTGCTCGTGAACGAGGCGCGTACGTTTATCTTTGATTCCGCACTTCCACCGGCGATCGCCCTTGCTGCGCGCGTGTCGCTCGTGCAAATTCGTAACGGTGACGAAGCACGCAAACGGTTGCGTGAGAATGTGGAGCGCACTCGCGCAGGACTTGCATCGCTCGAACTTCCTGTCATCCACGATCCCTCGCCAATCGTTCCGATCGTGCTCGGCAGCGAGTCGCGCGCGATGAACGTCTCCGCTGCACTTCGGGAAAAGAAATTGTACGCACCGGCGATTCGCCCGCCGACCGTCCCTGCGGGAAGTTCACGCCTGCGGCTCTCCTTGCGTTCCGATCACATTGCCGAGCAGATCGATCTGCTCATCGAAGGACTACGCCAATGCATCGATACTTTGTAACCGGCACGGATACCGACGTCGGTAAGACGCGCGCGACCGCCGCGCTCGCACTTGCGATGAAGAATGCCGGGATGACGCCGACGATCGTGAAACTGGTGCAAACCGGTCTTGCGCGAGGCGTTGAGGGCGACGCGGCGCGCGCGGGAAAACTCGCCGGCGCGCGGTTCGTCGAGCTCGCGCGGTTCGAAAAGCCTGCTGATCCATGGTCGGCGGCGCTTGCGTATGGGCTTCCCGAAGTGCATGCCGGTGAGCTGGTCGATGCCGTCGCGCACATCAAAGACGGGCTCGTTGCCGAAGGCGCCGGTGGCTTGATGGTTCCGCTCAATGCGCGCGAACATTTCGGACACGTCGCGGCGCTCGGCAAGTTCGAAACGATCATCGTCGTCGGCTTGCGGCTCGGTTGTCTGAATCATGCGCTTCTGACGATCAACCAGGCGCAGCAGGGAGGCCTTCCACTCGCAGGCGCCGTGCTCGTCGAGCGATGGGGGCCGACTGAACAGCATTACCGCGACGACGTGGTGCGTTCGTTGCAGGGAAAGATCGATGTTCTCGGCATTCTGCCGTACGGCGAAGACGAAGCGGCGTCCGTGAAAGACGGCGCCCGTATCTTCAACTCTTTGTTTGCTTAGCTACGAGGAACACCGTTGCCCCATTCGACCATCGAAGCCGCGCGCTATCAACTGCTCGAGCGCGGCCTTCCGGCAGACCGTCAACTCCTCAACGCGATCGCGGAGCTTCCTGAATCGGACGTTCCCGATCTGCTCAAGCTCGCCGACGATGTGCGCGAACGCTACTGCGGCAATGCAATCGCCGTTGAGGTACTGTACAACGCAAAGCGCGGCGGCTGCTCCGAAGACTGTCACTTCTGTTCGCAGAGCGCGCGCTTTGCGACCGACGTCGAAGCTGAAACGACCTCGAGCATCGAGGGATTTCTCGAAGCGGCGCGGGACGCGAACAAACGCGGCGCCGCCGAGTTCTGCATCGTCGTCGCCGTACGTGGTCCGTCGACGAAGCTTTTGGAACGCGTTTGCGAAGCGGTCCGTTTGATCAAAGCGGAGCTGCCGCTGAAAGTCGCCGTGTCGCTGGGCATTCTTAGCGAAGCGCAGGTGATACGTTTGGTGGAAGCCGGCGTCGACAAGGTCAATCACAATCTCGAAACATCGCGCCGCTACTTTCCGTCGGTCTGCACGACGCACACGTTCGACGAACGGATGGAGACGCTGCAGCTCGTGCGCAAGCATGATCTCGAAGTCTGCTGCGGCGGTATCATCGGCATGGGCGAGACGATCGAAGACCGCATCGATTTCTTGTGCACGTTGCAGACGCTGGCACCGGAAGAGGTGCCGATAAACTTTCTTAATCCGCGACCCGGTACGCCGTTCCAAGACCGCTCGCTCGTCGAGCCGGTGGAAGCGCTGCGGTTTGTGGCGATGGCGCGTCTTGCGCTGCCGCGCGCGCTGGTACGCTTTGCCGGCGGCCGGGAAATCACGCTTGCGGGATTGCAAGATTTGGGCATGCGCAGCGGTGCAAGCGGCATCGTGCTTGGGAACTACTTGACGACGAGCGGCCGTGGAGACGAAGATGACTTCGCGATGCTCGATCGACTCGGTTTCGAAGTAATGGCTTAACGCGTGGCGGCTGAACCCCAACCGGATCGCGCTCCGCTCGATCAGACGCGGACGCCGTATTTTCAAGCGCTGCTCGAGTACGTCGATTCAGGCGTGCAGCCGTTTCACACGCCCGGCCACATGCAAGGCCAGGGTTCCGATAAAGCGTTCCGCGAGTTCGTCGGCGACAACATTCTTGCAATCGATCTGACGCCTATGCCGGGCATCGACGATTTGCTGCAGCCGACGGAGTCGATCAAAGAAGCCCAAGAGCTCGCGGCGGAGGCCTACGGCGCCGATCACACGTTCTTTTTGATCAACGGTTCCACCAGCGGCAATCAGTGCATGATGATGACCGCTTTGAATCCCGGCGAGAAGATTGCCGTGCCGCGCAATTCCCACAAGTCCATGCTCGGCGGATTGGTCATGAGCGGTGCGAAGCCCGTCTACATGCAGCCGGCCGTCGATCAAGAGTTGCATATGGACAACTCCGTGACGCCGGAAACGGTGGAACGGACGCTGGACGAACATCCCGACGTTAAAGCCGTCTACATCGTTTCGCCGACCTATTACGGTGTTGCGTCGGATCTGGTGTCCATCGAGCGCATCGTACACGAGCGTAATAAACTGCTGCTGGTCGACGAAGCATGGGGGCCGCATTTTCACTTTCATCCGGCGTTGCCGATCTCTGCGACGGCGGCCGGCGCGGACATGTGCATCAATTCGACGCATAAAATGCTCTCCGCGTTCTCGCAGTGCGCGATGCTGCATCAAATCGGCGATCGCGTTCGTTTGGATCGTCTGAAGTCCGTACTGAAGATGTTTCTTTCGACCTCGCCGAATCTGCCGATGGTCGCATCGCTAGACGTCGCGCGCAAGCAAATGGCGACCGAAGGCGCGGCGCTGCTCTCGCAGACCATCGAACTGGCGAACGAGATTCGCGCGCGATTGAATCAGATCGAAGGGATCTACTGTTTCGGCGAAGAGCTGCAAGGACGCGAGGGCGTCTTCGATCTCGATCCGACGAAGGTAACCGTTCGCGTCACGGGTCTCGGCTATACCGGATATGAGGCCTCGGAAATTCTTCGGCGCCGTTACAACATTCAAGTGGAACTCGCGGATCTGTTCAATGTCGTCGCGCTCTTCACCATCGGCACGACGCGCGAGGCAGCGGAGCGATTTCTTACAGCGTTTGAAGAGTTGGCGCGCGACGAACGTCCGCTCGACATGTATGCGCCGTCCGGCATTCTCGGACAGCGGATGACGCGCAAAACGTACGAATTGCCTTCGATTCCCCCGATGCGCATGTTGCCACGCGATGCATTCCTTGCGAACACGGAGTTCGTGCCGTTCAAGGACTCCGCCGGCCGTATCTGTGCGGAAACGCTCTCGCCGTACCCGCCCGGTATTCCGGTCATCTCGCCCGGCGAAGAAATCACGCCGGAACTCATCACGTATCTTCGCCTTGAACTGCGCGCCGGCGTCCGAATTCAAGGACCGTATGACGACGAGCTAAAGGTTATCCGAGTCGTCAAGAAATAGCCGTGAACTTCAACGGCGTCAAGGCTGGGTGATTACGACGAGCGTCGTGTCCGCACATGAGGCCGTACCAATTCGAAGTCCCTTCATTTTTGTTTCACGAAACTGTCTTAGACCGCTGTGTTCCTCGCACAGCGTTCTTGCTTTAAAGTGCAATGCAGACTCGTGAGCGCCGGCGGCCGTCGCTTGCTTCGGCGTGTGGGGAACCGGCAGTGCCGCTAGCATAAATGTTGCGAGCGCGGCGATAAATCCGAATGGGTTGTCTACAAATTGCCGCCTGCTCAAAGCTTGAGTCCCTTGTTGCCGCTCTATCCGGTAGGCTGCTCTTATCTTTACAGTACGGCTTCCCGGTCTTAGGACAAGGTACCAACCGTCCCCATTCGCGCGGTCTGTCGGCCCAAACGGACGCTACTGCGCGGAATATTACAGCAGCAAGCTGCACGCATCTCAGCGTCGTCATAGCGCTGTCTTATATAGAGTAATGATGGCACTCGCATGTAGGACAGTCGTCCTGTGCCGATATAAAGCTAGAGAGGCATTCCTCCCACAGTGTCTAGTGCCAGCGGGCAGGGGCGGGCACAAGATGTGGGTAAAAGCCCGGTACACTCCCTTGGAAGAGAGGGTCACTGTTGGCGGTTAAGGCGCAATCGATCTCCCCAAGTTGGGAGCTCTCCCAACTCCTCGATATCTTCCCACTCCCGATCCGGCAAGCGCTCGTCCGGCTTCCCAACCTCGAAGAGATCATTGAAGTCGTGCTCGACCTGGGGCGTCCGCCCGAGGCTCGGTTTGCATCGGACTTCCGCTATCTCTCCGAAACTCCGGTAACGAACGAGGACATCGCGCATGTATGTTCTCGCATCTCGCCGTTCGGCGCGGACAATCGGGCCGGTATCGAACAAACGCTGCATCGCATCAGCGCGATTCGGAATCGACAAGGAAAGATCGTCGGACTCACGTGCCGCGTCGGGCGCGCGGTATACGGCACGATCGACATTTTGCTCGACGTGTTGCGAAGCGGAAAATCAATTTGTTTGCTTGGGCGTCCCGGTGTGGGCAAGACAACGATGTTGCGCGAATGCGCGCGCATTCTTTCCGAAGATCGTAAACGCGTCGTGATCGTGGACACGTCCAACGAGATCGCGGGTGACAGCGATATTCCGCATCCCGGCATTGGCCTTGCACGCCGCATGCAGGTCGCAGATCCGACACTCCAGCACGCGGTGATGATCGAAGCCGTCGAAAATCACATGCCGGAAGTCATCGTCATCGATGAAATCGGCACGGAAGCGGAAGCCGGCGCGGCACGTACGATCGCCGAGCGCGGTGTGACGCTGATCGGAACCGCTCACGGTCAGACACTCGAAAACCTGTTGATGAATCCGACGCTCTCGGATCTCGTCGGCGGTATCAGCGCGGTCACGCTTTCCGATGAAGAGGCGCGACGTCGCGGAACCCGCAAGACGGTGCTCGAACGCAAGGCGCCGCCGACGTTCGATCTTCTCGTCGAGATTCAGGAGCGCGATCGTCTCGCGATTCATAAGAATGTCGCGGAGGTCGTCGACGCCCTGCTGCGAGGCTACCAGCCGCAACCCGAGATTCGCCAACGCACGGCGAGCGGCGACGTTGCAATCGTACAAGAAGCGGACACCGAATCGATGCCGCAGCTTGCCGAGGCGTACGAACACCACGATCAGCACGACGAGGCGCATGAGAAGCCGCTCATGATCTTCCCGTACGGCGTCTCACGGAACAAGATCGAACGCGCCGTGCACAATCTCCGCGTGAATGCATCGATTGCGCGCAACTGGGACGATGCGGACGTCGTCTTGACGCTCAAGACGCTCGAGCGCAAAGGACAACCGAAGCTCAAGCAAATTGCGTCGGACAACGTGCCGATCTATGCGATCAAAACGAACACGACGACACAGATCCAAACGGCGCTGCGCGACGTCTTCAACTTAGGCTCGATCGACAACGAAGAAATCGCGCTTCGCGAGGCCGAGGAAGCCGTGTATCAGGTGCTACTGACGAATCAGGCGATCGAACTGTCGCCGCAGACCTCGTACGTTCGCCGGATGCAGCATCAATTGGCGGAGAAGTACCGCCTGCAATCGCGTAGTACGGGCCTCGAACCAAACCGGCGCGTACGGATCTTCAAAGTACCAGAATAACGTGTCATCCTTCGACTCCGGTGCTTCGCACCTGCGCTCAGGATGACAATCGCTAAAGAAGCGTGATTTGGCCGTCTTCGGCGACGAGGAAGCGAGTGTCGTACGCCATCATTTCGTCGCCTTTTTTGATTCGGCTGTGGACGTTGAAGCGATGTGCCGGTTTCTGTCCCGGCCGCTTCACGAGTCCGCCGTAAAACAATTTTAAAAGCGGCGTTTGCCCGTCTTTCGGTGCTTCCAGTTTGCCTTGCGAGACCAAAAGGTCCATGATCTTCTTTTGCAGCGCCATTGGGAGAAGGCGGTATGCGTCGTCGGTTTTCTCCGACTGTTCTTGGTTTTGCATCTTACGCCGGTCGACTTCCGGTTCGTCGTTGACGTAACGGACGATGGTATCCCAATCGTCCGCGGCAACGCCTTGGAACTCGCCCATGTAGCGGTGCCACGACTTGCCCTGATGCTCCACCTGATCGGTGCGCACTTGGCGTACGCGAAGCGGAATATTCGTTTCGCGTAGCCGCACGATGAGTGTAAATTCTTGCGCGCCGATCGACTCCGGCATGATGAACATCAGGCCGTTCGGAGAGATTTCCAGTCCAACACCCTGCTTTTGGTGGTTCGCGTCTTTTGGATTTGGCTGATACCAGACGTGGAACGCACCGGTGCGCCGCTTGTATTGACGCCGGTCGCCGGCGCGACCCAAAAACCATTCGATAATGTCGCCGAACATGGAGCCCTGGAAAGACATGTAAAGCCGCTCCGTCGAACATCGACCGGCGATGTTTGTCACCGTCGAAGGAATTGAAGGCTGCGGCAAGAGTACACTGCTTGCCGGCCTTTCTAAGCGTTTACGCGACCGAGGCGGAGAAATCATCGTGACGCGTGAGCCGGGCGGCACGGCAGTGGGTGACGCCGTGCGCGAGACGTTTCTCAAAGTGGGGCTCAAGCCCGCCGCACTCACCGAAGCGCTCTTGATCAACGCCGCGCGCGCGCAGCACGTGGTCGAACTCATTGGGCCGGCTCTCGAGCGGGGCGCGATCGTCCTGTGCGACCGTTTCACCGACTCGACGCTGGCATATCAAGGTTACGGTCGCGGTATCGACCTGGAACTTTTACGCGAACTTTGCAGAATCGCGACGGACGGCATCACACCTGACCTCACCATCGTGCTCGATATCCCCGTCGCCCTCTCGCGAGAGCGGATTCGCGAACGGCTCACGCACCCGGACCGCATGGAAGCCGAAGACGACGGATTCCATCGGCGCGTGCGCGACGGCTACCTCGATCTTGCGCGCGCAGGCGGACGTTACCGGGTTTTCGACGCGACGCGCGGACCGGAAGAATTGGTGACGGCTGCGCTGGGCGAGATATTGCACTACGCATCGTGAGCGAACTGCATTTCGACGTCGTGGGCGCGCAGGGGCCCAAAGCATACTTCGCGCAACTCACGCGCGATTCGATCGCGCATGCGTATCTTTTCACCGGCGCGCCGGGCGTGGGGAAGAAGACCTTTGCGCGGCGTCTCGCGCAATCGTTGCTGTGCGAGAATCCAAAGACGCAAGTCCTGGGGTACGACGGAACGTGCGCCTCGTGCCGGTTGTTCTCGAGCGCCGAAGCAGCGCGTCATCCGGACTTTCTCGAGCACGTCGGCGTGCTCAAGATCGGCGACAGCGACGCTGCGATGGGGTTCTATGAAAGCGAAGATCTGACGGCTCGCGATTTAGTGCGTCAACTCTCGATGCAGTCGTACAGCGGCGGAATGCGCGTGCTGTTGCTCGGCGACATCGACTTCGCGACGCATCACGCGGCAAACGCGCTGCTCAAGTTCTTCGAAGAACCGCCGCGCGGTGTTGTGTTGTTGCTCACGACATCGACGCCGGGCCGCCTGCTAACGACGATTCGATCGCGCCTGATCGAACTTCGCTTTCCCTCGCTCTCACAAGCGCAGGTGCGCGAGATTCTCCGCTCGATGGGCTACGAGGAAGAACAGGCGCAGCTCGGCGCATCGCTCGGCCAGGGGAGCGTGACACGCGCGATTGCCGCACTCGGCGATGATGAAGAGTCGCTTCGCGCGCAGGTCGCGCGCTGGTTCTTTGCCGTCGTCGACGGAACAACACCGGAAGAGACGTGGGCAACGCGAGACACCCTCGACGAGGGACTGGAGATTTTGAAGTCCTTCGTCCGCGATTGGACGGCGCGATCGGTTGCAGGAGCGTCGACGCCGCTTATTGCGGTCGACTACGAAGAAGAACTCGGCGAGCTGCCGCGCCTGGACGCGACTGAAGCGATTGCGATGCTGGGAAAAATCGACGACGCGCAGCGCATCGCACGCACGAACGTGAGTCCGAACATGGTCAGCGAACTGGTGCGAATGGCGTTAACGGGAAGAGCTACTACCAGAGCTTAAACGCGATGTCGTCGTATGTCGTCGCGAACGGGAACGCCATGTACGCGAGGACGATTGCGCGCGAAAGCGCGAGGATCAATTCGTAGCCGAGAACGCCGAAGCGAGCATTGACGTACGTCGTAACAAGCAGCGGCACGCCGATCCACAACGCGACGAACACAATTGCGAGGATTAGACACGGCAGCGGATTTGCGCGCACCGCGCGAATCGAACCCGACAGCGCCAGGCCGCCGGGAAGGCCGCCGATAGCTGCAGCCGGGATCGTGAGAATCAGGAAAAAGTACGCGAGCAGCTGCAGTGCGATTTGCAGGAACGGAATCACTGCCAGGAGGCTTCCGGCGTACGCCGCGACCCAAACGATGAACTGGAATCCGATCGCAGCGATGATGATGCCGCCCGCTTTACGTCGCGCCTCTTCCCATGCATCGTCGAATTTCGTCTTGTAGCCGCGCGCGATGTTGTTCGCTTGAATGATCGCAACGCCGAACGCAAAGAGGTAGACGATCTGGACGATCATTCCGAAGATCCCGCTGCCTAGACCACCGAGCGGATCGGTTGTGACTCCGGCGGTGTACGAGAGCAGCATATCGAGCACAGCCGCGAGCAGCGGCATCGCGAGGATCGACGGGTTGCGGAAGAGGTAGGGCAGGGCGCGCCCATAGATCGAGAAGTCAACGCCCCGCCGTCCGCCTCGCATGTTATGCGCGCGCTCCCTGCAGCGCGTGGTGGCACGAGCAGTCGGCGTTGATGTCGATCTTCTCGACGATCGTGCCGATAGCGTTCTTCACGCGTTCGTTGTTCTTCGCAAAGACTTCCATGACTTCATGGTGAGACACCGGCGGAATGCCTTCGATTCCGACGTCGTAGTCCGTGATCAGCGAAATGTTGACGAAGCAGATCTCGAGTTCACGAGCCAGATACGCTTCCGGATATTGCGTCATGTTGATTACTTCCCAGCCTTGGCTTTGGAACCACTTCGACTCGGAGCGCGTCGAAAAGCGCGGTCCTTGAATGACGACCACGGTCCCGCGCTCGTGGGTTTCGATTCCGAGCGATTTGAGGGAGTCGATGGCAATCGGCCGCAGCGTCGGGCAGTAGGGGTCGGCGAAGCTGACGTGGGTCGTAATCGGCCCGTCGAAGAACGTGTCCTTGCGTCCGGACGTGCGGTCGACCAACTGATCGCAGACAACCATCGAGCCCGGCTTCACTTCTCTCTTGAGCGAACCGCACGCGTTCGGCGCGATGATGAACTTGACGCCGAGCGACTTCATCGCCCACAGATTGGCGCGGTAATTGATCGATTGCGGCGGGAATCGATGATCCTTGCCGTGACGCGGAAGAAACGCGACCTTTTTCCCGGCGATCTCGCCGAGCGCGATGCGGTCGCTGGGCGTGCCGTATGGCGTTTCGATCCACACCTCACGTGCGTTTTCGATGAGTGAATAAAAACCTGAGCCGCCAAAAACGCCGATGTCGGCGCGTTCCGTAGTTTCCATAGCCGGGCGGGCATTCGAGGTATGAGACCGGTCCCCTCGAATCGGGCGCGCATGCGACGTATATCGGCGGCCGTATGCGCGTTCGCCTTTTTGCTCACTGCGTGCACGAAGGTCGGAACGACGACCGCGGGCGAGCGCCATCCATGGACGATCCCGCACGTGCTTCGTGTTGTCGATCTCGCCGAACCCGATCACTTGAATCCGTACCTGTCGGAAATGGACGTTACGTACGGATTCTCGTCGCTCGTTTATTCGTATCTTGTCGTCGCGGACGATCGCGGGCAGCTCGTCGGGGACCTTGCGTCGGACGTGCCGTCGCTCGCAAATGGCGGCATATCGAAAGACGGCCGCACCTACACCTATCATCTGCGTAACGGCGTCCGCTGGCACGACGGCGCACCATTTACATCGCATGACGTGCTGGCATCGTGGAAGGCCGTCGTCAATCCGCACAACTTGACGATCTTTCGTCAAGGCTACGATCGGGTCACATCCGTATCGACACCGGACGACTACACTGCCGTCGTCCACTTGAAGGCGCGCTACCCGGCGTTCGTTTCACAATTCTTTGCGCCGCTTCAAGAAGGGGGCAAACCGATTCTGCCCGCGCACATCATCGAGCACGAAAATTTCAATCGCGGTTCGCTCAATACGGCGCCGATCGGCACCGGCCCGTTTAAGTTCAAAGAATGGAAGCACGGCGAACGCATCTCGTTCGTTCGAAATGACGACTATTTCCGTGGCCGCCCAAACCTCGAACGAGTCGAGCTGACGTTCGTTCCGGACGTCCAGACGATGATGACCCAAGCGCGCACGCATCAAATCGACTTGATTTATTCGCCGGCGCCTCCGCTCATGGCGCAATATAAATCGATACCCGATGAAGCGGTGTACACGGAACCGTGGAATGGACAAATTCTGCTGGTTTGGAACACCGGCAAACCTGGACTGAGCGACGAGACGGTGCGAAAGGCGATCATCTACGCAACCGATCGTCAAAGCCTCATCGATCATATTGCGCCCGGCGTCGGTGGCGTGCCGCATGACATCATCGCGCCGACTGCCATCGGATACACGCAGCAGCATACGATCCCTTACGATCTTGCGAAAGCCAATGCGATGCTCGATGACGCGGGATGGACGCACGGCAGCGACGGAGTTCGTTCGAAGAACGGCGTGCGCCTAGAGTATACCATCGCCACGATTGCCGGCTCCGCTCTTTTGAACCGGATGGCGGTGCTCACGCAGCAGATGCTCTCTCAAGCCGGAATTGCGATCCACATCAAGGGTTACCCGTACAATCAAATCTTCGATTTCAACGGTCCGATCGACACCTACAAATACGACATGGCAATTTACGGAACGGCCTTGTCGTGGGATCCCGACTCACACGTATATTACGGCTGTGACGAGTGGTATCCGAAAGGGCAGAATTTCTTCCGCTATTGCAATCACGAATACGACCAACTCGAACAGCAAGGGCTGCAAAGCGACGATCCGGCTGTGCGCGCCCCGCTGTATGCAAGGGCGGACAAGATCCTGTGGGATACGGCCGCGTATATGCCTATATCCGAGTTACGGCGCATCGTCGTTCGCAATCCCGATCTAAAGAACTATAAAGTGAATCCCACTTCGACGCCGTGGTTTAACGCTTGGGAATGGGACATCTAGCAACGGGCTGGGTACTTAGAACGCGTGAGTGCGGATAAGCAAAAGCGCGCGGCATTGGCGCTGGGGGCGCTCGGCGTTGTGTTTGGAGACATCGGAACCAGCCCGCTCTATGCGTTCGCACAATGTTTCACGCCGCGTTTCCCCCCATCGGCGCAGAACGTCCTTGGCATACTCTCACTCATCATCTGGGCCCTCATCGTCGTCGTATGCATCAAATACATAACGTTCATGATGCGAGCAGATTGCGATGGGGAAGGTGGGATATTAGCGCTGCTCGCACAAGTTGCGGGCAAACCAAAGACGCAGGGTTTGCCCATCGCGCTGGGCGGTGTTGCGTTGGTTGCACTCTTCGGGGGGGCGACACTCTACGGCGACGGTGTCATAACGCCGGCAATCTCCGTCGTTTCTGCGATGGAAGGTCTAAACGTTTGGACATCGGCCGCAAAGCCGTTCGTCACACCCGCCGCGATCGTCGTGCTCGTGTTGTTGTTTCTGTTTCAGCGCCGGGGCACGGGCAAGATCGGAAACGTCTTCGGACCCGTTATGCTCGTGTGGTTCCTCACCATAGGAATTGCAGGTCTCGTGTCGCTCGTGCAACACCCCGTCGTTCTGAGTGCGTTCAATCCGCTCTACGCTTTTGCGTATTTCGCTCGCAATGGACCGGCCAGCTTCGTTATCTTGGGCGCGATCGTGCTTTGCGTAACCGGCGCGGAGGCGCTCTACGCCGATCTCGGCCACTTCGGTAGAAAACCGATCGTGAGAGCGTGGTACGGATGCGCTTTTCCGGCCCTTCTGTTGAATTATTTGGGGCAGGGTGCGCATGCCCTCGCCGCGCCGCACACTGTAGCAAATTCATTTTACGCACTCTTCGCGCCGGCGCTCGTGATACCGATGGTCGTACTTGCCACCGCGGCGACGATTATCGCCTCACAGGCGGTTATTACCGGCGTCTTTTCTTTGACCCATCAAGCGAGTCAGCTCGGGCTATCGCCGGTATTTCGCGAGGTGCATACGTCGCGAGAGGAGCCGGGACAGATATTCGTTCCGGCGGTGAACATCGCGCTCGCAATTGGTTGTATCGCCATTGTCGCAGCGTTTCGAACGTCAGCCGGGCTAAGCGGTGCTTACGGTCTCGCCGTTTCTCTCACCATGCTTGCAACGACGATCGCCTATGGGAATCTGACGCGGACGCGATTCAACTGGCCTTGGTGGTACAGCGTGCCGCTCATCACGCTGTTCCTGGCATGGGACGTTCCGTTCGTGCTCGGAAATCTCTCGAAGTTTTTGGAAGGCGCTTGGCTCCCATTGCTCATCGGCTGCGTGCTTTACGTCCTCTCGATCACGTGGGACCGCGGCCGCACGAGACTTCTCGACTTCGTTCGAAGCAATAGCATGCCGATCGACGAGGTCCTCTCCAGAAGCGAAAACGTGGCAGACGGAACTGTATCGGTGTTCTTTACCACGGAAGAAAACAGCGTTCCGGCGGCCTTGCTAAACTGGTGGATTCGTAACCGCGTCGCGTGGAGCACGATCGTCCTCGTAAAGTTCATCAGCGCCGGGCGCCCTTACGTGCCGCTGGAAGAAAAGGTGCAGATCGGCGAAGCCCCACGCCTTGTTCGCATCCGTGCAAGCTTTGGATTCATGGAGACGCCGACGCTCGATGACGTTATCAAGAGTGTAAAACTGCGTCGGGACGTCCCGATGAATGCGTTGTTCTACTACCTGATGTTGCCGGAGTTCGAGCGCGACGCGTCACCGAACCGGATGCCGGCATGGCAGAACGTGCTTTTCATTTGGATGTCGCGTAACGCGCCTTCACGCGTCGAGTCCTGGAACATACCGGCCGATCGCGTGATTCAGTACGGCGTCTGTATCCCGCTCTAACGATGGCTCAGCGGTT
The DNA here is from genome assembly GCA_964648945.1 of uncultured bacterium. Classification (GTDB taxonomy): domain Bacteria; phylum Vulcanimicrobiota; class Vulcanimicrobiia; order Vulcanimicrobiales; family Vulcanimicrobiaceae; genus JAMXLG01. Next base: position 545,926 of record CAZYLU010000001.1, on the reverse strand, counting down.
GAAGTCGCTCGGCTTCAAGTCGTCGAGGAACTTCTTGAAGCGCTGCATCTCGGTGTCGTCCACGGCTTTCTTTTCTTGCGTTGCTTCTTCGAGGACGATTTTATCCGAGACGTAGATCGGCGCTTGCATGCGTAGCGCGAGCGCGATGCCGTCAGACGGGCGTGCGTCAATCTCCTGAAGATCCCCGTCGGTCCTCAAAATCAGCTTCGCGAAAAACGTCGAGTCTTTGATGTCGTGGATGATGACTTGTTCCAGCGACGTGTCGAGCGACTCGAGGATGTTGCGCATGAGGTCGTGCGAGAGCGGGCGGGGGACGGGCGCGCCTTCCAGCGCGAGCGCGATGGCGGTGGCCTCAAACGGTCCGATCAAGATCGGCAGGTAGTGTGAGCCATCCATATCTTTGAGGATCACTACGGGGTCGTGGGTTAACAGGTCGATGCCCAGCTTGTCGACCTTCATTTGACGCATGCCATCCTATCCGACGCGCTCTGCGCTTTCTCTTGCCAGGTCGCCGCGCGGGTGCGGACGAACCGAGGGCCGTTCACAATGGCTTTATCATGCGGTATCGTCGGCTTGCCGAATGTTGGCAAGTCAACCATTTTCAACGCCCTTACGCGCTCGGCGCAAGCGCTCGCAGCGAACTATCCGTTTGCGACGATCGAACCGAACGTCGGTGAGGTTGCCGTGCCGGACGAGCGTCTTGGCGTGCTCCAGGGCTTGGTGCACGGCGAACGGATCGTCCCGGCGACCGTCCGCTTTGTCGATATCGCCGGTCTAGTGCGCGGGGCAAGCACCGGTCAAGGCCTGGGCAACGCCTTTCTCAGCCACATCCGTGAGACCGATGCCATTGCGATGGTCGTGCGCTGTTTCGAAGACAGCAACGTTACGCACGTCGAGGGATCTCCCGAGCCCAAGCGCGACATCGAAATCATTTCCATCGAACTGGCTCTCGCCGATCTCGCGACCATGAACAAGCGCGTCGACAAACTCGAACGTGAAGCGCGCGCAAATCCGAAGCTGCGACCGAACCTCGATGCGGCGAAAAACATTACTGCAGCGCTCGAGGAAGGCAAACCGGCACGCAGTTTCGCACCGGAGTCATTGGAAGCCGAAGTTGCGCGCGAATCGTTCTTGCTCACCGCGAAGCCGCTGCTCTATGTCGCAAACGTCGATGAAGAGCAGATCGGCAATCCTGGACCACTCGTTGCAACAGTACGCGAAGTTGCAGCAGGCGAGCACAGTCCGGTCGTCGTGCTATCCGGCAAAATCGAATCGGAACTCGCCGGATTGTCGGACGAAGAAGCGCAAGAGTTTTGCGCTGAACTCGGTATAGAACGTAGCGGTCTGGATGAACTCGCGCTCACCGCATACGATTTGCTCGGCCTCATGACGTTTTTGACGGCCGGCGAAAAAGAAGTGCGTGCTTGGACGATCGAGAAGGGCACGAAGGCGCCGCAAGCGGCGGGAAAGATTCACAGCGATATCGAGCGCGGCTTCATCCGCGCGGAAATCGTGTCGTACGACGACTACGTCCAATACAAAACGATGGACGCGCTTCGCAACGCAGGAAGACTCCGTAGCGAAGGCAAGGACTACGTAATGCAAGAGGGCGACGTGGTCAACTTCAGATTCAATGTGTAGCCCAAGTGCGCTTGGCTGGCCAAACTGCTGCCGCTGCGACTTTTAAGGCCAGGGTTTAAGCGAGAAATCCCCAAGTTTTAAGGGTTTGAACTCCACTGGAGGACTGAAATCACTCTATGACCACTGCTGTGCGCGAAGTCTCGGTTTTTGGGGACGGCATTGCCTATTTTAACGAGGCGGCCGATCTGCTTGAACTCGATGCCGGAATGCGCCGTATCTTGACGCATCCTTCGCGTCAAATCATCTTTTCGATCCCGTTCCAACGCGATAGCGGCGAATTCGAAGTTTACACGGGCTATCGCGTTCAGTACAACTTCGCGCGCGGCCCAGCGAAGGGCGGCATCCGCTACCATCCGGGTGTGACGCTTGACGAAGTGACGGCGCTCGCATTTTGGATGACGTGGAAGTGCGCAGTGGTGGATCTTCCCTTCGGTGGTGGTAAAGGCGGCGTGACGTGCGACCCGAGCACCCTTTCTTCCAACGAACTCGAACGCATCACACGCCGTTACGCGGCAGAACTCGTCGAAGTCGTCGGTCCTGATAAAGACGTTCCGGCGCCCGACGTGAACACGACGCCGCAAGTGATGGCGTGGTTCATGGACACGTACTCGATGCACGTTCGACAGAACGTGCCCGGCGTCGTTACGGGCAAGCCGCTCGAAATCGGCGGATCGCGTGGACGCGTTGAAGCGACCGGACGCGGCGTTACGATCTGCGCGCTCGCTGAGATGGCCGAGATGGGCATCGTTCCCGAGCAAGCACGCGTCGTGATTCAAGGCTTCGGAAACGTCGGTCTGTACGCCGCGAAACTCTTCGCCGAACGCGGCTGCAAAGTCGTCGGCATCTCCGACGTGACCGGAGCTTACTACAACGAGCGCGGTCTCGACGTGTTCGGCGCGATCGAACACGCGACGAAGAACCGCAATCTCGAAGGATTCAAGGGTGGCGATAAGATCAGCAATGCCGAATTGCTGACGAGCGACTGCGATGTGCTCGTACCCGCGGCACTGGAGAAGGTCTTCACGCACGAGAACGCGGCGAAGGTCAAGGCGAAACTGATCGTCGAGGGCGCGAACGGCCCGACAACGCCGGAAGCCGATCACATCTTCAAGCAAAACGGCATCGTCGTGATCCCCGACATTATGGCGAACGCCGGCGGCGTGACGGTTTCATATTTCGAGTGGGCTCAAGACCGTATGGGCTACTTCTGGAAAGAATCGGAAGTCAACGAGCGTCTCGAAGATGTGCTGCTCACGAACTTGCGCGAACTGCGGGCAATCAAGAACGCGCGCAATGCGGCGTTCCGCACAGCTGCGTACGCGCTCGCGATCGATCGCGTCGTCAAAGCGCTCAAGCTGCGCGGCATCTACGCGTAAGCGAACGGCGAGTTACGACAACGAGGCTCGAACGGAAACGTCCGGGCCTCTCGTTTTAATGCGGTTGGCCGTATCGGATCGTGAGCGTTGGAACGTTGTTGATGTTCCAGAATGGTATCGTGACTGTATGCCCGTCCGAGTAGACCGCTTGTATTTGGTAACAACACTGTTGCGGAGAGCTGATGCTGATGGGCTGCTGCGTGAAGGGACCCAACGGCTGTTGTAACTGGTTGATATTCGAGGGTGCGCTTTGCATCGGCGTCACAGTGAGATGAACGATAGCCGCTGGACCTGCGTTTGTCACGACAAACGGCTGGGGTAGCGGCGCCGGCGCGGATACGGGATCGGCCACCGACGCAACGGGTGACGATACTGCCAGTGCAATCGCTACTATACGAAACATGCTGCTAATCATGGTTACTTACACCGTTACCATCGTAGCAGATCGCGGTCGGGGTTAACGCGGTTCGGTCGGAAGTCCCGCGTCCCGCCACGCCTTGTAGCCGCCATCCAAGGCGACCGTGTCGTAGCCTTGCTCGCGGAGCTGCGCCGCAATGCGAGTGCACGAGTTTCCGCTTCCGCAATAGAGCACGACGCGTTCGTCTTTTTCAAATGGCACATCGCCCGACGCCATGCGCTCGCCGTCGTATCGCTCCGACCCGGGAATCTGTTGATCGTCCGGCGCTTTGCGAATATCGAACACACGAAGCGACGTGTCGCGTGCCAAAGTATACGGGTCGATCTTTCCTTCGCTCATTGCGCAGTGATTTCGAGAAAACCCCCGTGTCATCCTGAGCGAAGTCGAAGGATCGCCTCAATTCAAAAGCCCGCCGAAACAACTCGACGGGCTTTTGATTCATAACGATCCTTCGACTGCGCAGGTTTCGCTTCGCGAAACCGCTTCGCTCAGGATGACAAGGGACTACTGCGCGTACGGGTCGTGGAACGGGATCGTTCCGGTGCCGTCGTGTTGCGCTTTGAGGTTGAGATCGGGGATACCGGTTTTGAACTTCGCGTTGATCGTTTGGATGAATTGCTCTGCGATCAGCGCGTAGCCGGTGTTCGAGGGATGGAGCCCGTCGAAGCTGACCAAACCGCCTCCGAACGTGAGCGAGCAGCACAGCGGCGGATTGATGCCACCAAGTGCGACTTGCGCGAGCGGATCGTTTGCACAGCCGGCGGCACAGCCGGTCGCGATATCCGTGAACGTCGTGTGGATGTCCACGAGCGCCGCTCCCGTTGCCGTCACCGCGGCACTGATACCCGTATTGATCGTTGTGTTCAGCGTTTGGATGTTCGCCGCGAGCGCCGGTGTCGTGTAGTTCGGACCGAGGCCGCTGCCTGCAACGTGAACTCCGTTGACTGCATCGAGATCCGGCTGCTGGCCTTTGCCAAGAGCCGTGAGGATCGCAACCGCACCGCCGAGCGTCACGTAGCCGTAGCCGTTGTTGATGGCGGAGTTGCTGCCCGAACCGGGGTTAAGACCGTACGCCGCTGCAACTTGCGCGCGCACAGCGTCAGCCGTTGTATACGGAACGCCGCCTTGTGCGAGAACGCACGCGAGGAACGTTTGCACCGCACCGACGGTCGCACACTGTGCTTGGCTCGAAAGAGGGGCGACGCTCATAAAGAACGGCGACCGCAGCACGTCGACCAAGTTCGCTACGGCGACTTGCGCGCCGGCCTTTTGCAGCGTCGTGATAACGGTCGTCATGTCTTGCTGCACTTGTCCCGAGTTGCCGCCGATGCCGTCAACTGCGGTGAACGTACCGCCGCTGAATGCATAGTGCAGCACGTCGTTTGAGCCAAGCCAAACCGTTGCCAACGAGGGACGCAGCGATGCTGCTGCATTCAGCTCCGTCTGACCGGGAACGGACGGGAAGCCGACGAGCGCGGGATAATATGCGCCGCTCTCGCTCAGCAGTTGCTGGAGCGCTTGAATCACCGGCGGCGCGCCGGCGAGCGGAACGCAACTCGGCGAGGGCGGCTGATTCATCGCGATGACTTCGTGAAGCGTGATGCCGGGAATCGCGACGTCATGCGCCATCGTCGTCGGGTTCTCACGAACAGTCGACGAAACCGAGGCTGCCGAGTACGCCGCTTGATTGAACGAATCGCAGCCGCTGCGATTCGGCAGCGTACCGAACGGCGGACCGTGGGTTACGGCGGGATTCGCCGGTACGATTTGATTGCCAAGACCCGGCGCGCCGATCAGCGGAAGGACGCTGCTCCCGGGGCTTGCGATCTGCGCGTATTGCAGCTGCGAAGCTCCATTCATCTGCATCCAGATCTGCGACCAGAAACCGCTCTCCTGACCCGGCGGAACGCCGAGTGCGGCGACCGGTAAACCTGTCGCGAGCGGATTGGCAACAGAACCGGGAGCACCGCCAAACCAGCCGGCGGATTGATATCCGGCTGTCAGACTGTCGCCGACGCCGACGAAGCCGAGATTCGGATTTGCCGGGCCCGGTGTGGGCGTCGGAATGCTCGGCGTCGAGTTTCCGCTACATGCGGCCAGAAGCGACGCGGCCGTAACGACGGCGAGAAGCGATAGAAAACGGGATTTCATGTGATAATCCTCGCCTTAGAACGGGATGACGCTCGGCGAACCGATGCCATAAGCGAATTGAATTTGCGTCGCCTTGAGACCGCCGATGTTTACCGGACAGTTGCCGGTGGCGACCTGACCTAGGTTATCGCACATGATCGAGCGTACGCCGTACGATCCTTCATTCGTTGGTCCGCCGCTATTGACGGTGAGTTGGAAAAAGCTCCAATCGTTGAATCGCCACTGTGCGCCGGTGAAATACGCGATGAGATGTTGCGCGTATTGATCCGTCGGCAGATAGTCGCGAGAGCTTTGCGGCTCGAAGAAGAGATTCAGCTTTTTGTACGGATGGTACTCCAGATACAGAATTTGATATATCTGGGCATGATTTTCGATGTTCGCGCCGCCAAGGTGGACGAGCCAGCTCGGCGCCGCCGTGAATGTGCCGAACATTTTCGGCGTCTTGAGGAACGGCAGCGTCACCGCAAGCGAGTAGAGTTGCGCGCTGCGCGTGTGCACGTTGTAGTACGTTGGACCGTCCGGCGGATTGATTGCAAACGGCACGATGTCCGCGTTACCGGCGGATTCCGAAATCTTCGAGACGCGTACCACGTACGTCGGCGTCACGACGATCGGAAGTTTCTTGCCGCCCGGCAGCCCGCCGATCAGGAACAGCTTTTCGAGATTGAATAGATTGATGGAGTCTTTCGTGGCGACGTTGATATTCGTCGGCGCGCAGGTTCCGGTCGGGCCGGTTGTGTTGTCCAGGCTCGCGCATCCAATCGGATTTGCAAAGCCACGCAGGTACACCGGCACTTGTCCCGTGTTGAACCCAACAGGGTAGTGCTGCAATTGATACGTTTGCGCGACCACGCGCGTGGTGGGATTGAACCCGTAGGCCGCGACGAGGTCGACGCCGCCCGGGAGCCAGTTATGACCCGTGACTCCGATGTTGCCCATCGGCCACGCGGTCGAGATATCTGCTGTATAGGTGAAGCCAGTCGGAAGGCCCATGCCTGCGCTGACTGTTGGCTGCTGAACGGGCGGCACTTGCGCCACCGGCGATCCAGAGTCGCTCTTTTGCGTCACTGGCTGGCTCGACGGTTTCTGCTGCGCGTTCATGGCGTCTTTAATGCCGGCGTTGGCGCCTTGGACGACCGATTGGCTCATCGCGTCGCCCACGCCGTCGGCTGACGCCGGCAGAGCCTGAATACCGAACGAAGCGGCAATAAAAAGAGCCGCACCGGTCCGGACGAGGGACTTGAGCATTAACTAAAACTCCCCAACTCGGAGGGCCGGATTATTAAAACTATCAGGTTCCGGTTGAAGGCACTGTTAAGCTAGCGAATCTGAAATCCCTCGTCGATTTGCGTCAAAAGTCGGAGTGCTTTACGTACTAAGGTCACACGTTGGACGGTACCGGAGCGGGCTCTTCCGCAAGGGCGTGTCCATCCCCGCGCAGCTTTCCGTCGACCGGTTCACGGCGAGGCTTCCCGCGCATCTCGAAGCCCTTGATGATGACATACAGTACGGGCGTGATTGCCAGATTAAGGAACGTGGCGAAGAGCATGCCGCCGAAGACGACCGTTCCCAGAGAGTGCCGCGCGGAGCTACCGGCGCCGGAAGCATAGACGAGCGGAAGCATGGCGATGACGAACGCAATCGACGTCATGAGGATGGGCCGGAGTCGCGTGCGTGCCGCGCGCATCGCCGCGGTCACGATGTCTACCCCTGCGCGAACTTGCTGGTTCGCGAACTCGACGATCAAAATCGCGCTCTTGGCTGCAAGACCGATGAGCATGACGTAGCCGACTTGCGCGTACGCGTCTTGCGAAACGGCGGGCTGAGCGCCGCCCAACAACCACGGAATGAAGTGCAGCGGCTCCGGTAACATAAAGTAGCCGATGCTGATGATGTCGCGGTAATTCATGAACAGCAACGCACCGAGCAACGCGGCCGGCACTGCCAACAGCACGATGAGCGGATCGATGAAGCTCTCGTATTGCGCCGCAAGCACCAAGAACACGAAGATGATACCGAGTGAGAAGATGATGATCGTTTGTGATCCCGACTGGATCTCATCGAGCGTCAAGCCCGACCACTCGTACGAAACGCCGGGCGGGTCCAGCTTTCTCGCAAGCGCCTGCATACCCGCGATCGCGGTACCCGAGCTTGCGCCCGGCGCGACTTGCCCGCTGAGCTCGATGTTGCGGAACATGTTGTAGTGCGTGATGTTTGGAGACGTGTCCGCAACGCCGGTGCTTGCAAGAGCAGCGATCGGCGTCAATCCCCCGCCGCTGGAGCGCACGTAGAGATCTTGAAGATCGGAGACGCGCGAGCGATAAGGTTCGTCGGCCTGCACGTATACGTGATACGAGCGGTTGAGGTAATTGAAATCGTTGACGTAGAGCGATCCCAGGTTTACCTGCAGTGTGTTGAAGACGTCGGAGAGTGACACACCGATCGACTTGGCCTTGTTGCGATCGATGTTCATCTCGAGTTCGGGCGAGTTGATACGATACTGCGTCAGCAGTGAGAACGGCTGCGTCGTGTTCCCCTGCGGCGCTGCGTTGACGTACTTGGTCGCAACTGAATAGAGCTTCGGAAGCCCGACGTTTCCGCGGTCTTCCAATTCCCAGCTGAAGCCGAGGGTATCGATACCGAAGATCGGCGGCGGCTGAATCCCGAAGACGCTCGCTTCAGGAATTTGTTTCGTAAATTTCGGCTGCATGGCATTCGGGCCGACATACAGCATTCCGAGAGGCGAGGTCGCCATCGTCTTACGCGTTTGCCACGGGTCGAGCTGAAGGAACATGATGCCGAGATTCGGCTGGGATCCCGTGAAGCTAAAACCGCCGACGTCGAACATATCGTGCACGCCCTGCGTGTTGCGCACGATATTCTCGGCCTTGAGTGCGATCTTGTGTTCGTTTGCAAGCGACGTACCTTCCGGCGCTTGGACGAAGACCATCAAGAAGCCCTGATCTTCCGTGGGAATGAAGCCCTTCGGCGTTTTGACGAAGAGCAATCCCGTGAATGCCAGCGCGAGCGCGAAGATCGCGACGACGAACCAGCGGCGGCGGAAATAGCCCGGCAACGCTCTTCCGTACCAGTCGCGGAATCCATAGAACATCCGGTTGAACGCGCCGAAGAACCCTCGCGTGGCCTCGGGCTTGTCGTAGAGAAACATCGACGAAAGCACCGGCGCAAGGGTCAACGCGGCAAACAACGAGATGCAAATCGACGCGGTGATCGTCAACGCAAATTGCTTGTAGAGTAGACCCGTCGTACCCGGGAAGAACGCGACCGGCGTAAACACCGAGAACAGCACGAGCGACGATGCAACGACGGCGCTCTGGATCTCGTCCATGGCGGCTTTCGCGCCCTCGATGCCGCCCATGTGATGCTCTTTCATGTAGCGGGCGATGTTCTCGATGACGACGATCGCGTCGTCGACGACGAGTCCCGCGGCGAGCGTCAGGCCGAAGAGCGTGATCGTGTTGATCGTGAAATCGAACATCTTCATGACGAAGAATGTGCCGATTAGCGAAATCGGAATCGTCGAGGCCGGAATCAGCGTTGAACGGCCGCTCTGCAAAAACAGGTAGATGACCAGGACGACGAGCAGAATCGAAAGCAGAAGCGTGATGACGACTTCTCTTATCGACTCCTTCACGAAGAGCGTCGTATCGAACGCCACCTCGTAGTGAACGTCGGACGGGAAGCTCTTCGCCAGTTCATCGAGTCGCGCGCGGACGCCCTGGGCAACCGACAATGCGTTCGCCGACGGAAGCTGCTGAATACCCAGGCCGACGACGTTCTGGTTACCGTTGAAGCGGATGAAGCTGTTATAGTCCTCCGCGCCTAATTCGATTCGCGCGACATCGCTGAGCTTCGTAAATCCGCCGTTGGGGTCGGCGCGAAGAATGATGTTGCCAAACTGCTTGGGATCGCTTAGGCGCCCGACGGCATTGACCGCAATGGTGTACGGCTGATTTGCCGGCTGGGGCGCGCTGCCTATGCTACCGGCGGCGACGTTGACATTCTGTTCTTGCAGTGCGTTGACGACGTCCGTCGTTGCCAGACCGCGCGCCTGAAGCTCGTGCGGATTGAGCCAAATGCGCATCGCGTAGCGGCGCTGACCGAATATTAAAACGCTCGACACGCCCGGAACGCGCTTGAGGTCGTTGACAATGTTCAGCTCGGCATAGTTGCTCAAGAAGATGGAGTCGTGCGAGCCGTTATTCGACAACAGCGCGAGCGCCATCACGAACGATCCGTTGTTCTTGTTGACCGTGACGCCGATTTGTTTGACTTCGTTCGGCAAGAGGCCGAGTGAAGATTGTACGGCGTTTTGCACGTCGGTCGCAGCGATATCGAGGTTCGTGCCGAGATTGAACGTGGCGGTGACCGTCGACTGGCCCTGACTGCTCGTCGAACTGATATACCGCAAACCCTCGACGCCGTTGATCGCGTTCTCCAGCGGGATCGTAACCGCGCTTTCGACCGACTGCGGGCTTGCACCGAGATACGTTGCCGATACGGTCACAACCGGAGGCGTGATCTGCGGGTATTGTGAGATCGGCAGAAGCGGAATCGCGACCAGTCCCATGATGATGATCACCACGGAACAGACGATGGCCATAATAGGCCGCTTGAGGAAAAACGCCGTCATTTGAACTTCCTAAGGTCCGCAGACGAACCTGGGTTGCATGTTAGGGCAAAAAAGCTTGCTCGGCGTGGTACGACGATCGGGACAGCGGGCTTGATACGACCTGATGGAACCCCTTTTCCCGAGCAACAGCGCCGAGACGGTCGAACTTTTCAGGCGTAACGAACTCGACGACGGGCAGGTGCTTTTTCGTCGGCTGCAGGTACTGGCCCATCGTGAAGATGTCCACACCGACGCGACGCGCGTCGTCCATTGCCGCTTCGATCTCTTCCTCGGTTTCACCGAGGCCCAGCATCAGTGACGTCTTCGTGTACCGCTCGGGTGCCCGGTTCTTGGCATGTTCTAAAATCCGTAACGATTGATCGAACGTCGCGCGCTTGTCGCGTACGGTAGGCGTCAAGCGCCGCACGGTTTCGAGGTTGTGCGCAAACACGTCCGGCTTTGCATCCATGACGATGTCGAGCGCGTTCAAGTCGCCGCGATAATCCCCGCTTAAGATTTCGACTTTCGAACCCGGGACGCGTTCGTGAATGGCGCGAACCGTGTTTGCGAAGATCAGCGCGCCGCCGTCGGCCAAGTCATCACGGTCGACGGCCGTCAACACGAGATACTTCCAACCGAGGTCGCGCACCGCTTCAGCGACGCGAACCGGCTCCATCCAGTCGACGATGCCCTTCGGGTTCCCCGTCTTCACATTGCAGAACCGGCAGCCGCGGGTGCACGTATCGCCGAGAATCATGATCGTCGCCGTGCCGGCGCCCCAGCACTCGGCGATGTTCGGACACGCGGCTTCTTTGCACACCGTATTGAGCGCGAGGGTGTTGACCTTGGCCTTGACGCGTTCGTAATCGTCACCCATCGGCAGCGAAACGCGCAGCCAATCAGGCTTACGAATGTGCTTCGGAGGCGTGGGCGGATTAGTAATTAAATCGATGTCAATTGCCATGAGTTATCCCGAATGAATTCAACGTCGAAGGCGCGAGCTAGTGACGCTTCCATCAGCGGCTTAGCCTCGGCTACCGACACGGTCCGCCCAAGCTCTTTCGAAATCGAAGTCAGGCCGCGGTCGGTCAGCCCGCAGGGGTTGATCAAGCCGTCGTAGTCCAGCTCCGTCGAGACGTTGAGCGCGATTCCGTGCAACGATACCATCTTTTGCACCGCCAAACCAATCGCACAGATCTGATTCCGGCCAACCCAGACCCCGGCGTGCTCTTTCCAGCGCTCGGACGAGATGCCGTACCCGCCCACCATGTCGATCACCGCACCCTCCAGCGTCCGAACCAGCGGCACGATCTCCCGGAACCGTTCGAGCCGTCGTATAGGATAGACGACTAACTGGCCCGGACCGTGATACGTCACATCGCCGCCACGCTCGATCTCGACCACATCTACGCCCTTCGCTGCGAAAAGTTCCGGCTCGAGGAGCAGATTTTCGCGCTTGGCGTTGCGGCCGAGCGTTACGACCGGGGGGTGTTCGACGAAGATCCAGGTGTCGGGCGCTTCGCCCTTTGCGACGGCTTTGTGGGTGGCGTGCTGAAGCTCCCAGACCTCGCGGTACGGGCGTAGGCCCAGATCGAGCAGCTTAACTTGGGATGGCACTACACTCTTTAACGCCGGCGCCGGCCTGTAGGCTTCACCGTGTCATCCTGAGCGAAGCGCAGCGCAGTCGAAGGACCGTCTCGGGCTTTCGCTCGAGCGATCCTTCGACTCCGGTGCTTCGCACCTGCGCTCAGGATGACAGGCGTTACTTCGCTCCGACTGGCGTCTTGGGTTTGGGGTTGACGATGTGGATTGCTTTGCCGTGCGCGGCTTCGGCGGCGTCCATGATGCCTTCCGTAAGCGTCGGATGCGGGTGGATGGAGAGACCGATGTCCTCGAGCGTTGCGCCCATTTCCAGGGCGATGACGCCTTCGCCGATCAGTGACTCTGCTTGTGGCGCTACGATGTGCATGCCTAACAGCATGTCGGTTTTTGCATCGCCGACGAGTTTGATGAGGCCGTCGGTTTCGTTCATCGTGCGGGCGCGGCCCGATGCTGCCAGCGGGAACTTTCCTACGCGCACTTCGTAGCCTTTTGCTTTTGCCTCTTCTTCAGAGAGGCCGACGGTTGCGACTTCGGGGTCGGTGTACACGCAGTTTGGAATTGCCACCGGATCGAATGCCGCGGATTTATCGCCTGAGATGACTTCTGCTGCGATGACGCCTTGTTTCATGGCGCGGTGCGCGAGCAGCGGTTGGCCGGTGACGTCGCCGATTGCGAAGATGTTTGCGACCTTCGTGCGCATCTGGGCGTCAGTCGCAATGAAGCCTTTGTCATCCGTTGCGAGTCCGGCTGCGGCCAGATTTAGCGTGTCGGTTACTGGACGCCGGCCGACGGCGACGAGGACCATGTCGAATTCGCGGGTTTCGTCTTTACCGTTGGTGCCCTCGCCGTTGAACGTGGCTTTGACGCTGTTCTTTGTTTTTTCTAGGGCGCCGACTTTGGTGTCGAGCATGATTTCGACGCCTTGTTTCTTGAGAATTCTTCCGAGCGTCTTCGAGATTTCGAGATCGGTGCCGGTAAGAATTTGCGGCAGGGCTTCGATCACGAGAACTTTGGCGCCGACGCGTGTGAATACCGTGGCGAATTCGAGGCCGATGACGCCGCCGCCGATCACGAGCATGTTTTTCGGAATGCGCTTCATTTGTACGGCGTCATCCGAATTGATGATGTATTCGCCGTCGCGCGGCCACGCTTTCACGTCGATGGGCGCGGAGCCGGTTGCAATCACGACGCTTTGCGCGGAGATCGTGTCTTCGCCGCCGTCTTTCTTTTTGACGACGACGGTGTTTGCGTCTTTGAAGCTTGCGTCGCCGTAGATAAACTCGACGTTGTTCGCTTTGAACAGCGTCTTGACGCCGCCGACGTTCGCATTGACGACGTCCGTCTTGAATTTGGCGACGCCTTCGCGGTCAACGTCGGCTTTGGGAACCTTGAGGCCGATTGCCGCGGCGTGATCGATGTGACGAATGACTTCACCGACGTGCAGCAGCGCTTTGGTGGGGATGCAGCCCCAGTTGAGGCAGACGCCGCCGACCTCGTCGCGGTCGACACAAATGACTTTCTTTCCTAATTGTCCGAGCCGGATCGCGACGTGATATCCGCCCGGTCCCGCTCCGATGACCACCGCGTCGACCTGATGTTGCGCCACTGCTGTCTCCTGTTCTACGGGCGAACCCTTACTGATGGATTTTAGGCTCGCCTACTATATCAGGTCTTCGCCACGTTTCGCTTCGACCTATTCCGACAAGGAGCGCTTGGAAGAAGCTCGTCAAGTGTCCCAAATCCCAGCCTGCGACACGCGCGGAAGCATCCGCCAGCGTGCTTTCGCCAAGCTGTGCGCGCAACAGTGCCTCGTCGTCGGCGACCTCACGCGCGACGAAGCCCATTCGCGCGAGCGAGCGCGCGTTACGCAGCCGCGTAGATGCGGCGAGCGCAAGTGCCGCTTCCTCGTACTGCTCGACGAAGATCAGCAGCCGGGCGATAACCTCGCCCAATCGCGCAATGAACTGCGGTTGCGGAGTGCGCCGGAGCAGATCGCACGCGAGGTGAAGGTGTTCCTTTGCGACAGGCGCCATCGCGCGCGCAATTGCCGAGCGGGCCTGCGTTTGATGGATCCATGCAATGTGCGCGAGACTCGCAGCCGCTTCGAATCGTGCGATGGCTGCGACCGCATACTCGTCGCTCTTGTCGTACTCCATCGTCGAGTACTCGACTTCGGCGAGGTTGCCGAGCGCGATTCCGAGCAGCGCGTCGGTGCCGTCTTTCTGCCAAATGTCGAGGGTGTTGCGGAAAACGACACGCGCGCGCCCAGCGTCGTCGCGTCCTTCGAAGAGAACGTTGCCTTGATTCGTCAGCGCAGCCGCAACGCCGCGCTGGTGCCCCATCTGGTCGTACACGTGCAGCGCCGTCTCCGCGTACTTCCACGCATCGTCGAGCACACCGGTATGAAACGCGGCCGCTGCAAGCGCGTTGTATGCGCGCGCAAGACCGAGACGATCGCCGGCAATCGTAAATGCAGAGATCGTCGCGGGTGCGCGTTCGAGCATGCGCTGATACTCACCGGCGGCGTGCGCTACGCACAAGCCCAAATAATAGATGCGTCCGCGCAAGTTCGGTTTGAGGCGTTCAGCGACGCTCTCGAGGCGCTCGGCCCACATCAATCCTTCACTGAACCGTCCGCCTTCCGCCCACGCTGAGATCATCGTCGTCATAATCGAAGCGATGAGCGGGAAACGATCGGCGGGCTTTTTCATCGCCCAGCCGATCGCGCTGCAGAAATCGTTGTAGCGCAGAAAAAGACGATACATCGCTGCGCCGGCGTTCGCCGCGCGAATATCTTCCCACAGCGCCGCCGCGACGGCGTCCATGCGCAGTGCAAAACGTTCTTCGAACGCACGCCGATTCGACATTGCGGCCAGAGAGCGTGCAGCAACGGCGCGAATGGGCGAGAGCAGCCGGTATCCGAACTCCGTGCGCATCACGAGCGACGTCTCGGCGGCTTCGTCGAGGGCAAAGGATGCGTCGATCGCGTCGATAGAGGCGACGAATGCGACATCTTGTACGTCGAATTCGTCTGCAAAAAGCGATGCGATCGCGAACGCGCGTTTCGCATGCTCGCTCAGGCGCGAGAAGCTCCATGCGATCACGTTTCCGATCGTGCGGTGTCGCGGATCCGAGCCGCGGGTCGAGCGCAGATGATACGGACGCAGCGACTTTAGTTCCGCAGCGAGTTCGGCAAGTGAAAGGGACGCAAGGCGTGCGGCGGCCAGATCGACGGCAACGGGCAGCCCGTCCAGCGTGCGAACGATCGATGCGACGGTGTCGGCGACTTCATCCGTCACGGCGTGCTGCTCGATCTGTGCGCGTTCGTAAAAGAAGGCGACCGCTTCCTCGACGGTCAGTGGCTCGAGTTCGAAGACCTCTTCCTCCACGTAATCAAGCCGGCGCTGGCTGGTCGCTACGACCGTCAGTCCTTCGACCACCCGCAGCGCGTCCATGAGCGCGCTCGTCTCGTCCGGAGCATGCTCGCAGTTGTCGAGAACGAGAACCAGTGGCTGTTCGGAGAGTGCATCGCGCAGAGTATCGATCGGCGTCCGGCCGGGCTCTTCGTGGACGTCGATGGTCTGCATCACCGTGCCGAGGACCGCTTCAGGCGAAACGCCGGCGAGCGCGACAAAAGCCGCCGCCGTCCCGGACTCGCGCTCGAAATGCGATACCGCCTCGTATGCTAGCCGTGATTTGCCGACGCCGCCGGGACCAACGAGAGTGACGAACCCGCCTCGCTTCAAAAAGGCGAGGAGACGCCGGAACTCCGAGGCGCGCCCCACGAAGGGCACTCGCAAATCGACGGCCCTTGAATTGACCATCGTTTCAGTGGTCGGCAAGCGTTGGCATTGGTTTTACCGAAAATGGACCGCCATCCATGGCAAAAATTGGATGGTCTGGAATCCTCCCTCAGCTCGAACGGGATTCAATTGTACCGCTGTACCGCCAGATCTACGAGCATTTACGCGAGGCGATTCTCGCCGGAACGCTGCCTGAATCGACGCGTCTGCCTCCGGAGCGGACGATGGCCGAGCGGCTTAACGTCAACCGCAGTACGATCGTGCATGCGTATCGCGAACTCGTTGCGGACGGATTGATCGAACAGCGCGTCGGCTCGGGTTCACGCGTCGTTCCGCAACTGCGCGGCGGACAACCCGCAAGAACCGCCGGCGTTCCGTGGTGGATCACGCTGCCGCCATGGCGGGTCGGTGAATTCCCGAACATTTTGGGCGAACTGGCGGCAAAACAAGAACCGGGACGGATTTCGTTCGTACAAGGCGTTGCGCCCGATGAACCGTCGCCGCTGGGTGAACTCGCGCAATCGTTCGAGCGCGTCGCGCGCGACCCGCGGTTCGTGCTCTCGTATGGTGACTCCGAAGGATACGAGCCGCTGCGCCAAGCGATCGCGTCGCGGATGAACGCGCGCGGCGCGAGCGGAATCGCGCCGAAGAACGTCATCGTTCTCACCGGATCGACGCAAGGCATCATGATCGTCGCCCAGTCGCTCGCGGAGCCCGGCGACGAAATCATCGTCGAGTCGCCGTCGTATCCCGGTGCGCTTCAAATATTTCAAATCAACGGGTTGCGCGCGATTCCCGTTCCCGTGGACGAAGACGGAATGCGCGTCGACCACGTCGAGGCGATTTTGCGCACGCGGCGTCCGCGATTCATCTACACGATGCCCTCGCTGCATAATCCGACGAACGCGACGATGAATGCCGATCGCCGCGAACGTCTCGCGACGATTGCCCGGCGTGCGGGCGTGCCGATCATCGAAGACGATCCAT
Organism: uncultured bacterium; assembly: GCA_964648945.1. Taxonomy (GTDB): domain Bacteria; phylum Vulcanimicrobiota; class Vulcanimicrobiia; order Vulcanimicrobiales; family Vulcanimicrobiaceae; genus JAMXLG01. Next base: position 529,315 of record CAZYLU010000001.1, on the reverse strand, counting down.
ACGGGCCGCTCGCGCAGCATCAGTTGCCGCCGCTCGTTGCGCTTGCGCCCGATCATGTCGTCTATCTCTCGACGTTCTCAAAAACGATTGCTCCCAGCTTGCGCGTCGGCTGGCTCGCCGCGCCGCGCATGATTCTCGAACGCTTGCTGCTGCGCAAACAAGCGTATGACATGGCGACGAGTCTGTACGTGCAGGCGGCGATCGTCGATTACTTGGAGCGGGGCTACGATGCCCACGTTTCGCAACTGCGCGAAGAGTTGTTGCTGCGGCGTAAGGTTGCAGACGAAGCAATTGGCGCGCACTGGCCGTCGACCGTTCGCGCGCTCGGCGCGCCGGGCGGCTTCTACCTGTGGGCCGCTACGCCGCGCGAAGTTCGCGCACGAGCGTTGCTCGATGTAGCGGAACGCTATGGCGCATCGTTCCTTTTCGGCGAGGCGTTTTTTGCCGATTCCGGCGGAGATCATCACTTCCGGTTGGCGCTGACGGCCGTCGCGCGAACCGAGATTGCCGAGGGGATACGGCGCATCGGCACCGCCATTTCAACGCTCCGGCCGTGACAGCGATGCAGCAGGCTCTGCTCGCATGGTACGCGCGGCACGGGCGATTCGATTTACCCTGGCGCGTGGTGCGCGATCCGTACTACACGCTCGTAAGCGAATTCATGCTGCAGCAGACGCAGGTCGATCGCGTCGTGCCGAAGTTCAATGAATTTATCGCGCGCTTTCCGACGGTTGAGTCGCTCGCAGCGGCAAGCATCGGCGAAGTCTTGCGTCTCTGGCAAGGCCTCGGATATAACTCGCGCGCGGTTCGTTTAGTGGATGTCGCGGTCGCGGTTTGCGAACGGTTCGACGGCAAGATCCCAAGCGATCTTACGTCGCTGCGATCGTTGCCGGGAATCGGTCCATATACGGCGGCCGCGATTGCGGCGTTCGGATATAACGAGCGCGTTGCGCCGATCGACACGAATATTCGCCGTATCGTTCACCGGTTGTTCTTCGGAGTCGAGCATCCGGTCGCGGCTTCGCCTGCCGAGCTGGATCAACGCGCGAATGCGATCGTTCCGCCGGAGGGCGGTCATGATTGGAGCTCGGCGATGATGGATCTCGGATCGAGCATCTGTACGGCGCGTGCGCCAAAGTGTTTGATCTGCCCGTTGCAGACACATTGTGCGGCCGCGCCTATCGATCCGTCGCAGCTAGACGCCCTGCGGCGCCGCCATGCCAAAAAAGCGTCACCGCAAAATGCAATTCCGTTTGAATCGACGACCCGATTCGCGCGCGGGCGCATCGTCGACCGTTTGCGCGCGCTTGCGCCCGGCGAGCGGATTTCGCTCCTCGATTTACATCGAGACTTGAAGCCGGTGTTGCGCGAACGAACGATGAAGGATGTCGAAGAACTCGTGGCAATATTGGAGCGTGATGGCCTCGTCGCGCGCGACGGCGGACACGTTGGCCTTCGCGAATAGCAGAACAAAAAAGGGAGACGCGCATGCGTTACATCTCCATTGCGGGCGCCTTTGTATTGGCGGTCGTTGCACTACCCGCTTTAGCCTTTGATTTTTCGGATGCCCGTGCGCTCGTGACGCTTTCGCAACCGCGCATTTCGCCCGACGGCAGAGAAGTCGTGTACGTGCGCGGGCGTTCCGATTTCGAAAGAGACAAGATTGACCGCCAATTGGTTCTCGTCGACGTTCGAAGTCATCGCAGCCGCCAACTCACGTGGGATCGCAAAGGCGTTTCAGACCCGGCTTGGTCTCCCGATGGCCGCGCGATCGCATTCAGCGCGCTCGATTCCGACGAGAAAGACCCGCAGTCGCAGATTTTCGTGCTACCGATGGACGGCGGCGAAGCGCGTCAAGTCACGCATGCAAAAAAGGGCATCATTTCGTTTGAATGGAGCCCCGACGGCAAGCGGTTCGCGTATAGCGCGCAGGACAGCGATGCGAAGAAGCCGTCGGACAATAAATATCTCGACGCGTTCGAGGTACACGACAACGACTATCTGCACAAGGCTGCAACGCCGCCGGCACATCTTTGGGTGATCCGCGCGGATGGCAGCGGCAATCGCCGCTTGACGAGCGGTAGCTGGAGCGTTGCGACGCTCGAGCCCGACGGCGGTGGTGAAGTCTCGTGGTCACCCGACGGTACGACCATCGCGACGCCTCATTTTCCGACGCCGTTCGTCGGTGATTCACTCAGTTCGTATGCTGTTCTGGTCAATGCTGCAAGCCGCAGCATCGAGCGGTTGACGCCCTCGGAAGCAATGGAAAACGCACCGGCGTTCGCACCGCGCGGTTCGTCGATCGCGTACGCGCGCAATACCGGCGGTGACTATACGCAGGGCGTCGACGTGTACGTAACCGATTCGCACGGCCGCCGCATCGCCGATTTCCGCAAGGCGTTGGACCGTAACGTCGATGGGATGACGTGGAATAACACGGGCGATGCAATCTGGGTCGCGACGCCCGATCGCACCCAACTTGCGCTGTGGTATTGGCGCTTGAATGGAACCGCCGCCCGCGTAAATACCGGCTCCGTGAACGCGCAGAACTTAGGCAACGTGTCAAAAGACGGAGCGCTCGTGTTCGTCGGCTCGACGAACGATTCGCCGACGGAACTGTACGTCCTCAACGGTCCGTCTTCCAAGCCCGCGCAACTGACGAACGAGAATGCGTTCGCAGCGCGGAAAGGAATTGCACGCAGCATAGCCGTCGACTGGCGTTCCACGAAGGGAAGCTTCGCCGAAGACGGTGTGCTGACGTTACCGCTCCATTATCACGGCGAAAAGGCTCCGCTGATTCTCCTCATTCACGGCGGTCCACAAGGCGCTTCAACGGAGGCGTGGAGCACGCAGCGCCAGATCTTTGCAGCACACGGCTACTTCGTATTCTCTCCAAACTATCGAGGCAGCACGAATCTCGGCGATGCCTATGAGCACGCTATTACGAACGACGCGGGCGACGGCCCGGGCAAAGACGTGATGGCTGGTCTCGCGCGCATTGAAAAACTCTATCCGATCGATACGACGCGCGTCGGCGTTTCCGGATGGTCGTACGGCGGTTACATGACGTCGTGGCTCATCGGCAACTATCCCGCGGTATGGAAAGCCGCCGTGAGCGGTGCATCGCTCGATGACTGGCTGGACGACTACAACATCGCGTTCTATTACGATACGGACGTTCCGTTCTTCCACGGGAAACCGTGGAAGCCGGCAAACACGGCGGAATGGCGCGAGCAGTCGCCGATTACGTACGCGCCGCGCGCAAAAGCCCCGACGCTCGTGATGGGAGATATCGGCGACAACAACGTGACGATCACCAATTCGTTCAAACTCTATCACGCGCTCAAGGACAACGGCACGCAAGTGGAATTCGTCGCATATCCGGTCCCCGGACACTTTCCGTCGGATCCCGTTCGCAGCGAAGACGTGAATAAACGGTGGCTCGCGTGGTTCGAGAAATATCTGAAATAGGATGGCAGAGATGAAGAAGAAGCTATTCGCCGCACTCGCGCTGGCCTTGCTTCTGCCGGTGAGCGGCTCCGCAGCACCGCGCACGTTCACCATTGACGACGTTACGAAGATCGTCGGCGTAACGAGCGCGACGATCGCACCGGACGGAAAATCGATTGCGTTCGTCGTCTCTCGTCCGAATCTCAAGGATGATACGTACGATCGCGATATCGAGATATACGACGTCGCGACGAAGACGTCGCGCCCGGTGACGTTCGAGCGCAAGGAACTCTCGTCGCCGGCGTTTTCACCGTCCGGAGATCGTCTGGCGTTTCTTGCTCGCCGCGGAACCGGCGACGACGCGCATCAGCAGATTTACGTCATGGACTTTCGCGGCGGCGACCCAAGAGCGATCACGGATGCTCCCAAAGGCGTCGAACAGTTTGCTTGGCGGCCCGATGGAAGAGCGATTGCGTACGTTGCCGCGGACAAGCCCGCGCACGAAAAGGAGATCAAGAAGCATCTTGACGGGTTCGTTGTCGGCGATCAGGCGTACAACGACCGTGAAGCACCGTCGAGCAACCACATTTGGCTCGTGAATGCCGACGGCGGCGACAACCGCCGTTTGACCCAGGGATCGTGGAGTATTCCCAGCGCGCAGCCGCCGAGTTCGCCCGGGCCGCCGCTTTCATGGTCGCCTGACGGCAAGTCAATCGTCTTTACGCGGATGCCCAATGCGTTCGACGCGGATTCCGATCAAGCGGTCGTGGCGATTCTCGACGTCGATACCAAAAACGTTCGCGTGCTCACACAGCACGGAAAGTACGAAGGCTTCGGCGAGTGGTCACCGGACGGTAAGAATATCGCGTACTGGTATCCGAATAACGGCGATCCGGCGGCGGTCAACGACATCTTTGTTGCACCTGCATCGGGTGGAAGCAACGGCGTCGACGTTACGGCTTCCGAAATCGATACGAACGTACAACGTGCAATGTGGATGCCGGATGGAAAGTCGCTCTTGATTTCCGGACACAAGGACACGGATGCGGCGCTGTGGATCAAGCCGCTGGACGGACCGGCAAAGCGCATGAATCTCGGCAGCGTTCAACCGTCGCAAGGGTTCTGGCTCGATGCATCGATTGCAAGAAACGGTGCGATCGCGTTCGTCGGGAGCCAACCCGATCGTCCGGGCGAGCTCTATTACATGGCTTCGGCGACCGCGGCGCCCGAGCGCGTAACATCGTTCAATGATTCGATTGCGGCGCTCTCGCTCGGCACCGTGAAGACGATCTCGTGGACCAACGAGGGCTATCACGAGGACGGCACGCTGACGCTGCCACCATCGTACGATACGCAGAAAACGTATCCGCTTGTGCTGGTCATTCACGGCGGTCCGAACTCTGCATCGATTACGAACTTCAGCACGATCAATCAACTGCTCGCGGCGCACGGATACATCGTGTTCAATCCCAACTACCGCGGCAGCGACAATCTCGGCGCGAAATATTGGTATGGAATCGTCAAAGACTCCGGCGCCGGTCCCGGACGCGACGTAATGGCCGGTATAGAAGCGGTCGCGAAAGACTATCGCATCGATCGCTCGCGGATTGCGGTATCGGGCTGGTCGTACGGCGGCTACATGACCTCGTGGCTCATCGGTCACTATCACGTCTGGAAGACAGCCGTGTCGGGTGCTGCGGTCAACGATTTGATCGATGAGTACGCGCTGGCCGACAACGGCGTCGGCGACCGTTATGGCATGGGCGGATCACCGTACGTGAACGCTTTGGACAAACTCTACATCGAGCAATCGCCGATCAGCAGCGCATGGAATGTCACGACGCCGACGCTGATTATGAGCGACACCGGCGACCAGCGCGTTCCCATTACGCAGTCGTACCGGTTCTTCCATGCGCTCAAAGACCGCGGGACGAAGGTCGAATTTTGGGCATATCCGGTGGGTGGTCATTTCCCCGGCGATCCCGTGCGCGCGCAGGATGTCGACCGCCGATGGGTGGACTGGATTGTCAAATACCTGCAGTAAGAGGCTGTTCTGAACGAAGTCGAGGGATGTTGGAACTCTTTGCCGGCCGCCGCGGACGCGTAGCGGCCGGTCTTCTTGTAGCGGAGTTCACGGCCGCGACGCAATCGCTGATCGTCACGACGGTTATGCCGCGCATCGCAACCGATTTGCACGGGCTCAGTCTGTACGGTTTCGCGTCTTCGGCACTCTTCGGCGCAAGTTTGATCTCGATGTCGTTCGCCGGCCCGTTCGCCGACCGGTACGGTACGCAGCGCGCGCTCACGCTCGCGTTTTCGCTGACACTCGTCGGGCTCTTCGCCTCGATGTTAGCGCCGTCGATGACGTTCTTCGTCGGTGCGCGTGGAATCGAGGGCTTCGGCGGTGGTCTTGATTACGCCGTTTCGGTCGCCGCGATCGCTAAAGTCTTTCCGGAACATCTCCGCCCGCGGATGTTCGCATGGTCATCGGCGATGTGGCTGGTGCCGGGGCTCGTCGGTCCGGCGCTCGGCGCGTTCATCGCCGCAACGCTCGGATGGCGTTATGCGTTTGCGGTCTTCATTCCACTCGTCGTGCTTTCCGCCACACTCGTGCTGCCGTCGATTGCGAAGATGGCGATTGCGCGGACCCAGGCCGATCCGCTCGGTGCAGTCCGCGTATTAGTCTCGCACGACACGCTGCTTCTGCGCGACGCGAGGAGCGTTTCAATTGCGGCGTTTGCTGCGTTGCAGGCAGCGTTTTTTGGTGCGGATGCGTATGTCTCACTGCTGCTCACCGCCGTGCGCGGTCAGACGCTTGCGCTTGCGGGAGTCTGCATAACGCTTGCGGTCATCGGCTGGAGCATCGGCAGTTCCGTGCAGCCGCGTCTCCTCGAGCGCGTGGGCACGCGCCCCATCGTCACGTGCAGTGGCGTGCTCGGAATCGTCGCGATGGCGACCTTGCTCGCGGTTGTTGCCGGCGCGCCGGTCGCATTCGCGTACGTCGGTTGGGCAATCGGCGGTGTCGGAATCGGGCTCAGCTTCTCGACGCTAACGCTTTCGTCACTTGCGGGCTGGCCGGAGGGTTCGGAAGGTACCGCGTCATCCGCAACGCTTCTCGCCGGAACACTCGGCAGTTCCGCCGGCGTCCTCTTGTGCGGCTTACCGATTACGATCGCTCACGAGTCCGGCGCACCGCTTTCCCATGCGCTAACATGGACGTTCGCAATCGCCCTGGCCTTCTCGATCGTCCTGCTCGTACTCGCGCAGAGGATTCCGCGTCGAGTGTCATCCTGAGCGGAGCGAAGCGTAGTCGAAGGATCGGCTCGATTCAATCGCTCGTTGCGATCCTTCGACTCCGCGCCTTCGGCGCTGCGCTCAGGATGACACGCTAAAGTTCGTAAATCGTGTCGTAATACGCGAGAGCGGTCGTGTAGAATCCGGTATTCGTGTCGAATACGTGGTACTCGCTGAGCGCCGGTGAATAGATTTGCAGAGAATAGGCGCTGACCTCGCCCGTGTTGCAAACGCGGTGGAGTTCGCGCCAATTCATGCGGTGATCCATTTCGCCGGCTGCAACGCGGATCGTCGACGTATGCTCGAGCTTCGCGTGCGCAACGCGCGGATCGTGGCGTTCGTAGTTGTCTACGTCGATGACGCCTTCGACGACGGCGACCCAACATCGGGAATCGCCGTGGTCGTGCAACTCGCTGACCGATCCTGGTTCCCAACGCATTGCAACGAGTTCGAATTGCGGATGCTTGAGGAGCAGCGTGCGGGTATATGCATACGGAAGGACCGGCAGCGATTCTTTGTATTCGTGGAACGCATTGATCCCCCGCAACATCGCTTCGACCATGTGCGGGTCTTGTATCGCTGCTTGCACACGCGCTTCAATCGTCTCGATCATCCTGCAACCGCCATACTCGAATTTTCCCCTAGCAGTTCCGTGGCAATCTCGCTCGCATGCTTCACGATCTCGGGGATTGCCGTCGTTTCAAACCACAGGCCGCGCAACAGCGGCCCAATCGCGTAGAGATTCGCCTGCTCGCGACCAGATGCATCTAGGACTCGATAATGGGCGCTCGCATCGACGCCCAAACGAAGGGTATCAGGCCTCATTAAGCCTTTGCTGAGTGCGTTGCGCACCAGCGGCCGGTCGACGTGCCGGATATCCGAGTTGGGTCCGGTACAATTCACGACGTACGCAACAGGCACGGTTTCTTGTTGCATTGCGCTTGCGATTGTAATGTGAAGTTCGGAGTCGCGCGACTCCACGCGCCGGATGCGGCCGCGGTGATTCACGATTCGGCCTTCGGATTGCAAACGCGCGAACGCAGCGTGCGTTGCTGCAGGGACGCGATAACGATGCACCGCCCACATAGCCTGAGCGTGACGCAAGAAGCGCTTGCGATCGCGGTCGCTCCAGGACTCCCAGATCGCCGGTGTGACCGGACGTATCGCATCGACGACCGCTCGCCAATCACCCGGAAATGTTTCCGCTGCCCGCCGCAGCGAGCGCAGCAAGGCATACGGCGTCGAACAGTCAAGGCCGAGTTTTACGTGATCGGCGCCGCGCACGTGAGGGACCTCGAGGCGAGGGAGCAGCCCGTGACGCGAGATGAGATGAATGCGCCCGCGAAACGCGCGTTCATCGAGCAGCGCAGCGACGTCCATGGCGGTCAATCGGCTGCCGATGAGCGCCACATCGCGGTTCTCGAACGGGGAGACATCGACGCGCCACGGATCGCCGAAGTATCCGGGAAACGAACGCATGCTGGCCGGTAGAAAATGCGAGGCCGGTGCAAAGTTTCCGAGCGCTAGAACAACGGTGCGCGCGTTGAACCGCGCGCCGTCGCTCGCCGTCAATGTGTACGAGCCGTCCGTACGCTCCATGTCGACGACTTCGTCCCGAACGTGACGAAAGTCGGCGCGGGATGCAAGTGCCGACGCCACGGTTGCACGCGCATACGATCCGTATCGCGCGCGGCAGATCAGCGCGTCGGAAGGCTCGTCAACCAGCCAGCGCTCTAAATGCGCAGCGTCTTGCGGAACCATCGACATCGCGCGAACGGGTCCGTTGAGCAAAAGGCTCGCGGATTGCGGAGCATACGCCGTCCCCGGCCCGGGCTCTGCGCGGTCGAAGATCGCCACCCGGAACCCGGCTGGTGCGCGCGCCGCTAAAGCGAGCGTGAGTGCGGATCCAGCCACCCCGGCGCCGACGATTGCGGCGTCGATGCCGGCATCAGTCATGCTCTAGGTATCGGCGGATTTCCGGCGGTCGAGCATCCCTTCCACCGCACGATAGATTCGCGGAATGTATTGTTTTTTATAAGGATAGAGGTCCTCGGGATCGCTCGTGTGCACGAGCATCGCGGGATCCGCTTCAAACATCAACACGCGTCCATCGCGGTCGATCGAACAGTCGATTCCGAAATACTCCAAACCGACGGCCGTTCCGATCGATTCGATGGCATCGTACAACGTGCCGTCGAACACGGAACGAAGATCAGCGAGAAACGCCGCCTCTTCGTCGCGCATCCACTGATTCTGGGCCATCGGCGCATTGTAATAGTGAATCATCCAATTCGGTGAAACGGCGAGATGCACCGGATAGGGCACACCGTCCACGTATACGATGCGATACTTGCGGAAGAAGCCGTCGGCGCTCGAATAATCGACAAACGGACTGACAAAATAGTTTTGTGCTTCGTTCGCTTGTGCGTATGCTGCGCAGTCAGCGGCCGACGTCAGCTGCGCCAAACCGTGTCCGGCATGCGAACCGGCGGGGCGAGCGATTATCGGAAACGCAATGCCGGTTTCGCCGCGTTCGAGATCTTCGCGCCGCACCTCGCGCACGTGCGGAACGTGAACGTTCGTACCGCGCAGCGTGTCGGGCAAACGCAGCCGTGACGTCGCGATAACTTTGCGCGGATCGTTGAGCGCGGGTTTATCCTGCGCGAGGATGATTCGCGATGCGAGGTCGAGGTACGAGATTGCCTCGGGCGATTCGGCGATCGCATTCCACATCACGTCGTACTGCGGAACGGCGTCGAGCCGTAAGTACCGCTCGCCCAGCAAGTAGAGTTTGTGAACCGTCGTCGTTTCAGCGTCGAGGAGAAAATCGACCGGAATATTGGCCTGCCAATCGCCGGGTGCGAGGAGCAGCAGTACTGCACGCTGTTCGCGCGGGGCGATATGAGAGAAGAGACGTTGCTCTTCGAGCGCAAGCCGCTGATGCGCGCGCGCGAGGACGGGGTCGCCGGTGATCTGGAGCAGTTCGTAGAGCGCGAGATTCGACGCGACGTTGCGAGGATCGACCGCGAGGACGCGGCGGTGTTCGGCGATCGCCTCCGCCGTATCGCCCGCCTCGTACAACGCTTGCGCCAGATTCTGATGAAGCGCGGCTATCGACGGAAACTGCGTCGTGCCGGCGCGAAAGGCGTCGATTGCTTCCTGCAGCTTTCCTTGCGCCCGCAGTTCGATTCCGGCCGCATTCGCTGCCGCGGGAGTGCTGAACGTGCTCACGCGGCATGGGTTCGCAGGCACCGGGTAAAACACCGCTCGATAGCGATGGCTACGATACCGTTCCCCAAAAAGAAGGTTCCGCGCGATGTTGCGCTACGAGAGTTGCAAATTCTCGAACGTACCTATCCCGAAGCGGTAACGGCGCTCGACTACCGCAACACGTTCCAGCTGCTCATCGCCGTGATTCTTTCCGCGCAGACGACCGACGCGCGCGTCAACATGATCACGCCGGTGCTTTTTGCTAAGTATCCGACGCCCGAAAAACTTGCGAAAGCGGAGCCGTCCGACGTCGAGGAGATCATCAAGTCTTCGGGTTTCTTTCGCATGAAGACCAAGAGCATCATGAATGCGGCGCGCGAGCTTGTCGAAAAGTACGGCGGCGAAGTACCGCGCACTCGAGAAGAGCTCGAGAGTCTGGCCGGCGTTGGAAGAAAGACGGCAAACGTTGTGATGTCCGTTGCGTTCCAAGAAGCCGCTATTGCCGTCGACACGCACGTGTTTCGCGTTTCGCACCGTTTAGGACTAACGCTTGGAACAACGCCGCGTCAGGTGGAAGAAGATCTGATTGCGCTCGTGCCGCTCGAGAAGCGGCGGCTCGCAAGCCATTGGTTGATTCTGCACGGCCGAGCGGTCTGCAAAGCGCCAACGCCGCTATGCGCAAAGTGTCCGGTAAACGAGTTGTGCCCGACGCCGCCGATCATCGCGAAGCTAAATGCGGCGCGCGTTTCAACTAAAACTGCAGCGGGCCCGAACGGTCGAGGTGCGAAGGCCGCGGCAACTCGGCGTCCTGGGCGATCAGCTTCAGCAAAGAAGAAGCGGTGAGCGCGTCGCCGTAGCCGGCTTCCGTCGAAATTTTCGAGAGATTGATCAGCGCCGGCACGGGTGCGCCCAGATCGAATTGGTAATCGCCGTCGAGTTCGATGCCGGTGATGCGCACGAGCTGCTGCACCTCGTCGAGTTCGAGTGAGGTGCGCTTCTCGCCAAAGCGCACGCGAACCCGCAGCGGCTTCTCCACCGTTACGACGCGGACCGCGTTGGGACCAAGGATTGAGTTCAAGCGCTTTGCGCCGTCGAGCAGATTTCGCGCGAAGAGGCGCAGCGATTCTTCCGCATCCTCCGGTTTGCGAGGTGCCGGGTCACCCGTGGAGGCGTCAATGACGCTAGCGAGGTCTTTGCGTGCGCGTAGGCGGGAGGCGGCTTCGACGATCGGGTTCTGAGCGGTGAATTCCGGCTTCATGGGGTCGGCCATACCCCGGACTTCGGCAGCGGGCGAACGATCATCCCCCACCCGCGGCTAGATGAAAACAGTTCGGCGCAGCCGGTGTGGCTGCGCCGATATGAGGTACCTGAATAAAAACGGGGATTACGGTTTCTTGGTGGCCTTCGGAGCCGGCTTCACCGACTTCGTCGCCTTCATGCTCTTAGCCGACTTGGTCGACTTCGAGGTCTTATCGGCGGTCTTCTGAAGCGCGGGCTTCTTCGTTGCCTTCGCCGGCTTGGCAGCAGGCTTCGTCGCCTTCATGGCCTTGGCGGACTTGGTCGATTTGGTCGACTTCGTTGCCGTCGCCTTGTCTGCGGTCTTTTGAAGAGCGGGCTTCGCGCTCGGCTTGGCAGCGGGCTTCGCGGCCTTCGTCGACTTCATCGAATGCATCGACTTCATCGAACCACCGGTGCTCTTGGTCGTCGTCTTGCCGGCAGCCGCTTTAGGAGCCGGAGACGCAGCCATCGCGACGCCGGTCGTAAGGAACGCCGCCGCAACGAGCGATGCGAGAATCTTATTCATGAGTTCACCTCCTCTGTAGCAACAGGTAACTGCGGACAGCCGGAAAGCTGTACACAGAGATACTACGTCCTATACAAACGCAGCGATCGCGCAGGAAGTTCGCGTCCTACCGCTCGCTACCTTTGAAAAGCGTGGCACGTTGCGCCACGCTTGGCACTTCGCACCGCTTCCGCCACTATCGCGGCGGAAACGGTGCTGCGCGCCCCCGGGCTGACTTCGCAGCCCGGGCCCCCGTTTGACGGGATGGGCGCGTCGGGTTTAGCGGTGCTTACCTACTAGTGCTCGTGAGATCACTAGGCGTTGGATTTGTTGGGTGCCTTCGTAGATTTGGGTGATTTTGGCGTCGCGCATCATGCGTTCTACGGGGTACTCGGATGAGTAGCCGAAGCCGCCCAGGACTTGGACGGCGTCGGTGGTTACGGACATGGCGACGTCGCCGCATTTTAGTTTTGCCATGGATGCCCATTGCGTGACGTCGGGCGCGTTTTGGTCGCAGCGGCGGGCGGCTTCGTAGAGTAAGAGGCGCGCGGACTCTACTTCGGTCTTCATGTCGGCGAGCATGAAGCCGACGCCTTGATGTTGTCCGATCGGTTTACCGAATGCGATGCGTTCCTTCGCGTAATTCGTGGCATATTCCAGTGCGCCGGCGGCGATGCCGAGGGCTTGCGCGGCGATGCCGGGGCGTGATTTATCGAGGACTTTCATTGCGATTTTGAAGCCTTCGCCTTCTTTGCCCAAACGGTTTGCGGCCGGCACTTCGCAATCATCGAAGACGAGTTCGACCGTGGGTGAACCGCGGATGCCCATCTTGCGCTCTTTCTTGCCGACGCTAAAGCCTTTCGTGCCCTTCTCGACGACGAATGCGCTAACGCCGCGCGAACCGGCTTCGGGATCAGTGACTGCAAAGACGCAAACGACGTCGGCGACGCTGCCGTTCGTGATCCAAATTTTTTGGCCGTTGAGCACGTACGAATCGCCTTTGAGTTCGGCGCGCGTACGCATTGAACCAAGTGCGTCGGATCCACTCGATGCTTCCGTCAACGCATAAGCGGCGATCTTCTTACCCGTTGCAATATCCGGAAGAAAACGTTTCTTCTGTTCTTCGCTTCCGCCGATCAAGATCGGCAGCATGCCGAGCTCTTGCACTGCGACGATGAGCGAGCTGGATGCACACGCTTTTGCGATCTCTTCGACGACTTTGACATAGGTCAAAAACGTGCTGCCGAGGCCGCCGTATTCCGCGGGAATCGGAATACCGAGCAGATCGTTCTGAGCGAACAGCTCTTTGATATCCCAAGGAAACTCTTCTTTTTCGTCGATCTCAGCGGCACGCGGTGCGACTTTTTCCGCAACGAGCTCGCGCACCATCTGGAGGATCATCGCCTCTTCGTCGGACTCGTACGCGCGCGGTGGGGCAATACTCATAGCTCGGAGAACTTCAACGGCGATGAATAAAGTCTTGGCGTCCTGCGCGCAGGCGGTCGCTGATATTCCGAGCGGCGCTTCTCTTGCCGTCGGCGGTTTTGGACTCAACGGTATCCCGCACAATTTGATTCATGCGCTCCTGGAGCAGGGCGCAACCGATCTCGTCACCGTCTCGAATAACTGCGGTGTCGACGGGTGGGGTCTGGGCGTACTCCTCGATGCAAAACGCATTCGTCGCACTACCGGTTCGTACGTCGGCGAGAACAAAGAGTTCGAGCGTCAATACTTGAGCGGAGAGCTCGAAGTGGAGCTCGTTCCGCAAGGTACGCTGGCGGAACGTCTGCGCGCCGGCGGATGCGGAATTCCGGCGTTTTACACGCCGGCCGGCGTCGGAGCGCTCGTTGCGGAAGGCGGGCTTCCGTGGAAACACAACGGCGACGGTTCGGTCGCCATTCCGTCGCCGAAGAAAGAAACACGTATCTTCAACGGACGCGAATACGTGATGGAAGAAGGCATCGTGTGCGACTACGCGCTGGTACGCGCGTCGGTCGCCGATACCACCGGAAATCTGATCTTCCACAAAGCGACGCGCAACTTCAATCCGCTCTGTGCAATGGCCGGCAAAATCACGATCGTCGAAACGGAAGAACTGGTCGAGCCGGGCGAAATCGATCCGGAGCAAGTGCACTTGCCGGGCATCTTCGTGCAACGTATCGTTAAAGTCGGCCCCGCAGGTAAACGTATCGAACGTGTGACGACAAGGAAGAAGCAATAACATGGCGCTCACCCGCACACAACTCGCGGCGCGCGTTGCGCAGGAGCTTCGCGACGGACAATACGTGAATCTCGGCATCGGTTTGCCGACGCTGATTCCGAATTATGTGCCCGAAGGCGTCACCGTCACGCTGCAAAGTGAGAACGGCATCCTTGGCATGGGCCCATATCCGTTCGAAGGTGAAGAAGACCCCGACTTGATCAATGCCGGCAAAGAAACGGTAACCGTGCTTCCCGGTGCGTCGTTCTTCGACTCGTCGCTCTCATTTGGAATGATTCGCGGCGGCCACATCGATCTCGCTGTTCTCGGCGCCATGCAAGTCTCGGAATACGGCGATCTCGCGAACTGGATGATTCCGGCGAAGATGGTCAAGGGCATGGGCGGCGCGATGGATCTCGTGCACGGCGCAAAACGCGTCATCGTGATGATGGAACACGTCGCAAAGGGCAATGCGCACAAAATCGTCGACGTGTGCACGCTGCCGCTAACCGGCAAACGCGTCGTGCAGAAAATCATCACCGACATGGCAACGATCGACATCACGCCGACCGGCATGGTCCTCACCGAACTCGCCCCCGGTGTGAGTGTAGAAGAAGTCCAAGCCGCGACCGGACCCAAGCTCCATGTGCCTCAGCCACCGAGCGTCATGAAGATCCCGGTAGGCGTCGCTTAAGGGCGGGCTACCGAACCCGAGCGCAACCCTGGGTGGGTTATGGGCTGCATGACTGCTAGAAAACTGTCGCTCGTTCTGCCCGCACAAGAATTCGCCGAAGGCGGCGGGTTCATCGTTCACCGGCCGTTTCCGGTGCAAGGCGTGATGCAAGTCGATCCGTTCTTGTTGATCGACGAACTCGGCCCCGTGAACTACACACCGGGCGAAGCCATCGGCGCGCCCGATCATCCGCATCGCGGTTTCGAGACCGTCACCTACATGATCGATGGCGAGTTTCAGCACGCCGATTCTGCGGGTCATCGCGGAGAGCTCTATCCCGGCGACGTGCAGTGGATGACGGCCGGCGCCGGTGTCGTTCACGCCGAGATGCCGTCGGATCGTATGATGCGCGAAGGCGGACGACAGCACGGATTTCAAATTTGGATCAACTTGCCCAAAGCCGACAAAATGGTACGTCCGCGCTATCAGGATGTGCGCAGCAGCACGATACCGACCTGGACCAGCGACGACGGACGCGCTTGGGCGAAGGTAATTGCCGGCGATGCGCAAGGCGTTCACGGTGCCGCCGAGACGCGCATTCCGATTGGTTTGGTCCACTACCGGTTGAAGCCCGGCGCGCACATCGAACATGCCGTAACCGACGGTGATACGGCGATTGTTTACCTAATGAACGGTACGGCGCGTTTCGCCGGCGATCGTTCGTACGACGCACGCGCAGCCGTCGTGTTCGATCCGCACGGTGACGTGATTCCGGTTACGAACACCGGTGACGGCGAACTGGAATTCCTGGTGCTTACGGGGCGTCCGATCAACGAACCGATGGTCCGATATGGTCCGTTCGTGATGAACTCAAACCAAGAACTGGAACAAGCATTCCGCGACTTCCAAACCGGCAAGATGGGCGAAATCGAACCGATCTATTCGTAGTCTGTCATCCTGAGCGCAGGTGCGAAGCACCGGAGTCGAAGGATCGCGACGCGCGTTTGAATCGAGGCGACCCTTCGACTTCGCTGCGCTTCGCTCAGGATGACAAGGGTTATACGAGCTCGACTAGTCCCAGACGGATTGCTTTGGCGATTGCCCGTGAGCGTGAGCCAACTTCGAGTTTGCCGAGGACGCGTTCGACATGCGTTTCGACGGTTCGCGGGCTGACGATGAGCCGCTGCGCGATCTCTTTGTTCGATAGTCCCTCGACGAGGAGTGAGAGAATCTCCATCTCGCGTGTGGTGAGATCCGCATCGGGCGGTGCAGCGGGTTCGGTGATTGGATCTCGCGGCGCAAACGCGCGCAGGAGATGCACTTCGAACCGCGGCCCTGCACGTGCAATCTGCGCGAGCGCGGCGTTGAACGGCTCGGCGGTTGCGTTTCCTTCCCGTAAATGCCGTAAGGCGATTGCCGCATGAGCCGTCGTGACGAGACCGCGACGCGCATCGAGCAGCGCACGAAACGCTGCGAGTTGCGGTATCGACGAGTCGGTCGCAGCCCATTGATGAAGTCCGGCGAGAAACGCGAGCACATCGATCGCCGTGGATAACGCGACGGCATCCGCCGTATCTCGCGGCTCTGCTTCACGCACGAGCGCCCACGCATCGTCATAAAGATCGCTAGCACGCGGGCCACCGAGAAGCGCGGCATACGCGGCCGCTTCCACATACGCCGTCGCACGCTGCACCAACGGGAAGTCAGCGTTGCGCGCGCTATTTAAGGCAAGATCCCGCGCGGTCGCCACGTCACGTCCGAGAAATGCGGCGCGCGCAAGCGCCGTCTCCGCAAACGCCCGTGCGCGTGCGGTGTCTCCGGAGTACCATGCCCGCGGCGCGGCGCCGCTCAGCCGGTCGGCAAAGGCCAACGTCTGCGCAATACTGCCTTCGTGCGTCGCGAGCTCGGTCAACGCGAAGTACAGCGCCGCTTCCTCCGCTCCGATCGTCAAATTCTCCATCAGTCGCAGTGCAGCGCGCGCAGCATCGCCCGCGATCGCGGTATATCCAAGCAGCAACGCGATCCGCGCCTGCCATACGAGCGCGAGGGTTTCAAACATTACGCGGTCGTCGTTTTCAAAGAGGCGGACGAGCGCATCGAGCTCTTCGAGCGCCGCATCGACTTCGCCGCGCGAGGCTCGTGCATATGCGTAGAGCACACCGGTGTTAAAGCGCGTCGTCGTGTCGCCTGCGGCTCGGAACGGCTCCAACGTTTCAAGCGCGGCGCCCCAGTCGAACGAGATCGCGCTGGACCACGCTTCGAAAAGTGCCGCTCGCGCGCGAGCATCGACGCCGAGTTCTTCTGCGCGAACCGCGAGGTCGGCCAGTGCTTCGCGGTCGGCGTGTCCCTTTCGAGCGATGCTTCGTTCTATCTGCTCGGCGCGTCCGCCAAAGGCGATTCGTGCATCGCTGCTCGCTGCAGCAGTTTGCAGATAACGATCGGTCGCGTCACCGCCACCCGTTTTTGCCAGCAGTGCATCGATATATGCGCGCACGTCTTGCGTTTGCGGCGCCGTCAGTAATTTCATCGCGCGGCGGATCACTTCATGATTACCGGTTCGCACAACGGAGGTTCCGAATTCGCGCATGAACGCATCGGCGGTCCGTTCGTCGCCGCTTTCTACGATGTGAAAGAGTGCTGCAGCGAGGTTCCCATGACGCGCATACAGCTGCGCCGCCATCGCGTGCGCTTGGGAGAGGGTTCCCGAACCTGCGGCTTGCTTCAACGCAAAACTGCGAACGAGGGGATGGAGTGTGTACGCGAACTCGTCGCGTGCGATCGGGGTGCCCGCGCTTTCGAGCCGTGCGATCAGACTGTCGAACGGTCCGTACTGCGAAGTTTCATCGAACAGCCGGCGATCGATTCGGTCGAAGACGGCAATGCGTTCGAGAAAGATTTGCGTCTCCTGGTCGAGTGCCGCCAGGAGCGCTTCCGACACGTACTGCATTCCGAGCTCGTCGCTATCCGCGCCGGCACGAATGTCGCCGCCGCCAAGCGCAAGCGATACGCTCGCCGGCCAGCCCTTCGTAACCCGCGCGATTCGCTCGATCGTCTCTTGGCTCGCGGCGATATCGTGTGACGCGAGCGCATCGCCCAATTCTTCTTCCGAGAAGAGTAACGCATCGGCAGGGATCGTTATCGCGCGGTTGCGTACGAGCGTCTGCGCTGCGAGCGCCGGAACGCTTCGGCCCGAGACGAGCAATCGAACGTGGCGCGGAAGTGCATGCGCGGCGGCGTCGAGGAATTCCGCGAACGATGCGTCGCCGGCGAGATGTTCGGCGTTGTCGATCGCGAGAATCAACTCGGACGGAACGTGACGGAGATCGCCGGTAAAAAGCCGCGCGAGCGACGCCGCAGGGAGGGTTGCATCGGCGCCGGCAAGCGTACGGCGTCCGAAATCGGGACGCACCTCACGTACCGCGAAGACGAGGTCTTCGATAAAATTCCCGCCGTGCCACGGCTGCGCGCGAAAGAGCGCCGTCTCTGCATACTCGCGAAGCGCGCTTTCAATGAGTGTCGTTTTGCCGTAGCCGAACGGGGCTTGAAGAATGACAAGCGACGATGCCGTTAAGGCATCGCGCAGGATCTTTTCGAGACGGGGCCGCGCGATGCTATTCGCCGACCGCAGCATCCCGGAATTGCCGTCGATAGAGGCGCGCGTAGGGGCCGCCTCGCGCGAGCAGGACCGCGTGCGATCCGCTCTCGACGATGCGACCGCTCTCGAGGACGAAGATTACGTCGGCGTTGACGATCGTGGAAAGGCGGTGCGCGATCACGAGGCTCGTTCGATTCTGCATCACGGTCTCGAGTGCTTGCTGAATCGCCGCTTCGTTGTGCGAGTCGAGCGCGCTCGTCGCCTCATCGAGAATCAAGATGCACGGATTCTTCAGCAGCACGCGCGCGATCGCCAGACGCTGGCGCTCGCCGCCCGAGAGCTTGTGTCCGCGCTCACCCACGATCGTTTCGTATTTTTCCGGAAGCGTCGAAATGAAGTCGTGAATGTTCGCCGCTTTGCAGGCTGCGATCAGTTCATCGAGCGTCGCATCGGGTTTTGCGTAGCGCAGATTCGATGCGATCGTGTCGTGGAAGAGGTACGTCTCTTGCGTAACGATGCCGATGTCGCGCCGGAGCGATTCGAGCGTGACGGTCTTGACGTCGTGACCGTCGACGAGCACGCGTCCGTCCTGCGGATCGTAGAAGCGCGGCACGAGTTGCGTGATGGTCGATTTTCCGGCACCGGACGGCCCTACAAAGGCCGCAATTTGTCCCGCTTCGACCTGGAATGAAATATCGCGCAGAACCGTGCGATCCGCTTCGTAGCCGAACGTCACGTCTTCAAACTCGACCGAACCTTTGATCGCCGCCAGTACCGTTGCATTCGGCGGGTCATACTGTTCCGTCTTCATGTCGAGGTATTCGAAGATGCGTTCGAAGACCGCAAGTGCGCTCACGATCTGCACTTGCACGCCAATGAGCGCCGCGGCCGGCCCGTATAAACGCCCTTGAATGTAACCGATGAACGCAACGATGACGCCAATGTCGAGCATGTGCTGCACCGCCAGCCACCCGCCGCCCAGCCAAACGATCGCAGGACCGACGATGACCATGGCAGTCATCGAAGCCATGAACCATCTGCCTACCATTGCGAGCCGGATCTCGAGCTTCATGAGCCGCGTTCCGACCTCGTAGAAGCGCGAGCGTTCGTATGCCTCGCGCGCGAACGATTTAATTAGCGTGATGCCGGAGATCGAGAGCGTTTCTTGCGTGATCGATTCGATCGCGTCGCGCTGCTCGCGCGTTTTCTTCCGGATTTCGTACATGCGCCGGCCGACCGGGCCGAGCGGAAGCGTCATAAACGGAACGACCACGAGCGAAATGAGCGCCAAGCGCCAATTCCAGATGAACATTGCGACGAGCGTCGTGAGGATCATCACGACGTTCGTAATAATGGTGGTGAGCGTGCCCGTAACGACGTTGTCGATGTTATCGACGTCGCTCGAGACACGGTTCATGATCTCGCCCGTCTTCGTTCCCGTGAAGAACTTGAGCGGCATCCGATGCAGATGCGAGACGAGGCTCGTACGAATATCACGCATGATGCCTTCGCCGACGACAGAATTCAGGTACCCCTGCAGTACGCCCAAACCCATCGAGACGATCGCCGTCGCGAGAATGATCCCGACATCGATCCCGAGTTCACGAAAACTCTGATGCGGAATCGCCCTGTCGATAATGTCCGCCGTCATCAACCCCGGCACAAGGCCAAGCAACGCCGAAACGACGATACACGCCAACACCAGCGACTGCTGCTTCCAATACGGCGAAAACAGCCGCCCAATACGCGACCATTCGACTCGCCGCCGCACCTTCGGCTTATCCGGCGAGTACATGTTGGACCACATGAGCCCATGCCCCGACATCATGATGCTCGACGTGGTCCCGATGTCAGCTTAGCTAGCGTCGTCACGTTTATTTGGGCCGCCCTAGGGGAGTCATCAGCCGGTAAGACACGTCTATGCGGCCCATGGTTGGGGGGCCCCACGAAGTGGGGGGCGCGGAGGCTAGGCCGGAGCGCCTTTTCAACTTGTTTGCCGGCATCCATCATCGTTAGAGCTTAATGCGGCACAGTGACTTGGTGCAGGCTTATTTTATTGCCCTCTGGGTCTTCGAATGAGGTGATTTTGCAGACTGGTGTTTCGTAGATGTCTTCTACCTTGATGCCTTTGTCGCGGAGTTGCTTTGAGGTGCTTTCGATGTCGTCGACTTCGAATACGATGCCGACGCCGCTGCCGGCGGGGCGTGAGATCCACTCCGTCGTCATGAGGCTGAACCAGCCGTTGCCGATCTGTGCTTCATTGTATTTCTCTACGCCGTCTTCCGCGTACGGAGCGCTGAATTTTAAACCCAGCATTCCCTCGTACCATTCGCGAGTCGATTGCACGCTGTCGGAGGGATATGCGGTATACGCGATCTCTTTGATCATCGAAGCTCTCCCTGTAATCGCTTCCAACACACTTCGTGGCAAGCCGGAACAGCGCCCCCTTGCTTGCGGCGCAACGATCCGCGTGGTCGACGTTTCTTGTTCTTATTCGGAGGCTAGGTTATGAGTGTAGTCGATCAGTTTCTCGCCAACAACGAACGCTACGCGAGTTCGTTTCAAGGGCCGCTTCCGTTGCCGCCCGCAAAGCAAATTGCCGTCGTCGCGTGTATGGACGCTCGATTCAGCGTCTATGGTGCGCTCGGGTTGCAAGAAGGCGACGCGCATGTTATACGCAATGCAGGTGGACTCGTCGACGACATGACGATGCGTTCGCTCGTGATTTCGCAGCGATTGCTCGGCACGCGTACGATCGTATTGATTCACCACACCGATTGCGGCATGCTGACCTTCAACGACGATGACTTACGCCGTACCCTTGTCGATGACGTCGGCTTTGCGCCTTCGTACGCATTCGGCGCGTTCAAAGATCTCGAACAAGACGTGCGAGCCGCAGCGGAACGCATCCGTCACGATCCGTTCCTCGTGCATCGCGACGACATACACGGCTTCGTCATCGACGTGGCGACCGGGAAGTTGAAACGCGTGGATTTGGATGCCGTAGCGACTCAGTGACGCTCACACTTGGAAGAGGTTCCAGCCTTTTCCAACGGCTTGTTGCACCGTCGCGACGCCGGCCGGAACAAATGCAAATCCCGGCAACAGATTCTTCTCGAAATCGGCAAGCACGGCTGCAGTCGTAGAGCCGCGCTTCATTGCGGTCATCATTGCCACGGCCGTCGTTGCGTTGTGGCACACGAAGAATTTCCCGCCGCGTTTGAGGACCGCTTGCGCGCTCCAGTCCTGATAGATGCCGGTGGGATCGTCCGGATGCGCTGAAAGATCGAGGTTCGAACTGGCCCGGTAGTACGTGTTCGTCGGTGAAAGCCCGAAAGCGGCGCCAAGATTATACTTCGTCCACATCGCATCGTTAAGCGCAAAGACCATCGCGGGCGCCATGAGAACGCCCATGGTTGCGAGCGGATCGCTGTCAGGATACGAAAACTGAAAAGCATTCATCGAGTTTTGCATGTGTATGTAGATGCTCGCGATTCCAGGCGCGACGACCGACGCCGCGCTGCCCTGAAACACTTGTTTGTTCTTCGACGGCGCGTCGAGCGTGCGCATGAGCCCCGCGTAGTCGTACTCCGTCGGCTTGAGGATGTGGAAGTGCACGGGAGCGCGCTCGTTTCCGTTTATTTCCGACCCTCGACCATTTGCTGTTAGTGAAGCGGCGGACGCCGCGGCAAAAGCGGCGACGAAATTCTTGCGAGAGAGAGGCATGGATATCTCCCTTCTTGCGAAGCCTGATAGGCTTGCTATCCATTTACGCAGCGGAAGGCTGCAGACCCGCCGCGCCAGACGTCAACAAAAATGGGTCCCGCACGATTCTTGCACGGGAAAATACTTTCGATTCCATGCCGTTTTTTTTCGCTTAAGAAAAAGTGGAGAGCCGCGCCTAGGCGCGGCTCTCTACTTTGTTTTGCCGTTTCGCATTGCTGCGAGCTCTTTGAAGAGTTTTTTCTCTTTGTCCGTCAGCGACTGCGGCAGTTGTCCAATGAGACGCACGTATTCGTCACCCGCGCCCCCGCCCTTGACCTTCGGCATGCCTTTGCCCGAAAGGCGCAACAACCGGTTGTTCTGCGTTCCCTCGGGAATCGTCATCGTCACCTGTCCGCCCATGGTCGGTACGCGCACTTCTCCGCCGAGTACCAGATCGTACAAACTCACCGGCAGATCTACGTAGAGATCGTCGCCTTTGCGTTTGTATGTCGAATCGTCGAGCAGCTTGACGATCAGATAGAGATCGCCGCTGGGACCGCCGTGCGTTCCCGCACCGCCCTGTCCCGTCAGACGAATCCGCTGACCTTCGCCGATGCCCTTAGGAATCGTTACTTCGAATTTCTTCGTGAGCAGCACGTGCCCGGTGCCGCCGCATTGCGGACAGAGCTGCGTGCCGACCGTTCCCGTTCCGCGGCACCGCGGACAGAGATCTTCCACTTGCAGCGAGACGGCTTTTTTGCCGCCGTCATACACATCGCGCAGCGAAAGTTCGATCGTCGTTTCGAGATCTTGTCCGCGTTGCGCGAAGCCGGCACCCTGCGCGCCTTGACGGCGGCCGATGCCGGAGAAGAACATGTCGAAGAAGTCCGAGAAACCCGTCGGACCGCTTCCCGCTCCCGCACCGCTCGCTTCGGCGTTTCCGAAATCGAAGTGGAAATCGTTCGGATTGTAGCGTGTGCGATACCGCCGCTGCTGTTCGGCTTGCTGCGCGGCGCGCTGCCAATCCGAACCGAGAACGTCGTATTTTTTACGCTTCTCGGGATCGCCGAGTACCTCGTAGGCCTCGGAGATCTCCTTGAACTTTTCTTCCGCTTCTTTCGGATTGGTTGGGTTTGCGTCGGGATGCCATTTTCGGGCGAGCTTACGGTACGCGGACTTAATATCTTTTTCAGCCGCGGACTTCGGAACGCCGAGAATTGCGTAGTAGTCTTTGTAATTCATCCAGACGTTTTAGCGACGAGCACCTTAGCCGGGCGCAGCAGCTCGTCACCAATGGTATAGCCCTTTTCGGCGACTTCGACCACCGTCTCGTCTTTTACGCCGTCGTTCGCCGGCAGCGTGCCGATTGCTTCGGCAACGCGCGGATCGAACGGTTTGCCCTTCACATCGATGGCCTTGACACCTTCGCTGTTCAACACCGATTCGAATCCTTTGAGGGTCTGCTCGATCCCGCCGCGCAGCTTCTCATCGCCGCTGGCGTTGAATTGCAGCGCGCGTTCGAGATTATCCATCACCGGGAGGAAGCGCAGGAGCACCGACTTGCGATGATCGTTGACGATCATGTGCACGCGTTTCTCCATCTGCTTCTTGTAGTTCTCGAAGTCGGCCATCGCGAGCAGATACTTATTCCAATTCTCGTCGGCCTTTGCGTTGGCAGCATCGAGCTGCGCGCGCAAGTCGTCGGTCTTGGGTTGCGTATCCTCGATCGTCGCCTCGCCGGCTTCCGTAATCAATTCGTTATCGTTCATAAGCAAAATGTGGACGCTAAGAACCGCAGTGTCATCCTGAGCTTGTCGAAGGATTGCCTCGAGTCAATCGCTCGTAACGATCCTTCGACTGCGGTGCTTCGCACCTACGCTCAGGATGACAGAGAGTTACTTCGCTTCCTTGAACTCCGCGTCGATTACGTCTTCGGATTGGGTTTGGCCGTTGCCGCCCGCACCCGCTCCTGCGGCTGCACCGTCACCGGCGCCCGCGCCTGCGGCTTCACCGTTCGGCGACGCGGACTTATAGAGCAGCTCGGCCATCTTGTAGCTGGCCTGTTGCAGGCGTTCGATCGCGGGTTTGATCTCTTCGATCGTCCCGTTCTCGCTGACGCGTTTGAGGTCCGCGAGCGCAGTTTCTACTTCGCCGCGCGCACCTGCGTCGAGTTTTTCACCGACTTCTTTGAGCGACTTCTCCGTCGAGTAGATCAGGCTCGATGCGTTGTTACGCACTTCCGCCTCTTCGCGCTTGGCTTTGTCGGCCGCCGACTGTGCTTCCGCATCGCGAACCATCCGTTCGACTTCGTCTTTCGACAGATTGGTCGAAGCGGTGATCTGGATCTGCTGCTCTTTGCCCGTCCCGAGATCTTTCGCGCTCACGTTGACGATGCCGTTGGCATCGATGTTGAACGAGACTTCGATCTGCGGCACGCCGCGCGGAGCCGGCGGAATACCCTCGAGACGGAACCGTCCGAGTGTCTTATTATCCGGCGCCATCGGACGTTCGCCCTGAAGCACATGGATGTCGACCGACGTTTGACCGTCTTCGGCGGTCGTGAAGATCTGCGACTTCTTCGTCGGAATCGTCGTGTTGCGCTCGATGAGCGTCGTCATGACGCCGCCGAGCGTTTCGAGACCGAGCGAGAGCGGCGTAACGTCGAGCAGAACGACGTCGCGAACTTCACCCGCGAGGACGCCCGCTTGAATCGCAGCACCGACGGCGACGACTTCGTCGGGGTTGACGGTGAGATTCGGCTCTTTACCAGTGAGCTTCTTGACCAGTTCCTGGATGACGGGCATACGCGTCGAACCGCCGACCATAACGACTTCGTCGATCTGCGAGATGTCGATCTTCGCATCCGCAAGCGCGTTCTTGAACGGCGCAATGCACCGATCGGTGAGGTCAGCCGTCAGCTCTTCGAACTTCGCACGCGTGAGCGTAATGTCGAGGTGCTTGGGACCCTCTTGATCCGCCGTGATAAACGGAAGATTGATCGACGTCTGCACGACGGACGAAAGCTCGATCTTCGCTTTTTCCGCAGCTTCCGTCAGACGCTGCATCGCCTGTTTGTCTTTGCTCAGATCGATGCCCTGATCTTTACGGAATTCGCTGACGAGCCAGTCCACGATGCGGCGGTCGTAGTCGTCGCCGCCGAGATGCGTGTCGCCGTTCGTCGATTTGACTTCGAAGACACCGTCGCCGACTTCGAGGATCGATACGTCGAACGTACCGCCGCCGAGGTCCCACACGAGGATCGTCTCGTTGCCTTTTTTATCGAGACCGTATGCGAGCGCGGCCGCGGTCGGCTCGTTGATGATGCGCAGCACGTCGAGACCGGCGATCTTGCCGGCATCTTTGGTTGCTTGACGCTGCGCGTCGTTGAAATATGCAGGAACGGTGATGACCGCTTTGGTCACGCGTTCACCGAGATAGTTGCTCGCGTCGTTGACGAGCTTTTGCAAGATCATCGCGCTGATCTCTTGCGGCGTGTAATCCTTGCCGTCGATCTTCACGCGGTAATCGCCTTCGCCCATGTGACGCTTGATCGACGCGATCGTGCGATCCGGATTCGTGATCGCCTGGCGCTTCGCAAGTTGTCCCACGAGACGTTCGCCGGTCTTCGTAAACGCAACGACCGACGGGGTCGTACGCGACCCTTCGGAATTTGGAATGACGACGGGCGATGAGCCCTCCATCACAGCAACGACCGAGTTGGTCGTGCCGAGGTCGATACCGACCACTTTAGCCATTAAAAAGTTACCTCTCTTCGAATTGCGCGAAGACCTGGACCAGCTATTCCTACCCGCCGCAGCTCTCGAGCCGACGTATCCGGGGACCGAGGTAAGTCCCGCGTCTACAACGATTCGGCGATGCTGCCGGGGGCCGGATGCGCCTTGCCGCTTACGGCCTTCCGCACGTTATGTACCCGCCCATCATACAACGGCCGGGCTTGCTTTGTTTCTCTCTATAGTAGATGACACCGAAGTGGCACACCGAGTTGCAAAAACAGGGGCGGTTTTTACCGCCCCTGTTTGCCATTCTTGCGTTATGGAGTCGCTTGCGGACCCGGCTGACCGTACTCGGCCGGCCGTTCCTCGAGCGTCACCGCAACAAACTTCTTCACGCCTTGCGACCAGACGTTGAGCCGAAGCGTGTCGCCGGGCTTCTTCGATGCGATGTACTTCTGAAGGGCGCCGGCGTCGCTGTAGCTCTTTCCGTCAGCGGAGAGGATGATGTCACCGGGTTGGAGGCCGGCTTTATCGGCCGGCGTGCCGGGGACGACCTGGTACACCGCGACGCCGCCCTGGCCGTTGTAGCCGATCTGATTCTTGAGTCCTGACGTCAGCGGCACGAGCTGCACGCCGGCGAACGCCGTGCCGGTGCCCTGATGGACGCCCGGATTCTTGAGCAGCTGCGGAATGACCGTACGAACCTCGTTCGAGGGGATCGCGAAGCCGATGCCTTGCCCGTTCTCGTTCGTGAGTTGGTTCACGCCGATGACTTGGCCCTCGATATCGATCAGCGGTCCGCCCGAGTTACCCGGATTGATCGGTGCCGACGTTTGTAAGAGGCCTTTGAAGTCGTAGACGCCTCCGCCGCCCTCCGCCTGCACCTGCTCCTCGCGGTTGAATGCCGAAACAACGCCGAGCGTCACGCTTTGCTTGAGTTCGTAGGGCTCACCGATGGCGATCGCCCACTGGCCGGGCTCCAGCTTGTCCGAGTCGGCCAACTGCAGCGGCGGCGGGAGCTTGTTGTAGCCGTCGACCTTGATCACAGCGAGGTCCGCGCCGAGGTTTACGCCTACCACGCGTGCCGGTTTCCGATCACCATTCGGAAAGACGACCGTCAAGTTCGAAATCCGGCCACCGGTCGGCGGATTAACAACGTGCGCATTGGTGACGATGTCCCCGTTGCCGTCGTAAATGAAGCCCGAACCCGAAGCCTGACCCTTATAGGGCTGCACGACGCCCGGCCCTTGATTTCCGAAGAACGGGCTGAGCGGTACAAACTGCTGTCCATTGATCTGCTCGGTGATTGCGACGACCGATGATTTCGTGCGCTTTACGGCGCTCACGATGCGGTCCTGGTCGCTAACTCCGGAGAGCGGAGCCGCAACAACAGCCGGCGGGGTATGATCCGGGCCGGCGACGTTTGCAAAATGCGTGCTCGCGTAGAGCATCATCAAAAAGCTGCCGATGATTGCACCGACAAGGCCCACGATCACCGTGGGGATCACACGATTCTTCACCATTCTCCTATGCTGGGGCGGTGTTCGATTATAGTACCCGCTACCTTTGAAGCCGCCCTCGGGTTACGGAGAGTTCCTTAAGGGACGGTTAGAGACGAGGGTTCGTCTGCTACGATGACGCCGTCCAATAAACGAATTATACGCCGGGCGCGGCGTGCAACCGCTTCATCGTGCGTCACCATGATGATGGTCCGGCCGCCTTCGTGGAGCTTGTCGAAGAGCGCCATGATATCGGCGCTGGTTTTTGTATCCAGGTTCCCGGTTGGCTCGTCTGCGAGCAGCACCGCGGGATCGTTGACGAGGGCCCGGCCGATCGCAACGCGCTGCTGCTGCCCGCCGGAGAGTTCGTTCGGTTTGTGGTGAGCGCGGTCCGCGAGCCCGACTTCCTCGAGCACTTTCATCGCGCGGCGCTGCCGCTCGCGCCCGTTCACGCCTGCGTAAAAGAGCGGCAGGGCGACGTTCTTCAACGCGTCCGTGCGCGCGAGTAAATTGAACCCTTGGAAAACGAAGCCGAGTTTCTTGAGGCGAATTTCGGCGAGCGCGTTGTCGTCGAGATGCGAGACGTCCTCGCCGTCGAGCACATAGGTGCCGCTCGTCGCGCGATCGAGACACCCGATGATGTTCATCAGCGTCGATTTTCCGGAGCCCGACGGACCCATGATCGCAACGTATTCGCCGCGGTCGACGGTGAGATCGATACCGTGAAGCACCGGTACTTCCAGCGCTGACGTCTTATACGTCTTCGTAATAGCGCGCAGCCCGATAGCGGGATGCAAGATGCCGTTATTCATAGCGCAGCGCCTCGATGGGATCTAAGCGTGCCGCGCGGTACGCGGGATAGGTTCCGAATGCAACCGTGACGACGGCTGCAAAACCGGCGGCAATCGCGAATGCTTCGAGATACGGCAGCGGCACGATCGATCCGGTGAGATTGACGATGAAGACGTTGTTTACCACCGCGCCCAGACCGAGGCCGATCGCCATGCCGATAAAACATCCCGCGCTACATAACAACAGCGCTTCGATAAAGAACTGCCAGAGAATCTGCATGCGCTTTGCACCGATCGCTTTTCGCACGCCGATCTCCCGCGTTCGTTCCGCAACCGAAACCAGCATGATGTTCATGATGCCGATGCCGGCCACGAGCAACGAGACGGCGCCGATGAGCGCAACGATCAGCGTCATGGCGTT
Organism: uncultured bacterium; assembly: GCA_964648945.1. GTDB lineage: Bacteria > Vulcanimicrobiota > Vulcanimicrobiia > Vulcanimicrobiales > Vulcanimicrobiaceae > JAMXLG01. The sequence continues at coordinate 500,960 of CAZYLU010000001.1, read as the reverse complement.
GAAGATGCCGTTGATTGCACCGGTTACCATCGATTTATCGAATGTCTGATACTCGAGGTCGGCCACACCGCCATGGAGCGCGCGCAGTTTTTGAATCACGGCGAGTTCGAGATCGGGGATGCTCTTTGCGTCCGGCGTGACGAGACGCGCGGCGTAGATGACGTTGCCGTGCAAGTAATTCCGCACGAAGGTCGTCCAGGGAATCGAGACGCCTCCGCCGCCGAAGTTTGAATTGAGAAAACCGCGTTTGGGTTCGGTGAGCACGCCGACGACCAGGTACCGGCGCGCGCCGACGTAGATGCTTTGCCCAGTTGGATCGCCTCCGCCGGGAAACAGCTTTTTGTACGCGTCGTTCGGCAGCACGCAGACGTTGGTGCCGAGCGACACATCACGATCGCCGATGCGCCGTCCGTAGAGTAGCGGGAGATTGTTGAACGGGATGGTGCCTTCGGCGCCGATGCTCTCGCGAGCCGTTTGGTGACCGGCGCGAACGAGATCTTGGAACTGCCCGACGGGAAGAGCGTCCACGATGCCGGGGATCGCGCGCAGTGCCGGGAGGTCGGTGAGGTGAATCGCAGCCTGTTGCGCGTTGCGCTGCGTCGCGTTCGGATAGACGATAAACGTGTTGTCCGCAAAGCTTCCCAGTGCGCCGTCGAGCGCACCCTTCATGCTGTTTCCGAGCACTTGAATGGCGACGACGGCCGCGACGCCGATGATCAGTCCAAGAATGGTGAGGATCGAGCGAATGCGGTTTGCGGTCAGTATCCGCCACGCTTCTTCGAAGTACATCATGAGCGCAGCGCCTCGATCGGATCCATGCGTGCAGCGCGCAGCGCCGGATACGATCCGAAAACCGTACCGACGAGCAGCGAGAAGAGCAGCGCGATGCTCACGATGAGCAGATACGGAATCAACAGCGTTCCCAGCTGCTTACTGAGCAGGCTCGCGGCGCCGACCGTCGCGAGAATTCCGATCACCATGCCCGTCACGCCGCCGCCGAGCGAGAGCAGCACGGCTTCCATCAGAAACTGCGTCATGATGTCGCCGCGGCTCGCGCCGATCGATTTGCGGATGCCGATTTCGCGCGTGCGCTCCGTAACGGAGACCAGCATGATGTTCATGATGCCGATGCCCGCGACGATGAGCGCAACGCCTCCGATTGCCGAGAGCCCGATCCCCACGATGTTGAGCACGTTCTCGAACACCGCAAGCGTCTGCGCACCGTTTTGCGTTTTGTATTGGGCCCGATCGCCGTGGAGATGTTGCAGCGCGGTAATCGCTTCTTGCGCCACCGCATCGCCGCCGAGCGGATCCGTCGGGTACACCACCAGAAAATCGGGCGGCGCATCGAGCGCGATATTATTGTGATACGTCGTGTACGGAATGATGAGCGTCGAACTGCCGGCAATGCTATTGAAGAACGATCCCTTGATATCCGCGTATACGCCGGCTACACGATAGCGTCCGCCGTTGACGCGTAGATACTGGTCTACCGCTGGCTGGTCTCCGAAAAATTCATGGGCAACGTCTTGCGTGATCACCGCTACTCGCTGCGCGCCGTCGACCTCTTCGTCGGTGAACTTGTGCCCTTCGGCCATCGCCAGACCGTCGGTGTGATAGCTGCCGTCTTGCTGAATGATGATGTGGTCGGTCTTTCCGTTCGCGGTGACGGTGAAGACTTTGTTCCAGACCGGCAAGACCTCGCGCGCGCGCTCGCCCAGATATGACTGTATGTAGCCGATGTCGCGAAAGTGGATCTGCGCGCGTTCGGGATAGTCTTGTGAGGGATCGACGAATACAACGGCGGGCTGTTGACCGAACGAGGCAAACGTGGACGCGATACCGCTCGTTGCGGCTTTACTGATTCCGAAGACCGTGATGATGGACGCGCTGCCGATAATCATACCGAGCATCGTGAGCGCGGAACGAACGCGATTGCGCCAGAGTGAAGCGACGGCTTCACCGAGGTACGCTACGAGCCGCGTCACGTCGTCGTAGCCACCGGTGAGGGCGACGGAAGCGGCGTCACCGCCGCACCGTCTTTAAGGCTCGGCGTCGAAGTCGCGCTTTGATCGATCACCACATCGCCCGGCGCTAAACCCGACGCAACGATCGATTGCGCATCGCCGCGGCGCGAAATCGTCACGTACCGTTTCTGCGCTTTGCCGTTCGCTACGACGTACACATACGACCGGCTTCCGTCTTGATCGATCGCGCTGTTGTCGACGACGAGCGCATGCGGAATGTCGGTCGTGAGAATATCGACGTCTACCGTCATTCCGTCTCGCAGGAACTCCGGCGATTGCGCGAGAGCGATCGTCGTCAGCACCTGCTTTGCAGTGCTTGACGCATCCGTCGACTTTTGAGCAACCGGTGCGATCCGCGCGACGTAGCCGTGAATCGTCTTGCCGGGAAAGTCCTGACCCGTGACGTTTGCGCGCTGCCCGAGGCGCACGTTGATGATGTCCTGTTCGTCCACTTCCGCCTTAACGACGTACCCTTGCGCGGAGGCGATCGTGAAGAGCGCTTGCCCTGCGGTTACCGGATCGCCTGGTTGCAGCGACCGGAGCGCATCGTTCGTCTGCGGGGTAACGGTTTGCACGATGCCTTCGAACGGCGCCGTGATCTTGGTGAACGCGAGCTGCTGCTGGTTCTGCGCGTTGAGGATTCGTGCTTTGTCGGCGGCGGCTTGCGCTGCTTGCACGCTGTTGATGCCGTAGCCGGAAACGGCGCCGAGCTTGAGTTGCGCGACCGCCTGATCGTAGGCCACCTGTGCTTGATCGAGCTTTGCCTTATCGGCATCTACGGTGGTTCGCGCGATCGCGCGCTGTTTGAGCAGCGCGACATCGGCGTTATAGATGCGGCGCGCTTCGGCGAGAGCCGAACGCTGCGTCTCGACTTGGCCGAGGTACTGCACCTTGGCGTTGCGTTCGTCGACGCGGGCGGTCGCGACGTTCGCGACCGAGTTCGTATAATCGGCTTGCGCACCCGCGGCGTTGTATTGCAGCGTCGGATTGTCGATCGTTGCCAGCAGCTCTCCCGCGTACACGCGATCGCCCGCCTTTACGTAGATCTGTCCGACGTTCCCGGCGACGAGCGTCGGCACCGTGACTGTCATTGGACGCTGGACGACGCCGTTTTCCGGAAGCTTCACGACGAACGGCGCATATCCGATCCTCTGCATCTTCACGTGCACGGCAGCGTCGCTACCACGACGTGCGCTCGCCAGCGCAACGACGACGACCGCTATAAGGGCGGCGAGCACGATGACGATATTCCGAGTGCGGTTCATTCCAGCTCCGTTACTGCAGATCTGCGACCGCGCTGCGCGCATCGTAGATACCGAGCGAGACGCGTAGTTTGACGATGGAGTCGACGTATGACACTCGTGCGTTCACGAAATCGGACTGCGCGACGACCGATTGCTGCTGCGTCTGAATGACGTCCGCGAGCGAGATGAGGCCGCGCTGGTATTGCAGTTCGGCGATGCGCGCGGATTCCGCGCCGAGGCGCGACTCGACGCGCGCGTAATCCATCTGCGCGAGCGCCGTCTGCGCGCCGCGATAATTCTGACGCACGTCGAGTGCGACGAGACTTTCCGTTTGGTCGACGTTCGTCTGCGCGGCGGCAATCTGCGCGTCATCCATCAGGCGCTCCGTGTGGCGCTGGCCGTAATCGACGAACGGCAGCGTGAACGACGTCTGGGCCGAGAGCGTCCAAAAGCCCGGCGAGCCGCGCGGCACGAAGATCGGCGTTCCATCGGGATTGATCCCGATGATCTGTCCGGCCGTTGTCGGCGCGAACTGATTGCCGAACGCCGCATTGAATTGCACGGTGGGAAAAAGTTCGCGGTTCCAGCCTTTGCGTGTTGTCTGCGCGGCGATGAGCGACTGGCGGGCGGCGAGAAGATCGGGACGCGAACGCAACGCAATCTCTTCGAGTTTGTCGATCGTTCCCGCCGGGAGCGGCGGCGTCGCAATCGTGTTAGTGAAGATGAACCTTTGCGTCAACGGAGCGCCGATGGTTTGCGCGAGCTGCTCGCGCGCGTTGTCGACATTCGCCCGCGCACCGACGAGGTTCGATGCGCTCTTTACTTGCTGCACCTGCGCCTTCAATACGTCGACGCCGGCCACGACGCCCGCCCGCTCCTTGGCTTTCGCGACGTCGACGAGCACGTTCTGATAATGCAAGTCCGACTCGTCGACGGCGACGATCGCTTGATTCTGCACGACTTGATAGTAGGCCGTAGCAACCGTGCTCGCGATCGAGTCTTCGGTATTGGCCAGATCCTCGCGCGCTTGCGCTTCACTTGCGCGCGCCGACGCAAGCTGAATAAAGGAAAGGCCACCGGTCGTAAGCGTGTATGTCGTTCCGAGCTGAGCGGTGTTTTGACTGTACACGTTCTGCTGCTTGCCGCCGATGTATCCGAAGGCGCCCTCGTAATTCGCGCTCTTGCTCGAGTAATTCGAGAGCGTCCCGCTAATCGGCGGAAATGCGTTGTAGCGTGCTTGCGCGAGGGAATGCTCCGCCTGCGCGAGCGTCGCGACTTTCTGCGCTACGGTCGTACTGTGATTGAGCGCGTACGAAACGGCGTCGGTGAGGTTGAGGGCGGCGGTGAAGGCTACGGCGAGGATCAAGGAACTAGCGTGCGCCCAGCGTTGCAAGCAGTGCGGGAACGATGATGAGTATTGCGCCGGCGAGCCACGCTTGAAGTTTCGGCGTTCGTCCGATGATCAGCATCGCGGCAATGACGAGTCCCGTTGCCCACAACGAGAACGGCGTGAAGACCGATAGAAACGCGACGACCTTCGGTGAGGCACCGGGCGCGAAAAGAGCAAATGTGGGTAGCGCTGTTTGCACCGCTTGCGCAGAATTGAAGCTGTCGGCGCCGCGAATTAAAACGATGACTGCGGTGATGGCCGGCCCGAGCGACGCCGGGACGGCGATGTTGGATGCGGCAGCCCAATACTGCGCGAACGTGCCGTCGCCTTTTCCCAGCTTGTCGAAGATCAGCATGACGACGGCGTTGATCAAGACGAAAAACGGCACGGCGAAGAGCGTCGCGATCCATGTAAATCCGGTGATTTTTTCCGTGATCGTCAACTGCGCTTGCTGCTGCGCGGGCGTAAGCTGAGCGAGTTGCGGCGTCTTTGCGACCATCTCCGGCCAGCTCGCCGCGAGTCCGTGTTGGATCGCCGGCACCATGAAGTACGTGCCGACCGACGAGAGCACGATCGAAATTGCCAGAGCCCAGCCCCACGTCGGAACGGTGCGAATCGACTCGAACGCCTCTTTCGGCGCAACGATCGTATCCAGCGCCGTCTTCAGGCCGTTTGCCTGCGGAGCTTGAGAATCGACAGCCATCACTCCACCTTTTCACGCGCAATACGCGCACGGCATCGCTACAAACAATTCATAGCGACGTAAGCAAGCAGATGTTTCAGCTTCGGGTCGTCGCTTTCTTGCGGTACGATGCGCAGGTGGTCCTTTTGTACCGGCGGCGTGATCGCCGAACGGGTGCGAATCGCCTCGACGATCTGGGCGGCGCGCCGTTCGTGCGCCTCGGCGTACGCGAGCATCAGCCGAACGCGCAGTTCGCGCAGTACACGCGGTGCGTAAAGCCGACGAATGTCGCTGCAGCTATGCGAACGTGAGGCCGTTGCCGGGACGCTGCTCAAGCTTGCCAGCAGCACGAGCGAGGTCAGCGCGGGGCAGATGGGGTATCCGTTGAACATGTTGTCCTCCGGACCGCAATACCGCCGGCCGGCCTTCGAATAAAGTAAGCGATAGTTCTTTGATTGTAGACACCCTGATCGTCCCTGCTCCTCCAGACGAGCCATTCACTCGCGTTGTTCCGCTCGGCGGCTGCGGCGAAATCGGCCGCAACATGACGGTGATCGAGACGAACGACGATCTCGTCGTCGTCGACTGCGGCTTGATGTTCCCGGACGACGAGATGTTCGGCGTCGACGTGGTCATCAACGACTTCACGTACATCCGCCAGCGCGCGCACAAGCTGCGTGCCGTCCTCGTCACGCATGGCCACGAAGACCACATCGGCGGTATTCCGTATTTCCTCAAAGAGTTTCCGAATACGCCCGTCGTCGGTACGCCGCTCTCGATAGCGCTCATCAAGGCGAAGTCACGCGAGCATAAATTCGCCACGATCGACTTCGTGACGGTGCAGCCCGGCGACCGCATCCGGTACGGCTCGATCGAGACCGAGTTCATTCACATCAATCACTCGGTTGCGGGCGCCTGCGCGCTCGCGCTGCGCACGCCGGTCGGCATCGTTTTCCATACCGGCGACTTCAAATTCGATCAAACGCCGATCGATAACAAGCCAGCGGATTTTGCGCGCATCGCGCGCGTCGGCGACGAGGGCGTGCTGCTGATGCTCTCCGATTCGACGAACGCCGAACGCCCGGGCCACACGCTCTCGGAACGCATCGTCGGCGAAGCATTCACGAACATCTTCCAACGCGCGAAGGGGCGTATCGTCATCGCGTCGTTTGCATCGAACGTTCCTCGCATTCAGCAGGCCGTCGACCATGCTGTCCGGTTCGGACGCAAGATCGCGTTTCTCGGACGTTCCATGCTCAACGTCGTGCACTTTTCTACCGAACTCGGCCATCTGAAGATTCCGCCGGATACCGTCGTCAAAATCGAGGACGTCGACAGCTATCCGCCCGAACGCGTCTGTGTCGTCACGACCGGGTCGCAGGGCGAACCCATGAGCGGCCTGAGCCGCATGTCGGTGCGCGACCATAAGAAGTTCAAGATCGTTCCCGGTGATACCGTCGTCATCAGCGCGACACCGATTCCCGGTAATGAGAAGAGCGTCTACAAGACGATCAACAACCTTTGTAAGCTAGGCGCGATCGTGATTCACGGAACCGACGGACGCTCGCACGTGTCGGGCCACGCGTCGCAAGAAGAACTGTTGTTGATGCTCAACCTCGTACGTCCCGAGTTCTTCGTGCCCGTCCACGGCGAGTACCGCATGCTCGTGCAGCATGGAAAGCTCGCCGTCGAAACCGGCGTCGAAGCTGGCAACGTGTTCGTCGTGGAAAACGGCGACGTGCTGGAATTCACGCGCGAATACGGCGATAAGATCGGAAAGACGTACGGCGGAAACGTCCTCGTCGACGGAAGCGGCATCGGTGACGTCGGTGAAGCGGTCTTACGCGACCGCAAAGCACTCTCGAACGACGGCATTCTGGTCGTCGTCGTTGCCATCGATTCCGAAGAAGCGCGTGTGATCGGCGAGCCGGATCTCGTCTCGAAAGGCGTGTTCTACATCCCCGAATCCGACGGAGTTATGGACGAGCTTCGCGTCAAACTGCGCAGTGCCATCGCTGAGGTTTCGGTCGAAGGCATGCGCGATGTGAACACCGTGAAGGAGCATATTCGCGGCGCGCTCTCGCGCGCGGTGCACGACCGCACGCGGCGACGCCCGGTCGTTATTCCGATCGTCATGGAAGTTTAGTCCGCTCGCGTGCAAGTCGGCCTTAGCGTCTTCGCGGCGTTCTTTTACGGCGCGGCCGACTTTTGCGGCGGGTTTGCAACAAAACGAACACCGGTCGTAACGGTTACCATCATCTCGCAACTGACCGGGCTCGTTGTCCTCGCCATTGCGTTGCCGTTCTTCCCGAGTGCGGCGGTCCCCAGCGACTACGTGTTCGGCGCGCTCGGCGGCATCTGTGGTGCGCTCGGCATTGCGTTACTCTATCACGCGCTTTCGATCGGAAAGATGGGCGTCGTCTCGCCCGTTACCGCCGTGCTCGCTGCGGCGGTTCCCGTCGTCGTCTCTACGGCGCTTGGCCAACATCTCGCCGCGCAGCAAATCGCCGGTATTCTGTTCGCGCTCGTCGCAATCGTGCTCATCTCGATGTCGTTCGAGGACGGCGTGCGCGAATTTTCGACGCGCGGACTCAAAGAGGCCGCGGCATCGGGCATCGTGCTCGGCGGATTTTACCTGTTTCTCGCGCACACGCATCGCGAATCGGGCGTGCACAATTTGCTCGCCGCGCGCGTCGCGTCCGTTGGGTTTCTCGCGCTCTTCGGGCTCGCGACGCGGGTCAACTTTCGTCCCAAGCGCGCGTCCGTGCCGGTAATTCTGCTGTCCGGTCTGCTCGATATGACGGCGAACGTCTGCTACGTGCTCGCGACGTTCAACGGCGCGCTCGCGATCGCGGCGGTGTTGACCTCACTCTACCCGGCAAGCACGGTCTTTCTTGCGCGTGTCGTCTTACGCGAGCGGCTCGGCGCCGTTCAGTGGCTGGGCGTCGGGTTTGCGCTCGCGGGCGTCGTCCTCATCGCGTTGCGGCGATAGGCGCGAATCGTCGCGTCAGCGGCGTGCCGCCACGTATAATCGGTTCGAATCCGGTTTGCGAGGACGTTGCGACGCGCCGCTTCATCGTCGTACGATTCCCACGCGTCGCGAACGGCATTGCGGATCGAGAACGCATCGCACGGATCGCAATAGTATGCGCCGTCTTGAAAATACTCGCCCTCGAACGCGAGGTTTCCCGTGACGATCGCGCAATCGAGCAGCGCCGCTTCCATCGACGAGAGCCCCGGCGATTCGAAGATGCTCGGCAGCACGTGAACGCGTGCCGCGGCGTACAAATGGCGAAGGCGGCTGTGCGGTAGAAACGGATAGTAAAAGACGGGCGCCTTGCGGTTCGTCGCAAGCGCGCGCATGCGATTGAAAATCTCTTGGTCCGTCGCATCGCCCGCGAAGACGATCGGAATATCAAGATCCTTGATAGCGAGCATCAAGAAATCTTGCTGTTTGCGCGTATCGAATCGCGCGCTCATCATCGCATAGTGTCCCGCGCGCAGTTCCCGCGGCAGATCGGGATCCCCGCTCATCTCGAAGTCGCGTGCGTCGACGGCATTCGGCACGACACCGTAGGTCGCGAAATCGCCGAGGAACGTGAAGATCGCCTGCAGTTCCATCCACGAGTTCGGCAAGATGAGATCCACGCGCTGGAGCACTTGCCGGCAGAGTCCCGTAAATGGATGCGGTGCGAACGCCGTGAGGCGCGCGCCGTCATCCATCGTAAAATCAAGCGCGCGCGACGCAATTGCCTCAAGGTCGCTCTTCGCCGTTTCAAGCGACAGACGCGCCCCGTCCTGATGACGAGAGAAGAGCCAACGGCGCGCCGCGTCCATCCATCGCACGAGGTGATGCGGCGCCCAAATCGTTGAGAGTGCGACGGGAACATTGCTGCGCGCCGCGCGCAGACGATCGAGATGTCCGAGCAGCGTTTCGGGGAAATGCAGGCTCGTCCACAGATGCACGACGTCGTAGTCGCCGCGTGCATCTTCGGGAGGACCGATATCAACGAGAACGCCGAGGTCGCGTAGCGCCTCGGCGGTCTTGCGCATCTGAACGACGTCGCCGCCAAAGATCCGGTCGGCATCGTCACGTGGAACAAACAGGACCCGCACGGCCGCTACGATTCGGCGCCGAACCCCTGTCATCCTGAGCGGAGTGAGCGTAGCGAACGCAGTCGAAGGATCGCGACGAACAAAACGCCCGGCGAAATCTCGTCGGGCGTTTGAATTGAGGCGATCCTTCGACTCCGCGCGTTCCGCGCTCCGCTCAGGATGACAGGCGCGGTTAGCTGCTGCGAATCTTCGAGAGTTGGACGGCGTGGGTGAAGCGGGCGATTTCTTCGCGTTGGTAGCCGTCGATCTCGAGGAAGGCGACGCCGTAGACTTCGCGATCGCGCACCGGCTGGAATCGCGTCACGACGCGTCCGCGAATCGCCATCTCGTCGAACGGACGGCGCATATCAGGGCGTCCGCCGACGCGACGCGGCGTGCCTTGCGAGAGGTCGTAGACGGCCGTCTCTTCCGGATACACGTCGAGCACGCTCGAAGGCAGCGTGAGCTTCATGTCGACGAGCGTACCGATCGCGATCAGCTCGCCGCAGTTCATACGAATACCGGTCGACGAGATGTCGCCGACGCGGCCTTCGCTCCAGCTATCGCCTTCACGACGGAACATCACGGCGAACGCGGTGAGCGCGCGATAGCTGCCGCGGCGTTCGCGATCGGTCGTCGGCATGGAGTCGATCGATTTTTGGATCGAACGTGCCGCGGCGGCGCGGCGTTCGAGTTCGCGCACGTGACGCGCAAGCGCGTCGGTTTGCGATTCCGCCATGTTGCTGAAGACGAGATGATATTCGAAGCGCGCGCCCGACGGTGCGTTACGGCGCGCTTCGACGCGTCCGTTGATCGTGAGCGGCGTTCCGCTGCCGATGCCGAGATCGAACTCTACCTCGGTGCCGCGTTCCATCAACACGAGCGAACGCATCTTTGCCCCGTGCGCGGTAATGTCCATGAGCGTTCCATAGACAGGCGCCGGCAATCGGCGCACGCTCAAGACGACCGGCATCTCGAGTGAGTGTGCGTGTGAAGGGCGCGGTGCCGGCGCAGCGGGCGGTGCGGCGACGGCGGTTGCGACGGTCCCTGTCGTAGTGGTTTTCTTTGGAATCCAACTCATGGTGTATCTCCCAGCACTATTCCGTTCGGAGTTTTGCTAATTGGACTGCGTGTGTGAACCGAGCGATTTCCTCACGCTGGTAGCCGTCAACATCGGTGAACTGCACACCAAACACCTCACGTCCGCGTTGGGGCTGGAACTTAGAGACGATCCGTCCATGTATCGTCATCTCTTCGAAGGGGCGGCGATTGTCCGGAATACGCACGCGGCGCGGGCCGAACGGACTGATCTCGACGCGTTCGCCCGCGGGCGGATACACGTAGAGATAATCATTGGGAAGCGTAAACCGCATTTCGACGACGGTTCCGATTGCAAGCGGTTCCTGCGTCATGATGCGTAACCCACCGGTCGATACGTCGTTTGCCCAACCAGCGACCGAGGGTTTATTACCCACGCGATAGCGGATTGCAAACTCGACCATCGTGCGAACCGAGCCGCGACGTTGTTTGCCGGTCTTAGGAACGGGCTTTGGTACGGTCGCGTAGCGGCGATCGGCTCGAGCAGCTGCTTCGCGCCGCTGCATCTCGCGGATCTCGCCGGCGAGTGCCGCGCGTTCGCTGTTCGTCATGCGGGCGAAGCTGACGCCGTACTCGTAACCGCCGCCCTTTTGCGGGGTGGCGCGCGTTACGATACGTCCCTTTAAAAGGAACGCCGGCTGATTGGGACGCTTGAGTTCGAACTCGACGTCGCGGTCGCGGTCGATCAGGATGAGCGAGCGCAGCCGGCAGCCGGTTTCGGAGATGTTGATGAGCGTGCCATAAACGGGCGCAGGCAATCCCGCCACTTCGATCGCGATCGGAAGCTCGATGGACTGCCGGTAAAATTGCCGTTGATTGTCCCGGTCGGGTGTTCCCTCGCTAGAACGGCGGCCAAGCCACAACATCTTAATTTGAGGTTCGGCCTGGCGAGCGACTCCCCTTAACGAGGGACTTATAGACGTATAGGTCCTCGGTCCCGGTTTAAGTCAATCTTTACAAAGTTGACCACACATCTAACTTGCGACGAACACCGTCAATAACGGCATCGGTAAACTCCGTTGTTGTTGCACTGCCCCCCAAGTCGGCCGTCGCAATGCCTTCGTGGACCGCTTCAAGCGCGGATTCGTAGATTGCGCGCGAGGCATTAGCCGCTCGCTTGTCATCGACGTACGAAAGAACCGCGCCGGCGGCGAGGATCATCGCGAGCGGATTCGCGACGTTTTTCCCAAAGAGGCGCGGCGCCGTGCCGTGCGGGGCTTCCGCCATAACGACATTGGGTTTCAATTTCTCATCGAACGAGAGTAACACCGATTCGGCGCCCGCGATCGAGCCGAAGAGCTGCATCACGAGATCCGAGAGGCAATCGCCGTCACGGTTGAGCGAGGGAATGACGAGCGGAACGTCACCGGGATTTGAAAGCAGCAGCGCATACGTCGCGTCGATCAACTGCGGCTCATACGGAACGTCCGGATGGCGCGCCGCCGCGGCATCCATCTCTTCCTTGAGCATGCCTTCGTACACCGGGCTCACGGTATACTTGGGTCCACCGAAGACCTTCGCGTTCATCTTTTTCGCATGAACGAATGCGTACTCCGACACGAAGCGGCACACGCTGCGATTGATCGTTTCCGTCCGATACGCGACTTCATCGACCCCTTCGCCCTCGCGCCATTCTTTGGCGCCGTACGCATCACCGACGGCCATGCGGACGACCGAGATCGGCGAGTGAATGCCGGCAACAGGACGAACGCGCGGAAGTTTGCGTCCCGTGCGCACGATCACTTTACCGTCGATGGCTTTGCGTAGAATCGCGTTCGGCGAACCGACGTCGCCTTTTTGTTCCGGCGTGATCGTCGCGGCTTTGAGTCCGAGCTTGTACTTTTTCATCGCCTCGGCCGAATCGTAGACGATTTGATTGTTCGTCACGCGGCGGTTTTCGAGCGAGAGATCGAAGTGTTCGAACGCGAGCTCAACGTCGATAACGGATTTATCGAGGACGCGAAGCGATTCGGCGAGCAACTCTTGTCCGGTTTGGTCGCCTTCGAGGACGACGATCGTGGGCGTAGGCAAGTGAACTCCTAGTATGACGACGAAACGGTAGAATCGATGGCACGCGTACGCCGGAAGGCGAATGCACGAAAACTCAATCTCGAGATCGTCGGGATCGGCGCCTTTGGTTTGGCGCTCCTTTTCGGAATCGCGCTCGCACTGCCGGAGCATGCTGGCAACGTCGGCCGCTTCACGGCGGGCGGGTTGCGCCACTTGTTTGGAGGAGGCGCACCGCTTTTCCCGGTCCTCGTCGCGCTCTTCGGCGGCATCGTGTTTCTCGAGATCAACGTTCCGCGCATGATTGCGAGTCTGGGCAGCGCCGCGCTCGCTTATTTCTTGATGATCGACGGGGCGTTTGGCTCGGGTGGGCTACACAACGGCGGCGTTGTCGGCGGAAACATCTGGTGGGCACTCTCGGCGCTGGTCGGCAACGCCGGCGCGTGGGTCGTGTTGGTCATCGCGGCACTCTCGCTCACGCTCTATCTCACGCAGGTCAGTTTAAAGAAGGTCATTGGCCTCGCGCTTATGGGTCTTGCGCGGCTGCGTCCGGCGGAGATGCCGAAATTCAAGCTCTCGCTTCCGGAAGGCCACACCTCGCTGCGCGAAGCGTTCGCGCTCCCGAAGGCGCCGCCGCGCGAACCGAAACCGCCAAAGCCGGAAAAGTCGCGCCCTCCGGTGTTCGACGTGGAAGACCCCGATGAGATCGACGACGAGATCGACATCGACGAAGAGGAAGAAGTCGCAGCGCCGATCGCGCCCGTCTCCGCCGTGTTCGCGCCCGTCGTTCCGGCGATGGCGGTTGCGCGACTCACTGAAGAAGAAGAAATGATCGTCGGCGACTACGAGTCCGCCGATCTTGCCGCAGCTCATCCCGTTGCCGCGAATCATGCTGACGCCGTCGAAGGACGTACGTACAAACTTCCGGATCTCGCGCTCTTCGATCCACCGCAAGTGCAAGCCGCCGACGACAGCAATCGCGCGCACGTGTTGGAAGATACGCTCGGGAGTTTCGGTGTCGGCGCGAAGGTGACGCACATCGAGCGCGGACCGTCGATCACGCGATACGAACTCAAACCCGAACGCGGCGTGAAGATTTCGAAGATTGCCTCGCTCGCGGACGATCTCGCGCTCGCGCTCGCAGCGACGAGCGTGCGTATCGAAGCGCCGATTCCCGGCAAGTCCGCCGTTGGTATCGAAGTTCCGAATTCGACGGTCTCCATCGTTGCAATTCGCGAGATTCTCGATGCGCTGCCGAATCGCGGCACCGTGCCGCCGCTTTGGATGGCGCTCGGCAAGGACATCACGGGCCGCCCGGTTTTCGGCGATCTCGGCAAGATGCCGCACTTGCTCGTCGCGGGTGCGACGGGCTCCGGTAAATCGGTTTGCTTGAACACGATTATTGCATCGTTGCTGGTCTCCGCAACGCCGGATCAGGTGCAGATGCTGATGATCGACCCCAAGCGCGTCGAACTCACCGTATACAACGGCATTCCGCATCTCATCAAAAATGTGATCACGGATGCGCGTTTAGCTGCCGGTGCGCTCTTCGAGATGACCAAGGAAATGGATACGCGCTACGAGCGGTTCGCAAAAGCCGGCGTGCGCAAGATCGAAGAGTACAACGCGAAGTTTCCGGACGAAAAACTGCCGTACGTCGTAATCATCATCGACGAACTCGCCGACCTCATGCTCGTTGCTCCGGCGAAGGTGGAGACGACGATCATGCGTCTGGCGCAACTGGCTCGTGCAACGGGGATTCATCTCATCGTTGCAACGCAGCGGCCGTCGGTGGACGTCATCACGGGATTGATCAAGGCGAATATTCCGTCGCGTATCGCGTTCGCGGTGAGCTCGCAAGTCGATTCGCGCACGATTCTCGACATGGCCGGCGCGGAACGCTTGCTCGGCCGCGGCGACATGCTGTATCTCCCGATCGACGCGCCGAAGCCGATTCGCGCGCAAGGCGCGCTGATCACCGGCAACGAGGTCAACCGGCTCGTCGAATTCTGGGCGAAACAGGGCCGTCCTGAGAACCTGCTCGACGTCGAAGTCATGCCGGTTTCCGACGACGACGCCGGCAAGAAAGAAGCCGATCCGCTCTGTTATGACGCCGCGAAGTTCATCATCGAGAGCAATTACGCGTCGACCGCGCAGTTACAGTCGCAATTCTCCATCGGGCATCCGCGCGCGGTGCGCTTGATGAAGCAACTCGAAGAGTTCAAAGTCGTCGGCCCGCACGAAGGCACGAAGCCGCGCAAGATCATCATTGGGCTTGCGGAGTTAGAAGTGATCGCGCCGCGCCTTGGCAAGTCTGACGAAGCACAACAGGAACTGTTCTAGCGTGCGTTTGCGAGCGCTTGGGGTTGCGCTCGTAGCGCTCGTACTCTTTCTCGTGCTCGCACACGCCGTCGATCACGGACCCGATCCGGCGTGGCTGCTGACGATCGAAGCCTCGTGGGTGAATCATTCGACGCTCGTCGCGTGGTGGTTCACGTGGTTTGGGTACGCGTACGCGCTCGTTCCATGTTGCATCGCGTTGATCGTCATTGCGTTGCGGTATCCGTCGTGGAGATGGCGTGCCACGTTTGCAATCGTTTCGTTGGTGCTCGCGTGGCAAGGTGCGGACTTCTTCCAGCATCTGTTTGCGCGGCCGCGCCGGCTCGATTGGGTGGTGAAGCATGAGACGGCATTTTCATATCCGAGTTCGCACGCTGCGATCGCGACGGGGTTCTACATGTTGCTCGGAGTCTTTGCGTGGCAAAGAACCCGCATCGTGGGCGCACTCCTGGTAATCCTTGGGATAGCGATCATCTGGTCGCGCCTGGCGCTGGGCGCGCATTATCTCACCGACTTGCTTGGCGGCTTTCTCTGGGGCTGCATCGTTGTAGCGGCTCTAGCGGCCGCTGCCCCGATAAACGTCTTCGAGGGGCCGTCTGCCGCGTCTTTAGAATAGAGCGGAAATGGCATACGCAATGGATCCCGCGCTCATCGAGATCGAGCGCAAAGTCGATGCGGGCATTCCCCTTTCGATGGAAGACGGGCTCGCGCTCTACCGCACCCACGATCTGCACAACCTGGGGCGTCTCGCGCGTACCCAAAAGGAGCGCAAGAGCGGCAAGAAAGTCTTCTACGTCCTCAATCGCTACATCAATTCGACCAACGTATGCTACGCGAACTGTAAGTTCTGCTCGTTCGCGGCGGATGAATTCAAGGAACCGCATCGCGTCTTCCGGATGACGGCCGATCAGGTCTTCGCGAAGGCGATGGAGACGGGCAACAACTTCAATCAGATTCATATCGTCGGCGGGCACGATCCGCGCCAACTCTCGCTCGACTATTGGCTGCCGCTCATGCGCCGCTTCAAGGAAGCGCTGCCGCACGTGCAGCTCTCGCTCTTCACCGCAGCCGAGATCGAATATATGGCTAAACGCCATCGCATGAGTTTCCCCGATATCGTGAAGGCGCTCAAAGAAGCGGGTCTCGACAACGTCAACGGCGGCGCAGCGGAGATTTTCGGTGAGCCGACGCGTTCGAAGATCTGTGCGAACAAAGTTTCCGGGGAGAACTGGCTCGTCATTCACGAAGAGCTTCACCGTCAAGGCGTCGCGTCGAACGCGACCATGCTTTACGGGCACATCGAATCGCTCGAGGATCGCGTCGATCACTTCATCAAGTTGCGCGAATCGCAAGAGCGGTCGCCCGGATTCAACGCATTCATTCCGCTCGCGTTCCATCCCGACGGCAACGAGCTCTCCGATTGTGGATGGACGAGCGGGCTCGACGATCTCAAGACGTTCGCCGTTGCGCGCTTGATGCTCAATAACTTCGATCACATCAAAGCGTACTGGATGATCCAGGGATTGAAGATTTGTCAGGTCGCGCTGCAGTTCGGCGCCGACGACATGGACGGCACCCACGGCTCCACGGACGAAGAGATGATCTATCATTCAGCGGGGACACAGTCGGGACAGTACGTCGACGATCGCGAGTTCCGCCGCTTGATTGAAGACGCCGGTTACATCCCTGTACGCCGTAACTCGACGTACGACGAATTCCCGTATGATTGGGCGCCGCCGGCTCCTGAAAAGGAACTGGTGCACGCGTAGTGTCCTTACGTTGCGGACGGATCATTTATACCAACGATCTTCCGATCTACGCCGCATTCGATGCCGGCGTGATTCGGTATCCCGGCACGCTCCATGCCGATGTTCCGGCGAAGCTCAATGCGATGTTGCTCGACGGTGAACTGGATCTGAGCCCCATCAGCGCATTCGCGTGGGCGAAACACAGTGACGAGCTCGTGTTGCTGCCCGATCTCTGTATCGGTGCGCGCGACGAAGTCGTCTCCGTCGTGCTCGTCTCGCAGACGCCGCCTGCGCTGCTCGACGGTCGACGCATCGCGCTTACCGGCGAATCGGCAAGCGGACGCAACTTGCTGCGCGTCGTGCTCGAACGCCGCTACGGCGTCCATCCGCAGTATGCCGAGTCGGCGAATCCGCTCGAGGAAGCGACCGCCGGTCATCCGGCGTTGTTGATCGGAGACTCCGCAATTGACGCGCTGGAACGTTTTCCGCGGGAACACGTCTACGACATCGGGACGCTCTGGCACGAGTGGACGCATGCGCAGACGGTGTTTGCCGTGTGGGCAGCGCGGCGCGACGTCTACGAGCGCGATGCCGAAGCGATTCGGGAATGCATGCACGCGCTTACGGATGCCTACACCTGGTCGCGCTCGCACATGGACTACGTCATCGCCGAAGCGAACCAGCTGCACCCGCGAGCCGACGGCTTCTACCCGCGCTACTACGGCAAACTGAACTTCCAATTCCATTCCGCGGCGCAAGCCGGCCTGGCCGCATACTGCCGCGAACTCTGTGCGATCGGCGCAATCGATCGTGTGCCGTCGTCGCTTCCGGAGGTCATCGGTGTCGTCTCTCGCTAGTCTGCTCGATCGCGCCGCGCGCGGCGGACGTCTCTCCTTCGAAGACGGCGTGCGACTCTATCGCGAGGCCGACTTGCACGAGCTCGGCATGGCTGCGCATGCGCGGCGAATGGCGCTTCATTCGCATGATGTCGTAACATACGTGATCGACACGACGATCGATTACACGAATGTGTGCAACGTGCACTGCACGTTTTGCGCGTTCTTCCGTCCGGAGCATCATAAAGAAGGCCGCACGCTTACGCACGATCAGGTGATTGCGCGCGTGAAGAAAGCCGCGGATCTCGGTGCGACGCAAATCATGATTCAAGGTGGCGTCAATCCCGATCTGCGATTGGAATGGTTCGAAGAGCTTTTCGATCGCGTGCGCCGTGAGTTCCCGAATGTCGACATTCACTCGCTCTCGGTTTCCGAAGTCACCGGACTTGCGAAGATCGAGAATTTGACGCCGCGTGAAGTGCTGGTGCGTTTGAAGGCGGCCGGTCTGAAATCGCTGCCGGGCGCGGGTGCGGAGATTCTCGTGGAACGCGTGCGTAAACGTATTTCAGCGCGCAAGGTGACGCCCGTGGAATGGCTGGACGTGATGCGTCAAGCGCATCACCTCGGCATGCCGGCGACGGCGACGATGATGTACGGCTCCATCGAAACCGATGAAGAGCGTATCGAGCACATGCACGTCCTGCGGGAATTGCAGGATGAAACGGGCGGTTTCACCGCGTTCATCCCATGGTTCTATGTGCCGTTCAAGACGCCGCTGCGTGGAAGAGAAGCGACGGCGCTCGAGTATCTGCGTGTGCTCGCCGTCTCGCGTTTGTACCTCGACAATTTCAAGCATCTGCAAGCGTCGTGGCTTACCCCCGGCTTGAAGATGGGTCAGCTCGCGCTTTTCTATGGATGTGACGATATGGGCGGCGTGATTATCGAAGATCGCGTCGTGCGTGATGCCGGTGCGAACAATGACGCGACGCGCCGCGACTTGGAGAACGTTATCGTCGGCGCCGGATTCAGGCCCGTGATCCGCGATACATACTGGAACGTTCGCCGCGATATGGCGCTCGCTACGGTATAGCAGCGTTTCTTCGTTGTCATCCTGAGCGAAGCGCAGCGCAGTCGAAGGATCGCCTCAAGACAATCGCGCGTTGCGATCCTTCGACTCCGCTCGCTCTGCGAGCTGCGCTCAGGATGACACTGTTCCGTCCTTTCGTTCTTCTTCGATCGTCGCTTCGATACAGAGTCGAAGCGCGGTAAGCGCTAAGCTATCCAGATCCCGTGTCCAACGGGCCGCATACGCTTGACCGTTGAGTTTGAACGTCGCACCTTTCCAGCCGGGAGCGACGTGTACGGTCTCGTCCTTCGGTTGTGCCGTGGAGGGCTGCAAGTCCGCATTAAAGGCATCCAGAAGAATCGCGCGGAGAATTGCGATGCGCTCCTCCGTGGTGTGAGCGTTCACGAGCGCCGGGAGCATGGCAACGACGCGCAGCAGCAGCGACTGCCCGGTGTTTTGCGCGCCGTCATTCGCTTGCGCGATTACGCGCTCGATCGTGACGACCGCTTCCAGCCGTGTTTCATTTCGCACGGAACGCGCAGAGAATTCGACGAGGGTTGGGAGCCCGTTCGCATCGTTTTCCGCGAACACTTCGAGGACTTCCCCGCCGTTCTCGAGCGTCGAGCGAATGCGTTGCGCGACTTTCGAATCGTTATCCCACAGCGAAAGCAATCGCTTTTGCTGGGACTGTTCAGCGACCTCATTGGCATACGTGGCCAGCAGCGAGCCGTCATTGGCCGGTTCGTATAACACGACCGCTTCGGATGACCGTTCGCTGGCTTCCAGTAATAACGCCGTCTGATTGAACGCTCGGCGCCGCAATGTAATGTCGCGTCCAACCGTGATACGCAGCGTACGATTTGTCGTAGGATCGGTGAACGCGCGGTTCGTCATCTCGACCCACATATCGCTTCCGTCTTTGCGCCGCACGAGCAATTCCCGGTACTGATCTTTACCGGTCTGAAGACAGTCGCGCACAGACTCTGTGATTTTTGCCGGATTGTTCGGTGAATGGAGAAAGTTGTACGGTTTGCCGAGAAGGTCTTCCGCTGAATAGCCGGTCGCGCGTTGAAGCGCGAGATTGGAGTATATGAATAGCGGACCGCCTTTCTCGAACGGCGTGTCATCCACGACTCCAACGAAATCTTCCGACTGCTCGATCGCGGTGGAAAGCATTGCGAGCGCTCGCAGACGCTCACGTTCTTCCGTAACGTCTTCAAAAATCATTACGGCGTACCGATCCGGACCGTCGATCGCATGCGCGCGATAGCGTGCGACGAACGTGCTTCCGTCGCGGCGATACAGAACCGTTTCTCCCTCCGCGGGCCGTCCTGCGAGCAGCTCGCGCCGTCCCACGCGAATGCCGGCCTCATCACTCGCTTCCCCAATCATGTCCGGATACCGGGTGGACGGTTCGTACCCGGTGAGCTGCCAAAAAGCGTCGTTTGCGTAGACGACCTCTTTCGGCCGCTCATCGCCGTTCATTTGCACAATGAAGACGGGGTCGGGCGTGCGCCGTATCGCCTCCGCAAGGAGATCTCGTTGCGATTCGGCTTCCTTTTGCTCGGTGATATCGCGCGCGATGGTCATGAAGCGTAACGATCCGTCGGGAGCGTCATTCAGTCGTCGCGCGCTTCCCTCCAGCCATACCAATCCATTTTCCGAGCCGACCTGCACGTGTGCTGGACGTGGGTCGGCGGCCGTCACGCGTTCGAGCGCGAGAAGAACGGCGTCCTTGTATCCAGCGGCATCATAGAATCGCTCGGGATTCGTCGTTAGTTCGTGCAGCGATACGCCGATGATCTCGCAGGCGCGCGCATTCGCATACTCGATGCGAGGCAGTGCGTCATCCGGATGTTGCGAGAAGATCATCCATGCATTGTCCGTGAATTGGAGCCCTGTTTCGATGGCGTCCGCATTTGGTGCGGCTGCCGCCTCTTCGAGGAGCGACTGTAGCGCTGGATCAACGTCTGAATCGAGATGCTTGGAAAATATCCTCACCCTGCCTTTCTATCGGCCGAGCGAGCATTCCAATTGACGTGTGTGCGTTTGTCGCCCGTTTTATTGCGGTTAAGCCGCTGAGCGTATTGTCGCAGCGGCAAGCACTTCGCGGCCCTCGGTATCGAAGATTGCGACGAGCTGTCCCGGCGTTATTGCGCGCAGCGGTTCGTCGAATTGTAATGCGAGCGTGTCGTCGGAAAGCGTGGCGGATGCGAGCGCAGGCGTGGCGCGGTAGCGGACCATCGCGCGAACGCGTGCGTTCGCGCTGCCGAAATGCTCGGGACGAATGACGTTGACTTCCCCCGCGACCAAAGACGTTGCCATGAGCTCGTCTTCACGTCCGATGACGATCGTATTCGTGTGCGCATCGATGCGCGTCACGTACCGCGCGCCGTCACTGTGGGCCGGAAGTTTTGCGCGCTGGCCTACGGTGTAGTTGGCAATGCCGGCATGGGCGCCGGCGAGTTCGCCGGACGTAGTACGAATGACGCCTTCGCGATTAATGTCGGGACGCAAGCGATTCAGCACGTCGCGATAATCGCCGCCTTCGACGAAGCAGATGTCTTGCGATTCCGTTTTCTCGTGCACCGGCAATCCCATGCGCTTGGCATGCGCGCGCGTCGTCTGCTTGTCGAACTCGCCGAGCGGAAGAAGCAGCATCGACAGCTGCTCCGGCGTGAGCTGCGCAAGCGCATACGATTGATCTTTTGCGCTCTGCGTGCGAAAGAGATGCGGGCCGTCTTCACGATGCTCGAGGCGCGCATAGTGTCCGGTCGCGATGTACTGCGCCCCGAGGCGGTTGGCGTACTGCGCAAGCGTGCCAAGCTTCACGAAGTTGTTGCACGACACGCACGGATTCGGTGTCCGTCCGTTCGCGTAGTCGTCGGCGAAACGTTCCATGACGTTACGGCGAAACGTTTCTTCGAAATTGAGCACGTAATGCGGAATGTTCAGTACCGCGGCGCTGCGGCGCGCGTCGTCGAAATCGTCGATGCCGCAGCAGCTTTTTGCATGCGGCGCTTTCGTCGGTGAATACATCTTCATCGTCACACCGACGACGTCATAACCGGCTTCGACGAGAAGTCCGGCCGCGACGGCGGAGTCGACGCCGCCGCTCATTGCAGCGATTACGCGGGGTTTGGGGCTCATACAGTTGCACAGGATAACAGGGTTGAGGGCATAACTCCACCCCTCAATGGCAGCATTGGGCGAACGGTTTCGCGCCGCACGCGAGGCACGCGGACTCTCCCTCTCCGATGTTGCCGAGCAGATCCGCATCCGTTCGGTCTACCTCGGCGCCATCGAAGACGAGAACTGGACTGCAATCGGCGCTCCGGTTTACACCCGGGGCTTCCTTCGCACGTATGCCCGCTTTCTCGGCTTGGATCCCGAAGAGGTGGTTGCCGACTTCAATCGCGCGACCGGTTCCGGCGCGCACGCGGCGCCCGTCATCTCCCCGCCGAATCCGATCTCTCGCATGGGGGGCGTCGAGGCCCGTCCTCGCAACCTCTCGCCGCTGATCTGGGCCGCGACCATCATCGCGATCGCCCTCGTCGCCTTCGTTTTCTATAACGAATTCACACTGCACGCGCGTCAGGCCAAAGTTGCGGCCGCCCTTCCTTCTAATGCGGAGCCCTCCCCGGCGTCCTCGGCGAGCCTCATGCCCTCTCCCCTGCCCTCCGCGACCCCGACGCCGGAACCGAACACGCTCGAGCTGCGCCTCTCGGCCGCTTCGTGGGTCCGGGTGGCGGTTGACGGCAGTGTTAGCATGGAGGGTACGTTTCCGGCCGGGACCGCACGCGTGTTCCACGGAAAGAATGCCGTCGTCCGCATCGGCAATGCCGGCGGCGTGGACGTGTTTGTCGACGGGAAGCACCTCGGCAAGCTCGGGGCGGAAGGCGACGTGGTGGAGCGCAGCTTCACCCTCTAACTCCGCCGGGTACTGCAACTTAGCTAAAGGACGGATTCATGGCGAGCGAAGCGTCGTTCGATATCGTGTCGCGCATCGATCAGCAAGAGCTGGATAACGCGCTCAATCAGGCACGCAAGGAGATTGAGACCCGTTTCGATTTCCGCAACTCCAAGACGTCGATCGAGAACGACGACAAAAAGATCACCGTCGTTTCGGATGACGAGCTGAAGATGAAGAACGTCATCGACGTCATCGAGAGCAAGGCTGTCAAGCGCGGCATCGACATCAAGGCGTTCGATATCGGTTCGATCGAGCCGGCGGCGGGCGGAACGGTCCGCCGTGTCATCACGCTTCGCACCGGCATCCCCAAAGACAAGAGCAAGCCGTTGATGGAGAAGATCAAGTCGCTCAAGCTCAAAGTCAACGCGCAGTATCAAGACGAGCAGATCCGCGTCTCGGGCAAAAGCCGTGACGAGCTGCAAAAAGTCATCGCGGAACTCAAAGCGATGAACTTCGAACTCCCGCTCCAATTCACGAATTATAGGTAGCCCGTGCCGTCTGTTTCGTTCGTCAGCTTAGGCTGCGCAAAAAACCTTGTCGACACCGAAGTGATGATCGCCAAACTGGGCGCCGCAGGATACGAACTCGCGCCCGATGCGCAAGAAGCGGACACGGTCGTCATCAACACGTGCGCGTTTATCGATCCCGCCAAAGCGGAGTCGACGGAAGTGATTCTCGAGCACGCGCAGCGCAAAGCTCCCGGCCAACAACTCGTGGTCGCGGGGTGTCTCGCGCAGCGATACGGCGAGCAACTGCAGTCACTCATCCCCGAGATCGACGGCGTCGTCGGAACCGGTGCATACGGCAGCATCGTTGAGTTGCTCGACGACGTGCGGGCGGGACACAAACCGGTTCGTTTGGATTTCGAAGCCGAACCGGAGCACGATTTTCTTCCGCGTCTGATTACGACGCCGCAAGCGACGGCGTATCTGAAGGTTGCCGAAGGCTGCGATCATCCGTGCACGTTCTGCATCATTCCGAAACTGCGCGGCGGATTCCGCAGCCGCAGCATCGAGTCCATCGTGAAAGAAGCGCGCGCGCTTGCACAGGCCGGTACAAAAGAACTGATCCTCATCGCGCAGGACACCTCGATGTACGGGCGCGATCGCGGATCGCGTCGCGGCGGCCTTGCAGCGCTGCTCGAAGAGCTGCACGAGATCGAGGGCATAGAGTGGATTCGTCTGCTCTACCTCTACCCGGCAACCGTCGACCGTGAACTGATCGATGCGATGGCGCGGCTGCCGAAGGTCTGCAAGTACATGGACATGCCGCTGCAGCACGCGCATCCCGATGTGCTGCGCGCGATGCTGCGTCCGAGCAACGGCGAGCGCTATCTCGAAATCATCGACGATTTCCGGCAGCGCGTGGATGGCATCACGATGCGCTCGACGTTCATCGTCGGCTTCCCAGGCGAGACTGAGGAACACGTGCGATATCTCGAAGAGTGGATCGGTCGTGCGGAACTCGACCGCGTCGGATTCTTCGAATATAGCGCCGAGGAAGGAACGCCGGGAGCGGAGCTTCCGGGCAAGGTTCCCGCGCGCGAACGCCGCAAGCGTCTCGTACGCCTGCGCGAAGCCCAACGGATCGCGTCGGAACGAGCGCGCAGCAAGCGCATCG
Source organism: uncultured bacterium (assembly GCA_964648945.1). GTDB lineage: Bacteria > Vulcanimicrobiota > Vulcanimicrobiia > Vulcanimicrobiales > Vulcanimicrobiaceae > JAMXLG01. The sequence goes on along the minus strand of CAZYLU010000001.1, from coordinate 476,834 downwards.
GTTCGACGGTTCGCGTGCTTGTCGAGGAGCGGCGGCGGTTGCGCAAGAGCGACCCGTTCCGCGCAGCACTCGGCGAGTCCGAGGCTTGGTTCGGACGTTCTGAGGGTGAAGCACCGGGCGTCGACGGCGGAATTTATTTCACCGGCGATGCGCAGATCGGCGACTTCGTCGAGATCACGCTGGACGGCCACGGACCGTTCGACTTTTACGGACACGCACGCGCCGAGATGAAGGAGCCTCTTTCGGTTGGGTAAGCACATGGAGCAGCCGCCGGTTTTTCCGGAAAAACCGGAACGACGCACCCCGATGTGGGTGCGGCGTACGGCGCTCATTCTCGGGCTGTTGCTCGTCGGGTTCGGGTCGGCGCTCGCCGGGTTCTCGATCTTCAAACACGTGAGCCCCGTCCAACTGATCACGCAGGCCTTCGTTCCCACGCCCGATCAGGTTTTCGGAAAACCGAATCTGCTCGTGCTGATGGAAGGCCTCGACTACGACTACACCGACAGCGACGTCGAATTTTCCAAGAACTCGCGCAGCGACGTTATTAAAGCGGTCAATCTCGACTTCATCAACAAGGGCGTGTACGTCGTCTCGATTCCGCGCGATATGCTCGCGACGTATCCGAGCGGCAAGCAGTATAAGATCAATCAGGCGCAAGCGGAGGGCGGTGTCAAGGAAGCGCAGCAAATTATCGCGTCGTTCCTGGGCGTTCCGACGTTCGACCGCTACGTCGTGCTGCGCATCGATGCGACGAAAGATCTGATCAACGCAATTGGCGGTGTCGATCTGTACGTCAGAACATCGGATTGCTTGATGAATCACACGGGCTGCACCGGTGGCCGTCTCGACTATGACGACAACTGGGGACACCTGCACATCCATCTGACCGAAGGGATGCATCATCTCGACGGCCCGGCAGCCGTAGGCTACGGCCGCTTCCGTCATGATTGGTGCAGCGACCCATGCCGCATCATGCGTCAGAATCAAGTGATCACGGCCGCACTCGATAAGATCAAGGGCGACAAGATGAACACGCTGATTCACGCGGGCAACATTCTCTCCGTGATCCATCGTGACGTCGATACGAATTTCACGCAGAACGAACTCTTCTCGCTGGCATCGTACTTCTCGGGTTTCTCTCCCAAGGACGTTCACTTCGCGCAGATTCCATACACCGGTGACGTAGAGATGGCCGACGGCGACGATTTGGTTCCGGACAAGACGCAGCTCGCGAGCATCGTGCAAGATAATTTGATTGCGCCGCCGACTCCGCAAGTCTCTCCCGACGCAATGGCGCTCGCCGCGATCGCTCCGTCGACCGTTCGCGTCGACATCGAGAACGCAAGCGGTATGAGTGGTGCCGCACGTGCGGTTGCCGACAGTCTGCATAAAGCGGGCTTCACGATCGGAGACGTCGGAAACGCCGACGTTACCGATCAAGACAAGACGCAGATTCAAGAACACTCGATGGTGACGTTCGCGGGCGCGAAGGTGCGCTCAGCGTTGCCGCCGGCAGTGCAGTCGACGCCGATTACCGGCGCGAGACCCGCAACGAGCGTTCCTTCCGCACCAGCAACGGCAACGACGGCGCCAAGCGACGTAACCGTCTACGTCGGACGCGATCTCGCAAACGCCGTCATCGCAAAGCGGACGAGCCCGTCCGCCACTCCGTTATAAGGTGAGTCGCCGCATGCAAATCTTCGTCGCAACGATCGCCGTGCTTGCAGTACTGCTCGTTGGCGCGCGTGAGTTCAAAAAAATTACGGAACCGAACCCGGCACTCGTGACGCCGCAGATGAATGCGAACGACGAGGCAGGTGCGAATCTGAACGCGCGTATGCACCGGTTCGTCGAAGTGCGATCGCACGGGCCGGTCGAGCGTCCGAAACTGATCGCGCTCACGTTCGATGACGGACCGTATCCGATGTTCACGCCGCTGCTGCTCGATGAACTCCATGCGCTCAACGTGCCGGCGACGTTCTTTTTGATCGGGCGAGACGCGGAGCAATGGCCCGAACTCGCGCAGCGCATTGAAGCCGACGGACACGAGGTCGCCGATCACACGTACTCGCATCCGAACTTGGATCAGGAGAGTTCGGCGCAAGTTCAAGACGAGGTAACGCACGGACGCGACGTGCTGTGGAACCTCGTACACGACCCGTCGGTTCGCACGCTGATGCGTCCGCCGCACGGCCGCTACACTATTTCCACGCTGCAAGCGGTGCAGCAACTCGGATATGAAGTGGTGCTTTGGACCGACGACACCGGCGACTGGCGCACGGTCACACCCGAGAACATCGAAACCGGTGTCGTGAGAAACGCGACGAGTCCGGATATCGTTCTCATGCATAGCGGAAAGCTTGCGACAGTCCAGGCGCTTCCCGCCATCGTCGATCGCTTTCGCAAAGCCGGGTACACGTTCGTAACGGCGGGCGAACTGCTACGGCGCGTCGCGCCGTACGCCGTCAATCACCCCGTTCATCAGAGCGTGGAGTAAGAAGCGGAAGAAGGAATCCTCGTGCCTCGACAGATTATCGATACGGAGTCGAGTAAGCCGGCCTACCACCGCCGGCTTGCGATCCGTTGGATCATCGCCATCGTTGTGATTGCGATCGTGGCGTTCGTCGCCTTCGAGTTTTGGCGTTCATCGCATCACGCGGTCCCCGTGGGCCTGATGGGTTTGCCCACGGGCAAACCCGTTCCAGGAAATGCGGCCCGCCTATCCAACCTGGGACTGCTTTCATCTAGGAGTATATATGCTGCGTAGGCTTGCCATTGGTCTTGCGGGACTTGCCGTTACTGCCGTTACGATCGCCGGATGCGCGTCGGGCGGCACCAATCAAACTCTTGCCATCGGGCCTTCGTTCGCGCCGCAAAGTTTGTACGCGACGAACTCGACGCAAAACGGCATCAGCATTTACACCAGCACGACCGGCGGCGGCCCCTCGTATCAAATTTCAACCGGCGGCTCGACGAACGGACTCAATGGACCGCAATATCTGACGTTCGATAGTTCAGCGGATATCTTCACGACCAACTGGCAGCCGAGTTTGAAAGTCGGCGGCATCGTGGAGATCAAAGCGTCGGCAACCGGCAACGTTCTTCCGTTCAACTCCTTTAGCTTCGGCTCGGCGCATCCGCGGGGTATCGCGGATTACGTGACGACGCCTACCAATGGAACGGCGACCGATTTTCTTGTTGCCGGCGTCGTCGATCCGACGCAGCCGCTCGCCTTCTCGAGTCAATTGCAGCTGTTCGAAGCCTCCGTGCTCGGTGGAGCCGTCGAGACCATTGCTGGTCCTGCGACCGGACTCAACGTTCCCAGCGGCGTGGCCGTCGACAAGAGCAAGAACATCTACGTGACAAATCTGCAAGGCGGGTCGGTTGAAGTCTTCGCGCTTCCCACGCCCTCGCCGACCGCATCGCCGACTGCAACGGCGTCACCCACCACTACGCCGTCTCCCACCGCGACGCCGACCGGCGCAACGGCGACGCCTTCACCGACGCCTTCGCCGTCGGCAACCCCCGTCAACATTGCGCCACTGCAAACGATCACGACGGACATTGGTCAGCCGACAGGCGTCGCAGTTGACGCAAGCGGCAAGATTTACGTTAGCGACCAGGCCTCGAAAGCTTGTTCGCCCGCTTGCCCGGCGGTCTTGATCTTTCCGAGTGCAGGCGCGCCGCCGACGGTGATTGCCGGTTCCTCTACACTCCTCTTTTCGCCGACCGATGTTAAAGTTGACAGCTCCGGAAAAATCTACGTCGCCGATTCGACCTCGTCCGGCGCGGGCGTCATCTACGTCTTCGCTGCGGGCGCGAACGGAAACGTGGCACCGGCCACTACGTTCACATCACCGGGTACCGTGATCGGGCTTGGCCTAGCGCCGTAAGCGAGGAACATCGTTCGAACGCACGTCGATAGACTATCCGCTCTTGCAGATCTTGCCGATGCGTCGACGCCTGTAGAAAAGGCGTCGGCCGTCGCGCGCGGTGCGCAGGCGTGCGTATCGGATGCAACCGCAACCGCGCTGCTCTTTATCGACGAAAACGTTGTAACCGTTACGCAGCCGGAGGGCTCTGCAGGGTTCGCCTTACGCGACGGATCCGCCGAACTTCGCCGGCTGTTTCTTCATGCGCTCGCGCGGTTCGGCGACGGCACGCTCTCGTACGCTCCGCGCGATCAGCAACGCGCGTTTGTCGGCGTGAGCACGTCGATCGGCGAGCGTGACTTGCTCTTCGTTCCGATGATCGCGGGCGGCAGGACGCTCGGCGTCGTTGCGTTGTTGGTCGACGGCGAGCCGGACGAAGACGAACGCGGCGAGCTGCGCGTATTCTGCAACGTCGCAACGAGCATGCTCGACACGGACCGGGCGCTCGTCGCTGCGCGCCGGCAGTCGCGAGACAGTCAGCTGCTCGCGATGGTGAACGAGCGTTTGCACAAGTCGCTCGACCGGCGTGACGTCCTCTTCGGCATCGTGGAAGGCGTGCGCGCGGCGTTCTCTGCCGAGCGCTGTTTCGTGTACGAACGCATGGCCGACGGAGAACACGCGGTCGTCGTCGCCGCGGCAGCGCGTGGTGCGGCAACGGGCGCACCGAAGCGGGCACTTCCGCTCGACGCGGATCTTCGCAAAGTTTTCGGCGGACTGACGGTGCGGCGCGACGAGTTCGAAGATTCGGAAGTTTATGGCAGCGGTGCGCGCAGTGCGATGGCGCTGCCGTTCGTCGTGGACGGCCGCGTGGAAGATGCGCTGGTGCTCTCATTCGATCGTCCCGGCGGCTTCGACGACGCGGATATTGCCGCGCTACGGTCGCTCGCGTTTCACGTCGGTCTTGCACTGTCCAACGCGCGTCTGTACGAACGCGAACGCGCGCGCCGCGCGCAAGCGGAATCGCTCGAGCGCGTCGTGCGTATTCTTCGCGATACGCAGTATGTGGATGAAGTCGCGCTCGTCTTCGCCGTAACGGTATCGCACGAATTACCATTGGATTGTGCAGCGTACGCAGTGGAGGGCGAGCTGCTCGTGCGTCGCGCAATGCGCATCCGCGAGCCGCGCGGATTCGAACCGGCCGTGACGATCGATCGCGCGATTCTCGAACCGTTCCTGGTCGTCGACGAGCCGTCGGATTCCACGTTGTTGCCGCGTATCGCGCGCGATGCGCTCTTCGACGGGCGGGAAGGCGTCATCATCCCGATTCGTCTCGAAGGCGCCTTATGGGGATGCTTCATCGTGCGCGGCGCCGACGGCGGTCTCGATTGGCCCGCGGAGGAGCGCGCGACGTTTTTCCGCACGCTCGGGTCGCACTTGGAGATTGCACTCGCAAACGCGCACGCATATGAACGCGAATTGCGCCGCGCGCAAGAGCGCGAAACGCTCGCGGAAGCCGCGCGTACGATTCTCAGTCACACGGCAATCGGTTCGCTTGCCGACGTGATGTCGCGCCTTGCGGGCGGGCTCGTTCACGCGGAGCGCGCATGCGTGTTGCGTTGGAACGGCGAGCGGTATGCGATCGTCGGTGCGTTCGGGGACGGAATCGAAGAGACGATTGAAGCGAGCGGGATCGATCTCGTTCACCGCGCCGAGCGTCTTGCGACGCTCGTTCGCGACGAACGCCGCGTGCAGCGGCTGATCGACGGCCCGGGCTACGTCGTCATTCCGCTCACCCAGACGGCGGCGGGCGGCGGCGAGGCGATCGATGCATTCCTCCTCGTGGGCCGTGGCGGCGGCGAACGATTCAGTCGCGACGAGTTGCGCATCATGCAAGAACTCGGTGCGCTGCTCTCGCTCGCGCTGCGCAACCTCGAATTATATGAAGCGATGGGCTTCGCAAATCGCGCGCTGCAAGAGTCGAGCTCGTTCAAAGACGACTTGCTCGCGATGCTTGCGCACGATTTCAAGGGGCCGCTCACCGTGATTCTCGGTTATTGCGAACTGCTGCTCGAAAGCGGTAGCGAGCACCGCGAGGAAATCGAGACGGTGTACTCGCAAACGCGGCGTCTCGTACGGCTGTCGGAAGATGCGCTCGTTCTTGCGCAGACGCAAGCCGAAGGTTTCTCGCTTGCCCGCACTGTGGTCGATCTCGGCGCATTTGCTGCAGAGTGCTGCAACGCAACCGCGCCGAACAATCCACGGTTGGAAGTAACGGTTGAGCCAAAGGCGATTCCGGTCGATCTCGATCCGCATCGCTTCAGGCACGTCATCGACAACCTCGTCTCGAATGCGCTGAAGTACTCTGCCGAGCAAGTGGAGGTGCGCGTGTTTAGAGACGGGGATCGCGGCATTATCGAGGTCAGCGACCGCGGCATCGGTATTCCGGAGCCTGAGCAAGATGCGCTTTTTACGCGCTTCGGCCGGGCGAGCAACGCCCGCGAGCGGGGCATCACCGGTTCGGGCATCGGTCTCTACGTCGCGCGCAAGATCGTCGAGGTGCATCGTGGTACGATCTCGGTGCAGTCTAAAGAAAATGAAGGAGCGACCTTCATCGTCTCGCTCCCCATCCTCCACTAATTGTTTGGCAAAGAAACACTAAGACCCGGAGAACGTTACTAACCCGTATGGCATTCCTTAAGGCGCTTTTTGACGGCAACGAGCGCGAAATTTCGCGGCTTCGCCGCACCGTCGAACGAGTCAACGCCCTCGAACCAGAGATCGAAGCGCTCTCCGACGCAGATCTTCGCGCGAAGACCGACGAGTTTCGCGGACGCCTCGCTGCAGGCGAACTGCTCGATGATCTCTTGCCCGAAGCGTTTGCCGTTGTTCGCGAAGCGGGCAAGCGCGTGCTCGGCATGCGCCATTTCGACGTGCAAATCATGGGCGGCCAGGTGCTCTATGAGGGCCGTATCGCCGAGATGAAAACGGGCGAAGGAAAGACGCTCGTTGCGACGCTTCCCGTGTATGCGCGTGCCCTCGAAGGCCGCGGCGTTCACGTCGTCACCGTCAACGACTACCTCGCGCGACGCGACGCCGAGTGGATGGGTCCGCTGTACGAGTTTTTGGGTTTGACGGTCGGCGTGATTCAGCACGGCCTCACGCCGCCGGAACGCCGCGCGCAGTATGCGTGCGACGTGACGTACGTGACGAACAATGAAGTCGGCTTCGACTATCTGCGCGACAACATGGCCTGGCAGATGGAAGATCTCGTGCAGCGCGAGCTTTACTTCGCGCTCGTCGACGAAGTCGACTCGATCCTCGTTGACGAAGCGCGCACGCCGCTCATTATCAGCGGTCCTTCGCAAGAGTCGACGGAACTCTACGAAAAGTTCGCGCAGATCATCCCGCGCCTCAAGAAAGACGACGACTACACCGTCGATCAAAAAGCGCACGCGGTGCCGATCACGGAAGCGGGCGTTGCGAAGGTCGAAAAGATGCTGGGCATCACGAACCTGTACGATCAGCGCAACATCGAACTCGCGCACCAGTTGAACGCGGCGCTCAAGGCGTGGAATCTATTCCATAAAGACCAGCAGTACATCGTCAAAGACGGCGAAGTGATCATCGTCGACGAGTTCACCGGCCGTCTGATGCATGGACGCCGGTACTCCGACGGCATCCATCAAGCGATCGAGGCGAAGGAAGGCATCAAGGTTCGCGGCGAGGATCAAACGCTCGCAACGATCACGTTCCAGAACCTGTTCCGTCTCTACGATCATCTCGCAGGTATGACGGGTACGGCAAAGACCGAAGAGCGCGAATTCCGCGACATCTACGGTCTCGACGTCGTCGTCATTCCGACGAACCGTCCGATGGCGCGTAAGGATAACTCCGATATCGTTTATAAATCGGAGAAAGCGAAGTTCGACGCCGTCGTCAATGAGATCATCGAAGAGCACCACAAGGGCCGTCCGGTGCTCGTCGGCACGCGCTCCATCGAGAAGAGCGAATTGCTCGCGGCGATGTTGCGGCGCAAAGGCGTCGAGTGTAATGTGCTCAACGCGAAGTATCACGAGCAAGAAGCCGAGATCATCAAAGACGCCGGCCAAGAAGGTCAGGTAACGATCGCGACCAACATGGCGGGCCGCGGTACCGACATCAAGCTCGGTCCGGACGTCGCCCGCAAAGGCGGCTTACATATCATTGGTACGGAGCGTCATGAATCGCGCCGTATCGATAATCAGCTGCGCGGCCGTTCCGGCCGTCAAGGCGACCCCGGTTCAACGCGCTTCTACGTCTCGCTTGAAGACGAAGTGATGCGTCTTTTCGGCGGCGATCGCATGTCGAACATCATGGACCGCGTCGGTTTTACCGACGAGCAGCCCATCGAATCGGGTCTCGTCACGAAGTCGATCGAACGCGCGCAGAGCAAGGTCGAGAACCACAACTACGAGATCCGTAAACACGTCCTCGAGTACGACGACGTGATGAATAAACAGCGCGAGATTATCTATGCCGATCGCCGCGCGATCCTCGAAGGCAACTTCGACTCGCGCACGTTCATGCTGCAGTCGCTCGAAGCGAAAGTCGACGAGGCTGTCGACCACAACGCTCCGGAGAACGCGCATCCGAGCGAGTGGGATTACGACGAGATGCTCTCGATGCTCGATCAGGTCTGGCCCATTAAGCAAGAGCTCAGCGCCGACGATCTGCGCGGCAAAGACCGTGAAGAGATCCGGCGGACGCTCAACGAGCACGCCGTTGCGGCATACGAGGCAAAAGAAGCTGAAGTAACGCCGGATATCCTGCGCGTCGTCGAGCAGCGCTATCTGCTGCTGCCGATCATCGATCGCCAGTGGGTCGACCATCTCTATGTGATGGATCACCTCAAGACCGGTATCGGCCTGCGCGGCTACGGTCAAAAAGACCCGCGTGTCGAGTACGAAAAAGAAGCATACGAGATCTTCGAGTCGCTGAAGAATAACATCGCGGACGAAGCGATCAAGGGCGTCTTCCGCGTCCTCATCGAGCACGGTCCGCCGCCGGAACAACAGCAGCAAGTACAGCAGATGCCGCAGTTCGAACCGATCCCCGCCGGCGCAATGGTTCCCCAAGCTGCACCCGAGGGTCGCTTATCACCGCACGAAGCGGAGCAGTTACTCGGCCCGATGCCCGGTGCGAACCGTCGTCCGCAACAACTGCACACGAATCTCGGCGATGGCGAACCCGCAAAACCTGTCCGACACGAAGCCAAGATCGGTCGCAACGATCTATGCCCGTGCGGCAGCGGCAAAAAATACAAGAAATGCCACGGCGCCGCCAACGCATAGCTCCCTGTCATCCTGAGCGCAGGTGCGAAGCACCGGAGTCGAAGGATCGCACCAAAACAAAAGCCCGCATGTCAGCATGCGGGCTTTTTACGCGCCTAGTGGCCGGCGACGTAGTAGCGGTAGAGATCGAAGTTTTTGTCGCGTTCGAATCCCAGCGATTCGTAGAATGTGATGAGATGCGGTTCCCGATGCGGGATCTCGACCATGATGCTCGGTGACGTGCATTCTGTCGCGAATCGTTGCCCGGCTGCGACGAGTGCTCTCCCGAGCTTTTGGTTTCGATGTTCCGGTGCCACGTAGAGGTCGCTAAGAAACCAAATTCTCTTTGCGTACCACGACGAGAATAGTGGATAGAGCGTGAGAAAGCCCGTTGCGGCGTCGCGCTCGAACGCCATAAAGAAGACCGCGTCTTCTTTCGTTAAGCGTTCGCGCAAGAATTCACGCGATCCAGACGGTTCGTCGCCTGCGAAAAACGAGCGATACGCGTCAAAGAGCGGTACCAGTGCGTCGACGTCGGCGAGCACGGCAGGACGAATCGTCGTTGTCATGGTTGCCGCTTCGCGTTAGTCGAAATCGAGACCCTTGTAGTCCGTATAGTGCGGACGACGCTCCATTGGTATCATGTGCGGTGGTGTGGGCACTTGCGAGTTCGGACCGTTGACGAGCGCTCCGCCGAGATCGACGTTACTTGCCGTGCTCTTGACATCGACGCCGGCGCCGTTCGAGTGCATCGTCGTTGTGATGTTTCCGCCCGCGCCGTTGTTACACGTGATTTGCAGTGAGCCGTCGGCGTTGCGTTGCGCGAATTCGCCGTTGCCGAGATCGATGCTCTGGCCGGGCTGCATCGCAAAGCTGTTCCCGTATTGCGAGATGCTGACGTTTCCGTCTTTGTCCATCGAGATCGACGTTGCGCCGTTATTGGTCGTTACGGTGGCGGAGTGATTGTACGTCACTCCGTTTGCCGCCGGCGCTGTCGTTTGCGTCGAGAGTTGATAGCCGCCTAGAATTGAATCTGAGTGAAGCAGATCGGGCTGGCTTCCCATGTTGTCCCACGTTTGGCCGTTGAATGAGAGGTGAGGGTCACCGACGGATGCGCCGTTCGCGTCTTGAAAGTATTGCTCGCCCGCACCTTGGTTCGAAAACATCTGCTGGAGCATTTGATAGAGCTGCTGCAAGATGTTGCCGCCCGGGAAGAATCCGAACATCGAGCCCAACGGGTTTTGCGGCGACGGCATGTTGTTCAAGAATCGCGTGGGGTTTTGATAGTACTGGCTGCGGATGATGTCGCCCGAGCGCAGCGCTGCGCCGGCGAGCGGAGTCAAGTACTCGGATTGTGCCGCGCCGTACTCGGGCTGCGCGAACGGCATATCGAGCGGGCGATCCAGCACCGCTAAACTCATCGAAGAACCTCCATCATATGGGTTTGCGCGCAACGCGCAAACCCTTGAACTCGCCCTTCCATCCCTCTGGCGGGCGCGGATGACAAGGGAGCGCCGAGGCGGCCGAGAATCCGGCTTGCGCAATGAGCGAGACCCAAGTCAGCACGATCAACCGCCTAACCGACCGCCTCACGACGCTCAAGGAGCGTCTTTGACTACGTAGGGCAAACCCGCAAAATTAGCGAGCTCGACGAACGCTCGCGCGCCGAAGGCTTTTGGAACGACGCCGACGCGGCGCAACGCACGATGAAAGAGTTAGCCGATCTCCGTGACGAGGTCGGCCGCATGGACGGCATTGAGCGCGCGCTACGCGATGCGCGCGAGTTACTCGAACTCTTTGGCGACGATCCCTCCGCTTCAGCCGAAGTCGACGAAAACCTCACGCAAGCGTCAGCGGCACTCGATGAGTTGGAAATGGCCGCGAATTTCGACGGCGAGTTCGATTCGCACGGCGCAATCGTGAGTATCTTTGCCGGTGCGGGCGGCGTCGATGCCGCGGACTGGACGCAGATGCTGCTGCGGATGTACCTGCGCTGGGCCGACGAGAAACATTTTGCAACGCAGATCGTCGACGAATCCCCGGCGGAAGAAGCGGGATTGAAATCCGTGACGTTTTTCGTCCGCGGACGCAATGCGTACGGCATGTTGGAGAGCGAACGCGGCGTGCATCGCCTCGTTCGATTGTCGCCGTTTGATGCAGCCCACCGGCGTCACACCTCGTTTGCCGCGGTCGACGTGATCCCCGAGATCGAAGCGGGCGAACAGGTGGAAGTCGAGATCAAGCCTGACGACCTGAGGATCGAAACGTTCAAGTCCGGCGGTGCCGGCGGCCAGTACGTCAACAAGACGGAGTCGGCGGTTCGCATCATTCACATCCCGACCAATACCATCGTCGCATCTCAGCAAGAGCGTTCGCAGGCGCAGAACCGCGATGTGGCGATGAACATTCTTCGCGCCAAACTCGTGCAGCAGGCTGCCGAAGAACGCCATGCGAAGCTCGCCGAACTGCGCGGTGAACGTCAAGCGAACGAATGGGGCTCGCAAATCCGGTCGTACGTTCTACAGCCGTATCAACTGGTGAAGGACAACCGGACGAACGTGGAAACGGGCAACGCGCAAGGCGTGCTCGACGGCGATATCGACACGTTCGTATGGGCGTATCTGCAGCAGCGGCGAAAACGTACTGCGTAGAATGCGCGACCGCTTTCCGTGGATACTTGCGCTCGTGTATGCGGCGCTCTTCACGTGGCTTGGCGCGATTCGCTACGCCGTTCATCGGAATTTCGTCGACTTCGGCATCTTCGGGCAGACCGTTTCAAGTGCATTCGGATGCTTCTGCAACGCGATTGAGGGAAACCACTGGGCGTTTCACTTTTCGCCGATTTTATATGTCGTCGGTGCTATTGTCCGCGTCTGGCACTCGCCGCTGGCGCTAATCGCCGTTTCGGCGATCGGCGGTGCGCTGGTTATTCCACCGGTGTATGCCCTCGTTCGCGCGCACAGTAATGCGCCGATTGCGCGGCTTGCGGCGCTCACGGCGTTTTTGTATCCGCCGCTGCAAGGCTTGACGTTCAACGATTTTCACGAGAACGCGCTGGCGCCTGCGGCTGTGCTTTGGGCGTTTTGGGCGTTTGACGCAGGATATATCGTCGCGGCCGTGATCGCTGCGCTCATTGCGATGTGCGTCAAAGAAGATCAGGCGATTTTCATGGCGATTGCCGGCGCATCGGCCGCATGGTACTACCGGCGCTCAACGCGCGGCGTTGCCGGCGCCCTCGTCGCTGTCTGCGGAATCGTTATCGCAGCGCTGTTTTTCTTCGTTATTCAACCGCACGCGGCCGCGAATCCGAATTGGCAGCCCGTGCGCTTCTACGCCTGGTCGAGCGGCGATCTCCAAACGCTCGTACCGAGCGGCATCGTCGAGCGCATCGGCTTCCTCGCGCTCGTATTTATTCCGTTGCTGTTTCTCCCGTTTCGTTCGCGCATGCTGTGGTTTGCGCTTGCGCCGTTCGCAGAAGTACTGGTCTCGCGCATGTCGACGACCTACACGGCAGGATCGCACTATGCGGGCGCATGGCTCGGGTACGTGCTCGTTGCATTCGCATGTGCCGTTCGCGAAATTCCGGCTGCGCGTATGCGCAGGCTCGCAATTGCGTGCTGCGCGCTATGTGCGGTCGAACTCGGCGTCGCGAATCCGCTTCATCCGGGGATGAATCTTCGCGCGGTACAGCCTCGTGACGTTGCGCTCGATCGCGGGCTCGCGCGGCTCCCGCAAAATGCCTCCATTGCGACGCAAGAAGAAGCGTACACTCACCTCGCATTGGACGATCCGAACGCGCGGCTGCTCCCAGAGGACGACCGGGATCCGATCGACGCGTGTCTCGTGTTGATCGATCGTGCGTTTGCGCAGTCGCCGCGGCTACAGGAGTACGGTTCAACATTCGATGCGCTCGCCGCATCCGGTATTTATGCTCTCGTCGACCGGCGCGATGGAATCGAAGTGTACCGTCGCAGTGGGTTCTGTCGCTAGAGCAGTTCTTCGAGCGCGGCGGGCACCTCGCGCGCCCATCCTTGATCGGCACGAATCGTCCGGTACGGCGCCGCCCATGGCGCCCAGCGTGCGGTTTGTAACGCGAATTGCGCGATCGGAGGGAACACCGCAACGGTCGGCGTTCCCACCATTCCCGCAACGTGGACGGCGCCGGAATCCGGGGCGACAATGGCACGTGCTCCGGCAATTGCCTCTTTCCAGGGTTCCGATGATGCATAGCGATCGACGTCGATGCCGCTCGCGGCAGCGATCTGCCGCGCATACGGTGCCTCGCTTTCCGCAGCAATTGCATGGACGTCGCCGAGACGCGCTACACCGTGTAATGCGGCAACCACTTCGTCGAATTCCATGCCCAGTCGCTCCCACTTGTCGCTCACCTGAAACGCAATGCGCGCGCCGCGCGGCGGTTCACGTTCTAAAATGAGCGGCCGTAACCGCGCCGCATCGCGCGTGGGAGCAATGTGGTCGCCCAAGATCGTTTGTCCAAGTTTGAAGAGCACCGTGCATTCGTGCGGCCCGTTCGGATCGAGTCCGGCGCTTCGCACGACGACGTGATTGAGAAGCAGGCGCGCCCAAAGCGATTTTAACGGCTTGCCCCACCCATTGATGAACCCGACTTGAACCGGCGCACCAGCCGCGTGCGCAAGCCGGTAACCGCCGGGATCTTCCGTCGCGACCAAGACGTGCGTGTAGCGATTGGGCCGCAGCCGCGTCGCGAACTCGTCAATTGCGCGCCGGTTCTCGCGCGTACTGGAGCGCAGCGCGAACGGCGCGATATACACGGCGCGCGCCGCGCGCGATGAAAAGATGTGTGCGTTCACGCCGCGCAGCACCAGGTCAACGGGGATCGAGCGGTCGCGTAGCGCCGCAAGGAGTGGCGTGAGCGCCAGTGCGTCGCCGATTGCATCCAGGCGGATCACGAGAACCGACGGTGAAGTCTGCGGCATGGTGGTTGCATGATTGCCCCGCACGACGTGGTCACCTTCAGCGAACTCGACGGCGTTCGTATCGTCCGCCGTTATGGGTACGTTTCGGGAATCGCGTCGCGCCCGCGCAACCGCCTGCGCTCGACCTTTCGTAGCCTCGGCATGCTGATCGGCGTCTCACCGAACGAATTTCTCTCTGATGCGGAACATTTGCGCAATGAAGCACTCGACGGCGTATACAAACGCGCGACGGCGCTCGGAGCGAACGCCGTGATCGGACTGAACTTTCACGTGTCGGAAGGCGCGGACGGTTCGTGCAAGGTCGTAGCATTCGGCGAGGCGGTACTGACGGCACCAGAAGAGGACGCTGCGGATGCTTGAGGAGCGCGCGAGGCGTGCGCGGCTGCTCGAGCACGGGGCCGGTGTCGCAGCGGCGTGTCGAAAATGCGCGATCGGTTCGCAACGGCGCAACAACGTGTACGGTGAGGGCGACCCGTGCGCGCAGTTGATGGTGATCGGTGAGGGGCCTGGTGAGACGGAAGATTTGTTGGGACGGCCGTTCGTCGGACGCGCGGGACAACTGCTCGACAAAATGCTCGCGGCAATCGACCTCGCACGCGAGGACGTGTATATCTGCAACACCGTAAAGTGCCGCCCAACGCTGCCCGGGCCGCGCGGGCCAAAGAACCGTGCACCGGAACCGCTAGAGATGGCGAACTGCCGGCCGTATCTCGACGAGCAGATCGATATCATTCATCCACGCGTTATTCTCGCGCTCGGCGCGCCGGCGGCGAAGTCGTTTCTGGGGCGCGATTTCCAAATCACAAAAATGCGCGGCAGATGGTACGAGGGACCACAAGGCATCCCGCTGATGGTGACGTTTCACCCCGCGTACGTGCTGCGGCAGACGGGCGGCGAGTTGAACGCCGTGAAGCGGATGATCTGGAACGACCTCAAAGCCGTCCGCACGAAGCTTGACGAGCCGTTGCCTCAAGCCCCGATCGAGCAAGCGGCGCTGTTTGACACGTAGTGGTATTATGGGGTGCCACCATGACCAGGGATCCCCTTCGCATTTGGGCTGACGACGTCGCGCGCCGGGCCGGCTTTGCCGGTGCCGAGGACTTCGCGCAGGCCTTCGAGCTCAAGCCGTTCCGGCTCAAACAGATCTATCGCGCCGCGACCAAAGAACTTGTCGAGGATGTCGACGCCGTTACGACGCTGCCAAAAGAGCTGCGCGCGCAACTCACGGCGCGCGGCGTTTCGTTCTCTTCTGTAACGCCCGTCGTGTTGCAGCGTTCGAAGGACGGACAAACGACGAAGGGTCTTTTCCGTCTGCGCGACGGGAATGAAGTCGAAGCGGTGTTGATGGAACACCACGGCGATCGCACGACGGTCTGCATTTCCTCGCAAGCCGGCTGCGCGTTTGCATGCGCGTTCTGTTCCACCGGCCAGGCGGGATTCACGCGCAATCTCGATGCAACGGAGATCTACGATCAGGCGCGTTTCTTCGCGCGCGAACTTCAATCGCGCGGTAAGCGCATTACGAACATCGTCTTTATGGGTATGGGCGAACCGTTCCACAACTACGATGCCGTGATGGATGCCGTCGCGCTGCTGCACGATCCGCACGGCCTCGGCCTCGGTCATCGCCACATTACGATTTCGACCGTCGGACTGGTCGACAAGATCGACCGTTTTGCCGACGAGGGCCTGCAAGTTAACCTTGCAATTTCTCTGCACGCTCCGAGCGATCGCGTGCGCAGCACGATCATGCCGGTAAACCGCAAGTTCGACACGGCGGAATTAATGGCCGCGGTGGAACGCTACGTCGAGAAGACCAATCGCAAAGTCTTCTTCGAGTACGTCATGCTCGAAGGCGTGAACGACACCGAAGAGTGCGCACGCGAACTGGCCGATCTGATGCGCGGCAAGCTGTACCACGTGAATCTGATTCCGTACAATTCCACGCCCGACGGTCCATTCCAAGGCACTGCTGAAGCGTGCATTTGGGCATTTGCCGGTATCCTGGACGAAGCCGGCGTTCCGACGACCGTGCGACACAACATGGGCCGCGACATCTCGGCCGCATGTGGACAACTGCGCGCGGAGACGCAGCCGAAGGCGCATAAAGCGACGGCGTAAAGAAAACGGGGCGCCGCATTACTGCGACGCCCCGTGCGTTTCGATGTGCCTTGTCGGCGTGACACCTGCCGACCGTAGCATATCTGGGACGACTTCGCAACAGCAGGGCTGCCGCGGCTGGAGCGCCCGGGAATCGAACCCGGTGCTGTACGGTGTGTCACGCCGACAGTCCACACCATCGAAGCGCCCCAGCACCGCTCTATCACAGCAAGAGGCTTTCGCGACAAGTGCCGAAACGGGCGCGAGCATATGACTGAGTCGTTCGATGGCTTCACAACGCGAGGCCGCCTTGTCGTGACGCACGTAAAGACCGGTGCTGCGCCCGAAGGGCTATACCGAGCGAAGGGTCCTTTCAAATGCGTCCACTGAGCTATCTTGTCGTTGAAGTCGCCGATAGAGCTAATCCGAATTTGCTTGCCGCTGTGCGCGAGGTGTTTGTATAAGCCGAACAAACCTGCATTCGATACGATATAATGTGTGCGATGCCGTACGCCGTAGAGTTCAATACCGTTTCGACCATCGGTCTTGAGTCCTCGCCGGTCGCGGACGCGTTGGGTGGTCTGCGAGCGCACGAGGCTCGCTACTTTAAGAACAAGTATGATCACGTCTTCACGGTGGAGGCCGCGAGCAACGCCAAGACGACGATCGACTGGGTGCACCAGATCCTCAAGGAAGAACGTGGCATGGTCATCTCGTCTCGTCCTCTCGAGGCTACGGCATTCCAAATCGAAAACGTCCGAATCGCCTATGTCTTCTACGAGAGCGGTCTGTCGATCAATGTGATGTACACCATCGACGATCCCAACAGGCGGGCCGTAGGGTTCAAGCTCTCCGAAGGGATGGAAGTACCGTTGGAACTTGCCTCGCGCTTCAAGTTCGCGAGCCAGAAGTCGAAGCTCGCCGGTACCATTCGCGGTTCCTATTTCGCGTTTAAGAACGAGTACTGATCGCCGCACCGTGGAGCGTGCGTTACACGGTTGATGCGCGGACTTCGTAATGCCTTGCGATCGGCTCGGCCTTTGACAGTAGTCTTCTCGCATCAGGCTCGAACACTGCAACGGTGTAATCGTCGCCCGCAAACCGCTTGACTGCATCGATCGAATTGAAGAAATTCACAACGACGAACTTGACTTCTTCTGGGCCGTCGCTGCGCAAGAGATAGCCACCTTCGTAGCCCTCGACTTGCGTCAGTTTCGGAAACACCGTCTCGCTAAGCAGTCGTTCATATGCGTCGGCATTGTCGAGCGCAGTCCAGCCGCGCCAATGGCGAGCAATCATGTGCGGGGGATTCGTAATCGGGTAACGTTATCCTTAGATATCATGCGCATCAATGTCATTACGCTCGCCGTCGCGGACCTCGAGCGTTCGCTCGTCTTTTATCGGGACGGTCTGGGCCTTGCCTCAAGGGGCATCGTCGGCTCGGAATACACGGATGAAGTGACCGGTGCGTCCGGTGCCATCGCGATGTTCGAACTCGACGATGGACTGATCTTCACGTTGTATCCTCGCTCCGAGCTCGCCAAGGATGCCAACGTGCCGAGCACCGCGCCGAGCTCGGTTGAATTCAGTGTTGGTCATATGGTCGGCTCGAAGGCTGACGTCGATGCTTTTCTCGTCAAGGCAGAAGCCGCTGGCGCGGTGATTCCCGCAAAGCCGCGCGATCGACCGTGGGGCATCTATTCCGGATACTTCCGAGACCTAGACGGTCACCTCTGGGAGATTATCTGGGACCCCGATTTCGCGTAGGTACGCGGTTACGGTGCGGAACGCTTAAGGAACGCTTCTACTGCGCGCCAGTTCTCCTCATAGCCTTCTGGGTTTTTGTCGCGGCGTAACGTCGATGAACGTGAATTCCGTGACTCGGGACATACTGCACCTTGAGCTTTGACGGAGAAGCTGCGAGGATAGTCTTCGCGGCTTCGATCTCGTCCTTATCGGCAGCGGAATCGACGAAGACGGGAATGGTAATGCGTTGAGCAGCGCGCGCAACTGCAGGTTCTCCCTCGAAGTATTCCTCTGAGAAGTATTCGCCTGGAGAAAACGCAAGCAGTTTTGCGATCTCTCCCGGATGATTCGCGGCTGCTAAAAATACTAGCGATGCGGAATAGCTGCTGCCCCACGCTATGACGGGCAGTCCTGGGAACGTTTTTTCGGCCCACGTGATCGCCGCGTCGAGATCGCGCTGGGCCGCCAGGTACGACTGACTTTGACCAAGCATGGCGACGGTGCGGTTCGTGCCATACAGATTTCCGCCCCGAGCGTTGGTCGATCGCGAGCGTCGCGTAACCCATGGCCGCGAGTCTCGGTGCAATTGGATCGTATTCATCTGCGCTGCTCGTCGCCTGGTGGAATAGCAGGATAACACCGACCGGATGTGTCGAGGGTTCGCTCTTAATTCCGAACACGTCGACGCCATCGGAGGCCTTGAGGACGGTGTTGCGATGCCCAGAATCAGCGAACACGACGGTTCCGGATCCTACCGCAATCATCGTGGCAGCACCTGTCATCCTGGGCGCAGGTGCGCAGCACCGGAGTAGAAGGACCGCCGGAGAAGGTTGTCGCTATGCACGATCGAGTTCTCAGCATATTTGCGCTCATTGACGACATGCAAAGCGGCAAAGCGTCGTGGTCAAAATTCGACGACGTCGTCGCCGACGAGTTTACCGCATTCGTACCGGGTCAGCAGTTGAATCTCGAGCAGTTCAAAGGCGTGATGCAGACCTTTGCTGCTGCATTCTCCGATAGTTCACGCACAATCACAGACGTTGTGTCAGAAGGCGATACGGCTATGGTGCGCGAGGTATGGCAAGGAACCCATACTGGCGCGTTTCTTGGGGCAAATCCAAGCGGAAAACGCGTTCAATCCATCGTCTTCGTGCTGCTGAAGTTCGAAAACGGCAAGATCAAAGAGTTCCACGAAACCTTCGACACGCTTGCGCTGATGAAAGATACCGGCGTAATCCCGTAGGCCCGGTCAGCGAACGGTCCAAGTCTGGCTTGTGATCTTCCATGTCCCGTTCCGGTTGCGCAACGTGAACGTGAATGCTCCGTCTTCGTGAAATGGGCCGCGGCTCGTCGTTCCGTTGAGGACCATCGGCACCACGATGTACGCGCCGGTCGCCGAGATGTGCGTTGTCGTCGGCTTTTGAACCGTCGTAACAAAATTTCGCATTTTCATTTTTGCCAGCCCTTGATGAATATGCGAAGCCCAGCTCGAGCCGGCGTTCGCACCGCGCCACACATACGGCGGCCCCTCATCCACGAATACCGCATCATCGGAATAGAGACGAGCTAGCGCGGATCCATCGATGCGCTGCACCGCCGCGAGCGCCGTATTGACCAATCGCATTGCCGGATTGGAAGAAGGTGCCGTTTGTGACGGCGTGCCGTTGGCGTACGCGGGCGAAACACTCGTGGATGTGCAGACGATCATCACGATCGCCAGCGAACTGAGGATACGGCGCATTCACTGCTCCTTTTAGCGAGTAAGAAGGCCAGGTAGTCCGGCACGATTGAGCGAGGGACTGCCGCCGTCCTCGCAACGGGCTTCTAGGGATTTAAGGGTGCTTGATAAATCTATCAGCCCTTATGGATACGGCGGCTCCCCAGGCACACGTGACGATGGACGAGATCACGGCGCTCGCAAAGCGCCGGGGCTTCATTTTCCAATCGAGTGAGATCTACGGCGGCATCAACGGCTTCTGGGATTACGGTCCGCTCGGTGCAGTTCTCAAACGCAACGTGAAGGACGCGTGGTGGCGCGATACCGTCGAGCTGCGCGACGACGTCGTTGCTTTCGATTCGTCGATCATCATGCATCCGCTGACATGGGAGGCTTCGGGCCACCTTGCGCAATTCCATGACAAGCTCGTGGACTGCAAGGTCTGCAAGCACCGCTTCCGGCTCGATCATTTGAAGAATCCGAACCAGTGTCCGGACTGCGGAAGCAAAGACAGCTTCACCGAGCCCCGCAACTTCAATCTGATGATGAAGACGCAGATCGGGCCAATGGAAGATACGGCGTCGATCGCCTACCTGCGTCCGGAAACCGCTCAGGGGATCTTCGTCAATTTCAAAAACATCTATCAAACGGCGCGGAAAAAGCCGCCGTTCGGGATCGCGCAGATCGGCAAGTCCTTCCGCAACGAAATAACGCCGGGTAATTTCACCTTCCGCGTGCGCGAGTTCGAACAAGCCGAACTCGAGTATTTCGTTCCCGACGACGGAAACGACCTGGACACGTTTCAGCAATGGGTCGAGCTGCGCAAGGCCTGGTATTCAAAATACGGTGTAAAGCGCGACCGCCTTCGTTTTTACGAACTGAAACCGGAAGAACGTCCACACTACGCAAAGGCCGGTACTGACGTCGAGTACCTCTTCCCGTGGGGCTGGGGCGAACTCGAATCGATCGCGCATCGCGGAACGTACGATCTCGACGCGCACATGAAGCTCTCCGGCAAAGACTTGCGTTTCTTCGATGAAGCGTCGAAGTCGCATTACACGCCGATTCTGATCGAAAGCTCCGCGGGCATGGATCGTACGACGCTCACGATGCTCATCGACGCCTTCGAGCGTGAGAAGAGCGTCGATCCGAACGGCAAGGAGACGGAACGCATCGTTCTGCACTTCCACACATACATCGCGCCCGTGCAAGTGGCGGTCTTTTCCCTCGCGCGCAATAAACCCGAACTCGTCGATCGGGCGCGTTCGATTGAAGCAGGCTTGCGGCCGCTGTACCGGACGCAATACGACGAGGGAAATATCGGACAGTTGTACCGTCGTCAAGACGAGATCGGAACGCCGTTCTGCGTCACCGTCGACTACGACACACTCGAAGACACCACCGTCACCGTGCGAGATCGCGATTCAATGGGTCAGCAACGTGTCGCCGCAGACGCCCTAGAGCGCTATATTGCCGATCGTCTGCGGTTCTAAGAGAGCAGCCGGCGTGAGGAATCGCTTTCGGGTGGGGATAGATGTTGCACATTCACCCGGAGGGAGCATATGGAGCTTGCAGTGCGACCGGCTCACGCTATGCCCGTGACGCCGAAATACGTCTTCTTCTTTGACGAAGGCGACGGCTCGATGAAAGATCTCCTCGGCGGCAAGGGCGCCGGCCTCGCGGAGATGACCCGAGCAAAACTCCCCGTCCCGCAAGGCTTCACGATCACCACGGATGCGTGCCTCGCCTTTTATAGCGAAGGCAAAAAGTTTCCGTCCGGACTCCACGATCAAGTCGAGCGCGCAATGCGCGAGCTGGAGAAGCGCACGGGCAAGCGTTTCGGCAATCCGAATGACCCGCTGCTGGTCTCCGTGCGCAGCGGTGCGCGTGTCTCGATGCCCGGCATGATGGACACGATCCTCAACCTCGGCCTCAACGATGAAACGGTCGCCGGTCTTGCGCGGCGCACGGATAATGAACGTTTCGCGTGGGATGCGTACCGGCGCTTCATCATGATGTTCTCGACGGTGGTGCTCGGCATCGAAAAAGATGCCTTCGAAGACTTGATCGAGGAGCGCAAACACCAGCTCGGCATTGCAAACGACCCCGATATCGATGCCGCCTCGTGGAAAGATCTCGTTGCGCGTTTCAAAGACGTCGTGCGCGAGCGCGCGAAGCGCGAGTTTCCGCAAGACGTCGAAGAACAATTGCATCTCGCAATTGAGGCCGTCTTCGATTCCTGGAATTCGAAGCGCGCAATCGATTATCGCCGCTTCAACAAAATTCCCGACGACTGGGGCACTGCCGTGAACGTCGTGCAGATGGTCTTCGGTAACATGGGCGACGACTCGGGTACGGGCGTGGCGTTTACACGCGATCCGAACACCGGCGAAAAGATGCTGTTCGGCGAGTACTTGACCAACGCGCAAGGCGAGGATGTTGTCGCCGGCATTCGCACGCCGCAAAAAATCGCCGATCTCCAGCGCACTCAGCCGAACATCTACCGGCAGTTTCAAGAGATCGCGCAGCGCCTCGAAGCGCATTACAAGGAGATGCAGGACCTCGAGTTTACCGTCGAGCGCGGCAAGCTCTACATGCTGCAGAATCGCACGGGCAAACGAACGGCGGAAGCCGCCGTCCGGATCGCGCTCGATATGGTGAAGGAAGGCCTCATCGATAAGAAGACGGCGGTGGCGCGCGTTGACGCGAAGGCCCTCGATCAGCTCTTCCACGCGCGCATCGACCCCAAGCAACACTTCGATGTAGCGTGCAAAGGGCTTAATGCGTCGCCCGGTGCCGCGACAGGACAGATTGTTTTTACTGCGGATGATGCCGTCGCGTGGAAAGAACGCGGCCTCGACACGATTCTCGTTCGTGTGGAAACGACGCCCGATGACGTGCATGGGATGATTGCGGCGCGCGGCGTGTTGACCGCAAAAGGCGGCGCAACTTCGCACGCCGCTGTCGTTGCGCGCGGCATGGGCAAGCCGTGTGTTGCCGGATGCGAATTGCTCCAAATCGATCGCCGGAATAAAACCGCATCGATCGGCGATGTTACGCTCAAAGAGGGGGACTGGCTGACGATTGACGGCACGACCGGAAACGTCATCATCGGCAAGCTCGAGTTGATCGATGCGCCGTCGACGCTCCCCGATTGGCTTTCGACGTTCCTATCATGGGCGGATGAGACGCGTCGCATGCAGGTGTGGGCGAATGCCGACACGCCGGAAGACGCGCGTAAAGCACGTGAACTCGGGGCACAAGGCATCGGCCTCTGCCGCACGGAGCACATGTTCATGCAGCAAGATCGCCTGCCGATCGTGCAGCAGATGATTCTTGCGAACACGGCGCAAGCGCGCGCGCAAGCGCTCGAAAAGCTCTTGCCCTTCCAGCGTGAAGACTTCGTCGGGATCCTTGAAGCGATGGCGGGTTATCCGGTCACCATCCGGCTGCTGGATCCACCGCTTCATGAATTTCTGCCGTCGCTCGAACAGTTATTGGTGCAAACGACGGAGCTACGCGTGCGCGAAGGCACCGATTCGCCGGAATATAAGGCGAAGGACGCGATGCTCAAACGCGTCCAGCAGTTGCACGAGCAAAATCCGATGCTCGGGTTGCGCGTCTGCCGTCTCGGTATTGTGTATCCGGAAATCTACGCAATGCAAGTGCGCGCGATCTTCGAGGCGGCCTGCGAGCTGAAGAAACGCGGCGTCGACGCGCGGCCGGAAGTGATGATCCCCGGGGTCGGCACGAAGGAAGAGATGCGCGCGACGTACGGCGCAGCAAAGGCGGTTGCCGATGACGTGTTGGCCGCGAATAACGTGACGCTCGACTACCACATCGGCACGATGGTCGAACTTCCGCGCGCGTGCATCGTTGCAGATGAGCTCGCCGAAATCGCCGAATTCTTCTCATTCGGAACCAACGACCTAACGCAGACGACCTACGGCTACAGCCGCGACGACGCGGAGGCGACGTTCATTCCGGCATACCTCGACAAGAAGATTCTCAAAGACGATCCGTTCCAAGTGCTGGACCGGCGCGGCGTCGGGTCGCTGATGCGCGAAGCGGTTCGTCTCGGACGCGCAACGCGCAGCGCGATCAAGATCGGCATCTGCGGAGAGCACGGCGGCGAGCCGAGCAGCGTCGCATTCTGCGATCAGCTGGGCCTCGATTACGTCTCATGCTCGCCGTATCGCGTTCCTATTGCGCGGCTCGCTGCGGCACAAGCGACGCTCGGTGCGCTATCGTAGCGCCTTTGTACGAACCGGTCGATTGAGAGCGGCCCGATCGCGGCGAAATGATTTCGGCCGTTAAAGCCGCGTGAGAATCGTTCGCTTTATGCAAGTGCGAGGAACCGGACGGTAAATGCTTTGCGTTGCTCCGATGCACACCGTTTTTACATGGAGGCAACGCATTATGAATCCGTCCCTACGTTTGAGTATCAGTGCGCTGGCACTAGTAGCTGGTCTTGTGATGGGAGCACCCGCACAAGCGCGCACGGATTGCGCGAGCAACGGCAATCTAGCGCAGGTTCATCGCCGTCTCGACGGCGCCATCGATCAGCTGCAACACGATCAGCGCGACTACGGCGGCCACCGCATCGATGCGATCAACGACCTGCAGAATGCGCGCGCGCAGCTGGTCGAAGCCGAGCAATGGGCCCTCAACAACGATCGTGAGAATCGCGCGTGTACGCGCGCATACGGACCAACAGGCGGCAGCGATGTGAATTGGGGCCGGCGCGGAGATGTGCGAAGCGATCGCGACGTGCGGTACGTCAGCGCGTGGATCGGGCGCATGATCGATCAACTGCAGCGCGATCAACATGATTACGACGGTCATCGCGTCGCAGCGATCAACGCAATGCAAGCCGCCCGCGCGCAACTCGCCGCCGCGGAGCGGTACGATCGCTAGTGTCATCCTGAGCGCAGGTGCGAAGCACCGGAGTCGAAGGATCGTTGCGTGCGATTCATTCGTTGCGATCCTTCGACTCCGCTGCGCTTCGCTCAGGATGACACGCTGAGATTGACGATGATCTCGCCGCAGAGCCGGCGTGCTTCACGTACGTCGGCTCTATCGCGGCGCACGAAGAGTTTGCGCCAGTATGCCTTTCCGCTCAATTTCGCGATGAGATCCGATGCATCGCGCGCATCGACGAGACCCGACGCTGTTTCAACCCACACCGTTTGCCGGCGCTCGTCGGCGCCGAGCGGCAGGCGGTGGAGCACTTGCGACTGCTCGTCGGCCCAGATAGCTGCATCGCCGAATCGGTCGCGTAAGGCCGATTCACACCGTTCGTACGCTCGAAGATCGGATTCCGCGTTGAATTCGGCTGCGAGCGCATAGAGACGCGTGCGCTCGCGCAATGCCTGCGCGGGTTCGCTCGCGCGATCGCGTAGCTCGTTCAACACCCTGAAGTCATCCCACCGCAAGAATTCATCAATGGGATCGAGCGCGCGGGGGTCGGGCCACAGCTCCCGCAACACGTCTTGCAGAATCCGCTCGAACATGCGCGTGGTGTGATGGAAATAGACCGATGCGAACATCATGTAGCGCGCGACTACGAACGATTCGAGCGCGACGACGCCGCGATGATCGATACCGACGACGAGTTGCCCGCCGCGTTCGAACAGCCGCAGCGACGAGACGAGCTGGTCGGCGTCGAACCGTCCGCTGGCAACGCCGGTGAAATACGCATCGCGCTGCAGATAATCCATCCGGTCGGCATCGAGATTCGGTCCGCTGACGAGTTCGCACAGTGCGGGATAGCGGCACGTGCGGTCGCCGGCGATTAAAGCCAACGCATCCGCCGGCTCGACGTCCAACGCTTCGATCGCCGCGCGCATCTCCGGCAGTTCCAACAGTTCGCGCGTGCGCGCTTCGTGCATCACGCCGAGCACCGCTTCACACGCGTGGCTGAACGGCCCGTGGCCGATGTCATGGAGCAATAGCGCGCAGCGGACGAGGCGGCGTTGGTACTCCCGGTCTTCGTCGTTTGTAAAGAATTGCGAACCGTGCCGGGCCAGTTCATCAAAGGCGCGAGTTCCCATCGCGAGTGCGCCGAGCGCGTGGGTGAAACGCGAATGCTCCGCGGAGGGGAATGCGAAATACGCGAGGCCGAGTTGACGCAGGCGGCGCAAGCGCTGCATCGCGGGGAGGTCGAGCAGACGCGCCTCGGCCGGATCGAGTTCGATGAAGTGATGAACCGGATCGAATATTCGCTTCAATGCTAGGGCCCGGTTTCGGCGCCGGGATTCCCGAGCCTGGCGCGAACATTCCTTTTATAGCCATGCCGCGTTTCGATCAAGGCATCATTCGCGAGGTCCACTCGCGGATCGATATCGCAACTTTCATCGGCCAATACGTTGCGCTTAAAAAGCGCGGACGCGATCTGGTCGGACTCTGTCCCTTTCACGGCGAGAAGACCCCCTCGTTTCACGTACACCCCGAAGAAGGCTACTTCAAATGCTTCGGTTGTGGAGCGGCGGGCGACGTCATCGCCTTCGTGCAGAAACTCGAAAATCTGCCGTTTCCGGAAGCGGTCCGCGTGCTCGCCGCAAAGGCCGGCGTCGAGCTTGAAGCGGAGAATCCCAGCGCGACGCGGGCACGCAACGAGCGTGAAGCGATCTACGAAGCGAACAAGATCGCTGTTGCTTATTTTGTACGAATGTTAAAAAGCGCAAACGGCGCGGACGCGCGCGCATATTGCGAGCGTCGCGGCTTCGGCGAAGCGACGATCGAAAAATTCGCTATCGGCTACGCGCCGGATAGCTGGAACGGTTTGACCGACGAATTGCGCGCGCACAACGTTGATATGCAGATCGCCGCAAAAGCCGGCCTCGTCAAAGAAGGGCAGCGCGGTTACTACGATTTTTACCGCGACCGCTTGATGATTCCGACATATGCAACCACGGGCGAAGTCATCGCATTCGGCGGACGCGCGCTGGGCAACGACGAGCCGAAGTATCTCAATACGAGCACGACGCCCGTGTATACCAAAGGCGAGCATCTCTTCGCGCTTAACGTTGCGCGCCGGGCCGCGCAAACCGATCGGACGCTCATCGTCGTAGAGGGCTACCTGGACTGCATCGCGCTACATCAAGCGGGCTTCGAGAACGCGGTCGCGGCGCTCGGCACCTCGTTCACGGAGAAGCAAGCGACCGAGCTTCGGAAGTATGCAGATTACGTATATCTTTGTTTTGACGCCGATGCCGCCGGCAGTTCCGCTGCAACCAAAGCGGTCGATATTGCATCTAGAGTGATAGAGCACACCGGGTCAGCCGTGCGTGTGGTGATGTTGCCGGAAGGGGAAGACCCCGACAGCTACGTGCGCAGTCATGGCGCGGCCGGATTTCGTGCTCTCCTTCAAACAGCCAAGCCCTCGATCGAATTCAAGCTCGACCCGCAAATTGACCGACTCAATTCGGGGTTTGAATCGCCGTCGGCAATTGCCCGTAAGGCGGAGGCGTTGATTCGCGAGTTGACTCCCCGTGAAGAATGGGACCGCTGGCGCGTCTATGTTGCTGGACGCTTGAAGGTGAATGTGGACGACCTTCGGAATAGCCGGTTCCTCGCGAACAGCGCCAACTTCGCGCCTCGTGCCTCCGGGCCGAGCGCGGCGGTCGGCAGTCGTCACGCCGCCGTTCATCACCGCACTGCCGGTCGTGCGCGGATGGAGCCGCTCTCATTCGAGCGCGAGGTTCTAAGCATCATTCTCGAAGATCCGCCGCTCGCTGCGGAGTACGCAGATCGTATTTTGCCGGAGCGTTTTCGGAACGAGATTTATCGACGAACGTACGAACGAATCGTGCAGCAGGCCAGTGGGTTGCGTGATACGGCGGACGTATTTGCCACGTTCGCAGACGACGGCGATGCGGTGGAATTACTCGCGTCGCTCGGTCAGACCGATCGCAGCAAGGCGGTGCGATACGAAGGCGAACGGGATGAACGCCGAGCGCATCTGAATCGCATCGTAGAGCGATTGAAGAGGGACGAGGAGCAAGACCGGTATGCGTACCTGTCCCGTACCCTCGACGAATTGTTCGAAACAGGCAAACCCGTGCCGCGAGAGCTCATGGACGAGTTCGAGGCGGTGAAACTGAAGTTAAAGAAGTAAACACAAATTCACGAGTCTAATGTAGAGCAGTCCCGGTTCTCCGGGAACGACGAAATTTCAAGAAAGGGGGTGACGTCGAAGAGAATGGCACGTAAGAAGGCGGCAGGAGCTGTAGCGGAAGCGCAACCAACGCTCACGCTTGATGAGCTGAAGAAGAAACTTATCGCGCGCGGCAAGCAGCGCGGCACGTTGACGTACGAAGAAATCAATTCGGCGTTCGATGCGCTCGACGACGTCAATCCCGACGAGATCGACGGCCTTTTCGAAGAGATCACGGCCGCCGGCATCGAGATCATCGACGAGCAAAAAGAAGAAAAGCCCGACGAAGAGGAAGCGGAAGAACCGATTCCCGACGGGCTCTCGCTCGACGATCCCGTCCGCATGTATCTCAAAGAGATCGGGCGCGTTCCGTTGCTCTCGATGGAGCAAGAGAAATCGCTCGCGATGCGGATCGAGGCCGGCGAACTCGAGCTTAGCAAGAACGGTACCGCCGATCAGGCCGTTGTGGCCGACGGTGAAGAAGCAAAACGTCAACTGACGGAAGCGAATCTTCGACTCGTCGTCTCGATTGCAAAGAAGTACGTGGGCCGCGGCATGCTCTTCCTCGACCTGATTCAGGAAGGGAATCTCGGGTTGATCCGCGCCGTCGAGAAATTCGATTACCGGAAGGGGTACAAGTTCTCGACGTATGCGACGTGGTGGATTCGTCAAGCGATCACCCGTGCGCTCGCGGACCAGGCTCGCACGATTCGCATCCCGGTGCACATGGTCGAGACGATCAACCGTTTGATCAAGATCTCGCGCCAATTGCTCCAAGAACTGGGCCGCGAACCGTCGGTAGAAGAGATCGCCGAAGCGATGGCGCTCACGCCCGAAAAGGTCCGCGAAGTCATGAAGATTTCGCAGGAGCCGATCTCCCTCGAAACGCCGATCGGCGAAGAGGAAGACTCGCACCTCGGCGACTTCATCGAAGATCAGGAAGCCGTCGCGCCGGCCGAAGCCGCCTCTGTCATGCTCCTCAAAGAGAAGATGCAGGACGTGCTGCAAAACCTCACCGAGCGCGAACGCAAAGTCCTCGTCTTACGCTTCGGCCTGGAAGACGGCCACCAGCGGACACTCGAGGAAGTGGGCCAAGAGTTCGGCGTCACGCGCGAACGCATCCGCCAAATCGAAGCGAAGGCGCTGCGCAAACTACGCCATCCATCCCGAGGCAAAGCCCTCAAAGA
Source organism: uncultured bacterium (assembly GCA_964648945.1). Lineage (GTDB taxonomy): Bacteria > Vulcanimicrobiota > Vulcanimicrobiia > Vulcanimicrobiales > Vulcanimicrobiaceae > JAMXLG01. The sequence goes on along the minus strand of CAZYLU010000001.1, from coordinate 447,787 downwards.
CTACTGGTCGAACGAGTAGAAAAAACAACGCCCTGTCACCTAAAGCAGGGCGTTTTCGTTTCTCTGACCGCATGAACCACACGATCCTCAGTTTTGTCTTTGCAGTACTCGTCCCAACGACGGTGTCGTCGCCTTCGACGACCCCACCCGGTCCGCCGCGCACGATCGTGACCGTGAAGTCGTCCCCCTACTGCAACGCCCTCGCCCGCCACTTCAACGGCGCCTACGTCCCCATGGCCGCCAACGACCGAACGCTGGATCAAGTGGACACGCAGTTGGTAAACATCAACGAGCTCTTCGGCAAACCGGACTATCAAGCACGGTTCGTAGACGCGCGATCCAAGCTACTGCAATACGTCGATGTGTTACAGAAGACATTACCGCGGATTCAGTCTGAAATCGCGGAACTACGCAAAGGCGCCGCAATGACCAACGATCAAGCCGCATCGAAGGCCATCACGGACTCCGCCGACGACCTGCAACGCGCCTACACAAAGCAACGCGCAATGACCATCGACCTCGAAGGCGTCGCGCAAACGATGATGGAGTACGACCTCGACAATCTCCCACACTCACTCGGCGGCAACTCATACTCCGAGATGACGCTCCCCGCAAACATGAAGGACATCAAAGCTTCCCTCCGCTTCGACGGCCAACGCGACGTCATCGCCCAAAACGAAGAGAAGGCGATCGACACCGCATACGACGCCGCAACGGTGAACTGCGCGAAGCAGTAACGCAGTGTCATCCTGAGCGCAGGTGCGAAGCACCGGAGTCGAAGGATCGTTACGAACCAAAAGCCCGCCGGAATGTTTCGGCGGGCTTTTTACTCGTAACGATCCTTCGACTGCGTTCGCTTCGCTCGCTGCGCTCAGGATGACACGGCTTTACATGTCGCCCGACTCCGCATTCGCGGACGGCTTCACGAGTGGGTTCGCATCTGCAAAGGCGCCGGCGGGGTTAGGCGTGACCCAGACTTCGAGATCCCAAAGCGACGGGAAGAGGAAGACTTTTTTCACGTCGGAGGCACTTTTTGCGATGCCCATCTTCACGAGCGTGTCGGCTTGCGGGTTGTTGATGTTGCCGCCGGCTGCGGTGAACTTCGCGACGCGCGTTGCGCCGTAGGTATCTTTGCCGTTTGGTCCGGCGAGTACGTAGTGGACGTGCGCGCCGAAGCTATCCCAGCGTTGGGGATTCACGCCCCAGAGGCTGGGCTTATTTGGTGAGTTGCTTTTGAGAACGGAATAGTCCGCGCCGAGCAGTTTGTTGTTGACGCTGTACCACAGTTGGCTCGGATGTTGCGGATCGCTAGACTGCCACTGCAAATTCGCGTAGCTGATCGCGCCGGTTTTATCTTCGTTCGTGTAGCGGAAGTAGCCGGCTTTCTCGGCGTCGGCGGGCGTGGCGAAGCGGGCGTTGAGATCTTTAGTGACGTTGTTGACGAATGCGACTTCGGCGCCTTGCGGTTTCGGCGGCGGCGTTGCGTCGGCCGCCATTGCGGCGCACGAAGTAAACGCGAGTACGGCAACCATTGCATTCAAGAAACGTTTGATCAAACGGACCTCCTTACGGCCTGGGCGTTGGCGTCCCTCGAGTGAGCGGCGGCGGTGTCAATTCCGGCCGGAAGCTCGGGTTCGGCGTCGCGAGCGGCACCGTGCGAAATGTGGAGTGCGGCGTCGCCTCCTCCACCACAATCGGCGCCGGGGTCATGATCGCAACAGTTCCGTTTGGCATAAGTCGCAGCGCCGCCTCCGTAAGGGCGTGCACTTCCGCACCAGGATTGAGGACGAAGTTGCGGCCTTTGCGCAGTATGTGCAAGAGCATCGTCGGAGCGAAGATATCGCCGACGGTGTTTTCAACGGCGACGGTGGATTCGTGGCCGGCGCTCGAGTTCACGTTGAGATGTGCGCTGGGCGGCCGTAGCGCAATCGTGCGGCCGTCGTTCAAACGCAGCGGCTCGAAGAAAATGTCGACGAATCCGTAGATGTCGGGATTCTCGGCCGGCTTTGCGTCGAGGATGCGGATTTGAACCGGAGTGCCGGCGTTTGCGACGGTGTGCGAACCGATGACGAGCGCGTCTTTGAGATGCGCGTTGACCATCTCGTCGGCTTTAGAATGCGATGACGAGATCGTGCCGTCAAGAACGAACGTTAGCCGCGTATTGAGCGGCAGTGTATTTGGGGCGGCACTGGGGGATGCGGTGGGTGATCCGCTCGGCTTGGGCGAGATCAGTGGAAACGCCGTAGCCGGAACGTTGAGTTGTGAGACTGCGGCGAGCACCGAGCTCGCCGCAATCAACGCAGCGAAACTAGCTCGCGCGCTTCTCTTCTTCCGCGTTCGCGGCAGCGGCAGCGCGTTTGCCTTCTTCGATAAGCTGTTTAACTTTTTGGCCACCTTTTTGTCCGATGCGTTCGTAGAAGTCGGGACCGTAGCGATCGCGCGTGGCTTCGCCACCTTTCTTTCCACCCTTCTTACCGATTTGTTCGTAGAATTCGTGACCGTGAGCTTGCTTCGTGGCGAGCCCACCTTTACGACCAATCTGTTCGTAGAATTCCGGTCCGTACTTTTTCTTGACGGTTTCACCGCCTTTCTGGCCGGCTTCACGAACCGACATGCCGGTCGTCTTTTTGGGGTTTTCGGGGGTCGACATTATCTGCTGTTCTTTCTACCTTCTCGCGCTGCCCGGGGAGGACAGCGATCGTTGTGCATATACTAGAACGCAAGTTCGGGTTAAATGGTTGGGGGTAGGCGTGCGATTGCCGGATTTTTTACGCTCTCGTATTGTTTTTTTGGCCGTCGGTTGCTTGGTTTTGCTGGGCGCAGGAATGATTACCATCCCGCGGACCATTTTGAAATTGGAGCAAGCAAGAAGTTTAGGGGACGGTCAACTTGCTTCACTGCTAAGTGGACCAAACGAACAGACGGGAGCACGAGCCGCTTTGGCGATCGGACGAACGCGCGAAGCGGGCGGGGCGCCGCTGCTCGCCGCCCGCCTTCATGACGTGCGAACGAGCGTTCGTGTTATGAGCATATACGGCTTAGGTGTGATTGCGCTGGGAACCGCAGCAGGCGATATCCAGAAATTGACGTCAAGCGACCCCTCGGGTGCGGTTCGAGTCGCCGGACTCGACGCTTTGGGCCGGTACGAGGCGGCGAAGAAGCTCTCCGGGCCAATGGAGGCCTCCGCCGCGGCGACCGTTCGCAAAGTCTTGGCTTCCGATCGCGACCCGATCGTCCGCGGGCGCGCGGCGATCACTCTGAACTTCTTTGCTGACGGACCGCAAGGGGCGGCTTGCGCCACCGCTCTCGCGTCCGCGGTGCGAACGGAGCGCTCGAATGACGTGCGCGAGCGGGTGATGTGGTCGATCTTCCGTCGCTATGCGACTCGCGTGCCGAAAGCGTTGCTTGCGGCGTCGCTCCACGATAACGACGAAACGGTGCGCATCGAGGCCGTTCGCGCGTTCGGGAAACTGAAGGATGCCTCGGCGGCTGCTGACGTTGAACCGATGCTGGCTGATCCGTCGTGGCGCGTACAAGAACAGGCGAGTGAATCGCTCCTTGCGCTCCAGGGAAAACCGCTGCACACGAGCTGGACCGAGATCCCGTCGTTCGTTCACGTGCCGACGCCGGCACCGGATCCCCTCGCATCGCAATCTCCGGTACCAATGACCGCGCCGTCCGGAAAACCGTCGATCCCTAACCCTATGACCGCCGAGCTAGGCGCGGATCTCTTGCCGAAAACCGCCGCGGATATGACCTCGCCCGCCCACGGTCCGCATCCACGCTTGCGCATCGCTACCACGAAGGGCAACATCTACGTCGCGCTCTTTCCCGAATGGGCGCCGCTCACGGTCGAAAATTTCTTGAACTTGACGGCGAGCGCTTTTTACGACGACAACCGCTGGTTCCGCATCGTGCCGGATTTTGTCGTGCAGACCGGAGAGAAAGACGATAAGAAGGCTCCGGGTCCCGGCTACTCGATCGGTGCGGAACAGAATCCGCTCGAGCAAAATGCGTACGTCATTTCGATGGGCCTCAACTACGACGACAAGACGAACACGCCGCTACTCGATTCCGCTGGTTCCGAGTATTACATCACGCTCTCGCCGCAATACCATCTCGATAACGACTTCTCGGTCTTCGGCCGCGTAACGAGCGGCTTCGACGTCCTCGGACGATTGATCGAATCCGACCGCGTCATCCGCATCGAACGGATATCGGATGTGACGCTGTAGTACTGTCATCCTGAGCGCAGGTGCGAAGCACCGGAGTCGAAGGATCGCTACGAATCAAACGCGCGTTGCGATCCTTCGACTGCGCGCCTTCGGCGCTTCGCTCAGGATGACACGGGGTTAGAACGTACGGTCGGAATCCAGGAGAATCGTGACGGGGCCGTCGTTGATGAGTTCGACTTGCATGTCGGCGCCGAATTCGCCATAGGCTACTTCGAGGCCGAGTTTCTCGAGTTCGCGACCGGTTTGTTCGTAGAGTTCACTCGCGAGCGGTTCTTTCGCGGCGGTAATAAATGACGGCCGGCGTCCCTTGCGGGCATCGCCGTGCAGCGTGAATTGCGAAACGATGAGTACCGCGCCGCCCACGTCAATGACGCTACGGTTCATGAGTCCCGCATCGTCGGTGAAGATACGTAGGTTGGCAACTTTTTCCGCGATCCAACGCGCGTCGTCCGAATCGTCGGCGACGCCAACTCCCACAAGCACGAGCAACCCTTGGCCAATCTTCCCGGTGATTCGCTCGTCGACGCGCACTTCTGCGCGCGTAACCCGCTGAACGACCGCGCGCATCGAACGCGCGCTTACTTCGAGAACATCGACGTAAGCGCGAAGAGCGCGTTCTCGCGGCGCTCCATTACGCGCCGATAGAAATATCCAGCCCAGTGCGTTCCGTACGGAATGTACACGCGCATGCGGTAACCGTCCTCGACGAGTTCGCGCTGTAGTTGCGGCCGCACGCCGTAGAGCATCTGGAACTCGAACTTGTCGCGCGGAATGCCTTCATCTCTTACAAATGCGCGCAGCGAATCGATCAACTCGCGGTCGTGCGTTGCAAGGCCCGGATAATGTCCGCGTTTGAGCAGCTCGTGCGCGAGCTTGAGATAGTTTGCGCGAATCTCCGGCATCTCTTTGTACGCGATCTCGGGCGGCTCGTTGTAAGCGCCTTTACACAGACGCACGCGCGCACCGAGTTCGATGGCGCGTTCGACGTCGGCTGCGGTGCGCTTTAGGTACGCTTGGAGCACGATGCCGACGTTCTTGTGCGTGGCAAACGCGCGTTCAAAAACGCGAAGCGTGATATCGGTGACGGCCGAACCTTCCATGTCGATACGCACGAACGGATCGGGATTTCGCTGCGCATGGTCGAGAATACGGGTCAAATTCTCGAGAGCGAAATCTTCATCGACGAGCAGACCCATCGCCGTAAGCTTCACGGAGACGTTCGTATTCACGCCGGTCGTCCGAATTGCGTCGAGCATGTCGATGTATGCATCGCGCGTCTTTATCGCCGCTTCACGCTCGACCACGTCTTCGCCGAGGAAGTCGAGTGTCGCCGACATTCCTTCGCCGTTGAGGCGACGCACGGCAGCAATCGCGGAGTCGATGGTTTCGCCTGCAACGAATCGCTTGGCGAGAAAGAAGAAGTTCTTTTGGAACGTGGAGTCGGGCGCGAGAAGACGGTCGATTATGGCCATATCGAGCTACTCTACGACGCGCCGCCGCAAAATCCACGCAAGCGCCAGAACGACGGCGGCCATTACGACAAAACCGTAGGTTAGCGCGAGCGCCGCACGTACGCCCGATGCCGAGAGCGCGACGTACAGCGCAACCGGCAAAGAGGAAGGATGATACGCGAGAACGCTCGTCGCGCCGTACTCTCCGATTGCGCGCAGCCATGCGAACGCAATTCCGGCGAGCACATTGCCTGCGGCAGCCGGAAGCGCGATTGCCCGGAAGATTCGCCACTCGCTTACGCCGAGCGTTCGTGCGGCATCTTCGTAAATCGGATCGGCGGCGCTGAACGCTGCGGCGGACGCAATGGCGACGAAAGAGCCGGAGACGAAAAACTCCGCGGCCGCAACACCGGCAAGTGAATCAGGCACGGGCGTGCCGTGCAGCACCGAAAGTAACAGAATGCCTGAAGCGACGGGCGGAAACGCGAGTGGAAGCGCGAGCACGAACAGGAGCGGTATTGCATAGACGCGCGGCGCGCGCGCGAGCCAGTATCCAGCCGGTACGCCGAGGATGGCGGCAATGGCCGTTGCGCAGATCGAGGCTTCGAACGAGACGCGTAGTGCCGAGAGTGCCTGGGGCTGGGCAAAGGCGTGCCCCACTTCGCCCGGAGAGAGCGAAACGAGGACGGCGACGATTGGGCTCGCAACCGCGGCGAGCAAAAGAATTGCGGCCGCGGGAAAGAAGAACCCCGGCACCGGGCGGGCCATCATATAAAGTTTACCAAAGCCTCACCGCTTGGCCGAGGCAGTAAGAAAATAGGAACGAATGCCAGACGAGATGGTCCAGCGCAACTGGCGTGTATTGATTGCGGATGACGATCCTGCTATCTGCACGCTGATCGATACCGTGCTACGAAAAGGCCCTTATGAGATGGTCATGTGCAACGACGCCGAGAGCGCGCTCGTGGCCGTCGATCGCCAAGGACCCTTCGATATCATCATCTGCGATTTCATGCTGCCCGGCATCTCCGGCATCGACCTCATCGAACGGTTGCGCGCAAAGGACGGAACGCGGGGCGTTCCCATTCTGATGATTTCGGGCCACACGAATTACGCCATGGACGGCCGCGCCAAGAACGCCGGCGCGAATCTCTTCCTCAATAAGCCGTTCACCATCTCGCAGTTGCGTTCCGCGGTAACGCATCTGCTCTCGCAGTCGATAAAAGCCTCTTCGTTCTAACGAATTCGCGTGGCGCTTTCCTCAGCGATCAAACTCGTCGTTGTTGCGCTCTCGCTGGCGCTCGACGTCTTTGCCGTCAGCATCGGCGTCGGCGTCCACGGCGTCGAGCGCTCGATGAAGATCCGCATCGGCATCTCGTTTGCATGCGCTGAGATCCTGATGAATTGTATCGGCGCGGCTCTCGGGCTCGTCGTCGGAGAACTCGTCGGTAACGTCGCCGGATATTTTGGATTCGTCGCGCTGCTCGGCGTTGGTCTCTACATGGTATACGAGGCGAAGCGCGATTTAGGCGATCGTCCGCGCATGGATCTCTCGCGCGGATGGGGATTGATCGTTGCGTCGCTCTCGATTAGCCTGGATTCCCTTGGGATCGGATTCTCGATCCTTTACATCGGCGTGCCGCTCGTCGCATCGCTCATCGTCATCGGCGTCGTGTCGATTGCCGCGACGACGTTGGGTCTCAGCCTCGGCCGCCGCCTCGGAACCCGCGTCGAGGACAGCGCGGAACTGCTCGGCGGCGTCTTGCTCGCGCTCACCGGCGCGGTGTTCATCGTGCTCAAGGCGCTGCATATCGGCTAGACGAAAGCGGGCGCAATGCACGTTGACGTCGGTGATTCGATTCTGCGGCTGGCACTCGAGAGCGGTGCGCGCTCGCTCGTCGTCGTCGGAACGGGGAAAAACGTCGGGAAGACCGTTGCGATGCGCGCAATCTATCGCGCCGCCGTCGCGCGCGACATTTCGCCCGGGTTGACGTCGATCGGGCGGGACGGTGAAGCGATCGATATCGGTGACGCGCAGTCGAAGCCGCGGCTCTTTCTGCGCTCCGGCACTGCGCTCGCGACGGCGCGCGACGTGCTTCCGGCCTCGCCGGCAAGTGAAATTCTCGAACTCTCGCGCCTGCAAACCGCGGCCGGCCGGCTCGTCTATGCACGCGTGCGCTCCGACGCCTACTACGAATTGGTGGGTCCGCCGACCGCGTCCGGTTTGCGCGAATCGATCGAGGTGCTATTGCGTTATGCACCATATGCGATCGTCGACGGCGCGATTGATCGCATTGCGGCGCTCGCGGGCGGTCGTGACGCGGTTGTCGTCGCTTGTGGTGCATCTGCTTCGCCTACGATGGAAGACGCCGTGGCCGACGTTCGCGCCCTCGTAGCTCGACTCGGCATTTCGCGGTATGACGGACACGAAGATGCGCTTCACATCGAAGGCGCACTCACACCGTCGAGAACGGCGGAGTTGATTCGTGAACGCGAAACGCGCGTGATTGTCGTTCGCGATCCGACGCAGATTGCGCTCACCGGGCGCGCGGCATTGCATGCGCTCGAACGTCTACGCATTCGATGCGAGCGAGAGATCAAGGTGGTTGCAGTAACCGTTGCATCGATAGGTCGCGATCGGACGTTCGAACCGCGACTCTTCGCGCACGAAGTTGCCGCCGCGACCGGCGTTCCCACGTTCGACGTGTACGCTTCGGAGCGGGCTGCGTGAAGGCCGACGGACTGCTGGACGACGTTTCTGCGCGGGCACTTGAGTTTCGTTGGCTGCGCAATGCCCTAGCGCCGGCGAGTCCGTACGGCGAGCGGGCCTTCGATCGTTGCGTCCCGTTTACGCCCGGTGAAGAAGCTCAAGCGCAAGCCCGCGCACAGCGGATCGCGGCAATTGCGTCCGCGCTCACCCCCGAAACGCTCGACGCGATGCGCGAAGTCTTTCGCAACGTTCCCGATGCCGCAACCGCAATTGCGCGGGCGTCTATGGGCGACGCGTTGTCCGATGCGAATCTGCTCGAGCTACAGCGCTTCTTCGATGCATGCGTACGAATCGATACGTTATCAAGCGGCGCGGATGCCCTGCCAAAGATCGCATCCGCCGCTGTACTCGAAACGGCGCGACGGCTCGAGCTCGGGCGCGCCGGAAAGTTCGGGTTCTATCTCGCGGATAATTTCGATCCTTCGCTCGGACGTGCGCGCGCAGCGCTTGCGCAAGCACAAGCGGAATACGATGCGGTGCGCGGGCGCGCGAGTGCGGAGATCGCCAAGCGTCTCGGACGCGAGATCGAGGGCAGCGAATTCATCGTTATGCGAAGCGACCTAAACGGTGCGCTGCCCGCGGGCGTTCGCGTCGTTCGCGAAGCGCCGACGTATCTGCTCTGCGAAGTCGAAGAGACGGAAGCAACACTTGCCGCACTCGAACGCCGCGATGCCTTCGCAACCGCCGCCGCAGCTGCCGAAGAGGCAGTGCGCAATGCATTGACCGAGGCGGTGCGAACGCACGCCGCTGCGCTTAGTGCTGCATCCGATGCGTTCGGTGAAACGGACGTGCTCGTGGCGGCGGCTCGTTTCACGCAAATGCACGAGTGTCAGGTTCCGCACATCGTGTCGAACGGGACGTTTGCGTTCACCGACGGGTGTTTGATTCCGCTTGCACTCGAGCTGGAGAAAGAGGGACGCCGCTTTACGCGCATCTCGATTTCGATCGACGATGTTGCCGTGCTCACCGGACCCAACATGGGCGGCAAGAGCGTGTGCTTAAGCACGTGCGGATTCATCGCTGTTTGCGCAGCATTTGGATTGCCGGTGCCCGCGCGCAATGCGACCGTTGCGCTATTTTCAGAGATCTCGTGGCTCGGTGTGGGCGCGGATGAAGAACCCGGGGGACTGCTCTCATCCTTCGCGCGCGAGGTGGTGCGTTTGCGCGACGTTCTCACGCGTGAGCGCCGTCCGCTCTTCGTGCTGCTCGACGAGTTCGCGCGCACAACGACGCCGCGCGAGGGGAAAGCGCTCCTCGTTGCCGTGCTCAAACGCTTGCAGGCGATCGGCGCGCGCGGATTATCGGCAACGCACCTCGCGGGCGTCGCGCAGGCCGCGGGCGTTCGTCATTTCGCCGTCCGCGGCTTGCGCGGCATCCCCGACCGCCCAGCGACGTCCGATCTTCACGAAGCACTTGAAACCTTGGCGGCGTCCATGGATTACACCATCGAAGAAGTCACCGACGAAGCTGCGACGCGGTCCGATGCAATCGCGCTTGCGGCCCTGTTGGGGTTGGACGAACGTGTGATCTGGGATGCGTACGAAGCGATGGAGTAGCCGAATCGCCGCAGGTATACGAGCGCTGCTATTGCGGCGCTGCTACCATACCCGAAAAGACATTGTTGCCGGCAGCGTTCGGGAACGTACCGCTCGTCGAGATTTGGTTGCCCTCCTCGTCGTAGACGGTGATTGAACTGACGTTCAGGACGTAGAGCCGGTTATTATGCGTGTCGAACGTCATAGCTGTGGGCGCGACGGCGTTTGGGAATGTTCCCGTCGTCTTCACGATGTTTCCGGCCTCATCGAAAACCGTAATGTTGGGAGGACCGCACATTGGTGTGAGAGGGCCCGCGAGGTAGAAATGGCGGTTGTGCGCGTCAAACGCTAAGGCACTGATGCCGCCACATGCGCTAAAGTCCGGAAATGGGATGAAGTTGCCTTGTTCATCGTAAACCAATACGCCGCCACCCGTTATAGTTCCGACGTAGATTTGACGGTTGAACGGGTCAAACGCTGCAACGGCCACCTCTTGAGAATTTTCGAACGTCCCGCTAACCGTGACCGGATTTCCCTCCTCGTCGAAGACCGCCGCCGGAGGCGTTCCACCGGTAAACGTGTACAGGCGACGATTGTTCGAGTCAAACGTAATGAAGGCGCCCGCGCCTGCAAATGTGCCTTGCGTTTTGATCGCGTTACCGTTGAGATCGAACGCAAGGACGGGCTTGCCTGGGCCAGAGTGCGTGAAATACAACCGCTGACTGTTGCTGTCGTACGCAATTTGGAATGGGTTCCCCAGGCCCGGGAACGGACAATTCGCTATTGGATGACCTTCTTCGTCGTACACCGTAAGAATCTTCAACTTCTCGTTCGTCGCGTAGATCCTGACGTTAGACGTCGTCGTGCTCGGCGGCGCCGGCACTTGCCCGGGATTCTGCTGCTGTGATGGTTGCGATGGCAGCGAGGACGGATAAGCATGTCACTTCCTCCGTCGACGCAGTCCTGAATCGTTGTACGGCTTTACTGTACGCTTGATGACGCGTGCTGCGCAGGTACACCAAGCCCGGCATCGACGGTGAATTGAGGGTAACTGACCGAGCTACGTTTTCAGGCTTTGCTCATCTCGTGGACGCAGTTATACCGGCCGCTTTGACCTTCGATGGGCTCACACTTCACCTCGATATGTTCCGAGACGTGATGGTCGCGGCGACAAGACTCTTCCTGGCAGATTGTCCCTCGATCACTGGGTTTACATTGCGCGCCGCCGTGCTCGTGGCGCTCTGTCATATTAGCGTTCATTCGTACACCTTCACTTTTCGTTAAGGATAGAAAAAGCGTAGCACCGATGCGCACCGCCTAGAAGTGACTGGGAGGATCGCAAAAGGCGCGTAGGAAGCTACCGGCATGGAACCGCTAATCATTACGTGCGCACCCGTTGGCGCCGAAGTTACGCCGGATCAAACGCCGTACTTGCCGTACACGCCGTCGAAACTTGCCGAGACGGCTAAGGCCGTACGGGAAGCAGGCGGTTCGATCGTTCATGTCCATTGCCGCACCGACGACGGCGCGAACACGCATGACGTCGCGCGCTTCCGTCAGGCGTACGATGCAATCCGCGGCGCGTCCGATTTGATCGTGCAATTCTCCACCGGGGGCGCGATCGGCATGACGCCGGAAGAACGCGCGTCGGTATTGCAGCTTCGCCCCGAGATGGCGACGCTCACGTGCGGCAGCGTGAATTTCGGCGACGATATTTTTGAAAACAGCTTTCCGATCATGCGAGGCATTCTGGCAAAGATGCATCAATACGCGGTGCGGCCGGAACTCGAAATCTTCGATAAGGGACATCTCGCGAACGCACGCCGGCTCGCGAAGGAAGGGTTGCTGACGTTTCCGCAACACGTCGACTTCGTGCTCGGCGTGCCGGGCGGCATGGAAGCGAGCGTGCAAAATCTCGCGGATCTCGTGGACGATCTTCCCGACGGCTGCACGTGGTCAGTGGCGGGTATCGGGCGTCACCAGCTCCCGATGGCGCTCGCCGCGATTGCGATGGGCGGGCACGTGCGCGTCGGCCTTGAGGACAATCTGTACTACAGCAAGGGCCGGCTCGCTCGAAATGAGGAGCTCGTGGCACGCGTTGCGCGTATTGCGGAAGAAGCGGGGCGGCCCGTCGCAACGCCGGATCAGGCACGTGAAATTCTTGGCCTAAAGAAGTTGGCAGCCGCCTAGCGCCTTCTGCAGGGTTCAACGCTCGCGCATGATAACTAGGCGCCGTTCGTTTTGGGCCCGCGAGGCCCTCGAGCGTGGAGGGTTCCTTCGATCTTCAACTACGTGGTACGGCGGACGCTGCAAGCTATTCCGCTGCTGATCCTTATCTCAATCATTCTGTACGTTATTTTGAACAACGCGCCCGGTGGGCCGTTGGCTCCGTACCTTCAGAACCCTCATATCACGCCGGCCGACATCGAACGGCTCAAACACAATCTCGGTCTCGATCAGCCGTTGCCGATTCGTTATTGGCACTGGCTTCTTACCGTTCTGCACGGCGACTTCGGCTATTCAACGAGTAACTCGCAACCGGTACTCGACGCGATCCTCGAGCGTCTGCCGGCAACCCTCGAATTGATGGTCACGTCGTTCCTCTTCTCGGTGATCATCGGGCTTGCAGCCGGAATCTTTTCGGCCGTACGACCATATTCGTTCGCCGATTACTTCATCACGACGTTCGCGTTCTTCGGCCAATCGATGCCGGTCTTTTGGTTTGCGCTGATGCTGCAGCTCGCATTCGCCGTCCACGGCATTCCGTTGCCGGGCGGATACATGATTCAGTTACCGTCAGCAGGCATTAGTAACGGAAGCGATACGTTTGATCTGGGCGATCGCGTTGCGCATCTCGTCTTGCCGGTGATCGTGCTCTCGCTCTTGTCGCTCGCACTCTACAGCCGGTTCATGCGTTCTTCTCTATTAGAAGTGATGAAGACGGACTACATGCGCACGGCGGCTGCGAAGGGACTCGACGGACGAACGATTCTCTTCAAGCACGGACTGAAGAACGCGCTGATCCCCGTCGTGACGATTCTCGCGCTTTCACTCCCCGGCGTGCTGGGCGGTGCGATCGTGACCGAGACGATCTTCGCCTGGCCTGGGGCCGGGCGTATGTTCTACAACGCGCTGCAACAGAGCGATATCGCCCTGATGATGGGCTACTTGTTGATACTCGCGTTTCTCGTCGTCTTTTCGAATCTGCTGGCCGACGTGCTCTACGCGTGGCTCGATCCGCGCGTGAAGTACGATTAGGAGTACGTCGATGGCGAGCACCGTTCAAGCACCCACCACACCGGCCCGATATGACGACGAAGACGTTGCCTATACGAAGGTCACGTTTTGGACGCGCTTTCGCCGCCACCGCATGGCAATCGCCGGTGTCGTCGTGCTTTCGATCTTGTTTCTCATCGCGATCTTTGCTAAGCAAATTGCGCCGTTCGACCCCAACTTCATCGACAACGTGCACTGGCAAGGTAATCCGTTGCCGCCGTGTTTCCAAGATGGCTCGCAGTGCGGCGGTCACTTGCTCGGTACCGACGAAGTCGGTCGAGATCTACTCTCGCGTTTGTTCTTTGGCGCACGCGTTTCGCTCGAAGTCGGCATCTCGACCGTTATCATCGAGTGCATCATCGGCACAATTCTCGGCGCAGTCGCCGGCTATTATGGTGGCTGGGTCGATTGGGTCCTGATGCGTATCACCGACGTTTTTTTGTCGATCCCGCTCTTGCCGTTGCTGCTCGTGCTGACCGCAATCGTCGCGGCGAGTTCATCGAAGGCGGCGCTGAGTTTCGGCGTCATCGTGTTGATCATCGGCGCGCTGTCATGGCCGTCGGTCGCACGTTTGGTTCGGGCGTCGTTCCTTACGCTGCGCGAGCGGGAGTTCGCCGAAGCCGCGCGAGCCGTCGGCAACAGCGACGCGAGGATCATCTTCCGCCACTTGCTTCCCAACGCGGTGGCGCCGATCGTGGTTCAAGCGACTCTCGACGTTGCGAACGTCATCGTCCTTGAGTCGATCCTTTCGTTCCTCGGCTTCGGAATTCAGCCGCCGACGGCGTCGTGGGGCAACATGCTGTCGAACGCCCAGGCGAATCTCCAAATCGCCTGGTGGGCGGCCGTCTTCCCCGGCTTGTGTATCCTGCTGACGGTCCTCTCGATCAACTACATCGGCGACGGTCTGCGAGATGCACTTGACCCGAACATGAAATAGCCGTATTCTAGCGCAGTTGCCCGAGGGTTCAGCCCTCGGTCCAACGTAGTTTTAGTCCCCCGTGCACAGGTGGCGGAATTGGTAGACGCACTAGCTTGAGGTGCTAGCGGGAGCAATCCCGTCCGAGTTCGAGTCTCGGCCCGTGCATATTTCGATTGAGCCCGAAGCGTTTGCTTCGGGCTCAATCTTTTAGCAAAGCAAATCGAGATCGCAGTGGTCTACTATGGTCGCTTCGGCTTTGAGGCGTATGCAAGACTAGAACTGGCAGGCGTGCCATCGTCACACTTCCAGGCGGTGGCGCTTAGCGCGGAAATACCGTCGGGCGAGGTGAGGTACAACGCTGCGTTCGAGGCAACGGAGTAACTTCGTCACAACGTTCCGACGAGGCAGACAAGCGACTTACTTTTTGTAACGTCGTTGCTTCGCCGCTGATCCAATTTGATGTCCCGCTGATCACACGTTAAGTGATCCTTAGGGTCATGGATGGTAGGCTCAACTATAAAATCAGGAGCCGACGAAACAACCGGCCATACTTTCGCGTAGTGCGAGTGTAGCACGTTCCGAGGAGTCTCTATCGTGTGGTTGACACGCTTCGCAATTAGCCGGCCAATTATCACCGCGACGCTGTTTGCAGCGCTCGCGATTTTTGGTTTGGTTTCGTTTTCACAAATCGGCCGCAGTTCGGATCCTCCGAACACGACGTTTCCCGTCGTGGTGGTTGTCGCGTCGTATCCCGGCGCCTCGCCGCAAGACATGGAAAAGCTCGTTATCAAGCCGATCGAAGACCAAATGGACGGTATCGACAACCTCGACCGGATGAGCGGAACCGCGCAAGAAGGCTCGGCGGTTCTCGTCGTTCAGTTTAAACTCGGAACGAATTTGGATTTAGCGGCGGTTGACGTTCAACGCCGCGTCGATACAGCGCGCATCTACATGCCGAGCGATCTCGATCCGCCGTCGGTTCAGAAGAACGGCGCATCGCAGCCGCTCCTCGAACTCGCGGTCAGCTCCAAAGTCTACTCGCAGACGCAACTGGCTGATATCGCAAACAATCAACTCGAGCCGCTGCTCAAGCAAATCCCGAATGTCCAAACCGTCGACATCTATGGTGCGGCGTCCCGTGAGTTCCACGTACAGCCCGACCCGAATCGTCTGGTCGGCGTCAATGGCACGCTCCAAGACATCTTCAACGCGGTCGCTCAGAACAATGAAAAGCTTCCGGGCGGCATCATGCATCAGACGACGCAAGAGACGACGGTTTCGGTGAACTCCGACCTTCAGAGCGTAAAAGACATCCAGGGGATCCCGCTCTCCGTGCCCGGTAACGCGAATAAGATGCTCTACGTCGGCGACATTGCCAACGTGGAAGACAGTCACGTCGAAATGCGCTCGATTTCAACCTTCAACGCCCAGCCGCGCGTGTATATCTCACTTGGCCGGAACATCGAAGCCGACGAGCTGAAATCGACGCAGACCGCGCGTGCAGAGCTGAAGAAAATCGAGGCGCAGTTCCCCGAGCTGCAATTTACGGAAACCGACGCGCCAGCGGACTACACTGCGCGATCGCTGCTTGGCGTAGGCCAGTCCCTGTTCGAAGGTATCTTCCTTACGGCGATCGTCATGCTGTTGTTCTTGCACGCATGGCGTAACGCGGTCGTCGTGTTGGTTGCGATTCCGACGTCGATTCTCTCGACGTTCATCATCATGAAGTTGTTGGCATTCCATATCGACAGCATGTCGATGATGGGCCTTTCGCTGATCATCGGTATTCTCGTTGACGACTCGATCGTCGTCCTCGAGAACATTACGCGCCATCGCGACATGGGCGAAGACCCGTTCAACGCCGCCATGAACGGCCGTACCGAAATCGGGGGAGCCGCAATCGCAATCACCATGGTCGACGTCGTGGTGTTCCTCCCGATCGCGTTCTTGCCCGGTATCGTCGGTGCGTATCTGAAAGAGTTCGCCGCCGTCGTAGTCGTTGCGACGTTGTTCTCGCTGCTTGTGTCCTTCACGCTGACGCCGCTCCTCGCCGCGAAGTGGAGCGTCCTGAGCCGCTCGGAAGCACCGCCGAAGTGGCTGACGGCGCTCGATAGCCGCAAAGTCGACCTCGCGTTCATCATGCTCGGCGTCCTGCTCTTCGTTGTCGGAAACATGACGCAATGGATGATCTTAAAAGCGTTCGGCATTTTCGCCGTAGCAATTCTGGTGCTCAACGCGTTCGTGCATCGCTACGATTGGCTGCTCGAACAATACCGCAGTAAAATGCTGCCGTTCGCTCTCGATCACGGCGCGTTTGTGGTGTTCATTTGCCTCGCGCTGCTGCTGAACGCATTCTCGATTATCGGGGGCGGCGGACAGGCGACGGTGACCGTGGACGTTGCGTTGCTCGTCGTCCTTGCCCTTGCGCACATTGCCGGTGCGATCATTCGGAGATCAACGCGGGGACCGTTGAAAAATCCGCTTGCCAATTACTTCCGCAGCATCGGATCGCACCGGCCGTTGATGATCGCGTCGTTCGTAACGCCGCTCGTGTTGATGGCGCTGATCTTCCCGCTCGCGATCAACTTCGATTTCGTCCCGCAAACGCAGACGGGTTACATCCGGATGACGGTGACCTATCCGCCCGGCATGCCGATCGAAAAGACGAACGAAAACGTCGTGAACCTCGCCAAAAATATCTTGAAGATCGACGGTATCAAGAGTGTTAATGCGACCGTTGGCCGGAAGCCGTCCGGTTG
The DNA here is from genome assembly GCA_964648945.1 of uncultured bacterium. Lineage (GTDB taxonomy): Bacteria > Vulcanimicrobiota > Vulcanimicrobiia > Vulcanimicrobiales > Vulcanimicrobiaceae > JAMXLG01. Next base: position 430,842 of record CAZYLU010000001.1, on the reverse strand, counting down.
GGGTAGCTCGATTGGCGGAAACTACGCGCAACTCGGCGCGCAGATGCAAGAGGGGCGCACGGGCGATACCAACAAGACGATCGAGGAGATCCGCAAACTTGCGTATCTGCTGCCCGGCGGCGACTTCCAGGTCTCCGGCGAAGATTCGAGCGGTTCCGGCAATCCGATCTTCTATTCGCTCTCGGGTCCGGAAGACCAAATCGGGCCGGCTGCGGAAAAGGTCGCTCAAACGCTGCGTAACACGCCGGGCTCAGTGAATATTCAGACGAGCGCCGAGAACGGTGCGCCGCGTCTCAACGTCGACATCGATCGTCAACGTTGCACCATGCTCGGCGTTTCGCCGACGGCTGCCGCAACGGTTGCGCGTCTTGCTGTTGACGGCGGTGTCGCGACGAAAGTGCGGTCGACAAATGGTCTGGTTGACGTGCGCGTGCAGTTTCCGTACGCGGATCGTAACAGCGTCGATCAGTTGAAGCGCGTCCGCGTTCGCGCAGCCGATGGAACGCTCGTGCCGCTCGGAAGCGTCGCGAACTTCAGCTGGACGACTGCTCCGACGAAGGTCGAGCGCCTCAACCGTCAGCGCGTAGTGAACGTACTCGGCGGCGCGCTGCCCGGATACTCGCTCGGTCAAGTCACGGGTCCGCTAGAAGCGAAACTGAAGGAGCCGGGGTTCTTGCCGTCCGGCGTGCATCTCAGCGCGCAAGGCGATACGCAATTCATGCAAGAGACGTTTACGAACATGGGCATCGCGCTCATCACGTCGTTCGTGCTCGTCTACATGCTGATGGTGATCCTGTACAGCTCGTTCCTCGAGCCGATCATCGTGATGTTTTCGGTTCCGCTCGCGATTATCGGCGCCGTAACGTTTCTTGCCGTGATGGGCAAGCTCCAGCCCGAACAAGGACAGTCGCTCAATATCATCTCGATGCTCGGTATCGTCATGCTCTTCGGGCTCGTGTCGAAGAACGGCATTCTGCTCGTGGACTACTCGAACACGCTGTGCAAACGCGGCATGCGCGTACGCGATGCGGCGCTGCAAGCGGCAGGCACCCGATTCCGTCCGATCATCATGACGACCGCAGCGATGATCTTCGGTATGCTTCCGCTTGCACTTGGGTTCGCTGAAGGCGGCGAGTGGCGTCAGGCGATGGGAACCGTCATCATCGGTGGTTTGCTAAGCTCGCTGATTCTTACGCTCTTCCTCGTGCCCATGATCTACAACACATGGATGGGATTCTTCGAACGGCGCGCGGACCGCAAAGCCGTGCAGCGCGAATTGGAAGGTACGACCGTCCCGGCCCACGCGTAGCAGCAAGCCGCCGGCACGCTACAAAAACTCCAGGACCCGGAACATCTCCGGGTCCTCAGTTCGTTTTAATGTTAGATACCGAACAAGCGGATTAAGCGAGGGACGGTTGGGTATGAGTCGAGCGATGAACAGCACGATTGCACGACGCACCGCACTGGCGGCGATCTTCGCCGCCCCGGTCGCCGCATCCACGTTTTTGCTGACCCCTGCGTCAGCCGCAAGTGTAAGCGTCATCGTGAACGGACAGCAAGTTTCGTTCGATCAGCCGCCGATCGAGCGCGCAGGACGTGTATTCGTTCCGCTGCGCGGGGTCTTCGAGCGTCTTGGGGCGAGCGTCGTTTACGCGAACGGAATCATCAATGCGACCGGTAACGGACGAAATATCTCGCTCCGTATCGGATCGACGCAAGCGACGGTCAATGGACAAACCCAAGGCCTAGACGTCGCACCATTCCTTGTCGGCTCGCGCACGCTCGTGCCGCTGCGATTCGTCGCGCAAGCACTGGGCGCTGCCGTCGACTGGAACAACAACACGAGTACGGTGACGATCACCGGAAGCGGCGGCGGCGGCAATGCTGCGCCTCAAAACACGCCGCCGGCGAATCGCTCGTTCTATCTCTCGAATCAGCGTCCGGCGCCAAATGGATCTGCGAATACGCAAACGCCGGCTATTCACGCGACGTTTAGTGAGCCCGTGCAGCAGAGCAGTCTGCGCGTGAACATCGACGGACGCGATGTTACGAACGACGTGTACAGCAATGCGAATGGCTTTGACGTGACGCCTTCATTCCAACTGCCGTCGGGAACGCATCACGTCCGCGTGACGGGATCGACGCAGGCGGGTGCAAGTTTCTCCACCGGGTGGTCGTTCACCACGGGCGGCGCGGCGACGCAGAACTTCGTTCGCGGCATTCAGCCGGCGCCCGGTACAAAAGTTAGCGGGTCGTTCAATCTCTCGGGCCATACGATTCCCGGATCGCAAGTGCACATCGTCGCCAACGGCGTTTCGACGGCGTTCGGCGTCTTCGAAATCGGTACCGGCGCGTATCAGACGACGGTTCAAGCTGACGGTAACGGCGTCTTCAGTACCGCCATTTCGCTCAACAATGTCAGTGGTGCGCAGGTCCGCGTATTGATCCAATCCGTTGCGCCGGACGGCTCGTCGGTCGAGCGCAGCTACACGTACTCAATGTAGCGCTAAACAGGCTTGTCTCTTGGGTTGGGGGGAAGAGGGCGGTTGTGGACGCAACCGCCCTCACTATTATGCGCATCGACATTTGGAGCGATATCGTCTGCCCCTGGTGCTACATCGGGGAGACACGCTTCGACCGCGCGCTCGCGCGATTCGACGGCGAGGTGACGATACGCCGTCATCCATTTCAACTCGATCCCGAGGCGCCGATCCCCGGCGTCCCGGCCCTTGAGCGGTACGCGAAGAAGTTCGGAGATGAAGCGCCGTCGATTCTCGAGCGAGTTACGAACGAAGCCGCCTCGGAAGGCTTGCGGTTCGATTTCGATCGCGCGCTGACGGCAAATACGTTCGACGCGCATCGCGCGCTTGCGTTCGCACGAACGAACGGCGACGAGCATGCATTGGAGAACTCGCTCTTTTCCGCATATTTTACCGAAGGGCTTGATATCAGCGATCGTGACCTCCTTGCACGCCGCGGAGCAGAGATTGGTTTGGATGAAGGGGCCCTGGCGGCATATCTCGCGAGCGACGACGGCGTCGACGAGGTTCGACGTGAACTCGTAGCGGCGTTCGATAACGGAATCACGGCCGTGCCGAGCTTCGTCTTCAACGGCGAGTTTCTCATTCCAGGCGCCGTTGATACCGACACCTTCGTCGGGATTTTAGAGCAGATGCGCGATGTCGCGTAAGGCGCTCGTTACCGGCGCAGCAAGCGGCCTTGCCGCGGGAATTGCGCCGGCACTTGCGCGTGACGGATTCGATCGCATCGCGATCACTTATCGCACCACGCCGCCAGATGAAACGCTGCGCGCGATTGAGGCAACAGGCGCGCAAGCCGCAGCGGCGCGCATCGACTTTTCAGCGAGTGAAGATGAGGTGATCGCCGCGCTCGATGAGCTGGTTGCGACGCGTGGCCCGTTCGATACGCTTGTGCACGGCGTCGGACCGATGGTGGTCAAGCGATTCGAGCGAACAACGATGGACGATTATCGCGAGATCTTCGACGGGAATGTGCGCAGTGCCGTGCTCGCGGCGCGCGCGGTGCTGCCTTCGATGCGCGCGTCGGCGTTCGGACGAATCGTGTTCTTCGGGATGAACGGCTCGAGTGAAACGCGTCCGTTCCGCGGGTTTACGCTGTACCAAGCGGCAAAGAGCGCGGTCGTCGCGTTTGCGCGCACGCTTGCGGTAGAAGAAGCGGCGCGGAATATCACCGTGAACGTCATCGAACCGGGCCACATTCGAGATAAAACGATTGCGCGCGTGCGGGCGCACGCGGTCTCCAGCCCGTCGCCGCGCGGCCGGGCCGGCAGCTTCGAAGACGTTGCGGATGTCGTGCGTTTTCTTGTGGCGCAGGACCGCGATTATGTCACAGGCGCGGTCATCGCCGTCACCGGGGGGTTGACGCAAGCCGACGAGCGAAACGCCTGACCTTCATGAAATACCGCGACGAGTCGGATGGGCATCGTAAGTTTGCCCTCCCGGGCGCCAGCTTGCATTATGGGCCGGATAAGACGGTCATCGTCGAGCACATCGACCTTCGGCTGCAGCCGGACCTGCAAGCAAAAACGCTCGACGGTGTTTGCACGACCACCGTGCGCGCGCTCGATGAAGCCGTCGAGCGTCTCGAACTCAATTCGATCGATCTCGCCGTCGAACGGATCGAGCGCGATGGCGCGCAGCAGCAGTTCGAGTCGCGCGACGGCAAACTCGTTATCCGCTTGGAGCCGGCGATTGCGCCGGGGCAGCGCGCAACGTTTGCGGTAACCTATCGAGCAGTCAAACCGCGTCACGGGTTGTTTTTCATCGAACGGACACCCGAATATCCGGAGCGCGTGCGCCACGCGTGGACGCAGAGTCAGGACGAGAACGCCCGCTACTGGTTCCCATGTCTGGATTATCCGCATTCAAAGCAAACCACGTCGACGACCGTGATTGTGCCGAAGGGCACGTTCGCGCTAGCGAACGGCGCGCTCGTCGAGCGGGTAGATGAAGGCGAACGGACGCGATTCGTCTACCGTCAGGACGTACCGCACCCGACGTACTTGATGACGCTCGTCGCCGGTCTGTTCGTCGAAGTCGAACAGCGGAACGCGGGTTCGAAGAACACGCCCGTCTGGTATTACGTCCTTCCGGGACGCGAGGCGGACGGTGAACGCGCATTCGGCAACACGCCGCGAATGATCGAAGCGTTCGAAGAACGGATAAAAACGCCGTACCCGTACGCACGATATTCGCAAATTGCCGTGAGCGAGTTTATCTTCGGCGGTATGGAAAACACGTCGGCGACAACGCAGACGGACCGCACGCTCCACGACGAACGCGCGCATCTTGATTTCTCGAGCGATCCGCTTGTCTCGCACGAACTCGCGCACCAGTGGTTCGGCGATTTGCTCACATGCCGCGACTGGTCGCACGCATGGTTGAACGAAGGGTTCGCGACATATTTCGAATGCATATGGCGCGAAGACAATCTCGGATATGACGAATATCTCTACGACGTCTTCGGCTGCGTCGCGCGGTATTTAGATGAAGACGGCAACCGCTACCGCCGTCCGATCGTCTGCAATCGCTATATCGACCCCATCGAACTTTTCGATCGTCATCTCTACGAAAAAGGCGGAGCCGTGCTGCACATGCTGCGTGGTGAGCTCGGAGACGGGCGGTTTTGGCGTTCGATTGCGCACTACGTCGCGCAAAACGCGGGACGCAACGTAGAAACAATCGATTTGATTCGCGCGATCGAAGAAGCAACGGGACGCAACATGCGCGGCTTCTTCGATCAATGGGTCTTTCGCGGCGGACATCCCGAGATTGAGGTAAGCGTCAGCTGGGACGCGGATCGTAAAGCGGCGACGGTCACGATCGATCAGAAGCAGAAGATCGACGAAGAGAATCCGGCGTATCGTTTCGACGTTAACATGGCGTTCTGTACAACGCCACCTGCGACGATATCGGAAAACTTCGGCGCGGGGCCCGTGCAAGGCGAACGACGTATTCGCGTGAGCGTGGAGCGCGAGCACGAAACGCTAACGGTTCCGCTCGATACGGAACCCAAGCTCGTGCGTTTCGACCCGGGCGCGTTTCTACTTGGAAGCGTCACGTATAAGTTTGGAACGGAATTCGCCGCCGGCGTGCTTTCGTCCGATCCGGATCCGGTTGCGCGGATCCGTGCTGCACGAGAACTCGCAAAAGACGGTTCGCAGCGGGCTCGCGAAGCGCTCGCGGCCGCCTTCGAACGCGAACCGTTCTGGGGCGTGTTGGGAGAGACGGCGCACGCGCTCGGAGCGACGCGCGCACCATGGGCGAAGGATATTCTCGTCGGCGCACTCGCGCATGCGCATCCGAAGGTACGGCGCGCAGTCGCCGACTCGCTTGGAAATTTCCGGGACGAGGCGGTTGCGTCCGCGCTGCTTCCCCTAGCGAAGAACGACGAATCGTACTTCGTGCGCGCGGCGGCGTTGACGTCGCTCGGAAAGACGCGCGACGACCGCGCATTCGATGTGTTGCAAGGTGCGGTGCAAGAGCGCACGTGGAACGCTGTCGTTGCTGCCGGCGCTGCACGCGGACTGGCGGAACTCGCGCAAGAGCGCGTGATCGATCCGTTGATCGATGCGACGAAGCTCGGGCGCGATGAGGGATTGCGGCGCGCCGCGGTGCCGGCGCTCGCGCGTGCCGGTGAGCTGGTTTTTGATGCGCGTCCGCGTATCGTTGATGCGCTTGCGCAATTGTTGGATGACCCGATGTTCCTCGTGCAACTCGCTGCGATCGACGCGGCGGAATCTCTGGGTGACGAACGGCTCCTCGGCGCCCTCGATCGCCTCGGTACCAGCGGATTCGACGGGCGCGTACGGCGCGACGCGACCGAAGCCGCACAACGCATTCGTGAATCACAGAAAGTTCCGGCGCAGGTAACAGCTCTGCGCACTGACCTCGATGCCCTACGTGAAGATCAACGCAAACTACAAGACAAGATCGAAGCGCTCTCGCGCTCGTAAACGGCAAGCTCTCGCCTTAGTAACACTCCTCATCATTGTCGTCGCGATCTTCGCGTTGATTCGAGGTGTTACGACGCACGAGCCCGTTGCTACCGTGGTCGTTCGCCCTACCGCGAAACCGGCGCCGTCAGCGGCGCCAGCCGCGCCGTGGACGCCGTCGGAACTCGCACAAGTACATTCGATACTCGCGCGGACGTTTGCATCCGCGATCGGCGCGAGCGATCGCGCAAGCCTCGTCGTTATCGGCGGCCAAGGCGAGACGATTTATTCGTACGGATCCACGAACGCTGCGACACCGGCTTCGGTCCAAAAACTCATCGTCGCGTACTCGTCGCTCAATCTGCTCGGTCCGTCCTATCGCTTTCACACGCTTCTTGCGGCGGATCAGCCCGTCGCGTCGGACGGCGTGTTGCACGGTAATCTGTGGCTCGTCGGTTCCGGCGATCCGTCGTTCCGAAGCGACGATTTACGTAAAGGCCTCCAGACGTTGCGGCATGCCGGATTGACGCAGATCGACGGCGGCGTTGCGATCGATCCAACGACGATACATGGTCCCGAGATCAACCCGCACTGGAGTACCGCGGATGCCGGCGAAGATTTCCAGACGCCGGTAAGCGGTGTTTCGATCGACGGCGACACCACGGAGTTCCGTGTGTACGGGACATCGCCGGGTGAAGCAGCGCGCGTCGTCGTCGTGCCTGGAAGTTCCGACGTTCGCACGTATGGGACGGTGACGACCAGCAGCGGCGCAGATTCGGTGATCATCGCGCCCGAGGATGCGAACAGATTTCGGTTGGGCGGATATATTCCACCGGGCGTCGAGGAGAAGTTCTGGCTTCCCATTCACGACATTCCGCACTATGCAGGAAGCGTGCTGCAAGCAATGCTTCGCGACGACGGCATTAAAACGAACACCGCGCCGTCGGTCGCGCCGGTGCCGCTGGACTCGATTGCCTTGTGGGAGCATCGTTCGGCTCCGTTGCCGGCGCTGCTCACGCATATGCTGTATGTCTCCGACAATCATTTCGCCGAGCAGTTGTTGCGTACGATTGGCGGCGACGTGGGCGGCGTTGCGGACGACCAGGATGGCGTCACGGCGGAGCTGCAATTTCTGCGGTCGCGCGGAATTCCGACGACCGGGATGCGTCTCTACGACGGAAGCGGGCTGGCGGAAGCCAATCGTGTCACTGCGCTGACACTCGCTCGTATTTTGAGTGATGCAGAGTTACGCGACCACGGCCTTGAACTCTATCCGCTGCTTCCGGCCGGCGGACGCGACGGAACGCTGAAATACTATCACTTCACCACTGCCCGCGTGCGGGCAAAGACGGGGCACTTGAGCGATGCCGATTCGCTTGCCGGGTACGTTGACACGAAACGCCACGGGAGGCTTGCCTTCGCGTTCATGATCAACGACTCACCGGGCGATCCCGACGACGCCTACGTGCACGCGCTCGATAGCTTGTCGCAATTCTAGAGGACGAATGCTCGATCAGGACCTGCTGAATCGTTTGTTGTTGCGTGCGCTGCGCCATGGGGGAGACTTTGCCGACATCTTCAGCGAACGGCGCCGCAGCTATGCGTTCCGGCTGCAAGACGGAAAGATTCACGAGGGGTCGTCTTCGATCACGCAAGGCGTCGGCATTCGGGTCGTCGTCGGCGAGTCTGCGGGATACGCATACTCCGACGATCTTTCGATCGACGCATTGATGCGCGCAGCCGATGCTGCATCGCTCGTTGCGCGAACGTTACCGTCGGGGCAAGAGATGCGGATCGAATTAAAAACCGTCGACGTGCCGCATCTGTACGATGAAGAACGCAGCTCGCACGCGGCTGCGGAGCACTATGTGAAGTTGCTCGAACGCGCGGATATCACAGCGCGTGAGTACGATCCGCGCATTGCTTCGGTGAATGCGCACATCACGGACGAACTGCAAGATGTGTGGATTGCATCGAGCGACGGACGCTACGTCCACGATCATCGTCCGATGGTGACGCTCGGCGTGCAGGCTGTTGCAACAAGCAATCGTGAGCGCGGTTCCGGCTACGTTGGCGACGGCGGAAGAACATCGATTGCGTTCTACGAAACCAGCACGCCGGAGATGCTTGCCACCGACGCGGCGCGCATCGCGACGACGAATCTCGAAGCGATTGCTGCACCGGCCGGCGAGATGGAGATGGTCGTGGGTTCGGGCGGCGGTGGCGTGCTGCTGCACGAAGCGGTCGGACACGGGCTCGAGAGTGATTTCAACCGCCGAGGTACGTCGCTCTACAGCGGACGCGTCGGCGAACGTGTCGCAAGCGAGCTCGTGACGATCTATGACGACGGCGACATTCCCGATGCGCGCGGATCGATTGCGGTCGACGACGAGGGCGTGCCGGGACAGCACAAAGTGCTCGTGGAGAACGGTGTGCTGCGCGGATACATGCAAGACACGCTCAATGCGCGCTTGATGGGCGTTGCGCCGACGGGCAGCGGCCGGCGCCAATCGTTCCGCTTTCTTCCGCAGCCTCGTATGTGCAACACGTACATGCCCAACGGCTCCTCGACGGTGGACGAAATCATCGCGTCGACGAAGCGGGGTCTGTATGCAAAATCGTTTGCCGGTGGTCAGGTCGAGATCAGTAAGGGCGATTTCGTCTTCATGGTAGCCGAAGGGTACCTGATCGAAGACGGCAAGGTAACGCGACCGGTGAAAAATGCCACGATCGTCGGCAACGGTCCGGAGGTCATGACGAAGGTTACGGCCGTCGGCAACGATAGCCGTCTTGCGCGTGGACATTACACGTGCGGAAAAGGCGGCCAACACGTTCCCGTCGGCGTCGGCATGCCGACGGTAAAAATCGCCTCCATCACCGTCGGAGGCACGGAAGAATGACCGAACGAGAAGCGCTCGAGATCGCCGCAGATGCGGTACGCGCCGCGACACAAGCGGGTGCGAGCGCCGCGGAAGCGACGCTCTCGCAAGCGCGGCGCTTTCATGTGGAAGCGCGCGACAAAACGATCAGCAAGCTCGAACAGTCGACCGGCGCGACGTTGCACGTGCGGCTCTTTCTCGACGGACGTCGCGTGACGTCGTCGACGTCGGATCTAACGCGCGAAGCCGTACAGCGTGCGTTGCACGAGACGCTCGAACAAGCTCGGGAAGTTGCGCCGGATCCACTCGCCTCGTTGCCGGAGAACTGTGGGAAGTTCGAAGGCGATCTGCGGCTCTTCGATCCGGCGATTGCGCAGCGCGATGATGCGCTCAAAGTGGACGACGCGCTCGAACTGGAGAAGTTGATTCGCGACGCCGATGCGCGGGTCGTGAATTCGAGCGGCTCGCACTACAGCGATGCATCGTCCATTACCGCGCTAGCGAATTCAACAGGGTTTTCCGAAGCATACACCGCCACGCGCGCATCGCTTTCCAGTGGGCCGGTTGCCGAACACGATGGCGTGAAACGTACGGGACACTACGGCACGGCCGCACGTTTTTTCCGCGACCTCGAGTCGCGCACCACGGTGAGCCGAACGGCGGCGCGTCGCGCAGTCGAGCTTTTCGGCGCGCGCAAACCGAAAACGGCACGCATGCCCGTAATCTTCGAACGCGACGTAGCGGCAGCGGTGCTCGACGATCTCTTTTCCGCAGTGAATGCGGGCAACGTATCGATCGGGAACTCTTGGCTTGCAGAGCGCTTGGGCGAACGGATCGGAAGCGATTTCATCACCATCATCGACGACGGAACGTTGCCCGAGAAATTGGGCAGTTCGCCGTTTGACGGCGAGGGCGTTGCAACGCGTCGAACGCCGGTATTCGAAGCGGGGACGCTGCGCTCGTTCCTGTTCGATACCTACTATGCACGCAAACTGGGCGCACAGTCGACGGGAAATTCGACGGGCGGCGGGATCGGGCCGAATAATTTCTACTTGGAGCCGGGCTCCCAGTCACTCGAAGACCTCATTAAATCGACGAAGCACGGCGTCTTGGTCCTCGATACGATCGGCTTTGCCACCGAACATGCAACCGGCAACTATAGCCGCGGTGCGCGCGGTTTCATGATCGAGAACGGCGAACTCAGCTATCCCATCGACGAGTTCACCGTCGCGGGAAATTTCGGCGACATGCTCGCGGCGGTCGATGCCGTCGCCAACGATTTACGATTCGATTCGCCGGTGGTCTCACCGTCGTTTCGTGTAGCGGAGATGACCATCAGCGGGAGTTGACGATTCATGCCAAGTGTTGCGATCAGTTTCACCCTCATCATGCGCATCGAAATGCCGAACGAAAACGGCGCGTTCGGCACGCTCGCGAATGCGATCGGCGACGCAGGGGGCGACGTTGCGGCGGTCGACATGCGCTCCGTTTCTAAAACGCGCGTCGTTCGTGACGTAACCATCAATGTGAGTTCCGAAGTAATCGCCAATGAAGTGCGCAAGGCGATCGAAGGACTTGCCGGCTTTACGATCATCTCCGTATCGGACTCGACATTTCTCGCGCATCTCGGCGGCAAGATTCAGGTCGAACCGAAGCTGCCGGTAAAAACGCGCAAGGATCTCTCGACGGTATATACGCCCGGCGTCGCACGCGTTTCGATGGCGATCGCGGCAGATCCGAACAAAGCGTTTCAACTCTCGATCAAGCGCAACACCGTTGCCGTCGTCTCCGACGGCACCGCTGTTTTAGGCCTCGGAGACATCGGTCCGCTCGGAGCGCTTCCCGTCATGGAAGGCAAGGCGATGCTTTTCAAGCAGTTCGCGAACATCGATGCGTTTCCGATCTGTCTCGATACCAAAGACGTTGACGAGATCGTAGAAACCGTCGTGCGTATCGCGCCGGTGTTCGGAGGGATCAACCTCGAAGATATCGCCGCGCCGCGCTGTTTTGAAGTGGAGCAGCGCCTCATCGAACGTCTCGACATTCCCGTCATGCACGACGATCAACATGGCACGGCGGTCGTCATTCTTGCGGCGCTGATAAATGCAGCGCGTGTCGTCAACAAAGATTTACACGATATGCAAGTCGTCGTCTCGGGAAGCGGAGCGGCGGGAACGGCGACGATCAAGATGCTGTTGGAAGCCGGCGTGCGCGACGTGATTCCGGTCGACCGTAACGGCGCACTCAATCGCGACGACCGCTACGATAATCCGCATTGGCGCTGGCTCGCGGAACACACGAATCGCGAGAATCGTCGCGGCTCGCTGCCGCAGGTGCTCGCCGGAGCCGACGTCTTCATCGGCGTCTCCGCGCCCGGCATTTTGGAACCCGAGGCGATTGCCGCAATGGGACGCGATCCCATCGTCTTCGCGATGGCGAATCCGACGCCCGAAATCATGCCCGATGTCGCAGCACCAGTAGCCGCCGTGGTGGCAACCGGGCGCTCGGACTTCCCCAACCAGGTAAACAATTTGCTCGCATTTCCCGGTATTTTCCGGGGAGCGCTGGACGTTCGGGCGAGCCGTATTACCGAGCGCATGAAGATCGCCGCCGCATACGCTATTGCCTCCATCGTTACCGATGACGAGCGCAGCGCGGAGTACATCATTCCGAGCGTTTTCGACCCGCGCGTGGTCGATGCAGTCGCGAAGGCCGTAGCGACGGCCGCGGTCGACGAAGGCGTCGCCAGACGGTCGAGTGTAAAGAATGAGGAGGAAGAACTCGATACCAGGGTTTGATGGGTTTGCGCTGCACGCACAACCCCCGGCCCTTTTCCACGAGCTGGTTTTGTAAGGAGCGCAATTCCGAATGGCCTTAGCCCGCATGTTGGTTATCGAGGACGACGAGGACGTCGCCCGCCTCGAGCAGACGGTCCTGGAACGGGCCGGATACGAGGTGAGGGTCACGCCCAGCGGCGCCGAGGGCCTAGAGCTAGCCGATACCTACAAGCCCGACGTCGTGGTTCTTGACGTTGGCCTCCCGGATATTTCCGGCCTCGACGTGTGCACGTCGCTCTCGAATTCGAACAACGCGTTCATCCTGATGGTCAGCGGGCACTCGCGCGAGCAAGACATTCTGCTCGGGCTTGGTCTGGGCGCCGACGATTACATCACGAAGCCGTTCTCGGGCAACGAACTCGTCGCGCGCGTCGCCTCGTTTTTGCGCCGCCGAGAGAAGTTTGCGCAGAAGAAGGAAGGCGCGAACATTCTGAATCTCGGCAGCGCGCAACTCGACCGCGATTTTCACACGCTGGCGAACAACGGCGAAAACGTCTCGCTCACGGCGCTCGAATTCCGGCTGCTGTGGTTCCTTGGCGAGGCCGAAGGCCGGTTGCTCACACGCGCACAGATTCTCGAACATGTGTGGAACGATACGTCGGGGGTGCCGACACGCGTCGTCGACGTGCACGTGGCGGCGCTGCGCAAGAAGCTCATCGAGGTCAATGCACCGCTCGAAATCTCGTCCGTCCGCGGAATCGGCTATCGCCTCGACAAGCGCTAGCGACTTAGAACTTCGTCTCGAACCCGCGGATGCGCGTCCCCTGTACGTGCAGCTCGCCGATCAGCTGGTCGAGGCGATCGAATCCGAACGTCTTTCCGCCGGCGCGCGATTGCCCGCAATGCGCGATCTCGCTCGCGATCTAAGCTGCGCACTCGTCACGGTTTCGCAAGCCTACGAATTGCTCGCGGCGCGCGGCCGCGTCATTTCACGCGTCGGAAAAGGCACGTTCGTTGCGCCGCCGCCCGATACGGCGACGCCGTTTGCGCGGCGTTGGGAGCCCGACGTCGGACGCTTCGCGCGCGCGCAGCGTTTGGAAGGCGTAATGGAGCAGTTGACCCGCGCGACTGCGCCGGGTGCGATTACGCTTGCGACGGGTCATCCCGCACCGGAAACATTTCCGCTGCATGATTTCGGACGCGCGTTTCATCGCACGCTGCTCGACGATCCGCCCGAGGCGATGCAGTATCGCTCGTCCACCGGCGATCTGGATCTCTGCGAAACGCTGGCTTCGCTGCTGCGCAATCGCGGATGTCCGGCGGAGGCCCGCGACATCATCGTCTGCAGCGGCGCGCAGCAAGCCGCGGATCTCGTTGCAACGGTGCTGCTCGATGAACGTAGCGTCGTTGCAAGCGAAAGCCCCACGTATTCCGGTACGCTCGGCGTATTCGATTCGCGCGGCGTAACGTACGTCGAAGTGCGCAGCGATAGCGACGGCGTGCGGGTCGATGACGTAGAGCGCGTTTTTGCCGAATATCGCCCGCGTTTGTTTTACGTCAACCCGATCGCGCAGAATCCGACCGGGGCCGCGCTTCCGCAGCGTCGCGCTAAACAAATCGCCGCGCTAGCTCGACGCTACGACGTCGTCATTCTGGAAGATCAAACCGGATGGCAGTTGACGTACGATGCCGCTGCGCCGCCGCCGATCGCATCGTTCGATACCGATGGACGCGTCATTCTGATGGAAAGCCTTTCGAAATCAATTTTTCCGGCGCTTCGCATCGGTTATCTCTATGCGAAAGGTTCGATCGCTGAAGCGCTCGAGGTCGCCAAGGTGCGGGCGGATGTGTTTACGTCGACGCTCACGCAGCGCGCGCTCTTCCGGTTCATCACATCGCCCGCGTACAATCGTCATCTTCGCTCCGCTCGCGTGCTCTATCGCGACCGCCGCGATGCGTTCGTCGAAGCGCTCAGTGAAACGCTTCCATGGGCTGACGTTCGTCCGCCCGCCGCAGGCGTGAATATCTGGCTTCCGCTGCCGCCTCGCATTTCGACACAAGCTGCGTTCGATGCGTGTGCGCGCGAAGGGGTGCTCGTCATGCCCGCCGAGCCGTTCTATCCGACGCGAACGGGACCGCCGGCGCTCCGCCTTTCGTTTGGGCACCTCGACGAAGCAACCGCGCGCGAAGCCGTACATCGACTTGGGCGTGCTTTAAAAGAGGGCAGGTCTGTCGCCCCCGGCGTCAGTAGCCTAGATGCGTGAAGCTACGAGGACCACTTTCGGCGGCGTTGGCCGCCGTTTTGCTAGGCGCGGCGCCGCGGCCGCTGCCACTGACCGTCTACTCGGCGCCGGCAGCAGACCGTCCGGCGGGTGCTTCGCGGATAGACCCTGTGGACGCAGTATTGCCCAATGGGCGTACGGCGGCGCCGATCGGGACCTCGATCTTCGTCGGCACGAACCCGCTCGGTGCAACGGTCACGCCTGACGGGCGATTCGTCGTCGTTACCAACGACCAGCAAGACGCCTCCCTCGCGCCACCTCCGCCTCCGCAAGCGCCCCAAATTCGCGCCGGTTATTCACTCACGGTCGTCGACGCACGAACGATGCGTATTGCGAGCGTTTACCAGGCATCGGATCTTTCGCTCTTCTCCGGAATCGTCGCGCTGCGCGATCCGGCGAATCCGTCGTCAACGATCGTCCTCGCGTCCGACGGCGGAAACAACGTCGTTCGGATCTTCACGCTCGGTGCAGACGGCACGCTTACGCCGCAATCGACCGTCGCGATTCCCGGATTCCCCGCACAGATTTCGCTCTCGAACGATCAACGTATCGCGTACGTTACGTCGAATCTCGGCGCGGCGGTGACCGCGATCGATATCGCCGGACGCCGTGCGCTGCACTCGGCGCAAACGGGATTTTCGCCGTTCGGTGTCGGCGTCGCGGGCGGAAATCTTTTTGTCGCCAACGGCGGCCTCGACTCGTATACGCGACTCTCGCAGCCCACGGCCGCGCCGCGCTTCGCGAGCGTTTCGGGTGATGCGACGAAATCTTCGTCGCTCTCGATTCTGCCGCTTGGGCCGAGCGGTGACATCGCCGCGAATGCAAACGCAGGTGCGGTGCGCATGGATCCGATTCCGAACGGTACGGATATTATTGGCGGTGCGCATCCCGGTGCGCTGGTGACGCGGCGCGACGGCGCATATGCATACGTCACGCTTGCGAACGTCGATCGCGTCTCGACCGTGCAACTCAGCGGCGAACCGCATGTCGTCGGTGGATTGGACTTGCGGCTCTTCGTCAACGCACCGTACGGCACGCAGCCCGATGCCGAAGTTCTTTCGAGCGACGGCACGCGCTTATACGTCGCACTGACCGGCCTCAATGCCGTTGCCGTGCTCGATGCGCGCACGCCGGCAATGCTGCATCGTCTCGGACTGATTCCGACGGGATCGCTTCCCTCCGCACTTGCGCTCTCGCCCGACGGCCGCTATCTCTACGTCACGAGCGCCGCGGGAGTCGACGGCTGGGGAATGCTCCAGCGCGTCGATCTGAAAAAATTGCCGCTCAAAGACGCAACACTTTCGGCCCTGCGCTACAACCGCGCCGTCGGCGCGGCGCGCGCGAACCCGGTCGTTCCGCCGTTACGTTCGAATCGTAGGAGCAGCGCGATCGATCACGTCGTCTATATTGCCGTTGGTTCGGGAACCTTCGATGGCGTCTTCGGCGACTTGGGACGCGGCGATGCCAACGCGTCGTTCGTTACCTACAATGCTTCTATTACGCCGAATCTGCATGCGCTGGCGCGCTCGTTTGCGATTGCAGACAATTTCTATGCAGATTCGATGGATGCCGACATCAACATGCAGTATGCGCTCTCCGGCATGACGACCGCATACGTCGAACATACCTTACCCGTGAACGCGGGACGCGCGCCGCTCGACGCGCACGGGGCCGATCCCGAAGATTATCCGCGCGCGGGATATTTGTTCAATGCACTGCACCGCGCGGGACTGTCGTTTCGAGATTACGGCGCGCTGCTCAATGTTTCCGGATATCAGCCGGCAACGCCGCAGCAGAGCGGACGGACGCGCACGTTCGATCCGAGCGGACTCGGCGGACGCTACACGCTCGACATTCCCGCGCTTTGGGCCCTCGACGGCAACGTCGATCTCTCGTACGCGGGTTGGAATCCGCTGATTCCGAATGCGACGCGCGCCGCGGAGTTCGTTGCCGACATGGGGCGTCTTGCGCAGAACGATCAGGAACCGGCGTACACCTACATATGGCTGCCGACGTCCGGAAACGCGAGCATGTCGGAAGCCGACCGTGCGCTCGGAACGATCGTACAGTTCCTCTCGCACACCCGGCACTGGTCCTCGACTGCCGTGTTCATCGTTGCTGAAGGCGCGCAGGGCACGCGCGATCACGTCAATCGCTCGCGCAGCTATGCGCTCGTAGTGTCGCCGCTTGCCAAAGCTGGATATGTCGGGCACCATCATCTCTCGTATGCAAGCGTGGTAAAGACCGAAGAGGAGCTCCTGGGGCTGCCTCCGAGCTCGATCGGCGACCTTCTTGCGACCGATATGGCGGATTTCTTCGGGACCGTCCCGTATCCGAACACCTACCAAGCTATCCCGTAACCATAGGATGTTGATGACCACGAAGGACGTTCATTTCGGTCCCCGCCTGATCGGATCGCCGACGGGCAAGCTGCGTGCGGCCGCGCTCGTTCGCCCGACGGCGGCGATTGAACGCGCGATGCCACTGCACGGTGAGCCGGGCGCGGTCTACTCGCGTGCACTGGAACAACACGACATCCTTCGTAAGACGCTCGAGTACTTCGGCGTCGAGACGATCGCGATCGAACCGCGTGGCGAGGATTCGTTCGAATCCGCGGTGGTCGACGCGGCGGTCGCGTTCGAAGACGGTGCGATGATCATGCGTCCGTCGGAGATGTCGCGCCGCGGCGAAGCCGATCGGATCGAAGCCGAGTTCGCGCGAATCGACGTCCCGATCGCGGGACACATTGCGGCGCCGGGCCTGTTCGACGGCGGCAACGTGCTACTCGCCGGTGGAACAGCGTTCATTGGGGTCAATAAGCGTGGCAATGCGATCGGACGCGCGGGATTCGCAGCGGTCGCGAAAGCGCACGGATACCGCGTCGTCGAAGTCACGCTCGCGCCGGGCGTTCGTTGCCTGCAATCCGTTGCGAGTGCCGTTGCAAAGGACACGGTTGTCATCGCGCCGGAACGCGTTGACGCGGCTGCGTTCAACGGTTTCAAGCTCATTACGGTCAACCTTGGTGAAGAGATGGCCGCGGGAGTGATCTGTCTGGGCGAACATCATGTCATCGCCGACGTGCGGTATCGCACGGCGCTAAGCCGCATGCGTAAAGCGGGTCTCGTCGTCGAAGGCATCGATCTCTACGACTTCGAGAAGATCGGAATCACGCCGTCGCAGCTCGTCCTTGCGCTCAAGCGTGATTAGCTAGGCCATGCGGATTGCCGTCCTTTCCGATATCCACGGAAATCTCGCCGGTTTGGACGCGTGCCTTGCGGACTTGCACGCGCAGGGCGGCGCGGACGCGATCGTTGCCGCCGGCGATCACTGCGTGGACGGCCCCAAGCCGAAGAAAGTACTGCAGCGGTTGGAAGAAGTCGGCGCGAAGGCGATTCGCGGGAACACCGACCGGTATCTGGGCGCACCGGGAAACGAAACGTTCGAGACGCTCGAACATGCGCAGCTCGAATGGACGCGTCACGATTTAGGCGAGAAGTATTTGCGCTGGCTTGCCGATCTGCCGTTCGCAATCCGCATCGGCGACGACGACAACCAGCTGTTGATCGTGCACGCAAATCCGTCGAGCGACGACGAGCACTTGTGGCCGGACGCCGAGGACGAGACGGTTGCGCGGCTGATCGGCGATGAGCGCGCGGGCACGATTGCGTTCGGACACTTGCACCTTCCGTACGTGCGCTTCTGGCGCGGAAAGATGCTGGTCAACGTTGCTTCCGCCGGGCTGCCCAAAGACGGCGACGCGCGCGTTGGCTATACGATTTTCACCGAGCGTTCGGGCGGTTGGGAAGTCAAACAACGGCGCGTCGAGTTCGACGTTAAAAAAGTTGCAACCCAATTGGCGAGTTGCGGGATTCCAGGGAGCGACGAGCTGATTGCAACGCTCCGTCGCCACCGCTACAAACGCTTGAAAGGGTACGTCCCGTAAACCTTGGCCGACCCTGCGATTGAAATCGATCACCTGGTCAAACGCTACGGTGATTTTACGGCTGTCAACGATGTCTCGCTGCGCGTCGCGCAAGGCGAGTTTTTCGGTTTTCTCGGGCCCAACGGCGCGGGTAAGACGACCACAATCAACGCGATCGTGGGACTTGCGCGAGCAGACTCCGGCTCGATTCGCGTCTTCGGACACGACAACCATACCGATTGGCGCGAGGCGCGCCGGCAAATCGGACTTGCGCCGCAAGAGTACAATTTCGACCGTTATCTCTCGATTCGCGACGTCTTGATCTTTCAAGCCGGTTACTTCGGGTTGCGCGGACCCGCCGTAAAGGAACGCGCGGACATGCTTCTCGAGCGCTTCGGTCTCGCGTCTAAAGCGAAGGGCGAATATACGCGGCTCTCCGGCGGCATGAAGCGCCGCTTGACGCTCGCGCGCGCGTTGATTCACGAGCCGAAGCTCGTGATTCTTGACGAGCCGACGGCAGGTGTCGACGTGGAGTTGCGTCTCGAGCTGTGGCAACTGCTTCGTGACCTCAACGGCGATGGGCTGACGATTTTCCTGACGACGCATTACCTGGAAGAAGCAGAAGAACTGTGTAAGACGATCGCGATCATTCGCGAAGGACGCATCGTTACGCAACAGTCCACGGAGTCGCTCATGGCAAACGGCGCTCGTTTGCAAGACGTCTTTTTGGAGCTCACGCGCGCATGATAGAGATCGAAAAAGCGCCGCGGTTTAACGGCGTAGCGATGTGGACGCTCGTGAAGCGCGAGATGATTCGCAGCTTGAAGATCATCAATCAGGTGATCTGGCCGCCCGTCATCTCGACGCTGCTCTATGTCTTCGTTTTCGGGCTTGCGCTTGGAAGCCGCATCCAGAGCGTACAGGGCGTGACGTACGCGCAGTTCCTGATCCCGGGCCTCATCATGCTGCAGACCATCGATTCGTCGTACGGCGAGTCCTCGAGTTCGGTGTTCCAGGGCCGGTTCATGAATTCGATTCAGGAGATGCTCATCGCGCCGATGTCGGCTTTCGAGATCGTCTTCGGGTACGTTCTCGGCAGCCTCGCGCGCGCGATCCTCATCGCGGCACTGATCACGGTGCTCGGCGTCTTCCTCGTCCATACGTGGCCGCAAAACTGGTTGCTCTATTTCGGCGTTCTATGTATGGTGTCGATTCTTTTCAGTTCGCTCGGTCTGATCTTCGGGCTTATGGCCGAGAAATTCGATCATCTCGCGGTACTCACGACGTTCGTGATCACTCCGCTCACGTTTGTCGGCGGCGTCTTCACGTCAGCGGCAATGCTGCCGCAGCTGCTGCAGCGGCTGGAGCTCGTGAATCCGATCTTCTACACGATCGACGCCTTCCGCCGCAGCTACACCGGCGAAAGCTTCTTGCCGCTGTGGCTCTCGCTCGGAATGATCGCGTTACTGATGGTGATTGCGCTCGGCGTCGCCCTTCGCATGGTCGCGATCGGTCACAAGCTACGGACGTAAGGCGCTAATATGCTGACCTTTGCGATAACGACGTTACTGCTCGCGCCTTGGAAAGGCGCTGATCTGCCGACGTCGACCCATTCCGCCGTGAAGTATCAGTTGACGGTGAAGGACGCCCCGGGCGCCGCTGTGCATCTGCGCGCGACGCGAGTTGCCAACGGGTGGATCGGTGCCTTCTGCGACAACCGCGTCTGCTCGCCGAATCAACTCCATACGACAATCCCTTCCTCCGGTTCACTCGTGCTGCAGTTCGAACTGATCCGCGAAGAAGACTCTGCACCAAAAACAAGCACCGCAGTGATCGAATCGGAAAACGGACGACCGCTCAAAGTCCCAACATCAACCCTGTCATCCTGAGCGCAGGTGCACAGCACCGGAGTCGAAGGATCGCAACGCACGGCGGATCCGAGGCAATCTCAGAAAAACGGGTTGTGCGCTTTTTCTAAAGCAATCGTCGTCGGTGGCCCGTGCCCGGGCATCAACACGGTATCATCCGGAAGCGTGAACATTTTGGAGCGGACGCTGTTGAGAATGTCGTCGTAGCCCGTTGCGTCGCCATACGCACCGCCGACGCTGCCCGCGAAAAGTGTGTCGCCGGTGAAGAGCGTCGATTTGAAGAGAAACGACGACGACCCGTCGGTGTGTCCGGGCGTGTGCAACATGCGAATCTGCGCATCGTCGCCGAACGGCAGTTCCTCGCCGTCGCGCACTTTGAGCGCGCGCTCGGCCAGCGATCCAATCGCAAAGGCGTCGGCTGCGTGCATCACGATTTGTGCGTTGGGAAATGCAGCAGCGACATCCGCAGTCGCATCGCAGTGATCGGCGTGCTTATGCGTGATGAGGATGTACTGCAAATGATAGGCGCCATCGCGCAGAATACCCAGAAGATTCCGCGGAATACCCGCGGGGTCAATGAGTGCGGCGCGCTGACCGCCGTCGAGGAAGAAGACGTAGCCGTTGCTGGGGTGCGGATCGTGGGGATGATGGCGAACATCGGGGACTTCGATTGCGGGCGGATGCCACGCATCTTCCGCGCGCACCGCGAGTTTCTCGGGATCCAGTCGCAGCGCGCGTGCGATTTCTCGCGCCTCGTCAGCGGCGGCAGTGCCGTGATCGCGAAGCCATGCGTCGATTTTCGACGATGCGATTCCGGTTCGCTGCGCGAGCGCGCGCGAATCTATGCCATTTCCGCGCATCGCTTTGCGAAGAACGTCAGCGAACGTATCTTCGAGCGGAATCTCGGGCCATCCCATAGATCGATGCTTTTGCCCCGTCAGGCCGAAATGCTGCTTTTTCCTCTCGATCCAACTGTTCTAGGTGCTGCTCGCCGCCCGGACCGTTAAGCGCCTACGGTGGGTATTGGAGTGCCATGCGTACTCGCCGTCGTCGTTCGCTCTTTCCAGTGCTCGCAATCTTGGTGATCTTTAGCGGTCTCGGTCTCGGCACCATCGTCGCGTTAGTTCACTCGCTCGTGGAGACAAATGCCGAGAACGCGTCGTTGACGCAGACGACCCCAGTAGCGCAAACCGCGATAACGCCCGCGCCGCCGCCAATTGCGCGGGTAACAGCGACACTCGCTCCGACCTCTGCACCCACGATGAGTACGCAGGCGACGGTCACGCCCGCACCGCCGGTCACACGCACAACGGCGACACCAGCCGCCGTTCCACAGCGAGCGGCACCCAGTGGAACGTGGCGAATCGACGAGGCGAACGTTATCGTCGGGACGATTGTTTGGCTTGGAAATGCGGTGTCACGCGGTGACCGTTTAATACTTGACCTTCACAAGGCGCGGATCGGCGGTCAACCTGCAACGCCTTGCGAGAGGGAAACCAATCTCCACATCGTCGTCTCCAACGCTTCGCCGCATCAAACCGTTCCGTACACGGAAGTGAACTGCGAAGGCTTGACGTCAACCGGTGTCGTGCGCGTGAGTTCGATCTCGGGCGATGCGTTCAGCGGAAGTTTCTGGGACGGAAATATGAAGCTCGGCGACTTCGACGCTCGCAAACCATAGCCGTACAGTGGAAAGCAAGTGTCCCAGATTTCGATTACGCTTCAGACGACGAGCGTTTGAAAAGCGATCGCAGCTGCTCGTTCTTGGCGCGCTCCACGATTAGTTCCGTGCGAAGCCGCTCGTTTTCGGCGCGGCGCTCCTCGCTGAGGACATGGTCGTACGCGGTAGCAGCTTGGTGCGTCAGACGCATGAGGATCGCGCGTTCGTTAGGATCGATTGCGGCGCCGGAGCGATGATGGCCGAAAACGACGTAGCCGAGTAAGCCATGGCGCACGATGATCGCCGTGTAGAGCCGGTCGCCGTCCTCGATCGGATCGGGCTGTGCGTGCAGCTGCAGCGCCAGGGGGTCATCAGGGTCGAATTCACGCACGACCGAGGCGCTCTCGAGATCGAGCGCACGAATCGTTTCTTGCACGAACATGCGATCGATCGCTGCCGTGGACTCTGCGAACATGAGCGCCGCACCTATCCGCTCGAGGTGTTGCTCTGCCAAATGAACGGAGCGAAAGACGAACCGGTCAACGACACGATCGATGGAACTGTGAAGCCGATTGATGCCGAGACCAATAGCGACAGCGCCGGCAAGCTCGACGACAAATCCGAAGTTGCGTCCTTCGATGGACCGCGCGATGAGAAACTCAAGTAATGCTAAGGTAGCGACTGCAACGGTCGTAATTGCTCCGTAGACGAGCGCGCGGCTCACGAAAAACCGGACGTCAATTACGCGATGTTTGAGAACGGCGTAAGCCACACTGATTGGGACAAGAATGTTGAAGCACTGCAGCACGTTCAGCAGCCAAATCGACGGCGAAAACGCCATGAGTCCTTGAATTACCGAGACTACCTGGAGCAGCCCGGTTCCGAGCGCGAAGCCGAGCGCGACCCACTGCATGCGCTTGCGTTGCGCTTCGTCGGATCTCACGTAGTTTACGACGAAGATGATCACGGCAACGACGTAGCCGATTGATCCAATAATACTATTGAATGCCGTAAGGGCGTCCGCATACTGCGGTGCGAACGCCGCGGAAGACTTAACGCTGCTGAATCCCGTCGCCAGATTGACGAGCTCGACAGCGAAAAAGACAGCAGCCAAGAGCCAAATGATGTATCGCTCCGTACGCGTTGGTACGGTACGCGGAAATAACATGGCAAAGACGATCATCGCCGGCGTAGCAATCACGGCCATCAACGTGCCGAGTGCCTCGATTGCAAACACGAACGCGTCGCTACGCACCTGTTCTATGGAAATTGAAATCGACGTGCCGGCAGTCGCGAATAAAAAGAAGCTCCACGTCAAGACGGACGGGCGCAGTAGGAGCAGGATCCCGGCAATTACGATGAATGCAACCGCGAAGGAGCACGCAACGAGATCGGACACATTGTCAGCGAGGCTACGAGGCCGAGGTACCGCAGTCAGCGTCACTTCTCGCTTAGCGCGCCCACGCGTCACCGGATAGGTAACGGTCGTGCCGTTCGGTGCGACCGTAAGCTGACCGATGAAGCGTCGATCGTGCAGCGACAATTGCGACACGTCGATGTGGTCACCGGGAAGAAGCCCCGCGCGGGCAGCCGGCATACCGGCGACTACATCGGTGATCGTCCCATCTGGCGTGCTGTCGAATCCGAAACTTGAAAACGGATGCCATGGCAAGATGACGTCGACGCCGGCAAGGATGCCGGCGAGCGCCGTAAAGAAGATCACGCTGACAATGAACCGCGCGAGGCGCGGCGTCATCGCAGGGCGCACCGAACGCGGCGTCGGCATTGCAGCCGCCAGAGGTGTCATCTTCCTACGCCAATTTCACGCTCGGTGCATTTCCTCCGGCTTTCCGGGGACTGCGTGAGGACAATCGCGTCGAGCTTACTTACGAGCCGCACGCGCGAACGACGGCGGTCACAGCCGCCGGCAGAAACTGTCTCCATATCGGGAACTGATTGTAGTTCCCAGCAGTTACCATGATCGCTACGTCGAGTTTCGGCACGACGATCATCAACTGGCCGCCGTTCCCTCCCGCGTTGATGACGTCGTAGCTGCGTCCGTCGACATCGACGCTCGTTAGGTGCCACCCGTATCCGTAGCGGTCGCCTTCGCCTTCCGGTACGCTGCGAGGAACGATCGATGCATCAATCCAGGATGGAGCTACGATCTCGCGTCCGTTCCAGCGTCCGCGGCTCAAGATGAGTGCGCCGAACTTCAAAAAGTCGCGCGGCCGGAAGTAATCACCGCCGCCCATGTAGGCAAAGGGCGCCGGCGGTGGCATCAACCACATTGCGTACGCGCCGAATTGCATTGGAATCGCGAAGCGTTGCGCAAAATAGGTAGTCAGGGGCATCTGTGTCTGCGTCGCAATGATGGCGCCCAGCAGGTTGATTCCCGCCGAGCAGTAGACGGCGCGCGTCCCGGGCTGGGCCGTCATCGGGAGATCCAGCGTATAGCGATACCAATCGGTGCCGGAGGGCTGGCTCTGCATGGTGTCTTCATTGCCCGGCGATGCGTCATCGTTGTCGTTGCACGCGAGGCCCGACGACATTGTCATCAAATCGGCAACCGTCATTGCTTGCTTGCGTGCATCGTCGTGAGTCGCCGTGCGATACTGTGGCAGCAGCGATAGCACTGGAGAGGCGGGAGAGAATCGATGAGAATCTTGGATGGCACGGCCAACAAGCAACGTCGTCACGCTTTTTCCCGCGGAACGCACGTCGTGCGCGGCGTCGGCGCTAAAACCATAAAAGTATTCGTCGAGCACGAGCACGCCGTGACGCTCGACCGCAAAGCTGTGGATGTACGGCGATCGCAGCGACGGTGACCGAAGTGCGACGATGGGCTCGATGACTTCACGTATCGGGCCTTCATTGATTCGCACCGACGAAAGCGTGCCGACACTCCATCCGTCGTTCAGCTTCGTTGGCACATGGTACGTCCACGCAGCGGTTTCTCGCGGATAGAACCACCGAAGCTCAGCGGCTGACGCGCGGTGGAAGACCAACGGGCGAGCGTCTTCGGGCGTCACGTTCGAAAGCGTCAGCGTTCCATCCGGCGCGGGTGACGGCAGGGTGTCGCGAGTACCGAAAGAGACGCCGGCGTTGAATTCCGGATTTCGGACGAACGCGTGGATGTTGCCGTCTTCTCCCTTTGAAACCACGAGAAAGTAATGCGCCGGTCTGCCAAGCGGCGTTGCCGGTATCCACGTTGCCCTCGGAGCCGGCACGCGTTCCGCGGCCCAAACGCCCGTCATCGCTGGTGGAATCATGAGACGAGCGTCGGTGAAGCGGGCTTCCGAAATCCTCAACGAAGGCTCAATTTCGCCCTAACCGATCCCGCGGAGGCGTTCAATGATTCATCGCTTCGCCGGTTTTCAGCTCGATTCGTCGACGCTCACGCTTCGCTATCGCGGCGCGCGTGTCGAGTTGCCGCCGAAAACCGTCCGTACACTCGTTGTGCTGGTCGAACGCATGGGATCCGTTGTAACCAAGGATCAACTGATGGACGCCGTCTGGCCTGAGGGCTTCGTCGAAGAGGGCAACCTAACGCAGCACATCTATCTATTGCGCCGCGTCTTTGCGAAGCACGGGCTGCACGGTGCAATTGAGACGCATCCCCGCCGCGGATATGCCTTCCGCGCGTCCTTGACGCCTACGCCCGCGCGACGTCTACGATGGGTCCGTTTTGCGATGGTCTGTGCGGTGCTCGCGTGTTTCGTCGTAACGGCGGCGCCGACACCGCAAAGCACGAGCGCGACGGCGCAAGAAGCGTACGGACTGGGGCGCTACTATCTAGACCTTCGTTCGGTCTCCGGGATGAAGCGGAGCGTTGGGTATTTCGAAAGCGTGGTCGCACATGCACCGAATCGTGCGGCGGGCTACGCAGGACTTGCCGACGCCTACACGATGCTCGCCGACTTTGAGCGGCCATGCGCCCAATGCATGGCGTGGAGCATCCTCGCCCAGACAAACGCGCGCAAAGCGCTTGCCGTCGAACCGTCGTCATCTGAAGCTCATGTCTCGGCGGGGATGGTCGCGCGGATCTTTCATAACGACGACGCGAAGGCCGCGACCGAATTCGAGATCGCCCTTTCGATCGATCCCAACAATGCGCTGGCGCATGAATGGTTTGGTAACCTTCTCGTCGCGCAGGGACACCTCGACGATGCGCGCCGCGAGCTGCAGATTGCCGCAGAACAGCAACCGGTCGCAACCGCGACGTATGCCTGGCTTGCCCGAGCCGATTATTACGCGCGCCGCTACGCAGAGGCGGAGCGCTACGCGCGCCAGGCACTGGAGCTGGAGCCATCGCGACTAGAGACGCATGTCGTTCTTGGTCTCGTTGAGGAAGCTCGCGGCGAATACGTCGCGGCGTTACGGCAGTTCGACGAAGTTGCTCGGCTAGGCGCACGAACCGATGCGCGGGTGCTCCGTACCAGCGTTCTTGCGGCAACGGGGCATCGGGGAACGGCGATTGCGCTCCTGCGCGGGATAGCGCGCGTTGCCGCGGCCGATCCGTACGCGACTCGCGATATGGTGATCGCCTACTCGGCCGCCAACGACGAGCGCGACGCGCGTGCTTCGTTCGCACGGTTGCACTTCGCAACGGTGCTAGACCGCCGGCTTTTCGTGCAGGACCCCCATGTAACCGCGCTGCAACCGGAACCCGCCTCCGGCCGGTCGAACTGAGTACTTCCATGGAACGAGTCATCATCATCGGTTCCGGCCCTGCCGGACTCACGGCCGCCGTCTATGCCGCGCGGGCGAATTTAAACCCCCTTGTGCTTGCAGGCGGTCTCTACGGCGGGCAGCTGATGTTGACGACCGAGGTCGAGAACTATCCGGGCTTTCCGGACGGAATCATGGGCCCCGACATGATGATGAAGTTCCGCGAACAGGCCGAACGCTTTGGAGCGCGCATCGAAAACGTCGATGTCACATCGGTTGATTTCCTGAAAAAGCCCTTCGTCGTTCGCACGGCGGACGCGGAGTATGAGGCGAAGACGGTCATCGTCGCAACGGGCGCAAGCGCCCGCTGGCTCGATATTCCAGGTGAAGAAAAATTCCGCGGACGGGGCGTCTCGACATGCGCGACGTGCGACGGCGCGTTCTTCCGCGGCAAGAACATCGTTGTCGTCGGCGGCGGTGATTCCGCGATGGAAGAAGCCCTCTTTCTCACACGGTTCGGTAACAAAGTGACCGTCATCCATCGGCGCGAAGGCTTGCGCGCGAGCAAGATCATGGCCGAACGCGCGCATGCGCACGAGAAGATCGAGTTCATCTGGAACACGGTCGTCGAAGAAGTGCTCGGTGACGCGGTAATGAGCGGCCTCGTGCTGCGAAACGTGATCGACGGATCGACGAGAACGTTCGACGCCGACGCGCTCTTCATCGCGATCGGACACACGCCGAACACCGAAATCTTCGAAGGTCAGCTCGATCTCGACGCAGGCGGTTACATCGTCTCCCCCGACGGCGTGCACACCAACATCGACGGCATCTTCGTCGCGGGCGACGTGAACGATTTGCGCTACAAACAGGCGATCACGGCTGCAGGCGCGGGTTGTAAAGCCGCAATGGATGCCGAGAAGTACTTGGAAGCGCTTGAGTTCTCCGTGAAAGAAGTGATCGCGCGCTAATACAGGCGCGCGCCATTCGGCACGGCATACTGAGGCCGGACGAGCACGACGTTGCCCTTTTCGTCGTTCATTCCAAGCACGAGCACTTCGCTGATAAAGCCGGCGATACGCTTCGGTCCAAAATTCATGACCGCGCATACTTGCGTGCCGGGCAGATCTTCCGCGCGATGACGAACGGTGATTTGCGCCGAGGACGCCTTTTCACCGAGTTCCGGCCCGAAATCGATGCGCAGCTTATACGCCGGTTTGCGCGCGCCTTCGAGGGGTTGTGCGTCGAGAATCGTTCCGGCGCGAATGTCGACTTTCAGGAAATCGTCGAAAGCGATCATGCGACCGCATTCGCGAGAGCCTCATCGATCTCCGTGAACTTGAACGAGTAGCCTTCGGCTTGCGTGCGTTCCGGCAGCACGCGTTGTCCGGTTAAAAGAACATCCGCGGCTTCACCCAGCATGAAACGCAGTGCGAACGTCGGCGTGGGGAGAATCGTCGGACGGTGTACGGCGCGGCCGAGCGCGTGCGTAAACTCGGCATTTCTAACGGGATTGGGCGCCGTCGCATTGAGCACGCCACTTACGCCGTCGATTGCCATGAGGAAGATCCCTACAACATCGTCGATGTGGACCCACGAGACCCACTGCCGGCCGTCGCCGATGATACCGCCCGCGCCGAGCTTGAAGGGCGCCAGCACCTGTGCGAGCGCGCCGCCGCCGTCACCAAGCGCGACGCCCGTACGAACGATCGCAACGCGCATCCCGCACGTCTGCGCGCGCTGCGCTTGCCGTTCCCACGCAACGCAAACGCGCGCGAGAAAATCGTTGCCCGGCGGGCTCTCCTCGGTAAACGTTTGCGTTTCGCTCGTTCCATAGTATCCGATCGCGGAACTCGATACGTATGCAGCGGGCTGTTGTGGAAACGACGCGAGCGCTTGAAGGAAGCGTTCCGGCAGGTCGGTGCGGCTGTAGAGAATATTGTGCTTAACCGCCGCAGTCCACCGTTGCGCGATCGGTTCACCGGCGAGATTGACGATCACGTCGCTCGTCGCAAGTTCCCGGGCTGCAACTTCGGGATTACGCATTGACGCGACGAGCACGTCGTCGCCGCGTTTGCGCAGTGCGTCCGTTAAATTGCGGCCGATGAACCCGCTCGCACCGAGAACTCCAACTCGCATGAACCGATGATTGCCTCCAGCTCGTCGATCGTTTTCGGAATCGCGGCGGTCAAGTTCTCCGTGCCGGATTCCGTAATCAACAGGTCGTCTTCGATGCGTACCCCGATTCCGCGAAAACGCTCGTCGCACGCCGCATCGCGTTGCACGTAAATCCCGGGTTCGACGGTCGTTATCATTCCGGGCTCGAGCGCAACGGGCGTATCGGACATATCTCTATAGCGCCCGACGTCGTGAACGTCCATACCGAGCCAGTGGCCGGTTCCGTGCATGTAGTACTCGCGATACGTTTCGCGCTCGATGTTCTCATCGACGCTGCCGTGCAAAAGTCCGAGGTCGATGAGGCCTTCGGTGATCACCCGTACTGCCGCATGGTGAAACGCGCGTTGCGGCTTACCCGGTTGTAACGCATCGATTGCCACGCGCTGTGCGGTAAGAACGATTTCGTAGATCGCGCGTTGTTCCGGCGAGAAACGGCCGTTGACTGGCCACGTGCGCGTAACGTCCGTCGCGTAATAGTCGTACTCTGCGGCGGCATCGATGAGTAAGAGCGCTCCATCGGCGAGGAGATCGCGATTTTCATGATAGTGAAGGATCGTTGCATTATCGCCGCTCGCAACGATTGATTCGTAGGCTTCGCGTTGCGCGCCCGAGCGATGGAATTCATATTCCAGCACCGCCTCGATCTCGTATTCATGAAGGCCGGGGCGGGTCGCGCGCATCGCCGCAAGATGTCCGCGTGCCGTGGCTTGCGCACTGCGCCGCAGGAGCGCGATTTCGTGCGCGGTTTTGATTTGACGCATCGCGTGTAACGCCGGCGACGGATCCGCGATAGTGTCGGGGGAGAAGCCGGATCGGCGCGTCATCGCTCGCGCTTCCGAGAGCGCGGCGCGCACACATGATTCCGTCGCGTCGTTGCCGAGCGCATAATACAGCGTTTCGGCGTTCGTCAAGTAGCCCGGCAGTTCGTCAGCGAGGGAGTCGATCGGATAGGCAATATCGACGCCGAGCGCTGCGGCAGCCGCGTCGACACCGAGACGGCGTCCGTTCCAAATCTCCATTGCGCGATCGCGTTCGCGCAAGAACAAGACCGTCTTGTGTTCTTTGTGTTCCGGAGCGAGTACCAACACGGCGTCGGGTTCATCGAAGCCCGTCAAATAATAGAAGTCGGAGTTCTGACGGAACTCGTACTCAGTATCGTTGTTACGCAGAACGGTTGTCGCCGAAGGGATGATCGCGACGCCGCCGTGAAAGGCGGCAAGCGCCTGTTCGCGGCGTGCCTGATAGTTGGTCATCGTCGAGTCGCGTTCGCTAACGCGCTCGAGATTTCATCGAGTGCGTGCGCCGTGCGTCCCGCGGCGGCCGAAATCGACGCTCCGTTTGCGGTCGCGAGCGCCGTTGCTAAGTCCGGGAACGCAACCGCTTCGTAACCGTTACGCCCGTAGAACAACCGGTTGAGGCGGTGCACGATCGTGATCTCGGCGTTGCCGTCGCCACCGCGGCGGTCGATTGCCGATGCGTTGTACGCAAAATGGTCGATCGCTTTGCGCACCGGCGATAAGTCGACGCCGTGATCTTGCATGACTTGAATCGACGCGAGCGCGCTACGCATGCGAGCTACGTATGGCGTGAAGCTGTACCCGACGCTTCCCCCTGCGATGCGCATGGTGGTCAACGCGACGATCTGCGCAATGGCGCGATGATTGCTGAAGTTCGGATCGGCCTGTGTCATCGCATACCGCAAGTCATCGAATCCCGAGTGATAGACGCCGAAGACGCCGCCGAATCCGTAGTCCATGATCGGAATGCCCGCATCGTACAGAAACGGTTCAAAATCCGATCCGCCTGCCGGACCACGGACCGTCGCGCCTGCAGTTTGGTGTTGCCAACGGTAGTAGAGCGGAACGTTGCCGTTGGACGAGGGATCGGGTACGTTTTGCGTTATCGGAACGACGAGATTTTCGAGTGCTGCGGCGGCTGTCGCGCCGAACACTTGTCCCGTCGTAGCTTCGTCTTCATTGATGTACGCAAGGCAGCCGCTTTCGAGCGCACCGAAATGCTGACGCACGTACGCTTCCGAACCGACCTCTCCGATCTCTTCACCGTCGAAACCCGCAATGACGATGGAGTATTGCGGCCGCCATCCGCTCTTATACAGTGAACCGAGTGCGCGCGCAACGTCGAGGAGAATCGAAATACCGGAACCATTGTCGATCACGCCGTAGACCCACGCGTCGCGGTGGGCGCCGAGCACGACTTCGTGCGTGGGATCCTTCCCCGGCAGCACGCCGACGGTGTTCCACAACTGTGCGTTGCGTTTCACGAGCATCGAGATGGAGAGACGGTACGGCGTTTGCGTGATGCCCTCGCGCATGTCGTTTATGATGCGCTGCGCGTTCGTTGCGGTGATGGGCAGTGTAGGAATATTGATCTGGCCTGCGCCAAGACTGCCGCGTTGAATCGCGCCGAGCGGACGATACGGTCCATCCGGATATGCCGGTCCTCTCAGCGATCCGTCGCGATCGCGCGGATCGGAGAAAAAGAGCACGCCGCGCGCGCCATGATCCTGCGCGCGCTTGGCGAGCGACCCTCGGAATTCACGGCCGTACCGCACGAGGAGTATCCGCGTGCGCGGATCGATGTGCTTTGCCGCGAGCGCCGCGTAGTCGTCGGGCATTCCGTGGCCCGCGTCGACGATGCTCGCAGTGACCGTACCGCTACCGCTCCACGCATTGAACGGCGGCCCTGCATCGGCACGCGTACCGTCAGGATCCGATGCGATCGGCGTCTCGTCGAGATTGAACTTCTCCCATGTCGTTTTGCCGCGGTAGATTTCGAGCGAAAGCTGCCGCGAAAACGGAACGTCGTGCACGAACGGCTCGAGAGACGCAGTGAAACCTGCGGCGGTCAAGACGTCTTGCATCCATCGCGCGATGTGATAATCGCCCGGCGTGCTCGCGTAATGCGACTCTTGATTGAGACGGCGCGCATCTTCGAGCGCGCGTGACGAGGTCATTGCGGTGACGACGAATTGTTCGTTCGTGCTCAGCGCGGCGCGCGATGTACCCGGCGCCGTCAGAAAGAACGATGCGCCGAGGAGCGCGGCAAGCAAGCGGTTCATGCGCTTCCGTTCGCGCGGAGCAAGCGTTGGGCCTCGCGCTCGAGTCCCGCAGCGGCGATCTTTGGATGACTGAGGTAAAACAAGGTCATGACGTCGAGCACGAAGCGGTGACGTGCCGCGTCGGGTAACGCCGAGAGCCGGTCGCGCGCCTCGAAGCTCATGAACGCGAAGCGCTCGCGCATGGCGTTGGCATTTCCGTAGACACGTGCGAAGTTGAGGTCGTCGTGCTCTTCGTCCTCAAGCTGGTCGATGAACGAATCGAGCAGAATATGGATGGCGCTTACGAAGGGGAAGTACGCGTCGTATGTAGCGCCTATTGCGTGCGTGTGTCCGGTAAACGCCATGTAAAGCGCCGCGAACACATGCAGATTCGATCCCGCCGCGCACGCGAACTCGTGCCAGTCGAGTGCGCTGAAACGCGCGCGATTACGTTCGTACCATGCGACGCATGCAAGTTCGCGATCGCCGCGCGGCAGATGTTTATACGTTTGCAGCTCCGCGTAGAACGACGCCGCATCCGCAAAGCACGGACGCAGACGCTCGAGTTTCGGAACGGTCGCGAGCGCGCGCTGCGTTTGCGCGACCAGCGATTGAAGATAGCCGCCGTCATCGCCGGCGGGACCCTTCGCGTAATACTCGCGCCGCGGCGCTTGCGGATCCAGTGCATCGGCGACCGCGCGATGCAACACCGGATACGCCTGCGGCGCAACGTCCGGGTGGCGGTCGCACAAATTATCGAGATAGTCGTAAATCGTCTCGAGCGGCGTCACGATTTCGATATAGCATCGTGCTTGCACCGGAGGCAAAAACGTCGCGAGAATGCATGCACCGGCAACGTGAAAGGCCTTCCCGTCGACGCTTGCAAGCGCTTCGGTTCGTAAGCGCGCATCGGGTATGCGTTCAGCTTCCACACGAATTGTCTGCAGCGTTGCAGCGGCGGCAGGTACGACACGGAGTAAGAAACGCGCGAGATCGAGCGGAAGCAGCGGATCGTCAGCCACGAGCGCACGCAGGCGCGCCGGGGAGCTTAGGACGCTCCGCAATGCGAAAGCGATGTCGGCAAACACGTAGCGCTAGATGCCCGCCAGGAACCGTCCCGGGTTGAGGATGCCGTTTGGATCGAACTTTGCTTTGAGTGCGCGCATCTGCTCGATCCCGTCGGTATCCGATCCCCACACTGCGAGCAATGCGCGGCTGGGATGATTCCCCGCGATGACGAGCGCTTGGGGTTCTTCGTCATGAAGCGCGTCGTCGAACATCTCGATTTTTGCCGCGAGCGCGTGCGCGTCGAGGTCGCTGACGCGGAAGATGATGTCGCCGTTCATGACATCGGCGAGCGCGTCGGTTCGCAGTTCGAATCGCGCGGCGATCGCGCGCATGGCATGTACGCGCGAGATGGCATCATCGGGAAATGCCGGAATGCGATACGTGATCGATCGCTCACCCACGCAAGCAACATACGCATCGATGACGCGTTCGAACGATTCGCGCGCGCCGGCATCGACGATACGCGTTTCCGGAACGCCTGCACGGCCCATTGCCGCCCGCAGATCGCGCGTGCCTCGCTCTACGACCGCATCGCTTCCCTCGACCAACACGAAGAGACGGCCTTCGGCACCGTCCTCGCCGTCGATCGAAGTCTTGAATCCATCGATCCAAAATGCCGCCGCTGGAGCGACGCCGAGACCGGTGAGCAGCTCCAGCGCGCGAGGCCGCGTACCTTCCGGCAAGCGCATGTGGAACCCGCGTGCCGTCTCCGGTGCCGCAGCGGTTTTGAGGTTGACTTGCACGATGACGGCGAGTGTTCCGAATGAACCGACGTAAAGCCGGCTCATGTCGTATCCCGCGACGTTCTTCACGACCATACCGCCGGCGCGTGCGATCGTTCCGTCGGCGAGCACCGCCACGGAACCGATGACAAAATCGCGCGGACGCCCGTAGAGATGACGGCGAGGCCCAAGCCATCCGGCCGCGAGCGTACCACCGACGGTAGCGTCACCGGGACGCGGCGCATCAAACGGCACATGCGTTCCGTGACGCGCAAGGCGTTGCGCGAGCGTGCGTACGCGCACTCCGCTCTGCACCGCAATCGTGAGATCGGAAGGTGCATCTTCGACGATTTCATCCAGGCCGAGCGTAGAAAGCTGTACGTCACTGCGCAAGGGCGGACGTCCCATGCCGCTGAGCGTTCCGCCGGCCGTCACGATAACGGCTTTCCCGTCGCGATTGCTAGCGGCGAGCAATTCCGAAATTTCTTCGATCGTCACGATGCCGGACGCACCTCGGGACAGCGCGCGCCCCTTGGAAAGATCTTCTCGGGATTCAAGCGCCGCGCCGGATCGAAGACATCGCGCACGCGCGCCATCGTTGCCAAATCGTCGGTCGTGTACACCTGCGTCATCCCGTCGCGCTTCTCGTAGCCGATACCATGTTCGCCGGAGATCGTTCCGCCGAGTGCGATCGCGGTTTCGAGGATCGCGTTACCCGATTCGATCACCGCTTGCACTTGTTTGAGATCGCGTTTGTCGTAACACAACATCGGATGAAGATTACCGTCTCCTGCATGGAATACGTTTGCGACCGTGAGGCGGTATTCGCGCGCGATCTCTTCTACCGCATGCAGCGCCTTCGGTAAGGTACTGCGCCGAACGCAGACGTCTTGAAGATAGTAGTTCGGCGAAATGCGTCCCATCGCGCCTGCCGCGCCTTTGCGCCCCGCCCACAGCGCCGCGCGTTCGCGTTCGCTACGCGCGCTACGCCACGTGGTAGCCCCGTGCTCGCGCGCGATGCGTTCGATCTCACGCTCGTACTGCACCATGTCCTCTTCGAATCCGGCGTGTTCGATGAGCAGAACCGCTCCCGCATCCGTCGGGTATCCGGCATGAAAGGCCGCTTCGACGGCGGCGGCCATCACTTTATCCATCATCTCGAGCGCCGTCGGAACGATACCCGCAGCGATGATCGCCGACACCGCGTCCGATGCGCTCTCGACGTCGTCAAAGGTTGCGAGCCACACGCGTACGGCTTCGGGTTCGCGCATTAATCGCACCCATGCCGACGTCACCATGCCGAGCGTGCCTTCGCTGCCGACGAAGGCTGCCGTCAAGTCGTAGCCGGGACGATCGATCGACGTTGTAAACACTTCGCCGCGCTGGTCGACGATCTCGAGCGCGAGCACGTGGTTCACGGTCGTTCCATAAGAAAGGCAATGCGGGCCACCCGCATTCGTCGCGATGTTGCCGCCGATGGTCGAGATCTTCTGCGACGAAGGATCGGGCGCGTAGAACAAGCCGTGGGGCGCGGCGGCAGCGGAAAGATTAAGATTGATAACTCCCGGTTGCACGCGCGCGCAGCGCCTGCGGGCATCGAGTTCGAGCACGCGGTTCATGCGCGCAAACGAGATGACGATTCCACCCTCAACCGGCACCGCTCCGCCGCACAGGCCCGTGCCCGCGCCGCGAGGCACGATCGGCTCGTCGAACTCTGCCGCAAGTTTTACGACAGCCGCAACGTCTGCTGTTGAATTCGGAAGCACGACGGCGCGCGGGGTGCGGCCGTCGGTATACGCGTCGAAGGAGTAGACGGCAAGGTCTTCGGGCTCGGTCTTGACCGCGTCGGCTCCGAGCGCTTCGATCAACCGTTGAAGCATGTGGTGCGAGCGTTTGGGTGGAGCAGGAAGCGGGGCCTGCCCGCCTTAACGCACGAGGTCTCGTGTTCTCGTTTTGGCGGAAAAAGGGCGTCCAAAAGCCGGCTAAAAAAGCACAACCGAGTCCGGCGCAAAAGCGCTCGGCGTTTCGCATGCCCGTCGAATTCGACGTGCTCTACACGCTGCACGAACGCACGGGACGGCGTCACGGACGCGCGACCGATCTTTCCGCGGGCGGCCTTCGTTTATCGACGGACGAGGATTTACTCAAGGGGTCGATGCTCGATCTCGACTTTCGTCTCCCCGACGATTTTCTCTCGGAGCTTACGATCGAGAAAGAAGTCTTCGAACAGACGCCGTTCGGGCTGCGACCGGAAACCGTCAAAGCACAGCCGCCGTCGTTTGAACCGATGCGCGTACAGGCGATGGTGCTTTCTACGTTCTACATACCAAGCACGCACCAACTCGCTCACGGCATGAAATTCGTGGATATCCAAAAAGAGACACAAGAAGAGCTGACCCGTTTCGTCCATCTCTGGCAACTTCACCAAATCCGCCTGCGGGCGGAAGCAAACCGGTAGCGTCGAAAGCGAAACGCTGGCGCAATAAAGGGAGGGTTGATGCAGACGCATTCCATTTCCGAGATCCTCGGCTCCGATGTGCGGGGCGGTGATTTACGAACCGTCGCAAACAATCTCGCCGATCAGATGTTGGCAAACCATTGGCACGTCGATCGCATGCCGTGGAAGGAAGCTGCGCTCTTTCCGATCCGTCCTGACGCAAGCGCCGAACGCGCGCGCAGACTCGCGCGATTCTATAAATCCGTCACCGCGGTGCAGACGAGAGCAGAAGAGATCGCGGTGTCGATTGCGCGGCGTCTGCTTATCTATGCGAACGAGCAGCGGCTGGACGTCGCGTACCGGCGGGCGATGTCGGCGCTGATGAACGACGAGGCTTCGCATGTCGCTACGATGCTCAAGCTCGAGGCGCTCGCGGACCAGGAGTATCCCGATATTGAGCCGCGCGTTGACGAAAGCCCGTTGTTTTCCGCGCTGATGCCCGCGATCGAGCAACTCCATCCCGCGGTACTTGCCGTCTTCATGGCGTCGTACGAAGCGTCGGTCGCCATTCGCTCGTACGCCGAAGAACAAACGTACAAGATTCCCTCGGTGCTCGGCGCGATGGCGCCGCGCGCTGCCGAGGACGACGGCCGTCACGCAAAGACACTGCGCATTGTCGGCGCGGAGTTTTTGCGCAAGTTCCGAGAGCAGCATGGCGAGGACGACGAAGGCCGCTCACCGGTGTGGCGCGAGCAGATCCTGGATCCGTTCCGGACGTATTGGACCCTCATGCCGGCGCACGAGTTCTATCTCGCGGGCAACGACCCGCGTCAACGCCGCAATGTCTGGAAAGCCGTCGAACACGACAATGCCATCATGCAGCGCATCCTCGACTACCTCAACGTCTCCCGCGCCGCCCAAGAATACGCCCACGTCCCCCTAACCGAACGCGACGCCCCATTCATGTCATCCTGAGCGAAGCGCAGCGCAGTCGAAGGATCGCCTCAATTCAAAAGCCCGCCGAAACAACTCAGGCGGGCTTTTCATTCGTAACGGTCCTGCGACTCCGGTGCTTCGCACCTGCGCTCAGGATGACACGCGCTAATACAACGCGTAGCGGTTGCGTAGCAGCCGGAAGTCTTGCGTTGATGCGGTCCAGTGGTTCTCGATGTCGTTTGCGCTTGCGCCGGCTACGAGGCTTTCGCGAAGGCTTGCGGTTCCCCAATCGCGGTCGAGCGCGGATGCCTCCTTGATGTGAATGGTGTGCGGTGAAACTTCGCGCACGGCAACGAGGATTTCGACGGCGGTGCGAACCGCGAGAAATGTACGCGGATCGAAGACGACAAGCTCGACGCCGCTGAGTTCCTTGCCTTCCCAGAATCCCGAAATCGGCGACCACGCTGCCGGGCGGAAATATACGCCTGGAAGATCGCGGTCGTTGAGGCGTCGCGCAAGCGCATTTCCGTCGAGTCCGATCATGCCGGCGTAGAAAAACGGCTTGGTAAACCCAGTGCCGTTATTAACGCCTGCGCTGTCGATCAATCCGGTGCAGAGATACGGAAACGTCGTCTCCCATTCCGGAATGTTGGGGGAACTCTGCACCCATTGCAGTCCAGTGTCGGGCCAAATCATCGAGCCATCGTAGCCTTGCATTTGAATGACGCGAAGCGGTGCTCCGATACCGAAGTGATCGTTGAACAGCTTCGCGAGTTCGCCGACGGTCATTCCGTGCCGCATCGCGATGGGATACAGTCCGATGAACGACTTGAACGCAGGCTCGAGAATCGGTCCTTCAACCGTCGTACCAACCGGATTCGGGCGGTCGAGAATCCAAATCTCTTTGCCGTATTGCTTCGCGGACTCCATCGCGTACGCCATCGTCGAGATGAACGTGTACGCGCGCGAACCGACGTCCTGGATATCGAAGAGCAGCACGTCGACGCCGTCGAGCATCGATGGACTCGGATGACGCGTCGGACCGTAGAGACTATAGACAGGTAGGCCTGTTGCGGAATCGGTGTACGAGGGAACGTACGCGCCGGCGGTGCGGTCGCCGCGGAACCCGTGTTCCGGTGCATAGATCGCCTTCAATCGGATCGCCGGATTCGCGCGAATCTCATCGACGATCGAGACGAGGCGCGACGTAACGCCGGTTTGATTCGTGATCACACCCACGCCCCGTCCTTTGAGTTCGCGCCACGTCTGGCGCAAGAAGACTTCGTCGCCGAGCGTTACTTTTGCGCGCGGAAGCGGAGCAGCATGTGCGAACGTACCGCCGGCCAGAAACGCCCCGGCAGTCGCGAGAAGGCGACGACGATTCATAGCTTGCCCTGAGCTTGTCGAAGGGGGCCTATGATGCGGACGGCTGTATCGGATGGAAGAATCTTCGCAACGCGCGCGCGACGGAACAATTCCTCGATCGCAGCGACGCCGTCGTTGCCGAGATCATCGCTATAGTCGTTCACATAGAGCGCGATGTGTTTACGCATCACGTCGTCGCTCATTTCGAACGCATGCTCGCGGATATAGGGCATCACGCTACGCTCTTGCTCCCGTGCAAAGCGAAGGCTGGCGCGAATCGCGTCGTTGATCGCCATTGCGCGATTGAGGTCGATGTCGTTTCGCACGAGAATGCCGCCGAGCGGAATCGGCATTCCGGTCGTCGCTTCCCACCATTCGCCGAGATCGGCGATGCAAACTAAACCTGCCTCCGGATACGTGAACCGCGATTCGTGGATGATCAGCCCCGCGTCGATTTCTCCCGCCGCAACGGCTGGAATGATGCGGTCAAAACGCATCTGCACTGCCGGCGGACGCATCCCGAGCGCGAGCTGCAGCAACATGAACGCCGTCGTCCGTTCGCCGGGGATCGCGATGCGCTTGTCTTTGAGATCGTCGAGCGATTGAATCGCGCCGGGGCGCGCGACCACCAGCGGTCCACATCCGCGTCCGAGCGCACCGCCGGCACGTAAGAGCCGGTAATCATTCATCAAAAACGGGATCGCGCCGTAGCTGACCTTCGTCAACTCGTACTCCGCCCGCGCGGCTGATGCGTTGAGTTCTTCGATATCGGCGAGATGAACGCGGACTTCCGGCGCGTCGTCGAGCAATCCGTTTGTCAGCGCGG
Source organism: uncultured bacterium (assembly GCA_964648945.1). Classification (GTDB taxonomy): domain Bacteria; phylum Vulcanimicrobiota; class Vulcanimicrobiia; order Vulcanimicrobiales; family Vulcanimicrobiaceae; genus JAMXLG01. The sequence goes on along the minus strand of CAZYLU010000001.1, from coordinate 391,718 downwards.
CAAAAATATACGTGTCGTTCGGACAGGGAGAGTACGCGAGAGTGTACGTTTCTTGCCTAGTCAACATGGGCGGGCGTCGTGTGCAGCAAGTCGAGCGTCGCATTCAGCACGCGGCGCAATCCGCGCAGGCCCGCTTCAAAATCCCACGCGCTCTTGTCGCGATCGCCGACCACGTTTGAAATACCGCGCACTTCGATCGACGGAATCCCCGAAAGCTGCGCCGCGCGAAGAACCGCGAAGCCCTCCATCGATTCGACTTCTGCGCCGCGCGCGCGCAGTCGCTGCGCGGTGGCATCCGTCGACGTCACACGAGAAACCGTGACGCCGCGTACGAGTGGAAAGCCGAGGGCCGTAACGGCTTCGACGAGTTGTGAGTCGGCGGGGACGCGATCGGCAACGATATTGCCGTCGGGGAGTACGATGCGGTCGCCGGTCTCGAGATTAAGTTCCATAAACTCCTCGCCGACCACGACACCGTCGCCGACCTCCGCTGCGCCGGGAAGCGCACCCGCGATGCCCGCATTCACGACGACATCATAGCGAGTGTGCGCGAGCGCTTTAGCAACGCGTGCCGCTGCATCGACGGGGCCCACGCCGGCCACGAGCAGTTCGACGCCGGCGCGCGAGTTGAGCCAATCCAGTTCTTTAGCAACGGCACAAACGAGAAGGATCATGGGACTCCGATCAATTTGTGGGTTTGAAGCGAGATGCGAAAGCGTTTGGGATGTTTCTTCGCGTACGCGAGCGCAAGCTCCACGTTCGAGCGTTTATTGCCTTCGGGCTGAAGCAAGATCGTGCGTTGCTCCTCGAAAAGCGGCAAATGTTCTTCCGGAACGCGTCCGTCGACGATGAGCTTGGCTTCGTTCGCGCGCTTTGCCATGCGCGGATCCACGCGTTCTTTCGGCGAGACGCAGAGCCAAACGTCGGCCGGTAATTCGGTATAGATCGTGCCGTTCGATTCGATGTGTACGCGCCGTCCGTCGGCCTGTAGCGCCGCGATGAGCTCGAGCGTTTCCGCTTGAGCGAGCGGTTCGCCGCCGGTCAGAATCACCATCGGACAATCGCCGCCGATCTCGCGAACCCGCGCGAGCACCTCCGGCACGCTTGCCATGAATTTGAGCGCATAGTCGGTGTCGCAGAAGTCGCATGCGAGATTGCAGCCGGCAAGGCGCACGAACACGGCGGGCGTTCCGCTCCACATGCCCTCGCCTTGAATGCTGTAGAAGATCTCCGCCAGCTGAAGCATTACGCTCCGAAATCGCTGCGGCGAAGGACGGCGCAACTGGTGGCGGTCTCCCAGAGGACGACTTCGTCGAGGCCGCTTAGATGGTTTTCGAGTGCGCGCCAGATCCACATGATGATTTGTTCTGCGGTTGGATTTTCAATCAAGTCATTGAGGCTTCGGTGGTCCAAGACATCAACGACGTGCTCCCGGACGATTCGCTTGATCCGGTCGAAGTCTTCGATCATGCCGCGCGCAGGCCCATCGGTTTGAATCGGACCGCGAACGGCGACATCGAGCCGGTAGGAATGTCCGTGCATCCGGGAACATTTGCCCGGGTGGTGTGGGAGAACGTGTGCCGCTTCAAAGCGGAAGTGCTTGCGAATCTGCATGTGGAAACGGCTAAGGCGTTCGCGACCATCCGAAAGGAGTCCGTTGACCCTCAGAATCAACCGTGAGGAATTAGTAATAAGTGCCGTCGTCGGAGAGGCGGCACCCATGCTCGTGAACACCGGGCTGTACGAAGTGAGTTTCGAAGGGCAGCCGCTGATTGTTCCGTCGGTGGGCGGAATTACGCCCAATGTGCGCGTCGGCGATTCCGCGTTCGCCTTTATGGCGGACCACATCGAGCCGGGCGTGAGCGTCCGGCATCCCGACGAACGTCAGAACAGTTCCCTCAACACGCTTGCCTGTATCGGAAATGAAGCCGTCGTTCTGACGGGCGATGCGAAGGGAGAGCACGGCCGGGTGACCGGGAAACACGGCGGGGTCGAGCACGTGATGATCGACTTCCCGAGCGAGGTCATGCGAAAGATGGCGATCGGCGATCGCATTCAAGTATGGGCCTGCGGCCTGGGGATGCGCCTGCTCGATGCGCCCGGCGTCAAAGCGTTTAATGCCGACCCCGATCTCTTCCATCGCATGAACATCGGTGTGGTGCGCGGACGACTTCAAGTACGCGTCGCAAAAACGGTGCCCGCAGCGATCATGGGCTCGGGACTTGGACGATCGACGGTGGTGCGCGGCGACTACGACATCCAAACGTTCGATGACGCAATGGCGCAAGAGTACGGATTGCGCGAGCTGCACTTGGGCGACATCGTTGCGATCGTCGATGCGGACAATTCCTACGGTCGCATCTATCGTGGCGGAGCAATCTCCGTCGGCGTCGTCGTTCACGGCCGCTCGTTTGTCGCGGGACACGGGCCCGGGGTCACGACGTTGTTGACGTCGACCAAAGGCGAAATCGACGTCGAAATCGACCCCGACGCAAACCTAGCGAAGATCCTAAAACTCCGCTAATTTGTCATCCTGAGCGCAGGTGCGTAGCACCGGAGTCGAAGGATCGTTACGAACCGATTGAATCGAGGCGATCCTTCGACTTCGCTCAGGATGACAAAATTGGTTGCAATGACACTATTTCGTTAAAACGCGGAGCGTGTTGTCGTTGTCGTTGTTGTAGTAGAGTTTTTGGTTGAAGATGTTCGTGCCGGTAGCGACCATACCAAAGATCGCGCCGGCGGCGCCGGTGTCGACGTTACGTACGAATAACACCTTACCGTGCGTCGTGATTTCAACAATCAGGTTCTTGCCGGTTGGATCAAGCGTATTGCCGATCGCGAGATGTCCGTCGAAGAGCACGGCCGAGCTGATGGGACCGTTGAGCGGCGGACCGATGAACACGACGCGCGCGCGGTGCGCGAACGGACCGTCGAAGGACGTGCCGTTCGGATCGACGCTCAGTCCGTGCGGGCATATCGTGGAGACATGGCGGAGTACATATACCGCGTTGTTAGCACCGTCAATGATGAAGAGCCGGTCGCGCTTCGCATCGTATTGAAGACCCGACGGCCCCAGAATGCTGCCGGGCGCGCCGTGATTCACAGGAAATCCCGTCGCAATAACGTCAAACGAAAAAGGTTTGCCGGGACGAATGTTGACGCGCACGATGCTGCCGTCGCCGGCATTGGTCACGTAGAATGACGCGATACCGAACGGCGTCGGATGCGGTGCGAACGCTTGTCCAAACGGATGGTGCCATGGGCCGCCGTCGAGTGCCGTCAGCAGTGTCCCGCTGGGCGAGACGATCGGATTGTCGTTGTCGACAAATGCCGCTGCCCAAATGTTGCCGTTCGGAGCCGTGGCGAGCGCATTGCAGCCTTTGAGTTCTTCATTTGCGGTAATGTGCGTGGGCGTAGAGCCGATTGTGGGATGGAGCGCGACGATCGACGTTCCTTGCCCCTGAATGTTGCCGCCGGCGTTGTTATTGTTGAAGTTGCAGATGACGAGGTCGCCGGCTCTAATCTTGCCCGCCGTCACTTTTGCAACGTCTAGTCCATACGGATTCTGATCGCCGTTGACGGGATCTACCGTCGAACCGATCGTGCGTTGATCGTCGAGCACCTTGAGGACGGAATCGTCGTTGTCGAAGTCATTGTCGTCGAGGTCGCTCGTGTCGGTGTCTTTTAGCGTTGAAACTACCGATTGCGTCGTCACCGATTGGGTCGTGGATGGCGCGCTGCCTACGTTCGTTTGCGGCATCGGCGATGTCGTGCCGTTTGAACCACCGCCGCATGCAGACAGCATAAGCACGACCGTTGCGCACACAAACGCGGCGCATACGGAACGCGAGAAGTCTCTCATGGGGATACCTCCGGGTCTTGGATTGCCAGAGGCGAAATAACGTAGAAAAGAAAGATGAAAAAAGGTTGAAGACGCTAGGATCCTTCGATGAATCGCAGTGCCGTGCGGGCACTAGCTTGCAGCGCTTCGTCGCCGATGTGCGCGCTGTAATTTAACACCATATTCGCGTGATGGCGAGCACGATGACGCGCAAACCGCCACGTTCGTTCATCGACGTCGCCGTATGCATCGAGAAAGAGCGCGTGATCGCGTCTTGGCACCATCATATGCACGACCGAGAGATCGACCGCGGGATGCCCGAAATGGAGATCGCCCCAATCGATTACGCCGCACAACCGGTTGTCGTCGTCGAGCAGCAGATGACGCGCGTAGAGATCGCCGTGCACGACGACGTGCCTTCCGTTCAGCGGCTCTTCGTCCAGATTAAGGCGCACCGGATCGAGCTTCCCGATGGTATCCGGGGGCAACGGCGCGTCCAGTGCCGCAACGTCGATATCGTGCAATGCGCGTAAGAACTTCGCTAAGTCCTCGGCCAGCATCCGGCGTTGCTCGAGCGTCAACGATCTGCCGCAAGCGCTCGCCCCTTGTACCGTTTCGTATCCCGCGAAACGCCAGGGATAGTCGAACTGCGGCACGCCGGCATAGACTGGATTTGGAACCGGAAGCATAAGGCGTTGCGCGATCGCCGGTAAGAACTCGATTTCGCGTTCGATGAGCGGTGCAGCGACCGCGCGCTGCGGAAAGCGGAAGACGAGACGTTCGTCGACGAGGAACGCGGCGTTATCCCATCCGGTTCCGTAGCGCCGGATCGTTGCATCGGAGAGATCCGGAAACTGCGCGGCGATTAGCCGGCGCGCAAGATCTTCGCCGACTTCGATTTCCGGCGTCCAGACCGGATTCATAGCGCTCGCTCGAAATCGCCGATCAGATCTTCGATGCGTTCCACGCCGACGGACAGGCGCAGCAGCGAAGGAATGATACCCAGCAGTCGTGCTTCGGGCGTTTGCGGAATGTTGGGCCACATCGCGGCCGGCTGCGCGATGAGCGATTCGACGCCGCCGAGGCTCACGGCGGAATGAACCAGTGCCAACTTGTCGATCACGCGCCGCGCATCGTCAAAGCCGCCTTTAACTTCGAAGCTCAGCAATCCGCCGAAGCCGCTCATCTGTCGCGCAGCCAGTTGGTGTTGATCGTGCGATTCCAGTCCGGGATAGTAGACGCGCTCGACGCGCGGATGCGATTCGAGGAATCGTGCGAGGCGAAGTGCGTTCTCGTTGTGGCGCGCGACGCGCATTTCGAGCGTCCGTAAACCGCGTAGGAGCAGCCACGCATCGAACGGCCCGAGCGTTGCACCGAGAATATGATGCGTCTCCCAAATGCGCGCGATCAGCGCCTTCGACGAAACGGCAACGCCCGCGATGAGATCGGAGTGACCGCCGAGATATTTGGTCGCACTGTGCAGCACGACGTCCGCGCCGAGTTCGAGCGGACGCTGATTCACGGGCGTCGCGATCGTGTTATCGACGGTGACTAACGCGCCGGCTTCATGTGCGATGCGCGAAACTTCGGCGAGATCGGTGATGCCGAGCAGCGGATTGCTGGGCGACTCGAGCATGACGAGGGTCGTGTTCGGACGCATCGCTTGTGCGAACGCCTGCGTATCCGCTTGATCGACGAATGTTACCTCGACGCCGAAGCGTTTGAGCACCGCGTCGAGCAGCGACCGCGTACCCGCATACGTCACACGCTGCGCAACGACGTGATCGCCGGCCTTTGTCAGCGCAATCGCCGTCGCGGAAATTGCTCCCATGCCGGATGCGCTGACCATCCCCGCTTCGCCGCCTTCAATCGCCGCGAGTACGCGCTCCACCTGTCCGTGATTCGGATTCCCGTGCCGCGTGTAAAACCGTTCGAATCCGGGCGCGTGCGCGGCTTGCGCCATCGACTCCGCGTCGTCAAAAGAAAACGTCGAAGTTTGGTAGATCGGCGGCGTGACGTTTCCGTTACTTGTCGCCTCTCGATCGGCATGGATCAGTTCCGTCTCGATGCCGTAGCCGTCGTTCATTTGCTCACAACAATCTTCATGCTTGTAAAGTCCAGCGTTAGCGTTGCCGGACGGAAGAACCCGCTACGAAACGCGCCGCCAACATGGAACGGCGCCGCGCCGAAGAGTTGGTTCGGGAGTGCCGTTGCGGCGACCGGCCCCTGCGCGTACCTGCCGAGTGAAACGAGCGGCACGGTGAAGGACGGCTCCGGTGCGCCGGCAAGCGCAATCACTCCGTCACTCTGTCCGGTTTGGATAGCAAAGAGCGTGGGATGATTTCCGTCGACTCGTCCGTTCGCAAGCAAGAGATGCGTGCCGACGAGCCACATCGGTTCGATTGCCGCACCCTGCGACGTTGCCGCTGCTTCAACCGCTTGCGAGGCCGCCCAAAGACGCAGCGTCAACCGGCTGTGTGCGTAATCGAACGTCGGCAGAAAATGCGAAAGGAAAATCGTGCCGAGCGCGCCGTCGACTTGCGTGTTGCCCGCCATAATAGCCGTTGTAATCACGCGCGCCGGAACGTTGCTGACCGTTAGTCCCGGAAACGCGATCTTGTCGATCATGCCGCCGGTCTGAAGACCGAGCGCCTCGGCAGCAGCTGTCGAGAGATCGACGGAAGCTGCCGTTGTGTCGACGACGAACGAGAACGTTTTTCCGTCGATCGATGCGCGCACAACCGGTACGGGGTCAACGCTCACGAACGGGATATCCGTTTGTCCGTTTTGCAGATCGAAGACGTACTGATCGGCTTTTGGAAGGCGCTCTTGCAATGTTGCCAGACGCGCTTCCACGCGCCCGTCGTTCGGCGCCAGATGCCGCGCACGGTTCAAATACGTTCGCGCATTTCGCCAATCGTTGCGATAAAGGTCGAGCGTTCCAAGGCCGAGGATCGCCTCTGCGTCATTGGGATCGGCGGCAACGGCATCGTTGTAATCGGTAAACGCGGTTAGAAAATCGCCTTGTGAGAACGCGGCATCGCCCGCCATTGCCGTCGCCGACGACGTCGCACCTTGCGCGATGACGGACGCGAGAAGAAGGCCTGCTAGCGCGTGCATCGCTCGTTACGGCGCCAGAAACGCAACGATTTCATTGTTGTCGCGATGTGACGTCCAAAATCGGGTCCCGTCGAACGCGAGGCCTCGTGCATCGAACGGGATCGTCGCAAGCACGTCGACCTTCGGCGATTCGTTGCGCGCATCGAGCCGCCAGAATTCGAGGTTTTCGAACTCTTCGTCCGCCGTGATCAAATAGAAGCGTCCCTCGGATATCGTCATGCCGACCGGTGTTCGTTCGAGCGGAATCTCGCGCAGCACGTTGCCTTGCCCGTCGAGTGCCAGAATTTTCCGGTATGACGCCTGGGTCAAGAACAGTGTGTCGCCGTCAAAGGCCACGTGCGCACCGGTGAGATCCGGACACGGAATGCGATCGTTTTTGAATCCGTGCCCAGGAATGAAACGGTAGATATACCGGTCGTGATCCTTGTCGCCGATGCCGACGACGACCCGAAGCTCGTCACCGATCATCGTCATGCCGAAGGGCCCGCCGGGCGCCTGCGCTTCATCGTTTACCGTCCAGGTCGACGCATTGATTGCGTAGAGACGGTGCGTTTCGCGGCTAGCCATCCAGACCGTCGTTCCGTCACAGGCGAGACCAAGCGGCAGCGGCGCGGGGGACATCAGGCGCAGTTCTTCAGCGATCGGGTTCACGTAACTCTCCATAGCAACGAAAGATGCAACCAATCATATGCTGCATGCCCGATGCCTACGCCTGGCATCCGCGGCGCGGTTAGGAAAAATCCCGACGGACATGGTGATAGCCGCCGTTGATGGAACGGGTGTGCCGTGGGCCTTCGATTTGGCCACTGGAACTTGGGCAGGCGGACTGGCACAAGCAGGCGCACCCACTAAACTGACTCAAAACGGGGCATAGCCTCGCAAAGTCGCCTCGAAGGCGCCCGGTTTCCGGGCGCCTTCTTTTTGTTCAAGAACCCGGTCTTCATCGCTACGCTAGCTTGCGCTCAGCTACAGTGGTGCGCATATCGAGCGTCTGCACGTAACGTTCAATCGCGTAAATTGAAAATTGCTGAGAATACGGTGCAAAAATCGTTGGGCTTTTTTTGAAAGCGCTGTCGATACAATGCATTGCCTTACATACAAGCACACTGCGCGCGACTGAACTCTTAGCCGTTCTCTTTTTTCGTCGCGATAACGCCCGCGCACCTGAATATGTGTAAGGCCATATTCGTGTTTTCCCAAGTAAAGGATGTATATGCGGAATTTTTCGCGTATTCCGAAGTCCCTGATCTCTTTATGCGCGGCAACGGCCAGCATCATTCTCGCTGCAGGATGTGGCTCGCACGGGGGATCAAACGGTTTGCCGCCGACGCCGACGTCTGCGAAGTCGTCACCGCGCACGGCTGCCGTGATGAAGGCTGCTGTTGCGGCTGGAGAGTCAGCGTTCCCGAGTGGAACGCCGTGGGCAGTTCCCGGACAAATTGCCTTCGACAACTTCGATCAAGGTGGTCAGGGCGTTGCGTACCATACGACGCTGACAAACAATCCCGGCGGTCAGTACCGTCCCAGCGAACAAGTTGGTATCGAGCATTCCGCCGATGTCGGAAACGGCAACGGCTACGATGTCGGTTGGAACAACGGCGGCTTCTCCTATAACTACACGGTCAACGTTGGCGCCGCCGCGACGTATCCGGTGGCGCTTCGCGTTGCCACAAACTCGGCGAGCTCCGTGCACATCGAGGATGAACTCGGGAACAACCTCACCGGCGCAGTTCAGATCCCGGCCTCGGGTGGTTTTCAGAATGGACGACGGCGAAGAGCAGTATGACGCTTACGGCCGGCGCCCACATTTTAAAGCTAGTGATCGATTCCGGTCAGATCAACCTCAACAACATGACCATCGGCACGCCGCCGCCGCCGGCAAATGAAAAAGCGTATCCGAGCGGCACACCCTGGCCGATTCCCGGAGAGATCGCCTTCGACAACTTCGATCAGGGTGGTCAGGGCGTCGGCTACGGCACGATGTTGACGGACAATCCCGGCGGACAGTACCGTCCGACCGAAGATGTCGGCATCGAGCACGATACCGACACCGGTCACGGCAATGGTTACGACGTCGGCTGGAACAACGGCGGCTATTTCTACCGGTACACCGTCAACGTTGCGGCTAGCGGAAAGTATCCGATTGCAATTCGCGTCGCCGTCAACGGCACTAGCGCGATGCACATCGAGGACGAAGCCGGCAACAACCTCACCGGCGCAATACCGCTGGCGCCGAGCGGCGGTTTCCAAGCGTGGACAACGGTGAACAGCACCGCGACGCTTACGGCGGGACAGCACATTCTCAAGGTGGTCGTCGACTTCGGTGGATTTAACCTCGACGACATGACGTTCGGAACGGCAACCGGCACGCCGGCACCCACGGCTACGCCGCTGCCGACGCCTGTGTCAGGTAACGATATCGATTGGCCGACGCAAGGATTCGATACGGCACGCGACGGCTACAATCCGAACGAGACGCAACTGAATTCTGCGACGGTTTCCGGTCTGCAGTTGCAGTGGTCGCAGCGCATTGCGGGCGACGCAACTAGCAAATACGCGAACTCGCAACCAGTCGTTGCAGCAGGTGTCTCGGTGAACGGCGTGCCCACCGACATCGTGATGGCCGGCGACGAACACGGCTACTTCTCGGCGTACAACGCTTCGGGTGGCGCGCTGCTGTGGCGTAAAGCACTTGGCTCGGTCGTAACGACGTGTGGTGACATTCCGGACAAAACCTTTGGGATCACCGGCTCGGCGGCGATCGATCATGCGAACAGTCGCGTGTACGTCGTGGACGGAACCGGTGTGCTATGGGCCTTCGATTTGGCCACTGGAAACTTGGCGTCGGGTTGGCCTGCCGCTGGTGTCTCCGTGGTGGACGATCCGTCGATCGACCACGTGTGGAGCGCTTTAACATTCAACGCATCTACCGGGACGTTATACGTTCCGACTGCAAGTTATTGCGACTTCAGCCAATGGCACGGCGCGCTGCGTGCGGTAAGTACGCAAGCGGCGGCGGTGACCAACGTGTACTACTTCGCGACCGGAACCTCGACGCCGCCCGTTTCTTCAGGTGTGTACGGCGGCGGCGTGTGGAGCTGGGGCGGTATCTCGATCGACACCGCGACGCAAAACGTTTATGCAGCAACGGGAAACACAAGTTCGCTGACAGTGCCTTCGGGAGCGAGCAACGAGAGCTTGACCCAATGGAATCCGCAGTTGGGCCTTCTCGGGAACTTCTTCCCGCAAATCGGCAACGGCGATCTCGACTTCGGCGGCAGCGCGGTGCTCTACAACGTTGCCGGCAGTCAGTGCGTAGCGGCGTACCGCAAGAGCGGACAGCTCTTCGCGTTCGACCGCACGAACATCAACGCCGGACCAACGACGACGTGGCAAATTGGTGGATCGGGCATCTCGAGCCCGGCGTTCTCGCCGCAGACCGGTATGCTGTACTTCAACAACCCCAATGCGGGAGCGCTCCCGCAAGGTCTCTACGCAATCCGCAGCGGTTCGGGATGCGTTCTGAATCAAACGCCGGCGTGGAGCGTGAACAACATCAACACGGGGTTACAACCACTCACGGTTGCCGGCAGCGTCGTCTACGACATCACCGGTTCGACGATCAACGCGTATGACGCATCGTCGGGTACGCCGCTGTGGAACAGCGCGCGGAACATCGTCTCCTTCGTGGGGGCTGGTGCGACGGTCGTCAACGGTCACGTCTACGTGGTTGACTGGAACGACACGCTCTATTCGTTCGGTTTGCCGGCGCCCGTTACGACGCAATCGAAACTGCGTCGGGCGGCGGTTCCTGCGCTTCGTATCCACTAACTGACCGTAACGAGGCAGGCCTCGTACGTCACGATGAAGGCGTCCGGTCTCCCGGGCGCCTTCGTTTTATCGCAGCAACTGCAGCTTCAACGATGGAGAACATTGGCCGAAAATGTCCGAACGAAGTCCCGGACGGGACTCTAAGCTATCCGGTTTGTCACGCATAATCGGAAAAACGGCACTCTCGCGAAAGGCATTATTCAATGGCTGAAAAAGACCGGTATGACATGAAGGACGCCGCCCTGCTCGTAATCGACGCGCAGGATTCGTTTAAGGTTGGACCGCGCTGGGAGCGCCGAAGCAACCTGTCGTTCGAGTCAAATATGGACCGGCTCGTGCGGGCATTCCGCGATGCGGGACGCCCGGTTATTTTCGTGATGCATAGCGACTCGGACGGACCGTTCCGCGTCGACAGTCCACACTACCGGTTGATGGACTTCCTTCGCCCCATCCCCGGCGAGCCGATCATTCATAAAACGACCCGAAACTGCTTTACGAGCACGAATCTGCAGCCGTTGCTGCTCCGGCAAGGCGTTCGGCGCGTCGTCATCACGGGAATTCAAACGGAGCAATGTTGCGAGACGACGGCTCGCGTCGCCGCAGATCTCGGATTCGAGGTCGACTTCGTTACCGAGGCGACGCTGACGTTTCCGATTCCGCTCAATGCTGATGGGAGCGGACCCGAACTCGCGACCGATGCCATCATCGAGCGTACCGAGTACGCGCTGCGCCGGCGGTTCGCGCGGATTGCTCCTGTCGATGACGTGGTGAACGGATTGAAGGTCGCATCGCCGGCGTGAGGCGCGTCGTCTTTCTCGTTCCGGATCACGTTGAACTCTTCGACCTTGCCGGGCCGGTGCAAGTCTTTCATGAGGCAATCGCCGCCGGGGCGGAATATCGTCTCGAGTTCGTTTCGACGCAGCAAGAAATCGCGAGCGAGCAATCGCTCGCGATTTCGCGGCTCTCGAAGTTGCCCGCAGATCTCGCCCAGCAAGACACGATCCTCGTTCCCGGAAGCGCATCGATGCGCCGCGATGCGTGTGCCCGTTCGTCCCGCATCGCGCCCGTTGCGAAATGGCTTCGCGAATCGTATCGCGCCGGCGCGCGCGTTACGTCGGTTTGTGTGGGTGCCTTCGTCCTCGGCGCTGCGGGGTTACTTGACGATCGTCATGTGACGACGCATTGGAAGTTCGTCGATGCGTTGCGGGATACGTTTCCACGAGCGCGTGTCGCCGACAATCGCCTGTACATCTTCGACGGCCGGATCGCAACGAGCGCCGGAATCGCCTCCGGTGTCGACCTCGCTCTCGCGATGGTCGAACGTGATGCAGGCGCGCGCATCGCCGCGGTCGTTGCGCGCGAGATGGTCATTTCGATGCGCCGTGCCGGTTCGGACCAACAACTCAGTGCCTACTTTGCGCGGCGCGATCACATCGTCCCTGAAGTTCATGCCGTGCAAGACTGGCTCGTCGAACATCTGAGCGAACCGTTCACACTCGATTCCCTTGCACGCGTCGCGGGCGTGAGCGCACGCACGCTAACGCGACAGTTTCGCACCGCCACCGGTGGAACCGTGAAGGGCTACGCAACCGCGTTGCGGCTGGAACAAGCACGCGCGCTGTTGTCGGACAAGAATGTAACCATCGAAACGGTCGCGGAACGATGCGGCTTTGCCGACGGCCGGCAATTGCGCAGGCTTTGGCAACAGACGTACGGAGAGTCGCCGTCCGATGCTCGCCGCGCGGAACGCGATTGATGCTCGTACTTCGCGGCGGCCGCGTCATACCGCAGCCCGGCGCAGAGCCGCAACCTGCTACGGTACTCATCGACGGCGACACGATCGCGCAGGTCGGCGCTTCGCTCGAGATTCCCGCAACAGCGCGCCTGGTCGATTGTGGCCGCTGTACCATTCTTGCCGGATTTTGGAACAGCCACGTCCATTTCTTCGAACGCAAATGGGCGGACGCTGTTGCGATACCAAGCGATGAACTCGAAGAGCAACTGCAGATTTTTTCAGGCTTCGGCTTCACGACCGTTTTCGATCTATCGTCGCCTTATGGAAATACGATTGCGATTCGAACGCGTATCGAGTCGGGCGAGACCGCGGGGCCTCGCATCCTAACAACGAGCGAAGGAATTGTGCCGGAGGGATTTACATTTCCTGAAATCGCTTACAGGCTGCTTGGTCAGATGAATGTTGTGCTTCCGCGCGTCTCCAGTGCATCGGATGCACGCCAGGCCGCGGAGGCAATTGTGTCTCGCCGCGTTGATGGCGTAAAGCTCTTTGCTTCGACTCCGTCCGGCGTGGCATTGTCGGCGGAAACGATGCAGGCCGCGAGCGCCGTTGCGCACGCAGCCGGTCTTCCGGTCTTCGTCCATGCAAATAGTGCCGACGACATCGTCCGTGCAGTGGAGGCGGGCGCCGACATCGTGGCTCACACGACGCCGCGATCGGGACCGTGGAACGACACGCTCGTTGAATTCATGCGCGCAGCAAACGTCGCGCTCATACCCACGCTCGCGCTTTGGCAAGAGTTTGCGCGGCACGATCGGCTCTCGTTGCAGCGTGAGCAGATCGTAAACGCCACGGCGCAATTGCGCGCGTGGCGCGATGCCGGCGGCAATGTGTTGTTCGGAACCGATCTCGGCGCAATGGATCCGGATCCGGGCCCCGAGTACGAACTGATGCGTGACGCCGGAATGAGCTTTCCGAATATCCTCGCGTCGCTCACTACGGCACCCGCGGCGCGGTTTGGCTACGGCGATGAACTGGGTCGCGTTGCAGAGGGCTACACCGCGGACCTGACCGTGGTGCTCGGAAACCCTGCTGAAGATCTCGCCGCGCTGCGCCGGGTCAAGTACACGGTACGCGCCGGGAAGATCATCTTCACCGCTTGACACGGCAGAAACATAACTGTATGGTTATATAACCGTATGGTTAATGAAACGCAGCTCGACGCGGTCTTTTCCGCCCTCTCCGATCCGACGCGGCGGCGCATTCTCGAACGCTTGGCACGTAAGCCGCTCACCGTTGGGGAAATCGCTTCGGAATTTCCGATTTCGCAGCCGGCGATCTCGAAACATCTTCGCGTGCTCGAATCGTCCGGACTCATCGAGCGCGAAGTCATTGGGCGCACGCATCATCTCAATCTCACGCCTGAAGCGATGGAAGCAGCTTCCGTCTGGATCGAACGGCAGCGCCGTTACTGGAATGCGGTCCTCGATCGCCTCGACTCCGTTCTTGCAAAATCGCCGCAACGAAAGAAGAAATAAGCCATGCAAACGACGGTTCCCTCAATCGCTATCCGCCGCACGTACGACGCTTCGCCGGAGCGCGTATACCAAGCGTGGACGACTCCTGAAGTAGCAAAGGTATTTTTGGGCCCGGACGACGTGAAGGCGGCAGAAGTCGAAATGGACGTCCGCGTCGGTGGAACGTATCGTATCGTGATGCTCATGCCTGACGGCGAACGTTGGACTGTCGGCGGCACGTATCGCGAAGTCGTCCCCGGACACCGGCTTGCGATGACCTGGACGTGGGCCGAAGACGACCCGAAAGACGAACACGAGACGCTGTTGACGCTCGAATTCAATCCGCACGACGGCGGTACGGAGCTGATCCTGACGCACGAGAAGTTCGCCTCGCAAGAATCGCGCGATAGCCACGCGCGCGGATGGGAAGCGATCCTCGATGCGCTTGCGAATGTGTTGTGACCCGTACGGCGTTCGACGACATCGTCGATGCTTTTGCCGGGCGGCCGCGTCACGAGCAGCATGATGATGGCTTCTCCCGGTCTTAAAGTCGGCGGAAAGATTTTTGCGATGTTCACGCGTGACCGCTTTGTGGTGAAGCTTCCGAGAACTCGCGTTGACGAACTGATCGCGCAATCGGCGGGGACGCGTTTTGACCCGGGACACGGACGGTTGATGAAAGAGTGGGTCGTCGTGAATCTTCCCACACGTTCGTGGCTCGCGCTTGCTGAAGAAGCATACACCTTTGTGAAAGGAGCGACGAAATGAACCCGACTGTACAGGAACTGCAGCGCGTCACCCGTTGGACGGTCCGGAGGTTGCTCCAGCAATGATGATCGATCGACTAGTTGCGCCTGGTGCGTCCAACGAGTATCGCAAAGCGCGTGAAAAGCTTCTTCTCGCCGAAAAAGATGTGATGCAGCAGATCGAACAGGTCGCGCAGATGCGCCGCGAGCTTCCGCAAGGACCGGAAGTTCCCGACTATGAGTTCATCGGGACCGATGGGCCGGTTCGCCTCTCGCAACTCTTTGCGCCGGGGCGCGAGCCGTATCTAGTCATGTATCACTTGATGTACTGGGCGGATGACGATGAATTCTGCCCGATGTGTTCCGGCTGGATCGACGGATTGAACGCCGTTGCGCCACACATCATGCAACGCGTGAACTTCGTCGTCGCGAGTCTCGCGCCGGCGGAGCGGTTGCGGCAGTGGGCGCGTGAACGCGGATGGATTCGCGTGCCGGTTCTCGCCGACGTCGGAACGCAACTTGCCGACGCGATCGCCGCGCGCGATGAAGACGGAGATCCCAGCTCGACCGTCGCCGTCTTCGCGAAAGACGGCTCCACGCTGCGCCATACGTATACGATGCACCCGGATGAGGAAGACGACACAATCCGCGGCATCGACTTGCTTCAACCCGTGTGGCACGTCTTCGACTTAACGCCCACGGGCCGCGGCGACGTGAACCTGCGCAATGATTACATGGTGGCATTGTCATCCTGAGCGAAGTTGAGGGATCGCAACGAATCAAAAGCCCGACGAGATCTCGTTGGGCTTTTGTCTTGATTCAATGGTCCGACTCCGCCACTAATACGCGACGGTAAACCGCGCGCGTGTGTGCGCCGGGCTTTCGGCTTCGTCCACTATTGCTGCTGCAAAATCCTCAGCGGAGACTCGGCTCTCGCCTTGCGAGTCCACGAGAAGCGTATCGCTACCGATGCGGTACTTCCCCGTTCGCTCCGCGGGAAAAATGTCTCGTGGCGGACTGATGACCGTCCACTCAACATTCGTTTCCCTGCGATACATTGCGAGCGCGTCCGCTTGAGCAGCCGCTTCGCGCTTGTACTCGCTGGGGAATTCGGGTAAGTCCATGAGCCGCTTCCCGGGCGCGACCTCTAGGCTTCCCGCACCGCCGACAGCGATAACGCGAACATGAGCGGCATTCCCCGCTGCTAACAGCGCGCGTGTCACCGGCAGAATCGATTCAGGATGAACGTGTGATCCGTAGGCACTCACCATTACATCGTGTCCCGAAATTGCGCTCGCCAGCAAACTTTCGTCGGAAGCATCGAGGTCCGCGCTTCGCGGTGCAGTCACCTGGTGACCGCGGCGTTGCGCTTCGGCGAGGATCCGCGATCCAATGAACCCGTTACCGCCGATCAAAAGAATCCTCACTTCGCAAGCTTCCCTTGGAACGCGTTGATGTACGCGGCGATTTGCGGCGCGAATTCCTCGAGCGCGAAGTGCCCGGTCGGAAAGAAGTGATATTCGATGTGTGAGAGGTCGCGTTTGTACGCGTTGGCACCCGCCATCGAGAAGAACGCGTCGTTTTCACCCCATACGACGAGCGCAGGCGGTTGATGCTCGCGAAAATACGCTTGCCACTGCGCGTACTTCGGGAAGTTGTTTTTATAATCGTGGAGCATATCGAGCTGAATCTCTTTGGCTCCGGGCCTTGCGAAAAACGCAAGATCGCTGTTATAGGTGTCCGGGCTAATATTCTCCGGGTTGTGCGCGCCGTGAAGATATTGAGACGCGATCTCGTTGCGTTCAAGCAGGCGGGCGATGGGTGCCGAGGCGCTACGATCGTTCCAAAACGCACGCATCTCCGGTGAATCGAACGTGACGCCTTCGCGATAGGCATTGCCGTTTTGTATGACGAGTCCCGTAATCCATGACGGATGAGCGGAAGCGATCCGCAAACCGATCGGCGCTCCAAAGTCCTGAATGTACATAGCGAACCGCCGCGTACCGATTTGCTCCAAGAAACCGGTCATGACATCGGCGAGATGGTCGAACGTGTAGGAGAACTTCGTGCGGTCCGGCATGTCGCTGTTCCCGTAGCCCGGATAATCGGGAGCGATGACGTGATACGTCGGAGCGAGAAGCGGAATGAGATTACGGAACATGAACGATGACGTCGGAAATCCGTGGAGCAGTACGATGATCGGCTTGTCCGGTGAACCGGCCTCGCGATAAAAAATCCGGACGCCATCGACGGTGACGTAACGGTAGCGGACGCGCTCATCAGCACGTTCAATGACGGCGGGCGGCGGTGTGTGAGCCATATCTATCCCTTTCGAACCTTGCGATATCCGTATCTTTGTGCTATTTTGATACGGACAAACGAAATGATAACGCATCCCGCAATCCGGTGCAATACCAATTTTGATGCGGACTACCGAGAGAGATAAGTGGACCGTTTTCTATTTGTCGGCGATGATCTCGCCCTCGACTTCATTAACACGCGGATTCGGCGCCGGGGGCGCGATTCGGAACTGCTAGCGACGCCGGCCGATCTGGAACAATGGCGGGACGAAGCGGCACGGCGTTACCCGGAGCTTGCCGCGGCTGCCGGACCTATCGACATCGGCCAACTCGAGCGCCTGCGCGCGGTTCGCGACATGCTTCGCGAGTATATGTCGGCCGCAGCGGAACGCGGCAGCTTTGATTCCGAGTGTATCTCGCGGCTCAATGATCTGCTTGCGCAGTCACATCCGCAGATTCAGCGAACTAGCGGTGACGGCAGCGTTGTAATTCGCGCCAATGAACCGCACAATGAGCTCGCGATAGCAGTTGCGCTCGCCGCGGCGAGACTCGTCACGGAAGGAGAGGTGGAGCGATTGCACCGTTGCGAGGGATGCATTCTGCTCTTTTACGATCGCACGAAAAGCGCTACGCGACGCTGGTGCGACACACGATGCTTCGATCGCGAACGCGCACGACAGCGTCGCACGGGCGCCGCTTAGCCGTATCATGCCAGATGCGGAGTTAGAACGTTTGGCCTTGGAGTTCGAAGGTGAAGCGGCCGCCTTCATTGCCCCAGGCGAAGTCTAATCGAATCCCGCGATAGATGAAACCGAAACCGGAGTCGGGGTGCCACACGAAGGTCGACGGCGCAAAGGATTGCGTTCCGCCGCGGATGCGGCTCGCCGCGGTTTCCGTAAACACAACCCAATGCAATGGCCCGGGAACGGCTTGCGCGATGCGATACTCTGCCTGTAACACCTGAGAGTCGGTTCCGCAGAACGGCTTGGGATAGCCGCGTAAACCGTTTCCGCAGACGAGAAAGCTGTCGGGGACTACGCCGCCGGTGCGATTCGACGCTGCATGGAACACGAGCGCCGACGTGCCGACGCGAAAGTATCGCGCAACGTCTGCGATATACGATTGATACTCGCCCGTTGCACCGAGCACGCCGATGTTATCGGCCGCCTGAAAGCGGTACTGCCACAAACAGAATGGCGGCACCCATTGCGTCGGCGGAACTCCGCAGTTATGCGAATAGCCTGCCTCGAGCGCGGTGTAGCGGCCGGGATGGAGGTTCGTCTGGTACAGCGATGGCGCGACAATTCCCGTGGAAAGCGTTGTCGTCGTACGCACGGTGCGCACGCCCAGTTCCAGTTGGTTGTTATTCGTGCCCTGCTGGTAAAACACGGCTTCGGCGCCGGAGTTGAAGCTGTAGATGTTGATCGCCAGCGGCTGGCTCGCGCGATAGACGCCGCGTCCGCCGAAGACATTGAAGATAAAGTCGGATTCACGGCCCTTCACGGGATTTATGTTGAGCGGGTCCGTGTAGATAAGACGCACGAGATTGGCGCGCCGGCTGAGTTGACTAATGGCTGAAATGTTGGAACCATTACGACTTATCGGCGGTGCCGTCAAAATGAAACCCACGCCCTGAATCGGTAACTGCAGCGGTTGATCGCCGTAGAACGGATGCCGCGTCGTCTCCAGCCACTTGTCCATAACGATCCAATGCAGCGTCGCCGTATTCGGCTCCGTCCCCGGTTCGATATCGAGGCGCGGAATAGCGTTCGCAAGCGTCATCAGATTTTGATAGTCGCGATCGACGCCGAACTGGTCGAGACGATCGCCGGCCTTTAACGAGAGATACTGCCGTATCACTTCGGGCTTGGTTACGCCGTACGTCTCAATCGTGACGTTTTGGATGAGGGCGCCCGTCATCGATTGTTCGACGCGAACAACGCGGACGGGATCGCGGGCGGCTGCTACTTGAGGTGTGAACAGCCACATCAGGGCAAACGCGATAAGGGTAAGAAACCGGGGCGACAATCGAAGCATCCTTTGCGCTAACACGCTTCGGTAGCGTAACCGTTTCACCTCGCCTCCCAGTGTCATCCTGAGCGCAGCAAAGCGGAGTCGAAGGACCGCCTGAAATAAAAGCCCGGCGAGATTCCGCCGGGCTTTTATTCGTCGTGGTCCTTCGACTTCGCTCAGGATGACACCGCGTTACAGTGCGCCGTCGGGACCCATCTTTTCGAGGCGCTTCTTGAGATCGGCGAGGAAGCCGCTTGCGACGTAGCCGTCGACGACGCGATGATCGAGCGAGAGGCAAGAGTTCATCACGTAGCGCGGTGCGAACGAATCGTCGTCGCGCACGAGCAGTTTCTTCTCGATGGTTTCCATCGTGACGATACCGGCTTGTCCGCCGTTGATGATCGGAGCGGAAGCCCACGAACCATTTGCGCCGTTGTTGTTTACGGTAAACGTACCGCCCGCGAGATCGTCGACGCCGAGTTTATTGCGGCGCGCTTTGTCAATCAACTCGCCTGCTGCAATCGCAAGGCCCTTGATCGAGAGCTTGTCGGCGTTCTTGACGACCGGAACGACGAGATTCGTCGGCAAGCCGATCGCGATGCCGATGTTCACGTCTTTGTTGACGTAGATGCCTTCTGCGGTAAACTTCGCGTTCATCAGCGGGAAGACCGAGAGCGACTCGACGACCGCGCGCATGAAGAAGGGCAGCAGCGTGAGTTTGTATCCCGTCTCGCGTTCGAAACGATCCTTTTCTCGCGCACGCCACTTCCATACATTTGTGACGTCGATCGAAACCATCGACCATGCGTGCGGTGCGGTGTGCTTCGATTCCACCATGCGTTCGGCGATGATGCGTCGCGCTTGCGTGAGCGGAATAATCGTGCCGGGAATCGGTTCGCCGTACGTTGACGTTCCCGATGCGGCGGGAGCCGCGGGCGGCGGTGCTGCTGCAGCGGGTGCAAACGAGGGGGGCGGCGTTGCGCCGAAATTCGTCCCCGTCGCAATTGCTTGGCCGACGGCGGCCGCGGGACCCATCGATGCAGCCGTGAGCACATCGTCAGCGGTAACGCGACCGTTTGAACCGCTGCCGCGAATCGTGCGGATGTCGATGTGATGCTCGCGCGCGAGTTTGCGCACAGCGGGCGATGCCTTGCGCAGCGCTTCCTCCGCGCCCGCCGCATCAAGACTGCCCGGCGCTCCGTAAGAACTCGGAATCACGCCGTTGCCGGTGTGGGCGCCATTACCGGATGACGCCGCTGCGGGCTTCGTCGGCAATTGCGGAATGTTGAATCCGGGAACCGGTTCTTCGTTCGCACTTGCGGCCATCGATTCGGTCGTCGATGGCGCTTGCGCCGCTGGTGCGCTCTCGGTTGCGGCGCCGACTTCTTCGATTACCGCAATCGCGGTGCCGATCGGAACCGTGTCGCCTTCTTTGACGAGCACTTCTTTGATGACGCCGGTAACCGGTGCGGGAACCTCGGCATTCACTTTGTCCGTCGAAACTTCGAGAAACGGCTCGTACTTCTCAACGGTGTCACCGACTTTCTTGAGCCACTGCGCGACGGTGCCTTCCGTAACGGTTTCGCCCAGCTGCGGCATCGTAATCGTCGTTGCCATTAGAACTTCACCATCTCCCGCATCGCATCGGCCATTTCGGCCGGCGATGACATGTACTCGTGTTCGAGCGGTTCCGCGTAGCCCATCGCGGGAACGTCGGGCGCAGCGAGGCGGCGGATCGGTGCATCGAGCGAGAAGAGCGCCTCTTCCGCCACCATCGCCGAAATCTCCGCGCCGATGCCGCCGAACTTGTTGTCTTCGTGAATAATGAGCAGCTTGCGGGTCTTCTCAACGCTGTTGAGAATCGCCGTGCGATCCATCGGACGAATCGAACGCAAGTCGATTACTTCAACCGACATACCTTCGTTCTCGAGTTGATTCGCGGCTTCGAGCGCCCAATGCACGTACAGGCCGTACGAAACGACGGTGAGCTGACGTCCTTCTTTTAAAAGGTTCGCTTTGCCGATCGGAATCGTATAGTGACCTTCGGGCACTTCGCCTTTGATCAATCGGTACGTCTTCTTGTGTTCGAGGAAGAGCACCGGATCGGGATCGTCGATCGCTGCGTTGAGTAGACCTTTCACGTCGGCGGGAAATGCCGGCGCGACGATCTTCAAACCCGGCACGTGATAGAACAGCGCTTCGATCGACACCGAGTGCGAGAGCGCGCCGCGAACGCCGCCGCCGTACGGCGTGCGGATCACGAGCGGACACGTGTACTCGCCGTTGGAACGGTAGCGCGTCTTCGCGGCTTCGCCGACGATCTGGTTGAACGACGGATAGATGAAGTCCGCAAACTGAATCTCTGCAATCGGCCGCAGGCCTTCCATCGCCATGCCGACCGCAATACCGACGATCGAGGCTTCCGCGATAGGCGTGTCGATGACACGCTCGGGTCCAAACTCGTTGATGAAGTCTTTGGTGATGAGGAACACGTTGCCGCGCGCGCCGACGTCTTCGCCGAGAATGATCGTGCGGTCGTCATTCTTCATCGCTTCGTACAACGTTTCGCGTACAGCCTCAACGTTGTTGAGGACTTTCGATCCGGCGGTCACTGCCACGGCTGCCAGGCTCCTTCGTACAGGTTGGTATAGAGATCGGACGGTTTCGGATACGGAACGGCTTCGGCTTTATCGGTGGCTTCATTCGTCTCGCGCAACACGTCTTTTCTCATCGCTTCGACGTCCGCGTCGCTCATGACGCCGCTCTCCACGAGCACTTCTTGAAACTTCGGAACCGGATCGTTCTTGCGCGCTTCCGCAACGATCTCTTTCGTGCGGTACGTCATGTCGTTGTCGTCTGTCGAATGCGCGAGGAAGCGGTAGCACATGCCTTCGAGCAGCGTCGGTCCGCCGCCCGAACGCGCGCGATCCATCGCTTCTTTCACGTTCGCGTACGTTTCGATCGGATCGAAGCCGTTGAAGCGTTTGCCGGGCATGCCGTATCCCGCGGCGCGCTTCCAAATCTCCGGCTGCGCCATTTGCTTGGAAAGCGGCGTCGAGATCGCCCACTCGTTGTTCTCGACGAGCATCACGAGCGGCAATTTGTGAATCGCCGCAAAGTTCATCGACTCATGCCACTCACCTTCGGACGTCGTACCATCGCCGCACGTCACCAGCACCGCGCGTCCCGCTTCACCGCGATACTTCAGCGCGTATGCAGCGCCGACGGCGTGCGGAATATGCGCCGCGAGAATCGACGAGAACGACATCAAGCCCGCGGATTTGGACGAATAGTGGTTCGGAAACTGACGCCCGCCGTTGTGATCGTCCGCGCGCGCGAAGATCGACAGCATGATCTCATACGGCGTGAGACCGATGCCGAGCGCGAGCCCCAGATCGCGGTAGTACGGCGCGAGTATATCTTTGCCGCGCTCGAACGCCATTGCGGCGCCCGCTTGCAGCGCTTCGTGTCCCTCGCTGCCGAGCGCGAACGGCACTTTGCCTTGACGGTTGAGTTGGAAGCCGCGATTGTCGAGTTGACGCTGCAGCAGCATGTTGCGGAAAATCTTCCGCAACTGCTCGTCCGTCAAGCCATGACGATCTAGGCTTTTCGCCTTCGTGTCAGTTCGTGAAGCCATGCTTGTCCTTAAAGTCGTTGAGACGCGAAGCGCGCATCAGCGCCAGGGCTGATACGAATCCGCGTACACGTTGGTGTAGAGATCCTGCGGAGCCGGATACGGCATCGATTCCGCCCGGTCCGTAGCTTCGTTCGCCTCGGCCAGGACGGAACGCTTCAAGTCTTCCAGCCCCTCGGGCGTCAGGACGCCGTGTTCGACGAGCAGGCGTTCGAAGTTTGGAACAGGGTCGTCTTTGCGGCGCTCGGCCACCTCATCGCGCGAGCGGTACGTGCGGTCGTCGTCGTCGGTCGTGTGCGCGAGGAAACGATAGCACTTCGCTTCGATAAAGGTCGGACCGCCGCCCGAACGCGCGCGATCCATCGCTTCCTTCACCGCCGCGTAGCATGCGATTGGGTCGAAGCCGTTGATCTGCACGCCCGGCATCCCATAGCCGGCGGCGCGTTCGTAGATGTTCGGGTTCGCCATTTGTTTGGCGAGCGGCGTCGAGATTGCCCATTCGTTGTTCTCGCAAAGAAACACGATCGGCAACGCGTGGATCGCCGCGAAATTCATCGACTCGTGCCACTCGCCCTCAGACGTTGCGCCGTCGCCCACGGTGGCGAGCACCGCGCGTCCGGTTTCCTTGCGATACTTCAGTGCGTACGCGGCGCCGACGGCGTGCGGCAGCTGTGCCGCGAGGACCGAACTGATCGAATAAAGGCCCAGCTTTTTGCTCGCGTAGTGATGCGGAAATTGGCGGCCGGCCGAGTGATCCGCAGCGCGCGCGAAGAGTGAAAGGAGCACGTCGAGCGGTGAGAGGCCGATGCCGATATCGAGACCGAGATCGCGATAATAGGGGACGAGAATGTCTTTGCCGCGCTGGAACGCCATCGCGGCGCCCGCCTGGACCGCCTCGTGACCCTCGCCCGCCGACGCGAAGGGAATCTTTCCTTGGCGGTTGAGCTCGAAGCCGCGACCTTCTAGCCGCCGGTGCATGAGCATGGTGCGCAGGATCGCGACGAGCTGCTCGTCGGTCAATCCGTGCCGTTCTAAGGTAGAAGCACTACTCGCCGTTTTACTCTTGGTCGCCACGACGTTTGGTAGTCCGCTTGGACCAAACGGATTCCTTCCGGCAGGTGGCGCTTGGTCGCCAACCGGAAGAGGCGCACCATGAAGCCATCGATCGTACGTGCCGCGCTTTTTGCCACGTGCGTCGTGGTGTTCTCGGCACTCGTGCATGCGCGTGCACTTGCGATTGTGGAATACTGCGGCGCGACGGTGCAACTCGTTCCCGTTGATGGAGCGACACTTGTTTCGCCGGCCACCGTTTTCGCGATGACTTTTTCCGCTGATACTCCACGGACCGTTTCCGGCCACGTGGCGGTTCACAGCCAAGACGGTACATGGTATGACATCGCTTTTTCGAACGTCGATCTCAAGCTGCGCTCTCGCCGCTATCAGACGCCCTCCGCGCTATTTACGCATAAGGATGCCGCTTCAGCCCCACTCTTTGTCGCGTTTCGATCGGCGCTGCATTTCACCACCGCGTTCGTCAGTTCTGTAACAGTCACGAACGAACACGTTTTGGGCTGGGATTCCCAAGAGCACCGCTGCGCCGGTTCCGATCCCGACCCGTCATTCGTTAAACATGTGTGGGGATCCAATATCCTACCGCTGGATCCGGATCCGAAGCCCACGATGCCGCCGCCTGGGTCGCCGTTGCTTCAACCGGCTGTTAGGAGTGCACCCGGTCCAACTGATTGCGCCGTACCGTTTGCGGAGGCCAGGATTACTAGAGCTGTGGCACCGGACTTTCCGGTCGCATATTCGATGGGTCAGACATATGTTTCGCTCATCGAAGTTGCAGTGAACGAGAAAGGTTCGCTCGACGACGCCTGGGTGTATGGACCTTCTGGCGTAAAAGTCCTCGATGATGAGGCACTTCGGGCTGCACGTTTATCTACGTATCAACCACGCCGCTCGTTTTGTGGCGATGTGCCCGGGATTTATCTCTTCCGCGCCGAGTTTCATCCGAACTGACGTTCAAGTCACTCTTTACTCTGCCGCCGCAGGATGTAGATAGCGACGACGAACGCAAGCGCGCCGAGCGTAAGTATTGCGAAATCGAGCGTGCCGGGTGACATCGCGCCCGTCGCGCCTCCGTTTTGTACTTCCTGAACCGTAAGCACCAACACGCGGCGAATGACGGCGATGAGGGCGACGATCAAGAACGGTTCGGCAGTAAGGACACTGCCGCGCAGCGAGAGGATGACCGTATAAATAATCTCGGCCAGCATCAAGATGAGCAGCACCAAGTCCAGGAAACCGGAAGTAAGCGCGATCACCGTCGACATCGGCTGAACGAACAACGCGATGACAATTTGAAGCGAACGAAACGCAAGCACTAGCGCAACGATCGCAAGCAGGATGCCGACGACTGCGAAGATCAGCTGCTCGACACGTTGGAGTACGTTCGCGACGCCGAGTACGACAGGCGGTTCCCCATTTGGATCCGTTGCCATAGCACGCTCAGTATAGGAAGCAAGCGCGCATCCCGCAGTAGACGACCGGCCGGTGAGCCCGCGCTACGCGGCGCGCCGGATCAGATCGCTTCTGCTGATGAGTGGCAAACCGCCATCAAATCGAGCGACGAATCGAGATCGGTGTTCTGATAATAGAAATCGGCCGTCGAGTACTTCGACAGGAACGAACGGTCCGGCGTCACGCCGGGTGCGTGCGGTGACGGTCCTCTACGAGCGACGCGTCGTGCGCCGTTCAAAAGAATCGGAGGCAGCACCCTTTTCGCAATTCCGATTAGCATCCGCTTCAATCGATATGAAGCGTGACTTTCCAGTATTGTTTGCCGGCGTGCTGCTTCTCTTGCGCGATGGGCGCGTCGACACTCGACGTCGTACAACTCCGGTTTTGCGAAGAGCCCTTTCACTTCGACCGATGGGAACCAGTTCTTGAGCAGGTCTTCGAGCTCGAGCGCTTTATATTCACGCACGTGAAACCGGTTCCACGGTTTCATTCCGTCGTAGAGACGAATCGCGGCGTTCGGCGTCGTGAGAATTACCGTTCCGCCCGGTTTAAGGACTCGCCGGATTTCACGGAGATAGGAGTCCGGCGCAAAGATGTGTTCGATGACTTGAAAGCTGACGACCAAGTCGAACGTTGCATCGCCGAACGGAAGCTGCAATCCATCAATCGTCTGAAATCGTATGTTCGACGCGGCGTTCCGCTCGTTCGCCGCTTGAACGCTGCTAGGCGACACATCAACGCCGATCGCCTCTCTGCTCTCTTTACCTACAAGCGCTGTGCCATAGCCGACGTTGCAGCCAATGTCGAGGACTACTCTGTCGCTTGCCAACTTAGCGGCTGCTTCGTACGCGACGAGGTGAACCAGATAGAGCACATATTCTTCTATCGAGTTGAATTCCGTCGTGGGTACTAGCGGATGTTCCTCTGCTTGGAGACGTATGGCTTCGGATTCAGTTCGCATGGAGGCTCCCCACTGCGTCTGAAACCTATATTTCAAACCTCTGGACAATCCGTCAAGGGAAAGACGAGATAAGCAAGCCTTTGTGGCGGTAACTTTTCTTTAAAGCAAGTAGTCTAGGAAAGAGAATGATCGACGCATTCCACCCGCTCCTTCGCGAGTGGTTCAGAGTCCGCTACGGCAACCCGACCGAGCCTCAACTTCAAGGCTGGCCGGTTATTCGCGCTGGGCAAGACGTGCTGATCTCTGCTCCAACGGGTTCGGGCAAGACGCTGGCGGCTTTCTCAATTTGTCTCGACGATCTCGTCCGGCGTGCCGACGCCGGCACTTTGGCCGACGAAACGCTCGTCGTGTACGTGTCTCCGCTCAAAGCGTTGACGAACGACATTCACAAGAATCTCGAGATACCGCTCGGCGAAATTTATGCGCTGGCCCAAGAGAAGGGCCGCGAGATTCCGCAAATCCGCACGTCGGTTCGCACGGGCGATACGACGACGAGTGAACGTCAACGCATGCTGCGAACGCCGCCGCACGTTCTCGTCACGACGCCGGAGTCGCTGTTCATTTTGCTGACGGCGGAAAAATCGCGCGCGCTCTTCAGGAACGTATCCACTGTTATCGTTGATGAAATTCACGCGATGGTCGCGGATAAGCGCGGTTCGCATCTCGCGCTGACGCTTGCGCGTCTGGATGCGCTCGTTGAGCAGCATTCGGGACGCAAGCCCCAGCGCATCGGACTTTCCGCCACGGTGCGGCCACTCGAGGACGTCGCGCAGTTTCTCAGCCCGAAGGCGCACGTGGTGGACGTCGGTAGCCGCCGGCCGATGACGCTTGCGATCGAAGTGCCGAAAGACGAACTGGGTCCGGTTGCAAGCAACGAGCTTTGGGGCGAGACGTACGATCGTGTCGCCGAGTTGATTCGCGCGAATCGAACCACGTTGGTCTTTGTCGGCACGCGGCGCATGAGCGAACGCGTTGCGTTTGCACTGAGCGAGCGGTTGGGCGCAGACGTCATTCTGCCGCATCACGGCAGCCTCTCGAAAGAGAAACGCTTCGAAGCCGAAAACCGGCTGAAGAACGGCGAGTTGAAATGCGTTGTTGCAACGGCGTCGCTTGAACTCGGCATTGATATCGGTTCGATCGATCTGGTCGTGCAACTCGGAAGCCCGCGTTCTATTGCTGTTGCGTTGCAGCGCATCGGACGTTCCGGACACTGGGTGGGAGCAAAACCGGAAGGGCGGTTCTTCCCCACGACGCGTGACGAATTGCTGGAATGCGCAGCGCTCGTGCGCGCAATTCGTACCGGTGCAATGGACACGCTGAAGATTCCGAGCGCACCGCTCGATATTTTGGCGCAGCAGATCGTTGCCGCATGTGGCGCAGATGAGTGGCATGCCGACGAGCTGTACGACGTTGTTCGAACGGCATATCCGTATCACGCGCTCGAACGTAAGGACTTTGATGACGTTGTAGCCATGCTCGCCGACGGCGTCGCAACGTCACGCGGACGCAGCGGCGCGTATCTTCATTACGATCGCGTCAACGGGCGATTGCGTGGACGGCGCGGCGCACGCATGGCGGCAATCACCTCGGGCGGCGCGATTCCGGAGACGGCGAACTACAACGTGGTCGCGGAACCTGACGGGCATATCGTCGGAACGCTCGATGAGGATTTCGCCGTCGAAAGTCTCGCGGGCGATATCTTCATGCTCGGGACGACGTCGTGGCGCATCAAGCGCGTCGAGCCGGGCGTCGTACGCGTTGAAGACGCGCAAGGCGCTCCGCCCACCGTGCCATTTTGGAACGGTGAAGGACCTGGCCGCACGATCGAGCTTTCCTATGAAGTGAGTACCGTTCGGAAGGCGGTCGACGAACGGGACGACGTTGCAGCACGTGAATTTCTCGTAAGCGAATGCGGCGTCGATGACGCGGGCGCCGACCAAATCGTCGCATACGTGCGCGCCGGAAAGAAGATTCTTGGTGTCGTTCCGACGGATACAACGCTCGTTGCCGAGCGCTTCTTCGATGAAGGCGGAGGCATGCAGCTCATCCTGCACACGCCGTTCGGTGCCCGGATCAATCGCGCGTGGGGCCTTGCCCTGCGCAAGCGGTTCTGCCGCTCGTTCAACGTCGAGCTGCAAGCGGCCGCGACGGACAACGGCATCGTGCTCTCGCTCACCGAGCAGCACGCCTTCCCGCTGGATATCGTCTTCGAATATGTGAAGTCTACGAGCGTCGAGTATGTTCTTACGCAAGCGCTGCTCGCCGCGCCGATGTTCGGCGCGCGCTGGCGGTGGAACGCGACGCGTGCGCTTGCGATCACACGCATGCGCGGTGGGCGCAAAGTTCCTCCGCAATTGCAGCGTATGCGCGCCGATGATCTCGTCGCTGCGGTCTTTCCCGATCAGGCGGCATGCGCAGAAAACTTGAGCGGGCCGATTCGGATTCCCGATCACGTGCTCGTGCGCGAGACGATCGACAACTGCCTGCACGAAGCGATGGATCTCGACGGGTTGCTGGAGATTCTCCACAAGATCGAGGCCGGAACGATTCGAACCCTCGGCGTCGATACGCCCGAGCCGTCGCCGTTCTGTCACGAGATTCTCAATGCGAATCCGTACGCGTACTTGGATGATGCGCCACTCGAGGAGCGTCGCGCTCGGGCCGTGCAGTTGCGCCGCACGATTCGCGATGACGTGGACGGCGCCGGCATACTCGATGCGCAGATTATCGAGGAGGTCGCGCTCGAGTCGTGGCCCGTCGTACGCGATGCCGACGAGTTGCACGATGCTCTCGCGACGCTCATTGTCGTACCGCCGGTTAGCGAATGGCAAGCATGGTATGACGAACTCGTAACGCAGAAGCGAGCGGCGACGCTCGTTACGCGCGGCGCGCGATTTTGGACGAGTGCTGAGCGGCTGAACGTTGCGCGTCTCGCGTATCCGGACGCCGGGCTCGAACCGCAGATTGCGCCGGTGCCGGTTGAAAACGAACCGTCGTCGCGAGAGGAAGCGATTGCAGAGATTCTCCGCGGTTGGATGGAGTCGACGGGTCCCGCCACGTCGCTCGCAATTGCCGAACGGCTGCACATCGAACCGGAAGCGATCGATGCCGGTTTGATTTTTTTGGAGACGCAAGGGCAAGTCTTACGCGGACGATTCCGCGGTGCGGAAGAAGAGTGGTGCAATCGGCGCGTTCTGGCGCGCATTCACCGCCGCACCATCGGACGGCTTCGTCGCGAAATCGAGCCGGTTACCTCGGCGCAATTCGTACGGTTTCTCCACTCGTGGCAACACGTTGCACCGATGTCACGCCTGCACGGCGTTGACGGAACGCTGCAAGTTATTCGGCAACTCGAGGGCTACGAAATTCCGGCCGCGGCGTGGGAGGCGCAGATTCTCCCCGCGCGCGTTGCGAATTATCGTCGCGAGTACCTCGATCACTTGTGCTATTCCGGCGAAGTCATGTGGGGACGGCTCTCGCCCCATCCTGCACTGGACCCGGAAAACGAGAGCGACCGGCGCGTGCGTCCGACGAAGTTGGCACCCATTTCGCTCTTCACTCGCGAAGACGCGCACGAACTGATCGTTCGCGATGAGTTCAAGGAGAGCGGGCTCTCACATGCGGCGCAAGAAGTGTTCGAAGAGATCACGCGCAAAGGCGCGCCGTTCTTCGCTGACATCGTACGCGGCACGAAACGCCTGCCAGCGGAAGTAGAAGAGGCGCTGTGGCAGCTTGTTGCTGCCGGACTCGTCACCGCGGACGGTTTCGATGCGCTGCGTTCGCTCATCGATGCGAAGCGTCGCCTCGGGGAAAAAGGCTTGCGTGCACGGCCGCGTTCATCGGGTGGGCGCTGGACCCGTCTGGATTCTGCGACGGAACGCATCGAGCCCGAACATTTTGCGCGACGGTTGCTCAACCGCTATGGCGTCGTCTTCCGCGACATCGTTGCGCGCGAAGGACTTGCACCACGCTGGCGCGAGCTGCTGCTTGCGCTACGGCGTCTCGAAGCTCGCGGTGAAGTGCGTGGCGGACGTTTCGTGAGCGGTTACGTCGGCGAACAGTTCGCCTTACCGGAGGCGGTCGACGCATTGCGCGCATCGCGTCGCAACGACGACCGCAGCGAACTGACCGCAGTGAGTGCGTACGATCCGCTCAATTTGACGGGCATCATTCTGCCGGCCAAGCGCGAGGGAGCAGAAGAGATTTCGGAAGAGATCGCGCTTTAGCGAATCTTCAACGCGATCTTGCCGACGACGTGCCCCTGCTCGATGCGCTGATGCGCTTCGACGACCCCATCGAACGGATAGTCGTCGACGCTCAGCGGAATCGTCTTCGTTCCGATCGCTTCATTTAACGCAACGAAAGCGTCGGGCGTCATCTCGCCGTCGAATGCAATCGCTTCGTGTCCGTCAATCTGCGGCTCGGGCTCGACGCCGTTTGGATACGCAATCGGTGCGCCGGTGTGGAGGTGAGCTTTCCATCTTCCTAAGAGCTGGTCTGGGTTTGCCGTCAGCAGCGCGGCATCGAATCCGCCCTTGAATTGCGCATCGAGTGGATCGACGGCGAACTTTGCACCGAGACGAAGCACGTAGTCGAATGCGTCCGCTCGCGCCGTTCCCGTAACCGCGGCGTCGAATGCATTTGCCGCAAGCCATACCGCCATCGATCCAACGCCGCCGCTTGCACCGAAGACGAGTATCGATTCATCGCGCTCGACCTCGAGTGCGCGCAAGCCGCTATGCGCGGTGATTGCAACGCAGGGCATTGCTCCGGCCGTTCGTTGGTCGATCTGGTCGGGAACGCGTTCGACGCGATCTGCCGGTACGCTCACGT
Source organism: uncultured bacterium (assembly GCA_964648945.1). GTDB lineage: Bacteria > Vulcanimicrobiota > Vulcanimicrobiia > Vulcanimicrobiales > Vulcanimicrobiaceae > JAMXLG01. The sequence continues at coordinate 360,661 of CAZYLU010000001.1, read as the reverse complement.
ATTGTGCGTAAAACCCGCCCGACGGATTGTCATAACTGTAGGAATAGACGCGATCGCCGACCTGTAAACGTTGCACGTTGCGTCCGACCGCTGCGACGGTTCCGCTTCCGTCTGCGCCGAGAATCGTCCCCGGTTTGACTTCGCTCCAGGCGCCGCTGCGAAGTTGAGCGTCCCAGCTGCCAACGCTTGCATAGTCGAGCGCGATGATGACGTGATCGTCTGCAAGCGCCGGAACGGGGACGGTACGAATGTGAAAGGCCTCCGGCGGCCCGGCGCCGTCGAGTACGGCTGCTTGCATCGTCTGGGGAAGTCCATTCGACATGTCCTCACGCCTCCGGTCGATTTATGGTAGCGCGCAACGATTCAGGCTCGCAATCGGTCTACGCCATTGTGTCCGGCAGTATGAAAAAGGTTCGTCTCTCAATTCTCGACCTCTCGCCGATCGTGCAAGGCGCGAGCGCGACGCAAGCGCTGCACAATTCGCTCGATCTTGCGCAGCATGCCGAGCGTTGGAACTATCATCGCTTTTGGCTTGCAGAGCATCACAACATGCCCGGAATTGCAAGTGCTGCGACGCCCGTCGTGCTTGCATACATTGGTGCGGGAACGAGCACGCTACGCATCGGCTCGGGAGGCGTGATGCTTCCCAACCACGCGCCGCTGATCGTCGCTGAACAATTCGGAACGTTGGAAGCGCTTTATCCCGGTAGGATCGATCTCGGATTAGGCCGCGCCCCGGGAACCGATCAGCAGACAGCACGCGCGTTGCGGCGTAATCTGCACGGCAGCGACGAAACCTTCCCGCAAGACGTCGTCGAGTTGCTGAATTACTTTCAGCCGGCGCTTCCCAGTCAACCGGTGCGCGCTGTTCCGGGCGCCGGTGCGAACATTCCCGTTTGGCTTCTCGGATCGAGTCTCTTTAGCGCGCAGCTTGCCGCGGCACTCGGTCTACCATTCGCGTTCGCATCGCATTTTGCGCCCGATCTACTCTTCGATGCGCTGCGTATCTATCGCAACGAATTTACGCCCTCAGCGCAATTGAAAGAACCGTATGCAATGGCCGGCATTAACGTGATTGCAGCGGATACGGTTGAAGAAGCGCGGGGGCTGTTCACGTCGCACCAGCAGTCGTTCATCAATCTGCGCCGAGGACGGCCGGGTCCGTTGCCTCCGCCGATCGATTCGATGGACGGCTATTGGTCTCCGATGGAACAACAGATGGTCGAGCATACGCTGCAGTACGCGATCGTCGGAACGCGCGACGGCGTTGCGCGCGGGCTCGCGGAGTTCGTCGAGCGGACCGGCGTCGACGAGGTTATTGTTGCCGGCCACATTTACGATCACGCCGCACGGTTACATTCATTCGAAATCGTTGCGGACGTCAAAGAGGCGATGGTTGCATGAGCAAGAGTTTTACGGTTACGGTTTTAGGTTGCGGAATTATGGGAGCCGGCATCGCGCGCAGCGCGAGCCGCGCGGGAATCCCAACGCGTGCGTGGGACCGTACGTACGCGCGCGCACAAGGCGTGGGCGAAGCCGTTGAGGCGGTCGAACAGTTGGACGCGGCGGTCGGCGGTGCAGACATCGTCGTGACGATGCTCGCGGATGCCGATGCCGTGCTGTCCGTAATGGACAAGCAACATGGCGTCGCATCGATGAAGTCCGGCGCCGTGTGGGTTCAGATGGCGACGATCGGACTCGACGGCATCGAGCGCGCGCAACGATTGGCAGAATCGCGAAATGATATCGTCTTTATCGACGCACCCGTTTCCGGTACGAAAGGTCCCGCTGAAGCGGGAAAACTCTTAATTCTTGCTTCCGGTGATAAGCAGCGCGCGGGCGAGAAGCTCGAGCGGCTCTTCGGCGCAATCGGGCAGCGCACCGTATGGCTCGGCGATGCAGGCCAGGGATCGCGCATGAAAATCGTCACGAACGCGTGGCTTGCGTTTCTCATGGAAGGCGTTGCGGAAACGGTCGCGCTCGCCGATTCACTCGGCGTGCCGGCAGAGCGTTTCGCGGAACTGATCGAGGGTGGGCCACTCGCCCCGGCCTGGGCACTCGCGAAGCTGCGAAAGATCACTGCCGGAAAAGAATCGGAGACGGAATTTCCGCTGCGGTGGGCGACAAAAGACGTGTATCTGGCGCTCGATGCGTCGCAGCGCTCGAACGGCCACACGAAATTACCGGGGATGGAGGCGATCGCCGATGCGTGGTACGGCGGCGTCAAAGACGGGCTCGGCAGCTACGATCTCAGCGCGGCGTATTTGGCACTGAAGCGTTCGTCGTCATGATAGCCGCGGGGAGGAACCGCGGCGCGCAGAGGCTTACACGCTTCTGATGCTGAGCACTGCTCTCGAGATTCCGCGCGAAGAACTCGTACGTTACCGCCGTCATCTACACGCGCACCCCGAGCTCTCGTTCGAAGAGCACGAAACGGCTGCGTTTATCTTGGGCGAACTGCGCGACTGCGGCTTCGACGCAATTCGCGCAGGCATCGGAAAAACGGGTGTACTGGCAACGCTGCGAGGTGGTCGTCCGGGACCGGTAACGCTGTTGCGCGCCGATATGGACGCGCTGCCGATGGACGAAACGGCCGACGTACCGTATCGTTCCAAGCGCAACGGTGCGATGCACGCATGCGGTCACGACGGCCACGTCGCGATTCTGCTGAGCAGTGCACGCGCGCTCGCGCGCATCCGCGACGAAGTACGCGGGACAATCGTCTTTTGTTTTCAGCCGGCGGAAGAAGGGCCGGCCGGGAACAAGGCGATGATCGAAGACGGCGCGCTCGAGAATCCGCACGTCGATCGCTGTTTTGCGTTGCATCTCTACAGCGGTCTCGACGTTGGGAAGATCGGCGTTCGCGACGGCGCGTTCTTCGCGTCTTCGGATCGTTTCCGTCTTGTGCTTCGCGGCAAAGGCGGACATGGCGCGATGCCGCAGACGTCGGTCGATCCGATCGTTGCCGCATCGCAACTCGTGACGATGTTCCAAACCATTCCGAGCCGTGAGATCGCGCCGAAGGATCCGGTGGTCGTGACCGTCGGCGCGCTCCATTCCGGCACGACGTTCAACGTCATTCCGGATTACGCCGAAATGATGGGAACGACGCGCGCGTTCGACGATGCGGTGCGCCGCTCGATCCCCGAACGCATGGAGCGCATGACGGCGGGACTCGCATCCTCCATGCGTCTTGCGTACGAATTCGAGTACGTTTGGGGCTACCCGCCGACGGTGAACGATCCCGCGATGAACGCGATCGTGCGCGACGTTGCAGCGCAGACGATCGGTGCGCAAGACGTCGTGTATCCTCATGACGTCGTGATGTGGGCCGAAGATATGTCGTACATGATGGAGCAGCGGCCCGGCGCGTACTTTATCGTCGGCGTGCGTGGACCGGAGCTCGGCCAAGAACCGCAGCATAGCCCCCGCTACGATATTGACGAGCGCGCGCTCGAAGTCGGTTTTCGAATGATGACGGGACTTGCGTTACACGGCTAATCGGGCTGGCTTTCCGTAACCGTAAGGACCCAGCGGATTGCGCGCGCGTACTGGTCGAGTTCGCGCAGCGATCGTTCCAGCGCGCGGTATCCGGGCTCGCGTTGATAGGCGCGGCTTTTCGTGCGCGCAAGCCGCTTCCCGTAGGCCATCGCCTCTTCCAGTTGCCGTTCGACGGCGGGCCACTGCACGCGAAGCGTGGTTTCCGACGCATCGGCAAGACGATCGATGATCGGCGGCGCCGGCACAGCATCGTCGAGCATCGCGCACTCCAGCCGCGCGAGCGCGTAGTCGCCACGCGCGCGGATGAACGAACCCAGGAGTTGCACCAACCGAACGTCCATATACGCCTATTATGCCGTATTCCGACACTCGACGATATGTAATCGTGGGGAACGGCTTTGCCGGAACCACGGCGGCCGAACAACTTCGTAAGCACGATAACAGCTGTGAGATCGTCCTGTTCGGGGACGAGCCGTATCCGCTCTACAACCGCATCTCGCTGCCCCCGATGCTGCGCAAGCAGCTACCGGAGGAGAAGGTGATGATGCGGACCATTGCCTGGCACGAAGAGCATCGGATCGACCTCAAGCTCCGTACGAAGGTCGAGCGTATCAATGTAGCTGAGCGCACGGTTGTCGCCGACGGCCGGGATTACCCGTTCGATGCATTGCTGATTGCAACTGGCGGCCGGCCGAACCCGGCGCCGGCTCCGGGCTGCATCGATGCGGCCAACGTCTACAATTTTCAGTATCTCGACGACACCCGCGCCATATCGGAACAGATCGATCGGTCGAAGGCGGCCGTTGCAATCGGCGGATCGTTCATCGCCTACGAGCTTGCAGAAGCATTCGCCGCGCGAAAAGTAGAGACGCATTGGGTGCTGCGCGGGCCGCGTGTATTGCATCGCCTGCTCGACGACGTCGCGGGTGAGTTCGTGGACGAGGCCGCTCGCAACGATGGCGTGCACATGCATTACGGACACGAAGTCGAGGAATTCATTCGCTCGAACGGTGTCGTGACGAAGATTCGCACGAAGAAGGGCCTCGAGATTCCCGCAGACTGCTACGGCGTCGGCTTCGGCCTCACGATGAACACCGAACTCGTGCAAGACACAGAGATCGAGATCAGCCGGAACGGCATTCTGTGCGACGACCATCTCGAGACCAACGTCAAGGGCATCTTTGCAGCCGGCGACATCGCGGATTTCTACGATCCCATTCTGGAGATGCGGTACCGCATGGGGACATGGAACAACGCCGGCGCACACGGAAAAGTTGTTGCGCAGAACATGATGGGCGGCAGCGAAAAGTATCACGACGTACCCGAATACTCGTCGCTACTCTTCAAAGGTCAGACGATCACACAGTTCGGCCTCTCTCCGGAGTTGCAGCCGCAGCTCGAAATGGTGCGCAAGATCGACCGCGAGAAGAAATGGTACCGCGCGCTTTTTTTCTGGGACGACCGTCTTGTCGGCGGTATCATGTTGGGTAAGGGCAATCGCGCGGGCAAACGCAAGTACGTCGAAGCGATCAAATCCAAGGAGCGTTTTCCCAAGCCTGAATGGGAAACGATGCTGGACTGGACGGCGTGACGTCACTTGGTAGTTCCTGAGAACTACGAACAATGTCGCGTTGATATTGTTGTTACGCTAAGCGTTAATCGTTGACTATTCCCGATTAAGAAAGCCTTCACATGAGCCGGTTACGGTGATGGTGACGACTCAATGTCGTCACGAAATCATCTGAAAGGACGGTACTCATGTTATCCCTCGGACTGGAGCTGTTACTCGCGTCGGCATCGACCATCGGTGCAAACGGAGCCACGTGCACGCAGCCCGATACCGCGGCTGTTGTCCGCTCGATGCCCAACGAGATGCCGGCAATGCTTCTTGCATCGGGATCGCACGGAACCGCGCAACTCATCGTTACCCTCACTCCGGAGAGCACGCAACCAGCGAAGGTTGAACTGGCGCAATCCTCGGGAGATGCCATCGTCGACGCTGCAGCCATCGAGGTTGCGCGTGAGACGCAGTTTGCTCCCGAAACCCGCGCCTGCGCTCCAATTAGCGGCCGCTACTTCTATCAATTCGACGTCTGACGCGCCGCGTTAAAAACGTTTCACAAAGAAGGGCTGCTCCGGGCGGCCCTTCTTTGCATTTGATGCATTTTTGTAATTTCGTTCAATACACGTCGAGGCGTCCGGCACTACGATGAGTGCGTTCCGAAAGGAAAGGTACTCAATGGTAATCCTTGGACTAACAGTTTTGATAACTGCAGCAACGCTCGGCGCAAGCAGCACCAACGCGTGTGCAAAACCGGATACTCCAGCGGTGGTGAACGTTGCGCCGGCGATGATGCCGCCGATTCTCCTCGCATACGATCAGCACGGAACGTCAAAACTCATCGTAACGCTCGACCCGCAACGGTCGCTGCCTTCGAAGGTTGAAATGGCGCAGGCAAGCGGCGATGCGATCCTCGATTCGGCCGCGATGCAGGTCGCGCAGAAGACCACGTTCACCGCGGAAACACAGTCCTGTACCGCGGTGGCCGGCCGGTACTTCTACGACGTCGTATTCTGATCGGCGCTGGGATTCGTGACCGTCGTGCCGACGATGGCGCCGGTCGCATTTCCTATCGCGGTCTCTTCTTCGGCGGTCGTACGCGTGTTGTTCGTGTGATTCTCGATCAGCGGATGCGCCTGCCGTTCGTCGGAGCGGCGCTGCTCTTCGTCGAGTTGTTCGTCGACGTTCCGTTTGTCATCGCTATCCATACTTTGCGTATGCCCGCGACGCGGAATCGTTAACGAGCAGTCGCCTCCCGAAGGGCTCCGACGAACGCGTCGATATCCGATTCGGTCGTCGCCCAGTGCGTCATCCACCGCACTTCGGGCAGCGATTCGTCGAACGTGTAGAAGAAGAACTTCTCCTGCGCTCGCACGATCGCCGCGCGGTCCATCTTTGCAAAGATCGCATTCGCGCGAACTGGACGCGTCACTTCGACGCCCGGAATGTCCCGCACGCCGGCGAGCAGCCGCTGTGCCATCTCGTTGGCGTGCGACGCATACTGCAGCCATCGGTCGCCGGTCAAGAGCGCTTCGAACTGTGCCGCGATGTAACGCATCTTCGATGCAAGTTGCATGGCCTGCTTGCGGGCGAACGGCATTGGTGCCTCCGCTAATGCCGGTTTGAAGAAGCAGATCGCTTCGCCGAGCATCAATCCGTTCTTCGTACCGCCGAAGGTCAGCACGTCCACGCCGAGGTCTTTCGTGATCGCACGCGGCGTGGTCTTTAACGCAGCCGCAGCATTTGCGATGCGCGCGCCGTCCACGTGTACAAAGAGTCCTCGTTCGTGCGCGAAGCGGCAAAGCTCGCGAAGTTCGTCAGGTTCGTACAGGTTGCCGTACTCGGTCGTTTGCGAAACCGTTACGACGCGCGGCTGCGGAAAATGTTCGTCGTGTCCGGCATGCAGATACGGCTCTAGATCGGCAGGCCGCAGTTTTCCGTCCGCGGTCGAAATCGGAATCACCTTCGAGCCGGTAAACCGTTCGAATGCGCCGCATTCATCCGTTTGCAAGTGCGCGGTCGACGGCGCCAGCACGGCTTCCCACGGTTTCACGAGACAACTCAGGGCTGCGACGTTCGCGCCCGTGCCGTTGAGCATGAAGTAGACGCCGGTGTCGCTACCAAAGTGCGCGCGGAAGCGTTCGATTGCGCGCGCGGTTAGTTCGTCGTGTCCATATCCGACCGCATCGCCCTGGTTAGTCTCGACGATCGCTTGGAGAATCTCCGGTGCAATGGGCGCGTTGTTGTCACTTGCAAAGCTTCGTTTGATCACAGCGTGACGGTGGTTCCGCGGCGCGCGACGTCTGCCTTCCAGCCCAATGCGGTATCGGCGATAGCGGCAAGCGCGGCTGCCGACTCGGCTTCGCCGTGCACCGCATAGAGGTGCGGTTTCGTCGTGCAGGTTTGCAACCAGCGCTTCAACTCATCGCGATCGGCGTGTCCGCTGAAACCCGAGAGGTGAGCGATAGTCGCGCGCACGGGAAGATTGTCGCCGTACAAGGTGATCGTATGCGTACCGTGCGTGAGGATGTACCCCAGCGTTCCTGCGCTCTGATAGCCGCAGAAGATCACCGTCGCCTTCTTGTCACTCATGTGATTGTGCAGGTGGTGTAGGATACGGCCGCCCGATGCCATTCCGCTTGAAGAGATGATGATGTGCGGCCCAACCACGTGATTGAGTTGTTTCGAATCGTCCGCCGTTACATGAATCGTGAGGTTGCGCACGCCGAACGGATGCGCCGCGGAGTCGTTCGGAATCGGTTTGTGCGCCATAGGGAACGCTTCGAACGCATCGTCGACTTTCTCAGCCATGGGGCTATCCAGATGCACCGGGATCGACGCAATTTTTGCATCGCGCGCTTGCAAGGTTGCAATCGCAAGCAGCATGTCCTGGGAGCGCTCGATCGCGAAGGCCGGAAGGATGATCGCTCCGCCGCGATCGATCGCGGCGGATAGCGCGCGCTGTAGATCGTCGAGCGGATCCGGCGGGTGCACGCGGTCGGCGTACGTGGATTCGCAGACGAGATCGTCGGCGTTGCCGATCGGTTCCGGATCGAAGAGCAGCGGGCGATTGTACCGTCCGAGATCGCCCGAGAAAACAACGCGCTTGCTATCGAATTCCAGCGCGACGAACGCTGAACCGAGAATATGTCCGGCGTTGTAGTAGGTCGCCTTCACGACGCCGGCAACATCAAACGGCGCGTGCAGGTCGAACGGCTTGGCGTACTGCTTTGCGCGATCGACGTCGCGCTCATCGTAATACACGGGCGGCGCATACGGCCGCTGGTGTTGGAAGCCGCGTTCCTGCAGCTCTTGCTGCAGATGCGCGGCATCGTCGAGCACAATGCCCATAACGGCTTGTGTCGGCGGCGTACAGAAGATCGGCCCGTCGAACCCGTCGTGCACGAGCCGCGGAAGATATCCGACGTGATCGAGATGACCATGTGTGAGAATGACCGCGGCGATATCTTTCGCCGCGACGGGAAGCGGCACGTCGTTGAGCGTGCGGACATCAACCACGCCTTGAAAGAGTCCGCAGTCGACGAAGATGTGTTTACCGCCGATTGTCAACAAGTGCTTGCTGCCGGTAACGGTACCGGCGCCGCCGACAAACGTTAATTCAGCCACGGGTCTCCTGCGTCACGGCCGGCGTGCGAAGCGGAAACTCCGCGGTGCGATTGAAGGCAACCGATGACGGAATCGCGGAGCGAAGATATAGATCCATACAGCGATCGACGAGTACCTCCGGATTGTCGTCGGTGACGAGAATGGAACCGGTTTCTTTGTGGACGATCTCTGCAATGCGTTCGAACTCGTTCGAGATTCCGCCCGAGTTCGTCAAGATGCCGATGAGTTTGCCCTCGTCATACGCAATGCAGAACTCACCGAGCGTTCCGCTTCGCCCGCCGACGAAGAGCACGAAATCGGAGCTGTGAATGTTGTGCGTCTCGCGTCCCATCAAACCCGAGCCGGTAAACACGATCGTCGTGTACGGTTGAAGCGGCGAACCATAGACGTTCACGTGTTCTTCGCGGGAGAGCGCCGGTGAGACGCCGAGGCTCTGCCCGCCCTTCTCGTGCGCGCCGATGACCGCGGCATGCGGCAGACCCGGACAGGCACCCGTTACAATCGTCGCACCGCGTTCGGCGATGCGGCGTCCCAGGCGTCTTGCAAGATCGAGTTCGGCAGCGCTAATCGAGCCGCCGGCAGAACCCATGACGCCGACCTGAATCTTCATGGAAGCGGTGTTTAATGTCGGAGTCGGTTCCTACCTACCCTGAGATCGCAGACCGATGGAAGCGTTTGCGTTCGACGCACGACGTGCGCGTGCGCGAAGTTGCATGCGTCGGCGCACCGCGCACGCTGCTCTGTGCGGAACTCGGCGATTCCGCTGCGCCCTCGATTCACTTGAGTGCCGGCGTCCATGGCGACGAGCCTTCCGGCGTGCTTGCGTTGCTGCAGCTCGTAGAATCTGACATGCTCGATCCGCACTTTTCCTATCGCATCTGGCCGTGCATGAATCCGACGGGGTTCGACGCCGGCACGCGCGTCAGCGTAGATGGAGTCGACATCAACCGCACCTTCGGCCGCGGCGGGACGTCGCCCGAATCTCGCGCTATCGTTACTGCAAACCGCGATCGGAAGTTCGTTCTCGCCGTCGATTTTCACGAAGACGATGAAGCGACGGATTTCTACTGCTACGAATACGGCGAACGCACTATCGGCGCACGTATCGCGCCGACGTGTCTGCGTCCCGATCCCATCGCGGAAGCCGAAGAAATCGGCGGCATGTCGTTATCGTTGTTACTGCGACGCGGAGCCGCAGCGCACGTTCTCACGTTTGAAGCGCCGGGATCGCGTCCGCTAGACGAGCGGGTGCGATCCCTTATCGACGGATTTTCGCACTTACCGATCGACGAGCTGTAGGCTCGCCTCGACTTGCGATGCGCGAAGCGGCATGTACAGCCCCTGCTGCTGCACGATCGCTTGTCCTTGACGGCTCAGAATGAACCGTAAAAATTCCGCTTCCGCGGGCGCGAGCGGCTTACCCGGAGGCTTGTTCGTATTGAAGTAGATGAGGCGGCTGAGCGGATACGCGGCGGTCGCAACGTTTTCGTACGACGGAGCAATCGCGGGTCCGTCAGGCGTCGTGCGTAACGCCAGCACCTTCACCGGAGACGTGAGATACGCCATGCCGTCGTACGCGAGCGCATACCGGTCGTTCGCCACTTTCCCAGCGATCGGGAAGACCGTACCGGAAAAGTCGATGCCGTCGCGCCATTCACCTCGATGTCCCGGCGTGCTTAGAACGCGCTGACGTACGAATTCTTCGAATCCGTTCCATGGTTTCACGCCGACGAGGTGGACGGGTTTGTCGGCCCACTCGCCGGTCAATCCGAGATCGCCCCACGTCGTCGCTGCTTTCCCACTGCGGAAATGCGTCCGCGAGAAGAGCGCGTCGATCTGGTCGTAACTCAAGCTGTCGATCGGATTGTCTTTGTTGACGATGAAGCCGACGGCATCGAGAAAGCCGAAGTGGCGGTAGCTGCCGCCCGACACAGGGATGCTCGTCGGATCGTATCCGAACTTCGCGCGAAAATCGGTGATGTCGTCGGGTTTGAGTTCGCGCGACACAAACACGAAATCGATGCTGCCCTTCACGAGTTCTTTCGCACCAATGCTGCCCTCATATGGCGGGTCGACATCGATCCGTACGCTGGGATAGTATGTGTGAAACGCCGCGACCCACGCCTTTGCAAGGCCCGGCAGCACGTCGGAGGACGCGGCTCTGTAGTGGCCCTGCAGATGCAGTGCCTTGTTCGCATGAAACACGGGAAGCGCCGTATCGAGGCTCGGCTGCAAAACCTCGAGCGCGGGAAGATCGCGCCCGAAATTCTTGCCGTGCTCTTTTTCGGCGTCGGTCTGTGGAACGGCGGGCGGTGACGTCGGAAGAATCCATTCGACGCCCGCGTCCGGCGCGTGAGATTGGGCGAGTGCCGCCGCGGTAATCGCCAACACGAGCGTAGCGGCCGCGATGCTTGACGCAAAGAGCTTCATACGGTAACCGTAGGCGATGAATCTTGCGCGAACCTTTCACTGTAAGGCGAATGAAAGGTTCCTCGCAGGATACTAGCGGTATGGATATTCGAACTGTAGCCGCGAGCGTGCTCGCCGGCGTCTTCGCCTTTGCGGCGTCATCGAATGCTGGGGCCGCAGCACATGCGCCCGCGACGTGGGGACAGCATTTGGTCGACGTTGCATTGCACGACCACCCGGACGTGTACAGCATCGTCCTTCACGTGACGCCGCCTAAAGGCAGCGACAACGTTATCGTTGCCTCGAACATCGGACGTATCGGAAAAAAAGCCGATGCCGACGATCTGCAAGTTCTCAAAACCGGCCGCTCACGTTACGAAGTGAACAAGACGACGGGCCGCTTTAGCGTGGAAGAATCGCTTCAAGACGTCTCCGGCGCCGCCATCGGCGTGCTGGCCGTCAGCTTTCCAGCCGGAAGCGACACGGCTCGTGACCGCGCCGAAGCGGCGGAGATTCAACGGTTCTTCTCGGCGCACGTCATCAGCACGGCGAACGTGATGGACGCATATCCGTACAGCAGCGCATATTCGCCGAAGAACGCCGCGCAAGCGCTCGTCGAGCATACCATGGCGCGGCATCCGGAGTTGATCGTGCTCGGGATGCACGTGTCGCTTCCGAATGGGCGCAACGTGTTTCTTGGTTCGAACATCGGCCGCATCGGAAAGCTTGCCGACGATGACGATATGCGCGTCGTGAACACGGGAAGATCGAACTTCGAAGTGAGCAGCGACAAGCGCCGCTACGAAGTCGAACTCGTGCTCGAAGACCAGTCGGGAAAGAACATCGGCGCGCTCGGTACGGTCTTCCGCTATACGGGGCCGGCGGATAAAGCCAAGTGGAATGCTCGCGCGATCGCGATTCGCGATGAAATGGCGAAACAAATTCCAAGCGCCGTATCGCTGCTCAAAACCGGGAAGCCGCTCGTTGCCGACGGCGTAACCTCACTCGGCGCGTATCACGGAGACTTCGACCACTTCGCCGTCGACTTAAAGGATCGTCGCCTCTTTCTCGCCGGCGAAGACGGCGCCGCGCTCGAAGTTTTCGATCTGCAGACGGGCGAGATCGTGCAAAGCCTCAAGGGCTTCGGTGTACCGCATAGCCCCGTGCTCTTGAACGATACCAACGCCTTGCTCATTGTAGACGGCGAGCGTCCGTCGCAGATACGGAACGCGTCGACGCTCGCGCTCGAGCGAACGATTTCGTTGCCGAAGGGTGCCGACTCAGTCGCATACGATTCCTCGACGCGGCATCTGTGGGTCGTAACGGGCGGCAAAGATGTGGCGCAGCGCGACAGCAATCTCATCGAAATCGACCCCGCTACCGGCAAGATCTTTCACACCGTTCACTTCGACGCGAATCACGTTGAGGCGCTCGCAGTCGAGAACGACGGCGACCGGCTCTTCATCAACGTCACCGACAAGAACGAGATTGCGGTCGTGAATAAGCAAGCAGGTAAGGTGATGGCTTGGTGGCGCGTGCGTGAAGCGCGAGAAAACGCCCCGATGGCGCTGGACGAAGCGAATCATCGGCTATTTATCGTGACGCGTAAACCAGGTATGCTGCTCGTTCTCAATGCCGATACCGGCGCAACGATCGCGCACTTCGGCGCACCCGCGCGTGCCGACGACGTCGTGTGGGATCCAACGACACGAAGAATTTACGTTCCGGGCGGCGACGGATTCATCGGCGTGTATCAACAAACGAGCGCGGATTCGTATAGCGAACTCGCGCGTATTCCAAGTCGCGCGGGTGCGAAGACCGCGGCGCTCGTTCCGTCGCTGCAACGCTTGTTCCTCGCTGCATCACCCGGCGATACCGACGCGGGCGGCGCACTATTGCGGTTCGATATTGTGCCGTAAACGCCAAAATTTCGTGCGCCAAGCTTAAATGAGTGCGCGCTTAGCAAAAGGAGACATCATGAAAACATTAAATTTCGATGATGGAGGCCTACGCCGATTGCGCATCTTACTGGTCGAAGATAATCACAAGCTCTCTGATTGGCTTGCGAAAAGCCTTTCCCGCGATCATTATATCGTCGATCAAGCGTATGCGGGCGACGATGCCGATTATTTGTTAGGCATCGAAGAGTACTCGCTCGTGATCCTCGACCGTTCGCTCCCCGGTCTCGACGGTTTGGAAGTTCTTCGCCGTCTGCGCGCGCGCGGCAATACCGTTCCCGTTTTGATTCTTACGGCCGACGATTCATTGCTCGGGCGTATCTCGGGTCTGGACTGCGGTGCCGACGACTACTTGGCAAAGCCCTTTGATTTAACGGAATTGGAAGCGCGCATCCGCGCGCAGCTGCGCCGCGCAAATACGATCAAAAATTCTATCGTGTATTGCGGAAACTTGATGTATGACAGCAACCGCCGTCAATTCGTGCTGGGCGATGAACGCCTCGATTTGACGGCGCGCGAACACGCCGTCCTGGAGACGCTCATTCTGCGTGCCGGCGCAACGGTGAGCAAGAGCGCCCTCACACAAAATGTCTTCGGCTACGAGGACGAAGCAAACCCGAACGCCATCGAAGTCCACGTCCATCGCGTGCGAAAGAAACTGGCCGGAAGCGACGTGCGGATCGTCACGCTGCGCGGGCTGGGCTACGTCTTGAAGCAAGAGACGCAGCAATCGCATGCCCAGATTTCTTAGAACCCTTCGCGGCCAGCTGCTCGTCGGGCTGCTCGTACCGCTTATTGCAATTGCGTTCGTCAACGTCTGGTTCTCGTATCTCAACGCGCGCCGCACCGCGTACATTGCGTTAGACCACACGCTACTCGCCTCGGCGAATTCCATCGCCGAGCAGATTCGTGCGAACGGCAGCGGCATCAACGTATCGATTCCACCCTCGGCGCTCGGCATGTTCGCCGCCGGCTTTGCCGACATCGTCTATTACCGGGTCACGGACGCGCACGGGCGCTTAATTGTCGGTTATATGGACCTTCCCCCGGACCCGCAACGCTCGTTGTCCACCGATTTCTACGATGCGCGGTTTCGCGGCGCGCAGTTGCGGCTCGTGACCGTCTCGCAACCCGTTCCATCGCAGAACACCACGCTCAACGCGCTTGTCACCGTCGGCGTAACGCTCAATTCCACCGATGCCATGATTCGCGACCTGTGGGTGCAGAGCGGCTTCCAGCAAGGTGCCCTCGTAGCGATTGCGTTCGTTCTCGCCTGGCTAAGCGTGCTGCGCGGATTCAAACCGCTCTTACGCATGGGGCGAGAGGTGACGGCCCGGCGTCCCAACGAGTTCAAGCCGTTTGACGAAGACGCGGTGCAGCGCGAATTGCTTCCCTTCGTTCGCGCGCTCAATCGCTACATGGAACGCCTTTCGCGTCAACTCGCGTCCCAGCGCCGCTTTATCGCCAATGCGGCGCATCAGCTTCGCACGCCGCTCACGTTGCTGCGCACGCAGGCACAGATGGCGCTTCGCGAAGACGATGCCTCGCTCAAAGACGAAGCGGCGCGAGGCGTCATCGAAACCACGAAACAAATGACGCGCCTCACCAACCAATTGCTGATCCTCTCGAAATCCGAAGGCGACAGTCTCGCGGCCGCTGCGGCGCTCGTCGATGTCGTGCAGTTGACGCGCAAAGTACTCGAAGAGTACGCAGATCTCGCCGTAGAGCGTAACACGGACCTCGCGTTTGAAGCGGCCGTTCCGAGCGCGTACACGTTCGGTGACGCAACCATGCTGCGCGAAGTCGTGGCGAATATCGCGGACAACGCATTGCGTTATGCGGCGGGGACGGCTCTCGACGTGAGCGTCGACATTGAGAACGGGCGTATCGTGTTGCGCGTGTGCGATCGTGGACCCGGCATCCCGAGCGAAGATCGCGAGCTCGTCTTCGAGCGGTTCTACCGCGTGCGCGACCGTGCGGGACGCGCGGAGGGAAGCGGCCTTGGTCTCGCGATCGTTCGAGAAATCGTGACCGCATCGGGCGGTACGGTGGAACTCGCAAACAATCGCGACGGGGCGGGACTCGCCGTCACGGTTTCGCTACCACACATCGCCGTTACGACCGATTCGCAGTTACGTCAGCGAGTCGTTGAAGACGGGCGGGCGCCACTTGAGCAAAACGCTCTCTAGCCACGTCAGCACGTAGTCGACGATCAACGCAACCGTGGCGAGCACGATCATCGCCGCGAACACGCCTGCCGGATTGAACAGACCTTGTTCGGTTGAGATCAAGAGCCCGAGGCCGTGACGCGAGCCCAGAAACTCGCCGACGACCGCGCCGACCAGCGCAAATCCAAAGCTCACGTGCAGGCTTGCGAGAATCCAGCTCATCGCCGCAGGGATGATGACGGCGGTTGTGACTTGGAGATTCGACGCACCGAGAATTCGGGCGTTTGCAATCAACGCGCGATCCGCCTCGCGAACGCCTTGAAACGCGTTGGCGAAGACGACGAAGAAGACCATGACGACCGCAAGCGCAACTTTCGATTGCATCCCCAGTCCGAGCGCGAGAACGAAGATCGAACCGAGCACGAGACGCGGAATCGAATTGAACACTTTGATGTAAATGCTAAAGACGTCGGCGAGCAGACGGTTGCGTCCAAGCGCAATGCCGCAAATAACGCCGAGCACCGAACCGATCAAGAACCCGAGGAACGTCTCTTCGAGCGTCACCAGCACTTCGCCCCAGAGCGGTCCTTGCGACGTGCCCTTCACGATCCACGTCCACAGCTGTTCGACGATCTTCGACGGCATCGAGAAGAAGAACGGATCGATGATGTGCGCGCGCGCGGCCAATTCCCATCCGCCGATCGCAACGACGAAGATGCCGATCCGTAGAGCGATGACCATGTTCGCGTAGCTTCGATTGGATTTCATCTAGGAATTCCTCGCCGCAACGGGCTGCGGTTGATACGTCGTCTGCACCTCGCTGCGCAAATCGTCCCAGATCGTCTTCGAAAGTTCGACGAAGTGCGGACTATAGCGGATCTCGTTGTCGCGCGGGCGAGGAAGGTCGATCGTGTACTCGGATTTGATCGTAGCAGGACGGTGTGTGAGCACGCACACGCGATCGGCAAGGGCAATCGCTTCGTCGAGATCGTGTGTGACGAAGACGACGCTCGCGCCGGTCGATGACCAGAGGCGCAGCAGTTCGTCGTGCATAACGAGACGCGTCTGCACGTCAAGCGCGCTGAACGGTTCGTCCATCAACAGAATCTGAGGTCCATTCACAAATGTCTGCGCAAGTGCCGCGCGTTTGCGCATGCCGCCCGAAAGCTGATGCGGATAATGCCGTTCGAATCCGGCCAAGCCGACGCGTTCGATCCACGATCGCGCAAGTTCGTACGCCTTGGCTTTGCTGGTGCCGCGGAAGAGCGGTCCGGCCGCAACATTGTTCAAGACGTTGCGCCACGGAAAGAGCGCATCCGCCTGAAAGACGAAACCGATTCGCGAGTCGATTCCCTCGACCGGTTGGCCCATCACCACAACGGCGCCCGAGGTCGGTTTGAGCAATCCGGTGATCAGATTGAGCGTCGTCGATTTTCCGGCACCGGTGGGTCCGACGATGGCGACGAATTCGCCACGCCGGACGGAAAGATTGAAGTTCCGCAGGGTCGGAACGACCGTGCCGTCCGGTGACGCGAAATCGAGTGAGACGTCGACGAGCTCGATCGTGGGTGAACGCAAACCGTTGTTCGCGCTCATAGCGCGCGTTTAGCGTTCTGCACGAACGCTTCGGTGTACGTCAACGGCAAATTGATCGAAGCGTTTCGTATGTTCGGGTTGAATGCGCCGAGGACGCTCAGCACGGTCGGCGGGCCGCTTGCCGGCATGACGCCGTCTTTCGTGAACATCACCTTGCCGTCGCCGAGCGCCTTCACGTACAGGTCTTTGCTTCCGGCGTAATACTCGGACGGCATCACTTCAGCGATCTGCGCGGCGGTATGCGTGTTGATGTAGTGCAGCGTCTTCACGAATGCATTGGCGAGTTTTTGCGTCGTTTCTTTGTGCGCATCGACCCACGACGTCTGCATGAACAGGCACGCTGCCGGGTAGAGGCCGCCGAGCGCCTTCGTCGTCGCATCCGGATCGCGAAGATCGATCAGCACTTTGGCTTCACCGGTTTTGAGCAGGCGCGATACGGTGGGTTCCGTGGTCATTCCGGCTTGGATCTTATCTTGCGTGAGCGCAGCGATGAACGTGTTGCCCGCTTCGACGGGAAGTTCACTGTAATCGCCGTCCTTCAAACCGGACTTTGCAGCGATGAACTTCGTAAGAAAGTCCGTGGACGAGCCGAGTCCCGTGACGCCGAGCGTCTTTCCCTTGAAATCCGCAGGCGAGCTAATCTGTGAAGCGTGTTTCGTGGAGACGACTTCGACTTCTCCCGGAGCCTGACTGAACTGCACGACCGATTCGACGAATTTACCCTTCGACTGCAAGTCGATCGTGTGATCGTAGAATCCGACGACGCCCTGCACCGCGCCGGCGAGCAGTTCGTCTTCGGCTTCGACGCCCGCAGGCTCGGACTCTAATTCAACGTCGAGGCCCTGTTCGCGGAAGTACCCGAGCTGTTGTGCGAGCTCCGCCGGGAGATAGATCTGTTTCTCCACGCCGCCGACCATCAGGACGATGCGCTCGGAACCATTCGAACCGCTACTCGAGCCGTTCGATGCACCATGGGCGCAGCCGGCGATGGAGAGCGCTGCAATCAAGGCCGTCACCGATCGCAAATATTTCTTCATCTATCTTCCTCGGGTGGGTGCAGGATGTTGTGCAAAGTATGCCTTGTTGAAGCTTACAGCAGCCTTTCGCGCTCTACGGAACCGAGAAATGTCGCTCTCTGAAAGTTTCCTGAAAGGTTGTCTGACGTACCATCCCTTCAAACCTGGAGCAGGAGAGGAGATTGGTATGGACCGGATTCGACCATCTGCACTCGTCCGCGTTGCAGCGCTCGCTCTATCGGCGTCGCTGCTTCCGCTCGCGGCACTGGCCTTAAAATACGCTCCCGTGGAGCATCACCTCGCTGTCGACCCCTCTATTCCACAATGGCATCCGGGCCCCGTCTCGGTGCAGCCGGAAGAAGAGCTTCATCTCGTCGGCGCGGACACCATGGATGAAATCACGCTTGGCTGGGTCAAGCTCTTTCGAAAAGCATACCCGAAGCTCAGCGTCACGATGGAGGCGCGCGCATCGGGAAGCGGCGGCGCCGCGTTGGTGAACGGAACCGCAGATCTCGCGCCGGTTGCGCGTGAACTGCTTCCCGCCGAATATCAGGCGTTTGTTTCGAAATTCGGGTATCCACCGTTTGCGATTCGCGTAGCGACCGGGAGTATGGGTTCGCTCGGGAAAACCGCCGCGACCGTGATCCTCGTCGATAAGGACAATCCGATCAAAGGGTTGACGCTCGCGCAGCTCGACGCGATCTATTCGACGACACGCAAACGCGGTCACGCGCCGATTTCAACCTGGGGCGATCTTGGACTTACCGGCGTGTGGAAGAATCGTCCGATCCAGCTCTATGGCCTCAAGCCGCCGAACGGAATCGAACAATACGTCAAAGCCGCGGTGATGGAAGGCGGCGATTATAAAGACGACATCGACTTCCTCAAAGGCGAAGGATTCACGCATGCGTTCACGGTCGGTGCGCACGATATGGCGCAGCATCCCGGCGGACTCGAGTATGCAATGATCGCGAACCTGACACCCAACGTGAAGATCGTCCCGCTCTCGGCAACGGACGGTCCGCCGTATTACATGCCGACGATCCAAAATATTTATACGCATGCGTATCCGCTAAGCAGATACGTCTACATTTTCGTAAACCGTCCGCCGGGTCAGCCGCTCGCACCAAAAATCCAAGAGTTCTTGAAGCTCGTGCTGAGCCGGCAAGGGCAAGACATTGTTGCCAAAGAGGGCGTCTTCGTTCCGCTCACGCCGGCGGTCGTTCAAGAAGAACTCAAAAAGCTGCAATAACCGCACAAGAGGAGTGGGTTTCCATGACATCTCGATCGATCAAAGCAACGCTCGCCGTTCTCTTCGTGTCGGCGCTTGCATTAACCGCAATCAAAGCTCACGGCGCGGATAAGAAGAACTGGACGCCGCCCGCATATAGCATCTATGCTCAGACGCTCGCCGACGAGACGATGAAGGCGCACCCGGAATTGCTCAGCGTCACGCTCCACGGCGTGCCGCCGGGCATGAAGGACACCTACACGATGTTCGCCGGCTCGTATCACGATCGCATCGGCAACGCCGACGATCCGGACGATATCGACGTGCAGACCAAAGGCATCACGATCGTCGATCCGCGCTGGCACCGTCCGAACGATACGGTGAAGAAGTTCGTCGTGCAACTGCCGCTGCGCAATGCAGCCGGCGAGAACATCGGCCTCGTGGTGTATGCGTTCAAAGACCCCTCGCCGAGCACGGCCGACGAGCGTGCAATGTACGGTTCCGCGCTGGATATGCGTGACGCGCTCGAACCGAAGATCCCGAGCTACGATGCGCTCTTCCGGAAGGCAGGACGATGAAGCGCCCGTTGATCGGCGCTCTTGCCGCGACGCTTACACTCTCCGCTCAACCTGCGTTTGCCGCGCAGACCTCTCCATACACGGGAGCCGGGCTATCGTACGCGCCGTGCACGTCGTCGACGACGATTCAAGTAGCTCAGCGACCGAAGAACGTCGCCGCTACCGCAACGCCCGCAGCTACGGCGACGCCTGCACCGGGTGAACCGCAAAATTCCAACGTTGCAGTTCAAAAGGGCGGTGTGGTAAACCGCACGGTCATCTCAGGTTCGACGCTGCAACAGACGGCGCAAACCGGAACGTACGACGCCATCAAAGGCGTTCCCGGCGTGCAAGACACGCAAACGCGCGCGAGTTCAGGTGCCGACAGTCTGCAAATTCGGGGCATCAAGCTGGACAACTCGTCCAACTACCGCATGGACGGCGCACTGGTGATGAATAACCAGATCAATCTGCCGCTCGAGGACAAGTGCAAGATCGAAGCGCTCAAGGGCGCGGGAGCACTGCAGTTCGGAATCGCGAGCCCTGCGGGCATTATCAATTATATTATCAAACGTGCTTCGATGACGCCGGTGACGGCAATCGGCTTCTCGGCCAACGGATACGGTCAATTCATCTCATCGCTTGATGTCGGCCAGCGCTTCGGTCCGCAAGACCAGTTCGGGTACCGGGTAAACCTTGCCGAAGGTCAGATGGGTTCAGTTGCCAAGGGCGCGGGTGGAACACGCTATGTCGGAGCTTTCGCCGGTGACTGGTATATGGGCAAACGCGCCATCGTGCAGGTCGATTTCGAACAGCTTGGCATCGATCTCATCGAGCAGTCGTCGCTCATTTTGAACAAGGCCTCTAAGGGCAAGGTTCTTCTTCCCGATGCAAGCCGGATCAATCCGCGTAACTTACTCTCCGGCGACTGGGCGTGGTCCCGCGGCTGGGAGCAGAATATGCAGGCGCGATTCGGCTACGCCATCTCTCCGAATACCACGTTCGTCTTTCAAACGGGCCAGTCCGAAGCCGATCGTCCCCAGCGCGACGTTACGCAAATCGGCAACATCAACGTATTCACCGGCGCCGGTACGGCGACGTTGACCTTCGTTCGCGGCCAGAACTATATCAATACGTTCTACAATGCGACGATCGACACGCGCTCGGAATGGGGACGCATCGGTAATGACTTCGAAGTCGGGTACGACTTCAACACGCGCGACTTCAACAATCCGCAACCGTTGAAAACCACGTATAAGCAAAACATCTACGACCCGACCGAAATCGTCGCGGCGCCGGTTGACACCCAGACGACGATTCCGTATTTGCCGGACATCAGTAATGACAAGGACCCGTACTTCAGCGATACGATTTCGTTTAACAACCGTCTGCAGTTGATCGGGGGGCTTCGTCAGATCAGCTATTACGAAAGTGTCGGAACGGCGAACGGCAGCACCAAAACGGATACATCCTCCACCCTGGCTCCCGCCGGAGCGATCGTCTTCGATCTGCGGCCGAACGTGAGCGCCTACGCCAGCTACGTGCAGTCGCTGGAACAAACCGGTCAAGCGCCGGCGAATGCGCTGAATGCCTATCAGGTGCTGCCGCCCGCGAAAGCATCGCAGAAAGAAGTGGGTTTGCGCGCGAGCAACCTTGGCATCTTTTCGCCCACCGTTGCGTATTTCCGTATCAGTCAGGCGAACGCGACGACCGATCCGATCACGAACATCTTCGCGTTGAACGGCACGATCACGTACGAAGGTCTTGAATCAACCGTTTCCGCGCGTATGAATCGCTGGCTGCAGCTCGATGCCAGCAGCATCTGGATGCGAGGAGTTCAGGTCTCCGACGATCCGACCATCAATGGATTGCCGCCGGAGAACATGCCGCACCTCAGCTACCGGCTGGGCGTCGACTACACGCTGCCGTTCGCGCCGGCATATTCGGTTCACGCGGGCAGCAGCTTCCTCGGCTGGCGTTTTGCCAATCCGCAAAATCAAGCGGTGCTCGCAAACGTAGGACTCTTTTCGCTCGGCGCGCGCTACGCGACCCGCGTCGACGGACGTCCGATCTCGCTCAACTTGGATTGCAGCAACGTCTTCGATAAACGCTACCTGAGTTCCGCAATCAACGGCAACCTCGGTGTCGGCGCACCGCGAAACGTCACATTCAACGCCCGCATCGGCATCTAGTTGTCATCCTGAGCGACAGTTGAAGCATCGCTACGAACGAAAAGCCCGCCGGGATGTTCCGGCGGGCTTTTTAATTGAGGCGATCCTTCGACTCCGGTGCTTCGCACCTGCGCTCAGGATGACAAGGGCATTACAGTAGTTCGATGTTGTTCAGTTCGCGATTGACGACGGATGCGGTGAGCGGCAGATATTTGGCGTCGCGTTGAACTTCCAGCTGGCCTTCTTGACTGAGGACGTAGCGTAGAAATTCACGTACCATTCCGTTATCACGATCCGGTTTCGGGTTTCCGAAGAAGAAGACTTCGCTGTAGAGCGGATAGCTGCGGTTTTGCACGTTCTCGATCGTGTGCTCGACGAACGGCGCGCCTTCCCTTTCTGCAACGGGGAGGCGCTTGACGCCGGGCTTGTCGCCGCGGAACCGATTGTAGCCGATGCCGTATGGGTTCTTCGCGAGTTTGTCGGTCATCTGGTCCTGTTCGAGATACAGCTTTCCTTCCGGTGTAACGAGGTTGGCAAAGCCTTCGATGCGCTCGTTCCATTTGTCGCTGCCCCGCAAGAACCGGTTACTGAACTCGGTTGCCGTCGCGTAGCGAATCGAGAAGCCGTACGGATCGATCTGCTTACCGGCATACTGACCACGCAGACCGAGTTGGTCCCACGTGCGAATGTTCTCTTCCGGGCCGCGCGCCCAATCCGGATGGAAATTCGTGCCGCTCCATCCGCCGTTGCGTTCCGCGCCGAAGATGCCGTCGATTTGCTTGAGCGTGACGCCCTTGAGCGGAAGGTTTTCGTTCGCAATAATCGTGAGCGAATTCTGCCATCCCGGTACGTCGAACGAACCAGTCGCGGCCGAAACGCGAACGGGATTTGCGTCCATGATGCGTTGATAGGCGAGCAGATCATAGAACAGGACATCGTGGTCCATGATAAGATCCGCTTCATTATAATAGAGTGCGGCGAACGCTGAGGCCGACGTCGGCGTGTAGAACGAGAGCCTGATCCCCGGTTGATACTTGGCGAAGCCCGCTTCCCAGTAGTCCGCGAGGATGCCTTCGGTGAGATAGTTACTTCCGTGAATGCGAAGCCAGCCCGTATAGAGCTTCTCGGGTTTGTAATGCGGCAGCCCGCTCAAATCGAACGTGTTCGTATAGTGCGGTTTTCTCCCGCGGTCGCGAATGAGGCGAGCGCGCTCCGCCTGCGCTTGAAGCGATTGCTTCAGATCGTGCGACGATTGGACGGCGCTCCCGCCTTCCTCTTGCGCGAGCGCGCGTCCCGGCGGCGCCAGCGCGCCGAGCGCCAGCGACGCCGATAACGCTGCAAATTCTCCACGTTTCATCGATCGAGTTTCTCCAATTGCTGCCGGATATAGGACGCGGGAAGCGGCGAGAAGATGCCCGCCTTCGCGATTACTTCTTGACCCTCACGGCTCAGGACGAAGCGCAAGAACTCGCGCACGCGCGGATTTAGCGCTCGCCCCGGCGCCTTGTTGACGTAGATGTAGGCGTCGCGTGTGAGCGGATAGCTTCTGTTTGCGACGTTCTCGCGCGTCAATTCCACCGCGGGGCCGCCGTCGGTGCGAGAAATTGCGAGTACTTTTACATTCGGATACGACGCGCACTTCGATCCGTCCGGATTCACGCAGGTTCCGTTGACGTGCATCAGTCCGGTCCACGCGATCGCGTACTTGTCGCTTGAGACCGCTTCCATCATACGATCCGCGGTGACACGGTGGCCGTATCCGTCGCTGGTGGCCTCTTTATTTTCGACGAACTGCTGCAAGTTCGGATTCCATTTATCGGACCAGTGCATCACTTGACGTTCGAAGTTCGTCGCGAAACCCGGTGCCACGTATCCGTACGTGCGAATCTCCTGATTCGCCCACTCGCCGCGCAAGCCGAGTTGCCCCCACTTGCGGATGTTCGTGCTCGCCGGTCGCGCATATTTCGCGGTGAAGAGAATATCGTGCTGCGGGTTGTCGCCGACACTCCACGCGCCGTTTCGTTCCGCTGAGAAGATCCGGTCGAGCTGCCCCATCGACAGCTTTGCGAGCGGATTATTCTTGTTCACGACAATTGCCCATGCGAAGAGCGTCCCACGTTGGTCGTAGCCGCCGCTTGCAATGGAAATTTCGGTCGGGGTATAGCCGAACGAATTGAAGAATGGCATCTGGTCGGTGATCTTCGCATCGTCGCCCATCGGCGCAATATCCGAGACGCCGGAGTACATCATCCCGAGTGCACCCTCGCTGCTCGTCATGAAGTTTCCCGATGCAAGCATCTGAGGCTGATATTTTTGGAACGCTTGCATCAAGAGCTCCATATTGCCCTTGAGGTCGTTTCCAGCGATCCGCAGGCCTCCGACGATGTTGTATTCTTTTTTGTACGCCGGAATATCATTGAGGTTCGGGGTCGTTGTCTGCGCGCTTGCGATACCGCAGAGCACGAGACACATAAGGACGAAGGTCGCGATTCTCAAGCTGTCTACTCCAATTGGGCGAGTTGTTTGCGTGCGAAGTCCGAGGGTAGCGGAAGATAATTGCCGTCTCGCGCAACAATGGCTTGGCCGTCACGGCTTAGGATGAAGCGTAGGAACTCTCTGAGTTTCGGGTCGAGCTGCGTATGCGGCGCGCGCTTGAAGAAGATGTAGATATTGCGCACGAGCGGATACGTGCGGTTCTCGAAGCTGGCCCGGGACGGAAGTACGTAGGCGCCTCCCGGTCCCTGCGAAAGTGCGATGGCTTTGATGCCCGCTATGCCCCGCGCCTGCGGTTCAACCGTCCACGCGATTCCATATTTGTCGTGCGCGAGCTCGTCCGCCAGCATGTGTTTGAGACCGCCCAGCTGATGCGGGTCATCGCTGCCGATCATCTTGCTGCCGGTCTCAACGTATTCGCGATAGTTGGGATTCCATTTGTCGGCACCGTGCATTACGCGCGACTGGAAGAAGCGCGTCGTTCCCGACGGCGCATGGCCGTAGGTTTGAATCGGACGCGCCGCCCAGCTTCCGTGCAGTCCGAGCTGTCCCCACGTGCGAATCTCGCTCCGCGCGCTCAGTGCGTCGGAGATCATCCACTTGAAGCCGTCGAGCGCGCCCGTGCGCGGCGCACCGAAGATCGCGTCGAGCTGTCGCAGCGTCAACTGTGCGATTGGATTTGCGCTGTTCACGTAGACGATGATGCCGTTCGAACGCCCCTCGACGTCATACGCGCCCGAGGCGACCGTTACCGAACTGACGTTGTAACCGTAGGTTTCGTAGAAGGCGAGATTTTCGGTCAAGCTCGCTTCGCCGCCGTCGGGGCCAAGATCCGAGACGCCTGTGATAAGCGCCGGCATTGCCGAATCGCTCGTCGGCAACGTGTCCGCAAAACGGACATCGGGTTGGAAGCGTTCAAACGCGCGTTCCCATTTTTGCAATAGTCCGCCGAGCGCGAAGCCGTGGTTGCGAATCGTTCCCGTGACGTGTTGCTGCGGACGATAGGTGGGAAGTTGTTGCCAACTTCCCACCGATGCTGCCAGGAGAAGTGCGCCGATCACGACGCGCTACTTGGCAACCGCATCCAGCTTCGCGAGCTGCGCTCGCGCAACGTCCGCCGTGAGCGGAAGATACTTGCCGTCGCGCATCACCGCTTCTTGTCCCTCGCGGCTCACGATGAAGCGCAAGAACTCGATCGTGTTGGGATCGGGACGACCTGCTTCATCGGCATAGGCGTAGATTTGGTCGAAGAGCGGATACGTGCGGTCGTGCAGCGTCTCGATCGAGTATTCGATGTACGGTCCAGTCGGCGCAGCCGCTAGATCGAGAATCTTTAGGGTCGGCGGAGCGCCCTTTGCGCCAAGGTTAACGGTCGGGGCGGCGATGTATGCGATCCCGTACGGATCTTTCGCGAGATCTTCGTCGAGACCGCGCTCGAGCGATCCGCTCTTTGAAACGTAGTTGGCGTAGATTCGCAAGTGTTCGTTCCATTTATCGCTACCCTTGAGAATCCAGTCGGACATCTCCGTTGCTTGATGGTAGCGAAGATTGAGGCCGTAGACGTGAATCGGCTTGTTCGCCCACGAACCGGTGAGGCCAAGCTGTCCCCACGTGCGAATATTTTTCGCCGCCGTGCGCGCCCACTGAGGGCGCCAACTCGTACCATCCCATCCACCGCTGCGTTCAGCACCGAACACGCCGTCGAGTTGCTGCATCGTGATGCGCGATATCGGATTCGCCTTGTTGACGACGATACCGAATCCGGGATTCCAGCCGGGCACGTCATACGAACCCGTAGCGATCGAAATCTCGAGCGGATCGTGATTCGTATATCGCTCGAAGAGTTCGAGTTCAGAGAACGTTACTTTCCGCCCGATTCCGATGTCCGCGACGCCGAGTGCGAGCGAGGGTACTGCGGCGAGCGCCGTCTTCATCTGCCAATCAAATTTTGCGTTCGGCTGAACCTTTTGAAATTCGGTTTGCCAATATTGCGCGAGATAGCCGAAGGTGATGTAGTCGCTGCCCCACATGCGAATCGTTCCGTTGACGGCTTTGCGCGGCGTGTAGCTCGGAATGCCGCTCAAGTCCCAGGTTTTGGTATATGCGACCTTGTGTCCGCGCGTGGTTTGCATCGTGTTACGCGCGTTCTGCATATCGAGACCTTCGGTGGACTGAGACAGCACGGCGAGCGGCGCGATAGCAAGCGCTGCGCACGCGCAAATCCCCGCGATCATGAGTGCTTTCACGTAGTAGCCTTTCTTGGGAGAGAGCGCCGGCGAAACTTTAAGCGTGCGAAGCTTTCGAAGCCGGCGTACGCGGCGACGATGATCGCAATCATTCCGAGAAACAACAGAATACGCACGACCGCGCCACCAGCGCGGCCGGTGTGTATGGCGAGTGCCCAATAATAGAGTTTGGATCCGAGGTCGATCGTGGCGTACGGCCGCGAAAGCACGATACGTGCGCTGTTCGCGTCGACGTAATATGCGTCGCGCGCTTCTCCATGCGGCGCGTTCGCGGGAACCATGTCGATGCCAATCGGCCGTTTTCCCCGCGGCAAACGAATCGATGCCCACGCAAACCGCTCCGGAGCGATCGTTCGCACGGCGTTCCAAGCGCGATCGATCCGAACGTTCGCATTCGCCTTTTTCGAGGAGACGGCGAATGCAGGAAGCGGCGCTTCATCCGTCATGTCCGTCGAACGCGTCGCAGCCATCATCGCTCTCTGCGCGAAGCCGAGCGAGAGCGGAACGGCGGTGATCGCAACGATAAAAACGATGACACTCGCATAGACGCCGAACGTCATGTGCAAGTTGAGCGCCCGTGCGCGTTTTTCGAGGCGGCCGTTGATACGCCAGCTGTGTTTGCGTCGCGGCCACCACATGAAGATGCCGCACGCTATCAGGAGAACGGCGAGCACGAGGGCCGTCGTACCGATAATCGCCATGCCGGCCGCCTCACCCGCGAATCTGAACTTGTGCAGCGCTTCCATCGAGCCCGGCAGCCCGCTATAGCGCTGCTGATCGCCCAAGACCGTTGCGCTGCACGGATTCACATACACTTGATCCGCGTCCGAGAAGCGGACCATTGCGGACGCGCGCGCATCTCCATAAAGGTAGACGTAGGTCGGCATCGCGGCGCGATGAAATGCGCGCGCCGAACCGATGATCGCATCGATCGATCCCGGTGCTTCACACGGCGTCGAGGTAAGAAGTTTCGGATACAGCACCGCATCGAGTTGCGGACGGAAGACGATCGCCGCGCCGGTGAACGCTAAATACATCACGAGCGCGCCGAATACGAGGCCGCCATAGCGATGCAGCCACGTGGTCCCGCGACGAGCGGACTCGATCATCGCCTGACTTCCTCCACCACTGTTGGGCTCACTGTAGCGGAGCAAAGCTTTCAGTAGCCTTTCGCGTTCTCAGGGTTTTGTAAAATGATCATTTTGGTGTAACTCGAAAAGGTCGCGCATGGCAGCGCAGCGCGATCAACTTGAAGTAGACGTCCTCTTCGTAGGAGCTGGCCCGGCGAGTCTCGCCGGTGCCATCAGACTTGGCCAGCTTGCCAAAGCGGCGGGCCGCGAACTTGAGATTCTCGTTATCGAGAAGGCCGCGGAGATCGGCAATCACGGTCTCTCGGGCCTCGTTCTCGACCCGCGCGCCATCACGGAATTGATGCCGGACTGGCTCGAGAAGGGCGGTCCAATCGAAGCGCCGGTCGGGCGTGACGAGATGTGGTTCCTCACCAAGGGCGGCAAGATCAAGGCGCCGTTTACACCGCCGCCGCTTAACAATCACGGCAAGTATGTGTCCTCGCTGCAGCGCCTGACGAAGTGGATGGCTGCGCAGGCTGAGGAGCTTGGCATCCAAGTCTTCGGTGAATTTCCCGGACAAGAGTTACTCTGGGACGGCGATCGCGTTATCGGTGTGCGCACCGGCGATAAGGGCGTCGATCACAACGGCAACCCAAAATCGAACTACGAGCCGGGCGCGGATCTGCTGGCGAAGCTCGTAATTCTTGGCGAAGGTCCACGCGGCACGCTTGCAAAGCAGGCGATTCCGCGACTCGATCTCGACGCGGACAAAGAACCGATGGTCTACGCCGCCGGCGTCAAAGAGCTGTGGCAAGTTCCGGACGACCGCTTTCCTGCCGGTACCGTCATTCATACGCTTGGATATCCGCTTCCCCCGGAGACTTTCGGGGGCGGATTCATCTATGGCATGAAAGACCGGATCATCGACATCGGTCACGTCACGGGTCTCGATTATAAGAATCCGACGACCGATCCGCACAACGAACTGCAGCGGATGAAAGAGCATCCCGAGATTCGCAAATTGCTCGAAGGCGGCAAGATGGTCCGCTACGGCGCGAAGGCGATTCCCGAAGGCGGGTTCTTCGCAATGATTCGTCCGTATGCCGACGGCTTGATGATCACCGGCGATTCCGCTGGATTCCTCAACGGCATGCGTTTGAAGGGCGTGCATCTCGCGATGAAGTCCGGCATGATGGCCGCAGAAACGGCGTGGGACGCGTTGCAAGCGGACAACTACGATGCCAAGACGCTGTCCGCGTACGAAGAGCGCTTCCGCAATTCATGGGCGTATACCGAGATGCGTAGCGCTCGCAACTTCCATCAAGGTTTCGAACACGGCATGTGGGCCGGTGTGTTCAACGCAGGTCTTGCGACCTTCACCGGTGGACGCGCGTTCGGCATCATCGACAAACTCTCGCAAAAGCCGGGCTACGAACACATGGTCAAGGCCGGCTACAAACCCAAAGAGACGCCGCGCGCAAAAATCGACAACGTGCTCACGTTCGACAAACTGACGGACGTGTACAATTCCGGCACGATTCATGAAGAAGATCAGCCATCGCACCTGAAAGTAGCGGACACCAACATCTGTCGTGACCGCTGCACCGTCGAATACGGAAATCCGTGCGCATACTTCTGTCCGGCGGCGGTCTATGAACCGCTCTTCGAAAAGAACGGCGACGGCAAAGTCGAGGGCCGGCTGCAGATCAATTTCACGAACTGCGTGCACTGTAAAACCTGCGATATCGCCGACCCATACCAAATCATCACGTGGGTACCGCCACAGGGCGGCGAGGGTCCGGTTTACACCGGGATGTAACACTTGTCATCCTGAGCGCAGGTGCGAAGCACCGGAGTCGAAGGATCGCCTCAAGACAGACGCGCGTAACGATCCTTCGACTGCGCAGGTTTCGCGTCGCGAAACCGCTTCGCTCAGGATGACAATGTTTACACAGGCATGTAGAGCGTGAACGCGGCGGCGAAGAGCGCGAGAACGACTGCCGCAACGGCTACCATGATGAGATCAGCCCGACGGCCCGAAAAACGAGTGTTTTCAATCATAGCTTAAGCCTAGCGATCCCGAGCCTTTGAGATCGTCCGTAGTCCTACGGACGCACGATGGCCCCGGCTCACGGTAGGCTGAGGTCATGATCTACATTGCATTTATCTTCGGTCTTTGGTTCTGCGCGGTCATGGTGGCAGGCGCTGCGCTTCGATGGTCGGCCCCTGCGCGACTCTCGGCGTTACTGTCCGTCCCGGCGGTCGCACTTGTGGCATATGCAGTTATGTCGGCATGAGGTCTTCGAGTTTGGGTGTTAGACTAGCCACATGAAGGTTTCGGGCGACGTTGCGATCATCGGGGCGGGTCTCATCGGTCTCGCGACCGCATACGAACTCGCGCAGCGTGGCGCGACCGTTCGCGTGTTCGAGCGTGACGAGCCGGGGCGCGCCGCGTCATGGGCCGGTGCCGGCATGCTTGCGCCGTACACCGAGCGCGTCGATGACGAAGAACTTTTGCGATTGTGTGCCGATTCGCTCGCGATGTATCCGCAATTCGTGAAACGCATAGAATCCGCGAGCGGCGTAGCGGTTCATCTGCATCTCGACGGTATCGTGAACGCCGCCTTTACGGACGAGCGCATGGGCGAATTGCGCGTCCACGCGCAGCAGTTAAAAGCACGCGGCGTTGCATGCGAGGTTCTCGAGCGCAGTGACGCGATGATGGCGGAGCCGTCACTTGGGCGCCACGTGCGCGGCGCGCTCGTTGTTGCGGGTGAAGGATGCGTCGATAACCGGCGCCTCGGTCGCGCGCTGACCGCGGCATGTGAATCCGCGGGCGTCTCGATCGTGCGCGGTGCGCGCAACGTTGCTGTTGAATGTGATGCGCGACGCGCCCTCGGCGTGCGTAGCGATCTCGGCTTCGCGCCTGCATCCCATGTCATCGTAGCAACCGGCGCATGGAGCGGCTGCGTTCCGGGAGTGCCTGAGCCGTGCGCGCCGCCGGTCCAGCCGATCAAGGGGCAAATGCTCGCACTTGCGACGCCGCTAGGTTTTCTTAAGCGGACGACATGGGTGCCGGGCGCGTATCTCGTGCCGCGCGATGACGGACGTCTGCTCATCGGCGCAACGGTTGAGCGCGCCGGATTCGACGAGCGCGTCACCGCCGACGGCATCCGCGCTTTACTCGATGCGGCGCTCGATGCAGCACCATCGCTCGGCGCGTTCGCGCTGACCGAAACGTGGGCGGGTTTGCGTCCAGGGACGCCGGATGAGCGTCCGATCATCGGCCCAACGCCGATCGATGGACTCATTCAGGCAACGGGCCATTATCGCAACGGGATCCTCCTCACGCCGGTAACCGCGCAGCTCGTTGCTGCTTTTGTCGCAACCGGAGACGCGTCGGCACTCGCACCCTGGCTGCTCGCTCGGTTTGAAAAAGAAGGCACGGGAGCGAAGCGAATTTCGAAGCCGTGAAGGCGACGATCAACGGCGAACTACATGAATTTCCAGACGGCATGACCGTCGCGGCGCTCTTGGAATCCGTAGGCGCACCGCGCAGCGGAATCGCGGTTGCACGAAACGACCGCGTCGTGCGCCGCGCCGAATACGAAACACAGCAGATCGCCGACGGCGACACGATCGAGATCATCAAGGCCGTTGCCGGCGGATAGGACCCTCATGAACGACACGCTCAAAATCGGACAGTATGAATTCAACTCTCGCCTCATCGTGGGTACCGGAAAGTACCCGTCGATGCAGGTGATGCAAGAGGCGCATGCCGCCAGCGGCGCGGAGATGGTGACGGTCGCAATCCGGCGCATCAATCTCGACGATCCAACCGGCAAGACGATGATCGACTACATCGATCGCACGAAGATGCGTATTCTGCCGAACACCGCTGGATGCTATACGGCCAAAGACGCCGTGCTCACCGCGCAGCTCGCGCGCGAACTGCTCGAAACGGATTTGATCAAGCTTGAAGTAATCGGTGACGCGCAGACGCTTCATCCGGACGCACGCGAGACGCTTGCCGCGGCGGAACAATTGATCGCCGACGGATTCACGGTTCTCCCATACATCGGCGACGATCCGGTCGTCTGCAAGCAGTTGGAAGAACTCGGCTGCGCGGCGGTAATGCCGCTCGCCGCGCCGATCGGCAGCGGCCTGGGCGTTTGCAATCCGTACACGATTCGCATCATCAAGGAGCGGGCGAAGGTTCCGGTGATCGTTGATGCGGGCGTTGGCACCGCATCGGATGCCGCAATCGCAATGGAGCTCGGCGTCGATGCGCTGCTCATGAATACCGGCATTGCCGCGGCAAAGGATCCCGTGTTGATGGCGCGCGCCATGAAGAACGCGGTGGTCGCCGGACGCCAAGCCTATCTCGCCGGCCGCATGGAAAAGCGTCTCTACGCAAATGCGTCGAGCCCGATGCAAGACCTCATCTCAACGAAGAGCAGCAGATAAATGAACGACCTGTCGGTCGAAGACCTCGCCCGATGGCGGAGCGAGGGAAAGGACTTCGTGCTGCTCGACGTCCGTGAGCCGTATGAAATCGCGACGGCTGCGATCGACGGAAGCACGACGATTCCAATGCGTGAACTGCCCTCGCGCCTTGGCGACTTGCCGCCAGACAAACCGATTGCCGTCATCTGCCATCACGGCGGACGAAGCGAACTCGTCGCGCAGTTTCTCGCGGCTCGCGGGTTCAGCGACGTGCACAATGTCGACGGTGGTATCGACGAGTACGCCCTCGTCGTCGACCCGTCGGTTCCGCGCTACTAACTATCCTCGCGTTGCAACGACGAACCAATGCACGGCGTCGTGCAGTGGTTGTTGCTGATGCGCCCAGGAGCCGGCGATGGTATCGACTCCCACTTCGCGCAGCGATTCGGTGATCCAGTCGCCTTTCAGCAGCTCACGAACGGCTTTTTCGTCGAAGTAGCTGTGGGCGACGCCGCGCTCGTCGCCCTCTTCGGGTGCGTAAACGCCGTCTTCGATGAAGCGGCCGCTGCCATAACGAGCATCGCGTACTGATCCCAAGGTCCCATAGAGCGCGCCTCCGCGCTCGAGCCGCTGCGCGATCGCATGTAAAACCCCGGAAATTGTCGCCGGCGTACCGTGCAGCAGCGCGTGTGTGCTCAGCGCACCGGCAACGAGCATGTCGTTATCGAGCGTGACGACGGTGAATCCGGCGGCTTCAAGCGCCCGCGTATTGCGCCCGCTCCCGGTGCCGACTTCGAGAATGCGCGCGCCGGGACGATTCCGCAGTCGCTCGATCAGTTCGAGCGCGAGCGGATGCGGCGGACGAGCGGCATGTTCCGGCGAATGAGGCGACATCTATGGCGACCGAGACGCTCATTATCGTCGTCGGCGGAGACTACCTTGCGTATGAGATCTGCAGAGAGATCTTAAAGACCGCGGGGCAGCGTGTTGCACTCATTTGGAAGCACGAAGAAGAGCGCGCAGCGCGTCTGCTGTCCTCTACGGCCGCGCAGCTGCAGCACGATTATCCGCGCACCTTCACGCACTACAACCTCGATCCCGCCGATACGTCGAGCCTTCGCGAGGCCGGCCTCGAGGCGCCCGGTGCATCGCCGAACCAGCCGAATTTCTGTATCGTCGCCGTCTCGCAAGACGACCGCTTGAACTTACGCGTCGCGCTGCTCGCGCGCGATATCAACGAACGCATTCGTGTCACGATCCGGCAATTCAATCCGGTGCTCGGACACAAGATTCAAGAGGGACTGAAGTATAATTGCTCGGCGATCTCGCCTGCTGCGCATGCTGCCGCGACCTATGCGGCATCGGCAGTGGATCGTTCGTGTTTCTACGCGTTACCGTTTCCGACGCTCGAGATGCTCGTCGCGCGTAAGTCGCAGCGCAAGACGCGGCGCGCCGAAGAACTCGAACCGCAAGAACACGAAGGCGGCCTGTTCGGCTTTTCGGAACGAAGCGCGGCTGATTTCGGCATCGCCGGGATGACGATCGAAAATGCGGAGTCACATCTGCGCGCGCGTATCGTCGCGGTCGACGGAAAGACGCCGTATCTGTGTCACGGTGAAGAGTCTCATCCCGACGAAACGATTCTGTACGATGAGCTCGACGAGCGCGCGCGCGTCGTGGTTTTCGGTCCGGTTTCGCATATCAAGAAGTCATGGCCGCAAGGCGAGCATAGCCGGTATACGGACTGGGGTACGCGTTTCAAGACAACATGGCGCGGCTTTCGCGCGAGCTTTCTTCGCGGCGAACCGATCTTGCGTTCGGTATTCCTCGGCGGTTTTGTTCTCTACGTCTGCTTCTCGATCTACTTCGCATGGATGCTCAAGCTCAATCCCGTCGCCGCAGCCTATTACGTGATGACGACGATGACAACCGTTGGCTACGGCGATATCACGCCGTGTAAGAATTGTATGTCGCCGAATTTATCGTCGTCCGAGGTGATGTCGATACTCGTTGCGATGTTGGTGATGCTCGTCGGCATCGGTATCTTCGCGGTCTTTACCGCTACGATCACGTCGGGCCTCAACGCTGCACTGTTGCGACGGACGCGCGGTATTCGACCGATCCACCGCGTGGGGCACGTCATTGTCTGCGGTGCCGGAAACGTGGGTTCGCTCGTCATCGAATATCTTCGCGAGCTTGGCGAAAATGTCGTCGTCGTCGAGAAGAATCCGGATGCGATTCTGATCGAACTCGCGCGCGAACGTCAGATCGACTTGTTGACGGGCGACGCGACGAACGATGAAACGCTCGCATACTGCAATCCGGAGCACGCAAAGGCGTTGGTCGGCGTTACGAACTCCGACACGTCAAACCTCGAGGTCGCACTCGGCGCGCGTACGCGTACGCGGCAGCGCGGCACCGGCGACATGCACGTCGTCTTACGCATCGACGATCTCGCGTTCGGCTCATCGATCAAGCGGCATTTTGCGGTCGACTCGTTTTCCACGACCGAGCTAACGGCTCCGACGATCGCCGGCCTTTCGCGCTTTGAAAGCACGCGCGGCCGGTTCACGATCTTTCCGCACTCGCCGTTTCCGCGGACGTTCCAACTCGCGGAACGTTTCCAGGGTGCGGAAAACTCGCCACCGCCGGCGCCCCCCGAGCGCCCCGGCTATAAGGTGCATTGGGTGCCGCTGTACGTTTGGCGCGAGCAGGGGCGCGGCAAAGGTGTTGCGGTCCCGGTACACAAGTTTGAAGGAGAGGTACGGCCGGGGGACCGTCTATTATTTATGGTCCCGCTGGACCAATTCGTTGAATATACAGGAGAAACAGGTGTTAGCTGAAGGTGACAAGTTGCCGAAGCTGACGTTGCTCGACGACGAGGGGAACCGTGTGTCAACGCACGATCTTCTGGGCAAGGGCGACCTGGTGTTGTGGTTTTATCCGAAAGACGACACATCGGGTTGAACGAGCGAGGGCAATCAGTTCACTGATCTGTACGCCGGCTTCCAAAAGAAGAAGGCAACGATCGTGGGCGTCAGCCGCGATTCGGTCGAATCGCACCAAAAATTCAAAAAGAAGTTCGGCTTCCCATTCATGCTGCTCGCGGATACGGATTCGAAACTCTGCGACGCGATGGGAGTGATCGTCGAAAAGAACATGTACGGGAAAATGACCAAAGGAGTGCAGCGTTCGACGTTCCTGATCGATCCTCAGGGCAAGATCGTCAAGGTCTGGCCGAAGGTGACGGTCGAGGGGCATGCCCAGGAGGTTCTCGCATCGCTACCGTAATGGCGGCGTCGATGCGCGTCCGTGTCGTGGGATCGAGTGCATCGGTCCCGCGCCCCGGCCGCGCCTGCAGCTGCCATCTCATCCGAACGCGTGAGGCGAATGTGCTCCTCGACATGGGGTCGGGGGCGCTCGCGAATCTGCGCGAGGTCATGGATTACACTGACCTCGATGCGATCGTCATCTCGCACATGCACGCGGATCATTTTCTGGATTTGATTCCGCTGCGCTACGGATTGAAATACGGACCGCTCCTGCGCGACGCGCGTATGCCGATCTGGCTTCCGCCCGGCGGCGAAGCCCAGCTGCGCGCGGTCGCGGCGACGTTCCATTCCGAAGGCCCGAATGATTTTCTCGATGAGGTGTTCGAAGTCGGCGAGTACGACCCCAAGGGCGAACTCTACGTCGGCAATCTCTCGATCAATTTCGCAAAGACCGTGCACTACATCGATGCGTACGCGATTCGCGTCGAACGTGACGGCGCGAGCATTTGTTACTCGAGCGATACCGCTCCGTGCGAGCGCGTCGAGGAACTCGCACACGGCTGCAACCTATTTCTCTGCGAAGCCGCGCTCGGTTTAGCGAGCGAAAACGGACCGGTTCGCGGACATCTTTCGGCCGTCGAAGCCGGCCAGATGGCGCAGCGCGCCGGCGCGCGCCGGCTCCTGCTCACGCACTACGGCACCGAATTCGCCGCCGGCGAACTCGAAGACGCCGCCCGCAGCGTCTACCACGGCCCCTGCGCCATAGCCGACGACGGCACGGAACTCACGATTTAACCACTGTCATCCTGAGCGCAGGTGCGAAGCACCGGAGTCGAAGGATCGCCTCAAAGCAAACGCCCGACGAGATCTCGCCGGGCGTTTCGTTCGTTGCGATCCTTCGACTCCGCTTCGCTGCGCTCAGGATGACACTTAATTATCTGTTTTTGCTTGTCCGCGTGGTAGTGAGAATTGGATGAGCGCGCGGACCGGGGCGAGGCCGCGGCTTACAACGGCGCATGGCGTTACCTGCAGTCCTAATTCTTCGAGGCGAGCTTTGGCTGCGAGCAGTTCCCGTCCTGATGTGACGACGTCTTCGAGCAAAAGCACGTGTTGCCCGGGGTCGAACGGCCCTTCGACGTACTCGTTTGCAAAAGCGCCGTACGCCTTTGGCGTTTTTCGTACGGCAATCATCGGTATTCCGGACAACTGCGAGACTGCGGTTGCGATTACGACGCCGCCGAGTTCCGTGCCGGCGATGAGGTCGGGATTTACTTCGGTAAGCAAAGGGACGAACATGCGCGCAATCCGGCGCAGCACGTGCGGATCGGCGAAGAGCCGGAATTTATCGATGTAGTAATCGCTGCGGGCGCCGCCCGAGAGAATATACTCGCCTCGGGTGAGTGCGCGCTCCACGATCATCTTTTTGAGCCAGATGAGTTCGGGAACCGGACCAGTGGGTTGACCGGGATGACCTAAATGCTCCATTGATACGCGTTCCACGACTCCAGGACCGGATTCGGATCGAAATTTTTGAAATCCGGATTGATAGCTTGTGCTTGACGATCCCACCAGAAGAAGATCTGCGGCACGTCAGTGGCTAGGAGTTCTTCTATCTCGGCGTACGCTTTCTTCCGCGCAGGCTGATCGTAATTCTCGAGCGCCTGACGCTGCACGGCGTCCATCTTCGACGAGCAGTACCGCGTGTAATCGTAGCCTGCGGGCGGGAGATTTTTACATACGAATTGCGACGAATCGTCCGGATCGACGCCGGCGAACCACCCGGCCAGGGCGAGATCGTACTTGCCCGTTTGGAGAATGCCGACCGGCGCGGGCGCGAAGAGCGTCGCGCCGTCGAAGGTCTTGATCTGACTTTCGATTCCCGCCTGGCGCAGCATCGACTGAATGAGCAAGCTTGCTTTGCGACGGGTCACGTTACTCACGTTCGTCACGATCAAGAGCGAAATTTTCTCGCCGTTTTTCGACATCACACCGTCGGGTCCGGGCGCGTATCCGTCGCTTTGCAGCAGTTGTCTTGCTTTTGCCACGTCGTGTTGGTAAACCGTCACGTTCGGATTGTATGCGGACATCCAGTCCGGCAAGTCCTCGGTGGCGATCTTTTGCTGGCCGAACGTCAGTTCATCGAGCAGCTGTCTCTTGTCGACAGCATAGGCGATCGCACGGCGAACCTGCACGTCGTTCAGCGGCGAATGTGAGGTGTTGATCCACATGCTTTCATAGCCGTTGATGTCGTTAAAGTGCGTCGTGACATCGTGCATTGTGCGAAGCGCCGGATATGTCGAGTACGACGGTTCGAACATCCAGTCGATCTCATGCGTGCGCAGCTGGTTCAGTGAGGTGTTTTCGTCGGGGATTATGCGGATGATGATCTGTTTGAGCCCCGGCGTACCGCGGAAATAGCTGTTGTTCGCGACGAGGGTGATGTGATCGCCCTTCACCCATTGCGCGAGCTTATACGGACCCGACCCGACGGGCTCGTTATTGAACGGGATCTGATTGACGTTGGGATACTTGGCGAGGATGTGTTCCGGAGCGACTTCGGTCGGCTGGTCGCTGGGGCCGAAAAACTCGACGACGATCGGCGCAAACTTTTCTTTGAGGTGAAGAACGACGGTTGTATCGTCGGGTGTATCGACGGACGCAACTTCGTCGAAGCCGTGGCGCGAGACAACGTTGTTGTCTTTGTTCATGATCGCTTGCCACGAGAACTTGACGTCTTTGCTCGTGAGCGGCTGCCCATCGGTCCACGTTACGCCGTTATGGAGATGATACGTGACCGTGAGCCCGTCCTTACTGATGCCGCCGTTCTCGGTCGTCGGTACGTCCGTCGCGAGCACCGGCACGAGGTTGCCCTTCGGATCGGCCGCCACGAGCGGATCGAAGAGCAGGTTGTCGATCATCGACTCGGTCGTGTTTGAGTTCAGGAGAACGTTGAGGTTCTTCGGCTCGGCTTGAATCGCGAACCGAAGGATCCCCGGCTTCGTCCAACTGTGCTCGCCGCCGGCGCCGCTCGTCGATACTTTGGAACAGCCGGAAACGAGCGCGGTCAATGCCGCGAGAGCAAAAAGTCTTCTCACCCATCAGTCTTTTTAGACGGCTGCTTTCGGTCCTACCCGATTGCCGGGAACGGGATCGTAACGCTCGTGCCTGGCGCTAAAGCTGCCCAGACCTTGCGTCGCCGTCCGCAGTTCGGTGATGTAGCGCGAAAGCTCGACTTGCGGTACGTCGGCCTCGACGACGTCGAAACCGGCGCGATCTGCCGGATTCATGCCGAGAATTTGTCCGCGCTTACCGGTGAGCTGCTGGATGACGGTTGATGTGTAGGCCGTCGGCACAGTGACCGTGACGCGGGAGACGGGCTCGAGCACGGCGGGGTGGCATTTCGGAAGTGCGTCGCGCACGCCCATGCCTGCGGCCGTTCTGAACGATTGTTCGCTCGAATCGACGTCGTGATATTGGCCGTCGTACAGCGTCACGTGCACATCGGTGACGGGATACCCGTTCGGGCCGTGCATAAGCGCTTCGCGCACACCCTTCTCAACGGCCGGAATGAACTGTCTGGGCACCACGCCCCCGACGATTTTTTCCTCGAACGTCACGCCGCTGCCGCGTTCGCGCGGTTCGAACCGCAGCCACACGTCGCCGAACTGTCCGTGACCGCCCGTTTGATGTTTGTAGCGCGAATGAATCTCGGTGCCCGACGTGATGGTCTCTTGATACGGAACCTGCGGTGCAGCCGTCTCGACTTCGACTTTGTATTTGCGCGCGAGCCGCTCCACGGCGATCGTCACGTGCTGCTCGCCGCTGCCGAGGAGCAAAAATTCATTCGTGATATCAGCGCGCGCCAAGCGCAGGGCCGGATCTTCGTCGACGATGCGCGCAAGCATTTGGAAGATCTTCGCTTCGTCGATTCGCTCCTTCGGTTTGATCGCCATCGCGAAGCATGGCTCCGCAAGCGGGACGCGCGGAAGAAGAACTTTGTGTCCGTTACTCGTAAGCGTATCGCCCGTTTTGACAGGTTCGAGCCGCGCGATCGCGACGATCGAACCGGGACCCGCTTCGGAAATCGCTTCTTGCCTCTTTCCTTGAAGCCGATAGAGTCCACCCGAACGCACCTTTTCGTCGTTCGCGGAGATATCGGTGAGCGTCGAGTCGGCTTTGATCGTGCCCGATAGCACGCGCACGATCGAGAGTTTGCCCGATTGCGGATGGATCGTCGTCTTGATGACGCGGGCAACGACGGCACCGTTCGGATCGGGTGAGATCGGGCGGCCTTCCGCATCGACTTGCTGCGCCTGTGCCGGCGAGGGGAACCATTTCTCCATCGCTCGCACGAGCGCGGCTGTACCTGCACCGGTTGCTGCCGATGTAACCAGCACTGGAACGATCTGGTCGTGCGCGCATTCATCGCACAGATCGCGCTCGACCTCGTCGAACGGCGGCTCGATGCCTTCGAGCAGTTCCTCCATCAAATGGTCGTCGAAATCGGCTATCGCTTCGAGCAATTGCGTATGCGCGCTCTGCACGGGCTGCAAAATGTCGGAGGGAACCGTCGTATCGGTCTCGCCCTCGCCGCTGAATCCATGCGCCTTCATATCGGCGAGATCCACGTAGCCGGCAAATCCGCTCGATTTATCGTTCGCTTTCGATCTGTCGAGAATCGGCCATTGCTCTGCAACGACATGACGGCCGTAGAGCGACTGCAGCGCCTCTAAGGTTCCTTCGAAATCGGCACCCGGCCGATCCATCTTGTTGATCACAAAGCAGTGCGGCATCTTGCGCTCTTCGAGATAGTCGACGAGCATCTGCGTGTGCGAGGCGCGCGAGGGATCGGCATCGACGACGACGACCGCGGCATCGACGCCCGCGAGCACCATCTTCGTCTCTTCAAAAAAGTCAATGAATCCGGGACAATCGACGACCGTTACGTCGATCGGTCCGCAGGCGCAGTGCGCGAATCCGACGGTGGTCGACTGCGCGTGTGAGACGTCTTCGGGTTCGTGATCGGTGACGGTCGTGCCGTCGGCGATCGAACCGCGACGGCCGATCGCGCCGCAATGCGCGAGCACAGCCTCCACGAGAGTGGTTTTGCCCGCGTGATGCGGGCCCACAAAAGCGATGTTGCGTTGGCGATCGATATCCGCCATGCTACCACTCTCCTTACGCCGGAGAGGCTCTCCCCGGCTTCAGCGTTTTTTAGTTGTCGATTTTTTCTTCGTCGTCCCTTTACTAGACGGCTTAGAGCTCTTTTTTACCGCGCGCGCAGGCGATGCGGATTTTTTCGCAGTGGATTTTTTCGCGTTGTTTGTTTTTGCCGCGGGCTTCGCCGCAGTCTTTTTGGCTTTCGTGGCCGGTTTCGCGGCGAGCTTCTTCGGTGCCGCTTTCTTGCTTGTCGTTTTCTTCGCAGCAGGCGCAGCTTTCTTCGCCGCGGCTTTTTTCGCCGGCACAGCTTTTTTCGCGTTGCTCAGCTTCTTTGCGGGCGCAGCCTTCTTGACGCTCGACGTTTTTTTCGATGCGGCAGGTTTCTTTTCGGCAGGCGCCTTCTGAGCAGCGACGGTTTTCTTTGGGGCGGGCTCGGGCTTGACGGTACTCTTTGTATCCTTCGCTTTTGCTGAGGACGCTGCAGACTCCGCAGTTCGTTTCGAAGATGACGCTTTGACCGGCTGCTCTTCCGCGGCCGGTTTTTTTGTCGTGCGTTCAGGACTGCTCGCGCGCTTCTTCGGTCCAACATCGCGCGCGGTTTTTGCAACCGCGGGCTCGCGCGTTTTTTCGGCCGGACGCTCGGGTTCTTCAGGCAATCCCAGCTCGGCGCGGCCTAAGCCCGTGATGCTGCTTCCGGGTTGCACCGGTTCGGGTACACGCTGCTGCGCTTCCAAGTGTTCGCGGGTGGCGCGAAGCACCACGCGCGCGAGACGTCCGTTGACGGGAAAAACGATCTCGTTGATTTCGCAATCATCGAGCATCTGCAATACCGTGTCGAAGCCGCCGCCTTGATCTTTGGGGCTATGGGCATCGGAACCAATCCCGATACCGACGCCTTTTTCTTTAGCCTTGCGCATGAAGCGCTTGTTGACGTCGATGTATTTTTGACGTTGCTCGTCCGGATAGTCGCGATAAAGCGGACGCGTATTGATTTCGATCGCCATGCCGCGCGCAGCGGCAGCATCGAGGATGCGATCCTCGTATGCTTGCAGTTTCGTGTCATCGGGCCAATGTCCGAAGAGCGCCGGCTTGTAAAAGTGACCGACGACGTGACCCGGGAGTTTTTCGACATCGTCGACGAGACGATCGACGTACAGCTCCCACGCGCGCTCGACGCCCACAACGTCCCAAAGATACGCGAATTCGGAATTATCGTAGGGCCACTGGAAATCGGCGCCCTTTTCCGGGTGATCGATCGACAAGAAATGGACCGAGCGAATGATTCCGTCCGGCCGCATTGCATCGACGATGTTCTGCGCATCCGGTCTCGCACGCGGATCGTTGTCGACCTCCGCGCCGATCGAGAAGCGCATGCCTTTACGCAAACCTTCGCTGACGACCGCGGCGTGCGCGACGTCCACGCCGGCCGTTTCCGCCGCTCCGTACAGATCGCCGGCGTGCGCGAGTTTGAGTGCGCGGCGAACCGTATGCACCGCACCGGGATCCTCAAACGTCAAATAGTTGACGTGATCGCTCACCATCATGTAGCGCGGCGAACTACGCCGGCACGCGTGATAGAACCAAAGGAAGAGCATGCGCGGAGAGTACGCGATGGGGCGTTCCTCCGCGAACGGACGGTGCTCACCTTTCGCGTGACCGTGAATGTCGGGGATGGCCCAAAGCCGTGGGTCGCTCAGCGTTCTACTTCCTTTACACCGCGGGGGATCCACGTAGACTTGCCCTGAGCGCGCGCCTTTGTCGCGTCAGGCGTCCGTTGTTCGACCCACGGTACGATCGTTTCAATCATGATTTCGATGCCCTTTTTCATCAATTCGAGGGTCATCGACGGGTTGGATTCCGTTCCGGCGGCAATCGCTTGCGCGGGAAGATACGGCAGGTGCACGAGGCCGGCCACCACGGGCGGAACAGCTTGTTCGGTCAGGCCCAGAATTTCGTAGAGCGCCTGATTTCCGATAAACGTTCCTGCGGAATTGGAGACGTATCCCGGAACGCCGTTTGCCGTCCACGCTTCGATGATGCGATCGAAGGGGAGGTTCGAAATCCGTGCATCGGCGCCGCCGCGCGAAATCACGTCGCCCTTGCGCATCACACCGACGTTGTCGGGATGCTCGAAGTCCAGGACGTTCACGGCCACACGCTCCATCGAAAGCGCAGTTCGCCCGCCGAATTGCGAGAGCGCGATCACGATATCGGGATCGTCTTCGAGCAACGCTCGTTCGAACCGCTCGCGCACGTTCCGCGTTTCAACGGGGATCACGCGGACGGCCACCATGCGGCCCGCCAGCGTTCGTCCATCCAGACTACGCGCGACCATCTCGCCGGGGTTCACTTTATCTTCGCCGAACGGTTCGAAGCCGGCGATGAGGACACGTCTAGCCACCTTCGTAATGTTTTACGAGGTGACCGTACCTAACCTCTGTAGCCTTCCAGTTTGAGGAGGCGAGCTTTCATTTCCAAGCCGTAACCGTAGTTGTGGAGATCGCCCGACGCGTCCACGACTCGATGGCACGGCATCAGTAACGGCAACGGATTGCGCGCCATGACTCGACCGACGGCACGCGCGGCGCGTGGACGGCCGATCTGCGAGGCGACCCACGAGTAGGAACGCACTTCGCCCGGCGGGATCATGGCTGCGGCGCGGAGCGCGGCCTGTTCGAACGGCGTGAGGTCTTCGATGTCGACGACTTCATCATCGACGCGCCACGTTTTGAAGAACTGATCGAGCGTCTCGCGCAGCCATCGCGGCGCCTCGCCCGCAGTTACCGGCCGGCGCAATCGCGCTTCGATCCGCGAGCGCACTTCTTCAAACGGCTCGCCCGTGTCGACGCCGATGTAGGCGATGCGATTCTCTTTGAAACCGACATAGAGCTTGCCGACGGGTGTCTCGACTGAGGTCAGCGCAATCGGCGTCCCGCGTTCCTTATTGCGGATCGCCGCGATGTGCTCGACGACTTTCTTCGCCAGATCGCACGAAGGATCGGGCTGGGGCAGACATTCCAGGCAGTATGCAATGCCTTCATACTCTTCGAAGAGCTGCTGGCACGGGGGACACGTGCTAAGGTGCGCGTTTACTGCGTCTTTGATTGAGGACGTGCATTCGCCGCGTACCTCATCCCATAGTTCGTCGACTTCACGACAGCGCATGAAGAGGGGCTCCTTCGGGTGCGATTCGTCCGATCTGCGGGCCTAGAATCCGGCGCAGAATACGAACCGCGCGATGTACGTGGGATTTAACCGTTCCGATCGGTTGATTGAGAATTTCAGCGATCTCCGGATGACTGCGGCCTTCGATAAAGCGCAGCGTCGCAGCCGCACGGAGATGCATGGGGAGTTGTAGCAGCGCCTTTTCGACCAGCGCGACTTCGGCATTTTGCTCGACGATCGTCTCGGGACGCGGCGGACCCTCGTTGGACTCGCGAAGCAGCGCGTCGGGGTCGGCAAGCGCATCGAGTGCGACGTTTGCCGGACGCTTGCTGCGCAGCCGGTTCCGGGTGACGTTGAGCGTGATTGTGTAGAGCCACGGCTGTAGACGTAGCTCGCTACGCTGCTCGAGCGACATCTTTCCTAGCGCCCGGTAGGCGCGCACGAAGGCGTCCTGCACGATCTCTTCGGCATCCTCACGGTTGCCGGTCATGCGCAGGGCGAAGCCGTACAGCCGCCGCTGATATTCATCGACGATATGGTCGAAATTATCGACGCTGGGGACCGCTTCGCCCGCCTTCCGGGCGGACGGCGGTTGCGGCGGTTGCTGGACCGCTGGTGGCACAAATACTCCTGGATGGAGCAGTGGTGCAAGCGCGCTCATACCTCACACCAAACAACTCCGGCATGCGCGTGGTTTCACACGGCGTTCGAAGGTTCTTGCTTCTGGTTTACCCAGCCCGACAGAGGAAGTTCCACGAATGCGCAAACTCTGCAGGGGGCCCTTGTGCGCGTCCGAGAATCCCGATTCATGGTACACGAAGTGCCGCACGCACCATCTCGAGAGACCGCCGGTCGCGACGCGCGACGCGGCGGTTTTTGTTTACGGCACAAATTGAAAACCGTAAAAAAGACGAGGACCGCCGATGCAGCAGGTGATCGAACCTACGGAAGTTTCATTCGACGCGTACACGATGTGCAGTTTCTTACCGGATCTCGATTCGGGACGAGCAATACCGCTCGTGCTCATCGGGTACCGTCGCAATCAGGATCCGTGGTTCGTCTGGCTCGTTCCTAAAGAAGGCATCAGCGTTGCAGGCTTAACCGACGACCCCTACTACACCAAAGTGTTGCACGATCCGCACACATACTTTACGAAAAAACTTTCGAAGTACGTCGAGGAATCGGGCTCGGTAAAACGCGGCATCGAAATGCTGATCGACTGTCACCAAAATCACTTGGCATTTACGCCGCTGACGCAGTTGAGCGAGATGCCGTTCCGCCACCCGCTCGAAG
Organism: uncultured bacterium; assembly: GCA_964648945.1. Lineage (GTDB taxonomy): Bacteria > Vulcanimicrobiota > Vulcanimicrobiia > Vulcanimicrobiales > Vulcanimicrobiaceae > JAMXLG01. The sequence continues at coordinate 315,721 of CAZYLU010000001.1, read as the reverse complement.
TCCAACTCGTGGGAGCGGTCTAGCGTAAACTACCGTTTAGCTTCGGCCCAACTGACACCGCCTTCGCCCGCGCGTATCGTTCGATGATAGACGATGCGTACGGGCACGGCGGTGTTGTCGTTTAGGAGCTTACCTTCGATCGTAAGCGTCGCGTCCAGCGAGACGAGGAGCGAGTCGCGCTGCGAATAGTAGGCCGTTCCATCCATGTGGATCGTGCCGTTGAGGCTGTCCTCGGGATGTTGCGGCAGCGAGCCCGTCATGGGGCCCTGCGCGCTGAAACGCACGCCGGTCGAAGGCACGTTTCGGATGCGTCCTTTTCCTGCAGGTCGCAAATAGCCGTGGAGCCGGGCTCCGCCGAGCGGCGAGGTCGCTTCGAACGGAACCGAACCGTGAAGGCGCTGGAGATCGCCCATTGTCGTCGGGTCCAGTTCAATTGCAAACGGCTGATTGAGGATCGTCAGAAAGTCCGGATCCTCGTCGACACGGTCTTCGAAGGTCCCGTCCTTGGCCATCTGCTGCACGAACCGCGCGTGTACGGTCGCCTTTCCCGAGTCGTCCGTCCGCGTGTATGTCGCCTCGGCAACAAAACGCGCGCCGTTGTTGTCGCGCGCGACCGAGAGATGCTGCGTACCGGTATACGCGATTTTTGTCTGCGGAACCGCGCTGCCGATGCGATAAACGTCTTCGCCGCTGACGCCGTAGGTTTCGTCGGCTCGCGCGCATGCCAGTGCTGCGGCCAAAAGGACGGCCAAAAAGGTCACTGCGCGTGCTCGGGATGCCATGATTTCTATCTCTACAGTATCACTCTCCGCAAGTGCGTTTGGGTTCATAGCCGGACGCATCAAAAAACGCAAGAACGATCAGCGCGTCCAGCGGTATTGCAAAAAGTATACCCAACGGCACGTCGCGCCAAAACGACGCAATCGTGATGTGGTGTTGTGCGGAGACGGTCGTCACCACCTCGCCCGCTGCCATCGGTACGAACTGCAACGCGAACAGTACGATCGCGCGTCCGTACGTTGTGCCGCTCCATGCAGTGCGAATGCTGGTGCCGATCGCGCGTACGACCAAAAACCACCATTGATCGCCATCGACCACGACGGCGATCGGTTCCGAAAAGACTGTTGCCGCAGCGATGAGCAAGATCGGGATGGCGACGATCCGGTCGATGATGTCGCCCGCGGCGAGCGATCCGATGCCGACGAGCGATACGAACGTCGTGATGAAGTCGACGATGACGACGGCCCACAACCGGTCGAGCACACGCGACCATACATCGCGTGCGTTCAATCCGTCGACATCGCCTTTCGCTTGCGCGAAGACGATCGTTGCAATCACAGCGTCGATCACGATGCCGGACGTAAAGACGATCGCAGGTTCGTTCTTGATCTGATAAATCACCCACTGCAACGCGATCGCAAGTATCGCAAGCCCCGCGTAAAGCAACGCGTGGCGGCCGACATGGGCGAGGGCGCGGCGGATGAGCGCTACGGGTGGAATTCGATGCCCGCGCTACGCCGGCGCGTGAGAAAGAACCGCACATCTACCGTGCCGTCGCACACGACCACGGCGTCGCCGTCGGTGAAATGGCGGCCGTTGATGTCAACGGTAAAATCGCCGGCGGCTAAACCCGCCAGCGTACGGTTCATGCTGCGCGCAAACTTATCGTGCGGAGCCCGTGTGCCGATGGCTTCGCGCACAGCGAGGGCGAGCAGCTCTCGAACGCGCAGCGGTGTGGCAAGCGCGAACGCCGCCGACCCGCCGGAGGCGACGGCGTGCAGATCAAGCGGCACGCGAACACGAATCACGCCATATCTTTTGGCGCAAGTTCGAGGAGCCGCCTGCATCAAGGGAGTACCGTAGGCAGTGATGTCCCACTTCGGGAACGTGCCCGCGGAGAGCATCGTCGATGCGGTTGACAAGCACGTCGCAAAAATGGACGAGGGCGAACTTGCATCGCTCTTAAGCGATGCCGTCGCGACAATGCCCGATGCCGCGCGCGTCGCGCTTGTTTCGTCGATCTTCGACATATTTCGCGATCGCGGCGAGTCATCCGAAGATGCCGCCGAAGGCGCGAATGCATCACTTGACGACATACACTCCGGCGATGGCCGGGCGCTTGCCGCGCTGCTGAATTACGCGCGCGAAAACGCGGGCCTTTTAAAAGAAGCGATGACGCTCTTCGCCGAGGAACACACCTCGCAACTTAGCACGCTGCCACGTCCGTTCATCGACGCTATAGCACAACGGTTATAGTACTTCGTGTCCGATTATCGCAGGCGCAGACTCGAGCCCAACGACGGCAACAAAGGCGGCGGGGGGCTTCCCATCTTTCCGCTGATCGTGCTCGTCGTCTTCGCCGGATTATTGCTCGGCGGCGTCCTCGCAAAATTCCTCGGCGGCGGCGGAGGCGCGAGCGCACCATCGCCTGCGCCGACGTTTACTCCGCTTCCAACGGAAGCCGCCAGTGCAACACCACAACCGACCCGCGTCGCGCAAGTGTCGCCCAGTCCCGTTCCCTCGCCCTCTTTAACGCCGCGCGCCAAGCCATCGGCTACGCCAACTGCAGTGGCCGTCGCAACAGCTACGGCGAAACCGACGGCGAGCGTTACGGCTACGCCGGCGCCGACGGTAACTGCATCACCAACACCGGCAGCAACTGCAACGCCGGTTGCCACACCGAAGCCGACGATAAAAGTTACGCGTGAGGTTACACCTGCGCCCACGCCGACGTTAACACCGTCGCCTGCGCTCATCACCGGTGTAGCGACTGCCGATCACGCCGCCGCAATCGTGCGTTCGTATCTCACCGCGCTCGCAAACGGCCAATCATCGTTCGCGACGGGATATTTGCGCAGCGGTTTACCGACAGAAGACTTCATGAAGGGCGGCCGCGTCACGAACGTTCAAGCAACGCCAAATGGCGACGGCTCATTCTTTGTCACCGCAGAAATGACGGCGCCCGCAGGCGTGTACACCGAAAACTTCCGCGTCGTCAGCGGTCCCCAAGGACTGCAAATTACCGATCACACGCCGAGCGTCTCGCACTAAAGTCGCAATCTTCGCCTCACACTTTCTTCATGTGCGTTGCCTAAAAACGTCAAGTCCAAGTGACGTTTTCAAGGAGATGTTCATCAATGCACATAGCAAAAGTTACAGGCGCGCTTCTCACATTCGGTATTTCACTTGCCGCATGCGGAGGCGGATCGAGCGGAACGACTGCCGCTCCACCCGCACCAATCCTCGCGCCGTCACCGGTCGCAGTCGCGCCGACCGTCGCGCCTTCGACTGCGCCTTCCAGTGCGCCGACCGCTGCACCATCGGGCAGCCCGACAACGACGACCGGCTTTGCAGGCGACGCAAAGCAAGCCCAAGTTAACGGCAAGACGATTCTCGTCGACGCCACGACGGGACTCGCTCTCTATTTCTTCAACGGCGATACCACCCCGAACCAATCAAACTGCACCGGCAGTTGTCTTACGATATGGCCAAGTCACGCCGCAACTGCGAGCGAAAAAGGCGACGCGAATTTCTCGATCTTTACTCGCTCGGACGGCAACGGTATGCAGTGGGCGTTCAAGGGGCGGCCGCTGTACACGTTCATTTCCGATACGCCGTCGAATAACGCGACCGGGAACGGAGTTCAAAACTTCGTGCTTGCAACGCCGTAGGGAGCGCTGCTACACTTCTGCGCCGAGTCCCGTATTCGCACGTACGAGGAGCTGACTAAACATCTCCTCAGATTGTCTGTCGCGCGTTGCGAGCGTCGCAATGACCGCGGCGATGAATGCGAGCGGAAGTGAGACGATTGCCGGATTGCTCAGCGGAAAGATCGCGTGTTCATGAAGCGATTCCGGACCGAGTGCAATCAATCCCAATGAGGCGACCAGTCCGGTGACCATCGACGCAATCGCTGCGGCACGCGTGAAACGGCGCCATGTCAGCGACAGAAGCAACGCCGGAACGTTGGCGCTCGCGGCGACGGCGAAGGCGAGTCCGAGAAGAAAGGCGACGTTTGAGCCGCGAAGTTCGACCGCGAAGAAGATCGCCGCGATGCCGAGTACGACGCCGGTCGCGCGCGCGACGAAAATGTATTCGCGATCGCTTCCGGCTTTGTTTCGTATCAGCGTGTACCATATGTCGTGTGATACCGCCGACGATGCGGAGATCACGAGGCCGGCCACGACGGCAAGGATCGTCGCGAAGATGATTGCGGCAATGAATGAGAAGAGCAGCTGACCGCCGAGCGCGTTACCGAGGATCGGAGCGGTCACGTTGCTGTCGGTATGCGGGACGATGTAGCCGTACTTGCTCAGTTCCGCGTTGAGTTGCGGTGCGTCTTTGGGATCGCGAAAGGCGATGTAGCGGATGGCTTGCACGTCGCTGATATGTTTGCCGATGTAGTTCGGTCCGACCAGCGTCGCTGCTCCCAGACCGATAATCGACATCATAATGTAAAATGCGCCGATGAGTGCCATCGCCCAACTGACCGAACGGCGCGCCGCAGCGGCGGAGGGCACCGTAAAGAAGCGCATCAGAATGTGGGGCAGGCCCGCGGTGCCGACCACGAGAGCGAGCGAGAGTGAGATAACGTCGAGCGGCCCGTACGGGCCCGTGAAGAAGTGCCCGGGATCGAGCAGGTTGATCGTTTCCTTGCCGCTTTTGACGCTCTGTGCGGCAGTGAACAAATGCGCGAACGAAAAGTCGAAGTGGACGAGCACGAGCAATGAGAGCGCGAGGCCTGCGATGAGGAGCATGCCCGCTTTAAAAATCTGCACCCATGTCGTTGAAAGCATCCCGCCGATGAGCACATAGATCAACATGAGCGTGCCGGTCACGACGATCGCGAGCGGTTCATCGAAGCGCGCGATGAGTAGATTGACGATCGATCCTGCACCCACCAGTTGCGCGATCATATAGAACATTGTGACGGCAAGCGTCGTCAGCGCGGCAACAGCGCGAACGCCTCTGCCGCCAAGACGAAAGCTGATGACATCCGCGACGGTGTAGCGTCCGGCGTTGCGCAGCGGTTCGGCGACGAGAAAGAGCACGACGAGATACGCAACCAGCCATCCCGCGGCATAGAGGAAGCCATCGAAACCATAAAAGGCGATCAGTCCCGCAATACCGAGAAACGATGCGCCCGACATATAATCGCCCGCGATCGCCCAGCCGTTCTGCACGCCGCTGATTCGCCGATTCGCCGCGTAGAATCCGCGGCTCGACGAGCTGCGGCCGGCGGCGATCATCGTGATGACGATCGCGATCGCGACGAAGAGCGTGAACATTACGAGCGTTCCGGGGATGTTCACTCCACAAACTCCTCGCGCGCGCGCTGCGCAATTCGCGCCGCGCACTCATCGAAGGCGCGCGCTTCGTTCATGTAAATGGCGAGCAAGACCCACGCCATGACGAACTGCAGCAGCGCAAACGCCCATGCGCGCGTCATACCTCCCGCGATCGGTTGGCTCATATACTGTGGAGCATACGCGATGCTCAGCGGCAACGCGAAGAAGAACGCAAGAGCGAAGATGACGGCTGGGATGGTAAAGCGGCGGCGTGCGCGCAGGAGCGCTTGAAATTCAGCGTCGCCGGCGAGCGCGTCCCATTCCCTTGCGGATAAATGGCGTTGCTGCATCCCGCACGTGCTTCGCTAACGTCGTAACCCGATTCCCGCACGCACTGCATCGCCGATCAGTGCGTCGACCGTTAATCCCGCGAGAAAAACACCGATTGCAATGATCGAAAAGTCCTGGCGAACCGGTCCGGAAACCGTCGCCACGAGCGTGAGCGCGAGGAGCGCGAAGATCAAGCCGACGATCGCGCGCCAGAACCGGTGACGCAGTCCCGATTGCCCGACGAGATCCCAAAGAATGAGCGAAAATGCCGCACAGACGGTTGCTGCAACCAGACGCGAGAACGCGTCCAGGAAGAACGCGATCAGGCGCTACTCTTCGTCGGGCCAGCCGGCGATCTCGCCGATCGCCGCGCTCTTGAGTACGCGCAGGCCCAGAGTCGCGCACTTCATTCGTGTCGGACTAATACCGATTCCGACGTTGTCGAGCACGATCTCTTTCCCGAGCTTCGCCACGTCTTCGAGCTTCATACCTTTGACTTCTTCAGTGAGCATCGATGCGGAAGCTTGACTGATCGCGCAGCCTTTGCCCGAAAAGCGAATCTCCTCGACCACTCCCTCGTCGCTCACGCGAAGATCCATGCGGATTTGATCGCCGCAGAGCGGGTTCAAATCCTCGGCACTAATGGTCGCAGGCTCCAGCGTCCCGAAGTTCCGCGGATTGCGGTAATGATCCAGGATGAAGTCGCGGTAAAAATCGTCCATCGATTCTAGAGTTTGAAGACGTGTGCGGCCTTGTCGAGTCCGGCAACGAGCGCGTCCACATCGGCGCGCGTGTTATAGATGTAGAACGAGGCACGGGCGGTTGCGGGCCAGCCCATCTTTTCCATCAGCGGCATCGTGCAGTGATGGCCGGCGCGGACACAGACGCCTTCCGTGTCGAGGATCGACGCCAGATCGTGCGCGTGAATGTCGGCGAAGTTGAATGAGAGCACGCCCGAGACGAGTCGCGGATCTTTCGGTCCATAGATTGCAAGGCCGCGCGTCTCGAGCGGGGCGAGCCGTTCGAGTGCGTATGCGAGCAGTTCTTGCTCGTGCGCGCGCACCCAATCCATGCCGAGATCGCGCAGGTAGTCGACTGCGGCACCAAGGCCGATCGCGTCAGCGATGTTGCTCGTGCCGGCTTCGAACTTCCACGGAAGATCGTTGAAGGAGGTGTGCTCGTATTCGACTTTGCGAATCATGTCGCCGCCTGCGAGGAACGGCGGCATTGCTTCGAGCAGCGCGCGCTTTCCGTAGAGGACACCGATGCCGGTCGGCCCGAGCATCTTGTGACCGCTAAACGCATAGAAGTCGACGTCGAGTGCCCGTACGTCGACCGCCAGATGCGGTACGCCCTGCGCGCCGTCAACGAGCACCGTTGCGCCCGCCGCGTGCGCCTTCGGAATGATCTCTTCGAGTGGCGTTATCGTGCCGAGCGTGTTGCTGACGTGCGAGATCGCGAGCAGTTTTACGCCGTCGAGCAGCGCATCGAGATTCTCGAGTTGCAGAACGCCGCGGTCGTCCACGGGAATGAACCGTAGCGTCGCGCCCGTTTTCTCCGCGAGAAGCTGCCAGGGAACCAGATTCGAGTGGTGCTCGAGTTGCGAGGTAAGGATGACGTCGCCGCTGCGAATATTGTTCAATCCCCAGCTGTAGCCGACGAGATTGATTGCTTCGGTCGCGTTGCGCGTCCAAATCACCTCGCGCGAGTCGGCGTTGATGAACCGCGCGACGTTCTCGCGCGCCGCTTCGAATGCATCGGTCGCGCGTGCGGCGATTTCGTACACGCCGCGATGGATGTTCGCATTGTACTCGCTGTAATAGGTGACCAGCGCCTCGATGACGCTCTGCGGCTTTTGCGAGGTCGCTGCGGAGTCGAGATAGACGAGCCGTTTGCCGCGTGAGGTCGGCTTCGCGAGAATCGGGAAATCCCCGATGATGCGTTCGGCTTTGCGTTCATCCAGCGTGATCATACCGGTTCTATCTTCCGCTGCAGCGCTTCACGCAGCGTCTCCCTAAGCGATTCAGAAGGAAAGCGTTCGAGGACGGGCTCGAAGAAACCGAGCGCGATCATCCGTTCGGCGCTTGCGCGATCGATGCCGCGGCTCGTCATGTAGAAGATGACATCGTCATCGAGTGCGCCGACCGTTGCTCCATGGTACGCCTTGACGTCGTTCGCCGCAATTTCGAGTGCGGGAATCGAATCGATGTGCGCGCGTTTGGAGAGCAGGAGCGCGTCGTCGCTGAGGCTCGCCTGCGTCTGCTGCGCTGCTTTTGCGATGCGAATGTTTCCGAGAAAGCGTCCTTGCCCGGCGCCGGTCGCAGCCGCTTTCACGATCGACTGCGACGTCGATTCGCCGACGCGATGATCGACGGTGCTCACGATATCGACGTGTTGCGAGCCGCCCGGGAAGAAGAGGGATGCAACGTTTGCATCGACACCCGGCTGTTCGACGATGACCGCGATATCGGCGACGCTCAGAGCCGCGCCGAGTTCCGCCGTAGCCCAGGCGATGCGCGAATCGCGTCCGGGAAGCGCCGCGCGCGTGAAAAGAACGCGCGTGTCGTCCGGCGCCAGCTGTGGTGCCGCGTAGGTTACGTCGGCGGATTCTTCCGTCACGATCTCTGCGATGCCGCATACAAATGTTCCGGCGTCAACGTCGAGTTGCTCCACGATGGTCACGCGCGCGCCGCGTTCGGCAAAGACGACGGTGTGCGGGAAGATCGCGTCGCTGCCGTCGTTGCGATAACGAACGACGACCGGCTCGTCCGACGCGTAGTCGCGCGGAATGTAGACGAAGGCACCCAAACGCGTAAACGCGCGCGCGAGGTGCGCGTACTTCATTGCGGGCTGGATCGCTTTGCCAAATGCACGGTTCAGTAACGGCGCGTGCTCGCGCTGCGCCGTCTCCAAATCGCACGTCGTGATGCGATGTGCCGCGGACTCAATCGTAACGGCACCACCGGGTGTTCCCGAAGGAAGCGGCACGTCGAGCGTCTCCAGATCGTATTTCCAGTAACGGCTCGGTTTTTCACGTCCGCTGCGCGTCTCGCGGAAGCGTTCGAGCGCGGTTTCGCGATCGTCCGCGATCAACTGGCTAGGCAAGAGCGGTCGTCTCTTCGCGAATGATATCGTAGCCTTCGCGCTCGATGCGGTGCGCGAGCTCGGCGTCGCCGGTCTTCACGATTCGTCCGTCGATCATCACGTGCACGACGTCGGGCCGGATGTGCTGGAGAATGCGCGGATAGTGCGTGATGATCAGGAAACCGGTATTCTTGCCTTCGTCGCTTACGCGAAGCGCGTTGACGGATTCGCCGACGTCTTTGAGCGCATCGACGTCCAGACCCGAGTCCGTTTCGTCGAGAATCGCGTATTTGGGCGCGAGCACCGCCATCTGCAGCATCTCGAGGCGCTTCTTTTCACCGCCGGAGAAGCCGTCGTTCAAATAGCGGCCGAGAAACGACGGATCCATGCCGAGCACGTCCATCTTTTCGAGCAGTAATGCGCGGAATTTCGACGGCGTGAGTTCGCCGGGCCGTACGGCTTGACGCGCGGCAAAAAGAAAGTTCGGTACTTTCACGCCCGGAATCGCGGCGGGATATTGAAAGGAGAGAAAGAGACCGGCGCGCGCGCGTTTATCTGCGGGCAGCGCGAGCAGATCCTCGCCGTCCAGCGTCGCGGTGCCGGCGGTCACATCGTACTTCGGGTGACCGGTAAGGGAGAAGGCGAGCGTCGACTTGCCGCTTCCGTTGGGCCCCATGAGGGCGTGGACTTTGCCGGGCTCGACCGTTAGGTCGATTCCCTTTAAGATTTCGTTGCTTTCGACGCTGCAGTGCAGGCCGGAAATGCGGAGGCCCTGATCGGACACGCTTGCTGCTCCTTGAATACGAATTAATGCCTGAGTAGCTTATAGCCGGTACGGCCAGAAAGTCAAGGATTTACTTTACTATCTCCAGGCGCCGTGGTAGGATACCCACGAACGCAATGCAGGTCGACCGCTTTTTTCAGACTACGCGCGGCAAAATTGTCGCCGAACTGCGCCGGCGGGGCTCCGCCTCGGCGGCGGAACTTGCTGCCGTCTTCGGGCTCTCGCCCAACGCCGTGCGGCAACAGCTCGTCGTGCTTGCCCGCGACGGTCTCGTGGAAGAAGCATCGGTCCGGCGCGGGCCCACCAAGCCGACCCTCGAGTTTTCACTGACCTCCGAAGCCGACAAACTCTTCCCGCAGGCCTACGATAAGATGCTGTCAGCGGTGCTGCGCGAGGTGAAGGAAAAGTTCGGGTCTCCTGCGGTCGAGCAGATTTTCGATTCGATCGCGCGCCGTGCGGTCGATAAGGCAAAGGCGAAAGTGACTGCGCCCGACACCGAGGGCAAGGTCGCGCAGCTGACCGAAGTGTTACGCGACGGCGGCGTCGTAGCTGAATACAGTTTGATCGACGGCGGGTTCATGCTCCAGGAACACACGTGTCCGTACTCGGGAGTCGCGAAAGACCATCCGGAAGTGTGTTCGGTCATCCATCACGTGCTCGATGAAACCATCGGCGGCGAACACCAGCAGGTGGAATCGCTGCGCGAGGGCGGAAAGAGCTGCAAGTTCGAACTCAAGGGAGTATAGATTTTCGTGGATTTTGCGAAGTTTCAACGTCTGGTCGAGGCTCGTCCGGGCTTTCATTCCATGGACGATGCGACCGCGACCGGCGAGTACTTCAGCGACTCGTGCGGCGACATGTACAACTTCTTTTTGAAGATTGGTCCCGGCGCTGTGATCGAGGATATCTCGTACTTCACGACCGGCTGCGGCTTCGGTACCGCGACGTGCAGTCTCGTCGTCGAACTTGCAAAAGGTAAAACGATCGACGAAGCAAGCGCGATTACGACGGATGCCGTCGAAGCGCAACTCGCCGGGTACCCCGAAAAGAAGAAAGATTACCCGGAGCGCGCGCTCGAAGCGCTCAAGGTCGCCATCGACGATTACCGCGAGAAAGTTGCACAAGGCAAAGTTCCCGATTACGCGGCGATGCCGGCACCGCAGCGTGAAGCGCAACCGGTTACGCAAACAGCGGAACCGGCCCCCGCGCAAGACGACGGAAAACTGCTGATTCGCCTGCGCTAGCCGCTACTGTTCTAACGCTGTAAGTTCGATCAGCCGGAACCCGCCGGCTTCAATTGAGAACGCATTGCCGCGAATGTCTTCCATCGACAGGATGCCGAAGTCGTCCCAGCCGCAGCGTTCGCTATCGTATGCGCGTACGTGAAAACTCCGATCCGACTGTTTGGGATCGGTTACAACAACGGGCGTATGAATGGTCTGCGAGCTCGTATTTCCGATGAGCACCGCGGCGCCGTCCTCACGGGCAAGGCCAAGTGCAACCGCGCTATCGGCGTAGACGCGAACGATATCGGAAATGTCGCGCTCGTACAAGGTCACATCCCATTCGCATTCTACGGGCGCCGTGGAATAGACGCGGAATCCCGTAACAGCTTCGCGCACGATGAAATACGATAGATACGAACCGTGATAGGGCAGCTCGCGGATTCCCGCCCAACTCCAGTGCGATGGAATGAGCGGGCTGATGTACGGTGTGCCCGGACGCGGCATCAGGCCGCACACGCCTTCAATCGCAGCCGATAAAAATCGCGGAGGTTCCCACGGTGAGAGACGCATGCCGCGATTCTCTAAGCTCTCGCCGTGGAACCATTCGCTGAACTGTCCGGGCGCGGTGTTGTTCATCTTCGGATCGGAACCGTAGTGTTGGAACGACGAGCTGAGCGCGCGCACCATAACCTCGGGATGGTAACGTGCCGCTGCGGTCGCGTACCACCACGTCAATCCCGGCCACACTCCGCCCAGTAGTCCCGCGTTCGCCGACGGATCGAAGCGAGGATCGTAGCGCGATACCGTGCGTAGACCGGCGCTCGTCCAGAAGTCTTCGCAATTGAGGCGGCTGATGATGCGAAACCCCGTCTCTTCGCTGCACGCGCGAAACATCACAGGGAAGATTTCGTCTCCGGTTACGTCCGTGCGCGGATTCCCGTCTACGTCGATATTGAGGTAGTACAAGCCGTTGTTCGGATTGATCAAGTGCTCGTCCATGGCGGCTTTCACACTATCCGAAGCGCGCCGGAAGTCGCGCGCATCGTCATCGAACCCGCCGAGGTCTTCGGCAAGGTCGCCCGCGGCTCGCAGCGCTGCGACACACTCGGCGTTGATCTCGGTTACGGCGCCGTTGATCTTGTAATTGTCGATGATATTTCGCCATCCCGCGATCGCCCAAACGCCACCTCGGGCATCGTCCGCGCTGCAGAAGACGAGCCCGCGTTCATCGATCTGCGACATGATGTACCGAGCCGCGGCGGCGACGTTCTGATAGATCTCGCGCAGCCATGCTGCATCGCCTGCAGAGCGGAAATGGTGGCTCACCGCGAGGATAAAGAGCGGCGTATCGTCGTTGATGTTCAGCGCATAATCGTCCACGATACCGGTGACGGCGTCGATGTATTCGGGAAGTTTGCCGGACGGATACTGACGCAGTGCGATCGCATCGAGCAGATGCCGGGAAAACTCGGGTACAAAGTGGTCGTTTCCGTACACGAACCAGGCACAGTCCCGGACGACGACAATCGCGTATTTGCCGGGATCGTTCGTAAACGCGTTGCAGTACGGGTACGTCGCCATGACGCGCCGCATGTTGACTTTGCTCCAAAGAGCGCCTTGATTGATCGTTGCATCCGGTGTCAGTACTCGGCTGACGCGCAGTTCATTTTCCAGGTGCTCGATCGTGCGCTCCAGCATATCGTCGGCGCTTCCGGCCTCACGTAAGGTGCGCAACGCATCATCTGCTCCGCGCGAGCTCAGCGTTACCGTGAAGGCTAGCTGGCGTTCCTCGCCCGGATCGAGCGGGACATCGAGTTGAAGATGACCGAGCAAATCGCCTTGCGTTGCGATGTCGTTCTGAAGGTTGTGCAGGTGCGCGGGATCGTAGGTCGAGCCGACGTCGAGATTTGCGCAGTAGCCTTCCGGCTTTTCCGAGACGGCGAAGACGCGCGTCCAATCTTCGTGCGTCGCATTTGAGGCGACGAGGGCGTTTGCCGACGCATCGAAGTACGCGTGAACGTCGGCGGGCGTATCCCCCCGCAACATCGCCGAAGCGGTAACACGCACGGTATGCGGAATATCGTCGCTATTGCAGAGATTGGCGATCACGTACGCGATCGCCGGGTCGCCGTAGCTCGGCGCACTGTCGGTCAGCGGAAGAAACGTCGTCTCGCAGATGTCGATGACGCGTGCGAGCTGGAAGCGGACGCGCTGATACGCGGGATGAATCTCGAACCGGCGCGTTCCGGTTTCCGGGTAGATTCCGTTGTATGTGTCGTCGCCGCGATGTCCGTCGAACGACGCGACCGCTCCAAGACGCCGCCCCCGTGCGCCGTAACGCAGTTGAACCGTGCCGACGAGCGAGCGTCCCAGTTCGTTGAAGAAGACGCGCTCTAAGGCGCCGGTGCCTTTGGTGTGAACCCATAGGGCGCTGTTCCCCATGCTCGCACCCATGCCGAGATTCGATTCGAACAATGAGAACGATGGCAGCGGTTGAGCGGCGATGTTTTTCGTTTTCAGCACGATAGGAGTCCGCCTGCTGAACGTGTGTCGCTTAGCGTACCGCCCAATTGATGCGATTTTCAAGCCGTGCCGGCCGCTTGACCCTGCGCTGATAAGGAGCGTATCGTAGGCGACACACGTGGCTTCGCTTTTTTGCGGAGGAACAGATGCAACACGTTTCGGTTTCAACGATGAAGGCGCTCGTAATCGAGGAGTACGGTCCTCCGGAAAACGCTCGCGTTACCGACGTGCCCGTGCCGGAAGTTAAGGACGACTCTCTGCTCGTCCGGATGCGCGCCGCGGGAGTGAATCCGTTCGATTACAAGGTCGTCACGGGAATGGTCAAAGATTGGCTGCCGGTTTCATTCCCGTACGTTCCCGGCATGGACGGCGCCGGCGAAATCGCCGAGGTTGGAGCCGGCGTAACGGGTTGGCAGCAGGGCGATGCAATCGCCGGAATGTTCCCGCGCGGCGCATTCGCCGAATATGCGGTGATCTCGGCGTCGAGCGCGCGTCTGTCGAAGAAACCCGATCGCCTCGATTTTTCACATGCCGCGGCGATTCCCGAAGCGGGACTCACGGCAAAAACCATTCTTCGTACGGCAGGCGTCCGCCCAGGACAACGCGTGCTCATCATCGGCGCGACGGGCGGCGTTGGGCTGTTCGCAACGCAGCTTGCAAAAGCGCAGGGCGCGCGCATCGTTGCCACCGGGAAACAGAGTGACGTGGAGTATCTTCATCAGCTCGGCGCCGACGACGTGATCGATTACACGCAAGGCGATACGCTCGCGCAAGCGCAGCAACGATACCACGACGGATTCGATCACGTATTCGACCTGATCAACATGGGAGAAGCGGTGCTCCGCGACGCCGACGTGCTGCGTGAATCAGGGACGCTGGTGTCGACGCTCAACGGTCCCGATCAAGGAGCGTTTTCAAAGCCCGTAACCGTGCACTACATCCAAATGAAGGCGGAGGCGGGCGATCTTGAAGATCTCGAAGAGCGCGCGGCAGCGGGCACGCTGCGCGTCGAGGTGGGCGGGCACTACGATTTGGCGGATGCCGCTCGAGCACTGGCCGATCTCGAGAGTACGGCCAAGCACACCCGCGGCAAACTCGTCATCCGTATTCCGTGACTTACGACGTGACTTCTTCGTAGTCCACCGAATCGGGAAGCCACAGTCGAGCGGCGCCGATCGACTTGTCCGACATGCCGTAATAGATGTCGTACACGTCGTCGGCGCGTCTGTCTATGCCGGTGGGATCGATTTCGGAAATGAGGATCGGCGCAGTGAAGCCGTGGCGCAGCGCGCGATCGGCCTCACGGCGGAAAATCATCACACCGGCGTCGCCGGTGACGCCGTGAGACACGATCATGTAGCCGAGCGGCGTGCGAACCGGCGGCGTTCCCAAACGAGCGCGCCGTGCTTCCCACGCCGCCGTCGCATCCGATACCAGCATCTGATGACGCATGATGCGCAAGTTGCGAATATCTCGTTTCACGGCGCCGTAGTCGGCAGCAGAGAGCCACATGCCAGGGCTCCCGTAGAGCGATTGGTGGAACATTGCGATCATCTCGCCGCTGCGTGTCTGCAGTAGTTCCGGTACGACTGCGGCGTGCTTCGCGTATCGACCCGGCTCAAAATCGACCAGGCCGAGACGTTCCCACTGCAGACAGTTCTCGGAAATCGCAAGCGCTGCGCGTGGGCCGCTCGGCCCGCACGCGACATATGTCATGACGTAGAGGCCAAGCGATTCGACGAACGTTACGCGCGCGTCTTCGACGCCGCCTGTACCGTCGTGCGGCGACAATTCGTACGGCGCTTCCGGCTCGAGTGCATATCCGAGACGGTCGACGCCGATGGGATCGCCGTCGCGGTCGAAAATCACGCGCGCAATGCCGATGCGCGACTGATTATTCTTTCCGACGACATGCGGGAAGAGATACAACTGCCCGTCGGGGCCGCGCGCCGTACCGGGATTGAGCACGCCGCCGGCTTCTTCATCGCGCATTGCATCGGGGCGCATGATCGCACCGAGGCGCGTAACGGCGAAATGCGACTCATGCAGCGCCTTCATAAGTGCACGCCGAGACCCCCGAAGAAGCCGTTATCCGAGATGTTCGTGGGCGCGTTTAACTTGTTATAGCCGTAGTCGCCCATGTATCCCGCTTCAACGAATAGCGGCACGCGCGACTCACGAACGTGATACTCGACGCCGGCTTGATATTTGTAGAAACCGTATTGAATGGTCGTTCCCGCGCCGAATTGCGGATAATACAGGAAGCTGCCGAAGAACGAGATCGTCTTTTCGTTGAAATCCGGTAATTTTTCGATGCCGAATCCGACGCCTTGGAGGTTCGGATATCCGTAGTTGTTGTGCCGTTGCCCGTAACTTGCGACCAAAAATATGCGCGGGTACTGTAGACCAATACCGGCGCGCGCATCCCAGTCGACATCGTGGGCGTAAAACGAGGGAACGAAGGTTTGTCCGGCGTTGCCGATTGTCGGCACCATTCCCGCCTGCGTCGTGTATTGGAAGTGATCGTACGTGCCTTCAGCCATTACGGCGAGCTTGCCGATCGGATACTCCACCGCAGCACGTGCGGCCCACGAGTTCGAATCGTTCGTGCCGAGCGGATTGAATTCGTTTCTACTGTTGGTGCCGAGCACATAATCGCCGGCGACGAAATATTCCGGACCGCGACCGTTGTGCCACTCGATCGACGATTTACGTTCGCGCGCCGGCTCCTCTGTGGGAGCGGCCGACGGAGCGATTTGTGGATTCGTGACCGGTTGCGCTTGTGCCGCACCGGTCGTCAAGGCCGCAAGAAAGAGAGCCTGGAGCACGCGACTGCGCAGGATAGACATTTCGAATTGACTTCTCCGTGAGCTACAACGCAGGTGCCGAGTTCTTGTTTATCGACACTCGTTGCGTAAAGGGCGTGTGTGGTTTATCGTATGCCCCTAGAATCGCGAAATGAAGCCGCGGGTTTGCGCCAATGTTGAAGGCACGTTTGCTAAACGACAGTGGCGAGAAAAATGTTTAGTTGTGCCAGCGTCTGCGGGTGGCGTACGGTTGAATACCGGGTAGAGCGCGCGGGATGGCGTATTGTGAGGGTGGATGAAGCCGCAGTACCTCTTCGTGTTCTTCGCGATCTTCGCGCTTCGCGTAGCCGCCGCGATTCAATTCCCGGTCGGCGGCGATGAAGCGTACTACTGGGAGTGGAGCCGCCGGCTCGCATTCGGCTACGTCGATCATCCTCCGCTCGTCGCGTGGACGATAGCACTTTTTGATTTCGGTGCGCATAACGCGTTGCGTTTGCGAGCCGGGTTTTTACTCTGCGGCATCATCGCGTCCGTCGCGATGTGGGACTTCGTTCGCAATGCGACGGGGTCTGCGACACGCGCGTTCCTTGCGACGGTTGCGCTGAACATCACGCCATTTGGCTTGCTCGCCTTCAACCTCGCGACGCCGGACGGGCCGTTTCTCGCGATGTGGATCGCCGCTCTCGCGTGCACGCTTCGCGCGATGCGAAGCGGTAACGTCGGCTGGTGGATCCTCGCGGGCCTCGCCGTCGGCCTGGACGCGCTCGCACGCGTGTTCGCGGTTTCCCTCGTCGTCGGAATTCTGTGGGCGGCGTGGCGAAATGGCAGCATTCCGCGCCATTGTACCGGACTGCTCGCCGGTGCGTGCGTTGCCGCCGTCGTCGTTGCACCGTACATTGCGTGGAACGCGGTCCACAACTGGGCGGGAATTGAATTTGCGGTTGCACATCGCCACCATTTCGAGGCCTTTTCGCCGTTGCGCGCGATCGAAACGGTTGCCGCAGCGCTCGCAGTCGGCGCACTGTTTCTCGCGCCGCTCATCGTGCGCGCTCTCGCGGTGAAAACGGACGAGATCAGTTTGAGCCGCAGCCTCCTCATCGGCACGGCGGCGCCGCTGGCAATCTTGCTGGTCGCCCTGTCATTTATAGAGTCCGTGGAGTTGTATTGGTTTGCCGGACCGATGCTCTCGCTGCTCGTTCTCGCGTTCACCGTGCCAATGGAGTGGAGCGTCGCGCGCCGCTGGCTCGTCGGCGGATTTGCTCCGACCGCGCTGATCGCGCTTCTCGCGTTTATCCTCGCGTGCGCGCCCTCGACGCTCGTTGTTCGCGCAGCGATGATGCTTCCGCGCGGCGTCTCGACGGCGAGCCTGCTCGAAATCTACAGCGATCGTCCCTTAGCCCTTGCGCTTGCGCGGCAGTATCCGGGTTCCATCATCGTCACCGACGAGTACGGACTTTCGAGCATGCTTGACTTTTATGCGGGAATACCGCCGTACGTGATCGGATACAACAGCGAAGGGCGCGAAGCGCTCAACTGGCTCTCCGCGCCGCGTTCGAAGCAAACGATCTACCTCGATCACATCGAGCTTTCGCAACGGCCCGACATGGTACGGCTTCTTGCGATCGCGTGCAGCGCCGTCGAACCGATGCCGGGAATTGCCGTGCGTGAAGAGGCGATCGTCCTCCACGCGTTTTCATTGAGCCGCTGCCGCGATTTCGATGGCCGCAGCATTGCAATTTTGAATCACACGATATAGCGCCGCTACTCGCACTGCATCACGAGCACGGCGATGTCGTCGCCATGCCAGCCGGAAACGCAGGCATCCCGTATATCGCGCGCGGGCGTAGGCGAGGTTCGGATCTTCGGGTCCTGCAACGCCGTTCGAAGCGCCGCTTCACCGGTGAGCGGCGCACGCGTTGCCTCCAGCAATCCGTCCGTATAGAGCACGACCATCGAACCGCGTTCGAGCCTGATCACGGCCTCTTCCGGTTTTCGCTCGGTCATATCCGCGGCAGCAAGCGGCGGCCCTGCCCGACCCTCGAGCGGCGCCTCAACGCCTCGCGTACTGCACACGAGCGGGCTTGGGTGACCCGCTGACGCGCATCGCAGCGTCCGGTTCTCCGGATCCAGAATACCAATGAGTGCCGTGCAAAACGTTCCTTGGCTCACCTCATGATCGAAAAGAAAGTCCGCGTACTTCAATACGTTGAGCAGATCGTCGTTCATCACGAGCGCCATTCGCAGGGCATTTCGGATCGACGACATCTGCGCCGCCGATTCGATTCCATGTCCGGAGACGTCTCCAATCGACACACCGATCTTGCCGTCCGGTAATTCGAACACGTCGTACCAATCGCCGCCCACGAGAAGCGCGGCATCGGCCGGTTCATAGAGCACGTCGAACGAGAAGCCCGGAACGTCCGGCAAGGAGTGCGGAAGCGCAGCCTTTTGCAAGCGTTCCGCAATGTCCGCCGTCTGTGAATAAAGTCTCGCCTTTCCGATCGCAACGCCGCACCGCCGCCCTAAGTCTTCGGCAAACGCGACGGCATTTGCGTCATACGGCGGAGAGCCTTCGATGCGTACGAGTGTGAGGGCCCCCGTAACGCCCCAAATCTGCGAACGTACGGGAACGACGATCATCGAATGGTATTTCATCCGTCGCATGAACCGCGCGTGCTGTTCGTTGGCAGCATGTTCTGCGATCCACGCCTCATCGATGAGCGGGGCAAAAAATGTATGGCCGGAATCCAGTACACGACAAACGGGATGCGCCGGTCTGCCCTCTTCGCTCTGCAGGTGGCGTTCTACCAAACTGAGATCTTTGATACGTGCTTTGTCACGATGGACGGCGGCGACCGCTTCAACGTCTGCCGCGGAGCCGCCGATGTCGAGCACACAGATATCTGCGATGGTTTTTACGGCGGCATCGCATACGTTACGCAGGGTGTTACGATAGTCGAGAGAGGAACTGAGGAGTTCGCCGGCTTCTACAAGGAAATGCATGTAGTCCGCGTCGGCGCGCAATCGTTCGACCTCGCGTGAATGATCGGAAGTCATTATGGGGTATTTGGGCTGTTGTCCCACGAACTCATGCGGACTTGCCTCGGCTCGCTAAAAAAAGACGGGGTCCAATATATTGGACCTCGTCTTCAAAGATGGTTGAACCGCCGCCGGCGTGGTAGAATAGCCACCCGGAGGGTCCCAATTGCTGATTGAAGCTCCGTGCGTCATCGTATTGACGACGGATTACGATGTTTATACCACGCCACAGCTTGAAACCGAGTTGAGCAAGTGCGACGCTGCCGCCAACGTCGTCATCGATTTCTCCCGCGTACGATATGTCGATTCCACCGCGATCGGCGCGTTTATTCGCATGCATAAACGGCGAATGCGAGCCGGACTTCCGCCGGTCCGATTTGCTGCCGTTGCCCCGGCACTTGCGCGCGTCCTCAAGCTCGTCGCGCTCGATCACGTTTGGCCCACGTACGACAACGTTGCGGCGGCTTTCGCATCGTTCACGGCTTAGCGGCGGCCGTTTCGGCGGGTAATCATCATCTGCGCGAAGAGCGCGTTCGGCCATGCGAAGTCATCGCGTGTGTACTGCTCCGGCCAATCCACGTTGAACGACTCGTGTAAGCGATGATCGCCGACGTCCGCGGCCGCCAAATATCCCATCACGCGGCGAGTCTCACCGGTGTCCGTCGACGTGAGAACCTGCATGATCAGCGCGAGCGGCCAGACGTATCCCCGAGGCGTGTGCGGACTTCCGATGCCGGATGCGTATCTGCCTTGGAAGTAGTATTTGTTGCGCGGCGACAGAATGAAGGTGCGCGTGGCCTGATAGACGACGTCGCGCACACCGGCGTAGCCGAAGTACGGGATTGAGAGCAGCGAGGGAATGTTCGCGTCGTCCATGAGATTAGCGTGGCCGTACCCGTCGACTTCGTACGCGTACATGCGTCCCACGCCCGGCATGTTTACGACGCCGTAGCGTTCGATCGCGCGCTGCATTTGAACCGATAGCCCCCACGCGTTTGCGGCCAGTCTCGAATTGCGGTACACCGATTTTTCCATCTCGGTGAGGTCGTGGAGAACGACGACACCGAACATATTGTCGGGAATATTGAAGTGATACCGGGCCGGGTCGTCCGACGCGCGAAAGCCGGTCCATACTAATCCGGTATAGGCAGTCGAGCTTCCGCGTCCGTTGTCTCCGAGCCGCGAATGACGGTAGTGTGAACGCTGCGTATGGCGCTGCTCCGTGCGCAACGTCGCAACCACCATCGAAAACGCGCGCTGCAACCGCGCCGTAAAGATGCTGCGGTCACCGGTCTCCTTCCAGTAGTGATATGAGAACCACACGGGATAGAGCAGCGAGTCCATCTCGTACTTGCGCTCGGCGACACGATAGTTGCGCGTGAAGGCATTTGCGTAAGGATCGATCAGAATGTAGCGCGCCTGCCGCGCCACCATTCCGCGCAACATGTTGCGCACGTACGGATCGCTCACCGCTTGATCGATATAGGGCGCCATCGTAGCGCTCGAATCGCGCAGCCATTCCATGTCGATGTCGCCGGTCGAAACAAACGTGGTGCCGTCGTTTTCGATCGTTGCGTGCCGGCTATATGCTTCATCGTACGCGCGGCGGAAGATGTTCTGAAGCGTTGCGCTAACCTTGGTCGTGCGCGCTGCCCGATGGTTTACTGGAGCGCTCACGCCGTAGAGCATAAACGATCCCGTTGCGAGCGCTAGAATAAGCCCCGCAGCAATGCACGCGCGCTTCAACCTTTCCATTGTCGCTGCTCTATTCTCATTGGCCCGCGCGCCCACCCAGCAGGCGTGCGAGCGGATCGGTCGGTTGGTTCACCTGGTCTGACTACACAACGAGCGTTGCGTATCTTCCGGCTGTTGTTTTACAATAGCGGCAGAATGGCGATGGAGAAGACGCGCGAGACGCGAGAAGATCCGCGAGTCACCCGGACGCGTAACTTGATACGTGATGCGTTTGAAGCCATGATCGAAGAAAAGACTTTCAGTGACATTACCGTTGCGGACATCGCCGAACGCGCAACGATCAACCGCGCAACGTTTTACGCGCATTTCGAGGACAAGTACGCGCTATTGGAGGACCTCGTCCGCACCCGCTATGGCGCGGACCTCGCGCGTTTCGATCTTCGGTCGTCAACCGATATCGCGTCGTTGCTCGAAACGGTCGCGATGACGACGCTCGAGCACGTCCGGTCGAAGAAAAAGTGCAGAGTCGACAAAGAGTTCGAACCGCAGCTCGAACCCGCGATGCAAGACGTACTCCACCGGTTCTTATCGCCCGTCATGAGCGACGCGGCCGCGCTAGTCGTTAGCTCTGCGGTTATCGGGTCCGCACTGCAATGGCGCGCGAGCCGCTATAAGGAGCCGGCGGACCACGTCGTGGAACGCCTGGTTACTGTCTTGACGGAGGGCGTGCGCTATCGCGCACCGGCGAGCGCGGCGCGCCTTCGCACTTCGTAACGCGTCGTCTTTTCCGCGGGAAGCGATTCGAAGAGCACGATCTCGCGCACCGGCATCGTCTGTGGCGCGGCCTCGATCATCGGCAACGGGCGCGAAGAGCCGCCTTTAATGCGGGCGATCGTCACGTGCGCGACGGCGTCGTCCTTGAATTCGAATGCAAGCGCACGGAACGCGTCGCGAAGCGTGTAAGCCAGCGATCGGTACTCCGGTCCTTGCGCACGCGAACCGACGTACGCGATGCGGGGGCGGCGTTCGTTTGGAAATGCGCCGACCCGATCCCACACAAGCTCGAAAGGCGCAATGCTCTTCGCGGTCTCCTCGAGCACGCGTTCCACGTCGGTGAGCTCGGCATCGCGGACGTTGCCCAAAAATGCGAGCGTCACGTGAAGTTTCTCGGCGGCTTCATATTTCGCCTCAAACGCGGCGCGCTGCAGGCGCGATTGCACGTCGACGCACATGGCGCGCGTCGCGTCGTCCAGCTCGATGCCGGCAAAAAGGCGCATTACTGCAAATACGGGTTCGAGCGGCGCTCCGTACCGATCGTCGTAAACGCGCCATGTCCGGGAACAACCGGCGTCGCGTCCGGATAGTCCATCAACTTACGATGGATCGAATCGACGATATCCTTCATCGACGTTCCCCCGAGATCCCAACGTCCGATCGCCCCAGCAAAGAGCGTATCGCCGGTGACCAATCGCAGATCTGCGTCGTGACGTACCGTAAAACAGACGCTCCCCGGTGTGTGTCCCGGCGTATGTAAGACTTCGAAGTCGACTGCGCCGATCCGCAAGCGGTCGCCGTCGGTGAGATCGCCGTCGAGTTTGACGACGGGCGGCATTTCCGGCAAGCCGAACATGCGCGCTAGCGCCGGCTGCTGGTGGTAGATGGGCAAATCGGCCGGATGCAGCAACGCCTGCGCATGCGTGCGCTCGCGCAATCCGCCGACGTCGGCAATATGATCGAAGTGCGCGTGCGTATGAATGAGGTATTTTGCGCGTAGGTCCAAGCGTTTGAGCCGTTCCATTACATCCGGCACGCCGTCGCCGCCGTCGATGACGATCGCTTCACGCGTCGTTTCGTCGCCGACGATCGTGCAGTTGCAGTGTAAGAGCCCAACCGCAAACGTTTCAAAAATCATTCGACGCGCATTCCGAAATCGTGATAGCCTCCGTTGAAGTATCCGAGCGGTATACCTGCGCGCGCCGAGCATCCTACGACGCGACCAATGATGATCGAATGGGAACCCGCGTGATGTTCCTCGGCGACTTCGCAATCGAAGTGCCCGATCGTTCCGAGAAGCACCGGCGCGCCGGTGACGTCAACGTCGAACGGCACACTCTCGAATTGGTGTTCGCGGATCTTTCCTGCGAACCGTTCGGCAAGTTCCCGTTGCTCGGCCGAGAGCACGTTTACGCAGAAAATGCGCGACGTCGAAATGTATAGGTAGCTTCGCGCCTCGCGATTCACGCAGATCAAGAGCATCGGCGGATTCGTGGACACGCTCGAGAACGCGTTGAGGGTCATGCCGCGCGGTTCTCCTTCGCGCAGGCTCGTCACGACGGTAACGCCGGTTGGATAGTGGCGCATCACGTTCCTGAACGCGGATGCGTCCACGGAGGAACGGCTCATTCTATGCGCGCGCCGATACCCGTGCCGTCGCCGAGCGGGAGGATCGTTGCGTTGAGTTGGGGATGCGAGAGAAAATACTCGTTGAATTCGCGCATCGCCGTCGTCGTCTCATCATCGGGGCCGTCCGGGAGCACGTCGCCGCCGAGCAAACAGTTGTCGATCACAACGATACCCGAGCGTTTGAGCATCGGGATTACGAGATCGAGGTAGTCGCGGTATTGGCGTTTGTCGTCGGCGTCGATGAAAACGATATCGAGGTTGCGCTGTTGAAAATTCTCGAGCAATTCGAACGCGTCTTGATTGAAGATCGTGATGTAGTCGTCTTCGCCGGCGCGTCTAAAGTATGAAAGCGCGACGTCGGTCCGGTTGCTGTCGGTATCGATTGTCCAGATCTTGCCGATCGGCGGTTGAGCGAGGGCCATCCAAAGCGTCGAATAGCCGTACGCGGTACCGATTTCCAGGATGCGGTTGGCTTGCATCATATGCACGAGAACCGAAAGAAAACGTCCTGTTTCGCGCGAGACGATGGGGATGCCATCCTTGCGCCCGTGCTGTTCTAATTCCAGTAACAGTGGATCGGGCGCAGGATGCACCGTTTCCAGATACCGCAACACGTCATCCATTTCCAATCATGTTAGCGGGGAACCCCCGGCGACCTCCTAGAAGGAACGCGACCCTATGAGTCGGCGCCTTCGCCTCTTTCCGCTCAACGCGGTGCTCTTTCCGGGAGCCGTGCTCAATCTCCATATTTTCGAACCGCGCTACAAACAGCTGATCAACGAGTGCCTCGAAAGCGGCGAGAGCTTCGGCGTTTCGTTGATCGCCGAAGGCGCCGAAGCCGGCGATCCGAACGTGATGCCGCACGATGTCGGTTCCGTCGCAGAAATCGTCGACGTGCAGCCGCTACCGTTCGGACGCTATTTTATTTCGACGATCGGGCGCGAGCGTTTCCGAATCGAACACATCGTCAGTCGCGAACCGTACCTCGTCGTCGAGGTGGAACCGGTGGAAGAAGACCTTCCCTTCGAGGATGAAGAGGTCGAAGAATTGCTGCCCGCCGTGCGCGCGCTCTTCGACGAATATCTCGAGATGATCGTCGAATTCTCGGGCCAAGAGACGTCGATCGAACTACCGACCGACGCGCAAGGAACCTCGTTCTTAATCGGCGATTCGCTGCAAGTTGCCGAGGCGGTGAAGCAGCGTTTACTCGAACTGATCGACACGAAGTCACGGCTGCGCGCCGAGCGCGATTTTCTCGAACGGTTGTTGCCGCAACTGCGCAGACTGCTCGAACGCCGTCGCGTGGAGCTCGAGCGCCGTCAAGATTCAGAAGAAGAAGACGCTTTCAAAGCCGCACAAGAAAAGTTTTTCGGAAAAGCATTCTCACAAAATTAAGTGTCATCCTGAGCGCAGGTGCGAAGCACCGGAGTTGAAGGATCGCTACGAATTCAAAAGCCCGACGAGATGTTACGTCGGGCTTTTCAATCCAGGCGATCCTTCGACTGCGCTCGCTTCGCTCACTGCGCTCAGGATGACACGGGCCGCCCTTGGATGGCTCTGTGTTTTTTGCGGGCTGAGGCGCAGATGCGCCTACTACACTGGTCGTTATGGATGGTACGCGCTTTACTACACGCACGGTATTCGGCATGCTCGGCGTTGTTGCCGCAATCGCGATTGCTTTGCCGGCAGTTACGAAAGCATCCGACGCGCCATTGCCGCTCAAGCTCGTAAAGGACGTCGTTCTAAGCGACGCGCCCTCCCGGTTCAACTATCAAGACTTTGATGCGATCGATCATCGGCTGTATATTACGAATCCTGGAGCGGCGCGCGTCATCGTATTCGACACGGATGCGGATCGCGTCGTCGGTGAGGTTCACGATCTTCCCGGCGTGCGTGGCGTGCTGGCCGTTCCCAAACTTGGGCGCGTCTATGCAACGCCGCGAACGATCAGCAAAATCACCGTCATCGATCCGCAGACGCTCAAAGTAGCGGCTACTGTTCCGGGCGGTGACGGTCTGGCGAGTTTGGCGTACGCAACTGACGCAAAGAAACTCTTCGTCTCACTCGCTAAAGGCAACGGCGACGAAGTCGTCGACGCGTCGTCCGATAGGGTGCTCGCGCCACTTGTGCTCAACTCGAAGGCAGGCTATACCGTCTACGATCCGACGACGAAACATATTTTGGTCACTGCTGAATCGAAAAACGCGCTTACGGTGATCGATCCGCAAACCAGCCGCGTCATTGCGTCTTATCCGCTAGCAGGGTGTCTGGGCGCTCACGCGATCGCGCTCGATTCGCAGTCGGAAACGGCGTACGTTGCATGCGAAGATAATATGAGATTGGTCAGTTTCAATCTGGCGAGCGAAAAGGAGACGGGCATTGACTCCGTCGGTGACAACGTGGATGTTATTGCGAACGATCCCGTGATACACCGTCTGTACGTTTCCAGTGAGTCCGGCACGGTCTCCGTCTTCGACACGAGCAGCGGAACAGCGCACAAACTTGCTCAGGCGTTCTTTGCCCAAGCGGCGCATACCGTTGCGGTTGATCCAAGCACGCATTTCGTATACTTCCCGCTCGAAAATGTTGGCGGTCACCAGGTCCTCCGCATCATGCGGCCGGTGCTCTAACAGCGTTACCGTAAAATGGCGTGCGTGAGGTGCTCGGCGGACTTCACGACGTTGCGAAGTAACGCGACGTTCGTTACCGGTCCGACACCGCCGGGGACGGGCGTGATCGCGGCGGCAACGTGGAGCGCCGATTCGTAATCCACGTCGCCTTTGAGCTGTCCGCTCACGACGGTGGTGCCGACGTCGATTACCGTTGCGCCGGGCGCGATATCGTTGCCGCCGATTAAACCGGGAACGCCGGTTGCAACGACGACGATCTCCGCCATCTGAACGTACGGCTGCAGACTCGTGCTCTCTTTGTGAAGCACCGTGACGGTGGCGTCTTGCGCGAGCATCAGCATCGCGACGGGGGCCCCGACGACGATCGAGCGGCCGATCATCACCGCGCGCCGGCCGCGCAGCGGCCAGTGGGGACTGCGCTCCAAGAGCAGCATGACGGCGGCCGGCGTCGCGGGAACGAATTCCGTTCCGCTTCCGAAGGCAAGGTGACCCTGGTTCGTTGGATGGGTGCCGTCGACGTCTTTATGAACCGGAATTGCATCCGCGATCTCTCGGATCGAGAGATGCGGCGGCAACGGCTGCTGCAGCATGACGCCGTGAACGGTCGCGTCGTCGCGCAGGCGTTCCAAGCGTTCGCGCACGTCGGGCGCCGTAGCATGTTCCGGGAGGCGGTCGACCTCGACGGAAACTCCCACGCGCTCACCGGTTTTGATCAAATTGCGAACGTACGCGACGCTCGACTCGTTTTCTCCAACGAAAACAATCACGAGTCTGGGATGAATCCCGAGCTCGCGTAGCGCACTCGTACGTGCGATGAGTTCCGTACGCAGATCGGCGGCCAGCGCCTTGCCGTCGAGAATGTGGGCGGACACGCGGTCGCGGTTTCGTCCGTGGGAGGAAGGTCACCTGGAACACGTTCGGCGCGAAGTGCGCCTTGGATCGAATTTCGCCGCTGAGACGTTCGAGCGCGCGTTCGACCGGTTCGTCCAAATCTATAACGTTCCGCCGAAGCTCGCACGCTGCAGTCCCGACGTCCTCTCTCGTTACTGCCGCCTCTTCGAGTCCGGTGACGATGCCGCGCGCAAGCGCGAGGTTCGTTTTCGCGGCGTCCCGCTGTACGCCGCCGTCATGCCGGCGGGGACGATCGCATTCGAAGGCGAGGTCGACGAAGAGCGCATGGGTGACTGGTGAGTCGTCAGATTCGCTGGCTCTTGATCCTCGCGGTCGTTGCCGTTGCAGCGATCGTCGTCGTTCCGTTCTTCCGTTCCGATAGTTCGCACGCGTCGGGTCCCTCTGCGCTCGCGGGCACGGCCGCGCCCGTCTTTGCGCTGAATGATGATAGCGGTGCGACCGTTTCACTGCAGCAGTATCGCGGCCGGATCGTTCTGATGAATCTATGGGCGTCGTGGTGCCCGCCGTGTCGCGCAGAGATGCCGGATCTGCAGCGCCTCTCGCAACAATATGCAGCCGCGGGTCTCGTTGTGGTCGGTGTGAACGAAGGCGAGTCGCCGGAGCGAGCGCGGGCATTCGCGCAATCGCTGCGCATCCGGTTCCCGATTTGGATCGACGATCAGCAGCGCTACGGGCGTCTCTACGCCGCGCTGGGCATGCCGACGAGCGTCATCATTGGACGTGACGGCAACGTGGTAAAGGGGTTCGACGGGGCGCTGACGCTCTCAGAGATGCAAGCTGCGGTCAAGCCGTATCTGAATTCGTGATCGTAAGCATCGTCGCCGCACTCGCGCTGCTTTGTTGCGCGTTGGTCGAGCTGTTACTTCCCGGCAAAGATCTCTACCACTACGGCTGGTTCAATGTGCTGCTCGCGGCGCTCGTCGTGGTGGCGCTGGTGCCGCTCCCGCGTACGCTTCGCGCCATCCAATCATCGCGCGCTCGCCTGGGTTTTACGCTCGCGATCGCAGCCGGCGTGATCGCCGGCTTTGCAACGATTGCCTCGGGGCTGCTAGGCCCCGACACACAGTTGCTCGTCGCGGCGCCCGGTGCGAGCGTCCGTGTCGACGCGCTCGGCGGTTCCGTCGTTTTTCCGATCGCGTCGTCCGGCGACCCGTCACCGTCTGACGTGCTGCTCGTGCGCGGCGGACGTCAGCAGCCGATCCACGGACGACGGTACGCTGGACCGTCTCTCTTGGAATCCGTTCCGCGTCCGGTCGTATCGATCGATGTGTCGGATCTGCGCGGCGGACACCTGACGATCACGCAGCCGACGGGAAACACGTTTCTTTCGCCGGTGTTGCTCATGCAACAACAACAGACGATCGCCGGAATGACGGTGCCGTTCGATTCGTTTGCCGTTCCGGCCGCGCATCGCGTGGTTAAAGCGGTGCTCTTTAGCGCGGAGCAGGCCGCGCGAATGCCGTCGCTTGGGCTCGCTGAACCGGCCGTGCTCTTTGACGTCGAGAACGAGAACGAAGTGGAAGTGAAAAACGGCATCGGCGTTGCGCGAAGCGGCGATCGCGTTACGCTCGGCGGAATCGAGCTGCAACCGCACCTCTTCGACTACCCCGCCGTGCGCGTCGTTTCAGTTCCCGATATTCGCATAGTCATCGCTGCAATTGTGCTGGCGCTGGCAAGCGTGATCTTCACGCGCGTGCCGAGGAGCGCCGGTTAAGGATCGTCCTTGTCTTCGTCGTCGTCGGCGGGTGGCGTCAGGCCGGTAAAGTCGCCGATTAGATTGGCTGAATATGGAGCGTTGAGCATATCGAAGCCAGTTCCGGGCACGGCGATCTTCCCATCTGTGAAGACGATCTGCTTGGCGTGGTTGACCTCGATGACTTGATCGTCGAATTGATTCGCGATGAGCGTATCGCCGTTGCGCAGGCGTACGGCGCGCGTCGGCAACGGCTGCGCAATGCTGCCGGGTTGTTTGTTCGTGATGTAGCACCAAACGACGCTCTTATTCGGCGATACTTCGAGGATACGGCTGTTGTTGGAGTCCGTGATCAATGTGTTGCCGTTTTCCAGCCGGCTTGCAAAGGCGGCGCCGTTGAGGGTTGCGGTGTCACTAGGGCTGCCGTATTGCCACACGATACTGTGCGTCGCCTTGTCGACTTCGATCACACGATTGTTGTTCTCATCGGCGATGAGCACGTGCCCGTTTTCCAAGAGTTCGGCACTATTAGGATTGTTCAGTTGATCGAACCCGGCGCCCGAGACGCCGTTCATTCCGTATTGCCAAACGATGTGCTTGTCGCGCGTGACTTCGATCACGCGTTCGTTGCTTTGATCGACGATGAGGTAATTGCCGTTTGGCAGACGCAGTGCGAAGACCGGTACATTGAGTTCGTTGAAGCCGAATCCGCTTTTACCGGCCTGGCCGTATTGCCAGACGATCTTTCCATGACTATTCACCAGGATCACACGATTATCGACGCATCCGTTGGGCGGCGGACAGGCCGGCTCCGTTCCGCCCGGAGCGCCGGTTCCGGCTATGAGCGTGAAGCGTCCGAATCTTTCGGCATCGTTCGGTCCGACGATAGAGTTCGGACCCGGAACGCTGGAGCCGTTGCCGAAATGCCAATCGATCGTATGGTTACGATCGATTTGAATCACTCGGTTGTTGAATTGATCGGTGATGAGAATGTCATCCAGACGTGAAACGTTGTTCGCTTGTGTGAGGGACATCGACGAGATCGGCCTGCTCGGGGTAACCGGCGCGTTGGAGCCTCCCCCACATCCGGACAATAAAGAAAAGGCGCTCAATAAAGATATCAAGCGCGTACGTATTTCCATTAGAAATCGCCTCCGAAATGAGCTCGGAGGCTTACCCTATTTTTATTTCATGAAGAATCTCTGAAACACGTCTAGCGTCGTGACGTCTTTCACGCGTAGCCGCGGAATCTCAAAGCGCGGTTCGATTCCGATTTGGTGCGACGGATCGGTCGTAAACGCGAGTTCGACCGGTTCCTTCGCCAAGATCGCTTCCGTCGTCCGATTGAACGTTCCGCCGGGATAGGCGTACGTGTCAGCGTCGATCCCTGCGCGTTCGTGGAGTGAGGTCAGGCAGCCCTCGATTTGCGCGCGCTGCGCCTGCGGCGTAAGCGCAGCAAGGTCGATATGCTCGACGCTGTGTCCACCAATCGACATGCCGCTGCGCTTCATCTCGCGGATTTCGCTCCACGTGACGTGATTGCGCCGTCCGACGTTGCCGGTCGTGATAAAAAACGTCGCATGGGCGTGATGCTGCAACAGAATCGGAAGCGCTTGCGTGTACTGATCCACGTAGCCGTCGTCGAAGGTGATGATCACCATGTCTTGCGTCGCGCGGTGCGCGCGAACGGCCGCGAGATAGTCGTCAACGCTCACCGCGCGCAAACGCCGGCTCGCAAGATAATCGAGCTCTTCGCTAAACTGCGTGGGGGAAACGGTCAGTGCACGTCCGATGGCATCGGAGGGCGCGCGTGCGTCGACCTGGTGGTACATCAGGACCACGGGCAGATGGAGAAAGAGTGCAAGCAGCAGGTGCATTAAAATTCCGTCGTGCTCGTGAAAGTAAAGCGTTCGATCTTTGCCGCCGGAACGACGAGCGAGTACGAATATTGCCCGGTGCGATGCTGATCGCTTGAGAACGATGCAGCACCGAGCGCTTCGACGATGCTTTGATTGAAGCGGAGGTTTCGCACGCCGCCGGTGATGCGGCCGTGTTCGATGAGAAACGTTCCGTCGCGCGTCATTCCGGTCACGATCGTCTTCTTTTGATCCACCGTGCGGATGTACCAAAAACGCGAAATCAACAGCCCGCGCGTCGTTTCGGAGATCAGTTCTTCGGTCGATTTCGCGCCCGGCGAAACGACGATGTTGATAGCTTGCGGCCCCCACGCATTTGGTGCGGGCAGCGCGTGTCCGGTGTTTGGACGGCTCAGTTTCTTTGCGTAGTAGCTGTCCGTCACGATGTTGCGCACGACTCCACCGTCAACCAGCGCGAGCCGCTCTTTGGGTTGCGCTTCGTAGTCGAACGGCATGCCGGGCGCAAGCGGGTGCGAGTAATCGTCGTGAATCGTAACCGACTCGTCGAAGTATTTGCGGTCCAGTCCGTCGCTGCAGAACGACGAACCTTCGTCGTACGATTGCGCGGAGAAGTGACCGACGAGATAGGAGAGCAGTTCGCCGAACGCCGCCGGTTCCAGAATGACGGTCCATTCGCCCGGTTCAACCGATTGTGGCGCTGCAGAATCTTTTGCTTTGTGCGCCGCACGCCGTCCGACATCGCGTCCGTCGACGGAACCGACCTTCGTCGAATAGTATTCGGCGAACCCACTCGAATCGGAGCCGATCATCTTCACGTTGGCTTGCGCGTCCGTTCCATCGAACGACGCAAGTGCACCGGACGAATTTGCGATGGTGATTCCCGAGCGCGAAGTAGACGCGTATCCCGCGCTCCAAAAACCCGCCTCCTCCGATTCCGTCAGAATGGCGTCGACGATCTGGGCGCGCGTGAAGGCATCGGCGCGTGCGGTCGAGTCGTCGAACGCACCTGCGGGCGCATCGACCGGACCTCCGGTGGGTAAGTCCGGCTGCATCGGATCGGCAGGCGCAAATGTCGCCAGGTCGATCGCGCGCCGGACGACGTCTTCGAGCTCCGTGTCGCTCGTCCGATTCGTCGAGGCAACCCCCGTGCGTCCGCCCACGATCGCGCGCACCGAAACGCTTACGTCAATTGCATCGATGTTTTGATTTGAAACGCCGTGCGTAAACCGCGTGAGCGCGCTGTTCGTGGCGTACACGAGGACTTCGGTCTGATCGGCGTTCGAATAGCCGAGAGCGCGCGCGGCAATCGTTTCCCGCTGCGCCTTATCCACGGTATCCGACTCCTACGTTGATTCCACGAAAACGCGCGGGCGCCGCGGCTTGCGTCGTCCGGCCCGTCTGCATCGGCTCGCCTTTGCCGCAGTTCGGCGTTCCCCACGCGTTCCACGACCGCTCGTCGGCAATCGCGTCGCAAGCGTTCCAGAATTGCGGCGTTATGCCGCCGTAAGTCGGATTCTTCAGCATTCGTCCGCGTTTGCCGCTCTTTACTTCCCATGCAATCTCGCAGCCGAACTGAAAGTTCAAACGCCGGTCGTCGATCGACCACGAGCGATTGCTCTCCATATACACGCCGTCGCGCACGTCGTCGAAGAGATGCTCGAACGGCACGTCGCCGGGGAGAAGATTCAAATTGCACATGCGAATCATCGGCACGAACTCCCAGCTCTGCGCGCGCACGCACGCGTTGCTCGGGCGCCCGATCGTGCGCGCCGTGTCGTTGCTCATTTCGTACCCGGCGAGCACGCCGTTACGAATGATGTCGGAGACGACCGACTTCGTGCCTTCGTCGTCATAGCCGCAGGTCGCCATTCCGGCCGCAAGCGTGTTGTCGATGACGATCGTGACGATATCCGAACCGTACTTCAACTTGCCGAGTTGGCCGATTTCGAGGAAGCTCGTCCCCGAGAAGTTTGCTTCCCATCCCATCACGCGGTCGAGTTCGGCGGGGTGTCCGCAGGATTCGTGAATCTGCAGCGACATCTGTGAGCCGCCGAGGATGATGTCGAACGTGCCGCTCGGACACTGCGGTGCCGTGAGCAATGCCGTCGCTTCTTCGCCGATGCGCGCCGCGTTTTCCACGAGCTGCGCCTCCTCGACGATCTCCCATCCGCCCGATTTATAGAGTCCGATATCGCCGGGAAACGTTCGCGTTTGTACGTCGCCTTCGCCAACGGCAAGTGCTTGTATGCCGCTGCCCGTCTGAACGATACGCTGTTCGATTGCCGAACCGATAGAGCTGAAGAAGTATTTCTGCGTGTTCCAGAGGTCGAGCCAGGCGCGTCCGACGGCAATCGACTTCGTGGAATGCAGCGCTTTCTCGGCCTCGAGCAGCAGCGCGACGCGATCGCCGAGCGGAACCGTACGCGGGTCGCGCAGCATCGGCGTTTCGAAACGATCGGCGTACGCCAGCGGCGGCGCTTCGCCCACGCGCCGGCGCGCGATTGACGCACTCGCGCGCGCAATCGTAACAGCGCGCGCGGCGGTCGCGTCGATGCCGCTTGCCGTTAGGTCTTCGCTTGCCGCAAAGCCCCACGCGCCGTCGACCAAGGCGCGAATTCCGTAGCCGATGCTTTGCGAATCCGCGAGCGAGGCGACGACCGCATTGCGTACTTCGATGCGCTCGTTTTGAACGGATTCAAAACGAATGTCCGCATATTGCGCGCCGCGGGCTGACGCCGTGTCGAGCGCCCGACGCCCAAGGTCTTCGAACTGCATTAAGGAGACTCCGAAGAAGTGACGTGGCGACTGTTATGGCGCCACGACCGAGTATGCAATGAGGACGCGCGCGAGCATCCCCTCTGTGGGATGTGACCGCGCGTCCGAAGCCGCAGATTCGGTCGTGCCGCCATAACCCGAAGGGCGATGTAATTTTTGGGCGATTCCGTCGTTGCTGCGTCGGTCACATCCCGCAGAGGGGATGCTCCCTCCTCGCGCCTAGGACTCACCCAAAAATTACATCGCAGTCGCCACGTCACTTCTTCGGAGCCTCCTTCAGCGCGACTACTCCGACCCGCCGACGACCGCCTTCACGTCTTTGATTTCGATGGTTCCGGAGCGCTCTTCACCCGGAGCGGCTCCGATCACGTAGATGGCGGTTAATCGCGCGGGCTGCGCAAGCGACTGCGGAAACGTCACGACAACGTGTCGCCAGCCGTGGCCGTCGAGTACGGTTGCGGGAAGTAACACTTCTTCGCTGAGCGCATTGTGGAGCGCGACTTTCAAGCGCGCTCCGCTGCCGTCGTCGCGAACGTCGAACGCGACGCCGGCCGATCGGGGCGGCAGCGCAGTATCCGAGACCGCATAGGCTGCGCGTTCGGCCCTTCCAAGTGCATAGCGCAGTTCGAAGCATCCGCTGCAGGTGCCGTTCGTGGCGCCATCACCGCCTTTGGGCGCGGTCATGAAGTGCGCGCGATCGGCAAACGGCAGTGCAACCTCGCTGAAGCCGACGCTCACCCGAGCATTTGCGAGATGATCTCCAACGAGTAGCGATACTACGGCGTCGCCCGATGCGGCGGAAAAGACGCCGTTTGTATCGATGCTGCCGCTGCTCGCGCGCCACGGCAGCCGCTCCGGTAATGCGAGTTCGTATCCTGCGGCATCGTACGCGTGCGCTTGCAACGTGATGCGTCCGTATTTATCGACCATCGGTTCATGCGGAAGAATGACAACGCGTGCAGGATCGCTCGAAACGTCGATCGGTACGCGCGAAACGAGTGCGCCGCTGCGCACGACCAATGCGCCCGAACCCGCCGCACGCGCGATAAACCTGCCGCCGCTAAAAACGCCCAGCGATGCGGGCTCTACTTGCACGCGAATATCGCCCGGCGCCGGGACGGGATGTTCGGCGGCGTCAACCGCTGCGAGTCGTACGGCAACGCGCGCGCCGGTTACGGCGCGCACCGCTTGCGGTTGTGCAACGATTTCCGATGCCGGCGCGAGCGGCGCGTCGCTGTAGATGAAAACACCGTCGGAAATCGGACGCTCTTTGCCGTCTGAGGGCGAGTTCACGAGCGTCGCACCAGCGTTGCCGGGAATGCGAACCGACATTTCCGAGGAGCCGCCGCTATCGAATTCCATCCCGCGCGTTGCACCGAGTGCCCGCATGAGCGCGGAGAATTCCGAAGGTGTCACGCCGACGGAGACGTCGGGCTGACGCCCGTCGACTTCGATCAACAGCAGCGTTCCGTCGGGTGCGATCGCCGCGCCGCTTTGCGGCGCGCGCATCGAATAGGTACCTCCGCGCGGTCCGTCGAGATCGTCAACCCACGCTCCGTCCTCGAGAATCAGTGGACCGCCGCCCACGGCGGCTTCAACGTTCTTCAATCCGACGGGATCGAGATCACCGCTTGCAATCAACGTCGCACCCGGATTGGGCACACCGGTTTGCGAGATCGCGCTCGGCCCTATCGCGACGTAATACCCGGCAGGCTGACGATTGAGATTGTCCGCCTGTGCGTTCACCGTGTACGTCGCAAACGGCGGCGTTCCGGAAGCCGGCTGCAGCGAGAGCAACGTGATGCTGTTGTTCGGTGCGACCGGACCGTACTCGGGCGTCAGGAGAGAGATACCGCCGCGCGGCGGAAGCATTTCGTTGACCGCATCGATTCCGAAACTGCGGTCGCCGATTTGCAGCGTGCCCATGAAACTCGTTTCGGCGATCTCCGCACCATGATCCGTTACGAACAGCGCGTAGCGTTTGCGAGGCGATCGCAAGAGCGTGCGATTGTGAACGACGATGTTCGTCGGTTGATTCGTGGCGCCGATATCGAAGTAGTCGCCGTTGATGCCTGCGATTGCACCCGTGCGCTGCGCCATCGACGATACGGTCTCGCCGCCGGAGGTGAGCACGTCGTGCGCGAGCACGGAGTCGAGCCGAATGCCGGGATGGCTGGGTGCAAGCGAGAGCACGTGCACGACAATCGGTCCGAGTGCGGTCGTCATATCGTAACGCGCGTACTCGAGTCCCGGCGTTACACGCTCGATCGTCCGCGCGGCCGAGACGACACGCGGAAACGGCGCCTCGGGCGTAAGACGCGCAGGAAGCAGGGCAAGTATAGCGGCTGCGATCACAACGTACTAACGTTTGACAAAGGCGGGCGGGTGCCATACCGCAACGGCGAGCGGATAGCCGCCCGTCGCGAACGGCGCGCCGGCAACGCGTTTCAATGTTGCCGCGTCCACGACGTCGACGTTATTCGAACGCGCGCAGGGAATGTAGAGCGTTCCGCCGTCAAGGCGCGGTTTCCACGGCGTACGGCATGTTGGCAGCGGCGCATGCACCGGCTCGAGGCTTCTCGCATTTAAAACGTACACGTCGTCGTCGTGTTCGTCGGTGACAAAGACACGATGATGTGCGTCATCGACCGCGACGCCAAGTGGGAACGTCATCGGCGTGCTGCGCGCGAGAATTCGGGGAACGTCACCCGAAACGTCAATGACGATCGCCGAGCCCGCCGAACCGAACGGTGACGTGAGACTCTGATTGGAGACGGCGTACAGCCGCGACCGGTCGATCGAAAGCGCGAGGGAGAAGACGCGCGGTATCGCTTTGAAACGGCGCAGTTCCACCAGCGAGTTCGCATCGACGATCGAGATCGTTCCGTCGTTGACGTTCGCGACATAGATTCGATGCCGCCGTGCATCAACGGCGATACCTTCGGCCGTTAGGCCGACCACGCGTTGACGGATCGTGCCGTCAGGATCGATGCGCGTAACGGCGCCCGCCCCGTTGACGTCGCGGTTGCTCGCGTACACGGCGTGTGTCGTTTCGTCAAAAGCAATTTCGTCGGTAAACGGCACGCCCGAATACGTCGTCACACGCCAAGGTGCAAGCGTTGCAATTGCAGCGATCGTGCCGTTTGTGGCGGCTGCAGCAATCGAACCGGCGGGATCGACCGCAACGTCGCTCGGCGCACCGCCCACGCCGAGAATCGAATGCATTGCAAACGGCGCGGACGCGTCGTGAAGGACGATGCCGTCATCATAACTTGCAACTGCGATGAACGGCCGGCTGACGTCCGGCGGCTGCGCGAAGCGGACGGATCGCATTGCTATCGCACCCGGGCCTGCCGCAAGAACGGTTGCTCCGTCAGCCGCGGCGCCCGGCACGAAATATTCACCGGCGCTCAAACGCCCCGGACCAAGGATATCCAAGTTGTAAGGTGGTGGGAGTCCGTGGACGTCGATCGGCACAACGCTGCCCGGCAGCAATGGAAGGTTTGGAAGCGTGAGCGACGCGATCGCCTTATGCCCGGGGCCGCGGTGAGGTGCGGCACCGAGCGCGAGCGCGATCGACAGTGCGGCTGCGATACGGCGAATCAATGCTGCGGGAAGTATCCGACGCCGACCAGGGCGATTCCGATAGCCGAGATCGCGATGCCCACCCACAGCAATGCGCGCGAGTCCGTCAATGCCGAGATCGACGAGAGGACGATGGCGATCTCGAAGAGCGTCGTGCCCACTTCGAGCGTCGCGAACGATGACATCAAGGATTCCGATTCTTCTTGCTCCTGCGAAGCGCGTTGCTCCAGGCGCTGCGCTTCCGCAAGCACAGCGAGCGACGTCGCCTGTTCGTGATCGAGCGACTTCTGCGTCGTCGCGCGAACCTTCGCATTCTGGATGACTTCGCCGGCGAGGAGCGAGGACAATACCGTGATGCGAACGCGCTTCGTCAAGTAAGCGGTGTACTGATCTGAGGCCTTCGCCGTCGTCAAGATTGCATCGTTCTTCTTCGTGATCGCTTCGACCGAACGATGATGCGAGGCCATCGTTCCGAGCGCCGCCAGAACTGCGATGATGGCGGCAACAAGCGGAATCAGACGGTCGTGACCGTGCGAAATCCGCTCGTGCCGCTCCTCCGCCTCTTCGAACGTCTTGCTCGCGGAACTCACACGTGCTGCTCCGTCGCCGCAGCGATCGACGCAACCATGTCGAGCCCGGCCGCGACATCGGTACCCGGCGCGACCGTCGTCTCGTTCGTGCGCCGGAAATCCATCGCAACGCTCGCGATACGGAAACCCTCGTACGTTCCCGCAACGATTACCCCATCGGGATCCACCGCGTATGCGCGATCGCGCTGCCGGTCGAAGACGATGACATACAAGCGAAGTTCCGTGGCGCGCGCGCGTGCGATGCGTTCCAGCCACGGATGAGAAACATGCGCGTCGAGCCCGATGCGCCGATAGCCCGCCGCGCGGTAGCGCACCAGTGCACGCGGATCGAACGCAACCTGCGCATCGATAATCTCATCGCCTGGCGGCGTCATCGCTTCTTGCGCATCGAGGATTTCGAGGCGCTGCGCAAGGTCGTCGATCGTCTCGAGCGAGAACGCGACGCGCGAGGCACCCGTTTGCGGCTGCCGCTCGACGATCTGCGGAAGCGCTACGCGCTTGGGCGCTGGAGGAGCAAGGTCGATCGATGCCGCGATCGTGCCCGGCTCTTGTTGCGATGCGATAGCAACAACGTCGCCGTTGCGGTCGACGATTTGCGATTTGCCGCAGTACGCGACCATCTTCATTTCGACGCCGCATTTGTTTGCGGCGACGAACGGAACACCGTTCTCGAACGCGCGAACGCGCGCGAGTAAATCCGCTTGAATGTTTTCCAGTGCGCTCGCATCACGTCCGGACGTCACCCATGCCGTCGGCATCACGAGCAGTTCCGCGCCGCGATCGACGAGCGTTTGCGCGATCCCCGGCATACGTCCATCGGCGCAGATCATCACGCCCAAGCGGCCGGCACGCGTGTCGATGGGCGCGATGCGCTCGCCCGGCGCGAACCATTTCCGATCGAAGTGCCAGAGAAAAATTTTCTCGGCGCTTCCCGCAAGCGTTCCATCGGCATCGATCACGAGGGCACTGTTGTAAAGCTTGCCTGCCCTTCGGACAGCTGCACCGGCAACAATGACGCACGTCGATTCTCGCGCGATCTCACGCAGATCGTCGAGCGTGCGCGAAACGGCGGCGTCATCGATACGATCGTCGCCGAGCACGTATGCAGGAAGGGTCGCCTCCGGAACCACAAGCAGGTCGGCATCGCGCGCCGCATCAGCGATTGTTGCGCGCAGCGAGAGGCCCGATTCAAAATCGGCACGGTCGTGCGCCGCAAGTTGCAGCGCGGCAACGCGTAAAGTCCTTGTCACGCCAGAGCGCTTCTACGAAACGTGTCCGTGACATTCTCGATGGGACCGACGTTACCTAAAGCGAATAGGGCCCCTAAAGCTACTGCCCCCTAACTTAGGAGACGAGAGGCTACGTGAAGCGCACGTTATTCACCATTGCGACTGCAGCCGCGGTCGTGGTCGCAAGCGCGGGTTATGGCGGTGCTACCGCCGCCACGCCTACGGCGTCAAAGACCGCGGCCCCGAAAGATGCTTGCTCTAACGAAAAGAGCAAATTCGCACACGATCAGTGCGAACGGTTCCAACACTCCGCGCCGGGAGATGAATATTTCGGCCGGATGAAGATGAGCTATCTCGGTATCAACAACACGTTCCACGATGAATACATTCGCGCGGGCGAGTACACCACGGATCCGAATCTCATCAACAAAGTAAACTTCGCGGACGAAGCGCTGCAAACGTGGGCGCGCAAATATCCCGGCGACCCGCAACTTGCGCGCAGTTACTATCTCGCGATCAGAGTCTACCGGAAGATTTACATCAAGAGTTATCAGGACAAGGCATGGCAATACATGCACATTCTGACGAGCCCCACATTCGCGAGCACGTATTTCGGCAAACTCGAAAAGACGGAAGCTGCGAAGGGATTTACGGAGCACTACTTCGCAAACCCGCTACTTTGTCCGACGCCGGAGCCGACGGATACACCGACGCCCTCGGGCAGACGTGGCGCGCCCACTCCGACGCCAACGCCGACGCCGACTCCAACACCCACACCAGCTCCGACGCCCACGCCGAAGCCAGGCCAGCCGAAGGTTGAAGTGATCGTACCGCCGTGCGTGAAGCCGTCGCCGGTCGAATCGCCGACGCCGGCGCCGTCGAACTTCCCGTCGCCGGCGAGCACCGGCGCAGCGCCCTCGCCTGCAGTACCATCGCCTGCAGCATCACCGTCACCGCACGCCTAATTCAGCGCCGGTACGCATAAAGAAAAACGGCCCCGCTTGCGCGGAGCCGTTTTCTTTTTGACAGGAACGGTTGCTTAGAACTTCAGGCCGATACCGGCGTAGATGCCCATATTCGAACCGTCGGTCGGGGCGTTGGTCTTGTTCTTTTGGCTCTCGCCCAGAATACCGGCTTCCAGGAACAGCGGGCTGCCCAGGAACGCGTAGGTAACGCCGAGCTGAGTTTTCATGATGTTGTACGCGAGCTGATATTGGATGCCCGTACCCGGATCCGTGAAGTTACCCTTCACGTTCGGATAGTAGTAGAAGCTTCCATAGATTGAGAACGGCTGGTTGAGATCCGGCAGTTTTTCGATGCCGAAACCAACGTTGCTCATCTTCGGATAGCCCGCGTTGTTGCTCTTCCAAAGGTAGCCGACGCCGATGTAGATGCGCGGTTGGAGAACGCGTATGCCGAGGCGTACGTCGAAGTCATAGTCGCGCACCGTGAACTGCGGCACGAACGTCTGCCCGGTCGAACCAATGGTCGTGACCAAGCAGCGCGGATCGCCCGAGCCCGGGCCGTTACAGAAGTGCGGGTAGTTGAACTGGCGATAGTCGCCTTCGAGCATCCACGGGATGTTGAAGAGGTTGAACTCCGCAGCACCGCGGATCGCGAACGGGAATCCGTTGACGTTGTTTTGCTCGAAGCCCGCGTTGAACTCGTTGTACACCTTCGGCGAGAAGATGTAGTCACCGACCACGAAGTGGTCTTCATACGGGGTGGGAGCGACGGTCGGGGTCGGCGTCGGCGCGACGGTCGGCGTCTCAGTCGGAGCCGGCGTCGGAGACGGCGGCGGGGTCGGCGGCAGGTAACGCACAACGACGACCTGCTTGTCGGGCACCCACTGAACGTAGGCTCCCATGCCTTCCGAAATAACGCGAACCGGAACGAGAACGTGGCCCTGATACACCATCGGCGGCACGTCCAGCGGACGCGTCTCACCGTTGATGACGACCTCCGGCTTACCGACCGTGACCTTCACGTCGGCGCCGGGTTTGCTAACGTCCACCGTCTTGTTGGCCGCGTCGTACGAAACGGTCGCGCCCATCTGCTCGAACATCGAACGAAGCGGGATCAGAACCGTGCCGCCGCGGACGAGCGCAGCGAGCACGCGACCCTGCTTGAGGACGTCGGGCTTTGCATAGACATGGTGGTCGTTGAAGAGAATCGGGATCTGCCCCGACGGCGGAGAACCGAAGTTCGCCGGCGGAGCCGAGGTCGAGCTGCCCGCTTGCGCGATCGCGTTGGTTCCGATGTTTCCATGCGAGGCGCCTACGGGAGCTGCGACCGCGTTAAGTCCGAAGCCGGCGGCCAAAACCGCGGCCAGGACTCCGGTGCTCAGTCGCTTCAATGTTTCCTCCTAGTAAGTTTTGAGATCCGTAGCTTGTCTTTGGCCGCATCACTGCGCCGAAAACCCGTGCGCCAGCCACTCGGGCTAAGGGCAAAGGTCCTTACCAAGACAATCCTTCTTAATCTCTTCGGGAGGACGTTTGCCCCCCCTGCAGTATGAGCCGGGCAAGTTCTCGGTTTCTTTTAACCGAGCCGTTACGCAAGCTTTTCCTCAAGCCTGGCGAGGAACTTGGAGCGCTCGATCAGATAGCGCTCGTGGGTACCCTCCGCAACGGCCTCTTGCTCGTCGAATACCTGGACGGCAAAACTGACGCGTGGACCGTCGATCATGACGATCTCGACCTCAGTTCGAACGATGAAGCCTACCGGGACCGGTT
Organism: uncultured bacterium; assembly: GCA_964648945.1. GTDB lineage: Bacteria > Vulcanimicrobiota > Vulcanimicrobiia > Vulcanimicrobiales > Vulcanimicrobiaceae > JAMXLG01. Next base: position 274,519 of record CAZYLU010000001.1, on the reverse strand, counting down.
TGTGATGCTCGACGTCTATATGAGTTCCGAGCGACACGGTTTCCGTTCCGAGTATTGGTTCCAAACACGCGATCGCGGCATTTTCGACCAATTGGACCAGCATCGAAGTGGAGAGTGCTTCCACACCCTTGTTGCCCGCCTTATCCGCGGTCATCCATTCCTCGACGCGGGTTTGAAGACTATACGAGCGGCCAATGTCCAGTTTCGCGCTCATGCGGGGGAGAGATACGAGGAAACCCTACGCGCTCCTCGGGAGTTCCAAAGGTTCGAACGCCGGCGCGTAGCGCGGCTGGGAACAGTGACAGGCTCTTTTCAGCTTTACGCCCCAAGGTATGAATCAAATTGCAGCTAGCAGCCGTATAGTGATCGATGAATCGACCCTTGATGACTAGCTGATGGAACAGATGCGGTCTTTTGTTGGATAGTAGGAGAATGATGCAATACCAGCGTGCAGCGGTCGTCGGAACGATCGCGGCGATCCTTTTGACCGGTTGCGGAAAGGGCGGAGGGCAGCAGCGTGGACCGATGCCGCTCAATGTCGACGTCGCAACCGCGCAACGGCGCGATATCGCCACGTACATCTCACTCGACGGCCAGATTGCGCCGCTCCAGCAGTCGACGCTGGCGTTCCAGCAAAGCGGAACGGTGCAGACGATCAACGTCAACGTCGGCGATCGCGTGCGAGCCGGGCAGGTGCTTGCCAAGATCGACGATTCGACGTTGCGCGCACAACTCGCACAAGCAGAGGCGTCTGCAGCACAGCAGAGCGCGACTGCGACCGGCGCACAAGTCGGGTTGCCGGTACAGCAACAGCAGAATCAAACTGCGGTAACGACGGCGCAAGCGGCATTGAACAATGCGAAGCTCGTGTACAGTCAGGATCAGATGCTCTACAAACAGGGCTATGTGTCGCAATCGCAGTTGGAAGCGGCGCGCGCGGCGTACGTGCAGGCGCAGAACTCGCTCGCAAACGCGCAGGTGGGAATGCGTAACAATGTCGTGAGCGCGCAGAACGTGAAGGCGCAACAAGCCGCGGCACAAGCAGCCGCAGCGCAAGCGAACACGTTCCGCACGCAAATCGCGCAGACGACCCTGTACGCACCGTACGACGGCGTGATTACGCAGCGTATGATGGATCCGGGCGCGTTTGCAAGTCCGCAATCCGGCGTTCTTGCGATCTCGCGCATCGACACGGTTTGGGTGAACATCAACGTTCCGGACGAGGATCTCTCGTACGTGCATCCGGGAACCAGCGTGCGCTTCACGTCGAGTTCACTCCCCGGAAAAACGTTCCAAGCGGCGATCGGTACGGTGAACGCAGTGCCGACGCAAGGGACGCTCTCGTATCTTGCGCGCATTCAAATGGCGAACCCGAGCGACGTGCTGCGCGGCGGCATGCTGGTGAGCGCTACCATCACGAAGGAAGCGCGTAACAACGCAGTCGTCGTTCCGCGCACGGCCGTTGCGCAAACGGAAAACGGCAACGCCGTCTACATCGTCGGACCGGACAATAAGGCAAAGGAAGTTCCGGTACGCGTCGGCATCCAGACCGATACGCTTTCGGAAGTGAACGCGGCTGAAGTGCAGCCTGGCGTGAAGGTCATCACGACGCGTCCAGACGCGCTCAAAGATGGAAGCGTCGTCGCGGTCAACGGTGCAACGCCGAGCGCACCCAACGGCGGAGCAAAATCGCAGTGAGCCATCCGTCGAACCTTCTTGCACGAACGCTGACCTTCGCGCTCGTGCTGGGTACGGCTGTGCCGATGCAAGTGAGCGCGCAGCCGCATCCGAATCCGTCGATGCCGATTCAGGCGCCTTCGCCGCTTCCGATGCCCTCGACATCGTCTTCGCCAATTCCGTACCCCGCGTACGGAACGCCGGCGCCGGACGTTGCTGCGCAACGGCAGCGCGCGGGCGTACCTACGACCGTCACGCTTCCGCAAGCGGTCGACATCGCCGTGATACAATCGCCCGCATTTGCGTCGCAGCGTGCACAGTACCGCGCGATCTTCGCGCGCTACGGTGCGGAACTCGGCGCGCTCTATCCTAACGTGAGCGCCAGCGGCGCGATCACCCGTAACTTTGGTTCGTCGAACGGAACGAACACGGGTACGGGTACGGGCACCGGCGGCGTCGGCGCCAACGGTACCGCGGTCGGCAGCGCGGTCACGACGACTGAAGACGGCCGCATATCGCTCACGCAGCTCATTTACGACGGCGGCCGTGCCATCGCCGGTATTCGTACGGCAAAAGAAGCGGATATTTCGGGCCGTGACACGCTCGTTCGCCAACTTCAAACGCTCGCGTTCAACGTTGCAACCGCGTATTACGGATTGCTGCAGGCCGACGCGACGGTCGACGCCGACGCGCTGGTCGTCAAGCAGTTCGAAACGGCAGAGAACGCAATTCAGGCGCAGATTCGCGCCGGTGCCGCGGCTCGTTCCGATCTTGCCGCCGCGCAGGCGCAAACGGCGCAAGCCCGCGGAACGCTAGTGGCGGCGCAAAGCGCTGCGATTGCGTCGCAAGCCACATTCGCGACGACGCTCGGCCTCGACGCCGACACGGCGATTCAGCCCCAACGTCTCGCATCCTCGCCGCCGCAAGTAAAGACGCTCCCGTATCATGACGCGCTCAACACGGCATTGAACCTGCGTCCCGATTATCTCTCGGCGATTCATACGGTTGAGTCATCGAAAGAGAATCTACGGTTTGCGAAGCTTGCGCGATTCCCGTCGATCAATGCGGATGCGTCGACCGGTACGGCGCGTACGCTCATTACGAGTCCCACCGTAAGCGCTGCAACGCCCTTCACCGGCACCTCGTCGCTCGGCGCAACGATCTCGATTCCGATCTTCGATCAAGGGTTGACGAACTACAACGTTGCCCTCGCGGCGTCGCAAGTCGATCAGGCGAATGCAGCGCTCATTTCAACGAAGCTGCTCGTTCAATCCGACGTGAGAGGCGCACTCGCCAACGTCATCTCGGCGCGTGCGGCGCTCGTGCAAGCGCAAGCGGGACTGAACAGTGCGATCGTCAACGTGCAGGCGACGACGGCGCAATACCGCGTCGGCGCAAGCACGATTACGGCCATCGTCACGGCGCAGGGTCTCTTCGCAACAGCGGCAAGCACCTATGTCAACGCGCTCTATGCCGAGCGCATTGCCGAAGAGCGGTATACCTTCGCCCTCGGCACGAGCGATCTGAGACTCTGAGCCAAACGGAGGTTGGGAGCCATCGTCTAAAGAGCGATGTATGGCTCCCGACCACCCCACCGTTCCCGCCGCGATCTCCGATCCCGTTAACGCGGCCATCCTCGCCGTCTCCGAAGACCGCCTAAGCGGCTTCCAGGAAGATCCGTTCGCCGCTATCGCGGCGCAGAGCGGCGTCCCTCTCGAAACCGTCCTCGAACGCATCGTCGCGATGATGCGCGCCGGCACGATTCGCCGCGTGCGTCAGACGCTGATGTCAACCAATCTCGCGCAAGGCGCCCTTTGCGCATGGCAGATCCCGAGCGATCGCCTCGATGCGGCGTTCGACTACATGTATAAGGATGATCCGTTCTCGGGTCACATCGTCATTCGCACGACGGACGCCGCTACGCCCGGCAGCACGTACCGCTTATGGACGACGATCAAAGTGCCGCAGGGATACTCGCTGCGCAAGCACGCGGAGTTTTTGGCAAAGCAAACTGGTGCCGAATTCTTCCGGCTGATGCCGGCGAAATTCGTCTTCGCACTCGGTGTGGGACACGTGCGTCGCCGCGGACTCGAGCCCGGCGCGCGCGCCGACGTCATGGCCGAACCGAAAGATACAGCAATCGTCCATCTGACTGACTTGGAATGGCGGGTGTTGACCGCGCTCAAACGCGAGTTCACGCCCGAAGAGATCGTGCGCGATCTGTGGGAACCGCGCGCGCGAGAAGCCGGCGTATCGCTCGAAGAGTTTGCGCGTGTGGCGCGTGACTTGAATGCGCGGCGCGTCATCGGACGGTTCTCGACGTTTCTCGAACACGTGAAGCCGACTGCGAACGACGAGCGCGTTACGCGCTACAACGCGCTCTTCCATTGGGCCGTTCCGCAAGGCCGGGAGATGGAAGCGGGCCGCGAAGTCGGCCGGCACTACGTGATCACCCATGCCTATTGGCGTGAAGGTGGACCGGAGTTCCGTAACGTGAATATCATGGCGGTCGCGCACGGCATGGAAAAGGAACGGGTCCTTGCCCATAAAGCGGCGATCGACGAACATCTGCGTGAAGCCGGTATCGACTTCGGCTACACCAACGTGTTCTGGGGAGGGCGCAGCGAGATCAAGCCCTCCGAGATTGCTCCGCAGGCGTTTCGCGAGTTTTACGAACGCCACGGAATCGACCCGGAAACTCTGAAGGCTTCGCCCGGTGAAGAAGAGGGAGGTTCAGCCTGAACAAACGTATGCGCGCGGCGCTGGCCGCTGGAATGATCGCCGTTACCGCTGCCGGATGCACGAAGGCCGGTAACGAGCAAACCGCCGGAACGCGTCATCCATGGACGCGCCCCGGCGTACTGCGAATCGGATACAATCTCGATCTGACGACGCTGAACCCAGCGGTGGAGCAGAGTTCACTTACCGGCGATATATCAACGCTGATATTTTCGTACGCCGTGTCATACGACGATCACGCGAAACCGGTTCCGGACGCGGTATCCGAAGTGCCGACGATTCAAAACGGCGATGTCAGCAAAGACGGCCTTACGCTCAAGTATAAACTTCGCCACGACATCAAATGGCAGGACGGTCAACCGCTAACGTGTAGTGACCTGCGGTTTACCTGGCAAGCCGTGATGAATCCGCATACGAACGTTGCCACCACTGAAGGGTATCGCGATATCCAAGACGTCGATTGCAAAGATCCGTACGTCGCCGTCGTGCACATGAAGCGCGTCTACGCGTCGTTCCTGCAACAGTTTTGGGCGATTAACGGCAATGCACCGATTTTGCCGGAGCATCTCCTAGGCAAGTATCTCAACACTGCGACGTCGATCAACAACGCGCCGTATAACGCGATGCCGATCGGAAGCGGACCGTTCAAAGTGATCGAATGGCAACGCGGTACCATGGTGCGTCTCGCCGCGAATCCCGGGTATTTCCGAGGAAAGCCGAAGCTCAACGAGATCGACGTCTATTTCCTGCCCGACGAGAACACGATGGAGACGCAGCTGCAAACGCATGCGATCGACATGCTGGCACGTGGTACCGGGATCAATTGGCCGCGTTACGAGTCCCTTGCGTCCGATGCGAAAAACGGGTTGACTGCCATCCGTCCGCCAACGTTCCTCTTCACTCACATCGACTTCAATCTGCGAAATCCGCTGCTAGCCGACGCGAATGTTCGCACGGCGCTCGCATACGCGACGAACCGCCTGGAAATTCTCGATAAGATCTATCACGGTTCGGGAACCCTAGCCGAGACGGATCAGCATCCACAGCTTTCATGGGCGTATACGAACGATATCGAGCATCGTCCGTACGATCCGCAGAAAGCAAAGCAAATTCTCGACGCGGACGGATGGAAGGTCGGGCCCGACGGTGTGCGCGTGAAGAACGGACAGCGTTTGGAATTTACGTACAGCACGCAGACGGAGTCGAACGCCGGACGCGCAATGGAAGCACTGGTTCAGCGCGAATGGCGCGACGTTGGCGTGCAAGCGGACGTGAAGAATTACTCGACCGCGCAGATGTTCCAGAACGGGAACGGATCAATTCTGCAGGGCGGACACTATGAAGTCGCGGGGTTCTCCTGGGTGGCGGCCGCGGACCCGGACGACAGTACGCTCTATGCTAGCTGGAACTTCGCGCCGCGCGGACAGAACGTACTGTTCTGGAAAAATGACAAGGTCGATGCCGCGGAACGTGCCGCACTTGCGACGGTCGATGAAGGAAAGCGGAAACCGCAATATGCGATCATCCAGCAGCAGCTCGCCATCGACGTGCCGACGATCATTCTCTTGTTCCAAGCGCAAGGGTACGTCTACAATACCGACTTGAAAGGTTTTACGCCTTCGCCCGTCCTTTCACCGTACTGGAATTCGTGGGAGTATTCGATTTGAAACGACTCGTAGGCGCTTCTCTCGCGCTGGTGCTTCTTGCGGCAGGATGCAGCAAGGTTGGCACGGGCACAAACGGCCGCGCAAATTCGTGGACCCAGCCTCACGTCTTGAGTTTCGCGGACGCTCAGGACGTCAACACGCTCAACCCGCACCTTGGACAGTTGAAGTCCATTGGAGCGATCGCGGACCTTACGATGGCGTGGTTTACGCGGGTCGGCGTACACAACGAGATTGTTCCCGAACTCGCGACCGAAGTTCCGACGCAGACAAACGGTGGCGTGAGCAAAGATGGGTTGACGATTACGTACCATCTTCGCAGAGGCGTGAAGTGGGCGGACGGCGTGCCGTTCGACGCAGACGATGTGGTCTTCTCGACGAAAGTCGTCCTGAACCCGGCGAACAACGAAGTCGGGCGCCAAGGGTGGGATCAGATCACGAAGATCGACGAACCGGATAAATACACGGTCGTCTATCACTTGAAGAAGCCGTACTCGCCGTTCGTAGAGACCTTCTTTTCGACGGCCGGCGCGAACCCGTGCATTCTTCCCAAGCATCTGCTCGCGCAATATCCCAACATCAATAACGTGCCGTACAACTCGCTGCCCGTCGGCATCGGGCCGTTCAAGGTACAGCGATGGGATCGCGGACAGCAAGTGGTCCTCGTCGCGAATCCGCTTTATTGGCGTGGGCGGCCGAAGCTCGATCGAATCGTCTTTAAGATCGTCCCGGATCGCAACACACTGCTCTCGCAGCTTCAGGCCCACGAAGTGGATATGTGGGACCTTGTGAGCGGCAACTACTTCGCTCGCGTAAGCGCGATCGACGGATACACGGTGTTGAAGGTGCCTAGCTACTTCTGGGATCACGTGGACTTCAATTTGACCAATCCGGTCCTCAAAGACCCGGTCGTTCGGCAGGCGCTTCGCCTGGCGTGGAATCGCAACGACCGGTTGCAGAAAATTATGCATGGCCTAGGGACGCTCTCCGATTCGCCGACGCCGGTCAACGCGCCGTATTCGGTGTCCGAACCGCTCGTTCCGTACGACCCTGCGCAAGCGAACAAACTTCTGGACAATGACGGTTGGAAACTCGGCCCTGACGGTATCCGTCAGAAGAATGGGGAGCGCATGTCGTTCGCCTTTGCCGTATACACGGGCGCGCCTGATACCGATAACGGCATCGAACTTCTGCGCTCAGATTGGAAAAAGATCGGTGTAACGTTCAGTGTTAAGCACTATCCGGTCGCGCAGTTCTTCGCTCCACTGCAAGAAGGCGGAATCGTGTACGGCACCAAGTGGGACCTTGAAACGTTCGCATGGCAGAATGAGGCGATCGGCGATTATTCGCAGATCTACGGTTGCGATGCGTTTCCCCCGAAAGGGCAGAACAACCCGCGGTGGTGCAATCAGGTCGCGAGCGCGGCAATGCAGGCCTTGTACGGCCACTACGATCAGGCGGCGCGTAACCACGATATCAAGACGGTTGTGGATCAGTTCTATAAGGATGTGCCCGTGATGATTCAAGATCAGCGTATCGATGCATACGCCTATAACAAGGACCTAAAGAACTTCCACCCCAACTCCGTTACGCCGTTTGATAACTTCATGGACGTCGATATTTAGGACGACATAGAACAGCAGGGCGCTGCCAAGCAGCGCAAAGCTTCGCAGTGCGGCAGCTGCAGCATCGGGACGCAAGAGCCCGGTCTGCAGCTGTTCGTTTTTCCACACCTGCGCGATCGTCGCGCCGCGGGCAACGCCGTGCATATCGTTCGGCCAAATTGACAACGGGTGCGTGTTGCCGATCCATGCGCCAAGGATGGTGATGGCCGCTAGTACGAGACCGGCAACGACGTAATTGCGTTGCGGTTGAAAGCCGATTGCGGCGATCAGCAGCGCGGCTGCGAGGATAACGTCTTGCGGCAGCGCTTGCGGTTGTTGCGCAAAGTCGAGCCAATTGATTCCGACGAGGAACGTTGCAACGACCGTGACCGTCGTATTGCGCGCATGCGACAGAGCCAATATCACCGGGACGAAGAGCACGACAAAATCGTGCTCGTGGAAAAATCCCGCGACGAACGGTACCGCGCAACAGAGAATTGCGAAGCGATGCGCGAGAGTATCGGCACGAATTGCACCGAAAACGCCGACAACAAAAATGACGACGGCGACCGCAGTGCCGACGACTTGAGCAACGGATGGCGGTATTCCAAATCCGTAGAGTACCGCAGTGGGCGTGTACTGGATCGCTGCAAATCGTTCCGCTTGCGCATGTGCCGCGAGCGTTCTTAGGTACGTCACCGGCCATTGAGTGCCGTCCGCTAGCGCGCCGACGACATAGATGACGATCGCGCCGCCGATCAGCGCGAGGGTCGCTCGTTGCGATTCGAACATTGCGACGAGACCGAACGCTACGTTCGGCTGTAACACGCTGAGCGCGACGGCGACGGTCGCGAGCGACGGCGGCGTCGTCAAGGCAAAGACGGCGAACCCGTACGCTGCAAGCGCCGCCTGACCGAGTCCGAAGTCACTGGTGATCGGAACGAACGCGAGCGCGAGAACGACCGTGAGGACTGCATGCCCATAGGAAAGATACAAGAGACGTCCCGTCGCGATGAAGACCGTGACGAGCGCGCAAAACAAAAGGATGGTCCACAAGACCGTCGCCACGTGATACGGGAGCCGTGCGAAGAGCGACCACAACGGCAGCGTTGCCGGCGCGCCGACGAACGGTAGGACTTCATGGCGCGAAGCAACGACGCCGGGTATGTGTGCTTCGACGTTCCAAATCGAAAGCGAGTACGGATCGCCGTGCGCGAGCCACGTGGCGCCGGCTGCATAGTATGCTTCAAAGTCGCGAAGTGTCACGCCGGGCTCTCCCGGCGGATGAAAACCGAGCAGCGCAATCGCGATGAAGATCGCAGCGATGATCGCGCAGATGCGCTGCCCTCTATTCACTTATTCTCGCGTTTGACGAAGTCCGTAGAGTGCGAGGCGTTCGATAGTACCGCCGTTGCCCATTGCGTATGCGGTGCCGCCTGGAAATCTCGCTTCGAACATCTCTTGATACGCGCCGAGCTTCTCTGCAAGCGCCGAGATGCGCCCGAAATGTTCGGGTAACGACGTGACCGGCTTGCCGACGGCAATTTCACCGGGGACGAATCGAAACTGCAGGTCACGCGGTTCCAGTCTCGGTGCGCGCTCGACCTTCGGTACGTATAATTCGGCGGCTAGAAGTGAACCGCCGCTATAAAAGAGACTCGCGAAGAGCCGCGAGGCCTCGGAGCCGCGCACGCAATACGTATGCCAGCCGCGCGCCGGATACGCAAATGCGACGCCCAACGCCCGTTCAACGTCCTCGCGCTTCGTGCGTGTGACGTCGAATGAGATCGTCTCGCTGAAGAGCACGATGGGTTTGTCCGCCGGCGGCGGTGGCGCATCCGTTGTTTTTTGCCTGCGCTCGTAAATGTTTGCGAGAATTTCGACCGCGCGCTGCATCGCGAAATCCGGCGTACGTCCTTCGTTCATAGGGCTCTACTCGGCCCGAGGCTGGTGTGCGCTTGGCCAACGAGTACGATCAGCGCAAGCGACGTCGCGACGTACCAAAAGCTGACTCGTGCGCGCGCGGCGTTCGTCATCGTTGCCGCACGCGGGTCGGGATTGCCGCGAAACGACGCGAACATCGCGGGCACGCCGAGCAGCGCGATGATTGCCACGAGGACGACCGGCACGTGAAGCCACACGGCGGTGGCGATAAACACAATGACGCCGAGGAACCACAGCGGCGGCCATACCGCGCCGATCACGCGTCCTCCGTCGAACGGCAACACCGGAATCATATTGAACAGATTCAAGAATGCCGAGATGTCGGCGCACGCAAACCAGAAGCGATCGTTCGTCGTGACGGCAACGCCGTAGCAAGCGGCGGCGACTGCGAGACCCGTGAGCGGTCCGGCGAGCGCGATGTATGCATCTTGCTCGAGATCGGGCGCGAGCGCGCCGCGCGTATATGCGCCCAAGAACGGTACGAATACGGGCAAGCGTGCCGCTAAACCGTACGCGCGATAGGCAAAGTAATGACCCAATTCATGCGCGGCGAGCACCAAAAGAATTACGATTCCCAAGCGCCATCCAAAGAATGCGACGTAAAAGAAGAGCGAGACCAGAAACGTCCAGCTCGGCGCCAGGATCTTCAGAACGACGGCGAACTTCGTGGCCAGGACAGCGAGGCCGGCAAGAAGGGAACCGATTCCGGTGCGCGGGCGGTTCTTCTTGGTAGTCTGCTCCGGTTCGATGGGATCGGGTTCTTGGGTCACAGAAAGGCTTTTTGAGATGGATGGCTCGACGCGTCCTTCCCGCATCGTAATTCTCGGCGGCGGTTTCGCCGGAATCGCAGTCGCAAGGCGCCTGGAAGCCCGGCTGCATCCGAGGGAAGCCGAGATCGTCCTCATCAGTCGCGAAAACTTTTCATTGTTTACGCCGATGTTGCCGGAAGTCTCGTCGGGCGAACTGGAAGTGCGCGATGTCGTCACGCCGATTCGTTCCCAACTGCGACGCACGCGTTTTATTCTCGGCGACGTGCAAACCGTTGACGTGGAGGAGTCATTCGTCGATGTTGCGCACACGCTCACCGGCAGTCAGGAGCGCATTTACTACGATCACGTCGTCATCGCGCTCGGCGCGACTACGTCGACATTCGGTTTACCCGGCGTAGCTGAACGCGTTTTTGCTCTCAAAACGCTGGAAGACGCGGGAATTCTGCGTAACCGATTCGTGTGGTTACTCGAACTCGCCGATTCTATCAGTGATCCGGAAGAACGCGCGCGTCTGTTGACGATCGTCGTCGTTGGCGGCGGCTTCACCGGCGTCGAAGCGACCGGCGAACTCGTCGAGCTCTTTCGCAGCGTCGTCCACTACTATCCGCACGTATCGCTCAAAGATGTTCGTGTCGTGCTCGTCGAGGGCGGACCCACGCTTCTGCCGGGATTACCGGCAAAGATGGGCGAGTACTCGACGAACCTGTTACGCAAGCGCGGTGTGGAAGTCATTACGGGGGATGGCGTTGCGGGTGCTGACGATCGCTGCCTCACGCTTTCGAGCGGGAAGTCTATTCAGACGCGAACCATCGTGTGGAGCGCGGGAGTTGCGCCGTCGCCAACCCTCGCGCACACGCCGCTGCCGCACACCAACCGTGGCGCAATTGTCGTTAATGCGGACTTTCGCGTTCCGGGGTTTCCCAAAGTGTGGGCGCTCGGCGACTGTGCCTCGATTCCCGACGGGTCCGGCGGTACGTATCCACCGACCGCGCAACACGCAATTCGCGAGGGCCCTGCGCTCGCCGACAACCTCATTGCCGTTCTGCACGACAAGCCCACCGAGCCGTTCCGCTTCGCGTCACTCGGCATGATGGCGTCGCTCGGTGGCCGCAAGGCCGTCGCGCAGATTGCGGGCGATCACGTTCTCACCGGATTTTTCGCTTGGTTCCTCTGGCGCGCGTACTACTTGCTGCGCCTTCCGACGCTCGATCGCAAACTACGCGTCGCCTTTGACTGGGCGCTCGAGCTGATCTTCCCGCGCGACATCGCGGAATTGCGCATCTACACGCGGAATGCTCATTCCAGCGCCGCCGTTGACGCCGGTCTCGTCCCACGCGATGAGCCGGTGACCCAGCTTTAGGAGATCTCACGTATGGAACTGCGCGAGCCGATCGAACGCCTGATTCGCGACCCCAAAGAGTTTACGCGCAATGTATCGTTCCCCGATGCCGCGGAGTTGCGGATCTACGACGAAACGTTGCGTGACGGCGAGCAGATGCCCGGCGTGTGTTACACGCCGCCGCAGAAACTCGAGATCGCGAAGGCTCTTGCGGATGTCGGCGTGCACATCATGAGCGTCGGATTCCCGGCGGCGTCCGAAGGCGATCGACGCACACTGCAACTGGTGATGGATGCGAAGCGCCGCGGCGAACTGGGTGATACCGAGATCGTCGTGATGTGCCGCAGCAACCGCAAAGACATCGACGTGACCGTCGCGACGTTGCGCGAAGTGGGCATCGAGCCGTCGGCGGTGACGTTCTTCATCTTCACGAGCGGCAGCGATTTACACCTGAAGTATAAGATCGGCAAAACGCTCCTGCGCTTCGAAGGCCGCGACGAGTCGGAATGGCTCGATCTTCCGCTGGAATTCTATCGTAACGCGAACATCCGGCTGCAATGCGATGCGATCAAGCATGCGCGCGAGTGCGGCGTCGAACGCGTTGAATTCGGTGCCGAAGACGGCAGCCGCGGCGACGTCGACTACTTCGTTCAGTATTTCAAGGCGGGACTGGAGGCGGGCGGTACGCGTCCGGCGTGGCCGGATACCGTCGGCTGTTTGACGCCGGAAGCGATGCGCTGGTACGGCACCCGGATCATCAGCGGATTGCCCAAGGGGATTCCGGTCGTCGCGCATCTGCATAATGATTACGGTCTCGGTACGATCAACGCCATCACCGCGACGTCGTGCGGATTCAAAGTCGTTTCGGTCACGGCGAACGGTTACGGTGAACGCGCCGGCAACGTGAAACTTCACGAATATGTCGTAGCGATGCGCGTGCTGTACGGCATCGAGATTCCGGGATTCAAGTACAACAAGCTGCGCGAGCTCGCGCGCTTCATGGAGCGCCTGAGCGGCATTCCGATGCAGCAACACGAGCCGATCATCGGAGCGAAGGTCTTCGCGCACGAATCCGGCATTCACACGCACGGCGTGTTGATCGACCGCCGGATCTACGAAGCGGTTCCGTCCGAACTCGTCGGCGGACAAACGAGTTTCGTCTTCGGTAAGCATTCGGGCGTTGCGCTCGTGGAAGATACGTTGCGCAAGCGCAGCGATAAGCTCGCCGCCGCCGGCATCAAAGTCGACAGCGCGCTCGCGCAAGCCGTAACGGAAGAGATCAAGCGGCTGCGCGAAGAGCGTGCGGCATCGAGCACAAGCGAAGAGACGATCGAGGCCTACGAAGATGCGATGCGCAAGCTCTCAATCTCCGAAGACGACGTCGCGGAGATTGCGATCGCGCTGCGTTCTACGACGACTCCCGTCGCGAGTTAACGTGTCATCCTGAGCGCAGGTGCGAAGCACCGGAGTCGAAGGATCGCCTCAATTCAAAAGCGCGCCGTAACATTTCGGCGCGCTTTTCGTTCGTTTCGATCCTTCGACTTCGCTCACGATGACACGTCGGCGACGTGCGCTGCGACAAACACGGTCAGTTCTTCGCGTACCTGCGGGTCGACGTTGTAGAATGCCATGTTGTAATTCGGTGATTCGTGCTGATGCGCGACGACGCGAGCGTGAATGGAGATATCGTGGTTTGCGCCCGGGAGGCGGAAGCGGACTTCGAGGCTCGCGCCGACCGGAATCTCATCGGTGGAGTTGAGCAGAATGCCACCCGTGGAAACGTTCGTCGCGCGCGCCGTTTGCGGCGGGCGGCCCGCAAATGAATATTCGAGAGGTACGTCGATCGGAATGCGTGCGCTTGCGCGCGTGAGGCCGTTTGCGGTTTGCACATCGTGCGTTGGACGCGCCGCGGCGAAGCGCTGCGCCGCGTCGAGCGCGACGATGATCGCATCCTCGTCAGCCGCATCGAGTGTGATTGTGTACGAGCGGCGGGTTCCGTTCTCGGCCGCGGTGAGAATGTGCCCCGAGAGCGCAACTCTGTCTGCGCCACGGAGCGTAAAGTCAAAGTTCACCCGGTCGCCGATCTTGAATTCAGTGATCGAGCGAAGACGGCAGGCTTTCGGATTGAGGTCTTCGATAATCGCCATCACGGGCGAAGCGCCGTTTACGCTCACCATCGTTGAGCATTCCAGCGAATGTGGCTTCTGACGGATTTCGGTCACGTTACACCCCTAGAGCGACTGAAAACGACACTCATTACCTTTCGTCCGCTAGCTTGCTTAAGATTAGGCTAAGGCTCCGAGCCGGAAGACGGCGACGAAGGCTTTGAAGATTGTGAGCATGTCGTCGTCCACGAAGCGAACGGCGCGCGGTCCGGTGCGCTGGAAGCCGGGAATGAGTGCCACGTAGTCGGCCTGTTCTAGCTTCGCCACCGTCACATCGAGGGCAATCGGCGGCTCAATCACAAACGGCTTCGCATTTGCGCGCGCCTCAAAGGCGGTCGCCGCGCCGGCTTCGATCGCCTCTCGCGCCGCGGCCGGCGAGATGGAGTCTGCGCTGAAGTTGCCGATCGACTCTTTGACGATCGTTCCGTGCACCCACGGCATCTGCGCCTGCACGCCTTCGACGGTCGTGCGATCGCCGGTGACGTAAAGCAGCGGCACGCCGTGGTAACCGAGCACGGCCGCATTGAGTGTCGCTTCGCTGCACACGATGCCATTGAGGCGCGCTTCGTAAATCACGGACGGCGTATACGTGTGAGCGAGGACCGCGTCCGCATCGCCGATACCGCCGTGATAGCCGATGAAGAACGCGCCGGCGTAGCTGCCGTCACAGTCTTGCACCATCGAGTACGGCTTGCGGTTTCCGAAAATCACGCGCACGTCGCGCGGCAGTTCTTCAAAGACGAAGTTGCGCATGGGACCATGTGAATCGTTGATCGTCACATCTCTTGCGCCGCTGCGCGTTGCCCCGCGGACGGCGGCTGCAACTTCCTGCGTGTAATAGCGGCGATAGATGTGATATTCGGGGTGCGGGGTGCGTGCATCGACCTGCTGCCACGAGGTGACGCCGGCAACGCCTTCCATGTCACTCGAAATGTACAACTTCATGCCGGCAGATTGGCTGCGCCGCCCAGGCGCATGGCGACGAGAAATGCATTAAATGCGGACGCATAGTCGTCGGTCAGGAACCGCACGCTACGTCCGCCCGTGCGTTCAAACCGCGGCAAGAGTTCGATGAAGTCTGCATGTTCTACACCGCATGTTTCGATCGCGAGCTCGATGGGTGGCTCGAATGTGAATGGTTTCGCTCGCGGAACCCGCTCGATCGCGTCTTTTGCGGCGCTCCGAATGACGTCGCAGGCTGCATCGGGCGTCAACGAGTTGGCGGCGTAATAGCCGATCGATTCTTTGACGATTGCGCCTGCCGCCCACGGGAGATCTGCAAGCGCGGTTTCGACGAGCGCGCGATCTCCCGTGACGAGAACGACGGGCGTTCCGTACAGGCCGAGCAGCGCCGCATTCAACAACGCTTCCGTACACGCGCGGCCGTTTACGTAGACGTTGTAGATCACTTCATTCGAATACGTGTGCGCGAGGACGGAATTCGCTGCCCCGATCGCGCTGTGATATCCCGTGAAAAACGCCGCGTCGAAGCGCTGCTGCGCGCCTTGCGCCATCGAAAGCGGTTTACGGGCTCCCGAGATTACGCGGACGTCGGCGGGCAGTTCGTCCCACAACAGGTTGCGCATGTCCCAGTGCGAATCGTTCACCAACACATCGCACGGCTGCGCTTCGCGTGCTCCCGCGATCGCCGCGTTCACTTCGCGGCTCATGTAGCGGCGGTAGACCGGATATTCGTGGATGTTGCTCGGATCGACTTGCGCCCAAGAACAAACACCCGCGGTACCTTCCATGTCCGCGCTGATGTAGAGCCTCATTGCGATTGGCGAAGATCCTCTTGCGCTTGCGCAAGACCCGTTTGCGCGGCGACGTTCCGCGGATTTGCGGCGAGCGCGCGTTTGTACAGGGGAATCGCCTGTTCAAACTTGTTTGCGGCAAGATACAAGTCCGCAAGCTGCGTGAGCGCGACGTCGTCTTTAGGATGCGCCGCGATGCGCGCGCGCAGGGTCTGCACCTGCAACATCACGGCCGCGGGCGGACCACCGCCTTGCACGTTTGTTCCGGAGGACGGAGCTTGCGCTTGCGTTCCGTTTGCGGATGCCGCTTTGCCGAAGACGGAGCCCGTCACGCCGAATCCAATGCCTACGAGGTAGAGCATCACGGCGAGAAATGCGACGCCGAGGATGGCAACGATCGGCACGTAGATCCGCGGCGGAAGACCGCGGCCGGACTGTTCTGGCACGAAGAATCGTTTGGACGAACGTTGAAGAAAGTCATCCGTGATCCCATCCGAAGCCGATCTCCAGCTGCTTTTTGCTCGTTTGAATTACGAGCACTTCAACGGCCAAATTCCGGATTGCCGAATCCGCTACAACGCGCGGTTTTCGAATTCGGCCGGCCGCATCACGTACAGCGCGCATCCACTGCTGATCGAACTTTCACCGAAACACTTCGAAAAGTATCCTGAAGCGCTCGAAGAGACGCTGCTGCACGAGATGGTACACGCGTGGTGTTACGCAAAGTTTCGTGACACCGGGCATGGTGCGCGCTTCAAGAAGAAGATGCGCGAGTGCGGCCTGACATCAATCTATCACGATCTCGGCAACGTGCGACCCCTTAGTGAGTCGAGCAAGCGCTACGTGCTGCGCTGCGAACACTGCGCCTTCGAAGTGCTGCGGCGCAAGAAGCCGGGCAAGCCCGCAAGCTGCCCCCGCTGCGACAAACGCCGCTTCAACCCTCGCTTCCCCTTGAGCATCTACGAGATCACCGGCATGGACCTCGTCGGAACGACCATCGACGGACTCAAAGCCGCCAATCGCGCTCGCCCGTTCTAAAAGGACGCCCTCCCGCCGACCTAAGTCCAGGCTGGAACCGCCCCGCGAGCGCGAAGATATGGGGGCAATGACGACGACGAAAACGACTACGAACGGGCACGTCCAAACGCGTGTCGAGACCGACTCGATGGGCAAGATCGACGTCCCCACCGACAAATATTACGGCGCGCAATCGGCGCGTTCGCTCATCCACTTCGACATCGGCGAGGGCGTTTGGCCGCGCGATGTAATGCCGAAGCAAGTGATTGTAGCGATGGCGCAGCTCAAGAAAGCTGCGGCGCTCGTCAATCACGATCTCGGAAAACTCGACGACGAGAAGACCAAGCTGATCGTTCAAGCGGCCGATGAAGTCATCGCCGGAAAACTCGACGCGCACTTTCCGCTGCGCATTTGGCAGACCGGTTCGGGCACGCAGACGAACATGAACGTCAACGAAGTCATTTCGAATCGCGCGATCCAGATCGCCGGCGGCGAGATGGGTTCGAAGAAGCCGGTCCATCCCAACGATCACGTCAACATGTCGCAGTCGTCCAACGACACGTTCCCAACGGCGATGCACATGGCTGCGGCGGAAGCCGTCGTGCAGATGTTGCCGGCGGTGATGAAGCTGCGCGATGCGCTCGAAGACAAGGCGGAGCAGTGGAAAGACCTCGTGAAGGTCGGCCGCACGCACTTGCAAGATGCGACGCCGCTCACGCTCGGACAAGAGTTCTCCGGGTACGTCACGCAACTCGATCGCGCGATCGTTGCGATCAATGAAGCAAACAATCATTTGTACGATCTCGCGATCGGCGGTACGGCTGTTGGCACGGGCCTCAACGCACATCCCGAATTCGCCGAGCGCATGGCGCACAAGCTTGCGGAATTGACGGGACTTCCGTTCCGCTCGCATCCGAACAAGTTTGCGGCACTCGCATCGCACGACGACTTCGTGTTTGCGTCGGGCGCACTCAAGACGCTCGGTGCGGCACTCATGAAGATCGCAAATGATATCCGGTGGCTCGCATCGGGTCCGCGTGCGGGTATCGGCGAGTTGATTCTGCCGGAGAATGAGCCGGGCAGCTCGATCATGCCGGGCAAAGTGAATCCGACGCAGTCGGAAGCGATGACGATGGTCGTCGCTCAAGTCTACGGCAACGATCTTGCAATCAGCTTCGGCGCATCACAGGGTAACTTCGAACTCAACGTGTTCAACCCGGTGATGATCGCGAACTTCCTGCACAGCTGCCACCTGCTGCGCGACACCTGCACGATGTTCCGCGAACACGCCGTCGAGGGACTCCAAGCGAACGAACCGGTGATCAAGAAGTATCTGAGCGAATCGCTCATGACGGTCACGGCGCTCTCGCCGAAGATCGGATACGACAAGGCTGCGGAGATCGCGAAGAAAGCGCATCACGAAGGAACGACGCTCAAAGAAGCAGCGCTCTCACTCGGTCACGTTACGTCGGATGAGTTCGACAAGTACGTGGTGCCCAAAGAAATGACGTATCCGAAGTAATTCGACGTCGCACCCTGGAGAAGAAGCTCGGCCTCGCGCCGGGCTTCTTTATTTATTTTAGTTCTGGCGAATGAGCGACGCGCGGTACATCCAATGTAATCCGTCGCTAACTTGGAGCCCGAAGGCGTGTTCAACGGGACGATCGTCTTCAAGCAATTCGATCATCCATTCTTCAATGACGCACATGTCGTCGGGGGCGTCGTGCATTTCCGCGGTACCTCTCTGACCTGATATCTAGAGCATCGGGTAGCGGGCGCGCAGACTTGCGGGTCCCGTAGGACCCCAGTCCCATGAGATAACGTTATCTTTACAAAAGGAGGTTTCAAGTGAGCATTTCGGCGCTGTACGACCGCAGCGATGCCGTTGCGTTGGGGGAAGCCGTTGCGTCGCGCGAGGTGGCACCTGCAGAACTCCTGGAGGAGGCGATTGCGCGCACCGAGCGGGTCAATCCCGCCCTCAACGCCGTTACGTCCCGGCTCTACGAGCTCGCCGGCGAACGCGCGTTGCGAGACTTCGCCGGACCGTTTCCCGGCGTGCCCTTCTTCGCGAAAGATTTGGGCCCCGCACTTAGCGGGGCGCCGCTCACCATGGGCAGCCGCTACTTCGACGATTACGTTCCGGAGGACGACCACGAACTTTTTCGCCGGATGAAGGCGAGCGGCTTGAACATCTTTGCGAAAACGAGCGCTCCCGAATTCGGCCTGCTGCCGTATACGGAGCCGCGCCTGTTCGGTCCGTGCCGCAATCCGTGGGATACGTCGCGCACGCCAGGCGGATCGAGCGGCGGCAGCGCCGCCGTGGTTGCTGCGGGTGTCGTTCCGATGGCGCACGCGAACGACATGGGCGGTTCGATTCGTATTCCGGCGAGTTGTTGCGGTCTCTTCGGCATGAAGCCGACGCGCGGGCGCGCGCCGACAACCGGCGGCATCATCGGCGAGGCGAACGTCGATCTTGCGGTTTCGCGCAGCGTGCGCGATAGTGCAACCTTGCTCGACGCGATTGCATACGTTGATCCGGACTGCGCAAGGGCAGCCGCGAGCGACTCGCGTCCGCTGCGTATCGCGGTCGTGCGTGGCCCAATGCTCGGGCATGGAATCAGCGCGGAAGCGCGCGCGGCTCTCGACGATGCGGTGCAGCTGTGCGAATCGCTCGGACACACGCTCGTCGAGGACGAACCGGCGGGAATCGACTACCCTTCGATGTCGTATGCGTTACTGTTGCTCTTCGCAAGTCAAATCGGCTGGCATCTCGGAGCGGGAAATCCGACGCCCGCAAAGCGCCTCTCACGCGACCATCTCGAGCCCGCGACGCAAGCCATGCTCGCAATAACGAAGACGTTGCCGATGGACGAACTGACGAGTGCCGCACACCACGCGCGCGTCCTCACACAGTCGTTTGCCGAGTTCATGCAGCGCTACGACGCGATGTTGACGCCCACACTTGCCGCTCCGCCCGTTCGTATCGGCGAACTAGCGTTGAAGCGCAGCGAAGAACTGCAAATAGCGGTGTTGACTCGGGTTCATTCTGCGGCACTAATCCGTAAAGCCGCAAAGGATATCTCCGCGCGCATGTTCGATTGGATTCCGTACACGCCGGTCTTCAATCTCACCGGACAACCTGCAATGAACGTTCCGCTGTATTGGACGCAAGCGGGCCTTCCGGTCGGCGTACAATTTGCCGGGCGTTGGAACGAAGAAGCAACGCTGTTTGCACTTGCAGCACAACTCGAGCGCTCGCGACCATGGCGCGATCGCCGGCCGGCGGTTTGGAGCGGTACATTGCAATGAAATACGTGATTGCGGGCGGTGACGTGGTGGATGGGGCCGGAACTCCGGCTCAGCAGTGCGATGTGTTCGTCACGGGCGGCGTGATTGCTGGCGTTCGACCCGCAAAGGACCATCATGCGGGATGGCACGTGTTCGACGCGACGGGACTTACAATCGTGCCGGGCTTCATCGATGTGCATTCGCACGGCGACAACGTACCGTGGCAATGAGTAGGATGCGAACGACCCCGTTGCGGCGTTCGACGATATTTCCAAGCGCAGGGTGCCGTTGCCAAGCGTGAGCGCCGCACGATGAGCACGAACAACGATATAAGTAACGAATTCCGCGCTCCATTATGCCACACAGGTGGCAGTCCGAGACGATAAACTTGCGGCATGAAGCGAATCGAGACGGTGCGTCTCTATCCGACGCGGGAACAGGAAGCGGCGCTGGTGCACGAGCTTCATGTCACACGCCACCTCTTCAACGCCGCGCTGCAGGAGCGGCGCGATGCCTACCGCCGACGTGGCGTCCGTATCTCCGCAAAGCAACAGTATGCCGAACTAACACGACTGCGCGGTGAATCCATCAGCCTGCAGAGTGTGTATCGCGAAAATTTGGACGCGACGCTGCACCGCCTCGATCTAGCGATGCAAACATTCTTTCGTCGCGTTCAAGGCGGGGAGACGCCGGGGTATCCGCGCTTCAAGTCGGAACGGCGCTGGCGCCAACTCGAATTTCCGCATGGAAGCCGCGCGCTGAAGTTTGACGGCCGTCAATGCAAGGTGCGTGTCCCGAACGTAGGGTGGGTGAAACTGCGCAAAGGACGTGCGGTGCCATTGACGTTTGGACGCGCGTGGATCGTACGCAAGAATGGACGCTGGTATGCACGGTTCGAGTGTGAACGCGCAGTCGAACCATTGCCTTCGACCGGGGCCGGCGTCGGGATCGATCGCGGGGTAACGGTTTTACTCGCGTTCAGCAACGGCGTTCACGAACCCAACCCGGAGCACCTCAAGCGGTCACAGCGACACATCGAGCGAGCGCAGCGGCGCGTAGCCCGACGCAAACGCGGGGGCAGTAATCGACGCAAGGCTGTGGCTCAACTTGCCCGCTTGCACGAGCGCGTGGCGTGTCGTCGGCGCGACCACGCGCACAAAGTTTCCCGCGCGATCGTGAACAAGTATGACGCAATTGCACTAGAGAAACTGCAGCTGCGCAACATGACGCGCAGCGCGAAAGGAACGGTGGAAGAACCGGGCCGCCATGTGGCCGCTAAAGCTGGGATGAATCGAGCGATGCTCGACGCGGCCTTTGGGATGATCGGGAAGCTCATTGCCGAGAAAGCTGAAAATGCTGCTAGGTTGGTGCGCTTTGTCGATCCGAAGTACAGCTCGCAGGAGTGTGCCCGTTGCGAGTATGTTGCTGCAAGCAATCGTGAGGGCATTCACTTTAGATGCGGTCGCTGTCATCATGCGGCCCATGCCGATACGAATGCCGCGCAAGTAATCCTTAAACGAGCTGAGTTTCAGCCCGTGGTGAGCTGCGCCGGATGGCCGGACAGCGACGACCCACGAACTGCGCTATCGTCGAGTGGACCTCGGCTTACGCTGCACGAGGCAGCGTAAGGGCGCGGAAAACGAAATCCCCGAACATTCGGAACGTTTCCACGTGTTATTGCAGAGTACGTGCGAAAACGGCCGCTGCTCACGCTCGAAGAGGCGATTTACAAGATGATTGGGTTATCTGCCGAAATTTTCAATATTCCGGATCGCGGAAGAATTGCTTCCGGTTGTGTTGCCGATCTGGTTGCGTTCGACGCGCAACGTATCAGCGACGATCTCAATTATAGCGATCCGGTTCGCTATCCGGCGGGCATCCATTGGGTGATGCAGCAAGGCGAAGTCGTCGTCAAAGACGGCGCCTACCTCCGGAAACGGCGCGGCAAACGCCTAAAGCCGGCCGTTCGTGCACGTACTTGATTGCCATTAGCGGCGATCACGCAGCTCGAAGGAGTTCCTGCGACTCGGCTTTGGCAAGAAGCCGCAGCGTCAGGAGAGCAAGTACGGCTCCGGCGACCGTGACCGCGGCGGCCGCTAGACCAAGCGATGTAAGGGGAGCGCCGGACGCAATCATCCCCG
This sequence comes from uncultured bacterium, assembly GCA_964648945.1. Taxonomy (GTDB): domain Bacteria; phylum Vulcanimicrobiota; class Vulcanimicrobiia; order Vulcanimicrobiales; family Vulcanimicrobiaceae; genus JAMXLG01. Next base: position 252,417 of record CAZYLU010000001.1, on the reverse strand, counting down.
CACCAATCGCTGCACCGGTCCCGTTGCCGATGTTGAAGGCACTTTGATTCACTGACGAGACCAGATTTGGCGCATTACGCGCAGCCTTCATCGCGAGCAGCTGAAGCGGCGTTGCAGCGGCGAATGCGAAGAATCCGATGCCGAACGTTGCGATCTCCGCGAGTAGCTCGCTTCGCCACATCAGCGACGAAATGGCCAGGATGAATGCAAGGCCACCGACCGATGTGAGTAACGCTATCGCAAGTGAACGGTCCGCGATGCGGCCATAAACGATATTTCCCGCGCACGCGGCAAAACCAAACAGCACGAGCGTTGCCGCGACAGCGTCTGGTGAGAGGCGCGTAACGTCTTCGAGCAACGGCGAGATGTACGTGAACACGCAGAAAACGCCGGCAAATCCAAGGAGCGTTGTTGCGAGAGCAGCCAGTACGGGCGCGCTCGCCAGCGCTTTCAACTCGCTGCCGAGCGGCTTTGCCGGGATGGTCGTGCGTGGAATGAATCGCCAAAGGGCGATGAATGCGGCGACACCGATCAGCGCGATGATCCCGAATGGCGTATGCCATCCGAAGCGTTGGCCGACGAAAGCGCCGAACGGCACGCCGAACACCATCGCGGCGGTGAGTCCGAAGAATACCGTCGCGACGGCGGATGCTGCTCGTTCCTTCGGGGCGAGGGACGATGCAACGATCGCCGCGATGCCAAAGAACGAGCCGTGGTTGAGCGCTGCGATGATCCGTGCCAACATCAATACCCCGTACGTATTCGCAACAGCCGCAAGTGCGTTGCCCGCGATAAACAGAATGAGGAGTGAGAGCAATGCCGTCTTTCGCTCGACCTTATTTAACGCAATCGTCAAGACAGGCGCACCAACTGCAACGGCAATCGCATAGCCCGTGACGAGAAGTCCGGCGGCCGGAATCGACACATGTAAGTCGCGCGCAATTTGCGGCAGCAAGCCCATCGGAACGAACTCCGTCGTTCCGATTGCAAATGCGCCCAATGCGAGAGCATAAATTCGGATTCCCAACACGGTGCTATAATATAACCGCTCATCTTGGGACAGCGTTAAAAAAATAGCCCGGAAGTCCAAGGGCGACTCCTAAAGCGGGCCGTTAGTGCACGTAGTTGATGGCGATGGCAGGCGTCACCGATGCAGACGAGTTGATTCCGGACGGAAAAAACCGCACGCCCGCGATCATGCCGACATTTGGCGACCAATTGTACTCAATGGCGGGCGCTATTGCGCATGAATGACTGTCGCCGAGATTTACGGTCGTACCGGTGTTCGACGCAAGCCGCGTGTTGGCGTTATACGTGTACACGAAGTCGTTCGCAAAGACCCACGAGCGAGTTATGCTGTACTCCGTCGCCGCGTTTGCGACGAACGTGTTGCCCGGATATGCGTGACCTGAAAATCCCGTCTGCGTTCCGTACACGCTGACGCCGCTCACGGGGACGGTGCTGGAGAAGCTATCGGACAAATTCAAGCGCGCGCGCAAAATTCGTCCGTTTCGCATCCAAAGATATGATTGCATGTAGAGTGCGACTCTCGTACTGTATGCGCCGCTGCCTTGACCGTCGCTCGAACGCGCGCCGAGGTTGTCGTATTTGCCCGTCGGAAACGTCTCCTGTAGATTAATGGAGATCGTCGGCGTGCTGCTTCCTGCGCGATATGGAGTGAGCCGGTATTGCGCAAGTAACGCCCAATCGCCCAGACGGACGCTCGAGCTCGGCAATCCACCGGTGACGGTGGTGTACCCGAATACCGGAATTGCGCCGACGTTGAAGCGGTCCGTTACCCCATAAATCACGTACGTTAGGGAACCGAAATTGTTCGCGTGCGTAACGGGCGTGAGCGAACCGTGCCGGTCGTACGCGCCGTATTGAATGACGTCGAATAGGTACGGTTCAACGAGCACGTGACCGCGGGGTAACGTTCCCGCGCTAGGTGCAAGGAGCGGCCCGGTCCACCATGCATCTGCGACGTCTTGACGGCCAGTCGGAGACGATGTCGGTGACGGCGAGATGTCGGCGCGTGCAACCGCGGCAGATGCCACGAGGCAAACGTATAACCAGCATACGAGCGTGCGCATAGGATGCACAACGGACTATACCGTTATGCCGGAAGGAGCAACAGGGCCACTAACCGTCGAGTGCATGGGGCCACGGTTCAACGCGTCTCGTCGCGCAGCGCGGGCGTGATCCACACGAACAGCGCGAAGAAGAGGTAGGCGAACGCCGCGATTGCCATCGCCGTACGCGGATCGCGATGATCGGCGATCCACCCGAGCGCAAGCACTCCCGGCGCCATGCCGCCAAGCACGAAGACGCGCACCGCGCCCATCATGCGGCCAACGAGCGCTTCGGGCGTGACGCGCATGCGGAAACCGACGATCTGCGAGAATTCGAACATGACGCAGCCGCTCGTGAGCGCCCAGAAGAACGCCACAACCCAAAGGTTGTGGACGAAGACGATCGGCAGAAACGCGAGTGCATCGATCGTATACGCGATCGCAATGGCGCGGCCGAATGGCCAACGCGTCGCATTGCGAATGGCAAACGTCGATCCCGCAAGGCTTCCGATCGCCACCAGTCCCCAAAAGAGTCCGACCTCTTGATCCGACGCGCCGAAGTCGCGCTTCAAGAACGGAATGACGACGGCATACGCGCCCCATCCGAAGGTGTTCATGAAGAACGCAAGGATCGCTTGCGCACGCATTCCTTGGTCGGAAAAGAGCGTGCGGAATCCGAGCCGTACGTCGCGTGCGATTTCCCGTGGGTTGGGCATCCCGTGCGGATCGTCGGGCCCCAGCGTATCGATTCGTGCGAGCGACAGTTGCGAGGCCAAGTACGTCAATGCGTTGAGCGCAAGCGCCGGCAACGGGCCAAACCATGCGAAGATGGCGCCGCCGATTACGGGTGTTATCAGATTGCTGGTGTTTTCAGCCGCCGTCAGCGAGGCAATTGCCGCCGCCGCGCGTTCTCTTCCAACAAGGTATGGTATGCTGGATGCTTGCCCACCGAGAAAGGCAGCGGCGCAAATCGAGATGACGACGAGACCCGCGTAGATTTCGGGCAGTGTGAGTGCGTGCGCCGACCAGAGAATCGCAAAGAGAGCCATCACGAGAAAGCGCACCGCATCGCACGCGATCATCAACGTCTTACGGTCGAGCCGGTCGGCTAACGACCCGCCAACGAGCGAAAAGACCGAGAACGGCACGATTTCGCAGATGAACGCCGTACCGGTCGAAAGCGCCGAATGCGTCAGCTTGAACGCGAGCAGCGGAATTGCCAGCGTACGAAGGCCGTCGCCCAGCATGCTGAGCGATTGCCCGATAAAATACTGACGAAACCGAGGCGACGAAAAGACTCCGTCGCGCTCCGCTAGCGCGGCCATAGGCCGTCATATATACCGTACGCCGTGCGTTAGGTCAAGAGCGAGATTATCATGTTACGATGACTGAACGATGCTAGCGTTGCTGCTTGCGGTTGCGATTCCGGGCGCAGTGCCCACTGCGCCGCCGCCGATCATCGTAACGACGAAGACGTCGATACTCTGCAACGCCGTGCGCACGATCGTTGCGCCCGCGATTGCGGGGCTGATCGCACAGGATCAGATGATCGATCGAGGACGCGAGCTCGTACAGGACATGGCGGAGATGCACGGCACGGGCGGCGACGCGTGGGTCGAGCTCGATAACGTGCGTCTGTCGATTGTCGTCGACGGTGTCGCTCAAAACAATATCAAGGTGCATCGGCTACTTGGCAGACTCGCGGACGTTGAGCCGAAAGATCCGGCTGAAGCATTGGAATTGTCATCATTGCGATCGCGGCTGCTAAATATCGCGGACCAACAAGCGCAGTCGCTAAACTTGCTTTCCGGGACGTCGGCTACGGAGGCGCTAGCCGAACTTCAAGGATTCCAGAATCCGATGGCAGCGATGCTCAGACCCGACGTGCGTCAGAATTCTGCTACGCCCGCCACAAACGCAACCGCACAGCAAGACCCGCAATCCTCGCCGCCGCCGCCCGACACATCACGAGATCTTGCAATGAAACAAGCCGCAACCGGTATCGAAGAGTCTCCGATCGTCGCGCTCGTGCGACCGATCGTCGAGCGTTGCCGCTAAAGCGCGTACGCGGGTCAGCGCCTATGACAATCGTTGTATTCCATGGGTATTTCGGAGGTTTACACCGGGCACACAAGCCCTCGTAATGAGAGCAGAGGTTGAGGGAGGGTCCGGGTATGCCCATCCTACTGGTTGTTACGCCGGCACCAACGGCAACGGCAACAGCAACGGCAACGCCGACGTCGATGCCGTATCCATACTTCGACATCGCACTGGAACAGCAAATTTCCGCGCTCTCGCTCTGGGTTTGGTTCGGCGCAGCGGCCTTATTTTTGATCGGACTCGTCGTTTTTGCGATCATTCAATATCAGCGGATTAAATCGCCGCAGCCAACGGGAGACAAAGATCTCGAGGCGTCGCGCATTTATTATGGATTTTGGCTGATCATCGGAAGTTTGATTCTGACACTCGCCGTTGTGGTCCTAACGGTCAATGCATTCAAACCGACGCAAGTAACTACGGCTGATATTCTTGCCGTGGTTTCCTCTGTATCCGGAATCATTGGGACGTTGATTGCGGCGTTCTTTGGTATACAGGCGGCCGGCGCAGGCAGATCCCAAGCGCTTACGGCATTGCAAGCGCTGCAAGGGTCCGATACTACGGCGCGCACGGGGTACAAAATTGAACCGTCATACGGCCCGCACGCCGGGAATACGCGCGTTGCCTTAAGCGGGAATGGTTTTACGGGCGCCACTGCCGTTAACTTTGGAGCAACGCCGGGACTGAACTTTGAACTGGTGAATGACGGACTGATACGCGCGACTACGCCTGAGCGAGAGTTGACCGCTCCGAGCGACGCAGACGTCACGGTCATCTTTCCGACTGCAGCGGTACGGAACCTACGGGTCGGAACCTTTTACTATTACACGATTGATCCCACGAGAGGCTCGCGTGAAGGCGGAGTTACGGTAACGATACGAGGAACGGGTTTGACAGGTGCGACCGGTGTAAACTTCGGAGACAAACCGGGCCGAAACTTCAAGATATCTTCCGATGGATCGTTGGAAGTGGACACGCCGACAGTGGACATTACGGGTGATGTCCCGATCACGGTGATTTTCCAGCCGCCGACGGCAACGAATTCAACCGAGGTCGGGAAGTTCACATATACCTAGTGAATCAAGTGGCGTAGCGCGAGCGAGAGCGCGACGCAAACGAGCGCGATGCCGACGATCACGAGCAACTGCGGTGATTTCAACCGCAGCGATAGTCGCGCGCCGAGCGGCCCGCCGCACAATCCGCCGGCGACCAGCGGAATTACGTCGGCACCGCGAATGTCGCCTTGTAAGCCGTGCACGATGAGTCCCACGGGCGACGTGAGCACGATGGCAAAATGTGAGGTTGCGCTGATTGCGTGCGCGGGAAGGCTCGAAAAGTAGAGCAGCGACGGCACAACGACGACGCCGCCGCCGATGCCGAAAAGACTCGAGACGAGACCGACGACGAACCCGATGCCGAGCGCTGCGCGGAATGACATCGCTTTGCGCACGCCGACGTCCGTCTCGACTCGCGACCCGACGCGCTTTGCTGCGTTGATGATCATGTCACCGGCCACGAGTACCAGAAAGACGCCGAATGCCCAATCGAAGTCGCGCGGCGCGATGTGCTTGGTCATGATCGCGCCGATGATGGCACCCGGCAAACCGCCCGCCCCGAACATCAAACCAACTTTCACGTCGACGCGCTTCTGGAGAAAATAGGTGAATGCGCCCGAGGCACTGTTCGCCGTGACGAGCACGAGCGATGTGCCCGCTGCTTCGGACGGGCCAAGCCCGAAGACCAAACGCAGAATCGGGACGAGAATGAATCCGCCGCCGAGGCCTACCATCGATCCGAAGAGGCTGGCGAAGAACGCGGCGGCAAAGAGCTCGAGGGCTACGCGCATGCTCCCCGATTATGCGTGTTGCGTTGCTGTGGCAGGTGCCCCAATGGTCGGAACTGTTTCCGTCTCTTTGACGTCAACAATGTTGTAGATCGAGATCGGATCTTTCTTGCCCTTGACGGTCACGGGTTCACGCTCTTCCGCGACGACCAAATCCTTGACTTCTTGATATGTGTAGTCGCTGATGATGATCTCGCCTGCCTTGGCGACGTTGTACAGCCGTGCCGCCAGGTTCACATTGTCACCGATAACCGTGTAGTTCATACGCGAACTTGCGCCTAAATTACCCATGACCACGTCGCCCGTATTGATACCCATGCCGACCGTGAACTCGCGTTTACCTTCGGCCTTCCACTTTTCCGCCAGCTCTTTGATCTTTTTCTGCTGCGCAATGGCCGCGAGTACCGCGTTCTTTGCATCGTCCGGTGTTTGGTACGGCGCCGAGAAGACGGCCATGACGCAGTCACCGATGAACTTGTCGACGTATCCGCCGTATTGGAAGATGATCGCGCACATCTCTTCAAAGTACTCGTTGAGCTGCGCGTAGATCGCTTCCGGCGTCATCGTTTCCGACATCGCGGTAAATCCGCGGATGTCACTGTAGAAGATCGTAGCTTTAACTTTCTTGCCTGTGAGTGCGAGGGCACCTTTCGGATCGTCCGTCGAAAGAATGTCGTTGACGATCGCGGGACTGACGTGCATACCGAACAGGTTCGTCACCATTCGCCGCTGCGCGGCTTCGACGATAATGCGATACAGACCGACGAACAGCGTCGCGAGAATCATCGCAAGGGCGACGTGAATCAAGTCGATCCATACGAGCGTCTTCACGAACAGCGCAAGAATGCCGTACGCGTACGCAACCGTACCAACCAGCGAGATCGCAATTGCGAGCGTCGTTTTGAGGAAATTAAACGAAAGCGCGATAAGTAGCGGCAGCGCGAAGATCAACAGGATGTTGAACCACGTCGGCGCCGGGCGGATGTACCATCCGTTCATCAACTGTTCAGCTAGGCGCGCGTTGGCAAAGAGTCCCGGATAATTCGGCGTGCGCGCCGTTTGCACTAAGTCGCCTTGCGCTTGCGCCGTGTTGCCGACATAGACGATGGCGCCCTTGACCACGTCGCGCAAATCGCTTACCGGCTCGGCATACGCGTCCGAAAATGACAGAAACTGCGATGTGAACGTGGGCGTATGCTGTTCGATAACGCCGCCATGATCTGTCGTTTTCTGCAGAACGCTTCGCGTCGGGGCCAAGAGAAGAAACCGGCCGTCGTCGTCTTTCGGTAGACTTGCGAGATCGATCTTCCTTCCGAGGTAATACTCGACGCCCGCAGCGGCGAGCGCGTAAAACGTTTGGTTCGCGTTCGTTCCCGTCGCCCCGGTCGTAATCTGCATCGGCTGGCCGATCATCACGTTGCCGGGTTCGTCGACCGTCGAGCTTCCAATGCCCTTGATATACGGACGGAACTTCTCATACGGCAGCTCGATGCCGATGTTGCCGTTCGACGTGGTGTCCATCGTGAACGCAAGAATCGTCGGCATCGCTTTGATTCCGTCGAGGAATATCTCGTCGTCCGCGGGATCTTGCGGCTCGATAAAATCGATATCGAAGACCGCAACCTTCGCGCCGGCGGCTTTGAGCTTCTTGAGCAGCGTGCCGTACACGCGGCGCGGATACGGATATTGATGGAGTTCGGGAATCTTGCTGCCGAACGACAATTCGTCGATCGGAATGACGACGATCTTATCGGTTTTATTGTCGGCGTTGTCGTAATACGGCGTGCCCAGCCCCAGCTTCTGTGCGTCTTCGACCGCAGCGAAGTGGGTCTGGAGATCGGTGACGCGGTGGACGAGCGGGATGGAATCGTTCGGGAGGATCAGGAGCACGGCGCCGATCGTCGCTGCGACGACCCCTAGCGCTAATGCGATGACGAGGGACCGCAGCTTCGTGCTCACTGAGCCTCCTTACGCTTACATCAAATCATGCATTGACGCGACCGATATAGCGCCGGTCGCGCGTGTCTATACGAATAACATCGTCCGGATTGACGAAAAGCGGTACGTTGACCGTGGCGCCGGTTTCGAGCTTCGCCGGTTTGCCCGTATTCGTGGCGGTATCGCCTTTGAAACCCGGGTCGGTTTCCGTTACGCGAAGCTCGACGTGCGGCGGTAGATCGACGCCGATCGGGAGCCCTTCGTGCAGCTGCACGTCCACCACCATGCCGTCTTTAAGGAAGTCCGCGGGATCCCCGATGAGGTCACGCTGGATAGTGAAGTTCTCGAACGACTCCTGATCCATGAAATGGAAGCCTTCGGTGTCGTTGTAGAGCATCTGCATCTGGCGGTTATCCACCGTTGCGCGCTCCAGCTTTTCACCGGCTCGGAACGTGCGTTCGAGGGTGGTACCGGTTTTGACGTTTTTGAGGCGGGTACGCACGAAGGCCGCGCCCTTGCCTGGTTTGACGTGCAGAAACTCAATGACGGTCCAAAGGTTGTTGTCAACGACGATTGTGACGCCATTGCGGAGATCGTTCGACGAAATCATGACCCGCCAGAATGCTACCGGAACAGCTTGAGGACCTGCTCGGGCAGGTTATCCGCCTGCGACAGAACCGTCAGTCCGATCTGCACGTCGACTTGATCGAGGGCAAGCGCGGCCGAATCCGCGGGAACGTTCGCATCGCGAACCGACGACTCGGACGCCTGGGTCTGCACCGCGCCGATCTCGTCGTTCGATCCGTCGTCGCTGAGCGCGACGATTTGCGCACCCAGCGTCGCGCGGATTCCCAGTACACGCGCGAGCGCGTAATCAACTTGCCCGATCGTATCCTCGGCGGCGAGTGTCGGATCGCCGCTTCCGGAGCGCGGCATAACCGAGAGCGTCGACACGCGCAGGCTCTGCGCGGAAACCGAGGGGATTCCGATCTGCACGTTGTCTCCTTCATCGCCGCCCGAGTGGATACTGAGCGCAGGCGTCGTGGTCGCGGTAACCGCTGCCGTTGCTTGTTGCACTTTGATGTACGCCGTCGATCCGACATCCGCTGTGGTAAACGTACCGAGCGTCGTAACGACGCCGTCAAAGAGTACTGCTTGTTCACTTGGCGCGAGCAGAAACGGCGACGTCACCGCCGTCTGCGTCTTCGTGTCGTAGAACGTTTCTTGCACGGCAATCGATACGCCCGTGTTGACGACGTTCAATTTGATCGTGCCGTCATCGGTCGAGACAAGCGGCACGGTGCCCAAGCCCAGGTTCGTAACGAGTTGAAACCAGCCGCCGAAATAGTTCGGAACCTTTTGATCGAACGTGACCGTTTCGCTCGAGATGCTGCCGCCCGTCACCGTTCCCGTCGCAACGACGCGCGTCGTCGCGCCCGCCGGCGGTGGAAAGGCCGGTGAACTCGTTTCTATGACGTACGCGGTGGAACCGATCGGTGGTGAGTCCGTCGCAGCACCGCCGTAATTGTACGTGAAGCTGCCGGGGCCGTAATTGGCGGGCAAATACGTGCCGTTCAAGCTGAAGAGATTGGTTCCGGAGGGTTGCGGCTTGTTGAAGTACGCGATGAAGCTCGTCGGACTGATCACCTTTTGCACGACGATCACGTCGTTGGTTGCAAATGAAGTGTAGCCCACTTGCAGTGTTTCTCCGGCGTAGAATGGCTGTGCGCCGCCGGCGACCGTAACCAGCTGCGTTCCGGCGGAAACGGCTGCCGTCATATTCGCATTGACGAGCGGACTCGCAATCTCCCCGGAAGCAACGTTGCTGGTGAAAATCGCTGTGATCGTTCCGGCCGCGGGATCGACCGATTGCACGTGCATCAATTGCCCGTTGATCAGAAACGCGCTTCCGGCTTCGATGTACTGGGTGTCGCTTGCGCTGACCGTTTGCGGATTCGGCGATGCAACGACGTTCTGTCGAATGCTGAACCACATTGCCGGCTGCGCGGCGCCCTGTATAAACGTCGCGTTCTGCACGAGCAGGTTCGAACCGGCCGTTCCGGTGGCCGATGCCAGCACGGTATTCGCCGTTACATTGAGTTGCGCGGCTTGCGCAGGTTGAAAGCCGGAGTGACTTCCATCGAGCAGCGCCTGACCGTTGAAGTTAGTGTTTTGCGAGATGCGATCGATCTCGTGTACGAGTGAGTCGATCTCCGCTTGGACATTGGCTCGGTCGCCGTCGTCTTCAATGGACGACGATGCTTCAACCGCAAGCGATCGTATCCGCAGCAGAACGCTCGTAACCGTTGCGAGCGCACCATCCGCGACGGCGGCAGCGTTGCGTGCCGTCGCGACATTTTGCGACGACGTCGTGAGTGCTGCGACGCGATCGAGTAGATTTTCCGAAATCGCGAGGCCCGAAGGGTCGTCGGCAGCGCTTTGGATGCGAAGTCCCGATGAAAGGCGCCGCGTGATGTCGCTTAGCTTGCGCTGATTCCGCTCGAGCTGTAACTCCGCGGCATTGGCATCGAGATTGTTCGCAATGCTAAAGTCGCCCATGCATACATCCTACGTGCGGCGCGTGAACAGCGAGATCCGGTTCTCCCTCCCCTTACGCAAGCGAGCGATATTCTCCCGGTGCGTCCACATGACGAAGAGTGCCACGAAGACGCCGTATGCGGCCTCGGCCCAGCACCGCGTAAAATAGAAGAGCGCAAACGGGGCCACGCTGTTGGCCAACATCGATCCGACCGACGAATACTGCGTCACGAGCAGCGCGCCCACGACCCAGCCGAGGACGACGATGAGTCCCGCGGGCCAACTCATTGCGAAAATCGCACCGAACGACGTTGCAACGCCCTTGCCGCCCTTCCACCCCAGCCACGGCGAGAAACAGTGGCCTAAGACCGCGCATGTGGCTGCGATGCTTTCGGCGATTCTCGCAAGATCCTGATCCACCGGATTCAAGACGTAGGCGGTCGCGAGCACCGGAATCGCACCTTTGGCAGCATCGAGCAGGAGCACCGCAACGGCGCCGCCCTTACCGAGCGTGCGAAGCGCGTTCATCGCGCCGATGTTGCCCGAGCCCGATTTCCGCAGATCGGTGCGATAGAAGAAGCGCCCGATCAAATAGCCGAACGGAATCGATCCGATTAAGAACGAGACGATTGCAAGTATCAACGCGCCGGCGATAAGGACCAAGTTAAAGTTCACGCCTTGCAATATCGGCACGTCGCTCACGGTTCATCGCCCTCGTTCTCGCGTCGCGGACGGAATTCGAGCGTGAGCGGAACGCCTTCAAAATCCCACTGCTGGCGAATCGTGTTCTCCAAGAAGCGTTTGTACGACGGCTGCACGAGCTCCGGATCGTTGCAGGAAAAGACGAAGATGGGCGGATGCACCGCCGGCTGTGTCGCGTAGTACACCTTGAACAATTTGCCGCCGCTTGCCGGCGCGGGATGCGCGAGTACGGCGTCACGGATCACCGCATTGAGTTGCCCGGTCGGCACGCGGCGGTCGAGATTCTCGGCGACCTTGTTCACAACCGGCATCAGGCTTCCCAAACGGCGTTTGGTTTTGGCGGAGAGAAACGTGATCGGCGCGAATCGCGCGAACGGAATTAAATCGTGGATGACGTTTGCGAGTTCGCCTTGGCTGAATTCACCTTGCTGCTCGCGCGCGAGATCCCACTTATTGCCCACAATAATCAAGCCTTTGCGTTCTTCGATAGCGAGACCCGCGAGACGGCGATCTTGCGCGGTGACGCCGACCATCGAATCGAAGACGAGAATCGCGATATCGCACCGCGATATGGCCTTGAGCGACCGCAACGCCGCGTAATATTCGATTGCGCCATGCGCTTCGGGTTTCTTCCGAACACCGGCGGTGTCGATCAAGCGGATCTTGCGGTCGTGCCACGCGAGGATCGTGTCGATCGCATCGCGCGTCGTGCCCGGCACGTCGGAGACAATCGCGCGCTCTTCGCCGATGAGCGAATTGAGCAGCGAACTCTTTCCGACGTTCGGGCGTCCGATGATCGCGAGCGCGAGTTCACCTTCGGGCACCGCGTTCGGCGCTTGCGGCGGAAGCATGTCGACGATGCGATCCAGTAAATCGCCGGTGCCTTCGCCGTGAATTGCGGACACGGACACCGGTTCACCGAAACCAAGGCGCGAGAACTCGGCGTGCACCGACGCGAGTGCGCTCGGCGATTCCGTTTTGTTTGCAACGAGTACGACGCGCCGTCGTAGCGAGCGCAAGATGTTCGCGACATCGTCATCGAGCGGGTGCAGTCCGGTCTGCGCATCGACGACGAAGACGATGGCGTCCGCTTCATGCGCCGCCGCTTCTGCTTGCCTGCGCGTTGCCTCCGCGAACTCATCGCCATGCGCCATATCGGCGTCCGGATCGATGCCCGCCGTATCGACGACGCTGAACGTCCGCCCCCGCCATTCGCAAATGGCATAGAGCCGGTCGCGAGTAACGCCGGGCGTATCCTCGACAATCGCCAAACGTTGGCCGATCAAACGGTTGAAAAGGGCGCTCTTGCCAACATTTGGACGCCCTACGATGGCCACGGTCGCCGGGCGAAGCATGCTGCCGTCGGCGGGCTCGATGATTTGCACCGGCCCTTCATTCGCATCGGCACCTGCCGACCCCCACAAACCGGGTAAAGCGGCCAAGCTGCCGAAAATGTCGGCGTGCGCTGGTAATCGACCGCTTTGCGCCGCTGCCGTTCCGCTTGGACGGGCATGGTCGTGCGCCCGGCGAAGTGAGTGTCATCAACGCAAAAGGCATCGTCCTGGATAGCGAGCGTCTCGACGACGTCTTCACTGTCCGCGATGTGCGCTGGGAAGACTTCAAAGTCCACTTCGAATTCGACCAAGACGGAAAGACTTACGAGAGTTCACTCGCTCTCGAACCCTGAATCCATGGCCAGAATCTACATCGAGACGTTCGGCTGCCAGATGAACGAAGCCGACTCGCAATACATCGCCGACCGCGCCGCATCGGCAGGTTATGACATTGCATCGAAGCCGGAAGAAGCAAACGTTTTGGTGCTCAATACGTGTACCGTGCGCGATAATGCCGAACGCCGTGCCTACGGCCGTATGAACCACTTCAAGGTTCTCAAAGAGGCCGATCCGGGCGTGCGTCTCGTGGTGATGGGATGCTTAGCCGAACAGGATCGCGACCGGATGCAGACGCTTGCGCCGCACGTCGATGCCGTGTTCGGAACGAAAGAATTGGTGCAGCTCGGCGATGCGCTTGAGTCGTGGCACCAGTCGTTCGATGACATTGATTTCACCGACGAACGCGCGCTGCTCATGCCGCTCGGTGGATCGGCGGATGCGGTAACGGATGCGTTCTCCCATCTGCGCGGGTTCGTCACCGTGCAGCGTGGCTGTTCCTATTATTGTACGTTTTGCATCGTACCGCACGTGCGCGGACGTTTCGACCATCGTCCGATGCGTGAGATCGTCGCGGAAGTCGAGAAGCTCATTGCGTCGGGTGCGCGTGAAGTGATGCTCGTCGGGCAGACGGTCAATGCGTGGAAAGATCCCGCGACGGGTGACGACTTCGGCGATCTGTGCAAAGCTGTTGGATCGTTACCGGGATTGGAACGGCTGACGTTCATTTCGCCGCATCCCAAGGACTTTACGGAAAAGGTCATCGCCGATTTGGCGCAAGTTCCGCAGGTGAATCCGCGCGTGCATCTACCGTTGCAGTCGGGAAGCGATGCGATGTTGCGCCGGATGAACCGCAAGTACACCATGGCGCAGTTTCGCGAAAAAGTGGATCTGATCCATCGGTATCTTCCCGAGTGGGCGATTACGACCGATGTGATCGTCGGCTTTCCCGGTGAGACGGATGCGGATTTCGGCGCGACGCTCGACTATGTAAAGACGAACGTGTTCAGCAACGCGTTCATGTTCATCTATTCGATTCGCCGGGGAACGCCGGCTGCGCGTTGGGAGCAAGTGCCCGGCGAGGTATCCGCCGAGCGCTTCAAACGGCTGCTGGATGCGCAAAACACATCGACGCGCGCGTATCACGACCGGAAGATCGGCACGACGGTTCGCGCACTGATCGTGGGCCCCTCGAAAAAAGATGCGACGAAGCTTGCTGCAAAGACCCTGGATAACGTGACGGTGATCGCGCCGATGCCGCATGACTACGATGAAGCGTTATATGCCAGGGAGCCGTGGCTCGACGTCGACGTCGCAACGGCGCATGTGTGGGGATGCATGGGCACGATCGTCCGTCGCTCGAGGCGCTTTGCAGATGACGGCGTTGCCGTCGCGCAGCCGGTAGTGAGTTTACTTTAACGCATAACTTATCCACACCCAGTCTCTGACGATGGCTAGGGGCCGCGGCGAGTGGTACCTAACTAGGGCCTGTTCACAATGAGCGAAGCGGTCAAGTACTCGCCGATGCTGGAGCAGTACTTTGGGATGAAATCGAAACATCCCGAAGCGATTCTGCTGAGCCGCGTCGGAGATTTTTACGAAGCGTACGGCGACGATGCGGAAACGGTCGCTCGCGCATTGCAGATCGCGCTCACCAGCAAAGAAGCCGGCGGCGGACGCCGCGTCGCAATGGCGGGCGTTCCGCATCACGCGCTCTCGGGATACCTGCACAAGCTCGTGCAGCAGCGTTTCATCATCGCGCTTGCCGAGCAACTCGAAGCTCCGGTGCCTAATAAACTGGTGCGACGGGACGTCGTTCGCATCGTCACACCCGGCACGCTCATCGAAGATCAGCTGCTCGACGGAAAGCAGAACAACTACCTTGCGGCATTGACGCTGCTCAATGATTCGTTTGCCCTTGCCTATGCAGACGTATCCACCGGTTATTGCGCCGCAACGGCGTTGTCCGGCGAAGCCTCGTATGACGAGATGCTTGCGGAATTGGCGCGCGTGGGACCCTCCGAAATCGTGGGCGATCTTCCCGCCGACGTTCGTGCGACGCTAGCAACTGCCATTGAATCGCTGGGTGCCCGCCTTGCCGCGCCTTCATTGGGTTTGGTCGAGGCTCGGCCACGCGCGGGCATCGATGGTTTCTCACTCGATGAGTCGGTAGCAATTCATCGCGCGCTCGACGCGCTCGCGGCTTTCGTGAAACGCACCGGCATTACCAACGGTAGTGAAGGGCTGCACGCGCCGGACTTTTACCGGCGAACGGAGTTTCTCTCGCTCGATCCATCGACGCGCAAACATCTCGAACTTACGCGCGCGCAGGGGCAGAATCCACGAGCAACGTTGCTCGCGACGCTCGACGAGTGCGCGACAACGATGGGTTCGCGTATGCTTGCACGCTGGATTCAAGCGCCGCTTGTAGATCGGCAGGCCATATCGGCGCGGCAGGACGCCGTGGCTACGCTGCTTACCGAGCACGCACGCCGCGAAGCGATTCGCGACATTTTAAAAGGATGCTTCGATCTCGAGCGGATCGCGCAAAAGGCGCGCTTCCGCCGGGCGCTGCCGCGCGATCTCGCGTCCCTTCGCCGCACGCTCGATATCATTCGTCCGTTGCCGCAGGTCGTACCGCCGCAATTAGCGGCGCGCACGGAACGCATCGGTTCCTTCGACGAGCTTCTCAGCGATCTTCAACGCATGCTCGTTGACGAGCCACCGGCAGGCCTTGCCGACGGCGGCGTGATTCGTCCGGACGCGGATCCCGAGCTTGCGGAATGTGTCGTATTGCGTACCGATGCGCGCTCGAAACTCTCCGAACTCGAGGAGCGCGAGCGCGAACGCACGGGCATCAAGTCGCTCAAGATCAAATACGCGAGCGCGTTCGGCTATGCGATCGAAGTCTCCAAAGCGCAAGCAGCCTCCGTTCCGCCCGATTACGTTCGCAAACAGACGCTGACGACGGGCGAACGATTCATTACGCCGGAACTCAAAGAACTCGAACTCGCGATTTCGACCGCGCAGTCGCGTCAGGAACGGTTGGAGGGACGGCTCTACGAAGAGTTGCTCGAGCGCGTGGGCTCGCAAGCCGAAGCACTCCTTGCTGCAGCCGATGCAATCGCAGAGATCGACGTCCTGTGCGCGCTCGCGCAGTGCGCGGCAGAACGCGGATATATTCGGCCCGACTTCCTCGACGAGAGCGTGATTGCGATCGACGAAGGCCGCCATCCGGTGATGGAAGCGGTGTTGCGCACGAATTTCGTTCCCAACGACTTGCGCCTCGAGACGGCATCGCACCGTTTCATTTTACTTACGGGGCCGAACATGGGCGGCAAATCGACATATCTGCGGCAGAGCGGCTTGCTGGTCATCATGGCCCAACTCGGGTCGTTTGTTCCCGCCCGCGCGATGCGGCTCGGCGTCGTCGATCGCATCTTCACTCGCATCGGTGCCGGCGACGATCTCGCATCGGGGCAGTCGACGTTCTACATGGAGATGGCCGAAGCGGCAAATATTCTACGGCGCAGCACGCGGCGATCGCTGCTCTTGATCGACGAAGTCGGGCGCGGTACCGGAACGATCGACGGTCTTTCGATCGCGCAAGCAATTTGCGAGTTTTTGCTGGGGCTCGAACACCAGGCGCCTATGGTGCTCTTTGCGACGCATTTTCACGAGCTGTGCGCGCTCGCCGAGCACTGGAAGCTCGTTGCAAATTACCATATCACCGCGGTAGAGAATACCGCGCGAGGCGGCGCTCCCGTTTTTTCGCACCGCGTTCAAGCCGGAAGCTCGTCGCGGTCGTTCGGCATCGAAGTTGCGAAGATGGCCGGACTTCCACCGACGGTGATCGAGCGCGCGAGAGAGATTGCCGATGCGCTTTCCGGCAAGGCGGATGTCGAAGAACAAGTCCCAGCGCGGCGCCGTACCACGCGCACCTCACCGACGGAACTTCAGCTTTCGTTCTTACAAACCGAGTGACGGTGGGATCGCGCCTTCGAATTCGAGCAGCGCGCGCTTGAGCGGAAGTCCGCCGCCAAAACCGGTGAGTTCTCCGTTACTGCCGATCACGCGATGACAGGGAATCACGATCGGAATCGGATTCGCACCGTTCGCGCGGCCGACGGCCCGCGCTCCGTTCGTCAATCCCAGCTCCGCCGCTATTGCACCGTACCACGTCGTTTCGCCGTACGGAATCGAACGTAGCCGGTTCCAAATCGCTTGTTCGAATGCGGTGCCGCGCGCATCGATCGCAAGATCGAACGTGCGGCGCCTTCCTGCGAAATATTCCTCCAGCTGGACTCGCGCCGCGCGCATTCCTTGCGCAGCGTGTAGCGGCAGCGATGTGCCCGCGCGGCGGAACGGCCCGCGGTTCGGCAACCGGATCTCCAACACGACGCCGTCGGCATCAACGCCGATCTGCATCTCGCCGAACGGTGTCTCGAGCGTGGAGCGAAAGAGGCTCGCAGTCATCGGTAACAAATCTTTTCGCACCGATGTCCACGATCCATCTGCTCGACCCCGTAACCGTCGGCCAAATTGCCGCCGGAGAAGTGATCGAGCGTCCGCAGTCGGTCGTTAAAGAACTCGTCGAAAACGCAGTGGACGCAGGCGCGACGCGCGTTACCGTAAACGTCGAACGCGGCGGCCTCGAGCGCATTGAGGTGATCGACGACGGACGTGGCATTGCGCCCGGCGATCTCCCCCTCGCCGTTCGCCGCCATGCGACGAGCAAGCTTTCCGACGCGGCGGATTTAGAGACCGTCGCGACGCTGGGATTTCGCGGCGAAGGTTTGGCGTCGATCGCGGCGGTCGCGCACGTCGAGCTGCGGTCGCGTACGCCGGATGCGGAGATCGGTTCGCGCGTGCACGCGCACGCGGAAGAAGCCGAAACCGTCGAACCGGTTGCGGCACCGCGCGGTACGCATGTCGTCGTCGAGCAGCTTTTCGCAAACGTGCCCGTTCGACGCGAATATATGAAATCCGCGAGCGCGGAGTTCACACGGATCTCGACCTGGCTCTCGACGTTTGCGCTGGCATATCCGCATGTCACCTTCACGCTGCGCCACGACGGAAAAGATGTGTGGATCATGCCGTCGACGGGTGACGTTCGCGAACGGTTGACGATGGTCTTCGGACGCGAGGCGGCGGCGTCGCTGATTCCACTCGAGGACGAAGCTGCGCGCATGCTCGACGGGCGCATCCGCGGGTTCATCAGCACGCCGGGAAGCGATCGCGGCGATCGCCGCATGCAGCTGCTGTTCGTCAATGGACGGTTGCTGCGCAGCACGTTGATGGCCGGTGCATGGACGGCAGGGTATTCTACGTTCGCGATGATCGGGCGTCATCCGTACGGCGTGCTCTTTCTCGACCTGCCGCCCGAGCACGTCGATCCGAACGTCCATCCGACCAAGAGCGACGTTCGATTGCGGTACGGCAATCAAGTCTTCGATGCGGTACGCCGTTCGATCGCCGCGACACTGCGCAATCATGCAACGCAGCGTTTTCGCGATGCGACGTCGCCGTCGCCCTCAATCTCGATTGCTCCCGCGGGAATCGACGCGTCGCTTGCCCACGTACAGTCACTCTTCGACGACGGCGTCGCAGGTGAGGCCGACGAGGTTCCCGCGCATCGACTGCGCGTGCTTACGCAACTTCACCGTACGTTCATCCTCGCAAGCGACGGCGACGGATTACTGCTCGTCGATCAACACGCTGCGCACGAGCGGATTGCCTACGAATTGATCGTCACGCGCGCGAGAGAGCACGGCCCGAGCGAACCGCTCTTGGTTCCGCTCGTCGTCGAACTCGACGCGGCGCAGAGCGTCGCGCTCGAGCGCGCTCTGGACGCCTTGCGCGAAGGCGGCTTAGAGATCGAACCGTTCGGCGAGCACACATTCCGCATCACCGCAACGCCCGCAGGTTACGGCGCGCGACCGTTCGATCTCGCCGGCTTTCTCGAAGACCTCACGGAAGAACCGAAGCAGCGCGACGTTCGCGAACGCATCTGGGCGTCG
Source organism: uncultured bacterium (assembly GCA_964648945.1). Classification (GTDB taxonomy): domain Bacteria; phylum Vulcanimicrobiota; class Vulcanimicrobiia; order Vulcanimicrobiales; family Vulcanimicrobiaceae; genus JAMXLG01. The sequence goes on along the minus strand of CAZYLU010000001.1, from coordinate 233,537 downwards.
CTTGCATGTCACTCCGTCACCGTCGCCGGCGAACGTCTCGAAACCGAAGAGATGACGACCCTCGTCGAACGTTTGCAAGTCTGCGCGAATCCCATGCACTGCCCGCACGGCCGCCCGACGATGGTCCGCCTCACGTCCGAAGACATCGCAAAGATGTTCAAACGTCTCTAGGAGCACTGTCATCCTGAGCGCAGGTGCGAAGCACAGGAGTCGAAGGATCGCAACGTGCCTTTGTCTTGAGGCGATCCTTCGGCTGCACTCGCTGCGCGAGTTTCGCTCAGCATGACACCGGGTGTTCTCGTCCTGGCGGGGCCGACGGCGTCGGGGAAGACGGATCTTGCGATTGCGCTTGCGCGGCGATTCGATGCTGAGATCGTTGGTGCGGATTCGCGGCAGATCTATCGCGGGATGCCGATCGGTACCGCTGCGCCGACTGGCGAAGAACTTGCTGCCGTACCGCATCATTTGATCGGTTTTTTGGATCCGCGCGAACGCTATTCGGCGGGACGGTTTGCGCGCGATGCGCGCGAAGCGATTCGTGAAATTCACGCGCGCGGACGGCGCGCGATCGTCGTGGGGGGCACGGGTTTTTACGTGCGCGCATTGACGGGCGATGTGCGGCTCGCCTCACAATACGACGAAGGGCTGCGCGAACGACTCGCGCACGAGGCGACGATACATCCGCCGGAATTTCTGCACGCGTGGCTACAGATTCATGATTCGGAGCGCGCCCGCGCGCTCGATGCGCATGATACATACCGCGTGCTGCGCGCTCTCGAAGTTGCGCTTGCACCCCGGCGAGAACGGAACGACGACCAGCGCGAGGCGGGCGGCAACCTGCGGTTCGTGAAACTCTTCCTAGACGTTCCGCTCGAGGAGAACGACCGGCGAATCGATGTGCGGACCGAGGCAATGTTGCGCGCCGGTCTCGTCGAGGAAGCCGAGCGCATCGGCGCCGATGCGGTTGCGGCGAACGCGGTCGGGTATCCTCAAGCACTTGCATATACACGCGGGTGGAGCACGCTCGATGAGTTGCGTGGGGCGCTCGCGCGCGCGACCCGGCGGTATGCGCGGCGCCAGCGCTCCTGGTTTCGCCGAGAGCCGGAGACCCATTGGCTGCCGCCGGCCGCCGTCGAGCGTGCGGCAAGGGAATTGCTCGGCTGGTCTTAAACGGAATGCCCATGGCGGTTAGCCTCCAGGACACGTTCCTCGCCGAGTGCAAACGGGCGGGCACGCACGTGACGGTGTACCTGATGAACGGTTTTCAATTGCGCGGAACGGTGAAGGGGTTCGATCCGTTCACATTGCTCTTGGAATACGAGCGCAAGACGCACCTCATTTATAAACACGCCATCTCGACGATCTCGCCTTCTGCAGCGGTGGCCGTTGCGAACGAGGCGCCGGCTGCAATAGAGAGCAGCGCCTCCTCGTGATGCCGCGCGTCGCCGTGACGAAGATGCACGGCGCGCGCAACGATTTCATCGTTCTCGACGCGCGCCAACTAGCTGTCGATAATCTACCGGCACTCGCGCGACGGTTATGCGACCGCCACACCGGCATCGGCGCCGACGGGTTGCTCGTCGTCGGTCCCTCGTCACGTGCAAATGCTTCGATGCGGGTAGTCAATGCCGACGGCAGCGAAGCCGAGATGTGCGGAAACGGTGTGCGTTGTGTTGCGCGGTATCTCGACGAACGAGGCGAAGGCGGCGATGCAACGATCGAAACCCTCGCCGGATTCATTCAGACCGCCGTTGTCGATCGCGGCGAGATCTATCGCGTTCGTGTCGACATGGGCGTACCGCGCGTGGAAGAACGCTCGCTCCCGCTTGAGGATGCGCTTGCCGTCGATACGGGGAATCCACATGCCGTGCTATTTCGCGCATCGCTCGACGATCTCGACCTCCTCTCGCTCGGCGAGCAACTGCAGCAGAGCCCGCTCTTCCCCGGTGGAACGAACGTTCACATCGCGGTTGTCGAGAATGCACACGAACTGCGCGTGCGCCACTACGAACGCGGAGCGGGGCTGACCATGGCGTGCGGTACGGGCGCCGTCGCATGCGTGGCCGCCGGGATGCTTCGCTACGGAATCGCATCACCGGTCACCGTTCATGTGCCCGGCGGCGATTTACTCATCGAAATCAACGGTAGCGGACGCGCGTTTATGACCGGTCCGGCTGCTCGCGTTTTCGAGACCACGATTTAATAAGAAGACACCACCGATGATCGGCCTCGCCTACTGCGACCGTGAAGGGCGCATCTATTACGACGACACGCGAACACCGCTCGCGGACGGGGGCATCATTCGCGAGCCGCGTCACGACCAATTGATTCCGGCGCCGCCTGGAACGGTTGAAATGATTCTCCCCGGCCGCCGCGCGCTCACCGTGGACGGCGCATTCGAGGATGAGTACGCACTCGCCGCAATTCTGCCGGCGGGCTATACGCGTTTGCTCGTTCCCGCATATGCAAAGGAACCCGACGCGCCGGCGCTGCCGCTCTTCGGCTATACGTTTGCATGTGTTGTCGACGACGAATTGCATGTTGCAGCGATGAAGACGGACGAGAGCGAGGACTGGCAGCCGCGTTACTTTGCCGAAGGTGAACTCGAACGAATCCTCGATTCACGCCTGGCAAGCGATCCCGGAAATCGCGTGCTCGCGCAAGTAGCGTTATGCTCGCGCGAATACGGATGTTTTACGGCGCAAAACGTCTTCTTGGAGCGCGGGGAAGCGGCGCTTCCCGTCTCGCCAAAATGCAACGCACGCTGTGTCGGGTGCATCTCCGAACAAGAGCCGGAAGCGCAATTGGAATCGCCGCAGCGGCGTATCGCGTACGAGACGACCGCGGAAGAACTTGCGCGGATCGCGGTGCATCATCTGGAGCGTGTCGAAGACGGTATCGTCTCGTTCGGACAAGGGTGCGAAGGCGAGCCGCTGCTGCGCTCGATCGCGATTGCTTCGGCGATCGAGAAAATCCGCGCGGCACGTTCCAACGGAACGATCAATCTCAACACCAACGGGAGCATGCCTTCCGCGCTAGACCGGTGCATCGATGCCGGATTGCAAGCCGTTCGCATCAGCTTGAACTCGTTTCGTCCGCGCGTGTATGGCGCGTATTATCGCCCGATCGGGTATTCGCTCGATGACGTGCTCGACTCGGTTCGTCTTGCCGTCACGCGAGGATTGCGCGTGAGCCTCAATCTGCTCACGCACCCCGGAGTCACCGACGACGAAGAAGAAGTCGCGGCGATGACGGCGTTTCTGCGCGACGTGCCCGTCGCGATGATTCAGACGCGAACGCTCAACATCGATCCCGAGTGGTACTTCGCGACGGTGGGACGCCCGCGGCGCGTCACTGGAATGCGCGCGGCGATCGAGACGATTTCGTCGGTCGGGGTCGGCGTCGGAAACTTCACGCACACGCATTGAAACTCTGGCAGATCGCCGCCGTCACCCTCGCCGGCGTTGCGTACGGCCTTTTTGAGCCCGGTCAACTGACCGATGCATTCCGTGCGCTCACGCTGTACGTGCTGGTGCCCGCGTTGCTCTTCGAAGGCGCGTGGAATCTCGATTACCGCGCAATGCGGCGGCAACGGGCCGCCATCCTTACCCTAACCGTCCCCGGCGTTGCGCTCACCGCGATAATCATTGCCGGCGCGTTATCCCTCGTTCGTATTCCGTTCGGGCCTGCGCTCCTCGCCGGCGCGATTTTAAGCGCGACCGATCCGATCGCCGTCGTCGCGGCGTTCCGGCGCCTTCACGCTCCGCGTACGCTCCGGACGATTGTGGAGTGCGAGTCGCTCTTCAACGACGCAATCGCCGTCGTACTCTATCGCGCGGTGTTGGTAGTCGTCATGGTGAATAATCCGGCGCCTTCGGATGTGCTGCACGCGACGGCTTGGGCGCTGTTTGGTTCGATTGCGGGAATTGCGCTCGGCATCGGGCTTGCGTTCGTTGCTGCAACTGCATTGCGAAATAGAACGAGCGCCGCACTGCAGATCATAGTGACCGTCGTGTGCGCGTACGCGTCGTACTTCCTCGCCGAACGGCTGGAAGTCTCGGGTATTTTTGCGATCATCTCCAGTGGCATCGCGCTTCGATACTTCGAGCGCCGCTGGGTCTCGTGGCAGCTGGCTGAAGACGTCGAAGGGTTTTGGGATGTCGTGGCGCTGGTTGCGAATGCGGTGGTGTTCTTCCTAATCGGTGCAGCGCTCGAAGCGACGCGGATTGGGGGCGCCCTTTTCGCCGTGATCGGCGCGCTCGTAGGCGTCTTCGTTGCCCGCGGGGCGGTATCGATGCTCTTGCTGCCGATGAAGTTTCCGCGCGAATGGCTCGCGGTTATTCGCGTTGCCGGGTTGCGTGGTGCTCTCTCGCTTGCCCTTGCGCTGGCGCTGCCGCAGCGCGTCCCATACCGCGAAGAGATTGTCGTGGCCACATTTGGCGTTGCCATTGCCACGATCGTCTCGGGCGTCGCCACCGTCCCGCCGGTCGTGGTCAAAGTCGCCCGGCGGGCGCGGTAACAGGCGGCCAGCCGCTCACCGCCTAAGTTGCCGGGGACATGACCCCGCGGCACGGTTCCTACGACCGCTGGCTTGAAAAGCACGCGCCGAACACCGTTTACATGTACAGCGCGTTCATTATCGTGCTGTTGCCCGCGTTCCATTACGTGCTCGCCGCTGTTCCGGGCCATCCGCCGGATTCACTCGCGATACGTCTCGTCGCCGCCGCATGTGCAGCCGTCGTTGCCCTCGCCGTCTATTTCATACCCGCGTTCCGCCGTCATGCGGAACTCGCGCAGTTTCTCAACGTACTGCCGACGATGCTCGCCATCGACAAGCTCGTCATCGACAGCGGCAACAACTACTTGTACATTGCGTCGGGGCTGCTCATGATCGTCGGTGCGCAGCAAGCCTTTTATCGTCCGCTCTATCTCGCCGTCGCGATGGTCGTCGCGCTGGGATTCCAGACGCTCTATTCGGCCATTTCAGGACAGTTTTACGAACCGACGAACCTTGCGTCGCTTGCGATTTATGCAACGGGCTACGTGGTTGCGTATATGCCCGCAATCCTTCGGATGCGCATCCAGCGACGCGAATTGATGGGACGGCTCGCTGCGCAACGGTTGACGGAGAAAGTGGAAGCACGCGAACGCGCTTTACGCGAGAGTCAGGCGCGTCTGGCGGAAGTGCATGCGATGACGCACTTGGGGAATTGGAGCCGCGATTTAACCTCGGGTTCGGTCGAGTGCTCGAACGAACTCTTGCGTATGCTCGGGGTGCCGCAAACCACGGCGCCGCATGCGCTGCGTGATGTGTACGAACGTTTCATTCATCGCGACGACCGCCAGACGGTGAGCGCAGCCATGCGCCGCGCCGAAGTTGCCGGCGTACCGTTCGACGTCGATCATCGCTTGATACGCGACGGCTGCACAACGTGGGTGCACCTGCACGGGAAGTACGAGTACGACGAAGACGGAAGGCCGCGCCGAATCGTTGCGGCGGTTTTGGATATTACGCGGCGCAAGGAAGCAGAAGAGTCGCTCAAAGCGGTCGCATCAACCGACAGTCTCACCGGCTTACCGAATCGCGTGACGCTGCAGCGGCGGCTTCAAGACGCCATTCGCGCTGCGGACGTGCGCGGCCGGCAAGGCGCCGTGTATTTCCTCGACCTCGACCATTTCAAGGACATCAACGATACCCTCGGCCATTCCGTCGGCGACGTTTTACTTCGCGCCGTTGCCGCGCGAATTTCGACCGCGTTACCGCCCAATGCATTCGTTTCACGTTGGGGCGGCGATGAGTTTGTCGTCGTGGTGAGTGAACTCACCGCGCCTCCGTCGGAAGTAGCCTCCGCTCTCGCGCAGCTGCTCGAGCAGCCGTTCTCGATCGACGGCTACGATTTCGTCATCAGCTCGAGCATCGGCATATCGGTTTTTCCCGACGATTCGATGGACTCTACCATCCTAATCCGAAACGCCGATACGGCCATGTATCGCGCGAAAGAGCGGCGCGAACAGGCCTTCTGCATGTTCGAGCCCGCGATGCACGACCAAGCACGCGCGCGACACCGGTTACAAAACGAGCTGCGTAAGGCGATTCAACATGACGCATTTGTCCTGTACTATCAGCCGATCGTTCAAACGACCGACGGTACGATCGCCGGCGCCGAGGCCCTCTTGCGCCTCTTTGCTGCCGACGGAGAATTACTCCAACCGTCCTCGTTCATTGGAGTCGCCGAGGATACGGGACTCATCGTAACGATCGGCAATTGGGTATTGCGCCAGGCGTGTATGGAGATCGCTGCCTGCGAGAAGGCCGGCACGGAGATTCGTATCTCGGTCAACATCTCCGCGCGGCACTTCATCCATCCCACGTTCGTCGAGACGGTTGAAGCGATCTTGAACGAGTGCGAAGTCGACGGATCGCTCCTCGAGATCGAAATCACCGAAACGGCGCTCATGAGTGATGTCGGAACCGTGCTCACGGTCCTCGAAAAACTTCGTGCTCTGCGCGTCTCCGTGACGGTCGACGACTTTGGCACCGGATACAGTTCGCTCGCCTATTTGCGTCAGTTTCCGCTCGACGCGCTTAAACTCGATCACACGTTTGTTTCGGGGGTTACCGACGCGCAGCAGCGGATGATCGCGCGTTCGGTCGTCCGCATCGCGCACACGCTCGGCATGACCGTCACGGCCGAAGGCGTCGAAGAGCTTGAACAATACGACGTTCTGGATGCCTTGCGGTGCGACCGCATTCAAGGCTTTTACGCTGCGCGGCCGATGCCCGCGGCGGCGTTTCGCGCGTTGCTCGACGAGCATCGCGAGAAAGCGCTCGTAGAGCGACCAACGCGCCCATCGGGCCGCATCGTGCGTCTACGCGCGCAGGGAGCGTAGCGAGACCGAACCGCCGCTACGGTTGTTGATCGGCGTGCAGCGCGTCGGCCGGAATCGGAGGGGGTGTTCGCGTCGTCGATTCGCCGCACGTCGACGTGTCCTGCGCAACCGTTGCGACGTACTTCTGTCCCTTCGCTATTTCCACCGCCGTCATTTTGTGAAGCCGCTTCGGAGCGTGATATTCCGACCGCACGAACGAGAGCGGCAAATGACCGCCGCAATACGTGTCTAGTCCGGTGACCGTAACGCGGAGATTCGCGCCTTTGCTCATCGCTTTATTCGCAGCGCTGCCCGCCGCCGCTCCGGCCGGTCCCAAGGCTACGCCAACGGTCCCGGCGTGCGCTTTTTTCCCTTGTTGTGCGTCCTCGACGACGCCCTCTGCTTTGTCGCCGGCGCGCGCAACGATGACGCCATCCACGATCACGTCTTGACTGACGGTATAGGCCAGCCGTTCACCCGAGTGGAATGTCGCCGAGTTCACCGCGTTATAGGTTTGCACCACGATTGGCGTGTCTTTCGGGACGCGAGCCGACGTCGTCGCTGCAATTACGAGCACAGCGAACGGCAACACGACGCTTCTGCGGGCGTTCATTTGATTAGCACCACGTTGCTGAACGAACGCTTCCGTCCTTGAAACTTCTCGTGAAATGTTCCCGTCACGGTAGCGGTGTCACCGTCCGAATACTTCGAGGCGTTCGTTTCATCGATGGCGATCACGCATTTTTCATCGCAGACCTGAAACGCTGCTACGGTTCCCATCGGCGTTTTGCTCGTTTGAAAGTGGGAAACTTTGCCGGTAACCGTGACGGTCTTGCCTTCGAATGACGACGGATTCGCGAGCAGCGAGGACGGCGTTGCGCCGGCTCCGTACACCGGTGCCGTTACCACGGCGAGAAGCGCGCATACGGTAATAACGCTAAAACGAAACATAAAGACTCCAATCGCGGGGTGTTAGCGCTATTTGGAAGGCAGAAGATCGCAATCGATCATCTTGTTCACGAGCGGTCCGGCGACTTTGTTGACGAAGCGCTGGCGCATCGCGGGATCTTTCTTCATCATGCCGCTTGCGCTGCCGCCGCTGCTGCCGCTGCCGCCGCTCTTACGCGACTTCATCATCGATTCGAATTGGGGGCATGAGTCGGATTGAATCGTCGCGACCATTTGGTTCGCCACGTTGTCGACGATCTTCGTTTTCATCTGCTCGCGTACTTGAGCCGATGCATTTGCGCACAGAAGTGTGGCAACCGCCACCGCTAAAGCAAGAGTGAACCGTTTCATTACGATCCTTTCGTAGCACGAGAGCGTTGCTGGCATTCGATTGTTGTTTCATTCTGCGCTCATGAAGCGAGCGAGTCCATGGGCGTACGAGCGTCTAGCCGCCGGAACCGGAGGGCGGTTCCGGTTGCCATCCGCCTCCGAGCGCTTTGTAGAGTTGAATCAATGCTTGCCGTTCGTTATAGCGCGCTTGAACGAGGGCGAGTTCCGCGCCATACGATTGCGTTTCGCTCACGAGCACCTCGAGGTATGACGTAACGCCGCCCTCGTACCGCAGCAATGCTAAACGAGTCGCGTCGACGGCGGCGGCGGTTGCCGCCGTCTGAGCGACCGCCGCCGCTCGCCCGTTATCATATGCGATGAGTGCATTCGAAACATCACCGACGTCTTGATGGATCGTCAAGATGTATTGCAGCGTCGCCGCTTCTTTACCGGCCTCGGTGAAGCCAACGTTCGCGCGTACTGCGCCCGCATTGAAAATTTGCTGGACGATCTGCGGAATGATCGAGATGAACCCTTCGCCGTACGTCGATACCATCGCCGGAATACGCAGACCGCCGGCGGTAACGGCTTGCGCCGACGCCGCTCCCGCTGAAGCCGCGATCGTGAACTGCGGAAAGAGTAGCGCGCGCGCTTCGCCAATCTGTGCGTTTGCCGCGATGAGCGCGGCTTCGGCAGCTTTAATATCGGGACGCCGCTCGATCAGGGACGCCGGCAACCCGGTAGACGGAGTGGCGGGCAATGCAATCTGACGCGAGAGCCCGTACCCGCGCGCAATCGCATGCGGATACCCGCCGATCAATATCGCAATCCCGTTTTCCGTCTGCCCGATCGCCGATTGCAGTTGCGGAATCGCCGCCTGCACCTGTGCGACGAGTTCTTGCGACTGACGGACGTCTTGGAGCGTAGCGATGCCGCCCGTATACCGCGCCGTCACGAGGTCGAGTGACGCTTGACGAGCCGTTAGCGTGCGTCGCGAGATGTCCAGTTCGCTGTCGAGTTCCAGCAATTGAAAGTAGAGCGTTGCGACGGATGCGACGAGAGTCGAGAGTACCGTCTCGCGCGCGAACTCCGTCTGCAATACCGTTGCGCGCGCGGCGGCAGTTGCGCTGCTCACACGACCGAACAGATCGACTTCATAGGAAAGCGTGAGCAGACCATTGGGAACGAACGTCGAGCGCGCAGTGCCGGGCGGGACGGTGCCGTTCGTACGTTGATACGGCGCGCTCAGCACGGCGTTGATCTGGGGAAAGCGCCCCGAGCCGACGATCGTCAGTTGCGCTTGCGCCTGCTGCACCCGCTGTGCCGCGATCAGTACGTCTTGGTTCTGCGCGACAGCGGTTCGCAGTAATTTCTGCAACTGAGGATCCTGGAAAACGTCCCACCAGCCGAGATCGCCCATCGACGCCGTGCTTGCCGGTGTTCCAATCGCGTCCGGATACACGGGCGGAAGCACTGCGTCAGGTCGCTGGTAAGGCGGGGCGCACGTTGCGAGCAGCTGTATCGCCAGAACCCACGCAATAACGAGTTTCATTGCTCGCGCGCTTTCCGGCGTTCGACCGCGCTTTCGATGACATCGTAGAGCACGGGAATGAAGAAGACACCGAGCGACGTCGCAAACAGCATGCCGAAAAATACCGCCGTACCGAGTGAATGACGCGATGCCGCGCCCGCACCGGACGCGAGCATCAACGGAATAACGCCGAAGATAAACGCGAGCGACGTCATCAAGATCGGACGGAATCGTACCTTTGCGCCCTCCAGCGCAGCATCAAACGCAGAAAGATTCTGCCGCTCGCGCAAATCCTTCGCAAACTCCACGATGAGGATCGCGTTCTTTGCGGCGAGTCCGATGAGCATGATGAGCCCGATCTGCACGTACACATCGTTCGGTAAATGCCAGACGTACGCGCCGAAAAATGCGCCGCAGATGCCGATCGGAATGCCCAAAATCACGCCGAACGGAATTGCCCAGCTCTCGTACAGCGCTGCCAAAAATAAGAATACGAGGACGATGGAAAGGACGAACGTAATCGCTTGGGTATTTCCTGCAAGCTGCTCCTGGTACGCGGTTCCGCTCCACTCGTACGCGAATCCCGGCGGCACCGCGTCTTTTGCGACGTCTTCCATCGCGGCGATCGACTGTCCCGAACTGAAACCCGCTGCGGTTTGCCCGTCGATCTCTGCCGTGCGGTAGACGTTGTAGCGTTGGACGATGTTCGCGCCGTTTGCTAGCCTCGGGTTCGAGAACGTGCTCAGGGGCACCATTTTGCCCTGAACCGAGCGAACCATCAGCGCGCCGATATTCGCCGGAGTCATGCGGTACTGTGGCTCCGCCTGCACCATGACCTTCCAGCTGTTGTCGAAGAGAATGACGTTGTTGACGATCGCGCCGCCAAGTTCCGTTTGCAGCGTTTGAAAAACCGAATCGAGCGGAATGCCGAGCTGATGTACTTTATCGCGGTCGAGCGCGAGATCGACTTGCGGATAGTCGATGGAGTACTGTGAGGAGACGTTCGCTAGTTCCGGACGCTGTGCAGCGGCACTTATGATACCGTCGGCCGCCTTGGCCAACTCGAACGGAGAATGACCGGAACGGTCCTCGAGCATGAACTGAAACCCGCCGGAATTGCCCAGACCCGGAATCGGCGGCGGTGGAATCGGAAGGATGCGCGCTTCCACATGTTTCGACGCGCGCGTATACGCTTCGATCAAAATCGATCGAAGCGATTTCGATTTGTTTTTGCGCTCGTCCCACGGATCGAGCGTCACGGCGAGGGACGCGACGTTCGATTGACTCTGACTGTTGAGCACATTGAATCCGCCGAGCGTCAAGACGTTCGCGATGCCCGGAATGGAACGGATATCGCTCACGATGCTGCTCGCGACCGCTTGCGTGCGCGGCAGCGCCGTGCCTCCGGGAAGCGCAACGGACAGGAAAAAGTATCCTTGATCTTCCAGCGGAACGAAGCTGCCCGGAAGCACCTTGAAAAGAGCAGCCGCGCCGAGCGCGATGAGCAGCAGTGCAGACAACATGAGGACCGGCTTGTGCATGGCGCGCGAGAGCCCGCGCGCATATGCGCCGCGGATGCGGTCGAAGCGCGTGTTGAAGCCGTTGAAGAATAACCCGAGCGCGCCGCGCGTTCCGGTGCGCGGTCGAAGGAGCAACGCACAGAGCGCCGGCGTTAATGTGAGTGCAACGAGTGCCGAGAGGATGACCGAAAATGAAATGGTGAGTGCGAATTGCTGGTAGAGTTGGCCCGTGATTCCCGCGAGAAACGCCGCCGGTACGAACACCGCGGTCAAGACCAATGCGACGGCAACGACCGGTCCTTGAACGTCGTCCATCGCGGCGATCGCTGCGTCTTTCGGAGAGAGGCCGCGCTCGATATGCAATTCCGTCGCTTCAACGACGACGATTGCATCGTCGACGACGATGCCGATCGCAAGCACGATGCCGAAGAGCGAGAGCGTGTTCACGGAAAAGCCAAGCGGCAAAAATGCGGCGAATGTTCCAATGAGCGCCACGGGCACGGCGAGCAACGGAATGATCGTGGCGCGAACGCTGCCCAGAAAGAGAAAGACGACCAGCGAGACGAGAATGAAGGCAAGCAGCAGCGTGATGAGCACATCGTGAATCGAGGCGTGTACGAACGCCGTCGTATCGAGCGTGATGTTATACGCAAGGCCCGGCGGAAACGCTTTCGCCAAATCGGTCAGCGTCGCGCGTACTGCATTGGCCGTTTGAATTGCGTTGGCCGTCGGTGTTTGATAAATCAGAATGTTCGCCGCCGGGCGTCCGTTGAAGTCGCTGAAGAGCGCGTAGGACTGTGCGGCGAGCTGGGCGCGCCCGACTTCGCGCAGACGAATGAATGAACCGTTCGAGAGCGTCTTGAGAACGACGTTGTCGAACTCCGCGGTCGAGCCGAGCAACCCTTTGACGTTGACCGGCATCTGAAACTGCGGCTGTTCGCTCGAAGGCGGCAAGCCGAGTTGCCCTGCGGGCGCGAGAGCGTTCTGATTCGAGAGCGCGTTGATCACGTCGCTCGTATCGAGGCCGAGGCCGGCGAGCGCATCGGGACGGATCCAGATGCGCATGGAGTAGTTGCCGGCGCCCATGAGGTTCGTGTTGCCTACGCCGGGCACGCGATTGAGGGCGTTAATGACGTTGATCGTCGCGTAGTTGCTCAGAAACAACGAATCGTAGGCGTCCTCCGGCGAATACAGCGTGACGATCAGCAGAATCGCGGGCGACTGGGGCTTCACGGTTATTCCGTAGGTGTTTACGGCGGACGGAAGTGTGCTCTGCGCTGCCTGCACGCGATTCTGTACCAGGTTCGCGTCGTCGTTAACGTTCGAACCGACGTTAAACGTCGCCGTAAGATTGTACTGGCCGTTCGACGTGCTGTACGAGTTCAGATACATGAGATTCGGGACGCCGTTGACCTTCGTCTCGATGTTCGTTGCGACGGCTTGCTCGACCGTCGACGCGTTCGCACCAGGATACGCGGTACTCACTTGCACGGTCGGCGGCGTTATCTGTGGGAATTGCGCGACGGGGAGCACGACAAGCGCAATCGCGCCCGCGAGCGCGATGACGAGCGAGAGCACTATCGCGAAGACCGGCCGTTCGATAAAAAAACGCGACATCGCGTTACGGCGTCCCGGTCGACGATTCGACGGTCACGATGCTGCCCGGGCGAATGCGCGTGCCGGGTGAGAGAACAACTTCATCGCCGGCCTTAAGTCCCGATGAGATGACGATGTTTTGGCCGAATGCGGCGCCGCTTTGCACCGTGCGGAGCAGCACCTTTCCTCCTTGACCGACAACGTAGACGACCGGCGTTCCCTGGTACGTTGCAATCGCGCTCTGCGGAACGATCAGCGCGTTGCGCTGTTGCGCGATGACGAATCGCACCCGAGCGAACTGTCCGGGACGCAGGAACGCCGTGGGATTCGGAAAGAGCGACTCGACGGAGATCGTACCGGTGGTGGGATCCACCGCGCGGTTGATGCTCGTCGCGCGACCACCGTAGCGATACAGTGTGCCGTCGGAGAGATAGAGCTGCAGTAGTGGTCCTTGGCGCCCACGTAGCGCCAAAAGCTGACGTGCGACCTTGAGATAGTCCGCTTCACTTAGTTGAAAGATGACTTTGACGGGATCGATCGTCGAGACGGTTGCCAGCGTCGACGCCTTGGCGGGCCCGACGACGTTGCCTTCGTCGATGTTCGCAAAGCTGATAATCCCCGTGACGGGCGAGGAGATTGTCGTATAGCTCAGATTCAAGCGCGCATTTGAGAGTTGAGCTTCCGCCTGTGCGACGTTGCCTTGCGCGGTCAAAATGCTCGACTGTTGGGAAAGTTCAACGTCTTGCAGATTCGCGCGCGCGGCTGCTACGTTGGCGACGGCGATATCGTACTGCGTTTTCGTTTGGTCGTAGTCTTTTTGTGAAACCGCATGCTTTGCCGCGAGCGGACCGATTCGCGCCAGTTCGATCTTTTGGTATTCATACGCAGCTATGGCTTGTGCGAGTTTTGCTTTGGCCGCTTGATCGGAAACATTGCTCGAGGCATGCATGAGATCGGCGCGGGCCTTTTGAAGCGCGCCCTGCGCCGCCAGAACGTCCGCTTGGTAGGGCTCTTGCTGGATCTGCATCAGCGTTTGTCCGCGACGGACAAGCGAGCCGTTCTTGAAATAGATGTGTTCGAGCGTTCCTTGCACGCGTGCGGTCAAATCGACTTGCTGTTGCGCTTGCGTTTGCGCGACGTATTCCGCGGTAACGGGAACCGTTGTCACGCGGGCCCGGGCAACGCGCACGACTTGCTGGGGCGCTTGCGCTTTGACTTGGGGAGCGTTACACGCTACCAGCAACGAGCATAGGAGCGTAGCAAAGTTTCGCCCGCGCATATTGGTTCAAGTATTGCACTCCCGCTTGTGCGGAGCAATCGGTACACCGAACCGTGCATCGCACGAACGCGACGTTCACGTTCGAGCGAAACCTCTTAGCGCGCGAAGAGCGTGAACTGTTCCGCTAACGGGCCAAGGGCGTCAGCCGGCATGAACGTAAGCGCACCAAAGATGACGATCACGCCGATGAGAAGGATGCAGAACATCGCATTGTCGCTGCGGAACGTCCCGGCGGCGAGCGTGTTCGTCGGACGCTGTGCAAGTGCGCCGGCGAGCGCGAGCGTCGGAATCATGACGAGATAGCGTCCGCCGAGCGTCGCGAGGCCCGTCGCGATATCGTAGAAGACGTTTGCGCCGAGCCCCGCGAACGCGGAACCGTTATTAGCCGCGCTGGACGTGAACGCGTAGACGATCTCCGCGAATCCATGAGGACCGCTATTTCCCAGTGTCGCAAGCCCCGGCCGGCTCACACATGCAACCGCCGCAGCGATGAGAATAATTGCCGGAAAGATCAACGCCGCCAAGACCGCAAAGGTGATTTCGCGGCGTTCGATCTTCTTGCCGAGATACTCAGGCGTCCGTCCGACCATGAGGCCCGCGATAAACACCGTGATAACGGCGAACATGAGCATCCCGTAGATTCCGCTGCCGACGCCGCCGAAGACCACTTCGCCGAGTTGCATATCCACCATCGCGATGAGTCCGCCGAGCGGCATCAGCGAGTCATACGCGAAGTTCGAGGAGCCGGTTCCGGAATTCGCTGCTACCGTTAGCGAAAGGCCGGCGTTGGTAGCTCCGAAACGCGTTTCCTTCCCTTCTAAATTGGGTCCGCCTACGCCGAGCGCGTGAATCGCGGGATTCCCGATGTGCTCTGCCGTTTGTGCAATACCGAATCCGAACGCAGCGATAACGAGCATCGCGGCGATCAAGACGTAGCCGGCGCCATCGTTACGAACCATTCGTCCGAACGTGAACGGCAGCGCCGCGGGAATCAACCAAATCGCGAGCAATTCCAAGAAGTTTGAAGCGCCGTTTGGATTCAGATTCGGCGAAGACGTATTGGCACCGACGAAACCGCCGCCGTTACCGCCCAAAAGACTAATCGCCTCTTGCGAAGCCATCGGACCGCCCGTAATGCTTTGGATGAAATGCTCCGCGTTCACGACGTCCCAGTAGGGACTGAAGTTCTGCGGGATACCGGTTGCGATGAATGCGAGGCCGAAAACGATCGAGAGCGGCAGCAAGACGTAGAGCAAAGAACGCGCGAAATCGACCCAAAAATTTCCGAGCATCGGCGTGCGTTCACGAGCGAAACCTCGTATGACGGCGATACCCGTAGCCAAACCAATTGCGCCCGCCATAAAGTTCTGCCACGCAAGTCCGGCCATTTGCGTGAAATACGCAAGCGTGTTTTCGCCGCCGAAGAATTCCCAGTTCGTCGTCGTGACGAAACTCATCGCCGTGTTCCACGCGATCTCGGGAGAGACTGCGGGAAAGTGCTGTGGATTGAGGGGTAGCAGGGCTTGCGCGCGCATCAACACATAGACGATCACCACGCCGAACACGGTGAGGGCAAGCGCGCAGCGCGCGTACGTCGCCCAATCCATTTCGGCGTCCGGAGAAACACCGCATACCGCATAGACGGCGCGCTCGAGCGGGCGTAGCACGGGGGACAGCCACGTCGCTTCGCCGTTGAAGACGCGGACGAGATAGCGCCCGAGCGGAACTGCGCAAAGGATGAGAACGGCGACGAAGCAGAGCGCGTTGATCGACGCCATTTGAACCTCCGTCAGTATCGGGGTGGCGGCAGAGATGCGATCGAAACGATTTCGGGTGCAGTGAATACGGCCACGGAAGACCCGCGGCGGTCGTGACATTCGAGTTCGAAGAGGTCGCCCGCAATTCTCAATAGGCGGCCGAAGTAGCTTGCACGGTCCGTGCGCACTTCGCAATACTGGCCGCAATGAACCGCGATATCGGATTTACTCACAGCTATACTCTAGCGCTATAGTTAGACGAAGACACTCCTCCGGCCGGTCGATAGATCCATCCGAACGGATGATCCAATCGAAGGCTGTTCGATCCACTTGCTTCGCCCTATCCTAACAGGCGTTATGATGATCGCGATCCGCCCATTCGTCGTCGCTTGTTCCTTGCTTGCATTGGCGCCGCTCGCGGCTCGTGCGCAGGAAGCGACGAACACGCCCTCACCCTCACCGTCACCGTCTGCCTCACCGTCTGCGTCAGCGTTGCCATCTGCGGAGCCGAGCGCGTCTGCAGAACCGGAGCGTCGCGCATTGCCTGCGCCGATCGATCCGCTCTTCATCGGAGGTAACGGTTCGGAGTTCCTCGGTCCAACGATCGGCACGCCGACGGATCGCGGCATTCGTTCGTACGGGTGGGTCGACTTCGGAGACGAGTTCAGCACGTCGCACAATTCTAACTTTCCGCTCACGTACGACGAAGTGCCGAACAAACCGCAGTTAGATCAGGCGGTATGGCGGATCGAACGTCAACCGGATACCGTTCAGACGAAGCACATTGACTGGGGTTTTCGTCTCAGTAATATGTACGGCGTCGATTATCGATGGACGACGCAACAAGGCATTCTGAGCAATCAGCTGCTGCTTCGTAATCAGACGTACGGCTACGATCCCGTCGAGGCGTACGGAATGGTGTATTTCCCGCACATCGGACAAGGAACGCTCGTCCAGATCGGTCGCTACATTTCACCGCCCGATATCGAGGCACAACTCGCACCGAATAACTTTCTGTACACGCACTCCATATTTTTCGATTTCGACTCGTATACCCAGACGGGTTTTCTCTTTCAGACCAAACTTAGCAACTACTGGACGCTCGAATACGCGCTCGATTGGGGAGAGGATATCGCACCATGGGACGGTTCGGCGCATTTCCCGACCGGCATGTTGCTCGCGCGCTGGGTGTCGCATTCGAATCGCGACTCAGTACTTTTCGGACAAAATTCGATCAGCTTGGGCGCGCGTAACGGCCAGAACTTCACGACGTACACCAAAGGCTTTTACATTAATCCGAGCACCGGTGCCCAAGTGCCATATACCTGGGGACACGACAATCTGCAGCAATCGAACGCGACGTGGACGCACGTGTTCAATCCCGGACTCGTGAACTATCTGGAGTTCTACTACCTCTATCAGTACAATGCGTACGTCGGCGGAACGATCAACAATTTCAACGTAGCGACGGGTGGACCGTTGTATCTGGGCGCCGGCGGTGGGCCGGGTGCATTTCTTCCCGGACTCTCGTCCGCGGACGGTTTCGTCGATTATCTCGAGATCAAAACGTCACCGCGCGATGTTGTTTCCTTCCGTACGGACTATATGAACGATCCGCGCGGCGAACGTTCGGGCTTTGCAACGTCATATGGAAGTTTGACGCTCGGTTTGATGCACCGTTTCAATTCGACGCTCATCGTGCGGCCCGAGGTTCGCGTGGAGAAAGCGTTCGCGAACGGCGTTACACCGTACGACAACGGGACTAAGGCGTATCAAAGCACCTTCGGTATCGACCTCATCCAGAATTTCGGCAATCCGTAATGCAATCGCGGGCCTACGTCAAGAACGATAGGCCCATTCCCCAATAGTGCACTTTTTGATCGTTGATGACCGTCGGTTGAATACCGTATTCGATGTCAAACTGCACGCTTTTACCGAAATCGCGCACATAGCCGAAATCGATCAGACTCTTTTCGGGCAGGCCCGGCCCGGTATGGCTCAAGTACACGTATTCCGCGAATAGTTGTGATGGGCCGCCGGGCAGCGCTGCTGTGAAGGTGACGGATGGAATGAATGCGGAGTACCGCTCCGTTTGTCCGCTAGCGTTCGGCCCCGCGAGTGAGTTGAACCCGATCGTACCGCCTGCGCCGAACTCTTGATTGAACGTGTAACTCCAATTGATGTTTCCGACGTACTGCGTGGCGCCCGCGGTAAACGCGGGATCGCCCGTCGGCGCGGAGATTTGCACGTTTGCTCCCAAGATCGCATTGCGCGTATATCCGAGCTCCCACTTTGCGCCGAAATTCATATCGCTCGACCCGCTTGCGAGGGTTCCGCCGAGCGATGTACGGTTGAATGAGGGCGGCGATAGCGCGATTTCCATGTTGTGCGAAACGCCGACGCGTACGAGTGATTGCGGATAGCTGACCGTTACTCCGCCGCCGGGACCAGTGGTGACGGTGTTCGTGTAGCCGTTCTCGACGAGCACGTGGCCGGCGCGAACGTTGCAGGCTGACGTCGTGATCGTCGGCCGAGTAACAAGCGAAAGGATCGGCCCGCACGGGTCGGTCGGCGAAGGACTGGGCGCCGGCGATGGGGAGGCGGTCTGTGCGTGGGCCGGATAGATGCAAACCGTTGCGCTTAAAACCAACCCGGCAGCGTATAAGAGCGGTGTAAGCTTCATCCGCCTTCCTTTCCCCACGCCGTTGCGCTGCTATTCTATCCAAACGGATGATCCGTTCGGAGGCTACTCGCCCGCACGCCGGACGCGTATCGTAGATTTGACATGCTCGAACTCGGCCTCATTGTGCTTTCCATTGTCTGCTTTGTGATTCTCGATCTGTACGTTCTCGGTTGCGAGAAAGTGTGAGTGAGATGCTCCTCGACGACGTTTTTGGACTGCTGCTCACGATCGCGGCCTTAGCGTATTTGATCTTCGCGATGCTTCGCCCCGAGAAATTTTAGGAGTTGAAACGATGACGGCCATCGGATGGCTGCAGGCAATTGTTTTCTTTGTGATCGTCCTCGCGCTCACCAAACCGGTTGGCTTGTACATGACGCGGGTGTTCGCGGGAGAGCGGACGTGGCTTTCACCGGTACTCGTCCCGGTGGAACGCTTTATCTACCGCGTGAGCGGCGTGCGCGAAGACGAGGAGATGGCGTGGTACGTCTATGCGTTCTGCGTGCTTGCGTTTTCGCTCGTCAGCCTGCTGTACTTGTATGTGCTGCTGCGCACGCAGAAGTGGTTGCCGTTCAACCCTCAGCATTTCGACGGTATGACGCCAGACCTCGCCTGGAATACCGCGGTCAGCTTTACGACGAATACGAATTGGCAGTTCTACTCCGGCGAGTCTACGATGAGCTACCTCTCGCAGATGGCGGGGCTTGCGTGGCATAACTTCGTCTCCGCGGCGGCCGGTATCGCCGTTGCGCTTGCCGTGATTCGTGGCGTCGTTCGCACCAGCGGGAAGTCGCTCGGGAATTTTTGGGTCGATCTCACCCGCGCGTCGTTGTACATTTTACTGCCTGCGTCCATCGTCGTTGGGCTGTTCTTGATTTCACAAGGCGTGCCACAGAATTTCCACGCTTATCAAGATGTCAAGACGCTCGAGGGTGTCACGCAAACGATCACCGGCGGACCCATGGGCTCGCAAGAAGTGATCAAGGAACTCGGTACGAACGGCGGTGGCTTCGTGAATGCAAACTCAGCGTCGCCGAACGAGAATCCCTCGCCGCTCACCAATCTCGTCGAACTCGTGCTGATCTTCGTAATCGGCGCGGCGCTGACGTATGTGTACGGCCGCATGGCGAAAAACACGAAGCAAGGCTGGGCGATCTTCAGCGCGATGGCGATCCTGTTTTTCGCCGGTTTTACTGTCGCATATGCCGCGGAATCGGCCGGGAATCCGATCGTCCACCAATTAGGCGTTGCGGGAGCGAACCTCGAAGGGAAAGAGGTGCGGTTCGGTGCTGCGGCGTCGGCGCTCTTCGCGACGGTGACGACCGATACGTCGTGCGGCGCGGTCAACGCGATGCACGATTCGTTCACCGCGCTCGGCGGTCTCGTCCCGATGGTCGACATGCAACTCGGAGAAATTGTTTACGGCGGCGTCGGCAGCGGCTTGTACGGCATGATCATTTTCATCGTGCTCACCGTGTTCATCGCGGGCCTCATGGTTGGGCGTACACCGGAACTGCTCGGAAAGAAGATCGAGCGGCGGGAGGTACAGTTTGCGATTCTAGCCGCCCTCGTGACGCCGCTGCTCGTACTCGTCCCGACAGCAGTTGCTGCGGTAACGCCTGCAGGCCTCGCAACGCTCAATAACGCCGGTCCTCACGGGTTCTCCGAGATCCTCTATGCGTTCTCGTCCACGAATGCAAACAACGGTTCCGCGTTTGCCGGGTTGAGCCCGAATCTGTTCTACAATATTGTTACGGGTCTTAACATGTTGTTCGGGCGATTCTTGATCATCGTTCCGGCGCTCGCGCTTGCCGGTGCGCTAGCCGGAAAGAGAGCGGTTGCTGAAGGCGCCGGCACGTTTACGACTTATTCACCGGTCTTCGTCGTGTTGCTCATCGGCGTCATCGTCATCGTCGGCGCTCTGACGTTCTTACCGGCTGACGCGCTCGGTCCGGTTGTCGAACATCTGCTCGTGAATCAAGGAAAGACGTTCTGATGCTTTCGCAACGCCGTTTGGAACGCCGTCCAAAGTCTCGTTCACTGTGGGATCGCGCGATCATTGCGCGCGCCGTCGCAGATTCGTTCAAGAAGCTGGACCCACGCTGGATGAAGCGCAATCCGGTGATGTTCATCGTAGAAGTCGGCGCCGTTGTAACGACGCTCTTCTTCGTGCGCGATGTGATTTCGCATACGGGAAATGCCGGGTTCGACTTCGCCATTGCGGCGTGGCTGTGGTTCACCGTACTCTTCGCGAATTTTGCCGAAGCGGTGGCAGAGGGCCGCGGCAAGGCGCAAGCCGATTTTCTGCGCCGTACCAAATCCGACACGATGGCGCGTCGCGTGAGCGCGAATGGAATCGAAAGCGTTCCATCATCGGATTTGCGTAAAGGCGACATCGTCGAGGTGAGCGCCAATGAAGTGATTCCCGGCGACGGCGACGTGGTCAGCGGTGCGGCGATGGTCGATGAGTCGGCGATTACCGGGGAATCCGCGCCGGTCGTCCGTGAGGCGGGCGGTGATCGTAGTTCGGTTACGGGCGGCACACGCGTGCTTAGCGATACGATTCGCATTTCGATTACGGCGAATCCGGGAGAGACGTTCCTCGACCGGATGATCGGCCTCGTCGAAGGCGCACAACGTCAAAAGACGCCGAACGAGATCGCCCTTTCAATCCTGTTGTCCGGCTTGACGATCATTTTCTTGATCGCGGTCGCGACGCTGCTTCCATATTCGATCTATGCGGGCGCACGCCAGACGCTTCCCGTCTTGATTGCGTTGCTCGTGTGTCTGATTCCAACGACGATCGGGGGGCTGCTCTCCGCTATCGGTATCGCGGGCATGGATCGCGTAATGCAACGCAACGTGCTTGCGATGAGCGGACGCGCTGTCGAGGCGGCGGGCGACGTCGATACGTTGCTCCTCGATAAGACGGGAACGATCACGCTCGGCAACCGTCAGGCGACCGAAGTGATTCCCGCGGCGGGTGTCGACGGTGGCGAGGCAATGCACGTTGCATATCTCTCGTCTCTTCCGGATGAAACCCCGGAAGGACGTTCGATCGTCTCTCTCGCGGACGCCGCGGGGCACGTCAATGGTAAACTTCCGGAGGGTTCGCTGTTCGTGCCGTTTAGCGCGTACACGCGCATGAGCGGCGTGGATTTGCCGGATGGCACCAAAGTGCGCAAAGGTGCGCCGGACGCGGTCCTCGCGTGGGTGCGCGAAGCCGGTGGAACCCCGTCGAACGATTTGAGCGGACAAGTCGAGCGCATAGCGCGCGCAGGCGGCACGCCGCTATTGCTCGCGAAGAATGCGAGCGTCGTCGGCGTCATCTATCTGAAGGATATTCTCAAGCCGAACATGCGCGAGCGCTTCGACCGTCTGCGCGCAATGGGGATTCGCACGGTGATGATCACCGGCGACAATCCGTTGACGGCTGGGGCGATCGCGGGTGAAGCGGGCGTCGATGATTTCCTCGCAGAGGCCACGCCCGAAGCCAAGATGGCCTTGATCAAGCGTGAGCAGAACTCGGGCCGTCTGGTGGCGATGACCGGCGACGGCACGAACGATGCGCCCGCGCTCGCGCAAGCGGATGTCGGCGTTGCGATGAATTCCGGAACGCAGGCGGCCAAAGAAGCAGCCAACATGGTCGATCTCGACTCTGATCCGACGAAGCTCATTGAGGTCGTGGAGATCGGTAAGCAGTTGCTGATGACGCGCGGTGCGCTCACCACCTTCTCGATCGCAAACGACGTCGCGAAGTATTTCGCGATTCTACCGGCGATGTTCGCGGTGGCTTATCCGGCAATGAACGCGCTCAACATCATGCGGCTCTCCACGCCGCAGTCGGCGATTCTGTCCGCCGTTATCTTCAACGCGCTCATCATCATTGCGCTGGTTCCGCTCGCGCTTCGCGGCGTGAAGTACGAGCCGAAAGGCGCAAACGCGGTGCTGCGAGAGAACGTTTTAATCTACGGACTCGGCGGAATCGTGGTGCCGTTCATCGGCATCAAACTCATCGACATGCTCCTCGCCGCATTGCATCTCACGTAGGTACGTATGGTAAAGCATCTTGGCACATCGCTTCGCATGACGATCGTCTCGGTGATCGTCCTCGGCCTCATCTATCCGTTCGTAATGACGGGACTCGCACAAGCGATCTTCCCGCATCAGGCAAACGGTTCGCTCGTCGAAGTCAACAGAAAAGTCGTGGGCTCGTCGATCATCGGACAGTTATGGACCAAACCGCAGTATTTCCACGGACGTCCTTCGGCTGCGGGAAAGAACGGCTACGATCCGACGGCAACGGGCGGAACGAATCTCGGACCATCCTCCAAGAAACTGATCGATTCCACGCGCGCGACGATTGCGGCACTGAAAAAAGAGAATCCGCACGCGACGGTACCGATCCCAATGGACCTCGTCACATCGAGCGGAAGCGGCATCGATCCCGACATTACCCCGCAGGCGGCGTACTA
Source organism: uncultured bacterium (assembly GCA_964648945.1). Lineage (GTDB taxonomy): Bacteria > Vulcanimicrobiota > Vulcanimicrobiia > Vulcanimicrobiales > Vulcanimicrobiaceae > JAMXLG01. Next base: position 210,551 of record CAZYLU010000001.1, on the reverse strand, counting down.
TCAAGCACCACGCGTGGCCGAAGCGCGGAAGATGGACGTGAAAACGGTCGACGATCTTATCGCACGCAACACGCAGAGCCGCACGTTCGGTTTTCTCGGCGAACCTCGCGTCAACGTTCTACAGTTGAATCTGGCGCTCGACGCCGCTCGATAATAGCGCTAGGCGTCTTCATCCATCGCGGAGGGCGCGTTCGGATTCGGGCGGGCGAGCACGATTAATTCGCGTGCGCCCGCATCGAGCAATCGACGGGCGAACGCGTTACGCGCCGGCCAGCGCGGCGTGCGCAACGTTCCGCCGACCGCGACAACGGTCTCGGGACGCGATCGCGCGACCTCGATGAGACGCCGTGCCGCATCGTTCGCGCGTTCGTCGACCCAATCAGCGCCGAGTACCTGTGCGGTGCGCTCGAACCTGGCAACCTGGTTCGGATCGACTTTATCACGCGGTTCGGCGATGTGCGCTATCGTGAAATCGACCTCTAGGCGCGCCGCGAGGCGTCCGGCTTTACGAACGAGTAACATGTCGTCCTCGCGCCCAACGATGCTCACCAGCAGACGCGCGAACGGCGAAGCGATACGTTCGCGCATCTCGGAACGCAGCGCTTCGCGAATCGCGAGCTCGCGCAGCGACGCCAAGTTCTCCGTGCGAAAGAAATTCGAGAGCGCCGCGTCGATTCGCGCCGCCGGATAGATCTTTCCGGCGCGCAAACGCTCGCGCAACGTCTCCGGCGTGACGTCGATCAAGATCACTTCATCTGCAAGCGGAAGAATACCGTCGGGGAGTGTTTCGCGCACGATCGTGCCGGTCATGCGGTACACCACGTCGCTGAGCGCTTCCAAATGTTGGACGTTGAGCGTCGTGAGTACGCTGATGCCGGCGCGGAGAAACGCGAGGACGTCGAGATAGCGCTTAGGCGCAAGCGAACCGGGCGCATTCGTGTGCGCAAGCTCGTCGACGAGGACGACTGCGGGTTTTCGCGCGAGCACCGCTTCGCGATCCATCTCCGTGTACGCCATGCCGTCGTCGCCGCAGACCTTCTTTCGCGGAATGATCGGAATGTCGCCGATCATCGCTTCGGTTTCTGCCCGTCGGTGCGTTTCGACGTAGCCGATGACGACATCGACACCCTCCGAGAGCATCTGTTGCCCACGATCCAGCATTGCGTACGTCTTTCCGGCTCCGGCTGCCGCGCCCAGATAGACCGTGAGCTTTCCGTAACCGACACGCATGCGATCGCCGATCGTTCCCGAGAGCGGCGTCGTAAACGCGGTTTGTCCAAGGTAACTCTGCGATGCGTCGATGATGGCGATATCGCGCTCGACCTTCGTGTTGACGATCTTGCACGCAAGTTTCCCGTTGGAGAGCGCGACCATCGACGCACGCACCTTTGTGAAGTCGATCTGTTCGGGGTCTTTCGGTGGAAGCAGGTCGGCGTTGTGCTCGCGCGCTTCTCGTTCCAGCATCGCGGAGTCGGCTTTCGGTGACGGCAGAATTTCGAGCGAGAGATCGAACGCTGCTGCAAGCGGTGCGGTGCGTCCAAGGAACATATGCGCATCGACTGCGTCCGGAACGACGGCAAGGGCGCTGGAAGCACTCGCCGCCGCGACGGTAGGCACGGTGAGCGCGTCGATCGTACGCAACAGCAACTCGCGAAGCATCGTAAGCGTCGATTCCTTGAACGCACCGAACTCGGCGCGCGCGATGTCCTCGCTGGGAACGATTTTCCCGGCGGCAAGGCGCTGCAAGAGCAGTTCGGGCGATGCATCGATCGCGATCACCTCATCCGCTTCTTTCAAAAATGACATCGGAACGATCGTCCTGATCGGATGCCCGAGCAGCGCTTCCGCCGTCGGCGAGACCGTTTCGAGGTGCGAGATATTGAATGCGCCGAGCACCGAGATGCCGGCGTTGCGAAGCGCGAGCGCATCCTGCCAGCGTTTGCTGTTCCGTGCATCGCCGAGATTGTCGTGCGCGAGCTCATCGAGGACGATGACATCGGGTTTCGCGGCGAGCGCCGCGTCAAGGTCGAACTCTTGAAATTCCTGCGTGCCGATTGTGACGTGGCGCGGCGGAATCCGCGGGAAACCGTCGGCGAGCCGTTCGATATCGGACCGGCCTTTCGTCTCGATCCATCCGAGCGCGACTCGTTTTCCCGCGCTCTGGAAACGGCGCGCGTCCGTGAGGAGGCGGCGTGTTTTCCCGGCTCCCGGGGCTGCTGCGATGTAGACGACGAGGCGTGCGTGTTCGCCGTACTCGCGTAGCAGTTGCTCGGGGGTGGAACGTTCCATTGCGGCTAAGCTTCGCTTCGGTGATACCAGCCCTCTGCTACGGTCTGTTAGCGATTGCGTGGGTTATCGATTTACTCACCCCGCAGCTTTTTGTCGCAGCCATTCTACTCAACGGACCGATCGCGCTTTCCGCGCTTGCGTTGCAGCCGCGGCTCACCGTGCTGCTGACGGTACTTGCGGAAATTGCGAACCTCATTGCAGGGTATGTCAACGGCGTGCAGGCAGGCCATCATTGGGACACGATCGCGGTGGGCGACCGGATCCTTTCGGCAGCATCCTTCCTGCTCGTCGGTGCGTTGACGATTCGCGCTCAGGAGAGTGCGCGCCGCGCGGGCGAGAGTGGCGAACGCGAGCGCCTGGTTGCGCGCGAGCGAGCGCTGCGACATGCGATGGAAAATGTGCGCGCGACGCTCAGCATGGAACTGGTGTTGCGGTCGGCGGTGCGCGAAGCCGCACAATTGACGGGTGCCGACGAGACGGCGATCGCCGTGCGGCAGAGTTCGTTCGACCTCGCCGATCGGTATGAGTTACAGGCCGGTGACACCGAGGTGCGCGTCGAGCGGCGCGCACTCACGCCCGCCGAAGCGTCCCTGATCGAGCGTGCGCGCGACGCGAAGCGCGTCGTCGCAATCGATCACGGCGATCCGCTGGGCCGATTGCTGGGTGCAAACGCGCTCATCGCGTCGCTCGAAACCGAATCCGGCGAGACGTCACTGCTCCTATCATGGAAACATCGCACGCCGTCTGCGGATGAGCGCGCGGCCGTGCAGGCGTTCGTCGACAATCTCGAGGTAGCGCTTGCGCAGGCGCGGCTTTTCGTGCGCCTTGCCGCGCAGAATGACGAGATCGTGCGCCAGCGCAACGAATTGCAACAGCGCAGTGACGTGATTCGCGATCTCGTCTACGCGCTCGCGCATGACCTTCGCACGCCGCTCGCCGCAGCCGACGTCACGATGACGCAAGCCCTATCTGGTGCATACGGCCAGCTTCCCGATCGTTATCGAGACGTGCTCAAATCCACGATCGATTCCAATGAGGCGCTACGCCGTCAGTTGGAAACGCTCTTGCTCGTCGCACGCTACGAATCCGGCGAAGACTCACGCACGTTTGTGCCGTTTTCTCTGATGGAGCTGCTGCAACGCGCGATCGATGAAATGCAGCCGATTGCAGCGCAGCGCGGCGTTAATCTTCACTTCGAGCCGAGTGCGAAGGATGCTGATTTGACGGCCGACCCGGACGAGGTGCGTCGAGCGGTAGTGAATCTCGTCGTCAACGCGATCGAAGCAACGCCGGCCGGAGGATCGGTGAGCGTGGCGGTGCATCGTAACAGCATGATCGCGATCGACGTCAGCGACGACGGATACGGCGTTCCGCCCGAACGTCGCGCGCAACTTTTCCAACGCTTCGGCGGCGTTCGCAGCGGCGGCGGTACGGGGCTTGGTTTGTACATCGTGCACCGCATAGCGGAGAAGTACGGCGGCAGCGTGCGGTATCAACCGCTGGAGCCCCGTGGGAGTCGCTTTACGCTTGCGTTTCCTCTATCGAGACCCTCATGAACGAACGTCCCGTTCGCGTCGTAATCGTCGAAGACCATGCCCTCACGCGCGAAGGCATGAAGACGCTGCTTGCGACCGCGTTCGACGTTGCGGGCCAAGCCGCGGACGGGCCTTCAGGATACCAAACCATCGCGGCGTTACGCCCTGACGTCGCAGTAATCGATCTCGGCTTGCCGGGTGAGGACGGTATCGCGCTTACGCAACGCGTGCGTCGGGATTTTCCCAATACCCGCGTTGTCATCATGACGATGGTCGATGTAGAAGAAGAAGTGCTCGCCGCACTCGCCGCCGGCGCGGACGCGTACACGCTAAAATCGTCGCCGACGCAGACACTCATCGACGCCGTCCGTATCGCAAACGAAGGCGGTGCGTACTTCGACCCACGCATCGCCCACGTCGTCCTCGGCCGCTTCTCGCAACCCACAGTCGTGCCGAAGGGCCAATCACCGCTTACGCCGCGCGAAGTCGACGTGCTTCGCCTCATCGCAGAAGGCAAAGCCAACACGGAGATTGCGACGGACCTCAACATCGGACTAGGAACCGTAAAGGGCCACATCCGCGATATTTTAGAAAAACTCTCCGCCGCAGACCGCACGCAGGCCGCAGTAGTCGCACTGCGCAAAGGGTTTATCTAGCAGTGTCATCCTGAGCGAAGCGCAGCGTAGTCGAAGGATCGCCTCAATTTAAAAGCCCGCCGAAACAACTCAGGCGGGCTTTATGTTCGCAACGATCCTTCGACTGCGCTCAGGATGACACTATTTGCGTTTGCCGTCTGCGAAGAGCTGTTGGAGTTTTTCTCCGGCGCCGTTTTTTACGACTGCGACGATGCGGTCTCCCGGGAGCAGTTGCGTGTCTCCGGTCGGGATGAGCATGTCTTCCATGTTCGGACGTTCGATCGCAACGAGCACGCTGTTGCGTGGGATTGCAATGTCCGAGATGAAACGCCCCGCCGCGGGTGAGTCTTCGGGAACACTGAGGCGAACGAGGCTGAGATTGCCGCGTCCGAACAGATGCATCGTTTCGAGCGCCGCCGAGTAACTTGCGGCGTTGACGTGCTCGTTAAGCACGTCGAGAATGATCTCCGTCGATGAAATCACCGTGACCGGTTCGTCGGGATCGAGCGAATCGAAGATCTGTTTATTACGCGGATTGTTGACGCGTGCGATGCAACGCGCTTGCGATTTCTTCTTTGTGAGCAGTACGACAACCAGATTGTCTTCGTCGTCGCCGGTATCGGCAACCACAACATCTGCGCGCGCGACGCCTGCAGCCTCGAGGACAAACGGATCGCACCCGTCGCCGACCATCGTGACCTGCCGATCGATCAGCGTGTCGAGCTGTCTAGCTTTTTTCTCGTTCTTTTCGACGACGACGACTTCGTGATTTTGATTGATCAATGCGCGCGTCAAGTACGAACCGACTTTTCCGCCGCCGACGATGATGATGAACATCTTGCCTTTATGCTGTCTTTGCCTGTGGCGATGCTCCGTGGAACATCTTTGCGAACTCGCTGATCGCTTCGGGCGCGACGATCGCGTTGATCTCGTCGCCCTCTTGAAGAATCGTGTTGTTGCACGCAACGAGAACGTTGGTGCCGCGGCGCACGGCGCCTATACGAACGAGACCTTCGCGTTCGAGATCGCCGACGCGTTTGCCCGCGTTCGTTTGATCGATGGCGGCGGAGAGCGAAGTGAGTTTTCCGAAGTCAAACGAGTGCATCGGATCCCACGGCGCTTCCATGAGCGTGTCACGGATCAATTTCGCACCGACCGTCGTCGGGACGACCGTTTGAACGCCGAGTTCACGGTACATCTGTCCGCGCGGCGGATCGTAGATACGGCAGACGACGCGCGGAATCTTGAACATCCGCTGCGCGATGAGTGCCGCCATGATATTGCGGTTGTCGCCATCGGTGACGGCAACGAATCCGTCGGCGCTCTGTGCGCCGGCACGTTTGAGGATGTCATAGTCGATGCCGGTACCGACAACGACGTGTCCTTTGAATTTTGCACCCAGCCGCTTAAATGCAGCCGGGTTCTCGTCGACGACGATCACTTCGTGACCGTCCGCGTCGAGTAATTTCGCGAGCGCCGAGCCGACGCGTCCGCACCCGACGATAAGGTATCTCATGAGCGAGGAGTAGCGTTCTTTGTGCACCCTTGAGCTCCCCTGTGGGTTTCCCGAGATGAGGGCAGGAGGAGCCCTTGAAGATCAGAATTAACGGGAGTTTTGTCGGGGCGTGGCTCAGCTTGGTAGAGCGCTACGTTCGGGACGTAGAGGTCGCTGGTTCAAATCCAGTCGCCCCGATAGTTGAACAGGGTTTGCTTGCCGAACCCCTGGGGCTTGCGATGGAGAGCCGTCGCGAGCCCCATCTAATTGTTAAGGGATCGTGTTCGCGAGATTTAGTCCGGCATCGAGGCGGGTGCTGCGCGCAGCCGAGCAAGAGTGCCGCAACCACAATCAGTACTACGTCGGTGCCGAGCACCTGATGCTGGCGCTGCTCGAAGAACGCGATCCGCTTATTCTTCAAGAGCTCAAAACAGCCGGGATCGACATTCGCGAGTTGCACGCGGAAGTGCGGCGTGCACTGGGATCATCGGAAGATCGTCTGTGGGAGGGCATCCTCGTTACACCGCGTGTCCGTAAGATTGTCGCGCTCGCTGAAGAGCATGCGGGCGAACGTCCTGTTGAGCCGGCCGATCTGCTCCTCGCGCTTCGAGCCGAGGGCGGCAGCCTCGCGGCCGAGCTGTTGCGACGCGCCGCGCAGTCCGCGAGGGCAGCGGAGTAAACGTGGGTCACCTGCAAGACGTTATCGTTTCACTCGTCGATCACTATGGATACGGCGGGCTCTTCCTTGTGATGGCACTCGGAAACATCGGTGCGCCGATTGGAAGCGAAGTCGTATTACCGCTCTCGGGCGCGCTCACGGCAACCGGTCACTTAGCCAACGTGTGGGTGACGATCGTCGTCACGGTGATCGGTGAGTTAGCAGGCGGAACGATTGGGTATCTGATCGGGCGCTTCGGCGGTCGTCCTTTGATAGACCGGTACGGCAAGTACGTGCACCTCACGCACGAAAACCTCACCCGCGTTCACGCCTTCTTCGAGCGTTACGGAAGCTTTGCAATCTTTATCTGCCGATTCATCCCCGTGATCCGCGGAATCGTGTCGATTCCGGCGGGTCTAGCGGAGATGAATCTGACGCATTTCTACGCGTGGTACGCGCTTGGATCGCTGGCATTCTGCGGCGTGCTCGTCTTCCTCGGATTCGAAGCCGGCGATCACATCGATTCCATCACGCCGATGCTGCACAAAGGCGGATACGCCGTTGCAGCGGCAGCGATCGTTGTGATGGTTGCGCTGTGGATCGTCTTGCGCAAACGTGCGCAACGGCGCGAAGCGTAGCTCGATTACTTCTTCGGCGAAACTCCCGGGCCGTAATCGTACGTATAGAGCGACAAGTTGGAATCCTCGCCGAACCACTGATCGTTGAGAACGGTGCTCCGCGTTCTGCGGTAGACCTTGCCTCCGGCTTGTTCGGTAAGACTATCGATGAGCGTCGTTGTATCCTCCGAAACTTCAGCGAGTACCGCCGCCGCATTCGGTGGAAGGATAAACGGCGTTTCGGACTCGACTTGCCGATGTTCGCCTTGGTGGACGGCCTCGGCTGCTATGCCGGTTGCCGCACCGACCGCGGTACCGATTGCAATTGGAAAGACGGTCATCGCTCCGGCGGCGACGATTGCTCCAATGAGTAAACCGGCAGCCATTCCGACGACGGTCCGCTCCCCCGTGTCGCTCTCCTTCGAAACCAATTCGATCCGGCCGTTCGCATCGCGCCGTACGACTGCCGCACCACGAACGATGAGACTTCCGTCCGCATTCAGCGCCCACAACTTGTGGAGCGTGTCAAATGCCTTCTTTTCGTCGTCGACGACGATTGCGACATAGTTATCCATCGCTTCAGAGATCTTTCGTGAGTATGTCTTCCGTCGTGTGGAGCATCTGTTGGATGTTCGTCCGCATGTTTGCGCCGCTCTCCTTGAGCGCCGCAGCACCTTCCGAGGCGACGGTCTGCAGATGCTCTAGCATCTTTTCCCTATCCGCCTGATCTTGCGCCATGTCGGATGCCGCTCGGGATTCAATCTCTTCGCGAGCCATTTCTACATGCGAGAGCGCATTACGGACCGCATTCTTTGCTTCTTCGCCCTGTTTCTCGTTCGCGGTCTGAACTTCGTCGCGAATCGCTTTGACATGCTCTTTGAGCGATTCAGTCACGTGTGTCATTTCGATACTCCTATAAGAATTGCTCGGCTTCGTTCTTCGGTAGATCTAACCGCGTCGCGGTTTTTTTATCAGAACTAAACTTCGCGAATTTCGCCGGGTCGGAACGAAAGTGTTGTTCGAGTGCGTCTATCCGGTCTTGATTATTTGGATGGTCGGACAACACTTCGGGCGGCGTTTTCAGGTTTGCGTTTGAGAAATCTTGAAAGAGCCATACTAGTCCCCACGGATTTATGCCGGCCGCGGCGCACGTGTCGGCACCTGTCAAATCGGCTCGCTCTTCCGCACCGCGTGAGTAGTGCAATGAATCGAGATCACCCACGGCTGACGTCGCGAGGAACGATCCCCAGCTCGGACCGAGCAAGATCAGCGCGATCGTTTCGCGCCTCCGAATTGCATTATCGTGCTGCTGCTCGGCCAGCGAGTCGTGATGAATTAAGTGCGACGTCTCATGGCACAGCGTGCCCTCGAGTTCTTCCTTGTTTCGCACAAAATACAGGAGCGAATCAACGACGTACACGTTGCCGCCGGGTGCCGCGAACGCATTGGGATCGTTGCCGTGGACAATATAGAAATGAATGGGATAACCGTATTGCGGCGCAACGACCTTCGCGATGCGCTCGCCGATCGGACGCAAGGTGTCGTAGAGGGGAGATGAAGCCACAATTACGCCCTTTTGCTTCAAGTCCGCGAACGTATCCGCGCCCATCTGCGCTTCCGTTTCATCAGCGGCGCGAGCCGCGCTGCAAAAGGCCATCGCGAGAACCGCAAAAATCGCTACGAGTCGCATGTTGATAGTGTAATACACACCCAGCAAACGAGGGAGGAAGTCGCGGTCCCTTTATACCGGTGTACCGAGCGTCGGCAAGTGTAGCGGTTCACGCTCGGCCCACAGGAGCGTGACGGCGAGTTCGTGCGCGAGTCTCGAGAGCAACGCGATCTCGTCGGGATCGTACGGTTCGCTGTGAGCGCATTCACCGACGACGAGCGCACCGGTCACCTGTCCCACGACGATCAACGGAAATGCAAGTACGCCGGAAAGCTCCGAGTGAACGCGTTCGAGGTAGACCGGTTTGAGGGTCGCGCGCATTCGTACAAACGCACGGTCATCTGGGCCGACCGTTTGGTACGTCGAGTCACCCGAGGTCGTTACGGCTTCGTAGCCGAGTTCCGATTCACGATAAAGTGCCACCGATCGCGCGTGCATCAGGCGGTGCACGTCGTCGACGACGCTACGTTCCAACGTCGAAACCTTACGCGCATGCGGGAAATCGGCGATGAGGTTTTCGAGTGCCTCCTGCGCAGACTGCTTCTCGCGATAGAGCAATCGCTCGACGATGCGTTCGGCGTATCGCTCGATCCACCGAAATGATAGGCCGAGCGAGAGCGGCACGACAAGCTCCAGAATCAAACTTGGCGTTGTGCCGATGGCCGCACTTTCAACCAGACGTTCCGAGAGCACAAATACGCCGATGATCACGGCGAGAACGATCGTGTAAATCGCCGCGCGGCTGATGAAGAAGTTGACGGCAACGAGCCGTTTCGCAAATACCGCGTAGACGAAGCCGATGGCGAAGAATATGTAAGTAAGATTCAATAACCCGCCGGCGGGACTGCCATATCCCGAAATGACGAGAATCTGATTGAGCGTCGGGCCGATCGTTCCGAGCGCGTACGACCAAAACAAAACGCGCAAGCTCGAACCCGCCGGCGACTTCGCCGCGATATAGGCGAAGATGATGACGAAAAGGATCCCCAGCGAAAGCTGGCAGCATTGAAAATACCGGCCGCCTTCGTCGAGGGAGAATCCGGTAAAGGCCTCCACGCGCCGCACGATCAGCGCCGCAGCAAGAAACGCCATACCGATCCAAAACGCTATCGAGATCGCAGCCGGCAGCCGCCGTTGCTGTTCCCGAAGCAGCGACGTCGCAAAGAAATAGCGCGCCACGAAATTCGGGATGTAGGCGATCGACTGGATCAAAAATGCTGTTGCGCCTGCGGCAATCGGCACGGCTCCCCAAGAGAAGCCGTAGCCCTGACTGAGCGGCAATGAAATGACAGCGATGCCGCCCCACAACCCGGCGCTACCCTCGCCGCGCGCAATGAGCAAAAATCCCGCGGCGAAAAATAATATGCGAATTAGGACGTCGACGACTTGACCTAACGCGAGCGACCGTGCCGACGCAACGGGAACGTGAACGATCACCTCTTTCCCCGCGCGATTCACGGGCATTGTGAAGACCGCGCCTGCCTTCCACTGCGACCAAAACTCCGCCAATCGTTGACTCAGCGTGAGACGGCGCGCATCGACGATATCGCCGGTACGCAGACCAGCGGCGTACCCTTCCGGTGAAACGGAGACGAGGCGCGTGTCGAAACGGTCGATTCGCTCGCGTGTTCCGAGGTCGGGATACGTGCCGTACTCGCTGTAGCCGAGAATAATGACCGTCAACTGGAATGTGACGATCACTGCCGCGAAAAAGACAATCAGGCCACGCGTCATACGGCCTCCGGCGGTACACGGATCCCGCGCAGAATGTTTTATCGAAGCGGCCTGCGATTACCCGTCGAACCGGTTTTTATCGAGCCAAGCAAGCACGGCTTCCCTTCGTTTGCGCAAGCTCTCCACAGTCGCCCGTGCAATCGGTCCGCCATAGCGTTGATTGAGTGCGGCGTGAATCTTTTTGTGCTCGACGTTGAAACGTTGCGAGGCTTGTGTCACGAGATTCGCAAGTGATTTCCGAAGAAGCTCCTTTTCTTCGGCGACGCTAAGAACGTATTCGTCTTCGGCCTCGTTCGGCGGTAACTGCTCGTGAACCGGCTCCCGCTCGGGTTCTGCAAGATACGCTGATGGATTAAAGAGCGGCCCATAATCCAGCACGCGTTCGCCATCGACGTTGGCGGCGATTGCTTCGAAGAGGTTGTCTACATCACCGCGCTCGGTGCGCACTCGTTGCGCCAGTTCGAGTTCATCCAGTTCCCGCTTCCCATTGAGTACGCCGCGCACGTCGGCCGTGACGCGGCTCGCGAGTTCGCGAAGGCGCGTATCATCGGGAAGATAGACGAACGCATGTTGTTTGCCGCTTCCGGCCGCGCGGACGAATCGTCCGCAGAACTGGCGGAAGTACATCTCCGTCACGACGTTGCTTCCATAAATTCCGACGCGCAGCCGCGGAATATCGACGCCCTCCGACACCATGTGGACCGCGACGATCCACGGATCGGTGCTGCGCGCAAAGGCTGCGATCTTGCGCGAGGCATTGTCTTCATCGGAGAGCACCACGGTGGGTTCGCAGCCGGTGCGCGCACGCAGCAACGCCGCCAGAAAACGCGCATGCTCCTGATTCATCGCGATCATCAGGCCACCGGCGTCGCGTGCGTCGCCGCGGCGCAACTCCATCAAACGTTCGTGCGCCTTGGCGATCACATCGCCAATCCACGCTTCGTGCACGAGAACCGTGCGTAAGCGCTCGCTCATGCGGCTCTTCGAGCGAAGCGCCTGATCGAACGACGCTTTGTGCAGCTCGCCGTCCTTGCCGACCCATTCCGCGTATCCGCCTTGTAGAGGAAAGATCAGCGGGCGGCAGACGCCGTCGCGAAGCGCCGACGCGTAATCATAGGAAAAATCAGCGACACACTCGCCGCGCTCGTAGCGGACGAACGGAATCGCGCTGCCGTCGGAACGGAACGGCGTCCCGGAGAGACTGATCCGGTGAGCAGCATTACCGAACGCTTCGCGCAGCGCGCCGCCCCATGTCGCGGCATCGCCGGCGTGGTGAATCTCATCGAGTACAACGAGTGTTGGTAGTTGGCTGAGCCTGCGGTAGAGCGCCGGTGCGGCAGCGAGTTGCTGATATGTAACCACCGCGCCGTGCACATCGCTCGCCAGCGCGCCGGCGGCATTCTCGAACCGATGATCGACGCGGACGCCCGCTTGTGCCAGCGCGATTGCGGTTTGCGCTTTGAGATGTTCGCGCGGAACGACGACGAAAAGGCGCCGCACGCTACGTTCGGCGAGTGCCGCGTGGGCGAGGCGAGCGGCGAAGCGCGTCTTGCCTGCGCCTGGGGTGGCAACGATCAGCGCGTCCTTGGGACGCGCCGAAGACCATACCTCGAATGCATCGCGCTGCCAGCGTCGCAGCGGAAGCTTCCATGCCTTAAGCCGATCGTCCATGATGAACGGCGGCCTGACTTCAAAGCGAAAGCCGCCCGGGCCTCGAAGGAATTTACGACAACACCATCATGCAGCTAACGACCACGCTCGAGCAGCGTCTCGCACAGATTCCCGACGCACCCGGCGTCTATCAAATGATAGGCCGCAACGGTGACATTCTTTACATTGGGAAGGCCGTTTCGCTGCGCAACCGCGTCCGCTCGTATTTCCAAGACTCCGCGGCCCATCACATCCGTACGCAAGCGATGGTGGAGCGCGTGGTGGACGTGCGCACGATCGTGGTGACGAACGAAGTCGAAGCGCTAATCCTGGAAGCAAACCTTATCAAGCGCCACCAGCCTCCGTTCAACGTGCGCCTGCGTGACGATAAGCGCTACCCGTATCTCAAAGTGACGAACGAAGCGTTTCCGCGCGTCGTCTTCACGCGCATGGTAAAGGACGACGGCGCGCGCTACTTCGGTCCGTACACGAACGCGCACGGACTGCGCGAACTCATCGATCTCGTACGCCTCGTCTTTCCGCTGCGCACCTGTCGCGAGCCGATCGACGGCCGGCGCAAGCGCCCCTGTCTGCAGTACCACATCAAGCGCTGCCTCGCGCCGTGCGTCGGGTACCAAACCGAAGCCGAGTACGACGCCATGATCGATGAAGTCGTCCTGTTCTTGGAAGGGAAGCAAGAATCGCTGCTCGCGCGCCTGCAGAACGAAATGCGTGAGTCGGCGGATCAGTTCAATTTCGAGGCGGCCGCGCGCATTCGCGACCGTATCGTTCAAGTGCGGCGCGTCACCGAGGGACAGAAGGTCGTGTGGCGTTCGCGCATCGACATGGACTTAATTGCGACGGCGCGGGCGCAAGGTCAAGCATGCATGCAAGTCTTCATGGTGCGCGGCGGCAAACTGATCGGCCAAGAGTATTTCATTCTCGACGGCGTGCACGATCAGAGCGACAGTCTGCTTATGGACGAGTTCCTCAAGCAGTTCTACACTGCGCGTACCGCGAGCGCACCCGAAGGAAACGGCGTCTCGGCGATGCCGTCGCGCATTGCGCGCGACAATCAAGTCCCGGTGCCCGAAAAAGCACGGGCGCGCCGCCCGTCCGGCAATGCAGCCGCCGTACCGAAAGAAGTCCTCGTGCAAACGATGCCGGGCGAGGAGTTACCGTTGCTCGAGTCGTGGCTTTCGGAGCTCAAGGGACAGCGCGTACGCATCCTGCAGCCGCAGCGCGGCGAGCGCGCCGAGTTCATGCGCCTCGTGCAGAAAAATGCGGAACAGAATCTTAAAGCGTTTCTCGCACATCAGGAAGTGCAGGAAACCGCGCAGGCGCGTTCGCTCACGGAACTCGCCGATGCGCTCGAACTTTCTGAAGTTCCGCACCGCATCGAGTGTTACGACATCTCGAATATTCAGGGCACTAATCCCGTGGCGTCGATGGTCGTCTTCGTCGAAGGGCGCGCGAAAAAGAGCGATTATCGCAAGTTCAAGATTCAGTACGATCGCGGGCCCAACGATTTTGCAATGATGCAAGAAACGTTGCGCCGTCGCTTACGCTACCTGCGTCACGAAACCGACAACGACGTCACCTCGCCGGAACGTCAACTCGCAAAGAAAGAGAAATTCAACAAAAAGCCCGATCTGCTCTTGATCGACGGCGGCAAGGGCCAATTGAGCGCCGTCGTCGAGGTGCTCGAAGAGATGGATATGACGGGCATTCCCGTCGCCGGCCTTGCAAAAGAGCACGAGTGGCTCTACGTGCCGGGAAATCCCGACCCGATCGTATTGCCGCCCAATAGCGCCGGTATTCATTTGATCATGCGGATCCGCGACGAAGCGCACCGCTTTGCCGTCACCTATCATCGCCAGCGACGGGCAAAGGCGATGACGCGCTCGGCGCTGGACGCGCTCGCGGGCGTTGGGCCGGTGCGCCGGAAGCGTCTGCTCGAGGCCTTTGGTTCCGTCGCGGCGATCAAACGCGCCTCACTGAGCGAAATCGCCGCCGTGAAGGGAATGACGCCCTCGCTTGCCGCACAGATCAAGGGCGAACTCGAGAGTGGTCGCAGAGTAGGAGAAGCATAATGCACTGGCTCTTGCGCTTTATCGTCACCGCGGTCGCGTTGTGGGCGATTGCGGTATACGTTCCCGGTTTCCACTTGAGCAACTGGACGTACGCGATCGTTGCAGCGATCATCTTCGGCATCGTGAATACGCTGATCGGTCCAATACTGCGGCTCATCTCGCTGCCGTTCACGATTCTTACGCTCGGATTGTTCAGCATCGTCGTCAATTGGATTCTGTTTGCGTTGACCGTGTGGCTGACGCCGGGATTCAAGACGACCGGTTATCCGTGGCCCGGATGGGAGTCCACGCTCGTCGGCGCGATCATCATGATGATCGTCACGACCTTCGTCACCGCCCCGCTCGCGCGCCCGGCCCCGCCCGCGCGGCCGTAAACTAACGTAAGAAATCCGGCGTCCAGCATTTGGACGCCGTTTGGACGCTTGACGTGCGAGACTGACCCGGGCGGCCGCAGATGCGGGCGCGCTACGGAGAGGTCTTTCATTGATGCGTCGATTTTCGTTCGCCCATCTAGGGTGTGCGCTTGCGTGCACGTTGCTTCTACCGGGATGTGGCGGCAGCGCCAATCCGTTTATCGCTCCCGCGCCCTCGAGCGGCGGTGGTGGCGGTGGCGGTGGCGGCGGCACGTCATCCGGAACGCCGTCACTCGCGCCAACGTCGTTCGATTTCACCTCCGTCGGCCAAACGAAGACGTTTGCCGCAAGCGAAAGCGGTTATAGCGGTACGTGGACCGTGGTCGCCGGAAACAATGCCGTTGCAACGGCGTCGATCTCCGGTTCGACACTCACCGTAACCGCAGCAGGCGCCGGCAGCACGACGCTGGGCGTGAAAGACGCGTCTGGAAAGAGCGCGATGGTGCCCGTGACGGTAACCACGTCGGGCGCGACCATCGTGACAGACACGCCAGTCGTCACCGAGTTTGCGCCTTCGGCAGCGAGCTTCCCATACGGCATGACCTCCGCGCCCGACGGTAATCTTTGGTACGTCGAATCCAGCGGAAACAAGATCACTAGATTCTCGACCTCCGCAAGCGTTCTCGCGAGTTACACGATTCCTACCGCGGCTAGCGTTCCGTCACAGATTACGGTTGGGCCGGACGGCAACTTGTGGTTCACGGAGAACGGGGCGAGCAAAATCGGCAAGATCACGCTATCCGGCGCGATCACCGAGTACGCGACGGTCAGCGCGAACGCGCAACCGGCCTACATTGTTGCGGGCCCCGACGGCAACCTCTGGTTTACGGAGACCAGCGCCGGAAAGATCGGCCGCATCACGACGAGCGGTGTCATCACCGAATTCACGATCCCCACTGCAAACAGTGGACCCGAAGGCATTGCTGTCGGTCCCGACGGCAACTTGTGGTTCACCGAGACGTCGAAGTCGAAAATCGGCTCGGTCTCGACCACCGGCTACTTCAATGAATACACGTGGGCGGGTGCCTCGCAACCATGGGGCATTGTGACAGGGCCGGACTTCAACCTGTGGCTCACCGACGTCGGAAATAGCACGATCGTCAGTGTGGGGACAAACGGAAGTGCCACCGTGTACCACCTCGCGTTTACGTCAAGCGCGCGTGCCCTCGCGTTGGGACCCGACGGCAACCTGTGGTTCAACGACGGCAACTCAAACATCGACAGCATCACGATAGCAGGCACCGTTGCAGTACATGCTGCGATCGGCGTCGGTCAGGGAGGCGCCTTTGTGATCGGATCCGACGGCAATATGTGGTTCACCGACTCGACCAACAACAAAATCGGAAGGGTGTCATTGTGATGAACGCAACACGATTCGTTGCTCGAGCGAGTTTGTTGCTCGCATCCGTATCGCTCGCATGTTGTGGCGGCGGCGCGGGCTCTTCGTCCGGCGCGCCGGTTCCCAATGCGCCGAAAAGCGCGATGGCGTCGGTTACGCTTCGTTTGGCGATTCCCGGTTCGTCGTCACGATCGCTGCGCTCTAAACGCGCGCAGTTCGTTGCCGCGTCGACCCGAGGAATTCTCGTTCAAACGTACGCGCAAAGCGACACGACGCACAGCAACGTCCTTTCATCAGTCGCAACGGATGTCAGCCCCGGTTCACCCGCGTGCGGGGGCGTAAACAACGCATTGAGAATGTGCACCGTTGCTTTCAACGCGCCCGGCGGCGCAGACACGTTCGTCGTCACCTCGTACGACGCAGCGCCTTCAGGCGGTTCATTTACCGGCGCGAAGCAACTCGCTGCCGCGGTCGTCGCGCAGACACTGACCACTGGAGCATCCGCGACGATCAAGGCGACGCTGGGCGGCATCGTCAGTTCGATCAACGTCGTCTCACAATATCCGAACGTTCATGGAACGGTTGCATCGACCCAGACGATCTACGTCGAACCATACGATGCTGACGGGAATCTCGTTGTCAGTGATGCGTTTTCGGACGCCCTCGGAAACGCGGCTCCGATCGCGCTCTCGTTCTCCTCGAATCCCGGAAATATGTTCAGTCTGAGCACCGCCTCACTCACTTCACCGGCTCTTACCGGCGTACGGGTCAGCTATAACGGCCAAGCGCCGCTGGGCACGAATTTGGGGACCAGCGTCGACGCAAAGAGCGGGTCGATCACCGGTTCCGTGGACATCAACCTTTCCGGCCCCATTTTCTACACGTACACCATTGGCAGCTCCGGTAATCAAGCGTCGTTTCTTTCCGTCGCGCCTTCGTCGGCGCAAAGCCCGTTTGTCTGGTATACGGATTACGGTGCCAGCCGATTCGGCGGTATCCTCGTCAGCGGATTCTCGCACACATATGCCCTCGCTCCAGGTTCTGCACCACAAGGAATCGCGCCGGGTCCCAACGGTTATCTCTGGATGTGCGACTTTGGAACGAGCAAGATCGAGTCGCGCGACACCTCAGGTGTACAACACAACCTCATCTCGACAATCTCGCCGAACGCGGGTCCGCTCGGCATCGTCGAAGGACCCGACGGTAATCTCTGGTTTACCGAATCTGCAGTTGGACGGATCGGAATGTCGACGCCGAGCGGCGTTGTAACGGAATACCTCGTCGGCGGAACCTCGGTTCCGGAACTCATCACCGTCGGTCCCGACGGCAACCTGTGGTTCACGGATTCGGGCAACAATGCGATCGGAAAGATCACGACGGCCGGAGTCATTACTGAATATTCAACCGGAATGACGGGCGGCGCGACGCCGTATGGAATTGCCGCCGGCTCCGACGGCAACCTTTGGTTTACCGAGCGCACCAGAAACCAAATCGGCGTCATAACGACGAGCGGTACATTTCTTCACGAATATGTCATTCCGACGGCCGCTTCCCAACCGACAACGATCACAAGCGGTCCGGACGGCAACATGTGGTTTACGGAGTATGCCGGCGAGAAGCTGGCGCGCATCAGTGCAATCGGGAAGATCGACGAGTGGCCGGTCACCGGTTCGCCGGGACCTACCGGCATCGTCGTCGGACCGGATAACGACCTCTGGTTCGGTGCCGGGGGAGCAAGCATCGTCGGAACCTTTGCTTGGTAACGCATGTTATAGTAGGTATCCGGCCTCGCGGCGCCACCGCGGATTTTGGTCCTGAGTGTGTCGAAGGGCCAAAACCGCAACGGATTCCGCGAAGCGGAATCCTATGGGGCTGAACTAGGCTCGACGGGGAGATCCGTGGTCGGCGTTAGCAAGCGGAGTTGCGAGCTCTCCTAAAACGATCGCAACGGCAATACCTGCCAACAACGAATACGCACTGGCTGCCTAATCTAGGCTAGTCACCGGACGCGGAGAGTCGGCCCGAACCACTCTGCTATCCGGTCATAAACTCGGGCTGGTACGGACGCGTGATTCGACGTCCGTACGAGATCAAGAATCTGCTGCGCGCGGTAAGTCCCGCTTTGAGACGTACGCGCGAGTAAGTCAAAGTCAAAGCTGAGCTTGGAGAATGCGTCGGTCAGGCTTTTCGGACTCGGGGGGCAGTACCCCGACAGCTCCACCAAAACCGCTGATATTTTCCGCGTAGCGGGCTTGCCAGAGGACCTCATGGACCGTAGTCCACTTCGGTCCTCTGGCAAACCCACTACGCGAAAAATCTCAGCGGTTTTGTACTTCGGCGTCCCGCAAAAGCACTGCACGAAAAATCTCAGCGGTTTTGCATTTCTAGTGGCGCGATATTTTGGGTGGAGGTGCGGCCTGTGTGTGGCAGAATGCGGTGTGTTGGCATTTGCCAGAAAGGGGATGTTGTGAGAATTACATTCTTTGCCGTTTTTGCAGCGGCGATACTCGCATTGGTCGTTCCCCTCACCGCGCAATCGGCAACCGGAATGAACGCGATGCAATACTACGTGGGCACGTGGGCGTGCAGCGGCGGCACCCCGGGGGAAAAACCCGGCCCCGCGACGCTCGTGTACACAATGACGGACGGCGTATTGCACCAGATGGTCACCGCACCGATGACGGGCAAAATGAAGCAGCCCTATGCGCAAAGCGATGCAGAAACGTACGACGCCAGAAATAATCGGTACGTCGACGCCGGTATGGCGAACAGCGGCCGCTGGTGGGTCGGCTACACCACGCTCAACGGCAATACCGAGAACTCCGTGGATCATATGGCGAGCAATGGTAAGTTAGGACACGGTGTAACTGTGCGCACTAGCAGTACGGCGTTTACGTTCACCGGCTATCCGACGCTCAGTGGTGGCAAACCCGACTTTAAAGCCACCTGCCACAAGTCATAAAAGAACAGGGGTTACGTAATGAGAGCCGGGCCAGTCCCGGCTCTTTTGTTTGCACTCGTTTCTCAATGGGGCATATCTCGCGGACGAGGAAGTAGGTCCATGTCAAAAATTTGGTTCATCACCGGAAGCTCTCGCGGCTTAGGTCGCGCCCTCACCGAGGCCGTGCTGCGGCACGGCGACAGGGTTGCCGCCTCCGCGCGTTCGCCGGAATCGCTGGCCGAGCTGACGGCAGAATATGGCGATGGTGTCCTTCCTCTCCGGCTCAATGTGACCGACGCTGCTGAAGCATCCGCCGCGATTGACGCGGCGGTCAAAGCATTCGGGCGAATCGATGTGCTGGTCAACAACGCGGGTTATGGTTACGTCGGCGCGTTCGAGGAGCAGTCGGCGGAGGCGTTTCGCGCGCAGATCGACACAAATTTCTGGGGTGTCGTCAATGTGACGCGTGCGGCATTGCCCGTGTTTCGTGCCCAGCGAGCGGGACACATCATTCAAATTTCTTCGATCGGCGGACGCATGGCGTTTCCGGGAAGCTCGGGCTATCACGCAGCAAAGTTTGCGGTCGAGGGATTCAGCGAAACGCTCGCGTTAGAAGTTGCGCCGCTGGGCATCCACGTAACGATTATCGAACCGGGCGGATTCCGCACTGATTATGCCGGCGCATCGATGTCTTATGCCGACCCAATCGCCGATTACGCGCCGGTACTTGCGGACATGCGTAACTTCATGCAAACGCACGCGGCCGAAGCGATTCCGGGCGATCCCAACAAGGCAGCGGAGGTAATGATCGGCGTTACCGAGATGGAGAAGCCGCCGCTGCGGCTCCCGCTCGGAAACGATGCCGCGTTGCTGCTACGACCCTCGTACGAAACGAGTTTGGCAGAGTTGAAGCGTTGGGAAGAGCTCACTCGATCAACGGATTCTGCCGACGTGGCGCGTGGAGCGCTCGAAGCGATCGCTGCGCTGACGCCTAAAGAGCGAAATGAGTAGCGATCGATACTTGGTCGATCCGTCGCGGGCGGTGCGGCTGGACGACTACGATCCGGGCGATACGGGCGATTTCAAGTCACGTGAAGATGCGGAGCAGAAACTCCAAGTTGACGTGAAAACTTTGGCGCAGTTGCAAGACATGCTGTATGCGCAAGGGCGGCATGGAATGCTCATCGTGCTTCAAGGGATGGATACGTCCGGCAAGGATGGGATCATCAAGCATGTGATGTCCGGCCTCAATCCTGCCGGTGTCGTTGTGTATAGCTTTAAGGAGCCGTCTTCTGAAGAGCTGCGCCACGATTATCTTTGGCGCGAACACAAGGTTGTGCCGGAGCGCGGCCGTATGGCGATCTTCAACCGGTCCTACTACGAGGACGTCATCGTTACGCGCGTCCATCCGAATCTACTCGGCCCATTTCAGGAGCAGAACGACGAGCAAGGGGAAACGTTTTGGAAGACGCGCTTTCGCGACATCGATTCCTTCGAGCGCTACCTTATCCACAACAACATCATGGTCCTGAAGTTTTTTCTGCACATTTCGAAAGACGAGCAGAAGAAGCGTCTGCTGAAGCGGCTTGACGACGAGACAAAACACTGGAAATTTTCCCCGGCCGATCTTCAGGAGCGCGGGTTTTGGGACCGGTACGTTGAGGTGTACGAGGACGCGCTAACGCATACGGCATCCTCAGCGCCGTGGTACGTCATTCCGGCCAATCACAAATGGTTCGCTCGTTTGGCGGTTGCCGACATTCTCGTCGATCACTTGAAGAAGCTTCAGCCCGCATATCCAAAAGTGAATCCGCAGATCGAAGAGTTGCTCGCAAAGGCCAAGGCAGCGATAGAATCCGAATCGTGAGCGCAGGCACCTGGCGAGCGAAGGGTAAGCTAATTTGCAAAACGGGTGCAAAAAACGTGCATTTTTTCGCCCTTTGGTTTACACATGGGGTATGGCTCATACCGTTCATGAAAAGCACGAGCACGTCCATGGCAGCAGCTGTGGGCATACCGCCGTAAAGCACGACGATCACACCGATTACGTGCATGACGGTCATTTGCATCACGAGCACGAGGGACATGTCGACGAGCACGAGCTCGGCGCAAGCGCGAAGAATCCCTCCGAGTGCACGAGCGGCCACGATTGCAGCGGGCACAACGAATCACATACGCACTCACAATCCTGCGGACACGACGCGGTTCCGCACGCCGGACACGTAGACTACGTCGTCGCCGGCCATTTGCACAGCCAGCACGGATCCCACTGCGACGACCACGGCGCGGTCTAACAATCGAACGATCTCGCGCATGATGCGGACCAGTTCGCATCAAAAACTGCGGTACGATGATCGTTTTGCTCGGCGTGCTGCTGGTCGTCATCGGCTTTGCGCTACGCTTTAATCCGCTCCTAGTCGTAACCGTAGCGGGCATCGTCTCGGCGCTGCTGGGAGGCGTAAGCCCGCTCCACATCCTCGACGCGTTCGGCACGGGTTTTGCGAACAGCAGATCCGTGACGATCGCGTTCGTCGTTTTGCCGGTTATCGGGTTGCTGGAACGGTACGGTTTGCAGCAGCGCGCAAAGGCGCTCATTGCGAATGCTGCCGCATTAACCGCGGCGCGCATTCTCTTGATCTATCTCGCGTTCCGGCAGATTACCGCAGCGCTGGGATTGACGAGCCTGGGCGGAACCCCGCAGATGGTGCGTCCGGTCATCTATCCGATGGCCGAAGGCGCGGCGCTGCGCAAGCACGGCGAGCTGCCCGAAGCTGTGACGGAGACGATCAAGGCGAATAGCGCGGCAACGGACATCGTCGGTGTGTTCTTCGGCGAAGATTGTTTCGTCGCCGTCGGATCGGTGTTACTGATCGCGAGTTACGTAGATGCGAACTATCACTTGAAACTCGATCCACTGCAAATTGCCATCTGGGCCGTGCCTACCGCGATCGCTGCGTTTGTGGTTCATGGGTTTCGCTTGCTGCGTTTGGATAGGCGGCTCGCGTCGATGGTGGACCAACAAACGGCGGAGCGCATCTCCGCGTGATCACCGCGGAGTGGATCTACTGGCTACTCGGCGGGTTCTTCTTTACCGTCGGCGTGCAGATTGCGCTCGATCCCGGGCATGGCAAGCGCTGGACGAACGCCGCATTTTGGTGCTTGCTCGGCGCATCGATGTGGTACGGAAGCTTCGTTCCGGCGCTGCCCGCGTGGGTGCTGGGAGCGGCGGTGATCGCGATGGCGATCATCGCGGGATTCGGATTGACGAGCCCCGGCGCAATACGTACGACGAGTGAATCGGAGCGAATCGCAAGCGCAGCGCGCAAAGGAAACATGCTGTTCGTTCCGGCGCTGACGATTCCGGCCGTCACACTGTTCGTGAGCGTCGTGCTCGGCCACATCGTAATCAATGGCCGTCCGTTCTTTGCAACCGGTGCATCAACGCTCGTCGCGCTCGGTATCGCGACGATCGTCGCGCTGATCGTCGGAGCAATCGTTCTGCGTCCGAAGAATCCGGCTGTCGCAGTTACCGAAGGGCGCCGTCTGCTCGAAGCGATCGGCTGGGCAGTGTTGCTGCCGCAGATGCTCGCGACGTTGGGCTTGTTATTCACGCAGGCGGGCGTCGGGACGCAGGTCGGTACAATCGCGCACAGCATCGTCTCCGGCGACTCGCGAATACTCGCCGTGACTGTCTATGCGGTCGGGATGGCGGTATTCACGATGATCATGGGTAACGCGTTTGCCGCGTTCCCCATCATGACGGCTGCCGTCGGATGGCCGCTGCTCGTCATGCGGATGGGCGCGCATCCGGCGCCGCTGTTTGCAATCGGGATGCTGTCGGGCTTCTGTGGTACGCTCTGCACGCCCATGGCGGCCAACTACAATCTCGTCCCACCGGCGCTGCTCGAAATGCGCGATAAATATGCCCAAATCAAGGTGCAGATTCCGACGGCGATCGTGCTTCTCGCCGTGAATATTTGTTTTATGCTGATCTTCCCGTGGCTATGATCGACGAACTCGCGCGCGGCATTCTACCGGTCGTCCTCGCAAACGTGACGACGCGGTTTCCGTATCACGACTCCCATTTCATGTTCGCCGGTGAGCCGCCCCACGATCCGATTGCCGTGCATCCCGCATTCGGCAATTCGTACGATTGGCACTCGAGCGTGCATTCACATTGGACGGCGCTGCAGCTGATCGGCCATTTCGAATCGCATGCCGATCCGCCGCCGGATGTTGCAAAGTTGGAAGAAGCGGTCGATGCGAATCTTAGCGCCGCGAACGTCGCGGCGGAAGTCGCGTATCTTTCCAAGCGCCCCGCGTACGAGCGTCCATACGGATGGGCCTGGGCGATGATGCTCGCTGCTGCCGAACCGCGCCTTCGTGGCCTCGCGGAGTTGATTGCGCAGGCTGCACTGAAATGGCTGCGCATCATGCCGATGCCCGTTCGGCACGGCGTCCATTCGAACAGCGCGTTTGCCATGGGATTGATGTACGATGCGTCGATCGTGCTCGGCATGGAGGAGTTGCACGACGCAATCGGCGCGCGTGCGCGCGACTGGTTCGCGACCGAGCAGAACTGGCCGGTGCAGTTCGAGCGAAGCGGCAACGACTTCGTTTCGCCCGGCATGACGGAAGCGGATTTGATGCGCCGCGTGCTGCCGCAAAATGAATTCGCAACATGGTGGGCGGAGTTTCTGCCCGGACTTCCAGCAGATTCCCCAATCCTCACGGCGGTCCATATCCCGGAGATTGACGACGGACACATCGTGCACTTGCACGGTCTGAATCTGTCGCGAGCGGGCGCGCTCGCGCGCATCAGTCAAACGCTGCAAGCACCGGCGCTGCGCGATTGCGCGCGTTCGTTGTACGATGCGAGCATCGATCGCGTAACGTCAGGGTATTACAGCGAAACGCATTGGCTCCCGACGTTCGCGTGGGATGCGGCGCAAAGCCTGGATCAGTGGTCGATGTAGTCCGACACTTCGTCGAGCGTTGCTTCGCGGTGAACCGATTCATGCGCGAAGCGGCGATGTTCTCCCGACTCCAGTTTCACGACGATTTCGTGCGGATGAACCGCGGTCACCACGCCGCGCAAGCCCTCACCTGGAATCGTAACGTGGTCGCCGTCTTTTAACAGTGCGTGCGCTTTTTTCGATGGCATGCATGACCGCCTCCGGACGCGGTCTGCACATCATACGCGCTTAGCCGCGCGATTCATTCGTGCTCGCGGACGTACGTTTGCGGATCTTTGTCGTGATCGTCGGCGCCCGCTTTGCCGCTCGGATAAGCGTTTCGCAGCCGCAAGAACTCGAGTCCCAGCGCGATGCGCTGATCGATGCCGATGTAGCGGCGCGCAGCGGGGAGCGGCCCACTCTCCTCTTCGCGCATGTGATCGTCGTTTGCATCGCGTGCCTTCGCAACGGCACGTCGCCATGCGCCGCTACCGACGTCGTGCAGGTCGGCCTCGCGTACCGCATCACGAATTTCGTTGTGGTCTTTGATCGCGTCGATGACGTCGGCGTCGTCGTGTGCGGCTTTCAAGAGCGCCGGATAGAACGAGTCTTCCTCAGCGACCGCATGCGCGCTCAGCAATGGGCCGAGCTCGAACCAAAGGTGCCGCAGGTCGTCTTCGTCGCTTGCCTCTTCGATACGCGCGAAAAGGTGGCGAAAGGTCGCATGGTCGTCGAGGATCAGTTCGGTGACGTCATCAGAGACGATCGCTTTATATTCCATTCCTTCATATGTACGCTGTGAGAGGTAGAAGTAAACGCGGGCGAGTGCTCGCTTGCGAACCGTTGGGCAAAATAGACTCGTTCCTCTTACCAGAGACTCAGGAGGAAGGAACGTGGAACGAATCATCGGCGTCGCCAGCGTGCTGATCCCACTCGCAACTTTTCCGCTCACGGCAGCCGCGCAACAGCATGTTACGCTCGCTGAACGTCCGTCAGCGCGACAAGAGGTCGCACCGCGTGCAGTTGAGCGCCCGGTGGCGGCGGAACACGCGCCCATAGAGCGCGCCGCTGTGCCGGTAGAGCGTGCTGCACCAATCGCACGTCCAGCTGCGCCCATCGAACGACCCGCCGTGCCCGTGGAGCGTCCGGCTCCACAGGTCGAGCGGCCGACCGTATACCGTGAACCGATCGCGCGTCCGCTCGTTCAGGAGTACGCACCGCGTCCGGTCGTACGTCAAGAAGTAGCGCCGCGTCCGGAAGTTCGTCAGTACACAGCGCCGCGCGCGGTACAGCGTCAAAAAGTTCCGCAGCCCACGATGCGTGAATACGCACCGCGAGCGGCGGTTCGTGAATACGCGCCACGCGACGTCCAACCACGTTTGCAAACGCGTCCGATCGTACGAGAGCGGTTCGCCGAGCCTCGCGTTGCTGAACCTCGTGTCGCTCCCCGCGAACGGGCGCAGTACGTGCAACCGCGCGTCGAAGCACCGCAACGTTTCGCGGAGCGGCGTTTCGCACAGCCGCAGCGTTTCGTCGAACGGCAACGCTTCATGGAGCCGCAGCGCATTGCGCAGCCCGAACGCATCGAACGGCGCAGTGGATTCGTCCGGTACTATTCGCCGAGTTACTTCAGCTCTGCGCCGGCGCCGGAGCGTGTCGTGGTCTTCCGGCGGTACGTGCCGCAGCGCTATATGTACAGTCAATACGCGCCGATCTATGGCTCCGCTCCGGTAACGGTGCCCGTGTACTATAACCGGCCGATTCAGGTTCCGCTTCCGATCGCGTGGAACCCCGTGACGTACTACGGTGACAACGACGGTGACGAGTACGGCTACGGATACAACGGCTACGAGAATCCGTACTACGGCTACGGATACAACAACGGCTACGGGAATCCGTACTACAATAATTACAACAATCCGTACTACGGTAGTCCTTGCTACGGCCAGTACAACGGATATCAGCAATGTCCGTACGCCGCGGCGCAATATCCGTTTGCGACGCAACAGCCGTACGGCAATCCGTACCAATACGGGTTCGGTCCCTTCGGCATGAATGGATTCGGAAACGCGCAGCTGCAAGGCATCGTGATCTCGAACACCAACGGCGGTCTGCTCGTGTTGACGCAGAACCTCCAGCCGGTCTTCGTCAATACGTCGATCGCGCAGCAGAACGGCTACATCAACGGCAACATCACGCCGGGAAGCTTTGTCTACGTGTTCGGTTACAATACCGGAAACGAATTCATCGCAACGGCATTAGGCTAAGACACGCATGATACGATGGGGCGGTGAAGACCGCCCCATCGATCGACGAGCTGCTCGCGCACATTCGACAGCTCGGTGAATACACCGTGGCGCCGCCGGCGCTTGCTCCGCTCCCGAACGTTCGTGAACTGGAGCATTATCTGCGCGCCGCAATTGCGGCTGCACCGGACGATGCGCGCGGCTACGCAATGCTCGGCAATCTCCTCGTGCGGCGCTCGCTCTACCTTCAAGCGCGCGACGCGTACGTGCGCGCAGCAGAACTCGACCCCTCATTCGCCCACGCGCATCTTGCCGCTGCAGAACTCTCCACGTTAGCGCGCGACCCTGATGCGATCGCAACGCACCTCGACTGTGCACTGCGGTTACGGCGCCGGTACGATGACCCGTTGCCGGCCGGTAATCGAACGCAGGTGCTGATGCTGCTCAAGGATGCGCCATACGCGGTCAACGCGCCGCTCGAAGTGCTGCTCGATCGCACGCGGGTAGCGCTGCACAAACTCTACATCGGTGAAGAGCCGCATGAGGAACCGCCGCCGCATGACGTTGCGTTCGTTGCCTTCGGAGCAACACAGGGTGACGACGACATCGCTGCGCGCGCCGGCACACTCTCGCAAGACAATCGCATCAACAATCCGGCTCTTATAAGGCGCTGCGCTCGCGAGACGCTCTCCGCGACATTGCGCGATATTCCAGGCGTGACAACGGTCGAAAGCCGGCGCGTCGGCGCCGATGAAATCGGCGACGTTTCACTGCCGGCGCTCGTGCGTCCCGTCGACACACACGCTGGTTACGGTTTGGCGCGAATTGAAACCGCAGTAGAACTCGAGCAACACGTTGCGCGGTTTCCCTCGGACGGATACGACGTCTCTCGATTCATCGAGTATCGTTCCGATGACGGCTGCTATCGAAAGTATCGAATGATCGTGGTCGACGGCGTCGCGTATCCCTACCATCTTGCCATCTCTCCGCGATGGATGGTGCATTATCTCTCCAGTCCCATGGCCGAACACGAGTGGATGCGCGAGGAGGAACGCGCGTACCTTAGCGATCCGGCACATGTCTTTCCGTCATGGGGCGAGACGACGCGCGCAATTGCGCGCGCCGTCGGTCTCGACTACGTCGGGCTCGACGTTACGCGCTTAGCCGGCGGTTCGATGCTCGTCTTTGAAGCCGATCCGGCGATGCTCGTGCACGATGAAGAACCGGAGAGTCGCTTTGCCTACAAGCGTCCCTTCGTCGGCGCGATCCGCGAGGCGCTTCACGCGCTCATAGATGATCGGCGGAAAGCGTGATGCCGTACGACGCAAGAAACTCTTTGAGCAGCGCCCAGGCCTGGCGTGCCGCGATCGGATTGTAACTCGCGCGTTGGTCGCAGAAGAAGCCATGGTCGGCTTGTCCGAAGACGATTTGCTCTTGCGTCGCGCCCGCGCTCGCCAGCGCATCGGCGACGGCGCGATACTGCTCCGGCGGAATATGTTGATCTAAACCGCCCCAGAACATCAGGATCGGCCCGTGCTGTTGCGACGCGAGCGAAAGTAGATCCGGCGCAATTCCGCCGCCATAGAACGAAATTGCGGCGCGCAGCGGCACGCGTGAGTTTGCGATGTACGAAACGCGGCCACCCATGCAAAAGCCGATGGCCGCCATCTCACCGGGATCGACGTCCGCATCTTTCGCGAGCCACGCAAACGTTGCGTCGATGTCCGCTTCCAATCCCTCGCGTGTCATTGCGTCCATGTGTTCGCGAACGGCTTGCATATCGCCGTAGTTGGCAACGAACCCGGTCGGTGCAGTGCGATGGTACAGCTCCGGCGCGATAGCAATCAGGCCGAGCGTCGCGAAACGGTCGGCGACGTCGCGAATGTGGGCATTCACGCCGTAGGCTTCTTGAAAGACGGCAATTGCGGGAGCGCTTGCCGGCGTTGCGGGGCGCGAGACATATGCGTTCATACTCGTCCCGTCGGCGACGGGCACGGCGACATACTCTGCTATGGACGTAGACATGAGAAGCGATATCTACGGCAACTCCGGGGTCTTCACCCCGCCGTGCCGGCGATTGCTTGCGAATAGGGAGGACGCTCGCGCAACGAAGCCGCAGAAGCGAAGTATGAACGTCGTCCTGGAAATTCATTTGGTCGTCGCGTTTTTGCTCGCCCTATGCGCGATCATCTTCAGTTGGAACGTGCCGGGACGGCGCGTGGTCAACGCCGTCGCGGCGCTGCAGTTTTTGGTTGGGCTTGTCCTGGCCGGCATGTTCGGCGCTTCGCATACGCCGCTGCCGTCGGGCGTTATCGTGCACATCATAGCTGCGCTCTTGATCTTGGCGTGTTACGGACTGGCGATGCGCTTTGGAAAGCGTGCCGGAGGAAGCGGCACCGCAATGGCATTTTCGGTCGCCGGGCTCATCCTCGTGCTCTATAACATCTACTTGGGTTGGCATATGGCGGGTGGAGTGACGAAGCTGTGAGAGGCTCGCGCCTTACAATCCTGGTCGTTATCCTGATCGTCGCGGCCGTCGTTGCGTGGTTTGCGCTACGTCCTCATCCAAGTGCCGTCGGCGGCAACTTGACCGTGTACTACACGAAGATCGATGGCACGAGCCTGGGTACGTGGACTGTTTCCGTTCGTCCGCAGCAATCCGGCGAGAGCGCAGCGGAACATCTGCACAACATCGCGCTCTATGGGGCCGTTCAATCTGTGGCAGGTCCGCCGAGCGAAGTTCAGGCGATTCGGTTTCCGCCGGGAACGCATGTCCTCAATGTCCTCGTTAATGGATCGACGGCAACGGTCGATCTTTCAAAAGAAGTGACCGCATCGAGCGGCGGATCGTTCGCGGAAAACGGCGAGTTCAAAGGTCTCGTCTATACGCTAACGGGAATTCAACCGATCAATGCGGTCCAGATCACGATCGAGGGCCGAAAAGTGGATACGCTCCCGGGGGGACACCTTGAACTCGACACGCCGCTTCGTCGTTCGGACTGGTAGCGCGGTCGCGCTGCTCGTACTGCTTCTCACCACACTGGTGAGAGCGGACAGTGCTAACTACAACTTTGCAAATCAAACGCTGACCTTCAGCCACCTGCAACGGACCGCGGGCGGCACCGCCGTCGGCGTAAACGATCCGGGATTTCGAGGTCTCTTGAAGTCGCTCGGCGCGACGCTCACCTGGCACCCAGGTGAGCGTTACGTTTTGATTGCGACGCCCCAGCCGGTCGTCCTCAACTTTGCCGTCGGCCAAAAGCGGTACGACATGGGGTTACTGTCGGGAACCGCCGCGTTCGCGCCGTTCGTGCAGGGCAATGAAGTCTTTCTGCCGTTCGACGACCTGATTCACGCGCTCTCGCTCGCGCAAAAGGATGACGCCGGAACAACGGTTCTGCAGCCGGAGCTCACGTCCGTCGACGTGCAAGGATCGGGTGCGCAAGCAATCATCGTGGCGCATGCGGCGCTGCCGTTGCACCCACGCATCGTGACCGAAGCAGCGGATCGCGTCGTGTACGAATTCGACGGCGTTGCGTCGTCCATCGACGGTACGCGCGACGTGAATGCCGGCGGCATCCGCTCGATGGAGATCTCGACGAGCGGCTCGGTGCGCGCTCCGCATGTGACGCTCGTGTTGAACGTCGCGCCGAACACGCGCCATGACGTGCCGCACAGCAACAACGGCGATTTCGAAGTCGCGTTCGGCGCGAACGGCGGAGCGCCGCCGCTTGTTGCGACGACGACCACGGCGCAACCGCTCCAGGTTCCGGTCGAGAACGAGAACTCGGCGCCGCAGCAGCAACAGCCCGTGACGCCCGCGCCGGCCGATAATAATGCCGGCGGTGCAAACGTCACCGGCGTGCAGGTTCAGCAAAGCGGCGGTGGTGAGACGGTTACGATCGCGGTGAGCGGTAACGCATCGTACGAATGGCATCGGCTGCGGGAACCGGATAACCGGTTCTGGATCGATATCAAAGGCGCACAGCTGCAAGGCGGTCCGCGCGATGAAGCCGAGGCCGATCCGTTGATTGCAATGCGCGCGCGACAGATCGATCCGCAAACGGTTCGCATTGCGCTCTCGCTGAGCGGACCGAAACAAGTGACGGTTTCGCCGTCGGCAACGGGTGTTGTGATCGGCATCGGATCCGCCGTCGCCACCGACGACGTGCGCACCGGCACGGGAAGCGTTGGTTCGGTGGTGTCCGCGAACGAGCCGCAAACGCTCGTTACCCCGGTTCCGCCCGAAGACTACGGGCAGCAGACGGCAGGGAGCAACGAGACCGGACCATGGAAATTCGGCGGACGCAGCAGCTACCAGCCGACGAATCCAAAACTCATCGTTATCGATCCGGGACATGGCGGAAGCGATCGCGGCGCAATACGAAACGGTCTTTCGGAAGCTGAAGTCAATCTCGACATGGCCAAACGCCTTCGCGCGCTTTTGATTGCGCGCGGCTGGCAGGTGCAGATGACGCACACGACCGACGTCGACGTGTACGCGCCCAACGACAGCGCGCGGGACGAACTGCAAGCGCGTGCCGACGTTGCGAACCGCGCGGGCGCCCGCATTTTCATCAGCATTCACGCGAACAGTTTCATCAATAGTGGTCCCAACGGGACGACGACGTACTATTCGAAACCGATCGACGTTCCGCTCGCGCAAACGATCGATCACGATCTCGTACCGCTGCTCGGTACGAAGGACGACGGCACGATCAAAGCGCGTTACTACGTGACGCTGCACACCAATATGCCGGCCGTTCTCATCGAAACCGCGTTTCTTTCGAATCCGGACGATTTCGCGAAGTTGAGTTCGCCCGATTGGCGGCAGAAGGTTGCCGAGGGCATCGCGAACGGCATCGGCGACTACACGACGCAGTACCCGGTTTCGGGCAGCGCTCAGTGATCGGCGTCTTTGACTCCGGACTCGGCGGACTTACTGTCGTGCGCCGGGTGCGCGAACGTTTGCCGCAGGCCGACATCGTCTATCTCGCGGATCAAGCACACGTTCCGTACGGTGAACGTACGAACGACGAATTGTTCGCGCTGCTCGAAACAAACCTCGCATGGCTGGATTCTCAAGCGCTCGATGCGATCGTGATGGGTTGCAACACGTCGTGCGCGATTGCCGATGCCTACGGGTGGCCGCCGACGAATGCCGAGGTTTTCGATCTCCTCGATTCCGCCACGATCGCCTTGCAACACGCGGGCGCGCGCCGCATCGGCGTCGTTGCGACCTCCGCGACCGTCCGTTCCGGTGCATATGGACGACGGATCCAGAACGCAATCCCCGAGAGTGAAGTGTGGGAAGTGGCGGCGCCGATGCTCGTGCCGCTTGTTGAAGCGGGGAAGATCGAGGGCGACGAGCCGTGCCGCGAAGTCGCCGCAGTCTGCGCGCAACTGCCCGGCGATCTCGATGCCGTCGTTCTGGCATGCACGCACTACCCGGTGCTCGATGCCCACTTCGCAGCATCGCTCGGCGAAGCGGTTCTGCGCATCGATCCCGCGTTCGTCCAAGCCGAACGCGTCGGCGAGTTTCTGGCGCGCAATCGGATTCCCGGCGAAGCGGGAACCACGCGCTACGTGACAAACGCTGATCTGCGGCGCTTCCACGAAAACGTGATGCGAATTACCGGCGAGGTACATCCGCAAACGGAAGCGCTCTCACATGTCATCCTGAGCGCAGGTGCGGAGCACCGGAGTCGAAGGATCGCAACGGGCGACTGATTCGAGGCGGTCCTTCGACTGCGTTCGCTTCGCTTACTTCGCTCAGGATGACAATACTGTTGGAGGGACAACATGCTGCATCTTGCACTCGTGTTTGCGCTTGCAAACCCGTTTTTTACGCCCAGCACGCTGCCGTTCCAGGCGCCGCCGTTCGATCGAATTACCGATTCCGATTACCAGCCGGCAATTGAAGCCGGCATGGCGCAACAGCTCAAAGAGATCGACGCGATCGCGAACAATCCCGCGCCGCCGACCTTCGAGAACACGTACGTTGCGCTAGAGAAGTCAGGCCGGCTGCTGACGCGCGCCATGGCGGCATTCAATGCCGTGACCGGCGCGAACACCGATCCGGTGTTGCAGCACGTGCAAGAAGTCGAGGCGCCCAAGCTCGCCGCGCATGAAGATGCGATCTATCTCAATGCCAAGCTGTTCGCGCGGCTGAAGAAAGTCCATGACAAGCTTGCGTCCCTGCACCTCGATCCGGAATCGCAGCAGCTCGTGAACGTGACGTACGGCGACTTCGTTCACGCCGGCGCGAATCTAAGCGATGCTGATAAAGAGAAGATGCGCCGCATCAACGAGCAACTTTCGGTGTTGCAGGCGACGTTCGAGCGTAAGTTACTTGCGGCAACTAAAGCCGGCGGCCTGATCGTGAAAGATAAGAGGCAGCTGGCGGGACTGAGCGATAACGCCATTGCGACCGCTGCCCAAGCCGCGCAGGCGCGTAACGATCCCGGCGGATATCTGCTCGCGCTGCAAAACACGACGCAGCAACCGGCGCTCGCAATGCTTGATGACCGTCAGACGCGGCAACAGCTCTTCGAACACTCGTGGACGCGCGCGGAAAAAGGCGACGCGAACGACACGCGCGACACGATCGCTTCGATGGCGCAACTGCGCGCGCAAAAGGCGCAGCTCATGGGTTATCCCAACTATGCTGCCTACGCGCTGACCGATCAGATGGCCAAAACGCCGCAAGCCGTCCAACACTTTCTCTCGCAATTGATTCCCGCCACGCAAGCTAAAGTCAAAGCCGACGGTGCCGAACTGCAGGCGATGATCGACAAAGACGGGCAGCATTTCCAATTGAAGCCCTGGGATTGGGATCATTACGCGGAACGAGTTCGCAAAGCCAAGTACGATCTCGACGATAATCAAGTGCGGCCGTACTTCGAATTGAACAACGTGCTCGAGAACGGCCTGTTTTATGCGGCGAATCAGCTTTACGGCATCACGCTCAAAGAGCGCAAAGACATTCCCGTCTATCACCCGGACGTGCGCGTCTTCGAAGTGTACGACAAAGACGGATCGCCGCTCGCGCTGATGTACTTCGATTTTTTCAAGCGCGATAATAAACAGGGCGGAGCATGGATGGACAATCTCGTGCAGCAGTCCAAACTGCTCGGCACGAAGCCCGTCGTCTACAACGTCGAGAACATTCCGAAGCCGCCGGCCGGTCAGCCAACCTTACTGACGGCGGGTGAAGTGCACGGAATCTTCCACGAGTTCGGTCATGCGCTCAACGGCTTCTTCGCAAACCAAGAGTATCCGTCGCTCTCGGGAGCGCAAACCGCGCGCGACTTTGTCGAGTATCCCTCGCAATTCAACGAGCATTGGGCGTTCTATCCCGCCGTGCTCAAGCACTACGCGGTGCACTATAAGACCGGGCAACGGATGCCTGCGGCATTGATGGCGAAAATCGAGAACGCGCAGAAGTTCGGCGAAGGATATTCACTCGGCGAAAGCTTGGGTGCCGACGAACTGGACATGGCATGGCATACGCTGCCGGCAAGCGCCCCGAAACAAAACGTCGACACGTTTGAAACGCACGCCCTTGCATCGTCGGGAACGGACGTCCCCAACGTTCCGCCGCGCTATCGTTCGAGCTACTTCGCGCACATTTGGGCGAGCGGTTACGCGGCGGGGTACTACGCCTACATGTGGAGCGAGATGCTCGACGACGACACGTTTGCGTGGTTCGTGCAGCACGGCGGCATGACACGCGCCAACGGCCAGCGTTTCCGCGACCTGATCCTCTCGAAGGGGCACTCCGAGGATTACGGCCCGATGTTCCGCGCGTTCTACGGTGCCGATCCTCAGATCGGTCCGCTCTTGGAGTACCGGGGCTTACCAGCGCACTAGAACATCGGCTCGATTGTAACTTGGCGTTGCGCGCGTTCGACAAGTGCTCGCGCTTCTTCGCCCGTAGGTTTGCCGGAGCCGGGAAAACGCTCGCTGTAAATAATCATCAACTCTTTGCGTTGTTCGTCCACCGTGTGAACGAAACGAACCGATAAGAGCTTGCGCGGCAGTCTATAACCTTTTGATGCGATCAGAGCGTAGATATGCTGTTCATCGGATCCGGAGTTTATGCCCGCGGGCACCGCATAGCCTTTGGTTTTGATGTAATCGGCGAGCGGCTTGACATCCGGCTTCGGTGCCGTACCGCTCTGTGTCCGCGTGTCGACGAAAAAGTCCATCCCGCCCATGGTTGCATGTTGCTTCGAATGGTAGGTGTGATGCAGTTTGGGCATCGACGGAACGTAGCCTTCGAATTGGACCCAATACAGCCGTTCGACGTTCTTGTCCGCATCGGCGTCTACAAACGCGAATAGTTGGCAGTTTGCGATGCCGAACAAGATCCAGCGGTCGGTACCAACGTACGTCGCCGTTCGCGGAAGTAAGATCCGCACGCGTGGATCGCGGTCGGACGTCACGACGTGGCCGTTGACCACTCGCTGTGGTGCGCTCGCCGATACGTACCCGAACGTAGAAGCGAACAGAAGAAAGGCGAGAGAAAGGCTACGCAGGAGACACCGCGCAGGCGTTTTGTGATTGGGACCACACTTGCTGGACAAGGTAGTTGCCAAGTTGTGTGGTGTTGCCGGTGCAGACGTCGCCGATCTCCTCACCGGTAGTATCGTCGAACCAGCCGGTGCCGCTTGTTGCCGTCCAACTCGGATCCGTGATTGACTCTGCAAGTTCGTGGCTTGCGATGACGGTCAGTGTATCGAGTTCGTTGTCTTGCGAGCAGCCGGCACAATCGGCAAAGGGCATCAGCGCATAAAAGATCGATCCGACGCTGCCGTGATAGCCGCAATACTGTTGACACGAGGCAGCGCCGCCCATGGTCGACGTTACGCCCTGCGGTAGAAAGACGAAGTACAGCGAGTTGGGCGTCGGTGCCGGCAGGGTTCCGTCTTGCGTCCATTGCTGCAAGGCGGCTTGGATTTGAGCGTCGCTCACGGTGGTGCCGTCGCCGGGTTCACTGTCCGCTATTGCGAACGCGCCGGTCAACGTACCGCGGCCGATGCTCTGCGAGGCTGTGCTGTACTCCGCCAGCAAGTCGACAAACGAACTCGTGACGATATAGTTGAAGAATCCTTGAAGTGCGGCGATCAGCGTCGATTGCGCTTGCCACGCGCTTCCCCAGAAGGCGGCAACGATCGCGACGTTGTCGATGAGCGGGCCGCCGTGATAGGTCATATTCGCTGCCGGCACGGCCGCCCGAGGCGCGGTCAGCAGCGGTACGATACTGAGATTCGCCATAATCTCAGTGTGAACGAAGACCGGGTGAAAGACGAGAAGATTGTCAGCTGAATAACGCGCGGCGTTGACGTTCCAGTTCAACGGTCGAGGCGAGCGCCGCGCGGCTGTCCGCCGCGTGAGATTCGACGAGGGTTGCCATTTGCGAGTAGTCGCCGTACATCGCGTAGGCGCGCTGCGCCTCGTCTTTTGCGGCACCCTCGGCCTGTTCGAGCGTGAATTGCGCCGAGCTTGCGAATTGTTCGATGCGCCCGAAGGCTTCTTGCGCCATGCGCGCCTGCCGCGAGCTGTGTTCGGCTTTCGCGACGCCGTTTTCAATGGCGACCGCGGCGGCTTTACCGCGCGCCTCGAGGTCGTTGAGCACCTTACGAATATCGATCGTCGAGGCTTTCGTCTTATCGGCGAGGCTACGCACCTCGCCGGCGACGACGTTGAAACCCTTGCCGTGATCGCCCGCACGGGCGGCTTCGATTGCGGCGTTGAGCGCGAGCAAGTTCGTCTTGTCCGAGACGGAGCGCACGAGATTGATGATCTCGAAGATTTGATGCATCGACTTTGCGAACTGATCGAGAGCATTGCGGCTCTGCACGGCCATCGAGGAAAGGACGTTGATCGTTTCGATGAGCTGATGCACGGTATCGCGCATGATCCGAACCTGCGGTGCGACCTGCTCGAACCGCTCGCTCAGTTGTTCGAAATCCTTCGCGAGTTTTTCGTTCGAACCGCTCAGGCCCAGCGATCGCTGCGCGAGTGCATTTAAGCTCGAGATTTGCGAACGCGCCTGCGTTCCAATCGTATCGCCGGTCGACCGGACGGAGCTGACGGAACGGTCCATCGCTTCGACGATGTCGCTAAGCGTGAAGCTTTGCGCCGAAGGCGAGGCGGCATTGAGGGCCACGCGCGGCCGCCACGTGTCGAGATTGCGGCCCAGCAGCAAGCGGAAGACGTCGCCCGGGAAAAGCGGCTCCATACGTTCCCACACGAAGCGCGCGTTGCGCACGAAATCTTCGCGCTCGTCCGGCTCGAGTTCATGAACTTCGAGATGCTTGCGCAGCTCGGCGATCGCGCGCGTATCGTCGTCGGACGCCATTGCGCGGTGTACTTGCGTCGCTTCGCTGAACGCACGTTCGAGAATGCCGCGATCGTCGTCGGGCAGCGCGCGCCAGCGCTCGACGTTTGCGAGCACGATCTGTGTGTTGTACGTGTGGTGCGTCAGCGTGAGGTAGCGCTGCACTTCGTACAACCGCGCGCCGAGTGTATTGGCGAGCGGATTTTCTTGCGCGTCGACTTCATGCTGCTGCAGCGCTTTGTAGACGTCTTGGAACGGGATCACTTTCGGCGATGCGCCGAGCGCGTGCATCAACGCGAGGTAAACGACGGAATCTTGGATGCGAATGCGCATCTTGCGCATGTCCGACGGACGGCGGATCGGATGCAGGCTGTTCGTGAAATGCCGCATGCCGTTTTCGAAATACGCAAGGCCGTGCAATCCGAACGATTCGAACGACGAGAGAATGTACGCGCCGAGCGGACCGTCCAGCAGCCGGTGCGCCGCGGCTGAATCGTCAAAGACGAACGGTAAATCGAGCAGCTGCGCGAGCGGCAGCAACGCACCCGCGACATACGTCGTGACGCTCACCATGTCGAGTTCGCCCGAGCGCACGCGCAGCATCGCTTCCATCTCGCTGCCGCCGGTGAACGGAATCTCGAGCTCGAGCCGCACGCGGCCATCGGAAAGTTCGAGCGCGCGCTTCGCGACGTGTTCCCACGCGCGCGACGGCGGATACCCGGGCGGAAGAAGCGTCGCCACTTTGATCGTCGTGCGTTCGCCTTTACTCGCGGTACGGGCGTGCGAGATGTACGCGATTTCGGCGCCGTAGTACGCAAGGCGCTGCGTCGCGAATGCGGATTCGAGCGCTTCGCGGCCTTGCGCCGCGGCTACGTTCGCCAGCGCATCGGTGTCTTTGCGCATCTGCGCGGCTCCGGCACTGTGTTCCTTACCGCTGATAACCGCGCGATCGATCGTTACCGAAAGATCGGCTGCGAGTTCGGCGATCTCGGCGAGCGAACCGCGCGCGGTATCGGCAAGCGGCGCGGATTCTGCCGAACGTTCCGCGTTTGCGCGAACCGCTTTGATGGTAGCCTCGGCTTCGCGTTGAATTTCGATGACGAGGTTCTTGATCGCGGTCGTCGATTCGCTCGTCGTTTTTGCGAGGCGTCCGACTTCGCCCGCGACGACCGCAAAGCCAAGACCGTGCGTACCGGCGCGCGCAGCTTCAATTGCCGCATTGAGCGCGAGCAACTGCGTTTCGTCGGAAACGTCTTCGACGAACTCGGTCATGCGGCCGATTTCGCTCATCAACCGTCCGAAGTCGTCCATTGCGCTCGCCGTGTCGGCGGAGAGATCCGCGAGCTGCTGCACCGACGTGAGCAGCGTTTCCACGACTTCGAAGGAGTTGCCAAGGTCTGCGGCTGCGGTGCGCGCGGCCGACTGTGCGCTTTGAAGGCGTTCCGCCGTTTCGCGCGATGCGCTGGCAAGCGTTCCTGCCGTTTCCGAGAGCGCGACCATCAGTGTCGTCTGCTCTTGGGCGGTTGCGGCAATTGCTTCGGAGGCTTGGCGAACGGCGTCGACCGCAGCCGAAATACTGGCATTAAAACGGTCGAACTGCGCGTCATAATGACGCGCTGCTGAAGTCGCCACACCGCCTACTACGGGTGCCCACCGAGGGTTCCTGCCGCGCAATTTGTAAAGCCTTGAGCCGTGCGATTACTCATCGTGGAAGACGACGATCGCCTCTCCGACGCGCTCCGCCGCGGACTGCAGGATCAAGGTCACGTGGTCGACGTTGCCGGCGACGGACCGTCGGGGTTGCTGCTCGCATCCGAACCGGGGTACGACGCGATCGTCCTCGATTTAAATTTGCCCGGACGCGACGGTCTCGACGTGTTGCGCTCGCTGCGTGCTTCGGGCGTCGCGACGCCGATCGTGATCGCGACCTCGCGCGATGAAACCGACAATGTGGTCGCCGGACTCGATGCCGGCGCCGACGACTACATTCGCAAGCCGTTTGCCATGCGTGAACTCGAGGCGCGGCTGCGCAGCGTCGCGCGTCGTGAAGCACCACCGGCGCCCGCCTTATTAACGGTAGGAACGTTGACCCTCGATCTGGCGACGCGGCGCGTCACGCGCGGCGATCGCGAGGTCGACCTCACCGCGCGCGAACTCGCGTTCCTGGAATATTTCATGCGCAATGCCGGACGGGTGCTGACGCGACCGATGATTGAGACCGCACTGTGGGATCGCACGAGCGAAACAACGTCGAATGTGGTCGACGTGTACGTGCGCCGTCTGCGCTTGAAAATCGATGCCGAGGGAGAACCGCCACTGCTGCAAACCGTACGCGGGATCGGCTATCGGATGGAGCGGACGACTTGAGTCTTCGGTCGCGTTTGGCATGGACGTACGGAATCGGCGTCTTCATTGCCGCCGTCATCCTTGCGCTGGTCTCGCTCACCTCGATCGATCGTTCGTTGCGAAGCTCGCTCGACGCGCGTCTGGCGACGGCTTCGGCGGCCGCGGCTGCGGTGATCGACGTGCATCACGGCCGCATCGAACTTGACCAAGAGGATCGCGAGCAGTTGTTTACCGCGATGGCCGGCGTGATGGAAATTGCGGTCTTCACCAGCGAGGGACACATTTATATGACCTCGGCGTCAGTTGTTCCACCGGATGTAATTCGTCTGGCGACATCGGGTTCGGACGCGAACGGCACGTACGGTGCGCGTTCAGGGAACACGCCGCTGCGCGTTGCAATCACGCGCATCGCGCGCGACGGTCCCGTGTATGGAACCGTCGCCGTGTGGCAAGGTAGCGGGTTTATCGACGAATTCGATCGATTCGCGATTATCGCGATGGCGCTGGGTGCGCTGGGAGTGGGCGGCGTTGTCGTGATGCTCTCGTCAACACTTTCACGCCGCGCGCTTGCGCCGCTCGAACGATTCACGACGCTTGCGACGGAGATCGAAGCGCACGATCTCTCGCGCCGCCTGGGCGGGCAAGGTCAAGATGAGTTGGGTCGCCTCGGTTCGGCGTTCGATCGGATGCTGGAT
Organism: uncultured bacterium; assembly: GCA_964648945.1. Lineage (GTDB taxonomy): Bacteria > Vulcanimicrobiota > Vulcanimicrobiia > Vulcanimicrobiales > Vulcanimicrobiaceae > JAMXLG01. Next base: position 170,896 of record CAZYLU010000001.1, on the reverse strand, counting down.
CGGCTTCAAGCGGCGTTCATGCGTCAGCGTCGTTTCACGGCGGATGCCTCACACGAACTGCGAGCGCCGCTCGCCGTTATACGCGCCGAAGCCGATGTCGCGCTCGCCAAAGAGCGAACGAGTGAAGAGTATCGTCAAGCCCTCAGCACGATCGTTCATGAAGTCGATCGTATCGACGCGCTCGTCGACGCATTGCTCGTCACCGCTCGCGCGGATTCGGCGCGCTTGCAATTCGAACCGGTGGACGCCGGTGCGCTCGTTGCGCTCGCGGTGCAACGCTTCCAGCCCGCGGCCGCCGCACGAGGCATTGCGATCGAGACGGATGCGAGCGAGACGTTCGTCAATGGTGACGCGCAAGCATTAGAGCGCGCGTTCGCGGCGCTGGTCCACAACGCGCTCGATTTCGCCGAGCATCGGGTGGTGCTGCGCGTGGCGCGCACCGACGGCGAGGTCGAGATCGCGGTTGAAGATGACGGTCCCGGATTTACCGAGGAGGGCTTGGCGCATGCGACCGAGCGCTTTTGGCGCGCAGATCCTGCGCGCCGGCGCGGCGGAACGGGCCTCGGTCTCTCGATTGCGGATGCAATCGTGCGCGCCCATGGCGGGTCCGTCGCACTGAGCAATATCCTGCCGCACGGAGCGCGCGTCACCGTACGTTTGCCGTTCATCGGTGCGTCATCTGGGCGGCCGACAATAGGGGAGTGAACCTTGCGGCATTCGGTGCTCGCTACGAAAAAGTCATCGTCTTTGTCGTAGCGGTCCTTACCGTGCTCGGCGTGTACGCGTACACCACGATCCCGGCCGGCATCTTCCCCAATATGACCTTCTCGCGCATCGACGTCGTCGCCGACGTCGGGAATTTGCCGCCGGATCAAGTCCGGACTACGGTGAGTCTGCCGCTCGAGCAGGCGTTTCAAGGGTTACCTTCGGTCACGCGCGTGCGCACGACATCGGCACAGGGTAATGCCGAGCTGATCGTCGAGTTCGATCCGAAGACGAGCGTGCAAGGCGATCTGACGTATGTCGATCAGGCGATCGCACAGACGCAAAGTGCGCTGCCGCCCAACGTCAACGTGCAGGCGTCGATGATCAATCCCAATCGCGAACCGATCGTCTCGTACGCGCTGACGTCCGCCACGATGTCCCAGACGCTGCTCCGCGAGCTGGCGCAGCAGTCGATGGTGCCGCGTTTCTACGGGGCGCCGGGTCTCGCGCGCGTCTCCGTCACCGGCGGACCGGCGCGGGAGTTTCACGTCGATTTGAATCCGAGCGCGCTCGCGCAATACGGACTAACCGCCGACGATATCGACACGGCGCTCACGCAAGCGACGCAAGTCACGCCCGTCGGCTTGCAAGTGTCGCACTACGTTCGTAATGTCGTCGTCGTCGATGCGAACATCCGCACCGCGCAAGATCTCGCCCGCATCACGGTTCCGACCAAGAAGAACGGCGCGGTTCCGCTGAGCGCACTTGGTACGGTCATGCTCGGCGTCGCGCCGAAAGTCAACGACGTCAGCTTTGATGCGCAGCCATCGGTCATCATGAGCTTTTACTCGCTGCCGGGCTCCGATGCCGTGAAGATGGCGGACGATCTCGCGCAACGTGCGAACACGCTCTCGCGGGCACTCCCGGCTGGAACGCAGCTCACGCGGTTCTGGGATCAAACGGTGCTCGTAAAAGAATCCCAAGCGTCGCTTCGCGATGCGATCCTCATCGGCGCGCTGCTCGCGATCCTCGTCATCTTCGTGTTCCTGCGCAATCTGCGCATGACGCTCGTTGCCGCAATCGTCATTCCGATCGCGATGTCGATCGCGATCTTCGTCATTGGCGAGACCGGTGAAACACTGAACTTGATGTCCGTCGGCGGTCTCGCGATCGCGGTTGGCCTCATCATTGACGACGCGATCGTCGTCATCGAAAACATCGCGCGCAACCATCACGAGCGCCCGAACATGCCGACGGCGGAACTCGTGCGGTATGCGATGTCGCAGATCGGCGGAGCGATGGCCGCGTCGACCACGACGACCGTCGTCGTCTTCATTCCGCTCGCGCTGCTCTCGGGCGTGAGCGGATTTTTCTTCCGCTCGCTCGCGCTCACGCTCGCATCGTCGTTGATCGTCTCGCTCGCGCTCGCGCTGTTTCTCGCGCCGGTGCTTGCGAAGTGGCTTATCCGCCCGCAAGACCAAGATCACGAGGGTAAGAGCGACTTCATTGGACGCGTGCTCGAACGGTACGAACCGCTGCTGCGTTGGGCGCTCGCGCATCGCGCGATGGTCTACGGCGGCTCGGTCGTTGTTCTGATCGTTACGATACTGCTGCTCAGCCGTTTGCCGAGTGACTTTCTTCCCAAACTCGATGAAGGTCAATTTGAGATGGCGTATCAACTGCCGGTTGGAACGAGCCTTGCGGCCTCGGACACCGCCGCGCAGCGCATGGAAGAGTTAATGCTGCGCGATCCCGCAGTTGTTTCCGTCGGGCGCTGGACCGGCGTCGACACGAACGGCATCTCACCGATGCCGCAAAATCAAGGGATCATTCGCGTACGGCTCAAGCCGTCAAACGAACGGGCCGGCTATGAGGAAGTCAGCAACCGGCTTCGCGACGTTTTGACTTCGGCATTTCCCGGCGCGCAGCTCGACTTTCACCAGATTCTCGAAGACATGATCAACGACGTGAGCGGTGCACCGGCTCCCCTCGAGATCGAGCTGCAAGGTCCGGATCAAGCGACGCTCGTGAAGTATGCAAACGTTATCAGCGATAACATCGGGAAGGTCAACGGCATAGCGGATCACTTCTCGGGCGTCGTCTACACGGATCCCACGATCCGTGTGTCGCCCGACCAACGGCGTCTCGCGCAGCTCGGAATTCAATCGACGTCGCTTGCGAATTCGCTTGCGGCGCAAGGGCAAGGCTCGGTTGCGACGAACGTGCCGGGCGCGAACATGGTCGTGCCGGTTCGCATCGTCGTCGGCAATGCGGGTTCATCGCTCGCTCAGAACGCGGTAAACACGCCCAATGGGCCGGTCGGTTTGCCTTCGCTCGCGCAGATCGCGCCCGCGCAGCTAGCGACGACGGTTTTCGAAAACAATGGGCAGCGTGAAATGCTCATTACGGCAACGATCTCGGGAGCGAACCTTTCCAGCGTGATCGCCGGCGTGCAGAAAGCCATTGCGGCCGCGCATCTGCCGCCCGGTTACCACACGACGATCGGCGGCGAGTATGCCGCGCAGCAGAGTTCGTTTCGCGAATTCGCTATCGTGATTGCAATCGCCGTCGCGCTGGTTTTTGCGGTGATGCTCGCAACGTTCCGCTCGTTTCGTTTGCCGCTCGTCATCCTCACGGCCATTCCGCTCGCGCTCATCGGCGTCGCGCTCGGCTTATTCCTCACCGGTACGCCCTTCAACGTATCGTCTTTCATGGGGTTATTGCTCCTCGTCGGCATCGTCGTGAAGAATGGCATCTTGCTCATCGATGTTGCCAATCAACGTCGCATGGCGGGTGATTCGATCGAAGATGCGCTCGTGACCGCAGGACGTACGCGTCTACGTCCGATCGTCATGACGACGTTCGCCGCGATCGGGGGACTTTTGCCGCTCGCCCTGGGTATCGGCTCGGGCGCGGCGATGGAGAAGCCGCTTGCAATCGCCGTGATCGGCGGCTTATCGACGGCGACCGCGTTCACGCTCGTCGTGATTCCCGTGCTCTATGCGGGATTCTCCGGTAAAGACCGTGCGCACGCGCAACGCGAGGCAGCGGCATGAACCTTATTCTGGCTGCCGTTATACTGCTGGAATCATTTGCGGGATTGTCGCTCGATCAAGCGCAGAGCGTCGCAGTGGATCGTTCGCCCGACGTTGCGGCTGCAAACGCAAAGGTTGCCGAACAACAGGCACTCTTTAATGCGGCGCGTGCAACGTACGGTCCGTCACTGATGAGCACATACGTCGAGGGCCCGCAGGGCGGGAACAACGGCGAAACGATCGCGCAACGCTTGACGACCGTCGGCGCGCAGATAACGCTCGGAGATTTGCTGGCGTATTCGCCGCTCATCGCGCAGGCGAACGCGTCGCTGCGCGCCGCGCAGTTCGACCTTGCCAACGCGCAACGCAGCGAACGCATCAACGTCATCGGCTTGTATTACACGGCGCTTACTGCGCGCGCCACGCTGGATGCGCGCCGGGTCGCGTTGCAAGGCGCGCAAGGCGATTTACGGGCGGCGCAGCTGCGTTTCAACAACGGCGCGGTTCCGAGGCTGGACGTCGTTCGAACATCCGTTGCCGTCGCTCAAGCGCAAGCCGATCTATCGCGCGCGCAAGCCGATACGGATAATGCCGATGCGGCACTCGCAACGGAAACGGGCATGGATGCAACGGCGCTTCGCACCGTTCCAATCCCCGCGTCAACGCCTGTGCCGGTGACGCTCACGGTCGCGACCGCAGTAAACGAAGCGATCGCGGATCGTCCCGAGATCGCGTCGGCGCGTCAAAGCGTCGCGGCAGAAGAACATGCCGTCGCGGTTGCGCGTCGTGGCGGGTTGCCGCTCGTAACGATTAGCGGTGGAATGACTTCCGGCGTCGACACGGGCGTGAAAGTTCACGGGCCGAGCATGAACGTGAACGCGACGTATCCGGTCGGCGGCGCCGCTCACGATCGCGTGCTTGCCGAACAGGCCCGGCTCTCGCAGGCGCAAGCGCAGTTGGCAAAGGCGCAGCGGCAAATCACGACGGAAGTGAGCTCGGCGGTGCGTACGTACCAGGCACAGACGGATGCACTCGCAGCGGCGCGGCGCGCGCTGGATCAAGCCACCGCGGCGTTCAAAGCGACGCAGATTGGTTATCGCAACGGCGCGAGTTCGAGTTTGGATATCGAATCGGCGCGAGCGACTTACGTGCAGGCGCTCGTTGCGGAAATCTCCGCGCTCTACGCGCAAGCGCAAGCGGAAGCGACGTTACGGCTCTTGATAGGATCGAATCATGCGTAATTGGATGTGGGTTGGCGTCGCGATGGTCGTCGTTGCGATCGCCGGGTTTTGGTTTCTCACGCATCGTCCCGCGCAAGCGCCGGCGGACACGTCCGCGGCGCCTGCCGTCCAGCTTGCGACGGTACGATTCGGCGACTACGACGTGGTATTGAATGAATCCGGATCGGTTGGTGCGCCGGCCGGGACGACGTCGCAACTCGCATTTCCGATCGCGGGCGTGATCGGCAGCATCAACGTGCGCGTCGGCGATCGCGTAGTCGCCGGACAGACGCTCGCGACGCTCGATACCCGATCGCTTTCGCTTGCCGCACAGCAAGCATCTGCCGATGCGCAGGCCGCGAGTGCTCAAGCAAACGCAGCCGCCGTCGACCGGTATTCCACGAAACTCGCCGTCGATCGCGCGGCCGTAACACGGGCTGAGAATCTCTATCGCGCCGGTGTTTCTGCGCGCAAAGACATCGAGGATGCGCGCGCGCAGCTTGCCGCTGACGAAGCCGACGCACGTACGGCCGGAGCGAACAGGTCGGCGGCCGTTGCACAAGCGCAGAGTGCCGCAGTTAAGGCGCAAATCGCCGGCACCGATCTCTCCCGCGCGAGCCTGCGCAGTCCCGTCGACGGTGTGGTAACGGCGATTTCACGGCGCGTCGGTGAATCGGTCGATCCTACCGCTGCCGTCATCTCCGTCGGTCCGGCGCAGCAAGCCGAATCAACGCTGCAAGTGCCGTCATCCGATGCATCGCGTATTCGCGTTGGCGATCCTGTCGAATTGACGGTAACGGGCACGTCGGAAACCTCGAGCGGCCGGGTTATCGGCGTCGTGCCATCCGTCGATCCGTCGACGCAAGCCTCTACCGTCGTGGTGAGTGCTGTGCCTCGCGGTGCCGTTGCAGGGAATGCAATCTCGGCAAAGATTACCGTCGCGCATGTTCGCGGAATGCTTGTGCCGCAAGCGGCAATCGTTCAAGATCCGCAGAGCGGCGACAACGTCGTCTTCGTGCAGGCAAAACAAAAAGACGGTTCGCTCAAGTTCGAACAACGAACCGTTGCGGTCGCACACGAGGATGGTACGAACGCGCAAATTACCGGCGGCGTACGTCCGGGTGAGCGAGTTGCCGCGCAAGGCGCGTTTGAATTGCTTGCACCGGCGGGCGGCGGCGGTTAAAGTCCGATAAGAATCCATTGAATGCAGCGCCGGCCGAGTGAAACTCTCAAGTTCGGCCGCGACACTGTGCGCATGGAACGCGCCCACCACACGCACAACTTACGCACCCGCACCGCTCATTGGGTCAACGCCGCCATTATGGCGCTTCTCGTCTGGAGCGGATTCGGGATGCTTGCAGGCGACCGGCATTTCGCTCTATGGATGCGCCTGCTGCCTTCGATGCTCTTGCACGTATTGCACTTTGCTGTAACGAGACGCCAGCTGTTCAGTTGGCATGTCTACGCCGGAGCATTCTTCGGCGTCAACGGCATCGCATACGTTGTCTCGCTGCTGCTCACCGGCGCGTGGCGGCGAATCGTGCCGCGCGGCAACCAATGGAATCACGATCCGGAGCGTCCGCTAGCGTATAGCATTCCGCAGCGCTTGGCGTACACGACCGTCATCGCCGGCGCCGCAATCATGGTGTTAACAGGCGCTGCGCTCTGGTTCAAACATCAAATCCCGTCGCTCCTGACCGCTCTCGGTGGCGAACGCATCGTGCTTCCCCTGCACGTGGTGCTCGCCACGTCACTGCTCGCTTTTGTGGCCGTCCACCTACTCCAAGTCCTGCGCGCCGGAATTCCGACGATTCGCTCGATGACCGTCGGCCGGGAGATGTCGAAAGAGCCCGTCCCCGTTCGTCTAACGGTAGAGAACCCACTCTGACCCATTCCAATGAGGAGAGACGGATGCAGTACATCTGCCTGATTTATCAGCCAACCGATGCCCCCGAGATGTCTCCGGAGCAATACCAAAAGCTGTTCGAAGAATACGGCGCGTACACGCAAGCGGCGCGCGAAAGCGGCAAGTTGGTTGTGGCCGAACCGCTCCAACCGACGGCAGACGCAACGACGGTCCGCGTACGCAACGGCAAACGTCTCGTCACGGACGGCCCCTTCGCCGAGACGAAAGAGTGGCTCAGTGGCTTCTACCTCTTTGATTGCGATACGCTCGATGAGGTCCTCGACTGGGCGGCGAAAATTCCCAATGCACGCGATGGAAGCATCGAAGTCCGTCCCATCATGGTCATCCCCGGAATGCGCGACGGCCACCCCGTCGCTCAATGACTCATTTCGCGTAGAATTCGGGCGCGCGGTAGCGGTGCTATCGCGCGCTTTCGGCGACTTGCATCTTGCCGAAGACGCGGTACAAGAAGCGTACATCACCGCACTCGAACGTTGGCCTCGCGACGGAGTGCCGGCCAATCCGCTCGCGTGGATCGTAACTGCGGCTCGGAATCGCGCGCTCGACGTGCTTCGCCGGCAATCGCGCGGCGCAGAGAAACTCACGCTCCTTGCGCGTCTCGAATCCGCGGTGTCGCAATATGAGCCGGACGAAGAAGACAGTGCAGTGCCCGACGATCGTCTTGGACTCATGTTCGCGTGCACGCACCCCGCGCTTAGCATCGACGTCCGTGTCGCTTTGACCCTTCGCGTCGTCGCCGGCCTGACGACGGAAGAGATCGCGCACGCGTTTCTCGTGCCCGTTCCCACAATGGCGCAGCGGCTCGTTCGCGCCAAAGCGAAGATTCGCGCAAACGGCATATCATTTGCCGTTCCCGATGCCCCACATCTGCGCGAACGGCTCGACGCCGTCTGCACGACACTCTACGTAATGTTCAATGAAGGCTACGCGGCGACAACGGGCGATGCTCGCGTACGCCACGACCTTTGCAATGAATCGGTGCGACTCGCGCGTCTGCTTGCACAGTTAATGCCGGATCAACCTGAAGTTCACGGTCTGCTCGCATTGATGCTTCTCACGGATGCGCGTCGTCCTGCGCGCGTAGACGAAAACGGTGACATGGTCACGCTCGAAGATCAGGACCGCCGTAAATGGGATCGCTGGCTCATTGCCGCGGGTCTCGCCCATCTCGGCGAAGCTGCGCGATTCAATGACGATGGCCCGTATCAGCTGCAAGCGGCAATCGCTGCGGTTCACGCCCGCGCCGAACATTTCGAGAAAACCAATTGGCGCGCGATCGTCACGCTGTACGACCGGCTCTATGAGTTGGATTCGTCGCCGATCATCGCGCTCAACCGGGCGGCCGCGCGTGCAATGATCGACGGGTTCGAGAGCGCATTAGACGAAGTGGATTCCATTGCATCGAGCGGCGAGCTCGATCGTTACGCCGTTCTTCACGCCACGCGAGCCGATATGCTTCGTCGCGTCGGACGACTGTCCGAAGCGGCCGAAGGCTATCGTCACGCGATTCATCTCACCGAAAATCTGGCCGATCGCCGCTTTCTCGAACGCCGGCTACAAGCAGTGCTATCCAGCGCAGTGTCATCCTGAGCGAAGGCGCGTCGCGCCGCAGTCGAAGGATCGCCTCAATTCAATCCCTCGTAGCGATCCTTCGACTCCGCTTTGCTTCGCTCAGGATGACAGGTGCTTAGGATGACAGGGTTCGCAGGTGGCTCTTGCGGTAGCCGTAGACGGCGTAGATCGTGATCCCAATGAGGAACCAAATGCCGAATCGCAGCCATGTGGGAAGCTGAAGTCCCACGATGAGATAGATGCATGACAGCGCGCCGAGAATCGAAAACACCCATACGAGTGGGGCGCGGAACGGACGCTCCGCTTCCGGCTGCGTAATGCGCAGGACGAGTACGCCGATGCAAACGATCGCAAATGCGGCCAGCGTACCGATATTCACCAGCGTGAGTAGTTCGGTGAGTGGAAGCGCCGCTGCGAGAATTGCAACGATGCCGCCTGTAATCGCCGTCGTCGTCGCCGGCGTGCGAAAGCGTGGATGGATCTTCGCCACGCGCGGGGGCAGCAACCGGTCGCGCGACATCACGTAGAAGATGCGCACCTGGCCGAGCAGCGACGTCAGCATGACGGTCGTGTTGCCGGCAAGCCCGCCGAGCGCAACGAGCCAATACACGGCGCGATTGTGATTGACCGCCGAGAGCGCATCGAGCATGGCAGCGCCGTCACTGAGCTTCGCGAACGGAAGGACCGATACGGTGCAATACGTTAGCGCGACGTAGAGAAGCGTACCGATCGCGAGCGCGAGAATGATGCCGACGGGTACGTGCCGCACCGGGTCGTGCGCCTCTTCCGACGCGACGGTTACCGTGTCGAAACCGATGTAGGCGAAGAAGACAAGCGCGGTGCTCGTCAGGACGCCGTGTCCGCCGAACGGCGCGAACGGGTGTAAGTAAGCGGGATGCGCGAATCCGATCGTCGCCGCGATAAACACCAGCATCGTAACGATCTGGAATGCGACGAGCGATGCGTTCACGCGTGACGATTCTCGAATGCCGATGCAGAGAATGATGGTGATCACCGCGACAGCGAGAGCCGCGATAACGTCGACCTGTCGTGCGGCAAGATTCGCGGTCTGCGCCCACTGCGGCAGCGTAATGCCGAAGTTGGCGAGTAAATGCTGTGCATAGTCGGACCACGATGACGCTGTCGGCGCAAGCGAGAGTCCGTACTCGAGGATCAAATCCCACCCGATCACCCACGCAACGACTTCACCCAGCGTCGCATACGCGTACGTATACGCGCTTCCCGCGACGGGAACCATCGATGCAAACTCCGCGTAACAGAGCGCGACGCACAGGCTCACGACGCCGGAAAGCGCGAACGCGAGAATAACGGCCGGTCCGGCAGCGTGAGCACCCGCGCCGATCGTTGGAAAGATTCCGCCGAGCATGGTGCCCAGACCAATTGCCGTGAGCGCGGGCCATCCAAGTGCGCGGCGTAGCGTTGGGCCTTCGTTTTCGCGGGAAATCCACGCGAGCGGTTGTCGGGCGAACAGCCCCTTCAACGGTATTTCACCACGAGCGTCTTCAGTTCGCTCATCTCGTCCATCGCGTACCGGACGCCTTCGCGGCCGAAGCCGCTGTCCTTGATCCCGCCGTAGGGAAAATTGTCGATGCGCAAGGTGGGGTAATCATTCACGATGACGCCGCCGACCTGCAGCCCTTCGAATGCTTTGCCGATGGCGCGCACGTCGTTCGTGAAGACGCCGGCCTGCAGTCCGTAGCGCGTCGCGTTTGTGCGTTCGATTGCCTCATCGAGCGAGGCGACGCGCGCGATCGTCGCTACCGGCCCGAAGATCTCTTCGCACTCCACCTTCATCGACGGTTTCGTTTCGGTCAGCAGCGTCGGGGCGATCATCGTTCCCTTGCGGTCGGCACCGCGCAAACGTTGTGCGCCGCTCGCGATCGCTTCGGCGATCCACGTTTCGATGCGTTTCGCGCTGACTTCGTCGATGACCGGGCCCACGACCGTCGATTCATCGTGCGGATCGCCGACCGCCAGCGCATCGATTTCGGCGAGTAAGAGCGCGAGAAATTCGTCATAGCGCGCTTCGCAGACGTAGATGCGCTGCACTTTGATGCAGACTTGTCCCGCTTGCGCGAAGGCGCCGATCGCACAGCGGCGCGCGGCCCATGTAAGATCGGCATCGTCGCAGACGATCGCCGCAGCGTTTCCGCCGAGCTCGAGCGCGACGCGTTTGCGTCCCGCGATCGACTTCAAGTACCAGCCGACGGCGCTCGAACCGGTGAACGAGAGCATCGCGATGCGATCGTCCGTCGCGAGGCGTTGCGCGACATCGACCGGCGCGTGCAAGACGGCAAGCGCGTCGTTCGGCCAGCCCGCCTCGCGTACGATGCGTACCAGTTCGTGCGCGCAAAGCGGCGCTTGCGGCGGCGCTTTGAGCACGACCGGATTGCCTACGGCGATCGCCGGCGCAACTTTGTGCGCGACGAGATTCAGCGGAAAGTTGAACGGCGCAATTGCGCCGATGACGCCGATCGGCGTGCGCGTCACGATGGCGGTGTAACCCTCGCCGGCGGCCGTCACGTCGAGCGGAAGCAGCTCGCCGGCGCTGCGCGTCACTTCATCCGCGGCGAGCGAGAAGGTAGAAACCGCGCGATCGACTTCCGCTCGTGCAAAACGGACGGGCTTGCCCGATTCCGCGACCATCAACTGCGCGAGCGCTGCGCGCTGCCCTTGCAAGAGCTCGGCCGTGCGCCGCAGCACCGCCTGGCGCTCGTGCCGCGGCATCCGGGCCACGAGCGGCACGGCGTGGACCGCTCGTGCCATGGCTGCGTCCATCGCTTCCGCATCGGCCTCGACGATTTCGCCTACTTTGCGCCCGTCCCAGGGGCTCCGCACGATCATCGCTGGAGCATGCGGCCCAGCTCTCGTTTGCGCCTTTGGCCCACGGCACAGAAAAAGCGCGAAGTTTTGTCGGCGAGCACTATGGCTCGCGCTATCCGCGTTCGGCTAGGCTAGTGGAGAATGGAGCAACATCCGAACCGCCTCCGGGCGGGGTCGCTTTCCTTTATAGAAGTTCTCGCAGCATCGCTCGCGCTAATCGGCCTGAGCATGACGCCGGTGCTGATCGCGCCGTACATGTTCGGTGCGGCCGGAAACGGCTCGTGGCTGGCCTATGTCTTCGCCGCGGTGATGCTGTTGCTGGTCGCCGTAAACTTGAACCATTTCGCAAAGCGTGCGACGGGGTCGGGCTCGATGTTTCTCTACGCCGCGAAAGAGCTGGGTCCGGCGGCGGGCACGCTCGCCGGCTGGAGCCTAGTGTGGGCGTACATCTTCGTCGGGGCGGCGCAGTTCGGCGCGCAGCCGCTCTTCATCGGGCAGCTTTCGCACGTGCTCGGCGTGCCGATTCCCGCGATCGTTGTGATGGTTGCACTTGGCGTCGTCTGCTGGCTGCTCGCGGTTCGCGACGTCGCGCTTTCAACCGTCGTCATGCTCGTGCTCGAAACGATTTCCGTGTCGATCATCTGCGTGTTGATCGTGACGGTGTTCGTAAAACATGGTGTGGTGGATCCTGCGCAGATTCGCTTAGAAGGCGTCGGGCGCGCGAGCATCGGTCTGGGCATCGCGACGGCAATCTTCAGTTTCGTCGGTTTCGAAAGCGCGACGGCGTTCGGTGACGAGGCACGCAACGCATTGAAGACGATTCCGCGGGCCGTAATCTCTAGCGTGCTCATCGCGGCGGCATTCTTTGTGTTTGCGACGTACGCGGAGATTCTCGGACTGCGCGGGTCGAAGCCGCCCCTCGATCAGCTCAGCATGCCGCTTTGGAATCTTGCCGATGCGCTCAATACCGGCTACTTGAAGATTCCGATCGCCATCGGTGCGATTTGCAGTTCGTTCTCGGTTGCGCTCGCCTGTGTGAATACCGCTGCACGCATCATGCTCCCCATGTCGGAAGACGGCTTACTGCCGAAGGCGATCGCTTCCGTTCATCCGCGTTTTCGCACACCGCACGTTGCGCTTGCGGTCACGGTCGTTGTGATGTTCGTTATCGGCGTTGCGATGTACCGCGGCGGTGTTGCCCCCATCGATATCTTCAATTTCTGCGGCACGCTCAGTTCGCTCAGCTTCATCGCGGTATACTTGATCATCTCGATCGCCGCGCCGCGGTTGCTCAAGCGCATCGGCGAATTGAAACCGATTCACGTCGTTGCGTCGTTTGCGTCGTGCGCGTTTCTGCTCGCCGCGGCGGTGACGCTGTTTTATCCGGTTCCTCCGCCGCCGACCAACGTCTTCCCGTACCTGTTTCTGCTCTATCTCGTCCTTGGACTCGTCCTCTACGCAATGACTCGCCGTAAAACCATCGGAGAAACCTCATGACCTCTACGATTCGCGATATTGGTGCGCTGCATCGCCGTTACGTCCTCACGCCTTGGTCCGCGCAAGCAACGCTCGATATGCCGGCGATCGAACGTGGTGAGGGATCGTATCTGTATGACGTCGACGGCAAACGCTATCTCGATCTCTCGGCGGGTCTGGTTGCGGTAAATCTGGGACACGCGCATCCGACGGTCGTGCGTGCGATCGCGGATCAAGCTGCGCGCCTCTGCTACGCGTCGCCGCAGTTCTTCAATGCAACGCGCGCCCGTTATGCCGAACGGCTGGCGTCGTACGCTCCATGGGATGAAGGCGCGCGCGCATTCTTTACAACCGGCGGCGGTGAAGCAAACGAAGACGCCGTAAAAATGGCGCGCGCGATCACAGGACGCCACAAAGTCCTCACCGCGTACCGGTCGTTTCATGGCTCCGCGCCGGGCGCGGGAACCATGACGGGCGAGAACCGCCGCTGGCCGAACGAGCCCGGCATCCCGGGCATCGTGCATTTCTTCGCGCCGAATCCGTATAGCAGCCCGTTCGATACACGCGACCCGAAGGTGGAAGTGGATCGCGCAATCGCGCACCTCGAACTCGTACTTACGTACGAGAATCCCAACGCAATCGCCGCGTTGCTCATCGAACCGGTCGTCGGCACGAACGGCGCCATTCCGATGCCGGTGGAGTATTTGCAGCGCGTACGCGAGATTTGCACGCGGCACGAGATCGTACTGATCTTTGACGAGGTCATGTGCGGATTCGGCCGCACCGGTGAGGTGTTTGCGGCGGTCCGATTCGGCATCGAGCCGGACATGATCACGTTTGCAAAAGCGGCGACGTCGGCGTACGTTCCGCTTGGCGGCGTGCTCGTTCGCGAATCGCTCGCGCAGCACTTCGATACCCGTCCGCTGCCGTGCGGACACACGTACTCGGGACATCCCCTTGCAATCGCGGCGGCGAATGCGGCGCTCGACGCGTACGAGTCGGACCATCTCTTCGAACGCGCGCGTGAGATCGAGGGATGGATTCGCGAGGATCTCGCCGCCGTAGCGGAGCGCGCGCCGGTTGTCGGCGATACGCGCGGCGTCGGCGCGTTCTGGTCCGTGGAACTCGTCAAGGATCGCGAAACGCGCGAACCGATAGTGCCCTGGCAAGGTCCGAGCCCCGGTCCGATGGGGAAAATTCTTGCGCAGCTGCGCGAACGGGGCGTCTATGCGTTCGGGCGGTACAATGTCATTCTCGTAACGCCGCCGCTTACGATCGGGCGCGAGGAGTTGCGCGAAGGATTGTGCGCGCTCGGCGATGTGTTGGAGGCATTCACATGCGCGTAGCTGCCCGCTCGATCGGTCATTACATCGACGGCGCGGACGTGCCGTCTTCCGCGGACGTTGCTGTCGTCTGGAACCCGGCAACCGGCGAAGAACGCGCCGAAGTCGCACTTGCAAATGCCGACGTTGTTGATACAGCCGTTCGCGCCGCAAACAGCGCATGGCCCGCGTGGGCGGCGACTCCGCCGCAACAGCGTGCGAACGTCCTCTTTGCGTTTCGCGAGAAGATGCGCGCGCAGCTCGACCGGCTCGCGTCCCTCGTTACGAGCGAACACGGAAAGACCCTCGACGATGCGCGCGCGGAGATTCAGCGCGGGCTCGAAGTCGTCGATTTTGCGTGCGGAATTCCGCAGTTGCTCAAGGGGGAGTTCAGCGCGGGCATCGCCCGCGATGTGGATGCCTATGCGTTACGGCAACCGCTCGGAGTGTGCGTCGGCATCACGCCGTTCAACTTCCCCGCGATGGTGCCGATGTGGATGTTCCCGATCGCACTTGCCTGCGGAAATACCTTCGTGCTCAAGCCGAGCGAACGCGATCCGTCGCTCGGTATCGAGATGGGACGCTTGATGACCGAGGCCGGCGCCCCGCGCGGCGTCTTCAATGTCGTCAACGGAAGCGCGGCCGCGGTTGAGGCGCTGCTTGCGCATCCGCTCGTCGCCGCCGT
>CAZYLU010000001.1:152384-156010 GCA_964648945.1 uncultured bacterium | reverse complement strand
CACCCGGATTCTTCTTGGGACCGACGCTCTTCGATCGCGTGCGTCCGTCGATGCGCATCTATCGCGACGAAATCTTCGGTCCGGTTCTCTGCGTTGTGCGCGCTGCATCGCTCGATGATGCGTTAGAGCTCGTCAACGACCACGAGTACGGCAACGGCGCCTCGATCTTCACGCGTGACGGTGCGCACGCGCGCTACTTCGAACGGAACGTGAAAGCCGGTATGGTCGGCATCAACGTCCCCATTCCCGTGCCGATGGCGTTCCACAGTTTCGGCGGCTGGAAGGCGTCGCTTTTCGGCGATCATCACATTCACGGTCCCGAGGGCGTTCGCTTCTACACGCGCTTGAAGAGCGTCACCGCGCGATGGTCGGAAGACGCCCAGCGCGCCGGTTTCTCGATGCCCGTCAACCGTTAAGGCAAAAGAGAGAGTGGCATGGTCCCGCACATTGCGCCAATCGCACCCGCCGTCGCGATTGCTGTCGTTTTGGCGACCGCGTTGACGGATGCCGTCTATGTATTTTTCTCAGCCGCCGTCGCCGGCCGTCATCGTCTCGCGGCGGCAAGCTGGAGCAGCATCTGGTACCTGCTCTCGTCGTTCGCCGTCATTTCCTACACGCAGAATTGGTTCTACGTTTGCTTTGCTGCTCTCGGTTCATGGATCGGCGCGTACGCGTCGATGACGCTACTGCACGAGCGCGGCGATTTCGCCGAACGTCATCGACGACCCGATTGAATCAAAACGTCCGCCGTCCATCATCTCGCGTGCCGCACCGATGAACGAACTGAACGCCACGCGCGTAAAGCCGGAACCGACGCTGATGCGTCGCACGCCGAGCGCCGCGAGCTCTGAAACGCTCATCTTGAGTACCGGCCCCGCAGCCAGGACGTTCACCGGCTTGTTCACCGAGCCAACGACGCGTCGAATCGCTTGCGCATCGGGCAGCATCGGCGCATAGAGCACGTCGGCGCCGGCCGCTTCGTACGCTTGCAAGCGTCGAATCGTGTCGTCGAGATCATCGATCCCTTGCAGCAGATTCTCCGCACGCGCAACGAGCATGAAGGGAAACGGCAGCGCGCGAGCTGCCTTTGCAGCCGCCGCGATGCGTTCGACTGCGAGATCGAAAGCGTAGATCGGGTCGTCCTCGTTTCCCGTCGCGTCCTCGATCGAACAGCCGACGAGTCCAGCTTGCGCCGCACGCGTAATCGTCTCTGCAACAGTCCGCGGATCGTCGCCGTAGCCGTTTTCAAGATCCGCGGCAACGGGGAGCGGTGTTGCATCGACGATCGCCTTTGCATTTGCGAGCGCTTCATCGCGCGAAACGGAACGCGTTCCGTCCGTGCGACCGAGCGTCCATGCAAGACCGGCGCTGGTAGTTGTAAGGGCTTCGAAGCCCAACGCTGTAAGCGCCTTCGCCGTGCCGGCGTCCCACGGATTGGGAAGAAGCAGCGTCGCCGGACCTTCATGCAGCTTGCGGAATCGCTCGCCCTTCTCAACTTGCGTCATCACGTCCCTCCCCTTGTCATCCTGAGCGCAGGCGCAGAGCGCCGGAGTCGAAGGATCGCATCGAATCAATCGCACGATGCGATCCTTCGACTTCGCTGCGCTGCGCTCAGGATGACAACCGTCTTAAGCGAAAGCGCCTTCTTCGCGGTCTTGGCGATCGAGATTTTCGAACTTCTCGATACAGACCCAACTGTTCGCGGCGTCTGCTCGACCATCCGGTATACATGACTGCGCCCAACCAAGAATCGATTCGTCATCGGGATGCTCGACGATCGCTCGATCGAACTCCTCCGGCGTCACACCCCAGTGTTTCATGACACCCTGGTCGATCGGACACGGATAAATGTACTCGCCGATCGTTCCCTGTGCGTGGGCTCGTGCTTTATCCAATACACGCGCGAGCCATAGGTATCGTCCAAGCGGAAGGCGTCCGCGGCGCGGAAACGCGCGATCGTTACGAAAATCAGTCGCCATGTTCGTACGTATGCAGCTCCAAGAGATTACCGTCAGGATCGGTGATGTGAAAAGCGACGTTCGCGATACCCCGCGCAGCGAAGTTCTCAGTCATGCGACGCACGATGTTGATCCCACGTTCGCGCAGGAACGTTTCAATGTTCGCAGGCGAGTCGTCGACGCT
Source organism: uncultured bacterium (assembly GCA_964648945.1). GTDB lineage: Bacteria > Vulcanimicrobiota > Vulcanimicrobiia > Vulcanimicrobiales > Vulcanimicrobiaceae > JAMXLG01. The sequence goes on along the minus strand of CAZYLU010000001.1, from coordinate 153,868 downwards.
GAGCGCGATATGATTGACGTTGTTGCCGCCCGGCTCGACCCCGTGATAGTCCGGCGGAAAGAAGTCGATAATGGTCGAGTGGTTGATGCGCACCGAGGGAAACCGTGCTTTGCCGGCCCGGTACTCGTCGAGGCGCACCTTCTCGAGCCCAAGCGTGTCCCCATAGAACCGTAGGCTCCTCTCGGCATCCGCGACGTTGAAAACTACGTGATCCAGTGAATCTATCTTTATGCTAATCATCTTAACGTAAAGATACATCCGCAGGAGCCGTTCGTCAAGTATCTTAACATAAAGATATGCGCGATCGGATAGACGAAATTCTTGCCCAATGGAAGCGTGAGCGGCCCGAGCTCGACACCTCGCCGATGGGAATCATTGGACGGATCCAGCGTACCGCCGCCGCACTTCGCCCGCTCCTGGATAAAACACACGACGAATCCGGCCTGCAGACCGACGAATTTGACGTTCTGGCGTCACTTCTGCGCACGGGTCCACCGTATCAATTAACGCCGACGGAACTCTATCGCGAGATGATGCTCACGTCGGGTGCGATGACGAACCGAATCGACAAATTGGAGGCGGCCGGTTTACTCGCGCGACGCCCCGATCCCAAAGATCGCCGCGGCACGTTGGTGCGGCTGACTGCAAAGGGCAAAGCGTTGATCGACGTAGCGACGACAAAGCATGTCGCAAACGAGGAGCGATTGATGTCCGCGCTTACCCCGAAAGAACGGCAACAACTGTCGGAGTTGCTTCGCAAGCTCCTGGTCGCACTCGGCGACACCCCCGTCTCATCCTAGCGGGAGCGCCGCGCTAGGCAGTCTTCGCTTTGATTCCGTAGTCTGCGAGAATTTCGCGTGCCGCGCGTACGCCGCTCGCGGCACCGCCCTCCATGAAGCCCTGATACTCTACTGACGTGTGCTCGCCGGCGAAGTGAATTCGACCTTGTCGAACCTGTTCGTAACCCGCGATCGTCGTGCATTGGCCGACAAGCCAGGTTGAATACGATGCAAGAATGTTCGGATCGGCTTGTGCGTTGCCGAACGTTGCTTTCCCGTTCCAATGGCGCGAAACGCCCGGCCAGATCTCGTCGAGTTGTGCGAAAAACTTCTGCACCTGCGTACGCACGAGCGGCGAATCTTCGACACGTGAATACGCCTGCGGCGGCGTGCCGATCAATCCCGCTGTTCCGTATGTGAACTTCTCGATAATTCCGCAGTGGCCGTTCTGACCGAGCGAATAGTCGATAGAATTCTGAAATCCCGTGTCCGTCCAAATTTGTCCATCGCTCGGACGCGGCCACGGGCCGCTACCGTACCACGGCTTTCCATCGAACTGCACGTGAAGTTTCGTGTGGATGCCGTAGCCGAGCTGCTCGATCGCCATGTGCTTGCGCGTATCGAACCCGGCGCCGCTGTAGTCGAGGCCGCGCAACACGATGAACGGAATCGTGAGTATCACTCGGTCGTAGTACAGTTTCTTCG
>CAZYLU010000001.1:0-152284 GCA_964648945.1 uncultured bacterium | reverse complement strand
TTCGAGAGCGCATCGTCGATCAACCGCCCGAGCTGTGACGCGCGGCCACCCGGAACGTATTTGTCGATCCACTGCGCCATGCTGGTACGATCGAGCTGCTGCGCAAACGGCGTCGCCGAATTCCACGTCGTTTGCGGTCCAATCTTGACCAGCTGCTCGCGCAGGACGCTGTAGACGGGTTCGAAATCTCGATCGGCTTGCGTCATCGGATAGTAGCGATTCGCAAAATACGACGTGTCGCGGGCGTCCTTGCGCAGCGGCGCCCATGTATCGATCAGCGGCTGGCCGAAGCGGCGGGCGAGCGCGTGCATCGTCGCATGCTTGGAATCGATCATCGCGCCGCACCACTCCGTGTGCTGCCCGTCGTTCCAATAGTTCCACTCCGAATGCATGCGCCCGCCCACGCGATTCGAAGATTCGAAGACATGCGCATCGATGCCGCCGTCGCGAAGGATCGTCGCACAGGTGAGTCCCGCGATGCCGGCACCGACAATTGCGATGCGTTCGCGCCCCGCTGCAAACGACGACGCAGTACCGAACGCAGGAGCGAGCACGAGCGATGCCGCCGTGCTGAGCGAGGCGCGAAGAAAAGCTGCGCGGCTCGGTAAGAGCGCGCGCAGCTTTTTCGTTCTCGGCACTAGAGTTTGATATCCAACTGCATGGTTAGCGTAAACGGCTGAATTGCCGACGTGATGCCGACTTGGGTGTTATTGAACCAGATGCCGTACGGATACGCGACTTGCACGGGCGGATTCGTGAGGAATGCACCCGGCTGATTGCCCGGACCGTTCGGCGCGAGCGCGTTCGACGGGAGGCTCGAGTACCAGCACGCCGTGTTCGTGTCCCACGCATACCGGCGCTGATAGCACTTGTTGAACACGTTGTTCGCGATCATGGTGAGCGAGACGCGCGGCGTGAAATCGTACGTCATTTGGAGGTTCATGACGAGCTGCGACGGCTCGCGGAGCTCGCCCAGCGAATCGAACTTCCCGGTGTACGGATCGGGAACGAAGATCGCCGACGGGAGACTGCTGCCCGCAGGAACGACACCGCAGCTCACGCCCGGTGTTGTCGGCGTATCGCTTGGAAGCGCCGAGCAGAGCTGCGGGACGTAGCCCGGAACCGATAGCGGCGATCCGTAGTACGAGCCGGAGTTCCACGAGAGCGTGGGCGTCACCGCGAACTTGTTGTGACGCCAATTGAGAATGAGCGACGCGACGTCCGGCACAGCATAACTGTTCGCGCTTGCAAACGCGCTCGGAATGACGTCATAGGGAACATACTGACCCTTGGGATCCATCAGCGGCTGCGGCGCACTGTTGTAGTACGGGTTCGGAATGTTCAAACCCGTCGTCGACGCGCTCGGCAACGTTGCGCCCGCGTTCGCAGCGTAGAGACCGCTGCCGCAGATCGGTTGACTCTCGTTGGCTGCGCAAGCCGACGTGTACGAGTTGTACTGCTCGATGGAACGGTTCATGACGTCGATGAGGTTGAGACCGTTCGAGAGGCTCTCGTAACGCGTCTTCGTGTCGGTGTGCGTGTATGAAAGCTGCCATGAGAGCCCATTGCGCGAGAAGTCGCCGTCTTGCAACGAGACCTCGACGCCGTAGCTGCGCAACCGGCCGACATTGATGCCGGCGAGCACGCCACCGGTCGCACTGATCGCAAGATACTGCAGTTGGTTGTTCGTGCTGCGGTAGAACGGCGTGATCTTCGTGGAGAGACGCGTGCCCTGGAAATGCCGCTCGTACGAGAGGTCGTAGTTATCCGACGTGTCGGCTCGAACGTTGTGAACCGGCGAGTTGTATCCGAGGGCGATAAATTGCTGGAGGAACGACGGCAGGTCTTGCTGGTACGTGTTGTATTCCTGATATGACGTCGCCGCGGGACGGGCGTATACACCGGCCGACGCGCGCCATACGGTGTTTGCATTCGCAAGATACGTCATTGCGACACGAGGCTGGAACACGTTCTGCGAAACGCGCTCACCTGTTGTGTTGACGAGCCCATTGCCCGGTAATCCCATCCATGTATAGCCCGTCGGACACGTCACGACGCCGGTGCCGGGATCCATCGTTCCGAGAACCGCATCGACGCCAGGCGCCGTGCAATGCTCGTTGTTGAAGGCGTTAAACCAGAACTGGCGTGCCGGATAATTCGACTGAAGATCTTGCAGCGCGTAACTGAAGTGGTCGAAGCGCGCACCGATATTGAGTGTCAGCCGATCGTTGGGACGGTAATTGTCGGTCAATGCGAACGACGTGAAGAACGGTTGCACGTTGTCCACTTGCGCGTTCTGTCCGTTTTCCGTCATCCGCCACTGCGCATTTGCGTTTGCGGCCGGTGCGCCGGCGCAGCTTGTGTCCGCGACGCAGTTGCCCGGTATGAGCGCCGCTTGATTGCCGATGTTCGTGAGATCGTAGCACGACGTATATGCACCGGTCGTGTAGTTGAAACAGTGCGTTCCGTCGGTGAAATTTGAGGCAACGTTGCCGAACTGGCCGGTGTTTTCGAAGAACCAATGCGGATTCGACGACAGCGTCGTGTCGAACGTAGCGTTGTACGTTTGCAGCTTCTGCGTTTGGTAGCTCATCTGCGCGGTGAGCAGATGTTGGCTCGAGAGGTTGTTCGAGTAGATGAGACTGCCGCCGTAGATGTGGCCGACGACCTCATAATCGGCGAGCGTCGCGCCGAACAGCTGGAACGCGCTGTTCGGCCCGTTCAAGAACCAATCGGTGTACTCCGAATAGCCGATTGCGCGCAGATACGAGTTTGCGTTGAAATTTTTCTGGTACTGCAGCTTCTCGATCGCATAATCGTTGATGCCGCCGTCGCGCTGATTCGTCCCGAGGGGTTGATTGAAAGGCCTGTTTGTCGGACTGCTTGGGAAGTACGCGCTGATGAGATCGTTCTGGTTCGGCGTTTGGAAGAGCGGCCCCGAATAGTAACCGCCGCCGTTCGCCACTGAGGCATCGAGATAATACGGTTGCGCGTCGCCGTTGAAACAAGTGAAACTTGTCGTGCCGCCCTGATTGCACGCGAGGCCCAGCTCGAACGGAGAGGTGAAGTAATTTGTCGCGATGTTGCCGGTAACGTAGAGCGCCTGAAGATCGTCGCTACCCTCGTTATGGTGATGTTTGATCCTCCAATGGAAGTTCATCACCGCTTCCCGGTCTTGGTTGTACGCTTGCACGTAGCTGGGGCCCTGACTCGTTTGGAGCCCATACCCCTGATTCGTCGTCGCGCACGTTTGCCCGGGTGCGATCGTGAGCGTCGTTCCCGCGACGCTGCATGACCCATCGAGAATGTTGTAGTTCGTGTTCGACGTCGGGACTTGCAGCGGATAAAAGTACAGCGGATTAGATACGCCATTGTATTGATCGCCGTAGCGGAAGCTTTGATCGGCGCCCGCGAGGCCCACGTAATACGAGAACGCGCGATCCGGTGTTGCGCCGCCGGCTTCGACAAGCGCTTTATGATAGAACGCCGGCGTCCCGGCTGCAAGCGATGCGTCTGCGTAGCCGGGATACGTTCCCGTCTTGATGACTTGATTGATGTAACCCGCGAGGCCCGGCGAATCCGATGTTGCCGGCGTGCCGCCGGTATACACTTGAACTTCTTGTTGACCGAGAACCGAAAGCGTCGTGATGGGCGCGCCGTCGGATTGACGCAATACCGGAAGACCGTCGAACTCATACCCGACTTGATCGTAATCGCCGCCGCGAATGAAGACGCTTTGATACCAGCCCTGTTGACCCGTGGGAATGCTCACGCCGGGAACGCTCGCGATCGCACTATAGGCTTGATCGAGACTCCCGGAACCGCCGAGCGCTTTTGCCGCAGCCTGTTGCGCTGGATTAACGGAATAGACGTCGCTCGTCGTACCGGCGCGCACCAATCCGCCCGCAGTGCTTCTTGTCACCGCAATCGTCTTCAACGTTTTGACGAGTGCGAAGTTCAGCACGCTGGACTGATCGGCGAAGATCGTTTCACCCGGCTGCGACTGGCTGTCGTAGCCGTCCTTGCTCGCCGTCACGCTATACGTGTCCGGTTGCAGCGAGAGGAACACATACGAACCGCTGGCATCCGTCGTCGCGGTCACTGTTCCCGATCCGCCGGTGATTTGCACGCGAACGCCGGCGAGCGGCGCACCGCCCTGCGAATCGGTCACGCGTCCTTTGAGATTTCCCGTCGTTCCGGCCAATGCCGGCGCAACCATACTAGAAATGAGTGCGGCCATCAGGCCGGCGGAGAACCATCGCTTCAAGACGTGTTCCTCGCGGGATTCGGTTGTATTACCGGCCTTCATACGCTCTTAAGGTGAGCGAGCCTATGGATGTTTCTATAAAGAAGGCAGCCGATTCTGTGTCAAAGCTACAAAAGTCACCAGTCTCGTTGCTCTACGTCTAATAATCGTGCCGCAAGTTGCACGCGGAACTGAACGTCCGCGTCGGCCAGATCGAGTCCCAGCGCTTCGCTCACGCGCTCCAACCGGTAGCGAAGGGTGTTTGGATGAATCGCGAGCGCGTCCGCTGCCGCGCGGAAATGAAATCCATGGCGCGCCAGGGTCAAGAGCGCCGCTGCGAGTTCCCGTCCGTTTTTCTTTGCGCGCAGCGGCGCGAAAAAATCATTCAGAAACGTCTCGCGCGCCGACGCGTCGCCTGTGATAACGCGCGGGACGAGCAGATCGTCGTACGTCGCAATGCGCGGTCGGTCGCGATACCCGAGCATGGACACCGCCTCGCGATAACTCGTGCGAGCGCCTTCGACGCCCGCATGTTCGCGTCCGACGACGAGCGAGAGTCCCGGCTCGTCAAGTTCTCCCGCAATCGTTGCAATGTCGAGCTCCGGCGCGATCAGGAACGGCACGCGGTTGAGCGTCGTCGTTACTAACTGCGGTTGACCCGCGTGGCGCAGCAGTTCGCGCAACCTTGCCGCGATACGGTCGCGTCGTTCCAAGCCCTTGCGATCCAACGGCAACGCTTCGTCGATTGCGACGATGCCCACGCGGTACCGTCCCTCGGGATTGAATCCCAGCAATCGCACGCGTTCATCTGCAGTCGCTACCGCACCCGGCTCGGATTCGAGCAGTGAGAGAAACGATGCATATCCGAGCCGCGCTTCCGTCGAGGTGATTTCGCGCTTGTGCGCGATGTGAATCGCTGCAATGAGTGCCGCGTGTTCCGCCGCGCGATGGTCGAGTTCGTTCAGAGGCGAGCTGCCTTCGATAATCCACACGACGCCGGCGAGTTCGTTGCCGATACGAATCGGACAGACGACCCGCGCGCTCATTCCTTTTTCCGGCATCGCGGGAATGCGCAGCGGTTTTTCCGCTGCGCGAATACGGCGATTGAGCGCAGAACGCTCCATCGCACCGACGACGTCGAGTGGGCTGCGTCCGTCCTCGATTGTGCGCCGCCGCACTTCGTCCACCTGCTCTTCGCGGAACGACGCCGCCGCAAGTAGATTTCCGGATGGATCTTCAAACGTAACGGAACGTTGGATCAACCGCGATAGCTCGTGCGCGAGATCGTCGAGTGTAGCATCGCGCGCGGCAAGGCGCGTGAGCGCGCGATGGATGTGATCGGAACGCTCGATCGTAGCGTACGGTTCGTGCATTACCGCGCGATGCAGTTCTTCGGTGAGCTGCGCGAACGGAACTTCGAACGGAATCTCGATGAGCGGAAGACGCGAGATCTCCGCTTGTTGGCGTGCCGGATCGGGGAAGTGTTCGAGGAATTTCGGCACGGCGAGCATCACGCCGGCAATTTCGCGCGCCGCGAGTTCCGCAATCCGGCGTCGTTGCTCCGCCTCGTTTTCGGGCCAGCTAAAGCCGGTGGTTAGGATGAGGAAGCCGCGCTTGACCCATGGCAGCGGATCCGGCAAGTCGACGACGTGCGACCAGGCGACCTCGCGGTCGGTCGCGTCGGCCGCGGCCACCACGGAAGCAGACGAAAACGACGGTAGGGCTAGCACGTCGGAGAGTTTCAATCGGCGCTCCTTGGTGCCCGGGCACGAAGAATCGGGCGAAAATTGGTTCGACGGCACGTAGAGCCGTCGCCTGGCAGTACCGTAGGCTAGGCGTATGCAGGCCGTCCGTTCCGAATCGGCCGAAATCGCGCGCCGCCGCTCAGCAAGCGTGCCGCGCGGTGTCGGCTGTGTGCATCCCGTCTCGATCGTCCGTGGAGAGGGCGCGCGCGTCTGGGACGCCGACGGCCGCGAGTACGTCGATTTCGTGGGGGGAATCGGCGTACTCAATGCAGGCCACGCGAATCCCGCAATCGTTGCGCGCGTCACCGAACAAGCGCATCTTTTCACGCACTTGTGTTTCCAAGTGACGTCGTACGAACCGTACGTTGAACTCGCGGAAAAGCTCAACGCGCTCGCGCCCGGTGCGACACCGAAGAAAACACTGCTCGTTTCAACCGGTTCGGAAGCCACCGAGAACGCCGTAAAGATCGCGCGCGCCTACACCGGGCGCCCGGGCGTGATCGCATTTCAGCACGGCTATCACGGCCGCACGTTGCTCGCACTGTCGATGACCGGCAAAAACGCGCCGTACAAGCAGAATTTCGGTCCGTTTTGCAGTGAAATCGCGCACGTCCCTTTTCCGCACGCCGCGCACGGTTGGAGTACCGAGCGCGCATTGCAAGCCTTGACCGAAACGTTCGAAAGCACGATTTCACCGGATCGTGTGGCGTGTATTATCATCGAGCCCGTACTCGGCGAAGGCGGCTTCGTTCCGGCGCCGTTCGAATTTCTTCGCGCATTACGCGAGGTGTGCACGAACTATGGGATCGTGCTGATTTGCGATGAAATCCAAAGCGGATTTGGCCGCACGGGACGCTATTTCGCCATCGAACACGCCGGTATCGAAGCGGATATCATTACCTGCGCAAAATCGCTCGCCGGCGGTATGCCTCTTGCCGCGGTTATCGGGAAAACGGAGATCATGGATGCGCCGGCTCCCGGCGGACTAGGCGGAACGTACGCGGGAAATCCCGTTGCGTGTGCAGCTGCGCTTGCTACGCTCGATCTCATGGATGATGCGTTCTTTGCACGCGCGCAAACGATCGGCCACCGCATTCATTCCGCGTTTAAAGAGGTTGAACGGCGTTATCCGGAGCACGTGTTTGAAGTACGCGGGCTCGGGGCGATGATCGGCATCGAGTTTCGTGAAACCAGTGAGCCGATCGTGACGCGTATCGTGGAGCAAGCTCGCGATCGCGGTGTGCTGTTGATGCCTGCCGGAGCGGGAAATGTCATCCGCGCGTTACCGCCGCTCGTAATCGACGACCAAACTCTCGATGAGGCGTTACGCCGAATCGACGACGCGATCAACAGCGTCGTGTCATAAGGGAGCAAAAAAATTCTTGAACGCAAAGAAGCAGAAGTCGTAGCCTATACGAACCACGTCTTAGAACTCATCGAATCGCCCTCCATCACACCGGAGGACGCCGACTGGATCACGCGGGAGACCGTCGAGAGTTTCCGCGACCACTTGAATCCCGGCTTTTTGGAGTACCGGAAAGCGACGTCGGTCGAACACGCCGCCGCCGCAGTCGAATGGTCCGACGCGGGTCTCAACAGCTACCGCGACGTAACCGGTAAAGAGTATATCGATTGTCTCGGCGGCTTCGGTATTTTCAATGTCGGTCATCGCAATCCGAAGGTCGTTGCGGCCGTCAAAGCGCAGCTCGACCGTCAACCGCTGCACAGTCAGGATCTGCTCGATCCGCTGCGCGCGATGCTTGCAACAGCCCTTTCTATGTTGATGCCTCCCGGTTTGGACTACGTGTTCTTCACGAACAGCGGAACGGAATCGGTCGAGGCGGCGCTCAAGCTCGCGCGCGCTTACGATCGCTCGAAGCAAACCATTATCGCTGCCACCAAGGGTTTTCACGGCAAGAGTTTCGGCGCGCTCTCCGTGAGCGCAAAGGGCGAATTCCGCCGCCCCTTCGGTGCGCTCTTACCGAACATCGAACACTTTCCGTTTGACGATCTCGGCGCGCTGCGCCGAAAGATGGAACGCTTGAAGGTCGTCGGCGAAGACGTCGGCGCGGTGTTGCTCGAGCCGATCCAAGGCGAAGGCGGTGTCAACGTGCCGCACGATGATTATTTGCCCGGCGTGCGCGAGCTTTGCGATGAATTCGGCGCGCTCATGATTCTCGACGAAGTGCAAACGGGCATGGGACGCACCGGAAAGATGTTCTGCTTCGAGCACTACGGTGTGCGTCCCGACATCGTCTGTTTGGCGAAAGCGTTCGGCGGCGGCGTCATCCCTGCGGGTGCCGTCGTCGGAACAAAAGCCATTTTTTCAAAACTATTCGACAACCCGTTCCTGCACACGACGACGTTCGGCGGGAATCCGCTCGCATGTGCGGCCGCGCTTGCAACGATCAACGTGCTGCTCACCGACCGTCTTCCGGAGCGCGCGGCACGCCTCGGGCAGCGTATGCTCGCCGGCTTGAAAGCGGCGACGAAAGACTACCCGGAGTTCGTCGTCGACGTGCGCGGCAAGGGACTCTTGATCGCGATCGAGTTCATCGATCACCGCACCGGATTTGAGCTCGGAAAGCAGTTGCTCGAACGCGGCGTGCTCGTCTCGGGCACGCTGGTCAATGCGCAAGTCGTACGCATCGAACCGCCGCTCACCATCACCGAGGAGCAAGCGGATTACGTCTGCCGCTCCATTGAAGAATCGCTCGCCGTCATGGCAGAAGCCACGAAAACCAAGACTGGAGTCTAGTTATGGAGACGTTGACCAAGCCCGGTACCAACGCGCAGTCGCTCTTGAAGAATCTTCCGCGTTCCGGATCGACGACACTAATGTACATCGACGGCAAGTGGGTCGAAGCGTCGGACGGCGCGTCGCGAACGCTGCTCGACCCGTCGACGGGCGCCCCGATTGCCAGCGTCGCCGAGGGTACGCGCGACGATGCGAAACGCGCGATCGCCGCGGCACGTGTTGCCTTTGACGAGGGCCCGTGGTCGACGATGACGGCCGCGGACCGCGCGCGATTGCTTTTCCGCGTCGCGGATAAGATCGAAGAGTACGGCCGCGAGTTGCAGCACATCGACACACTCAACAACGGCAAACCGCTGCGCGAAACGGAATACGACGTCGCCGATGCTGCGGGTTGCTTCCGCTACTATGCGGGACTCGCGACTAAACCGCACGGCCAGACGTTCGACGTTCCGGCGCCCTCGCAAACGTTCACGGTTCGCGAGCCGATCGGCGTGTGCGGTCAAATTATTCCGTGGAATTATCCGCTGCTCATGGCGGTGTGGAAACTCGCGCCGGCACTAGCCGCAGGCAACACGTGCATCCTCAAGCCCTCGGAATTGACGCCGCTCTCCGCGCTTCGTCTAGCGACAATCTTCGAAGAACTCGAATTTCCGGCCGGCGTGGTAAATATCGTGACGGGTGCGGGACCGGTTGTCGGTGCAGAGCTCGCCGAGAATCACGGCGTCGATAAAATCGCGTTCACCGGCGGCACGAAAACGGGACGCTCCATCATGAGCGCCGCCGTCGGAAATTTGAAGAAAGTTACCCTCGAACTCGGTGGAAAATCGCCGAACGTCGTGTTTGCGGACGCGGACTTCGATACAGCCGTGGATTACGCGCTTTTCGGCATCTATGCAAACGCGGGCCAGGTATGTTCTGCCGGTTCGCGGCTCGTGGTACAGGAGTCGATCGCGGACAAACTCGTCGCTGCGGTGGTGGAGCGTTCGAAGAAGATTCGCGTCGGCAACGGCTTCGATCCGAAAACAGAGATGGGTCCGATCATTTCGCGCACGCACCTCGAACGTGTCGAAAGTTATCTCGCGGCCGGCAAAGACGAGGGTGCGCAACTGCTCTGCGGCGGCGAACGCCTCGGCGGTGCGTTGGCGGGTGGTAACTTCATCGCGCCCACCGTCTTCGACGGCACGAATCGCGACATGCGGATCGTGCGTGAAGAGATCTTCGGGCCCGTGCTCGTCGTGCAGCGGTTCAAAGACGAAGAGGATGCCGTTCGTATCGCAAACGATACCATCTACGGGCTTGCGGGCGCGGTCTTCACGCAAGACGTAGCAAAGGCGCATCGCGTGATTCGCAGAATGCGCGCGGGCATTACGTGGATCAATGCGTACCATCCGACGTACAACGAAGCGCCGTGGGGCGGGTACAAGCAGTCGGGCATCGGTCGCGAATTGGGAACGTACGGCTACGATGCCTACACCGAAGTCAAGCAGATCAACGTCAACCTCGACGTCGTCCCTTCGGGGTGGTTCGAGGGATAAAGCCGCGGACCGCACGCAAAGCGTGGGTGGACTTCCGCGTGCGGTCATTCCCATCTACGGAACGACGCTGGCCGACACGCTTGGCTACACGTTGATGATTCCGTTGCTGCCGCAACTCGTGCGCGAGTACCACGCGTCGGACGTTATCGGTGGCGCGCTTCTGAGCATTCCCGCAGTCTGTTCCGCGATCGCGGCACCCGTGTGGGGAAAACTCAGCGATCGTCTCGGACGCAAGTCGATCCTCATGGCGTCGCAAGTGCTCTCGCTTGCGGGATATCTCATGCTCGCGCTTTCGCACGCGCTGTGGCTCGTCTTACTATCGCGCGTCATCTCCGGATTGGGCGGCGGAAGCCTCGGTGCTGCGGAGTCATTTATCGCGGATGCTACGAAAAGCGAGCAGCGCGAGCGCGCATACTCGCTGTACGGCGCGGTATTCGGCATCGCATTCGTCATCGGCCCCGTTGCATCGGGCGTCCTTTTGAAGTACGGCGTCGCGCTGCCGTTTTTCGTGGCGGCGCTGCTCGAAGCGGCGAATCTCGTCTTTACCGGATTTTTTCTCCCGCAACGGACAACATCGAAGAAGACGAGCAGCGGCATTCGGCAGTCGCTTCGAGCCGCGTCGGCTCCCGGCGTGCGCAACATTCTCATCCGCCAATTTCTTTTTATCTTTGCCGTTGTTTGTTATCTATCGAATTTTGCGCTCTACGCCGATCACATCTTGACCATGGACCCAAGCCGGGCGTCGTATCTCTTAGCCGTAGCAGCCGTTATCGGCGGCGCAACGCTTCTTTTTGTCGTCACACCGCTCTCGAAGCGAATCGGCGAGAGTGCGTTGTTGCAAACGGGGCTCGCTGCGAGTGTGTTGGCGTACGTGGGGTTGATCTTTGTGTCGCGAGAGTGGGCCTTTCTCGCCGCGATGTCGCTCTGGGCGATCGGCGCTGCAATCGCTGAACCCACGTTGACGACCGTGCTTTCAAATCGCGCGAAAGGCGAGGAACGCGGCCTCATCATGGGGCTGAGCGACTCGATAAGCAGCATCGCCATGATCGTCGGCCCAACCGCAGGCGCCGCAGTCGTAGGCGGCAACGCCCGCACGCTCTGCATCATTCCCGCAGCAGCATCCGCCGCCGCATTCGCTCTCGGCTGGATGCGTTCACGCAAGCTGTCATCCTGAGCGAAGCGGTTTCGCGAAGCGAAACCTGCGCAGTCGAAGGATCGCCTTGAATCAACCGCGCGTAACGATCCTTCGACTCCGCTGCGCTCCGCTCAGGATGACACTGCGGATGTCACGTCGTTAGAGCGTCACCAATTCGTGGACGTGGAAGATGTGGAAGAAGAGTACGGTTGAGCCGAGTGCGAGCGCGGCGCCGGCGATAACTTGCATGACGGTGTGCGCTTTCAAATAGACGCGTGCCCAGCCGACCATTGGAATGAGGACCAAAAACGGCAGCGTCTCGTTGCCGTACAGCAGCGTTAGCACGACCAGCGGCGCGGTGATTCCCAGCGCGTGGGTGCTGATCTTCCAGTAGCGCGTGATGTATTGCACGACGAGCGTCGACACCGTGTAGGCCGCCATCGACGCGATCATAAGGCGCGGCGAGTGTGCGAGCCACAGCACGACCGTTCCGAGGAGATAGAACACGACAAAGGCGCCGAACATCGCCTCGCGCTCGTGCCGGACCGACATGTCGAGATCGGAGATCCGGTCCGTGAGATACAGCCAGAAGACGTAGATCATCGGACCGATCGACGTAAAAAACGTCGAAAGTCCGAGCAGCATCCAAAAGTCGAGGGTGCCGCGAGCGCTCACGCGCGCCAATATAATGAAGAGCGCGAGCGAGGTAAGAAACGGATTGAAGACCGTCGAGAGAATTCGTGCTAAATCGCGCCACGCCCGACGATTTTTGATCGGGACGATCTCGACGAAGGGATCGTGCATGGCCGCCTTAGTTTGGGACTCTTAGCCCATCCTCCCTTGCCAGGAGCCGCCTAGCGCTTGCTAGGATAATGAATACCATGATCATCGCGCGACCGGCTTTAAGGCTCGCGCTCGTTTCGGTTCTTGCCGGTTGCGATGGGGGTGGTGGTGGCAGCACCTCTATTCCCTCCACGCCGGTGCAGGCGAACGGAACGGCGCAGCTTCGTATCACGATTCCGACGTCTTCCACCGCTGCAAGCTCGAATAGACGACGTCAATTCGTCGGAAGCGATGTAGCGGGCGCAACAATCGGTGTCGCGCCGCACGGCAGCACGTCGATGACGACGACGGCGTTCGATCTTTCGTCCACATCGGGGTCATGCACGACCACATCCGGTTCGCGCAGCTGTACGCTTTCGGTCATCGCCCCGATCGGCAGCGACGATCTCCTAGTACAGACGTACGACGCGAGCCCGGTCAACGGGGCGATTCAGAGCACGGCTCATCTCCTCGGTCGAGCGTCCGTATCGAATGTGAGCGTTGCAAACGGCGGAGCGGCTACACCGATTCAGCTTTCGGTCGCGGGCCAGGTTTCGAACATCGGCGTTTCGGGCGGCGGACTCGTGACCTTCGCAGCAAACGGTTCACCGCACACGAACACGTTTGTCGTCAACGCGACCGATTTCGGAAATCAACCGATTACCGGCACGAATACGCAGTATGCAAATCCGATTAGCGTCACGCTGAGCGAGACAGGCGGAAACGGACACGCGCACCTCGTCCTGAACGGTGCAACGGTTACGAACGCGTCATTGACAAGCACAAGCGACGCGGTCGCCGTCACGTATGACGGCGGCGGTTCCGCCGGATACTACGCGACAGTCACCTTCAGTGCGAACGGTGTGACGGCACAAAACGTCAACATCGTGCCGATGTATGTTTCATCTACCGCACCGCAATTTCAGAACGGATCCGTCAACTTCACGCTCGCGGGCCAGACGGTAACATTGACCATCAGCGAGGCGCAGGGAAGCCTTTCGTACACCGCACTAACGCCCGCGAGCGGCAGCTGTGCGTCGGCGGCCGTGAGCGCTGCGCCCAGCGGCTCCGGAACGAGCGGTAGTGTCGGATTGACGGCCGGCACGACTGCCGCCACCACGTGCTCGTTCGTCATCTCCGATGCACTGGGAACAACGTATTCGATTCCCTTTACAACGACGTTGACGAGCGGCGGCGTGACGATCGGCGGTGTTACGGAATACACGGTAACGTCACCGTCAAATGCACGTCTGGGCGATATGGTGACGGGCGCGGATGGCGCCGTCTACGTAGCCGAATCGATCGGCGGCAATATCGACCGTTTCACAACGAACGGTTCGTATACGCAATTTGCGGTGCCGACGCCAAATGCAAATCCGGGCAGTCTGGTTACCGCATCCGACGGCGCGATCTGGTTCGTCGAGAAAGGTTCGTACAAGGTCGGCCGTATGACGCCCAGCGGCACCTTCACGGAATATTCGATGCCGAACTATACGACGGCATTCCCGCAGTCGCTCGCGTTCAGTAGCGACGGATCGCTGTATGCGGTCGATCGCGGTAACGCGCAAGTGGATCCCTTGGCGCTCTTGGGCTCGTTCGGAACGCCAATCGTCCTCTCGGGTTCCTCGCAGCCAACACCGTATGGCATCGCCGCAGACAACATGGGGAATCTCTACGTTCTCGATCCGGCGAACAATCGCATCGCGCAACTATCGGCGACGATGAATCCGCTTTACACCGCGATTCCGACTGCGAATTCAAACAGCTTATGGGTGAGCGTACAGAACGCCGGCGGTGCACCCAAGGTGTGGTTCTCGGAGACGAACGCGAACGCAATCGCTCTAGACGTGAGCGGGACGATCACTGAATATCCGATCGGTCAAAATGATCAACCGGGGGAGTTGACGATCGGACCTGACGGTAACGTTTGGTTCGTCGCACCCGGCACGAATACAATCGGAATGTTCAATACCTCGACCCACGTCTTTACGCATTACGCGATCCCAACGTCGAGCGCGAGCCCAATGGGCATCGCGACCGGCCCGGATTCACGCGTTTGGTTTACTGAGTGGAATACGAACAAAGTGGGAGCGATAACGCCGTGATTGATGTTAGAAAACTGGCATTTCCGGCGTTCGGTCTGCTCGCGTTCGCGGTTGTAGCATGCGCAGGCGGTGGAGGCGGAGTGACGGCAGTCCCCTCGACACATGCGTCGCCGGCTTCGCAGAGACTGCAAGTCGTCGTGAAGATACCCGCGGTGCCCTCGTCAGCTCCCGCGAAACTTCGGCGCGCCTTTACGTTGTCACGCGCGACGAACGGCATGCAGCTAAATATTTATACATCGCCGTACACGTCGAATCCGACGCCCGTTCTTTCCCAAGCGGTCGATCTATCAGCATCGTCGTCGAGCTGTGTTGTTAACGCGGACGCCAGCCGGACGTGCACGATCGGGTTGGCGCTTGCGGCCGGTACCTATGACGTGCGGGCGGTGACGTACGATCAAGCGCCGTCGGGAGGAGCGCTCTCCGGCAATACCCTTGCCTACGGCTTCGTTGCGGCGGAGAGTATCACGCCGGGGCAAGCAAACACGTTGACGATTGCGCTTGCCGGTATTCCCGCTTCCGTTCACGTTTCGCTTCCCGTTTCGCACGTTGATATGTTCGATGGTCTCACACAAGACGCGTCGGTCGCGGTTCTCGACGCCGGCGGAAGCGTGATCATCGGCAACTTCGTTGATGCGTCCGGAAACAGTGTGACGGTGTCGATGTCCGACGCTGCGAACACGAACCTCGTCACCTTCAACCCGTCGTCGTTTTCGGCGTCGCAAGCTACGGGCGTGGGAGTGACGTATTCGCCGGCAAACCTTACGCGGGCGCAAGGCCTAAGCGGGACGTCGGCAACGATAACGGCAACGCTGAGCAGCGGTGCTAGCGGCAATCAGTCGTTGCAAATACCTCCCGCGGTCACGTCCTACGCACCGACGGTACTAGTAAGCACGGCGCCGCACGGAATAACGACCGGCAGCGACGGCAATGTGTACGTGGCGGTGTATTCGGGCGCGTCCATCGCCCAGATCGTTCCGGCAAGCGTAACCGCGAGTACGATCTCGATCAGTGCGCAGATGGGGCCGACGCCGTGGCCTGAGGACGTCACAAGCGGACCGGACGGACGCATTTGGTTCACGGCGACGAACGCTTCGGCAGCTGGTGCGATGACGGTGCCCAGCGGCATCGTATCCTCATACGCTCTCACGTTCCCGTCTTCACCGATGGGCATCGCTTCCGACGGCACGAATCTGTGGGTTGCCGAGAATTTAGCGAACAAGATCGCGATGATTACCACCGGCGGCGTGGTGACGGAGTATCCACTTCCGACCAACTCATCGAGTCCGGAATATATCGCCAAAGGCGCAGACGGAAATATGTGGTTCACCGAACGTGCCGCTACCGGACATAAAGTGGGCATGATTCGTACGTCGGGAGCCGTTGGAGCGGTGAGCGAATATCCCATACCGGCGCCTAGCGCATATCCCCTGGGCATTTGCGAAGGTTCCGACGGCAACATTTGGGTCGCCGAACAGCAGGCACGTAATCTGGCAGTCGTAACGACTGCAGGAAGCATTACCGAGATTCCCACGCCGAATGTTGCGCTCTTTTTCTGCACGAGCGGTACGGACGGCAACGTGTGGGTCACCGGCTATGAGCTTGGGTTCGGCGGCGTTATTCTGCGCGTGCACCCCTCATCGCACATCGTCGACACATTGCCCGCGCCGTGGATGATATCTGCGACGCCTCATATCACACAGGGACCAAACGGATTGCTGTGGGCTACCGACACGGCAACGGGGAACGTCTACACAATCGAGCCTTGATCACGCCACGGGGACAGTTACGGCGTCCGCTATTGCTCCAAAGCCGAGACGAAGCTGTTCGGGACTGACGATGAGCGGTGGCGCGAAGCGCAACGTATTGCCGCCCGCGGTTCCGATCAGCACACCGTTGTCACGGATACGTGCCACCAGATCGGACGCTTGATGCGGACTGCGCACCGGCAGAGCCGCGAGCGCGCCCAACCCGCGCGGCTCGCCGAAGACATCCGGAAATCGCTCCGTAAGCTGCTGCAACGCGCGAAGCAGTAACGTTTCAATATCTCGCACACGCGCTTCGAGTCCCATCTCGTCACGAACGCGCAGATGCGCGAGCGCCGCTGCGGCCGGAATCGGCGATCCACCGAACGTCGAGCCGTGATCGCCTGGCTGTAACCCGCCCGCGGCCGCTTCGTTTACCAGCATCGCGCCGATCGGCAATCCGTTCGCGAGTGCTTTTGCAATCGTAACGACGTCGGGAACGACGCGGAACGCTTGGAACGCGAAGAGTGGTCCGAGCCGACCCATTCCGCACTGGATCTCATCGAAGATCAGTAACGCACCGCGCTGCGTGCACAGTTCACGTGCGCGCTGCAAGAACGCGACGTCCGCTACGTGCACGCCGCTTTCGCCTTGAACCGGTTCCACGATCAAGGCTGCCGTCGTTTCATCGATCGCAGCATCGAGCGCGCCGATGTCGTTGAACGGCGTAAATGTAAAGCCTTCGGGGATCGGTCCGAAGCCTTGTTTGTAGGTATCGTTCGCCGTCGCGGCAAGCGCGCCGAGCGTGCGGCCGTGAAACGATCCCGTGCAGGCAACGATCTTCGTGCGATGCGGCTCATCCCGGCGGTACGCGAGTTTGCGCGCAAGTTTGAATGCGGCTTCGTTTGCCTCGGTTCCCGAGTTGCAGAAGAAGACGCGCGAGAGGCCACTTCGCCGCGCGAGTTCGTCCGCAAGCGTTGCGGACGGTTCGTGAAAGTAGAGATTGCTCGTGTGCACGAGTGTTTGAGCCTGACGGGCCACCGCATCGGTGACCGCGGGATGCGCATGGCCGAGCGCGCAGACCGCGATACCGGCGATGAGATCGAGGTACCGATTCCCGGCGTCGTCATACAGATAACAACCTTCGCCGCGAACAAAGGTCACCGGCGCGCGCGCGTAATTTTCGAGCAGCGCGCTCACGTGCGGTAGCTCGCGTTGATGCGGACGTAGTCTTTGGAGAGATCGCAGCCCCATGCCGTTGCTTCGGCTTCGCCAAGTCCCAAACGCAGCTCGACCGTCACTTCCGTCGGTTCCAACTCCGCATGCGCCTCGGCTTCGGAGAGTAACTCGATGGCGCCGGTGTCCACCCACAGTTTCGAATTGAGCAGTAACGACCAACTCTGCGGATTAATGCCGGCGTTAACGGAACCGGCAGCGGCAATGATGCGCCCCCAATTCGGATCTTCGCCGTATAGCGCGGTCTTGACGAGACTGCTGTTTACAATTGCTCGCGCTACATGACGCGCTTGCGTAACATCGCGCGCGCCGGTTACCTGAACGGTCAACGTCTTCGTTGCGCCTTCGCCGTCCGCGACCATCGCTTTGGCGAGCTCGAGGCATACTTCGCGCAGCGCGAGCGAGAATGCAAGCGGCACGTCATCGTCGCCGGGCGGCGCAAAGGCGTAGACGGCGTCGTTCGTCGACATGTCGCCGTCCACCGAAATCATGTTGAAGCTGCCGTCGACCGCGTGCGCGAGTTCGCGCTGCAACGCCGCCCCGGTGGGAAAATCGGTCGCGATAAATGCGAGCATCGTCGCCATGTTGGGAGCGATCATGCCCGAACCCTTAGCGATCCCGCCCACGACATATCGTTTACCGTCGACGTAAAACGCGTATGCTGAGAGCTTCGGCACGCGATCGGTTGTCATGATCGCTTCGGCCGCATCGTGCGCGGCCTTCCCGCCGCTTTCAAGCTGCGCGTGCGCGCGTTCGATACCGCGCTGCACCCGATCCATCGGCAGCGGTACGCCGATCACGCCCGTTGATGCGATAACGACCTGCTCGTGCGTCACGCCCAGGAGTGCCGCCGCTTGACGCGCGGTCGCGCGTGCATCGCGTTCACCTCGTTCTCCCGTGCATGCATTCGCGCATCCCGAGTTACAGACGACGGCTTGCATCGTCGCGGACGATTGCTGCAAATGCGCAGCGGTGACGAGCACCGGCGCCGCTTTGATCTCGTTCGTGGTCACGACGGAAGCACAGAACTGCGGACGATCGAAGGCAATCAGTGCGAGATCGCGTTTGCGGGATTTAATTCCCGCGTGTACGCCCGCTAAACGAACGCCGGGAACCGCGCCGAGCCCACCGCGCAGTGCGACGAACCGAACGTCAGGCAACGACGGCACGATCATTGAGTCCAGTCTCCTCCGGATATCCAAGCATGATATTGAGATTTTGCAGCGCTTGACCAGCGGCGCCCTTACCGAGATTGTCGATCGCGCAGATTATCCGCACGGCGTTTCCACGCACGTCGACGCGGATTTCCGCATCGTTCGTTCCGGCGACCGCCGTGACGCTCGGCGCCGATTCGCCGCGCAACATATGAACGAACGGCGCTTGCGCATAGGCACGTTCGTACGCGTGTTGTACCGCCGCATCATCGAGCGGTGCGTCGAACAACGCATAGGCGTCGACGAGCATTCCCCGGGAAAGCGGAACGACGTGGGGCGTAAATACAAGTGGGACGGGCGATGTATGCATCGCGATGATGCGTTCGATCTCGGCTTGATGCCGGTGAATTTCGAGTCCGTACGCACGGATATCGCCGGCGACTTCGGCATAGAGCGACCCGACGGCGGGCTTACGCCCTGCGCCCGTGATGCCGCTTTTTGCGTCGACGATAAGTTGACGTGGCGTGAACGCGCGTAGCAGCGGAAGGAGCGAGAGCAACGTTGCCGTCGGATAGCATCCCGGGTTCGCAACGAGCGATGCATATGCGATCGCATCGCGGTGCCATTCGGCAAGTCCATATGCTGCCGCGTCGTCGAAGCGATAATCGGCCGAAAGATCGATTACGCGAGCTCCGGCCGCGAGAAACAACGGCACGTGCGCCTGCGATTCACCGTGCGCACCGGCGGCGATCACGATGTCGCCTCGTTGCAGCGCACTGAGCACGGCGCCTTCGCCGGCGAAACGATACGCCGTGCGCCGGAGCAGCGGAGCGTGATCCGCGAGCGCGGCGCCCGCGTGACTGCGACTTTCCAGCGCGCCGATCTCGACCGACGGGTGCGCGTGCAATAGACGAATTGCTTCCGCCGCGGCATATCCCGCGGCACCCCAAACGTGAACGCGCACTAGATGAGGGACCGGATCTCGTCGATTTCGAGCCCAAGCGAATCGAGTGCGGTTCGAACCGCTTGCGGTGACGTTGAACCGCTCGTTGCTTTCATGGACACGCTTTCGCGCGGCGCCGGCGCCCCTTCTAATGGACGTGATGACTGCTCCGCGAACGCAACGAGCTCGCCGATGCGCTCGTGCGCTGAGCGCGCGGAAGCACGGCCGCGCACGAGCAAGTCCGCCATATCGGTCGCGGCCGTGTATCCTTCGGCGGCGCGACGCTCCATCGCGTCACGGTCGAACGACGTATCGGCGAGCGCGCGAACAAAGGCGTCGAGCAGCGCAACGCCGCGCTCACAGATCGTGAGCGCCATGCGCTTGGTTTGCTGAAGGTCGCGATGATACGAGGGAGCAATGCCGATCGTCGAGCCTACCGCGCCGGCGTACAATCCGAGCAGTTCCGATGCGCCGCCGCGCACGAGTTCGAAGATATCGGGATTCCGCTTCTGCGGCATCAGACTCGAACCGGTCGACGAACGTTCGCCGAGGCGAACGTAGCCGAACGCAGGAGCCGCCCACGTAATGAGCTCCGCCGAAATGCGCGATGCGTCGGCTCCGGCACGCACGAACGCATGAGCAACGTCGAGCACGCTATCGCGCGTCCCGATTGAATCCATCGCGTTGCGCGACGGCGCATCAAATCCTAGCGTCGCGCACGCTGCATCGCGATCGAGCGGCAACGTTGATCCCGCGACGGCCGCTGAACCCAGCGGACAGAATCGCCGCGCGGCCGCTGCCGCGAGCGCAAATCGCCGAGCCGTCCGCACAAACGGCTCGGCGACTGCCGCGAGCCAAAACGCGAACAGAACGGGTTGCGCCGGCTGCGTGTGCGTCGTCGCGGCGAGGACCGTCTCTTCGAGCAGTTCCCGTTCCGCAAGGTCTTTGAGATGAGACGCGATCGCGGTCGCGAGCGTAAGCCCGCGCGCGGCGCGATCCATTGCGTACAACGCAAGCGTGGTCGCGACTTGATCGTTCCGGCTGCGACCGGCGTGCAGATATGCGCCGGCGTCGGGCTCTAGTTCGCGCACGCGCGCATCGATTGCACCGTGCACATCCTCGAAAACATTTCCGCGCGCGTAGATCTCGAAAAAGCCCTCGCGAATCTCTCGCGCGACGCGATCGAGTGCGAGATCGAGTGCGTCAGCCTTCGCGGAAGAAACAATCGCTCTGCCGCGCAACGCCGCGACGTGCGCGCGCGAAACGCGTACGTCGAACGGTGCGAGCACGAGGTCGTCTTCGAGCGACGATCCGTAGGCAAGCAGCGCGCGGTCCGGAGCCGCCGTAAAGCGGCCTCCCCACTGAAGCGTTTCTCTCATGCCGTCGCCATGCTTGCGGATAGCTGCGCCACGCGATCGAGCGGCAAACCGTAGCAACGGATGAATCCGTCCGCTGCATGGTGATCGAATGCATCGCCGTGGCCGTACGTCGCGAGACGCTCGTCGTAGAGCGCGAACGGCGAACGAACGCCCGTTGCAACGGCGCTTGCGTGATGGAGTTTCATGCGGACGTCGCCGGTGATCCGCATTGCAAGCGATGCGTTGAACGCATCGAGCGCATCGCGCAGCGGTGAATGCCACAATCCGTCGTACGCCAGCTCGGCGTACTTCTGATCGGCGCTCGCTTTAAACCGCAACTCGTCGCGTGTCAACGTCAACCGTTCGAGGGCCTTGTGCGCGGTAATGAGCACGGTTGCCGCAGGTGCCTCGTAGACCTCGCGCGACTTCACGCCGATTACGCGATCCTCGACGAGATCGATGCGGCCGATTCCATGCGCGCCCGCGACCGCATTGAGATGCGCGATCAACGCTACGCCGTCGAGGTTGCCGATCGACGGAACGCCGGAATCAAAATGGATGACGAGTTCTTCCGCGTGCGGCGGCTGCGCCGCCGTCGAGGCCGTCCAGGCATACGCGTCTTCCGGCGGCGCGTTCCACGGATCTTCGAGCACGCCGGCTTCGATCGAACGTCCCCAAAGATTGGCGTCGATCGAATACGGCTTATCGTGCGTGTGCGCGACGGGAACGCCGTGCACCGCGGCAAACGCAAGCGCATCGGGACGCGACATCGGTTGTTCGCGCAACGGCGCACGAACGGTTAGCCGTTGATCCAGCGCGCGAACGCCGAGCTCGATGCGAACTTGATCGTTGCCCTTTCCGGTGCAGCCATGTGCGACCGCATCGGCGTTGAATGCGTGCGCCGTTTCGACGAGGAGCGCGGCGATCAACGGGCGTGAAAGCGCGGCCGAGAGCGGATAGACGCCTTCGTACAGCGCATTGGCTGCGAGCGCCGGAAGGACGTACGACGCAGCGAATCGCGCCCGCGCGTCAATGACGACGGCATCGAGCGCGCCGAGCGCGAGCGCTTTGGCACGCGCGCGTTCGAGTTCCGCTGCAGCGCCTGCGCCGGACGTTGCGTCGGATTCGCCGAGATCGGCCGTCATCGCGACCACTTCGTGGCCTTCGAGAATCAAACGTTTGAGCAGTACGGACGTGTCCAGACCGCCGGAATAGGCAAGCACGATGCGGCTCATGAAGCTACGGATCCTTTCAAATCGATAAAGCGCTGTTTGACTACGGGCATGACTTCGGCCGATTTGAGGACGACGAGAATCGTATCGTCGCCGCCGATCGTTCCGAGTACCTCCGGCCATGCTGCTTCATCGATGGCAGACGCCACCATCATAGCGCTGCCCGGCCCTGTTTTGATCACGATTTGGTTGAGCACGCCCTCGACGCTGGTTACGACTTCCGAGACGACGCGGTGCAAGCGGCTTACGTACGATACGGTCGCGCTCGGCACAACGTATTTGAAGAGCCCGTCATCGCCGGTTGCATCGCGGATGGGCACTTTCACAAGGCCGAGTTCCTTGACGTCGCGCGAAACCGTCGCTTGCGTTGCGGCGAACCCTTGGCGCTCGAGCAGCGCCGCCAGCTCTTCTTGCGAATGAACCGGTCGCGTTGCAACCAGCGTGAGAATCGCGCGTTGACGGCGGTCTTTCATGAGGCAAATCCTTTCGTATCGGCGAGCAGCGCGAAGAGCAACGCTTTCTGCGCGTGCAGCCGGTTTTCGGCTTGATCGAAGACGACGCTCTGGCGGCCCTCGATCACGGATTGCGTCACTTCCTCGTCGCGATGCGCGGGGAGACAGTGCATGAAGATGGCGTGCGGCCGCGCAAAGGTGAGCAGGTCGTCGGTTACTGCGAAGGGGCGAAGCATTGCTTCATTGCGTTCGCTGTACGCTTCTTCGCCCATCGAGGTCCACACATCGGTGTAGATCACATCTGCGCCCCGTACGGCACGCACGGCGCTCGCGAATGCGCGAGCACCGCCGCCGCTCGGCGATCCGAGATCGTTGAGTCGCGCGAGCGTTTTTTCCGAAGGACGATGCGTTGACGGCGCGCCGAAATGCACCGATGCGCCGAGCATCACCGCCGCTTGCGCGAGCGAAAGCGCGACGTTGTTCTTCGCATCACCGAGATAGGCGATGTACAGTCCGGTGAGCGTGCCGAACCGTTCCTGAATCGTGAGAACGTCCGCGAGCGCTTGGCATGGATGCGCGGCTGCGGAGAGGCCGTTGATCACCGGTACGGTGGCGGCGCTCGCAAAACGTTCGAGCGGTTCGTGAGCGTGCGTGCGCACGACGATTGCATCGACGTATCGTGAGAGCACCCGCGCGACGTCTTCGGGCGTCTCACGAGCTCCCACCATAAACTCGCCGCCGTGCGCGAAGAGCGTCTCGCCGCCGAGGTGCATCATCGCGACTTCGAACGAGACGCGCGTGCGCAAACTCGGCTTTTCAAAAAGCAGCGCCAGCGTCTTTCCGCGCAGCGCATTGCGATAGCCGTTCGCCGGAGATCGTTTGAGTTCGGCGGCAAGTGTCATGAGCGCGGCAAGCTCGCCCGGCGCAAGATCCGTTGTTTGGAGAAGATGCCGCCCCCGCAGTGCGGCTGCGGGGACTGGCGCTACGGCGTACATGGTGTATATTTATGCACTATGACGAATAATTATGCAATACCTCGGCGCATCGTCGTGAAATATGGTGGAAACGCGATGGCCGAGGCGGCTCGTGATCCGGTGCTCGCTGAGCTGGCCGAACTTACCGCTTCGGGTGTCGAGGTATGCCTGGTACACGGAGGCGGCCCCGCCATCGACGAGGCGCTGGAGCGCCGCGGCGTCAGAAGCCGGCGCATCGGCGGGCTGCGCGTAACCGATGCGGTTACGCTCGAAGTCACCGAATCGGTGCTGTGCGGCGCGATCAACAAGCAACTCGTGCGCGCGGCGGCATCGTTCGGCATTCGGGCCGCGGGGATCAGCGGCGAGGACGGAAACGTGCTCGTTGCGCGACACGCGGAACCCGCCGCGCTTGGATACGTAGGCGTCGTGGAATCGAGCGATCCGTCACTGTTGGAAGCGCTCTTCGCTGCACGGTTTATGCCGATCGTCGCGCCACTGGCGCTCGCCTCCGACGGCAGCAGCGCGCTGAACGTGAACGCCGATTTAGCCGCGTCGGCGATTGCATGCGCGCTGCGCGCGCAGGCGATGGTCTTCATCACGAACGTTGCGCGCGTGCTTGCGGATACGAGCGAGCCTTCGAGCGCAATCGACCGGTTCTCACTGACGGATGCGCAGTCGTTTGTCGCAAAGCCGGCGTGCAGCGACGGGATGAAACCGAAGCTGGCCGCCGCAATTGCCGCTGCGGCGGCCGGGGTCCCGGCGTATATCTGTAAGGCGGGTCCGCGGTGCATCGCCGCGGCGCTCTCGGGGGAGGCTACGCTCGTCGAGCCGAACTCGGGCTGGTCAACATGGTCATCGAACGCGTCTCCTCACCAGCCGATCTTAAAGCCCTAACCCGCGACGAACTCGACGTCCTGGCGCGTGAAATACGCGACCTTCTCGTCGTGACGTGCTCGCGCAACGGCGGCCACCTTGCTCCGAATCTCGGCGTCGTCGAATTGACGATCGCCTTGCACCGTGTGCTGAATATTCCCACCGACAAGCTCGTGTGGGATGTCAGCCACCAAGCGTACGTCCATAAGATTTTAACCGGACGGCGCGATCGTTTCCGGACGCTGCGGCAAGGCGGCGGCATCTCGGGCTTCGCGATGCGAAGTGAATCCGAATACGATCAATTCGGTGCCGGACACGCATCGACGTCGGTCTCCGCAGCGTACGGCATGGCGGTTGCGCGCGATCTCGCCGGCCGCGATGAAACGGTCGTCGCGGTCATCGGCGACGGTGCGCTAACCGGTGGTCTCGCATACGAAGCGATCAACAACGCGGGCCAGCTGAACTCGAACTTCATCGTGATTCTCAACGACAACGAGATGTCGATCGCACCGAACGTCGGCGCCGTCGCGTCATACTTGTCGTTGCTGCGCGCAAAACCGTTCGCGCAATTCGTACGTGAAAAGGCGAAAGACGTCTTCGATCACATGCCCTTCGGCGGCGCGGCGCGCAAGGCGTTTGCATCGGCGGAAATGGGGGCGATTCGCTTCGTTGCACCGTCGGAAAAAGCGGCCGTCATCTTCGAGGAACTCGGCTTCCGCTACATGGGACCGATTGACGGTCACAATCTCGATACGCTGCTGGACGCACTGGAAACCGCGCGTCATCTCGACGGCCCGGTGCTCTTGCACGTCCGTACGATCAAAGGCAAAGGCTACGAGCCGGCCGAGCGCGACTCACGCACGTTCCACGGCGTTTCCGGCGCGTTCGACGTCGAGAACGGGAAGCTCGAGATCAAACCCGACGCCCGTCCGACGTTCTCCGACGCGTTTGCAAGTGCGCTAAGCAAAGTAGCGGAGAAGAACACAAAAGTCATCGGCATCACCGCCGCAATGCCGGACGGCACGAAGCTCTCGAAGTTTTCGAAGCAATTTCCGGAGCGGTTCTTCGATGTCGGCATCGCCGAAGCGCATGCGGTATGCATGGCCGCGGGCGCAGCGACGAACGGACTCAAGCCGGTTTGCGCGATCTACTCGACGTTCTTGCAGCGCGCGTACGACCAAGTCGTGCACGACGTGTGCGTGCAGAATCTGCCCGTGGTATTCTGCCTCGACCGGTCGGGACTCGTGGGTGACGACGGACCGACGCACATGGGACTGTACGATATCGCGTATCTGCGCACGCTGCCGAATATGACGGTGATGGCGCCGCGCAATGAGGACGAGCTGCTGCCCATGCTCGAGCACGCGCTCGCTTTGAACGCGCCGGCTGCGATTCGCTATCCGCGTGGATCGACAAGCGGCCGCCATCAGGACCAAGTCGCTCCGATCGAGCAAGGTAAAGCCGAAGTGCTGCGCCGCGGCGCCGGCGTCGCGATCCTTGCGCTCGGCAACACGGTCGAAGTCGCGCTCGACGCCTTCGAACTGCTTGCTAGCGGCGAATTCGGACGTTCCGACCTCTTGCCGACGGTGGTCAACGCCCGCTTCGCCAAGCCGGTCGATACGGCGCTCCTCGAATCGCTCGCGGCCGAGCACGAACTGATTCTTACATTAGAAGAGCACGCGCTCGCAGGCGGCTTCGGGTCGGCGGTCGTAGAGACGGTGTCGGATCGGGGACTGAACGTCCGAGTCGAGCGTATCGGCATCGCCGACGAGCTCGTGCAACACGATTCGCCAGCCCGCCAACGCGCGCGTTTCGGCCTCTCTGCAGAACACGTCGCAGAGCGGGTATCACGCGTGCTCGAACACAGTCAGGAGATACATCGTTGATTCTCGCCGCCGCTACGACGGTCCCTAATCCGAAGGCCTCACCGCTCGTCATTAACGCACCGGCGACGGCGCCGCAAATGACGCAGACGTGGTTTCAAGCGCACGTCGGTTGGGCCACGCACACGATCGCCGGCATCTTTATCATCGCGGCGGTCGCCCTCGTAATTCTGCTCGCGATGCAGACGACGAAGCAAGAGGGTCTCTCCGGTACGATCGGCGGACGCGTCGAATCGGCGTATGCGCGCGTCGGTGCGGAAGAACAACTCAAACGCATCACCGGTTTTACCGCCGTCGTATTCGTTGTCTCGGCGTTCATTTTATCGTTGACGGGAATCTAAAAACCACTTGGGCGCACTGCTCGACGTAAGAAATCTCCGCACAACTTTTCGCACAGAAGACGGCCCCGTAACGGCCGTCAACGGCCTCTCATTCTCGCTCAATACCGGCGAAACGCTCGGAATCGTCGGCGAATCGGGATCGGGCAAATCCGTGACGTCCCTCTCGATCATGCGTTTGCTCGCGCGCAATGCCGCCGTTACGGCCGACGGCATTTTCTTCAACGGCGAAGATCTTCAGAAAAAGAGCGAAGCGGAGATGCGTAAGATCCGCGGTCACCAGATTGCGATGATCTTCCAAGATCCGATGACCTCGCTCAATCCGGTGCTCACAATCGGCGAGCAGATCATGGAAGCCGTGCGCCTCCACCTCGGATACAACCGCCGCGAGTCGCGCGAAAAAGCGATCGAGATGCTGCAGAAAGTGCGCATTCCCTCGCCGCAAGCGCGCTTGAACGACTACCCGCACCAATTCTCCGGCGGCATGCGACAGCGCGTGATGATCGCGATGGCGCTCTCGTGCAATCCACAGCTGCTCATCGCCGACGAGCCGACGACGGCGCTCGATGTAACGATTCAAGCGCAGATCCTCGAACTCATGAACGAGATGCAAGCCGAGACGGGCGCCGCAATTATCTTGATTACGCACGATCTCGGGGTCGTTGCGGAAGTCTGCAAAAACGTGCTCGTGATGTACGGCGGCAACATGGTTGAATACGGCACCGCCGCGGACATCTTCAAAAATCCGAAGATGCCGTACACGCAAGGATTGCTCTCGTCATTGCCGCGACTCGATGCGAGCGGACACGAGCGCCTCGTGCCGATCAAAGGACAGCCGCCGAACCTGCTCAACATGCCGCCGGGTTGCGCGTTTGCGCCGCGCTGCGCGTACACGATGCCGATCTGCGACGAGCCCGTACCGCTCTACGGTTTCAACGAGGGCCACGTCGCGCGGTGCTATCTCTATGACGAGCGGGCGAAAGAACAGCGTCCCATCGACGTCGCACCGGCTCCGGTGGTGGAAAACGCATGACGCAAGCGCTCCTCGAGGTTCGCGATCTCTATAAGTATTTTCCGATTCACGCGGGGCTGTTCTCGCGTCACATCGGCGACGTAAGAGCGGTCGACGGCGTCGATTTCACGATCGCACCCGGCGAAACGCTCGGCCTCGTCGGCGAATCGGGCTCCGGAAAAACGACGATCGGCCGTCTCATCCTGCGCCTCTTGACCGAGAGCAAAGGCGAGATCCGCTTCAACGGCGAGGACGTCACGAAGATGAACGCCTCGCAGATTCGCCGCCTGCGGCGCGAGATGCAAATCATCTTCCAGGACCCGTTCGCCTCGCTGAATCCGCGTATGACCGTCGGTGATATCGTCGGCGAACCGCTGCGCATTCACGGCCTTGCAAAGGGCAAAGCCGTTGACGACAAGGTTCGGGAATTGCTGCAGCTCGTCGGCTTGCGGCCCTATCACGCGAACCGCTTTCCGCACGAATTCTCCGGCGGCCAGCGTCAGCGCATCGGCGTGGCGCGCGCACTGGCCGTCGATCCCACGTTTATCGTGTGCGACGAGCCGGTCTCCGCGCTCGACGTCTCGATTCAGGCGCAGGTCATCAATTTACTCGAAGATCTGCAGCAAAAACTCGGTCTGACGTATCTTTTCATCGCGCACGATCTCTCCGTCGTTCGGCATATTTCGACGCGCGTCGCCGTGATGTACGTGGGCAAGATCGTAGAGCTCGCCGATCGCGAGTCGCTCTATGAAAATCCGTTGCATCCGTACACGCAAGCGCTGCTGTCGGCGATTCCGATTCCGGACCCGGATATCGAAGCGCGCCGCAAACGGATCGTGCTCACCGGCGACATTCCGTCGCCCGTGAATCCGCCCTCAGGGTGCCGTTTCCACACGCGCTGCCCCGTTGCGTTCGATCGCTGCACGACGGAAGTCCCGGCGTTCAACGATTACGGCGGCGGCCATTTCGCGGCGTGCCACTGG
Source organism: uncultured bacterium (assembly GCA_964648945.1). Lineage (GTDB taxonomy): Bacteria > Vulcanimicrobiota > Vulcanimicrobiia > Vulcanimicrobiales > Vulcanimicrobiaceae > JAMXLG01. The sequence goes on along the minus strand of CAZYLU010000001.1, from coordinate 123,758 downwards.
GTCGAAGAGCATGGCGGAAAAGCGCCAAATCTTACAAACGGGCCCGTTGTCGTAAACCAGCCTTAATCCGCGTATAACGCTTGCACGCTACGCTGAAAATCGTGATCGTCGCGCAGATATCAGATCTTCACATTCGACGGCGTGGACATGTGATGCACTACATGCCCAATACGGCCGACTACTTGCGCCGAACCATCAACCGATTGCATCGCATGAGTCCCCGTCCCGGTATCGTGCTGGCGACCGGGGACCTTGCCGAACGAGGGTCGCCGCACGAATACCGCCGGCTCAGATCGATTCTCAACCGCTGCGAAATCCCGTATTTTTTGATCCCCGGAAACCACGATGATCGCGAAGCGCTACGGAGAGCATTTCGCGATCATCGTTATTTATCGACCTTCAAAAATCACGCCAGCTACGCGTTCGATGCGTGGCCGTTGCGAATCATCGCGCTCGATTCGACGGACCCGCGCTACATCGGCGGTTACGTCGACGGAGAACGCCTCGCGTGGCTCGAGGCCGAACTCACCGCGCATCCGCGCCGGCCCACGATCCTTGCACTACACCACCCGCCGTTTCGCACCGGTGTGCCGGCGATGGATGCGCATGGATTCGTCAATGTGGAGGCATTCGGCGAGATCGTGCGCGCGCATCCGCAGATCGCACGCATCGTCAGCGGACACGTTCATACGGTGCTGATGAGGCCCTGGAATGGCACCGTTGCGTGCACCGCACCGAGCACGTCGCCGCAATTCGTCATCGGCCGTTCGCGGCTTGGAATCGGCGTCGAAGCGGCCGGCATGCTCGTACACGAGTGGAATTTCAACGCGGAAGTGCGCACGTATATCGCGCGGCTCGAATCGCACGACGAGCAACAAATAGCATAAAAAAACGGGGACGACCGTATTGGTCGTCCCCGGATTTAGCACGTTATGCGTTAGGCTTTCTTGCGACGGCCGCCCTTACGAGCTGCGCCTTTTTTGCGGCCTGCGGCCGCTTTGCGTCCGCCTTTACGTCCCGCGGCTTTACGCGTTGCCTTCTTGCGTCCGCCTGCGGCTTTCTTACGTCCGCCTTTGCGCGCGCCGGTCGACTTCTTACGTCCGCCGGCCGATTTCTTGCGTCCGCCTGCGGCTTTCTTACGTCCGCCTTTGCGTCCGCCTGCGGCTTTCTTACGTCCGCCTTTGCGTGCGCCGGTCGACTTCTTACGTCCGGCCGTCGACTTCTTGCGTCCGCCCGTCGACTTCTTACGGCCGCCGGTCGACTTCCGTGCCGACGTCTTCTTGCGACCACCGGCCGCTTTACGACGGCCACTCGATTTACGACGAGACTTCTTGGCTTCACCCATCGTGTCGCCATTCATCATGGTATCGGAGTCCATTCATTCCTCCTCGTCCCCCGGGGGACGAACAGCGCTAGTTGGACAGCGCATTGTTGTGTGCGCTTTAAGCGCACTATAAAGGATTTTTGTAAATGATGCAAACGCGCGTGTACGCGCACGTGCGCGTACGCGTGTACGCGCGTGTACGCGCACGCGCGTTGGGCCCCGCCGCGGACGGCCAAGTTTGCCCCGGCCTTGACCCCGGGAGTATACTGAACCCCGTGAAAAAGCCCCTGATCATCGTGGAGTCGCCGACCAAGGCCCGCACGATCAAAAAGTTTCTCCCGGCGCGTTACATCGTGAAAGCGTCGGTCGGGCACGTGCGCGATCTTCCGAAGAGTACGCTCGGTGTCGACGTCGAGAACGACTTCACCCCGAAGTACCTCACGATCAAGGGCAAAGGCGACGTCATCAAAGATCTCAAGAGCGCGGTGAAGAGCGCGAGTGACGTCTTCCTCGCGACCGACCCCGATCGCGAAGGCGAGGCAATTGCGTGGCATCTCGCCGAGTTACTCAAGCTCGAAAATCCCAAACGCATCGAGCTGCACGAGATCACCAAAGACGCCGCGATGGCCGCGCTCAAAGACCCGCACCGGATCGACATGGATCGCGTGAACGCGCAACAGGCGCGGCGCATTCTCGATCGCCTCGTGGGATATAAAATCTCACCGCTGCTTTGGGCGAAGGTTCGCGGCGGTCTCTCGGCCGGTCGCGTGCAGTCCGTTGCCGTTCGTCTGGTCGTCGATCGCGAACGCGAGATCGACGCATTCGTTCCGCGCGAGTACTGGACGCTTACCGCGCATCTCTCGACCCACCGCGATCCGGCGCTCGTCTTCCCCGCCGAACTCGTCGCGCGCCGCGGTGAGAAATACGAGATTACTAAGAAGGAAGAAGCGGATACCGTTTTGGCCGCGCTCGAGGGCGCGCCGTTCTCCGTTTCATCGGTCAAGCGCCGTGAAGTGCGCCGCAATGCGCCCGCTCCGTTCACGACTTCGACCCTGCAACAAGAGGCATCACGCAAGCTGCGCCTGCGCGTGCGCCGTACGATGCAGATCGCGCAAGCGCTTTATGAAGGCGTCGACTTGGGTGGAGAGGAGGGTACGCAAGGTCTGATCACCTACATGCGTACCGACTCGACTCGCATCAGCGACACGGCTCGCGAACATGCTCGCGAGTACATCAGCGCGACCTACGGTGAAGAATTTCACGGCGGCCGTTTGCACAAAGTCCGCGAAGGTGCGCAAGACGCGCACGAAGCGATTCGGCCCACCTCGGTCTTCCGTACGCCGGCATCGGTTGCGCACGTCCTCAAGCGCGATGAACTGCGTCTCTACACCCTGATATGGGAGCGCTTCGTCGCATCGCAGATGGCGGCCGCAATCCTCGATCAAACGACCGTCGATATTGCGGCGGGTGAATATACGTTTCGCTCGACCGGCAGCGTCGTGAAGTTCGCCGGCTTCACGAAGGTCTATGAAGAAGGCCGCGACGACGACGCGAGCGCGGATCAACCGGACGCCGCAAAAGCCAACGGTACGGCGAAAGGCAAGGCGAAGGTTCGTTTGCCGGAACTGCACGAGCACGATGCGTTGGATTGTTCGAAGCTCGAACCCAAGCAGCACTTCACCGAACCACCGCCGCGCTACACCGAAGCGACGCTCGTCAAAGCGCTGGAAGAAAACGGCATCGGGCGTCCGTCCACGTACTCCACGATCGTCGATACGATTCAAGCGCGCGGCTACGTGACACAAGAAGACCGCCGGTTCAAACCGACGGACATCGGTATCGCCGTGAACGATCTGCTCGCGGAACACTTCAAAGACATCGTTGATTTGAAGTTCACCGCCGGCATGGAAGACAGTCTCGATAAGGTCGCCGAAGGCAACGACGATTGGGTCCGCATTCTGCGCGACTTCTACGGTCCGTTCGCAAACGAACTCGAAGAGGCCGAGAAGAAGCTGCCGCGTATCGAGATCAAAGATGAACCGACGGACGAGATCTGCCCGAACTGCGGCCGTCCGATGGTCATCAAGACCGGACGGTTCGGACGCTTCATTTCGTGCACCGGATACCCGGAATGTAAGACGACGAAGCCCATCGTCAAAGATACCGGCGCGAAATGCCCCAAAGACGGCGGCATGATCGTCGAGCGCCGTTCGAAGAAAGGGCGCACGTTCTACGGTTGCGCCAATTACCCGAAGTGCGACTTCGTCTCGTGGGATCGCGTCATTCCGCAGCCCTGCCCGGTCTGCGGCAGCTACGTCGTCGCAAAAACGCGTCGCGGCGGCGTCGTGCAGTTGGAGTGCTCGGCAAACAAGGAACACGATGTCTCATCCCTTGCAGCATTGCAAGCCGGGGACGAAACTCCCGAGGAACGTGAACTCGCCGAAGTCTAGCCTGCCCATCACGAACGGGAATCGCCTAGCCGTCATCGGTGGTGGTCTCGCCGGCTGCGAGGCTGCATGGCAAGCCGCGCAACTCGGTGTCGATGTCGACCTTTACGAGATGCGTCCGCTTCGAAGCGGTCCCGCACATAAAACGGGGCACCTTGCGGAACTCGTGTGCAGCAACTCACTGCGCGGTGCTGCCCTCGAGAACGCCGTCGGACTGCTAAAGGAAGAGCTCGCGCGCCTGGACTCGGTGATCGTCACGTCGGCTCGTGAAGCGGCCGTTCCCGCCGGCGGTGCACTCGCGGTCGATCGCGACCGTTTTGCGTCGGCCGTGGAATCGCGTATCGGTTCGCATCCGCGCATCAACCTGCATCGCGAAGAAGTCACGGAGATTCCGCGGGATCGTGCCGTCATTGTTGCGTGCGGTCCGCTTCCGGGTGAAGCGCTCTTGCATGATATCGATGCGATCCTTCGACAAGTTCAGCATGACACGGTGCGTCTCCATTACTTTGATGCGGCTTCGCCGATTGTGGCTGCGGATTCGATCGATGAGTCGGCGATGTATCGCAAGTCGCGGTATGAAAAAGGCGACGGCGACGACTACCTCAACATTCCGCTCGATAAAGAGCAGTATCTACAGTTGCTGCACGATCTGCGAACGCTCGAGCGCCATCAGCCCAAAGACTTCGAAGCCGAAACGAAATACTTCGAAGGCTGCCTTCCCGTTGAAGAGATGGCGGATCGCGGCGATGACGTGCTGCGGTTCGGTCCGTTGAAACCCGTTGGTTTGCGTGACCCGCGCACGGGCAAGACGCCGTATGCCGTGGTGCAGCTGCGCAAAGAAAACGTCGAAGGCACGGCGTTCAATCTCGTCGGCTTTCAGACGCGGCTCTCGTGGCCGGCGCAGAAAGAAGCCTTCGGCAAATTGCCGGGACTTGCAAACGCGGAATGGTTACGTCTGGGCGTGATGCATCGCAACACGTTCATCGATTCACCGCGGCTACTCGATTCACGCTTGAAGTTGCGCGGAAGCGATGCGATGTACTTTGCCGGGCAGATTACGGGCGCCGAAGGGTACGTCGAAGCGGCGGCGTGCGGCGCGATGACCGGAATTCATGCAGGCCGTGCGTTACTTGGGTTGCCGCCGGTCGACTTTCCGCGTGAAACTGCACTCGGCGCCGTCGTAGCGCATCTTCAAAACACAGAGACGCACGACTTCCAACCCGCGAACGTGACGTGGGCCCCGTTCCCGGCGCTCGACCGCGAAGTGCGCGATAAGAAGGAGCGCCGCCGCTTGATGGCCGAGCGCGCACTCAACGCGCTGGATACGTTCAAAACCGAACTGGAACGCGCTCGCGCCGTCACGGTATGAAGTGCCGGCGCGCATGATCGGGACGGATGCCCGCGATGGGGCGTTCGTTTCGCGACACGCGACCGAACATAACGGAATGCGCTGAGGGCGCATAGGCGAAGACCGATTCGTTGAAGAGGCCTGCGGCAGGTGTAAACGCGTTTGCAAATACGGCGACCGGTGTCGCACCTGGGAAGACCGACGCGACGTAATCGGCGACCATCCGCCCTTCGGTCGTTCGTGCCAACCACGGAAGCGACATCGCCGGACTCATAGCAACCGGTGCGCTCCAACTCTTGCCTCCGTCGACGGACGTCGAGAGTTCGCTCGTCATTGCGCATCCCATGGGACACAGAGCGTTCGCGTACGCGTAGTACGCAAGTGCAACATGCGCGGATGAACCGGATGTTTTTGGATCGACTCCCAAGCCGGGAATGAAATGATCGACGTTTGCGGCGATCGGATCGAGCGGCAATCTCGAGGGAGCCGACCAATTCAAGCCATCGGCCGATGTCGACAGCACAAGGTCGTCGGCGGTGCAATTCGTTTCGTACCGGCAATCTTGCCAAACGGCGTAGAGCGTTCCGGATTCGTCCGATGCAGCCGAAACGAGCGCTCCGCTTCGAAGGTTGCCGAGTTGCAAATGGTCGATAATTTGAGCAACGGGTTGCGATCCGCTCCAGCTTCGGCCGCCGTCGCGCGAGACGAACGAGAAGAGACTCGCTTCATTGAAGTCGTCACTGATGATGACGGTGTTGCCGTTCGGCTGCGGCAGCGCTTGTGCGCCGATGCCGGTGATACGGTCGGCGCTGGTGCGCGCAGCACTCCACGTTGCGCCGCCATCGGCGGAAACGCTGACTTCGATTAAGCCGTTTCGTCCGCCGTCATCCCACGTGACGTAACAATGCCCGTAATTCGGACTCGTTGCGGTGTTATCGCAGGCGATCCATTCCTTGTCGTCCGCGATGTCTCCCGAACTGACTACGACGGGTGCGTCCCAATGAATCGCGTCGCCGGATCGAGAGACTTCGGGATATGGAACCGTACCACCGATGACGGGAACCACGGCAACGAGCCATGTTGCATGCGCTGCATCATATGCGACGACGGCATCGCTTGCACTCTGCGCGCCGCCGCCCGTGAGCTGCGTGACGAACGGTAATGACGTGCGGCTCCAGGTGTGTCCGCCGTCGAACGACGACGCGACACCGATTGCGGAGCCCCCCGACACCACTTGCCGCGCTGTTTGAAACGCCGCGACGATCGTTTGTCCGTGCACGGCAGCCGATGGTTCTACTTCGGTCGCGTGCTGTCCAAGCGGATCGGCAAACGAATCGGCACTAATTTGCACGGCGGCAGCGGTCGCCGGGGGTTGCGTCGGCGACGTTGTCGGCGGAGGGGCGGCCGGGCCGGTCCCACCTCCACCTCCGCATGCAGTCAAGACGGCCGTCATCGCGACTGCTGCGATGATCCGCCGGTTCATGTGCGATCAGCGCATCAGCACTGGATGGCGTGACACCGTGCTATTTGATTCCGTACGTAATTGTGACGTTCGAGCTTATTGGGACGGTGATGTAATCGGAATCGTCGTTCTCGGCGTTGCGACCGAATTGCGCGCCCATCGGTCCGACCCAGTATTGTGACGCGCAGCTTCCATCCGGATTGCCGGGATCGAATGCGTTGACGTTCACGACGCCGCCGAGCGTCACGCCCAGCTGCTTTGCGATCGACGATGCTTTCGATCGCGCGGATGCGATCGCATCGGCGCGAACCTTCGCGAGGGTCTGCGCGCAGTCGTCGTTCTTCAGTTGCACTTGCGCTGACCCTAAGCGCACGTTCTTCATGCCGGCTATCGTCGCGCCCACGCTCGCGATGCCGCTGCGCATTGTGTCGACCGTCGGGTGTTGAACGACTGCGGTCACGGTCGCTGCGTTTGAGAAGCCTCCGGCGGTGAATGCGAGCGGCAATTGCACGGATGAACGTTGCGCCCCGGCTTTGACAAGCGCATCGACCAGCGGCTGCAGGTCTTGCTGCGTAAGGGTCGTCTTGTTGTCTATCGACGTGAGCTGCAACGAGATGCGGGCGGACGTTGCCGGCACGCGCAGCACCGACGTACCGTTCACCGTGATGCCGTGGCCGTTCGCCGAGGTCTGTGCGGGCGGCGGTACCCGCATGATTGGAGCGTTCTGCGCTCCGGCCACCACGGGCGAAAAGACGGCCAAAGCAAGGAGAACGAGCGTCTTCTTCATAGGATCCCTGTTTGTGAATCGAGCGAGCGAGCCTTCTGAAACTCCCAAACGTGCTTTCGGGTATGTGCGTGACGATATGAGAATTCGATCGACGACGATTGTCGCCGTCCGGCGTAACGGCGCGCTTGCGATTGCGGGCGACGGCCAGGTGACGTTGGACAAGACGATCGTCAAACACGGCGCCCGCAAAGTGCGCAAGATCGCCGGCGGCAAGGTCGTCGCAGGCTTTGCCGGATCGGCCGCCGACGGCATCACGCTGCTCGAGAAGTTCGAGAACAAGTACAACGAGTACAAAGACGTCACGCGCGCCGCCGTCGAGCTTGCGAAGGATTGGCGTCAGGACCGCGCGCTGCGCCGTTTGGAAGCGCTGCTCATTGTCGGCACGCCCGACCATCTCTTCGTGCTCTCCGGCACCGGCGACGTGATCGAGCCCGATGAAGGCATTGCCGCCATTGGAAGCGGTGGCCCGTATGCCCAAGCGGCAGCGGCAGCGCTCGTGCGAAACACGCAACTCTCCGCCGACGAGATCGCCCGAAGGGCGATTGAAATTGCTGGGGAGATTTGTATTTATACAAACAGCGATATCACGGTGGAGACCCTTTCATGACGGCCGTAAGCGACGCGACGAGCTTGACGCCGCGGCAAATCGTAGAAGAACTGGATAAGTACATCGTTGGGCAAGCAAACGCCAAGCGCGCCGTTGCGATCGCATTGCGCAACCGGTACCGCCGCGCGCGCGTGCGCGACGATTTACGTGAAGAGATAACCCCGAAAAATATTCTGATGATCGGTCCGACCGGCGTCGGTAAAACCGAGATTGCGCGGCGACTTGCCGGTCTCGTCGGCGCGCCGTTCATCAAAGTCGAAGCCACGAAATACACCGAAGTCGGCTACGTCGGGCGCGACGTCGAGTCGATGGTGCGTGATCTCGTCGAAGCTGCGGTGCGGATGGTGACGGAAGAACGTCGCACGGAAGTGGCGGATCTCGCCGAGAAGCAAGCCGTCGAGCGGATTATCGACGTGCTGCATCCCGAGACCGCGCCGCGTCAGCCGCAGAATCCGAACAATCCGTTCGCCCAAACGCTCGGCTCGATCTTCGGCAACAATTTCCAACCGCCGCAGCAGCCGCCGCCTCCGCCGTCGGCGCCGCAGAGCGAAGTGCAGCGGATTCGCGAGCAAACACGCAGTGAAATCGAGCGCGGGTTCTACGACGTACGGTTAATCGAAATCGACGTCGAGGAGACGCCGACGCTGCCGATCGGCGTGATCGGCGGCGGGATGGATCAAGGCGGCATGGGCGGTGGTGATTTGGGCGAGATGCTCGGTGGACTGATGCCGAAGAAACGCTCGAAGAAACGCGTGACCGTCTCGGAAGCAAAGCGCGTCTTCACGCAAGAAGAAGCGCAGAAGCTCATCGACATGGACGCCGTCAAGCGCGAAGCGGTTCGCCGCGCGGGAGAAGACGGCATCATCTTCATCGACGAGATCGACAAAGTCGCCGGACGGGAAGGTTCGCGCGGCGGTCCCGATGTTTCGCGCGAAGGCGTGCAGCGCGACATTCTGCCGATCGTGGAAGGTTCGACCGTCAATACCAAACACGGGCCGATAAAAACCGATCACGTCCTCTTCATTGCCGCGGGCGCGTTCCACATCAGCAAGCCGTCAGACCTCATCCCGGAATTACAAGGACGCTTCCCAATTCGCGTGGAGCTGGATTCGCTGACCGCCGACGATTTCAAGACGATTCTCACCAAGCCCAAGAACGCGCTCATCGAGCAGTACAAGGCGTTGCTCGGCACCGATAGCGTGACGCTGGAGTTCACCGAGGACGCGATCGCTCAGGTCGCGACGTTTGCGATGCAAGTCAACGAACAGAGTGAAAATATCGGCGCACGCCGATTGCACACCGTGCTCGAGCGCTTGCTCGAAGATGTCAGTTTCGATGCGCCGGACAGCAGCGGCACCGTCACGATCGACGGCGCGTATGTGCGCGAACGTTTGCAAGACGTTGTGCAGAACGCAGACCTATCCGGGTATATCCTCTAAGCCATGTTGAAACGGACGCTCTTCGCGGTAGGCGTTCTCGCTGTAATTGGTCTCGTCGCCTGCAACGGCAACACTCCGAGCGTCAATCCGACGCCTGGACCGACGTGCAATCCGAATGTTACGTCGCAACTCGTGTATCCGGCACCCGGTGCAACGGCGGTACCGGCAACCTTGTCGGAGATCGTCGTTGCGGTCAGCTCGCCCTTGCCGGCGAACGAATACAACATTCAGCTAACGAACACCGCAAATACCGGCAACGTCGCGCAGACGGCGAATTTCCTGAACGTGATTCCGGCCAGTCAACTTCCGGCCGGATCCGCGCCGACGACGATCGCCAATCCGACGTACGAAGCCGTTGGTCTCGTGAGCTCACTCTATAACAACTTCAGCCCGGGTACGCAATTGCAGACCGCGCTGAATGTGCCGACCTCGAACTGCACCGCGTTGAACATCCCAGGCGGAACGTTCACGCTGCAGTAACCGGGGCGATCCCGCCTCGGCCGCTTCCGTACCGGCCGCTGAGACAAATCCGGGCATGAGGCGGCGCTTTGCAGTGTAGAATAATGCTCCATGCCCTATATCCGCGAGATCGTTACCGACGGCCATCCGACGCTTCGGAAAGTTGCCAAGAAAGTGGACCCGAAAGAGATTTCGGATCCGCTCTTTCAGCAGTTGATCGACGACATGTTTGAAACGATGTATGCAGCGCCGGGCGTGGGTCTAGCTGCGCCGCAGGTCAATGTTTCCAAGCGCATGTTCGTCATGGACGTGCAGGATGAAGAGCACGAGCCCGCCGTCGTGATCAATCCGAAGATCGAACTCGCGGAAGAGGAAGTCGAGATGACGGAAGGTTGTCTGTCGGTCCCGGGATACGTCGGCGAGATTACGCGCTACCGGAAGATGGCGGTGAGCGGGCTCGACCGCAATGGCCAAAAGATTCGGTTGGAAGGCGAGGGCCTATTCGCCCAGTGCCTGCAGCATGAGATCGATCATCTCAACGGCGTCCTCTATATCGACAAGGCCAAGAACATTCGCAAGCCGGAGACCGAAGAAGAGCACGAGATCGCTGAAGCGGAAGCAATTTAAGTACCTTGCGCACGCTGTTCTTCGGCACGAGCGCGTTTGCTGTTCCGAGTCTACACGTGCTCGCCGCGCGGACGAACGTCGCCGGCGTCGTGACGCAGCCCGATCGCCCCTCGGGGCGCGGACACCGGCTCCAACCGACGCCCGTTAAGGCCGCTGCGCTCGATTTGAGCCTGCGCGTTTACGAACCGGCGAAGCTCAAAGAGTTCGCGCAAGAGATGGGGCGCGAATCGTTCGATCTCTTCGCGCTTGCGTCGTACGGCCGAATCTTACCGCAAGCGCTGCTCGATCTTCCGAATCTCGGAGCGCTCAACGTGCATCCGTCGCTCTTGCCGAAATATCGCGGCGCAACGCCGATCCAAAGCGCGCTGCGTAGCGGCGATACCGAAACCGGCGTCACGATCATGCTGATGGACGCGGGGATGGACACGGGCGATATCGTGCTGCAAGAGCGCGTGCCGATCGAACCGGACGATACGTACGGTACGCTGCACGACCGGCTGGCACTCTACGGCGGAGAGCTGCTCGGCGAAGCCCTCGATCTCGCGGCGCGCGGTGGGCTGCCGCGCCATCCACAAACCGGAGAACCGACGGTGACAAGCCCGATCGCAAAAGATGATCTCGTAATCGATCCGTCGTGGCCGCCGGAGCGAATTGTCGCAATGGTACGCGCGTTTTCACCGCAGCCCGGAGCGCGCATGGACGTCGAGGGCGAGACGATCAAAGTGTTGCGCGCGCACGTCGAAGGCGGCGAGCTCGTGCTCGATGAGGTCATCGCGCCGAATCGCGGACGCATGACCGGTGAAGCGTATCGTCAGTCGCGGCACGATCGCGTATGAACGCGCGCGAAGTCGCGCTGCAAACCGTGCGCGACGTCTTTCCCGCCAGCGGCGGCGGACCGGAACGCGGCGCGCAGGAAGCGCTCGAGTATCGAGCACGTAAAGCGAATCTCGATACTCGCGATCGCGCGTTTGCGACCGAGCTTGCCTACGGCGCGATCAAGATGCGGCGCGCACTCGACTGGTATCTGCACCCGTTCATCGGCGAACGTGCGAACCAATTGCCGCCGGTCATTCGCGAAATCTTGCGCCTTGCGGTATTCGAACTGGTCTACACGAAACCGGACGAACACGCCACCGTCTTTGAATTCGTAAATCTCGCTAAGCACCACGGGCATCGCGGCGTTGCGAATCTCGTTAACGGCGTGTTGCGTTCGTTTCTGCGCGATCGTCCGCAGCCGCCGATGCCCGAAGACTTCGAGAATGCAGACGACTATCTCGCGACGCGCTATTCGCTACCGACCTGGATCGTGCGCCAGTGGCGCGCGACCTTCGGCGATGAGATCGAGGAGATCTGCGCCGGCGTAAACGAGCCGGCTCGAACGTCGATCACGGTCAACGGAATCAAAGCCGAGCCGAACGAGATCGCGGAGCGGTTTCGCGAGGCGGGCGTAAGCACCGATCCGTCGACGTTCGTTCCCGAATCGCTCGCCGTGAGCGACGGCGGTTACGCGCGCCGGCACGAAGGCTCGGCAAAGGGCGCCTGGTGGATTCAATCGGAGAGCAGCGCGATGCCCGCGGACGTGCTCAACCCCCAACCGGGCGAGGCGATTCTCGACGTCTGCAGCGGCCGTGGAAACAAGGCGCTGCAAATCGGCTCGCGGCTGACCGATGAAGGATCGCTCCTCTGTATCGAGATCGACGAACGCAAGGCGGAGACGCTCCAGGAACGTCTCGAGGCGGGTGGGATTCCCGCGGGCGTCATCATCGGGGACGCGACCGGCGAGCTGCTTGGGCCCGAGCAGCGCTTCGACCGGGTGCTGATCGACGCGCCCTGTTCCGGCATCGGTATCGTTGGGCGTCATCCGGAGTCGCGGTGGAAGAAGCAGCCCGGAGACGGCGAACGTCTCTCGCACACCCAACGCGCGATTCTCGACCGGATCGCGCCGGCGGTGCATGAAGGCGGTGCGCTGGTGTACGCCGTCTGTTCCACGGATCCGCGGGAGACGATCGAGGTCGTTGAATGGCTCCGCCTGCACCACAATTTTGAGCGAGGTCTTATCCCCGCCCGTTACGAGTCATTGCTCACGGACGAGGGCGACGTTCGTGTTGCCCCAGGAATCGGCGGCCGTGACGGGTTCTTTATCGCGCGACTGGAGCGCCGGTAGTATACTGCCGGTACGTTGTTTACTGTGAGCTGGTTCGCGCGCATAGAACAAGCATGCGCTGCGTTTATAGAGCGGACGTTCGCGAAGACATTTCCGAGTGATCTCGAGCCCGCACAAGTCGCGCGCAAGCTCGTCGCCACGATGGAAGCCCGCACGCGCGGCGAGGACGGCCACTTGCTCGCGCCGGGTTCGTACCTCGTCTACATGAACCCCGACGATTTCGAACGGCTCTCCGAGCACCGGGCGTACCTGGAACGCGAGTGGGCGGAATTGCTGCGAGACATGGCGGCGCGGGTCGGCGTGTACTTCTTCGACGGCGGCCCGAATGTCGAGATGCAAGCGCGACCCGGGATACCGGTCGGCATGGTGGACGTCAGCGTAGCAAGCGATGTCACGATTTCCATTCCCAATGCCCCTCCGCTCGCGCCTCCGAAGCGTTATCATCTACGTATGATGAAAGGCGTCCCGGCGTACGGCGTGTACTTCGTCGACGGTCACGCGTCGATCGGGCGTAACGAGGATAGCGACATCTTTCTCGTCGACCCGAGCGTTTCGCGCAGCCATGCGGCGGTGAAGGTTGAGAACGACGGCGTCGTCGTGACCGACCTTGGCTCGACCAACGGCACTTTCGTCAACGGCGAGCGCATCACCGGGAGCCGGCGCTTGGTTTCGGGAGATATTCTGACGTTCGGCAACACGCAGATGCGGCTGGAGGCGCGCGAATGAATCCGGCGCACGCGCATGTGGGGTCGCTGGAAATCGTAGCGGCGCTCTTCGCGGTCGCCGTTGTCGCGGGGCGTCCGCGCGTACGCGCCGCGGAAGAGATCGGCGCCCTCGCGCCGGTGCAAGCGCGGCTGCGCGTGCTGGAGCCCGGCAACGCGCGCGAATTCGAGGGAACCTGTCCGCTCGTGATCGGGCGCGCGAAGGATGCCCAACTCGTCCTCTCGGATCCCGAAGTGAGCCGGCGTCATGCGCGTCTGGAGACGCAGCGCGGAACGGTGTTTTTGCGCGATTTGGGGAGTAGCAACGGCACGTTCCTCAACGGCCGGGCTTTGACGAGCGCCATCGAGTTGCGTGAGGGCGATGAAGTGGATGTGGGTACGACGCGATTGATCGTGGAGAAATTACGTCCGTGGACGTAGCAATCCGTGGTGATCGAGCGTCGTGTTTATCGCTGCAGCTTGGGCCGCGATCGTGGCTCTTTGCGGTTGCGCGCGGGTTCGGTTTGATCGACGGCGCTGCGGCTGCACCGGCGACGCTTGCGCGCGTGCGGGGTGAGTGCGAGCGGCGGTTGAAGGGCGAGCGGTTCCGGCGCGCCGTCGACCGTCCGCAAGCGGCTGCCACCGCGATGCTCGGCGTACTCTCGCGCGTCAACGGCGATATTTTTTCACGCAGCGCTGCGCATGACGATTACGTCACGGCCGGTTGTTCGCTCACAGCGACGCTGGTGGTGCGCGGACATGCGTACGTCATTCACAGCGGCGGTACCGCCGCGTATTTGGCGCATAAAGGCGAGGTGACGTCGCTCACGTCGGAAGACGCGTTCGAAAGCGTCACGCCGCTGCTCTCGCGAGCGCTTGGAACGGCTTCGTCGCTCGACGTATCGGTCTCGAGCGTTGCGGTCGACGCGGGCGACGTGATGATTCTCATGGGTCATCGCGTGCGCGGTGAAGTGGACCGGCGCGCGCTGATCGCGCACGTCGAAGAAGCGGGCGCGAACGAGCACATGCTCGTCGTGCGCTTCGACGACGGCGATCGCGCGATGGACGAACTCGTGACGGCCGTAAAGCCGCCGGTTCCGGCCGATCCGCGCGTTCAAGCCGCGGTCGCTACGTTCGTCTTTGTTTTCGGATTGCTGATAACGACCGCGTGGCTCCGGTAGCGCTCATCGCGCGCCGCGCGATCACCGTCGTAATCGCACTTGCGATTGCCACATTCATCTTGTCGTTCGCGCCGCTTGGCACACTGCAGCCGGCGTGGCTGCCGGTTGCGCTCGCCGTGCTTGCAGCGGCATGGATTCTGTGGCAACCGCTCAACACGGCGCGCGACGACGTGATTCCCGCAATTGCAATCGTGCTCTCCTCGCTCGGCCTTGCGCTCGTGGCGCGGCTCTCACCCGATCTCGCGCAGAAGCAATTGTGGTGGTTGCTCGTCTCGCTCATACTCGCAATCGGCCTCGGGCCGCTGTTCACGCGCTTTCGAACGTTTGCCGCGTACAAGTATCTCTGGGTCGTCGGCTCGTTGCTGCTCTTTGTGCTGCTGCTCGTCTTCGGACAAGAGGTCAACGGCGCGCGCTTGTGGATTCGTCTCGGACCGATTCAGTACGAGCCGATCGAGCTCATCAAACTGTTTATCGTCTTTTTCCTCGCTGCATATCTCGCCGAGACGGCTGATGTGATTGCGAACTCACGCCCATGGTCCGTGCGCGCGAATCTGCGCTACCTGGGGCCGCTCTTTTTAGGGTGGGGCAGTTCGATGGCCATTCTCGTGCTGCAGCGGGACTTAGGCATGGCAACGCTGCTGCTCGCGACGTTTGCCGCGCTGCTGTACGTAGCGACGCGCCGCATCGATTTGGTCGTCGGCGGCATCGTCGTATTTGCACTCGTCGCATTTTGGGCCGTTCATCACTTCCCGTACGTGCAGACGCGCATCGCCGTCTGGAACAATCCGTTTAGCGATCCACTCGGCGCCGGCTATCAATCGTCGCAAGCGTATTACGCGCTTGCGGCAGGCGGATTGTTTGGAACGGGATTTGGTTTGGGCCATCCGGGCTTTATCCCCGATGTCGCAACGGACTACGTGTACGCGGCGTACTCCGAGGAGTTCGGATTGATCGGCGCCTTCGCGATTATCGCGGTCTTCCTCGTGCTCGTTCGGCGCATGCTGCTTGCTGGTGCAGAACAGCCCGATCTGTATGCGAAGCTGCTCGCCGTCGGGATGGGATCGACGCTGGGCTTTCAGGTCTTCATCATCATCGGCGGCGTGATCGGACTCTTTCCGCTCACCGGTATCACGCTGCCGTTTCTTTCCTACGGCGGCAGTTCGCTCGTCGCCAATTTTCTGCTCGTCGCGCTGGTATGGGCGATGAGCTCGCGTTTATGCGCACGACCGCAGTCTCCATCACCGTCATCGCCTTAGCGCTCGCTGCGATTCTCGGCGGATACTTCAGCGGTCAGGCCGGTGCGCGGCCGCCGCAGATCGTCGTTTTGCATCCCGTCGCAACGCCGTCCGTTCACGCCGTCACGAAAGGCTACACCGATAGCCCGATCGTCGATCTCTTCTCCGAGGACGACGTCGTCGTCGACCGCGCGCAAACCGCGACGAGCGCATGGCTTCCGGAGCGGCTTTCATTTGTCGTCGGACTTTGCGGCCGTTCACTTGCACTCGACGCGGAATTCTTGCGGCTCGGATTGCCGCTTGCAATCGACCTCGATCCGCACGGTTCCGATGCGCAGCACGTTGCGAGCTATGTCACCGCTCAGGGGCTTGCTTTGTTGATTCACGTCGACAGCGCGCCGAGCGCGGCGGTACTCGCGGATTTCAAGAAGCGCTTCGGCAGCTTCGACGGAATCGCATCACGGACTTCGGACGGCATGCCGCAAGCGTTGCGCGGAACGGGCTTGCTGTTTTTCGACGAGCGCGGTGAAGCGGATGCCCGTCGCTTCGCGATGACCGGGATACATGTTGTATCACGCGACGCAACCGTCGATGACCGCTCGTCGCCATCGTATATTTCGTTTATGCTTGACCGTGCCGCGCTACGATCGCAACGCGAAGGACGCGTCGTCGTGCTGATGCGTCCGTTACCAAACTCGCTTGCTGCGCTGACGAGATTTCTGGAAACGAGGAGTGCGCAAATCGTGGCGCTAACGCAACCTCGCTAAGAAATGTTTGGAGTGAAAGGAGCATCCACGTTCATGGGGCGTTTCACCAAGATCGGCATTCTCTCGCTCGCAGCGCTGGTGGCGCTCGGCGCGTGTTCCAAAGGCTCGCAGTCGTCGACGACGACCACCACCACGACGGATCAAGGCACATCCGCGGCGCCGGCGGGAACTCCGGGCGCAGCATCATCGGCAAACGCGATGACGAACGGCGCATCGCCCGGAGCAGCCGGAACGGTTGCCGCGGGTGGCGCCGCTTCCGCGAGCGACGGTGCAAAAGTCTATCAAACGAATTGTTCGAGCTGCCACCAAGCAAATGGACAAGGTGTAGCCGGAACGTTTCCGCCGCTCGCCGCGAATCCGGTCGTGACCGGTGATGCAACGAAGGTCATTCACATCGTCAAGTACGGCTTGAACGGCAAAATCGAGGTCAAGGGCACCTCGTACAACGGCATGATGCCGGCATGGGGACAACAGCTCTCCAACGGCGACATCGCCGCGGTCGTTACGTACATTCGCAATTCATGGGGAAATAAAGCGAGCGCCGTAACGGAATCGCAAGTCGCCGGCGTCAGCAAATAGCATTGTCATCCTGAGCGCAGCTCGCACAGCGAGCGGAGTCGAAGGATTGCATCGTACCAACGGCCCGGCGAAATCTCGTCGGGCTCTTGATTCGGGGCGATCCTTCGACTACGCTGCGCTTCGCTCAGGATGACACGGCTATCCGAACATCACGGTGAGCATCGAGACGGAACCGCCGTCGATGCCGTCAACGGGGAACGTGACGCGATCGTTGTCATCTGACGCGCCCATCGCGTAGAGCAACGGAAGGTAGTGGTCAGGGGTCGGGGCAGCGAATTGCGCGTCCCGGCCCATGTGTTCGTAATCGATCAACGGCGCGAAGTCGCGCGATTCGAGAAGTTCGCGTGCGCGGGCTTCAAAACGCAGTGCCCAATCGAACGGTTCAGCGGGATGGCGGCCCCATGCATACGTGTGGAGGTTATGAATGAGATTGCCACTCGCCACGATCAGCACACCCTCGTCGCGAAGCTCGCGCAATTGCGTTCCCAAATCGTAGTGGAACGGCGGTGCTTGTGTCTCGTCGATGCTCAGTTGCACCACGGGTATCGATGCGTCGGGGAAGACGTGGCAGAGCACGGCCCACGTGCCATGATCTAAGCCCCAGGATTCGTCTCCGCGCACGGGCGTGGGCGCAAGCAGCGTTGTGACGCGTCCGGCAAGCCCGCGATCGCCGGGTGCGGGATATTGCATTTCATAGAGCGGTCGTGGAAATCCGCCGAAGTCATGAATCGTGCGCGGATAGTCGTTCGTCGTGACGTGCGTTCCCGGAATATACCAATGCGCCGAAATCGAGAGGACCGCACGCGGCCGAGGCAGCGATCTTCCTATTGCGCTCCACGCCTGCGTGTATGCGTTATTATCGAGCGCGTTGAGCGGATTTCCGTGGCCGAAGAAGACCACCGGCATACGAGTCGCCATGCGACTTGTTATAACACGAGCAAGCTATTGCAGCTATGTGTTTCTGCTATATCCAAGCGAAAGGGAACCGCTTGCCCGTAGCGCAACGCCTGCGAAGTAAGGAGGATATCGGATGAAAGAGGACCCGAAAGACCGTACGCGTGCCGACGTTCTGAAGCAGATCGTGATGCTGCCGGCGCTCGCCGCGGCGTTCGCAGGCGGTGCGCTCCCCGCGCTCGCGGCCGATAACAAGAAACAATACAAATATCAAAACACGCCGGGAAAGAACGGTGAAAAGTGCGCTGGGTGCGCGCTATTCAAACCCCCGTCGGCGTGCTCGCTCGTCACAGGCAAAATCAGCCCGAACGGCTGGTGCATCGCCTGGGTCAAGAAACAATAGCGTCTTTATTAACGCGCCGGGGCGCTTGCGCGCCGCAAGTGCCTCGGCCGTCGTCACCCGTTAAGAGTAGCTTCAATGAATACGCGCGCGACGACTCCACGGATTAATGCGTGCGGTACTCTTGCTGCGCAAACTCTGGATCCCTAATCCGACCTGGTTCTGACAGCGTACCGATGACAGAGCACTTGTCATTGCCAGGAGAATAGTCAAAGAATGTTTCTTCGCAAAACAGCCCTCGCATTCGCGCTTGCCGCCGTTGCCGGCATGAGCACCGCTTATGCGCAAGAGGCGACCGCATCGCCAAGCCCAGCCGCAAGCGACCACATGAGCGGCGACAGCATGAAGAGCGATCACAGCATGAAGAGCGACCACAGCATGAAGAGCGACCACATGACGAAGAGTGACCACATGATGAGCGGACACGCAGACCCTTCACCGAGCCCGACGCCGTAGCGAGTCCAACTTTACGTATTACTGAGTCACGTGCCGGCCTGCGCGTTACCGCGCAGGCCGTTTCTTTTACGATTCCTCTGTACGCTCTATCGCGATATAGGACAGTCCCCGCATGTCGAGCAGCAAGCTCGTCCGCGCGTGTACGAGGCGGAGCAGGACCGCTTCGCATACGGGACAGCGTGCAACCATTCCGGGTGCATCCATATACATAAGCGCGTCGGCAAAGCGCCGTACCGCGCCGCATGACGCACATTGACCTTCCGCCGTCGTTACGTCAAATGCAAAGATGTTGCTGATCTCACCAGCGGCGGCGTTTCCATCGAGGTAATTGCCTGTATCGGTACTCATTGACGTTCTCCCGTCGGACCGAAGCGTTCGGTCCGTATCGTTGCCGGATCGTACCCGGCGTGGGTCAACAGTCGCGCGACGGTTTCAACAAACGGCGTCGGCCCGCACACGTAACACGAGGGCTTCACCGTCGATGGCCAAGCCGCGCGGGTGATGGACTCGGCGTTGATGCGATGCGGCGGCTCCGGCCAGCCTTCCGGGACTCTTCGCGTATAGACGTAATCCGTTGCAATGCCGTTAGTACCTGATGCGGTTGTTTGGAGCTCGGCGCGATAATACGTCGCGTCCGGCGCGCGCACCGAGTAGAGCAGCCGGAATTGCGATGTGTTTCCCGATGCAGCACGGGTGCGCATCATCGACATCAAGGGAACGATGCCCGAGCCGCCCGCAATGAGTTGAACGCGTTCTAATTGCTCCGGACGCCACACGAACCACCCACCGATCGGTCCGCGAATCTCGATCATGTCTCCGGTTGCGAGCTCTTGCGTGAGGTATGGCGAGACTTCGCCCTGCGCAAATCGCTCGACGGTGATTTCAACTTGCGTATTGGAATTGGCCGCGGATGCAATCGAGTACGAACGCACCGCGGAGTATCCGTCCGGCGCGGTAAGGCGAACGTCGACGTGTTGTCCTGCAAGGTGCCCCGGCCAACCGGGGATATCGAGAACGATGGTTCGCGCCGTCGGCGTTTCGTAACGAAGTGCCGTGACGGTGCCGACGCGCCAACTCACTCGTTCCAGTAACGCTGTTCTTTCCATGGATCACCGTAGTTGTTGTATCCAAGGCTCTCCCAAAATCCGGGCATATCCTCGTTCATTAGCGTGATGCCGCGAACCCATTTCGCGCTCTTCCACAGGTAGAGATGGGGAACGAGCAAACGCGCAGGTCCGCCGTGCTCGGGCTCCAGATCTTTTCCATCAAACTTGAATGCGATCCACGCCTGACCGTTGAGTAAATCTTTCACCGGAATATTGGTCGTATAGCCGCCATACGATTTTGCCAGCGCGAAGCCGTCGGTTTTCAATCCATCGAAAAGCACATCGAGTGATACGCCTTCCCATTGCGTTCCCAGCTTGGACCAGTGTGTTACGCAATGGATATCGACCGTGATGGTCTGTGTCGGCAACTCGCGGAACGCTTTCCAATCCCATTGCCGCAAAACGCCCTCGCTCGAGTTGATGACGAACTCCCACGAATCGAGTGAGATGCGCGGTGTCGGTCCCGCCGATAGCACGGGGAAATCCGTCGTCAAATACTGTCCGGGCGGCAGCTGAACATCAGTTGCGGTTCGCCGGCCCGCAAAGCCGCGAGAAATAATTCCCATCGTCTGTACCTCGTACTCGATCAACGGTACTCGCATTGCTAAAGCGGGACCTTAAGGCAAAGCACACCGACAGGCTTGCCTAACGCGTTACTTTGTGTTACAAAGTTATTACTTTGCGACGCAAAGTTACTGAGAGGGAGTGCGGGAACGCTATGAGAGTGCGCATCGTCATCAGCTATGCGCCGCGGTATCGTCGCGGACATTGGATCGACTTCGTTCCTCCGGTCACCGGCATTCATTTGGCGGCGCTGACGCGCGATCACGACGTCGAACTATTTCACGAACAAGTGCGACGCGTACCGATCGACGACACGCCGGACCTCGTCTGCATTTCATTCTTCTCGGGATTTGCGCGCCGCGGGTACGCCGTGGCAGATGCGTACCGCGCCTTAGGCGTTCGGGTCGTTGCGGGCGGTCCGCATGTCTCGTACTGGCCGCAAGAGGCGCTGGAACACGTCGATGCCGTCGTGATTGGTGAAGCGGAATCGGTGTGGTCGCAATTGCTCGACGACGCGCAGCGCGGAGAACTTCAGAAGATCTATCTGGGCTCACCCGCGCCGCTTACCGATCTTCCTACGCCGCGGTACGATCTGCTCGAGAAGAACTTCGTTGTCCCTCGCGTGCTTCAGGCAACGCGTGGCTGCCCGTTCACGTGCACGTTTTGCACCGTGCCGGATCTCAATCCCGGATTTCGCGTGCGACCGGTAGACGACGTGATCCGCGATATTGCGCTCACGCGGTTTCCGATTTTTTGGCAAGACAAGATCGTGTGGTTTTGGGACGATAATTTACTGGTCAAGCGCGAATGGGCGAAAAATCTCTTGCGTGAGCTCGCGGGGCTCAATAAATGGTGGTTGACGCAGGCGTCGATCGATATCGTGCGCGACGCCGAACTACTCGATCTCATGGAACGCTCCGGGTGCATCGGCATCTTCTTGGGAATCGAAAGTCTTGACGACGCCGATCTACGGAGCGTGCGAAAGCGGCAGAACAAAGCCGCCGAATATCGCGAGGCCATCGAACGTCTCCATGCTCGCGGCATCTGTGTTATGGCGGGATTTATCTCCGGTTTTGACGATCAAACGCCGCAAGTGATCGTTAACACCGCGGACCGCTTGAACGCGATCGGCGTGGACGTCCCGTTTCTGAGCATCCTGACGCCGTTTCGCGGCACGAGACTCTACGAAGAGCATCTCTGCGCGGGCCGTATTCTTCAGGATCGAGATTGGCCGCATTACAACGGGTACAATGTCGCATTCCAGCCGGCGCGAATGTCGCCGGAGGAACTGCTCGCTGCGCATCGGCAACTGTGGAACAACGCCTTTGCGCCAACCGCAGTGCTGCAACGCTTGTTGAATGGTCGACGTTATCTCAACGCAGGCGGCATGATGCTCGCGACGGCAATGAATTCGTTCTACGGCCTCAAGCGTCTAACGGGAAATACGCCGCTCGCCGCACCCGTCGATACAACGTATCGCATCGCACATCCGGATCCAGAGAACGCGCCCTTCCGCTTGACGGGTTGATCGCTTCGCGGCGATATACTGGCCGGCGGCACAATATTTCGGCCGCGCTGCTAGGAGCCTAGGTGGCCGCCGGGTAACGGTATGGAATGAAGCGGCCCAAGCTGGTAAAGCGAATCGGCGCCTTTGATGCGACGCTCATCGTCATGGGCGGCATCATTGCGTCCGGCATTTTCATGAATCCGTCTGTGGTCGCGCAGCGCCTGCACTCCACGGGCCTGATCCTTTTCGCGTGGCTACTGGGCGGAGCCGTCGCGCTTATCGGCGCTTTCGTCTTCGCGGAGCTCGCCTCGCGCCGGCCTGACGTCGGCGGGTTGTATGGGTATCTGCGCGACGGATACCATCCGGCGTTAGCGTTCATGTCGGGTTGGACGTTTCTGCTCGTGAGTCAGAGCGGCGCGGTCGCGGCAGTCGCCGTGACGTTCGGAACGTATGCGCACTTATGGATCCCGATCGACATCCCCGTGCTCGCAATTTCGGCGATCATGGCAACGGGCGTCATCAACTGCTTCGGGGTTCGCGAAGGTGTCGCAACGCAGAATCTCCTCATGCTCATGAAGGCCGGCGCAATCGCGCTAATCATTGCTGCGGGATTTTTCGGACCCGTGGCAGCCCATCACGCCGTCAATTCGAGCGTTCCGCTTAGCGCAATGGCAACGCTTGCGGCGTTAGGTGCCGCACTTATTCCGGTCTTCTACTCGTACGACGGATGGCACACGGCGCCGTTTCTCGATGGAGAGATGAAGCATTCGGCTCGCGCGCTACCTGCTGGGCTCGTTTTTGGTGTACTCGGCGTCGTCCTACTGTACGTTGCGGTGACGCTCGGCGGGCTTCGCATGCTCGGCGCCGACGGATTAGCGGCGACTTCAACACCGGCAACGGATATGGTACGCCTCGTCATTGGCCGCGGCGGCGAAGGCGTCGTCGGCGCGTTTATCGCGCTCTCGACGCTCGGCTTTTTAGGCAACGCCGCGCTTACCGTTCCGCGCCTGTACTATCGAATGGCGAAGGATGGCCTGTTCTTCAAACAGCTTGCATATTTGCATCCGAAAGCGCAGACGCCGGTGGTCGCGATCGCGTTGCAATGCGTTGTTTCGAGCGTGATCGTCGGGTGGGGTAACTACCAGCGAATTTTGAACTTCGTAACGCCGATGGATTTTCTCTATATGGTCTTAGCTGCCGCCGCGATCTGGATATTCCGGCGCAGAGACTCGCTCGCAGCCACGGTTGCGATCCGCGTTCCAGGCCATCCGTGGAGTACGATCTTCTTTGCCGTAGTGAGCCTCGCGGTTGTCGTGAACGCGTACGTCGCATTTCCAAAAGACTCGCTTATCGGACTCGCGATCTTTCTGTCGGGTGCACCCGTTTATTTGCTGTGGCGACGTAGGGCTACAATGGTCTCCGTCCCACTAGCGGCGACCGACGCCGTCGAAGCTACGCGCCCGCTGTAAATCTGACGAGAACGCGGCGTGCGCGTGCTCGTAACCGTTTGGGGCGGATCGGCAGTGTTTGGCTTTCCACCCAAGAGCGTCGAGGGCAGACAAAGCGATCGCGGTGTGGGGCATCTGGATGAACGGCTTCATGCAGTTCATAACCGGAGTGTATTTAGTGTACTTAATGATCGGCTTGACGGCGTTCTTTTCGAATCACGTTAGCAAGTCATAAAGCGTTAGAAGAACGATGTCTATGCGGCAAGCTCTGGCTGTGCTTACCTGCCTCCTATTACTCGCGGGCTGCTCCCAAAAGCGACATGACTCAAGCGTCGAGTTCGCAGTTTCCGCCCCTTCGCCCGTCAAGACCACTGCCCCGACCCCGATACCGCAACCGACGGGGCGTTACACTCACTCCGGCAGTTCAACGGCGCGTCCATCGACTGTGCGGTACGGACGTAGTTGCGAATACGATCAGTGATCGATACTACGTGGCGTGCAAAGGTCGCATCTTCGTTCTTTCGGCGGATGGACGCGTTCTCAACTCCACCAACATCGATATGTCGGGCGTAAATGCCATCGTAAGCGCGGGGTCGAGGGTGATAGCGGTCGAGGGTTTCGTCGGCGGCGCCTCACTGCGCGAGGAACTGATCTTTCTTCGCGCACGCAGTCTCACATACTTGAGCGGTCCCTTTCACGACAACACATTTCTTGGCGTGATCGGAGATCGCGCATATATTGACGACTGGTGTTGTAACGGCCGGCCGGACGTCTACCGGCCGGCGACCATCTTTTCAATTTCCCTCGCGGACGGCTCAGCGGGCCCTTCGACGGATCTTGCACCGGAACAGGAACTGCATAGTAAAGAGCACACGCCGCTCGGCCAAGGCGAACATAATTACATGATAGGACGCTACTTCTACGTTGTCGTGGATGCGATCACATATCGCTACGACCTGGTGAATCTTCAAGCGGCGCCGATGCGCTTGGCGACCCCAGTCCTCCGGCGGTCATGTATAATAGGGAGACATCGGATGGCTTAGGAGGCGCGCGTATGGCGACAAAGCCTTTCAATGTTATCGTCTGGTGCACAACGGCCTTCATGGTGGTCGTGCTCGGAACGATTGTTTGGACAGAGCGAAGGCTTTCTGCGATAACGCCCGACGTATTCACCGCGTTGGTCGATAAGACGTTCGCGTTTGCTGTTGCGGTCGCGTGGCCGATCGCGCTCGTCCTCGTCGTACTCGCATTGTGCGCGACAGCGGATCACTTGTTGCCGATGGCTTTACAAGCGCTCGCGCAACGGCAAAACGCCGACACGTTCGTTTCCGAAAGCTTGATACGCCAGCTCGAAGAGACGTCCGACACGTTTACGGGGCGTCTGACGCGCCTGATCACCGAGGCATACGATCAGTACCTCGGGCCAATGACGCCCGATTTGGTCCTGCGGCTGCAGCAGAAGCTGAAGCGCGAAGTCGAAAACGGCAGAACGGACGTTCTACGCAATAAAGACATCCTGTGGTTGCATCGCGAGCCACGACACGATCGCCTAGAGTCGCTTGCGTTCCAAATCTGCGGTGCATTGGTTCACTGGTGCTTTACGGTCGACGATGCCAATGAGATGCTCGCAAAACGCATCGAAGAGCGTAAGCGGCCGTTCGATCTCATCATTTCCCACATGGGAAACAACGACGATGCTTTCACGCTCTATCCACGACTGCCTAAGGAGTACAAAGACAAAGGGATCCCGTTCATCGTCTACACGAGACGGGCACCACAGCCGGAATTTCAAGCGCGGGCGGCGGAACTAAAGATTCAACACTACACGAATCTTCCCGACGAGCTCTTCGAGATGGTCCTCGACGTACTGAACGCGCCAGGGGAACCGACTCCACCCGTGGAGCGCGTCTCGGTCATCACGGACAAGATCCCGCCGGAAGTCGGCGCGCAAAGTGGTTAGCCTTCGTCTCATCGTGGGCGCTTGTGTCCTCGTGTTACTTACGTATTCGCAGGCGCGTGCGGATGCCGTTCATGTCACATCGGTGCCCGATTTACTTCTCGAGCGGCAGCGAGCTCAAGATGAAATGGAGCTCGAAAACCTCAAAAGCCGGCATCAACTAGAAAACACGCTAGTCGACAAACTCGGTATCGCTATCATCTTCACGATAGTGGGCTACGCGTTCAATAAAAGGCTGGAACGCTATAAACTTCTAGAGGCGCAACGCAAGGAATGGGGTTCAAAGCGCATCGAGACGAGCAGCGCCGTGTGGAAAGCCGCACACGCCTTGGAAGGAAGGATTCGCGCTCTACAGCAGTTCGCGCCAAACGCGCCCTTTTCGTATGCCGACAGTAACCGGCTCCGCGATAAAATTGGCGCTATTGCGGCCGAGGCGGAAGCACTTAAGGCACTGCTAGACGAGAATCGCTTTTTGCTTGGACGTGCTACGTATGCGCGCTGCTGCGCGTATCGGCGACTACTCAGCGCATTGCTGCATGCATCCGTTGGATCTGATTCGGCGATGCGCGGCAAGATCGAACGCGCCCTGTCGCAGCTCCACAGCGATCTTGATTCGTCGCTCGAGGCACAGGCTTCGGCTGCGCCGCGTGCTTCGAACTGAAAATCTCTTGGGCGCGCTTAGCGAGAAACGATTATAAATCTAATTGACACCGGGCGAGTAACGCGCTATAGTGCTATTACATTCGTAATAGTTCGGAGGCAGCGTGTCCCGAAAGAGATCGCTCGTGTTAACGGACCACGAGCTGCGGCTTATGGAAGTTCTGTGGAGCCGTGAGCGAGCGACCGTTGCCGAAGTCGTCTCTGCGCTTCCGCCGCCTCCGCTCGCCTACAGTACGGTCCTTACGACGTTGCGAACGTTGGAACAAAAAGGCTATATCGCGCACCAAGAAGACGGGAGGGCTTACGTCTATCATACGGTCGTGCCGCGAAGCGCCGCAGCGAAATCAGCAATGCAGCATCTCTTGGACCGTTTCTTTGGAAAGTCGCCCGGTGATTTAGCCGTCGCACTGCTCAATGATGCACCGTTGAGCGATGGCGATATCGCGAAAATTAAACGGCTGCTGCAACGCCGGAAGGGCGTCATGCGGCGACGCGCTACTCGGTTTGGTTCATCGCGCTCATCGCTCTCGTTCTGCTTCCATTTAGCGGCCAAATTTCTTTTGGGCAAACCGCATCGTCGATACCTAGCTCCGTGATCCGCACAACTGCTGTTGCATCGCAGGTGGCAAAGGAAGCTGCGTACGACGGCGGTGCATGGCTACGCGCGATTTGGGTTACGGGAGTACTACTCTGCGTGATTCGTCTTGTTCTTAGCCATCTTCGTGTCGCGCGGATCGTTCGGTCTTCCGTTCGCGCTCCACACCTCGGCGCCGACGTTCTTACGTCTCCCTTGATCGCAATTCCGATCGCTGCCGGGTTTCGCAGTCCTGTGATTATTCTACCGAGCGATATTGCTATCGACCTCGATCGCTTGGATCTCGAGTGCATCGTGGCACACGAGCGCGCACATATTTTTCGTAACGATATTGTGGGTAATCTCGTCCACCGCATTTTCGCGGCGGTACTGTTCTTCAATCCCTGGGTCTATGTTATCGGACGCCAACTGGTGAAAGAACGAGAAGCTGCGGTGACGATTGGGCCGTTCGTTCCGCGAGCAACTCAGAGCGCTATGCATCTTGTCTTGCAAACCTGGCGCAGCGAAAGTCCGGCGCTGCCACTCCATTACTCACTCCAAGCGCCATCGGTTCGGGACCAATCTTGCTCGAACGGATCGCGCGCCTCCTCGATGGAAAGGCCAGTCAGTTGAAAACGAACTACTTCGTCGCTACATCCGCTGCGATGTTATTCGCGATTCTCGGTTTCGTACTCCAGACGCCCAGCGGTCTGGCTTCCCCCGGTAACGCCGTCGCTGCCAACAATGCAAAGTTTCCACCGAATTGTTGGTCCGACGCAAACGTCTCGAATCCACTTCCTCCAGACATTCCGGCCGCCGTCATAAAGGCGCATCCGCATAGCCAGGCCAGCGTTTTGGTTACAGTTGCGTCTGACGGACGCGCATCAGCAGTCAAAGTCGTCGATTCGAGCGGTAACGATACGATCGACAAAGCAGCAAGCGATGCTGCCGCACATTCGACGTATAAGCCTGAGATGCGGAACTGCAAGGCCGTATCGGACGGGAAGTATCTTTTCCACATTGAGCTCGGTCCGTAGAACTAAGCTGTGGACTGCCGCCAAGAAGCTAACGGAAAGAGAGATCTGTAATGCGTTTTCGAGCGTTCGCCGCGGTGCTAATGGCGATGAGCCTGGTTGCCGCCGTTCCCAATCCGGTTGTAAAAAGCGTCACTATAGTTGGCGACCCGGCTGTTCCAGTGCCAACACTCATCGCGCATTTGAATGTTAGACCCGGTATTCGATACTCTGACGCGGTTGGCAAAAAGGACGCCGAGTCAGCCAGGGAGTTCTATGAAACGCGTCACCTGGAACTTGGTGCATTTGAAGGCGGGATCGACCCAGCGTCAGTCGACGCGAATTCCGGTACCGCAATCGTGAAGTATTCTGTTTATGTCGCCCGAGTTTCCGCAGTACGCGTCGTCGGCGCGACGGGTGCAAACGAGGCGATGGCGCGTAAATTGCTTGCGCTTCGGCCGGGCATGATGCTAAATACGGAACTCGTAAAAGCGGACGAACATCGCCTACGCGCAACCGGAAAGTTTGGAAAGGTCAATCCGAACGTAGAGAAAGGCGCGAATCCGAGCAAACCGCAAGATATTACGCTCGTTTGGGTTCTCAGCCCGTAGAACGACTTCATTTTGCACTTCGCGACGCTATTCTGGAATCGGATGTCACGTCATTAATCTCCACAAAAGCGCGCAGCGCCTCGGCAATTATGTACAATAGAGTTCGGGTAGGTAACTCCGCGCAGATTGGAGAGCCAAATGCACGACGAGGTCAAGAAGCCAGCGCCGCCGCACCCACAACCAGACACGTGGCCCACGGTTCCCGCGAGGCCAGAACCTGAAGAACCACAGCCTCCTAACGAGCAAGACTCAAAAGAGCTGGCGCACGCAATCTGTGCTGTGGTCGCAGTTATGTAGCGCGTGGCCAATGCGCGAATTGACCCGGCACGGGCCGGAGCGGGCGGTCCAGCGTCGAAACAAATAGTAATGACGGCGGCTGATTTTCTTGACGCCTGGGCGGCGACCCCTGATAGCGAAATGTTCCTGGGCGTGAAATATGGTGAGAAATGGTCTGCGGCTGGGCGCCTCAAGGCCGGCGATTTCGGCCGCATCGTCTTCCACGGCCACTTCGGCCAGCTCGAAAAGCTTGCGACGGATCCGAATTTCCTTAGCTCTGCAAGGGTTGACTCGATCAAGGGCGTCACGTGCTTGATAATCGAGGGAGAAGTGGCGGCTCCTTGGGAACGGCCGGTGCGCTCACCTTCGGCATCGCGTACACCTCAGGATTATTGCGTCGTTCTCGCCCCTGTCGACGTATTTGCCGTCTAGCGATTTGCTTACGCGAAACGCGTAGCGCGTTGGGAATTATGTGGAATAAGGAGCCCTCGTATAACGAGACCTCCTTCCGAACTAATCGTCCATCGGCTTTAGCGAGGAGCGGCGGACTTCTCCGCTGTCGCCGCTTTTTCGATAAAGCGAGCGACGACGTCGGGTTTTGAAACATAGATCGCGTGGCTGCCGGGAGATTCGGCGATCGTCGCCTTTGCGCGTTCTGCCATGAAGCGTTGCGCACCGGGCGGGATCATGTGATCGGTCGTTGCGACCAAGTACCATGACGGCTTCGTTTTCCAGGCTGGCTCGGTGACCGTTCCATTGAGCGCCTCGACGCCCCACGGCACTTGCGAGTTTGCCATGAACGACGCAAGCTCGGGATTAACGTCGGCCGCAAACGCCTCGGCAAACTTCGACTTGTCCAGCATCAAGAAGCCGCTTTGCGGTGGAAGAATTGGCGGTACCGGAGCGCCTGGAGCCGGGTGTGCGATGAGCGTTGCAATCGATTCGCCTTTGTCTGGGGCAAACGCCGTGATGTAGACGAGGCCGGCGACCTTCGGATCGTTGCCGGCCTGCGTTATGACGGCGCCGCCGTACGAATGACCGACGAGTATTACGTCGCCGCCCGCGCTATCAATTGCGCGTCGTGTAACGGCAACATCGTCCGCTAAGCTAATCGTTGGATTTTGGACGACTACGACATTGTAGCCATCCCGCTTGAGGATCTTGTAAACTCCCTCCCAACCGGAGCCGTCCACGAATCCACCGTGGACAAGAACAATACTTTTCTTCTGTGAAGCTGACACTGGTGTACCTCCCCCAGCAACAAATACGAGCGCGCTCATGAGCGCCAACAATCGCCGAAACAGCATCTTTCACTCCAAATAGACAACCGAATGTCGCAATCGTACGGCGATTCCTGATGCGCTCACAGCGACAGTAGGTACAGTTAGAGGTACAGTTCGTGAGCGGTAGTAGAAGTAGGGGTGCCTCGGACCCAATCACAATCGTTTGCAAGCCTCTTACGTAAATACCGCGTGGAAGCGGGCGTGACGCAAGAGGCGCTCGCGGAACGTGCGCGGATGAGTCTCGCGGCGATCGGCAAGCTCGAACGTGGCGTTCGCCAGCGGCCGTACCGCGACACGGTGCAGCTTCTTTCCGACGCGCTCTCCTTGTCACCCGAGCAGAAGCTAGAGTTAGAACGCGCGGCGAGTGCCCGAACGCAGCTAACCGCTTCGGCGGATCTGCGCGAAGACGAACTCGCGACAAACCTCCCCGTAGTCTTCTCAAGCTTCGTCGGGCGCGAGCAAGATCTGGCAGCGCTTCTTCCGATGGTAGCCGAGCATCGTCTCGTGACGCTCATCGGCGTTGGAGGCGTTGGCAAGACGCGTCTGGCCCTGCGCGTTGCTGAAGAGTTCGTATCGAATTATTCTGCGAGCGGCGTCTTCGACGGCGTGTGGTTCGCGGATTTAGCCGCATTGGCCGACCCAGCAATGCTGCTCGTAACGCTCGCGACAAGCGTGGGTCTTAATCAGTGCGGAACGATGGACGAGCTCGTCCGATATCTTCGTGACAAAAGGTTTCTGCTCGTTCTCGACAACTGCGAACATCTTCTTGATCCCGTAGCGCATGCCGTGAGCGCTATTCTGTCGGGATGCCCGGATGCGCGCGTCATCGCGACGAGCCGACAAGCACTAGGCGTAGAAGGCGAAAGGGTATATCGTGTTCCGCCGCTCGCCGTTCCGCCAAGCGAGATGTTGACGGTCGCTGCTGCGCTTGAATTCGACGCCATCCGCCTTTTCAAAGAGCGTGCCGAAGCGGCCGACAGCCGCTTCGAGCTCACAGAGGACCTCGTTCCCGCCGTGGCTGAGATTTGCCGGCGCGTTGACGGCATTGCTCTCGCAGTCGAACTCGCAGCAGCCCGCACGAGCGCGTTTTCCGTTGAAGCAATCGCGCGGCAAATCAGTGAGCGCCTTTCGCTCTTATCCGGTGGCGTGCGAACGTCGCTCGAACGTCATAAAACGATGCACGGGCTATTTCAGTGGAGCTATGACTTGCTGGAGGAGCGAGAACGCGAAATATTTCGTCGATTGTCGATTTTCGCGAGTGGCTTTACGCTAGAGCTTGCGGCGGGATTATACGAAGGATCGGCAGCGCAGGACGTACCGATCCTGCTCGGTTCGCTTGTCGATAAATCGCTGGTACACTGTGACATCCTCGTGGGGCCGCGTTATCGATTGCTCGAACCTGCGCGCCAATATGGACGCGAGAAGTTCGTCGAGCACAATGAGTTTGAGAACGCCTCACGGCAACACGCTCGTTCGCTGATTAACTTCGCCGAGGCGTTTGATGCACGCTTAGACGTGATCCCGGATCACGTCTGGTACGATCAAATCGAGCGTGAACGGGAGAACTTCCGCGCTGTTTTTGAGTGGTCGCTTCGCGATCTGCATGATCCGCTGCTCGGTCAGCGGCTAGCGGCATCACGAAGCGGAACGTGGAGCGGTTTTGCGACTGGCGAAGTGCGTACTTGGATTGACGCAGCTGTCAACAGCCTGACGGATGATACGGAACCATGGGTAAGAGCGAAGCTCGCGCTCAATGCGGCGCGCGCCGGTGTAATCTTTGGCCCTTCTTGGCATGTCGAGGATAATCCCGATGCGCGGATTGACGCTTGCCGTCGTGCTCTTGCCTTGCAACGACCGGACGATCTGCGAGCTATTGCGACCGCGAAGTATTGGCTCGGAACGGCGCTACGGGACTCCGGGCGATTCGACGAAGCCGACGAGGCATTACGGGAGGCGCGCGCTACCGCGCGGGCTGTCAACGCGCAAAACGAATATAACGCCGCGACCACGGCGCTGGCTGTTGTTCGTTATGGTCTGGGGGATCTTTCCGAAGCACGCTCGCTGATCTTGGAAGCACTGCAGCAGAGCGAAGACGCGGGGTCGGATCGCGTGGCGGCGGACGCTCGAGCAGCTCGCCGAGATCGAATTTGCTTCCGGCAGAATAGAAGAGGCGCTTCGATTGAATGAAAAGACAACCGAGTATTTTCGATCTCACGCGAACCTCATCGGCTTACCACTGACGCTCTCGAACTCCGCCGCGTATCTCGTTGCGTTAGGACGCTATGACGAGGCGCGCGAATACGCTGCTGAGGCGCTCCAGCGCTCGCGCGGGCTTGCAATCTCGCATCCAGCGCTGTGGGCGATGCAACGTCTTGCGGCGATCGCCGTATTCAACGACAACGGCGATGGAAGCGGCGTCCGGTTGACGCGTGCAGCGCAGGTCCTTGGCTTCGTTGACGAAGCGGCGAAGCAAAAGCAGTTGCCGAGATATGGAACCGAGCAGCAAGAGTACGACAAAGTGCTTGCAGCGCTGCATAACGCCCTTGGAGCCGACGGTGCATCACACGTGATGGCTCTCGGAAAGACATGGACGGAGCAACATGCGATCGCGGAGGCACTTGCCCTTTAGGCTGCGCTGAGGAATGCACATCGAAATAACCTTACAACGTACTCGTAGAGCATCGGATCCACTTTTCGCAAGCGTAACTTCGTCGCTCGCGGCCAATGCGACGTCACGTCATTAACCTCAACAAACGCACGCAGCGCCTCGGCAAAATACTCGTCGATGCCCGTTGCGGCGTATGGCGTGATGAATGATGTTGCCGCCGCGAACAAGCGGCGTAGCTCCGGATCGATACCCGAATGATAGACACCGCCGCCCAGCGCGCAGTCGAGAGCATGACCGAATTCGTGTGCGACGGTCATTGGACTCCGTGAACGAAGATACACCGTGCGCTCCTCGACGACGAAGAGTCCAGCGGGCGGTGCCGGCCAAAGATCGACGTCGATGCCTAATCTCAAGAGTGCGGGCGATGCGCTAGCGTACCGTTCACCTCGGCGAAGCGGTGCAATGGAAATACCGGACTTGAGAGCAAAGTTCAGTGCATTGTCTCCGAAACGTTGCAGCGTTTGGACGATGGCGGCGACGGTGAACCGGCGATCGGGTCGAATCAAGGCGGCGGCAAGCGAGGCGCAGTCGTGCATCGCTGCAGCCTCTCACCCTTTCGTTGCCGAGTGTTATCGCGCGCGTTACCGGTGCGTTTCGAATGTGAATCCCGGTCGCCGGCGTTGCGGCTGTGGTCGCACGGCGATTGTTACCGTATCACGCTTTGCGCCGTCGCTCGCTACGATCGTGTATCGTCCTAGCGCCAACGGCCAGAAAACGTTCCCTTCTGCGTCGGGTTTCAAAGAGCGTCCATTCACCGTCCACAACAACGGCCCGCGTGCGCCGGCGGCGCGGAATGCTAGTTGCTGTTCTTGTCGCTGCAGCGCATCGGCGGAATCATTCTCGTAAAACGTGCTATAGTTCGACGGAAACACAATACGAAACGGCGTGTTGGTCTGCTGGGGCTGCTGCGCGAGCCACGCGTCATATTCGTGTCCGAGCGCAGCGTGGCTAGGCCGGCGCACCGAAGCGAGATCCGCCGGACGTACCCATTCGTCGACGACTGCGGGACAGCCGGTCGACGGGGAATGTCCGGTCGTCGCGCAAATGCTCGTGAGAACGTAGCCCTTCGGCGAATCGAAGCGGCGCGGTTCATTAGACTCATGGAGATGCAGCATGATGCGGTTCCACAATGGACCCGCTCCGGTAACACCTGAAACGTCGCGCATTGCGCTGCCGTCGAAGTTGCCGGCCCATACGCCGACAGTGTAGTCGCGTGTGAATCCGATGGTCCACGTGTCGCGGAAATCGGATGACGTTCCCGTCTTTACCGCTGCATCGAACGGCATATCCAGTACCGAATGGTATCCGAACGAATTCACCCTGGCGTGCGGATCGGCCAACATGCCGGTGATTAGCGACCACGTTGCATCGTCACCGATGCGATGTGATGGTACCGGCGACGACGCGATCAACCGGAGCGGGATTGCATCGCCGTTGCGTGCCATCGTGACGTACGCGCGAACGTTTTCCCAAAGAGAGACTTCGCCTCCGCCGAGCGTCAAACCGAGGCCGTAGAACGATGCGGGCTTATCGAGATGCGTGAATCCAAGGTCGTGTAAGCGTTCGAGCAGCGCCTGCGGTCCGAGTGAAGAAAGGACGCGTACGGCGGGGACATTGAGTGAATTCGCGAGCGCGTACCGGACGCGCACGGGGCCGCTGAACGTACCGCTGTAATCCGCCGGCTGGTAAAGTTCTCCGTTGGCGATCGCAAATGTCGACGGCACGTCGGGAAGAATCGTTGTCGAGAGAATCGTGCGCCGTTCCAGCGCGAGTTCGTACGTGAACGGCTTGAGTGACGAACCGGGCTGGCGCAGTGCCTGCACGCCGTCGTTTCTTCCTAATGCCGAATCCGAGAAATAATCGGGAGAACCGGCATACGCCAGAACGACACCGGTATGGTTGTCGACGACGAGGACCGCTGCATCGGTGACGTGACGCGATGCAAGTGCAGCGAGCACCTCGCGTACTTGTGCTTCGACGAAACGCTGGAGACCGCGATCGATCGTCGTGCGGACGTGTCCCTGATTCTCGACGTGCGGATAGAGATAAAACAGCGCGTGCGCGGCGGCTATGATTCCCGAATCGTGATCTGCAACTGCGAGCCGCTCGTCGAGCGCGTGAACGCGGTCGTCGGCGTCGATCTCGCGTAGCGCGAGCATGCGATTGACGACGTACCGTTGACGCGCGCGTGCGGCATCGAGATGTTCGTCGGGCGCAAGTGCGACGGGATCGTTTGGAATGGCAGCCAGCAGTGCGGCTTGCGCCAGATCGAGGTCGGATGCAGGCGATCCGAAATACGTCCGCGACGCCGCCTCCACGCCGTAGAGATTGCCGCCCATCGGCACGCGATTTACGTAGGCCTCGAGCAGGTCGCGTTTCTCGGAGCGCATGGCGAGGCGTTCGGCGACGAGTATTTGCGTCAACTTGCCTCGCAGGGTCGACGCAGAGGGATGCAGCAGTCGCGCGAGTTGCATCGCGATCGTCGAGCCGCCGCTGCGAAATTCACCGTAGACGAAAAACTCGCTCACCGCGCGCATGAGACCCGCAAGATCGACGGCACCGTGCCTGGCGAATCGCGCGTCCTCCGCCGCGACGATGGCCTGCTGAAAAAGGGGCGACACGCGCGAGAGCGGCACCGACGCCGCGTGCCAGGAGTCGCTGCCGAGAATCGTGCCCAGGGTCGCGCCGTTGCGATCCACGAACGTCACCGCGCCCGCGCGCTTCGGCAGTGCCGAGACGTCGCGGCCGCCGAGGTAGGCAACGATCAACACGGCGGCACAGAGGCCGGTGAGCAACCGAAAAAAGATTTGCACGTCGTTAGTCCGTAGTGTAGCGCATGCGCGGCTGGAATCGCTGTGGTTTCCTTGCCCTGGCAGCTTTCGCGTTCGCCGCGTGCTCTTCGAACGCGCCCACAACGCAATCGGAGAAACTCGCGCGGGTCGCGCCGGTCGCAAAGCCCGCGCTCCCGGCTTGGATATCCTCGATTTCCCCAACGTCGCGCGCGCAGTCGCTGGCACAGATTCGCGTCATCTTTTCAACGCCGGTCGCGCCCCTTGCGGCGCTTGAGGGCGACGGGCCGCAGAACGTCCTCGCCCACGTGCGTATCGAACCGGCCCTCAAAGGCCGGTTCGTGCTTTTCACGCCGACCATGATTGGATTTGTCGCCGAGGAAGCGTTGCCCGTTGCGACGCGCGTGCGCGTGACCTTGACGAGTGGACTCGCCGATCTTGCCGGCGACCGGCTGACGTCAGAGATCGCGTGGACATTTGAAACCGCGCCGCTGGAGTTTACGGGTCTTCCCAAAGCCGTCGCTTCGGCTGGAGAGTCGATGCCGACGCCCGCCGCGCTGCGCCCGAAGATTCCCGTCGTGGCCAACGCTGCGGTCGACGCTGCGTCGCTCGCAGCGCACGCGACACTCGATGCCGGCGGTACGAGCGTTCCCCTCGATGCGACGCTTGAACCGACGCCGACGCCGCAGCCATCCCTTCCGCCCGATGCGCAAGCCGCCTTTGACGAATCGCAGCGAACGTGGACGTACGATCTCGTTCCGCGCGGCGACCTCAAGCGCGCGACGGAGTACCGCTTGACGGTTGCACCCGGCGTGGAGCCGGCGCGCGGAAACGTTGCAACGGCAAAACGTTTCACGGGCGGCATTCGCACCTTCGATGCACTTACCGTGTGGCCCACACCCTCGCCGGACGTCACGGCATCGCCGGGATCGCGTTTTGCAAAGGGCGATCCGGTGATTACTTTCAACAACCCGATCGACGAAAAAACGATCGCGGGCAATGTGACCATCGCGCCTTCGGTCTCGCCGTCGCCGAAGGTCGTTCTCTCCGGTGACTCCGCAATTGCAATCGATCCCTATGCGTTTGCTCCCGATTCGCGCTATACCGTGACGATCGGCGAGGGCGTCAAAGACGTCTTCGGGCAATCGCTGCCGTCCGCGAAGACGATCGATGTCCGGACGAGTGATTTTGCGCCGGGTATCTGGGCGCCGTACGGTTCGACGCTGATTCCGGCGAATGCCGGCGTCGACGTTAATCTCTACGCAACGAATCTCCCTGGAAACAGTTACCGCGCAGCATTTGCACGCATCAGCGCACTGGATTTCCTTACGAACGCGTACATGAACGGAACGTTCTCATCGCACGCGTCCGACTGGGACGCGCAATCGCTGCCCGATGCGAAAAGGAATGTACAGAGCGTTGTTCGCGTCAACGTCCAAAACCGTTTGCATTCGCCGTTCGGCGCGTTGGCATACGGCTTCTGGTCGCCGGTTCTCGGTGCGGATACCTATGCGATCCTCGGTGCCGTACAGCTAACGAATCTCGGCGTGTTCGCGCAGTTCTTTCCGTCGTCGGGAACGGTCATGGTACAGCATCTCGACGACGGCTCACCGGCCACAAACGCGGACATTACCGTCTACCGGATGTCTACGAATTCCCACGACCAATGTGCATCCGGCACGACGGACGCGGCGGGAAGATTCGAACTGAGCACGGTCGACCTGGAGCGTTGCTATGTCAACGCAAGCCAGAATCAACTCCCCGAGCTTGCCGTTGTCGCAACGTCGGGAGCCGATGTCGCAGCGGTGCGGGTTGCGGATTACAGCGGAATCTATCGATACGAGGTTCCGTGGGGTTGGGCTAGCGGCGCCCCCGACGGCGTCGGCACGATTTTTCCCGACCGCGACTTATACCAGCCGGGAGAACGCGGCGCGTTTACCGGCATCGCGTATTACACGCAAGGTGGCGTCGTGCACGCCGATACGAACGCGAGGTATTCGCTGATGCTCCAAGATCCGAGCGGCGGAAAAACGAGCCTTGGAACCGTGACGACCGATGCATACGGGACGTTCTCGAAACCGTACACCTTTTCCGCAACGCAGCCGCTCGGCTATTACACGATCACCGGCACGTCGGATCGCGGCGCGAAAATTACCGGAAATTTTCGCATCGCCGAATTCAAACCGCCGAACTTCAAACTCGACATGACGCTCGATAAGACGTCGGCGGTACCTGGAATGAACGTCCAGGCAACGGGAACCGCGAGTTACCTCTTCGGCGCGCCGCTCGCCGGCGGAAACGCGCATGTGTATGTTACGCGTGCCTATGCGACGCTCGCGCCGAAGGGGTGGGACGACTTTTGGTTCGGGCGACAATGGTTCTGGCCCGAACAACAGCCGTCGATTCGCACGGACGTGTTGCAGCAGCAGCGTGCGCTGGACGAAAAGGGAGTGATCGGAGTGCGCGTCGGCGTCCCGAAGGATCTGCCCGCGCCGCTGCGTTACACCGTCGAAATCGAAGCCTCCGACGTTTCGAATCTTTCGGTCTCCAACGCGCAGAGTTTTCTTGCCATGCCATTGGATGCGGCGATCGGACTTGCGAGCGACACCGTGAGCGGCGCGAAATCGCCGATGACCGTACGCGTGATCGTGACGGACGCCGGCGGCAAACCGGTGAGCGGGCGCAACGTTCATCTCGAATTACAGAAGATGACCTACGTGTCGGCGCCGCAGGCAGAAGAAGGCGGCGAAGAGGCGCAGCAATCGATCCGCTATGATACGGTCGATCGAACGGACGTGACCTCCGGCAATGCGCCGGTCACCGCGACGCTCAGGCCGAGCGATGCCGGATCGTATCGTATTCGCGCAAATTTCGCCGGTGCTGCGAGTGACGCAAGCGCGAGCGACCTGCAAGTCTTCGCATATGGAACAAATGCGGCGGATTTCGGCATGGCCGATCGCTCGAGCGTGCGCGTCACGCTCGATAAAAAGACGTACAAGATCGGTGATACGGCAACGGCGCTCATCGGATCGCCGTTCGATACTGCGGACGTTTACGTTGCCGTTGTGCGCTACGGAACGATCTACCGCACGGTGTTGCACGACGTGCGGGGCGCGCCTCGCGTTACCTTCAAAGTCACGCCGGAGATGTTTCCGAATGCCGCGCTCGAGGCGGTTGTCGTGCGCCGCGGCGTCAAACTTGCATCGGTGAAGCCCGGCACGCTGGATAGTCTTTCGCGAACCGGCATGGCGGGTTTCTCGATCGACTTGCACGACCGGTACCTGCATCTTGGGATCGATCCGGCACAGCGGAAACTCGCGCCCGGCGGTGCGCAACGGATCGCCTTTACCCTCAGCGATGAGAACGGACATCCCGCGCGCGGCAAGGTCATTGCAATGGCGGTCAACGACGCGATCCTCCAACTCTCCGGCTATCGTCTACCCGATCTCGTCACAACCGTTTTTGCTAACCAGCCGATCTCGACGCGCTTTGCCGATAATCGCGAAGATATTACGCTTCAAACACCGCAAGCACCGGTTGAGAAAGGCTTCGGTTATGGCGGCGGCTTCTTGGAAGGCGCCGCGGGCACGCGCGTGCGCACGAATTTTCTGCCGCTCGCGTACTATGGCAGTGCAGTAACCGATGCGAGCGGTCGCGCCTCGGTGCAGTTCACGGTTCCTGACGATCTGACGACGTGGCGCGTCATGGCGGTCGCGATCGGCGACGGCAATACGCGGTTTGCTACGAGCGACGCAACGTTTATGACGCAGTTGCCGCTCATGGCCAATCCGTTGCTGCCGCAGTTTGGACGGCCCGGCGACCGGATCGATCTCGGCGCAGCGATCGTGAATGAAACCGGGGGCGCGGGTTCCCTGAACTTTGCGATGCAGCTCTCCGGCGCGCTGCATTTCGTGCAGGGCGATCCGGCGAATGCCCACATCACCGTTGCCACGCCACAAGGCATGTCCGCGTACCGTTTCCCTGTATCGATCGGCTCGCCGGCTCCGAGTACCATTGCGGCAAATGCGTCGCTGGCCTCCGCGCGCGATGCGTTTTCGGTTCCGTTTGACATCCGCGACCGGGCGACGACCGAGTCGGTCGTTGACGCGGGAGCTGGATCGAAACAACTGCGAATACCGGTGCACTTCACGCAGCCCGGAACGGTAACGATCACGCTTGCGAACTCGATCGTGCCGCAGATACGGCTCGAAGCATCTCGCGCGCTCGCCGCCGATCCGCTCAAGACGACGAATGAACTCGCCTCGCGCGTGATCATCGCTTCCGCCACTGGCTCGGCGCAGACGCTCGCCGGCGATCTCGCCTCGCTCGAGAAATTGCAACGCGACGACGGCGGCTTCAGTTATTACAGCGGACAAAACGCAACCGATGCGGTGGCGTCGGCGTACGCGTTGCAAGCGCTTGTGTTTGCTCGCACGCACCGCGTGTCCGTAGATTCTGGCATACTGTCACGCGCCGCCGCGTATGCTCGCGCCGTATTAGCGAATCCGTCGCGCGGCGGCTGGTGCAGCGACGACGTATGCAAGGCGCAGACGCGTTTGAGCATGTTGTGGGCGCTCGCAGACTACGGTGAACGTCGCAGCGACGGACTCGAAAGCATCTACGCGTTACGCGACAAGCTCGATAACGCCGATCAATTGCGCCTCGCGCGGTACATGCTCGCGACGCCGGGATGGCAGCATACCGGCAAGACCTACGCAGAAACGCTGGAGCAAACGCTGTACTTCACGGGCCGTTACGCATCGGCGAATTTGAATACGCGCTGGGCGTGGCTCGGACAAGTCACCAATGCGCAAGCGCAAATGCTCTCCTTACTGCTCGAGCGCCGTGCGCCGCTCGACCAACTCGACGGCGCCGCGCGAGCGCTCATCGCGCAGAAGTGCCGCTGCGGTTGGCCGACGGTTGAAGCGACGGCAAGTGCCGTGATGGCGCTCATGGAGTATTCCGCGCGCGTGCCGCCGAGCGCGATGCACATCACCGTCCGCGATGGAGCGTCGCAAATTGTGTCCGCATCATTTGGATCGCGGCCGGATTCAAAGAGCCTTACCGTTGCGGCAGCGTCGCTGCACGGGAACGAGCTGGTGTTGCAATCCGATAAAGGCACGATGCATTACGTGCTGCTCTACACGTATGCGCTTCCGCCGGAATCGCCCGGCAATTTGAGCGCATTTCGCGTCACGCGGCGTCTCTACGAGCCCGGAAATCCGCGTGCGTTTGCGACGATCGATCTCGCTACTCCGTCCTCGCAGCTCACGATGCGAACCGGCAGCGTCTTTGACGTTGGCATTCGCATCGCCGTCGATCATCCGGTGGACCGGCTCGTGATTGAAGATCCGCTCCCGGCGGGATTCGAGGCGATTGACGCGTCGTTCTCGACGTCGATTCAAAGCATCGTTCCGCAGACCGACAATTGGGAGATCGCGGGCCGCCAAATCTATCGCGATCGCGTCGTAGCGTTTGCAGCGCACGTAGGACCCGGCGTCTACGATATGCACTATCTCGTGCGATCGGTAACGCCCGGCCTCTTCCGGTGGCCCGGCGCTCGCGCCTATCTCGAAGACGCACCCGAAGAGTTCGGCCGCAGCGCAACCGCGACGCTCGAACTCAAATAGTCCGAATGGACTACGCGCGCACGACGAGAACCGGCACGTCTGCGCGACGCAACACGCCTTCTGCCACGCTTCCCAAGAACAGACGCGAGAGCCCCTGGCGGCCGTGCGTTCCGAGCACGATCATATCGACGTGCTCGTCCTTTGCCGCATTGACAATCTCGTCGACGGCGTCGCCTTCGGTGCACAGTTCCGTCGAGGAAATCCCCAACTCTTCGCACGTCGACCTGGCGTTGCCGAGAATCGCTTTTGCATCGTTTCGCATGATGTCGATTGCATCGACCGGATAGGGCGCTTCATATCCCGCGATCGCGAGCAGTTTCGTAACGTCCACGACGTTACAAAGCACGAGCCGGGCGGAAAGCGCCTTTGCCATGTCCGTTGCTTGTCGCAGGGCCGCCTGCGATGCGTCCGATGAATCGACAGCAACAAGAATTGACGTAATCATGGTTTTCCTATTCTAGAAGTGCACCGGGAAGCGATTGGGAACACGCTGCGAAGGACGGCTATCTCGAAAGAGCGTACGTTGCAGCGTGAAGCGTGTTTTGGTCGTAGACGACGAGCCGCAGATCGGTGAAGTGCTCCGCGCGTATCTAGAACGCGAGGGGTTTGAAGCTGTCGTCCGCATGACGGTGCAGGACGCGCTCATCGAAGTCCACGCATCACCGCCCGATCTTGCAATCCTCGACATCACGCTTCCCGACGGCAACGGCCTCGATGTCTTGCGCTCCGTTGCTGAGCGTCGCATTCCCGTCATCATGTTGACGGCCAGAACCGAGGAGATCGATCGCATCGTCGGCCTGGAAATGGGCGCAGACGACTACATTACGAAGCCGTTTTCCGTGCGCGAGGTGGTCGCTCGCGTACGCGCCGTTTTGCGCCGGTCTGCCGCGGCAGAGAGCGCTCAATCCAACGGGCACCACATTCGAATCGGCGCACTCGAGATCGACCCCGCTGCGCACGAAGTTCGCATCGGCGGCTCGGCGATTTCATTGACGCCGGCAGAGTTTCGAATTCTCACCGTGCTCGCCGAGCATCCCGGCCAAGTCTTCACGCGCGCCCAGCTGTTGGACAAGCTCGACGACGAAGGGACGATCTTCGAGCGCACCCTCGACCGCCACATCAATAATTTACGCAGAAAAATCGAGCCGAACGCCGCAGAACCGGAGTATGTACTCACGGTCTACGGCGTCGGCTACAAAATGAAGAAGGGCTAGGGAAGGTAGTTAGTTTGCTGAGACGGTGCTGCAGTTTCCGCAGCGCCCTTGCAGGCTTACGGATCCGCCGGTGATCTCGGCGCCGAGTCGTCGCGCCGCATCCGAGATCACGTCTTCGGGAAGTGCGAACGCAACGTCCGATACACTCCCGCACGCAATGCAGCGGAAGTGTGCGTGGGGCGGCGCAGCCGCCTCGTAATACGCGCTGTCAGCGCCGGGGAGTGCAATCTCGGCGACCAGTCCCATGTCGCGGAGACGAGTGAGTGCTCGATAGACGGTCGTGAAACCGATGCCTGGGCGCCGCGTCCGTGCGAGTTCGTAGAGTTCCGCCATGGGTAGGTGGCGTCCAACCCCCTGCTCCTGGACGATGTCATATACGAGTCGGTGGTTTTTCGAGAGCCTGCTCTCGTCCAATTCAACGGCGTTCATGGTACCTCGGAGATTCTAGCATGGGTAGTTAAAGCAGCAGCCGGCAACGCAGGCATTCGCCCGTGCGACTGGCGACGGAGAAGTGCGTTGTCATGCGACGAGGGTACCTCACGCCCGAGAAGAGTTAGTGAAAAAGTCTTCCACTCGCCTTCCTCAGCGTATCGACGCCTTCTCCTACGCTCGGTCCATGCCGCAGCGGATGAACTTATGAAGATCGTCGCGGCGACCGACGGGTCGTTGATCTCGCGCCGCGCGCTCATTGCCGCGATGGGCCTCATCCCGAAATTATGCGTGCCCGCCGAACTGCACGTCGTCGCCGTCGTCGATTACGTGACGGCACCGGGCGGACTGGGGAAGGCGCCCGTAATGGCGCCGGATCTACTCGCCGGCGAGGCCGAGACGGCACTCGAGGTTGCCCGAGAGACCGCAGCCGAAATGGGCGTGCCGATTGAAACGCATATCTTGCGCGGCCACGTCGTCCAAGAGATTTTGGGATACGCCATGCGGATCGGCGCGGACATGATCGTAATTGGAACCCATGGCCGCCGGGGAATCGTCCGCTCCATGCTTGGTTCGGCGTGCGAGCAGGTTGTGCGCGAGAGCCCGATTCCCGTCCTCACCGTCCACGCAGCCGCCTAGCCAGCCGTTGAGCTGCGCCTTTTGTCGGTGAGGCTCTTGAATTTCTCAGGCTTATTAGTTTTAATAATATCCTATCTATCATGGCTAAGGCAGCAGTAAGTCCGCCGCCGGCGTCTGCGGACGGCATCG
Source organism: uncultured bacterium (assembly GCA_964648945.1). Lineage (GTDB taxonomy): Bacteria > Vulcanimicrobiota > Vulcanimicrobiia > Vulcanimicrobiales > Vulcanimicrobiaceae > JAMXLG01. The sequence continues at coordinate 80,384 of CAZYLU010000001.1, read as the reverse complement.
TCAAGGGTCCGATCAAGTCGAAGACCGTGTTTCCGGTCCTCGTCCTGCATCTGCTTGCTTTGCAGCCCGACCATGGCTCCGGGCTCATGGCGCGGATCGAAGAGATTTGCTCCGGGCTGCTCGCCGTGAATACGAACACGATCTACCCGTTGTTGCGTCGTTTGGAAGAACGCGGATTCATCGTCGGCGAGTGGGAGCACCCGACCAAACGGTCCCGTCGCTACTACCGCATCACCGACGCCGGACGTGAACGGCTCGAACGCATCAAAACCGGGATGCTGCCTTACCTCGATACGCTTGCCGGGTCTATCGCCCGGCTGCGCCGCGAACTCTACGTAAAGTGAATACCGCAGCTGCGCTGCGGAGGAGAGACTAACGAGCATGAGCACCTACCAAGCCCCACTGCGCGACATGCAATTCGTCCTGAAAGAACTCGCAGGCATCGACGAAGTCGCAAAACTGCCGGGATATGAAGATGCGGCAGACGTGTGGGAATCGATTCTCGATGAAGCCGGCACGTTTGCGACCGGCGTTCTCGATCCACTCAATCGCGTAGCGGATAAAGAAGGCTGCACGTTCGTCGACGGTAAGGTGACGACCCCGAAAGGCTTCAAAGAAGCGTATAAAAAGTTTGCGGACGCAGGCTGGATCGGTCTGCCGGTTCCCGCGGAATTCGGCGGTCAAGGATTGCCGCAACTGTTGCTCGGCCCGACGCTCGAGATGTGGAACGCCGCGAACATCGGCTTTGCCAACGGTCCGCTGCTCAATCAAGGCGCGATCGAAGCGATCGAGCTCGTCGGCAGCGACGAACAGAAGAAAAAGTGGATTCCCAATCTCGTCTCCGGCAAGTGGACGGGCACGATGAATCTCACCGAACCGCAAGCCGGTTCCGATCTCGCGCAAGTGCGCACGAAGGCCGTTCCCAGCGGCGACCACTATCTGCTTACCGGCGAAAAAATCTTCATCACGTTCGGTGAGCACGACATGGCGGAGAACATCGTGCACCTCGTGCTCGCGCGTCTCCCCGATGCGCCCGAAGGTGTCAAGGGCATCTCGCTCTTCATCGTTCCGAAGATGCTCGTCGACGATAACGGGAAGATCACCGAACCCAACGACGTGATTTGCGCCGGTATCGAGCACAAGCTCGGCATCAACGGCAATCCGACGTGCACGATGAAGTTCGGCGAGAAGGGCAAAGGCGCCGTCGGCTATCTCGTCGGCGAACCGAATCGCGGCCTCGAGTACATGTTCATCATGATGAACGCCGCGCGCTTCTCGGTCGGCGTGCAAGGCTATGCCGTTGCGGATCGTGCGTATCAGCATTCGCTCGAGTACGCGAAAGAGCGCGTGCAGATGGCCGATGCCGCGACGCGCGATAAGATCCCGGTACGCATCATCCAGCATCCCGACGTGCGCCGTATGCTGATGTGGCAGAAGGCAAACCTCGAAGCGATGCGCGCGCTTTCGTACGTGACTGCCGCGTCGCTCGACCTCGCGCACAAGCACCCTGACGACAGCGTTCGTAAGAAGCACAAGGCGTTTGTGGAGTTGATGATTCCCGTCGTCAAAGGCTGGTGCACGGAGACGGGCGTTGATCTCTGCTCCGTAGCGTTGCAGATTTTCGGCGGCATGGGTTACGTCGAAGAAACGGGCATCGCGCAACAGTATCGTGACGTGCGCATCACGACGATCTACGAAGGCACGACCGGCATTCAGGCGCTCGACCTCGTTGGCCGCAAGCTGATTCGCGACATGGGCGCGGGCGCGACGGCCGTGATCAAAGAGATGGAGAAGTTCGCGAAGGAAGCGGCGGCGCACGATAACGCCGACGTGAAAGCGATCGGCGAAGCGCTGCTTAAATCGATCGCAACGCTTGCCGAAGTCTCGCAGTGGATCGGCATGAATGCGATGGGCGATCTGCGCAAAGCGTTTGCGTGCTCGGTTCCCTATCTCAAGCTGTGGGGCATCACCGCGGGCGGCTGGCAGATGGCGCGCGCCGCGAAGATCGCGGCCGAGAAGATCGCGTCGGGAGACGCCGACCCGTTCTACGCCGCGAAAATCACGACGACGAAATTCTACGCATCGCACGTCCTCTCGCAGGGCGCGTGGTACAAGCGTCAGATCATCGACGGTTCCGGCGATGTCATGACGCTTGCGGAAGAAGCATTCGAACTCGATCGCAAGATGACGGTGACTGCATAAACACTATGGGTTTTATTCGAACGCAAGACAGAGACGGTGTGCGGGTTATCACCCTTGATAATCCGCCCGTCAACTCACTCTCGTTTGCCCTCTCAGGCGAACTGCTTCCGATCGTGGAAGCCGCGTCGGCCGATCCGAACGTCAAGGCCGTCGTTTTCACCGGTGCAAGCGGTATCTTCTCGGCCGGCGCGGATATCAACGACTTCTCGGTCGAGCCGACGCCGGAGACGCGAACGATTCGCGACGTTATCGCCGCCGTCGAACGCAGCGAGAAAATTTTCGTTGCGGCGATTGAAAAGAACGCGCTGGGCGGCGGTCTCGAACTTTCGCTCGCGTGCGACTATCGCGTTGCGGACAAGAACGCTCGCGTCGGTTTGCCGGAGATCAAGCTCGGTTTGCTGCCGGGCGCCGGCGGGACGCAGCGGCTTCCGCGATTGATTGGCGCGCAAGATGCGCTCGACATCATGCTCAAGGGCCGCAACGTCAAAATGGACGAGGCAAAAGAAAAGGGCATCATCGACGAGGTTATCGAGGGTAACGTCCTTGATGCGGCCGTGAAACTCGCGCAAAGCAATCCGCCCAAGCGCCGTATCTCTAATCGCCGCGTGGAACTCGGCAAGGGCATTACGCCGCAGGCGGAACCGTTCGTCGTTTCGCAAGCGCACAAGATGGTGCCGCCGGAAGATAACGGCGGTCTTGCCGCGCACAAGCTCATCGACGCGGTTGAAGCCGCGTTCGAGCTGCCGTTCGCATTCGGCATCGCGCGTGAAGCACGGCTGTTCGAAGAGCTCGCGCGTTCGAAGCCCTCGTTTGCGCTGCGTCACGTGTTCTTTGCTGAACGCGAACTCTCGAAGATTTCCGATCTTCCCGCGGCGCAACCGCTCGAGATCAAGAAGGCCGGCGTCATCGGCGCGGGCACGATGGGCACCGGCATCGCGATTACCTTCGCGCAAGCCGGCATTCCCGTCGCCGTGATCGACTCGAACGAAGAAGCGGTCGACAAAGCGAAACAGACCGTCTTCGGCATGTTCATGTATCAGGTCCAAAAGGGCCGCATGACGCAAGAAGAAGCGTGGAAGCTCGGTCAGTCGATCCAATTCACGGATGACTTCAGCGAACTCGCCGACGCCGACGTCGTGGTCGAAGCCGTCTTCGAGAACATGGACGTCAAGAAAGACGTCTTCAAGAAGCTCGACGCGATCGTCAAACCGGAAGGCATTCTCGCTTCGAACACTTCGACGCTCGATATCGACGAAATGGCGTCGGTAACGAAGCGTCCCGATAAGTTCGTCGGCCTGCATTTCTTCGTTCCGGCGAACATCATGCCGCTGCTCGAAATCGTGCGCGGTAAGGAAACGTCTCCCGAAACGATTGCAACCGCGTTCAAACTGGGCAAGACGCTCAAGAAGACCGCAGTGCTGTCCGCAAACGCGTTCGGCTTCATCGGTAATCGCATGGTGTTCGACTATGCGCGAGCTGCGGGCGACCTCGCCGAAGAGGGCGTGTCGCCTTCGCGTATCGATGCGGTTGCCAAGAAGTTCGGCTTTCCGATGGGTCCCTTTGCAATGGGCGATCTCTCCGGTATCGATGTCGCCTGGCACATTGCTAAGGCGCGTCCCGATATCGCGAAAGGCCGTACGAACGTCATCGATCGTCTCGTCGAGATGAAACGCCTCGGCCAGAAAACCATGGCTGGGTACTTCAAGTACGATAAGAACGTCGGCAAGGGCCGCGAGCCGATTCCCGATCCGGAAATCGAAGCGCTGTTCAAAGAGGAAGCAGAAAAAGCGCGCATCGCGCCGCGCGAGGTTTCCGATCGAGAGATTCTCGATCGTCTGACGTTCGCGCTGATCAACCGCGGTGCGTATTTGCTCGAAGAGGGCGTTGCGCTGCGTCCCGGCGACATCGACATCGTCTATGTCTACGGCTACGGTTTTCCGCCGCATCACGGCGGTCCGATGTGGTACGCGGATGAAGTCGGCGTGAAACACGTTTACGATCGCGTGCGCGAGTTCGGATGGGAGCCGGCACCGCTACTGAAAGAGATCGCCGAACGCGGCGGTACGTTTGCTGAGTATAAAAAGGGAGAATTAGTCCATGCGTGAGGCGGTCATCGTCTCCGCCGCGAGAACGCCGATCGGTCGCGCGTTCCGCGGTGCGTTCAATCAAACTCCGGGTGCGACACTGGCGGGACACGTCGTTGCCGAAGCGCTCAAGCGCGCGGGAGTCGATCCAGCCGAAGTTGAGGACGTGGTGATCGGTTCCGGTCTGCCCGAAGGCGCGACGGGAAACAACATCGGCCGCACCGCTGCATTACGTGCCGGATGTCCGGTGACGGTTGCGGGACAAACGGTTAGCCGCTATTGCGCATCGGGACTCGATGCAATTGCTGCTGCTGCAAAGCGCGTGATCGTCGATAACGCCGACGTCGTAGTCGGCGGCGGTGTCGAGTCGATCTCGATGGTGCAGAACGATCTCAACATGAAGTACTACACGGAAGAGTGGCTGCTGCGCCACACGCCCGATGTCTACATGCCGATGCTCTACACGGCCGACAACGTCGCCAAGAAGTACAACGTTTCGCGTGAGGTGCAAGACGAGTACGCGTTGCAAAGCCAGCAGCGCACGGCCGCGGCGCAACAAGCCGGACGTTTCGATGCCGAGATCGTCGAGCTTCCGTCGTGGAAGTTCGTGCAAGACAAAGAGACGGGTGCGGTGAGCGAACAGCACGTCGTCCTCAAGAAAGACGAAGGCAATCGCGCCGACACGACGCTCGAAGGGCTCGCGCAACTCAAGGGTGCGGTTCCGGGAATCAAAGACACGTCGATCACCGCCGGTAACTCATCGCAACTCTCGGACGGCGCCGCCGCGGTCGTTCTGATGGACGCGAAGCTCGCGGAACAACGCAACCTCCAGCCGCTTGGATTCTATCGCGGTTTCGCGGTTGCCGGATGCGAGCCGGGCGAGATGGGCATCGGTCCCGTTTTCGCCGTGCCGAAACTCCTCAAACAATTCGGCCTCAAGATCGACGACATCGGTTTGTGGGAACTCAACGAAGCGTTTGCGGTGCAAACCGTATACTGCCGCGATACGCTTGGCATTCCGAACGACCGCTTCAACGTCGACGGCGGCGCGATCTCAATCGGTCATCCGTACGGTATGAGCGGCGCCCGCATGACCATGCACGCCCTCATCGAGGGCAAACGCCGCGGCCTAAAATACGTCGTCGTCACGATGTGCATCGGCGGCGGCATGGGCGCCGCCGGCCTCTTCGAAGTCGCCTAGCCGTGTCATCCTGAGCGAAGCGCAGCGCAGTCGAAGGATCGAATCCCAGCTCTAGCAAGCTGGGATTCTTTCTTTTAAACTAGCGATGTGAGCTTGAAAGCTGTTCACGCGTCGCCTTTACTGGCCATCCTTCTGCTCGCAGATTGCGGTGGTCGCGCCGGCAGTACGACGCCGTCCCCCGGCGCGACGACGCCGCAAGCCGCATCGCTTACGCTCAGTCCATCGAGCCTGAACTTTTCAGGCGGCGTGCAGCAAGCGTCGGTTTCCGTTGGGTCAGCGATGGGACCGCTTTCATTTTCGATCGCTGACCCGTCGATCGTACGCGTTACTGCGACTTCCTCGAATGCTTTCACCGTGACGCAGCTCGCAGGCGGCTCTACGACCGTCAAAGTCAGCGATGCAACCGGCGCTAGTGGTACGTTATCCGTCTCCACGTTTATCTGCGTTCCACCCGCGCCGCCGCTCGATTTAGTCTATCCCGCATACGGTTCGTCGAACGTGCCGCTCAGTGCAACGAACATTTGGTTCGGCATCTATGATACGACGAATGCGGTCGACGCAACGATCCCCGACTATTACGTGTACCTCATAGCGAGCGACGGCTCGACGATACAAGGGCAAAATCTCGTGCTGAACACTGCAGCGCCGCCTCCTGGTTCAACGCCTCCGCCGTCGGGTTACACGTTCACGTACTATACGAGCGCGATTAGCGGTCTTAAGGCCGGTCTTACCTATAAAGTTCAACTGGTGGACCCAAAGGAACTGTGTTTGCCGCCCGACGTGCCCGGTTCATTTTCAACGTAGCGCGCAACTTATGGCGCCGGCGGAATGCCGGTCACGTCGAAGTAAACAGTTTTTGTGTCGTTGCTGTCGTCGCATCCCACATTGACGACGTCGTAGCTTTTTTTGTTCGCATGGATGTGCGAGCGTTTCAGGAGTTTCCACTTTCCCGGCACGCACGAATCGTGACCGGTCATGTAACCATCTTCGAACGCGTTTGAAAGCTGTGCGTTGCGTACGCGGACCACGACGGCTTCTCGCAGCGATGAGCCGTCGTGTAACAACGGCATATGCGTGACGGCCGGTAACTTCGCGATCGTCTCCGCCGGCAGGTGCGCCGCGACCGAAACGACCGTCTTTCGATCGTTGCTCGGCTTGAACGTGTAATCGATTCCGTCGACCGTTATAACTGCGCCGGTCGCTGCATCGGATGGCACTTCCGAAAACGGTCCGCCGAGGTGCACGCCGTCCATCGAGATGTCCTCGCGAACCGATGCATCCGCTTTATTGCCGGCAACCGACACACCGGAAACGTACCCGCGCCGAATGCCGATGAGTTCCATCGACCCTCCGCCCGGTGAGAAGTAGAACCACATTCCGTTCTCTCCGCTTGTCGGCGCCATCATCGGCTCACCGCGCTGCGCGACGAGCTGTGCGGCCGGCTCGCCCAGGGTGACGCCCGCGAACGTTGGAAGCGGTGCGGCGGATGCGGCAGGAGCCGGCGCCGCCGTGGCCAGAGCCGCCGGAGCCACCACTGCGAAGACGAGCGAGATGAGAAGGTCCATCTCTGGAGTTTTTACGGTTTGGGTACCTTTTCCATGTCGTCGCTGAAACGGTGGCGGATGTCGGTGATCTCGTCGAGTGTGTCGTGGAAGATCGCAATGACGTCCGGGTCAAATTGCGAGCCGGACTTCGCATTGAGTTCGCGCATCGCGTCCTCAATCGACCATGCGGATTTGTACGGACGCACCGACGTCAAGGCGTCGAAAACGTCGACCGCGCTGCACAGCCGCCCGGAGAGCGGGATCTCCGTTCCGCGCAGCGCATTCGGGTATCCGCTTCCGTCCCAGCGCTCGTGGTGAGTTAGCGCGATCTCCGCTGCCCGCTGCAGCATCGGCGACGTGCTTCCCGATAGGATCGAGTGCCCGGCGATCGTGTGGTCCTTCATGATTGCGAACTCTTCGGGCGTGAGCGGACCAGGCTTGAGGAGGATCTGATCGGGGGTTGCCACCTTACCGATATCGTGCATCGGCGCGGCGAGACGGAGCGTTTCGCATTCCTCTTCCGCCACACCGATCGTTCGCGCGAGTGCCGCGCACATTTCGCCCACGCGCACCACGTGCATACCGGTAACCGAATCGCGGAACTCCGCCGCGCGTGTCAAGCGAACGATTGTTTCAATCTCGCGATCGCGGAGGGCGCGTGTTGCGCGATCGACTTCCTCTCGTAACCACTCGGCGTGGTCGGCCAAGTGACGGCGAGAGGAGGAGAGCGCCAGCATGTTACGCACGCGCGCGACGAATTCGATCCGATCGATCGGTTTGGTGAGAAAATCCGACGCGCCGAGTTCGAGCGCACGATGGCGAATGTCGCGGTCGGTTTCCGCGGTGACCATCACGATAAGCGATTCGACGTTCAACTCACGCGCGTGTTTGATGAAGGTGAGGCCGTTCATCGACGGCATGTGATAGTCGACGACGATCACATCGAAACGGTCGTATTTGAGCGTTTCCAGTGCGGCGTGCGGGGAGACGGTCAGTTCGAGCTTTGCATCCGGCAGTGCGGCGAGGGCGCCGCGGTAGATTGCAAGATTGACGTCGGAGTCGTCGATGAGCAGTAGCGAGCCGGTCATGCTTGCGCCTCGATTTTCGCGACAGCATCGCTGAAGCGCGCGTACGCTTCTCGAAGACGATCGATGTATTCGGGCGCCGGCGACGCACCATTCTTATACGCTGCCTCGACGAGTTTTGCCGACTCACTGAGTTCCGACGCGCCCACGTTCGCTGCGGCGCCTTTCATGTCGTGCAGCAATCCTAGCGCGTCCGCGCCAGCCGATTCTTCCAGCCGGCGCAACGTTTCGCCGAGCGATGTGACCGCGAGCTGCAGCACGTCGCGGATCGCTTCGTTGTCGTTACCGAAGAGATCGTCGAGCCGCTCCCGGTCGATCACCGGGGAAAGTTTCTGCTCCTTGCCCCCAGCGATCCAACGCGCGATCTTTTCACGCAACACCGCAATCGAAACCGGTTTGCCGATGTGGTCGTCCATGCCGGCGGCCAAACACTCCTCGACGTCGTCCGCGAGTGCGTTTGCCGTCATTGCGATGATCGGAATGCGTCGCTCGCCCGCGTCATGGCGGCGGATGCGCCGCGTCGTCTGCAAACCGTCCAAATTCGGCATGTGCACGTCCATGAGGATCAGATCGAACGCTTCGTGCGCGAGTACCTCAAGCGCTTCGAGGCCGTCGCCGGCGACGGTGACGTTTTCGTATCCAAAGAGACGCAGTTGACGTACGGTGAGTTTTTGATTGACTTCGTTGTCTTCAACTACGAGGATTCGAGCGCGTGAAACACCGCCATTGGCCGGTGAGTGTTGAATGGTCACATTGGTCTCCGGGGCGGCTCCCGATGCAATCCGAACGAGGACATCGTAGAGCTGAGATTGCCGCACGGGCTTGAGGAGATACGCCGCGAAACCGCCCTCGATGGCGCGCGTGCCTTGATCGACGGCGTCGTGCGCCGTGATCATCACGAAATCCATCGGCGTCTCCGCGACGGTGCGAAGTTGGTTCGCGAGGGCGAACCCGTCGTCTGCGCCGAGTCGAAGATCGATCAGTGCAGCCGTGTACGGACGGCCGTCGCGTTGCGCGTTGCGCACCTCTTCCAGCGCCTGTGCCCGACCGGGAACACACTGATGATCGATCTTCCACGACTGGAGATAGCGGCCAAAGATGGTTCTTGCGTTCGGATCGTCATCGACGGCGAGCACACGCATTTCGGGCGGCGTTCCGCGATGCGGCCGCCGATCGCCCTGGCCGACTCGCAGCGCGACGGTGAAATAGAAGCGCGATCCTTGACCGGGCGTGCTCTCGACTTGGATCTCCGTATCCATCAACCGCGCAAGCCGTTGCGAAATCGCAAGACCCAGACCGGTGCCGCCGAAGCGTCGCGTCGTCGACCCGTCCGCTTGTTGGAATGCCGTGAACAGCTTTTGAATCTGCTCTTCGTTCATGCCGATTCCGGTATCCTGAACCGCTACACGAATAACTGCGAACGAGTTGCGTAACTCCTCGAGCTCGGCGATGACCGATACGAATCCGTGCTCGGTAAACTTCACGGCGTTGGAGACGAGATTGACGAGGATCTGACGAATCCGATCGCGATCGCCGAGCAGCGGATCGGGAATGTTCGGATCGACGAACATCATCAGCTCGATCTGCTTTTGGCGCGCCGCGTTCGCCGCAATCCAAGCCGAATCTTCGACCACGGAAAGCAACGAGAAATCTTCGTACGAGAGCTCCATCCGTCCGGCTTCGATTTTCGAAAAATCGAGTATGTCGTTGATGACGCTCAGCAGCGATTGACCGGAAGAACGCAGCACGCGAACGTACTCTTCTTGTTCTGGCGTAAGCGGCGTTTCGAGGAGCAATTCGCTCATGCCGATTACCGCGTTCATCGGCGTGCGGATTTCATGGCTCATCGTCGAGACGAATTCCGACTTCATCCGCGACGCCTCGACGGCTTGTGCAAGCGCATTGCGCAGCGCGACTTCGGTGTGGCGGCGTTCGGTGATGTCGCGAACGATCGCGATGTGCATCGTTGCGACGTTGCCTTTAGACAGCGCGGTGCGCACTTCGATCGGAATCTTCGTGCCGTCGCTGCGCGTGCCGGCGCCCTCGCCGTACAGAATCGGACGCGGCCCGCGAATCGTCGAAGCCGGAATCCCGATCAATTCTTCCCGCAGATATCCGAACATCCGCGCGGCTGCAGAATTGCAATCCACGATGCGGTCGGTGCGATCGTCCACGAACAAGATGGCATCGTCGGCCGTCTCGGCGAGTAATTGATAGCGTTTGAGCAAGGACTCGCGGCGCTCGACGGCTTCGATCAGATTCGAGAACGCGCGGTCGATCGTTGCGATTTCGTCGTCGCCGTCGACGGGCGGCAGCGTCATGCCGCTCTCCGCGTAGCTGCCCGCGCGTTGAACGACGTAGTTCATCCGCCGCGTCAGTCGCAATCCCAGGCCGGCGGTGAGCGCAAGCGTGATAATGCATGCGAGGATAGTGAAGACGAATACGGAGCGGTAAGCGATTTGAAGTAACGCGAGGAAACGTTGCGCCGATTCGATCTCGCGCGAACGTTCGTATTTTGCGAAGTCTTCGATCGCCTTGTGAAAGGCGAGGAACGGGGCGTCGCTGTTCTTTCCCGAGAGCGTGAGGATGGCTTGTTTCTTATCCCCCGCGTCGACGTATTCGACGCTGCGTCGCAGGATATCGAGCCGCTCGTTGAGGTGCGTTACGATCGTTTCGGCATGACGCTTCTCGGTCGCGGTGACGGCAGCGCGCTCGAGCTCGGCGCTTGTTGCATGAAGCTGGCGAACCGTATCGTAGAAACGAACGCGCGCAGCCTTCTCGCCCGCGACGATGTACGCGCCGGCGTGGCCGTCTGCCGTAACTTCCAGCGACGACAGCGCGCGCGTGATTTCCGTGATCGTCGTCGTATGGATCGCTTCGTTCGTGCTCGCTTCAGCCGCGCGATAGAGCCATGACGTCGCGACGGTCAGCGCAATGAGTAATACAAGGGGTACGATACCCAGAGCGACGATCTGCGGTCGAACGCTGCGGAAGAAGCCCACACCCATGAGTTCTGCTACCTGCCGTTTCCTAAGGCGACGATTGCTGCGCCTCCCTCGTCTTGAGCGCATGTGAAATGTGCTGCTGGAGTTTGCGCCGGTCGACGGGTTTTGTGAGATGTTCGATGACGCCGAGGCGCTGCGCCTCAGCCGTCAAACCTGCGTCGTCGACGCCGGTGAGCATGACGACGGGAACGCTGCGGCGATTCGGAATCGCTCGCATACGGCGTATGAGCTCCAAGCCGTCCATTTTCGGCATTTTGTAGTCGAGCACCGCAATCAAGGGCCGGTGCTCCGTCACCCATGCCAACGCCGCTTCAGGATCGGTGAAATAGAGGGGAGCCGCTCCTGGTACTTCCCGCACCACGCGCTCGTACACGGCGCGGTTCGCGCCGTTATCATCGACGATCAGGACGACGGAATCTTGACTCAAGTTGACGACACCTTAAGGCTAAAATTATTGGCTAAAGGTAGTGCAGCCTGGCAGCCTGTGTAAACATTCTTTGACGTAAAAATGCACAAGTAGTGCCTTTGGACTACTTTCTTGTCATAAGAGCGTCATCTTCCGACCCTATTCTTATTGTGGTTAGTCCCGCGTTTGCGATGGTAAAGATGACTGCGATCACCCACGCGCCGAACGCCAGGGGCAGAAGCGCGATTTCGAGCGCAACGATCGCGTAATTCGGGTGCTTCATGAACCGATACGGGCCGCGGCGAACCAGCGGCGCGCCGGGGAGCGTCATGATGCGCGTCGTCCAGTACGGTCCGAGCGAAGCGAGGACCCACAGTCGCGCGAACTGCAAGGCGAAGAACGCGCACAGCAGCCACCAGTTCGGAACCTGCGCCGCCGGTATGAACACGATGAGTGAGAGCAGCCACGAGGCGTGGAGCGCGACGAACAGCGGATGTTGCCATGCGGCGACTTCGAACGCGCCACGTTTTCGCAGCCGGCGCGTATTGCGCTCCGCGTAGATGAGCTCGCCGATGCGTTGTAGTGCGACAACCGCGATAACGACGTAGAGGACGCTCACGGTTCGAGCGTGACGAATGCGGCGCTGAATCCCGGCCCCATTGCCGTCAAGAGCGCGCGTCGCCAGCCGTTTGAAGCGAGTGCGCCGCGCGCGAGCGCGCGTTCCAGCACGAACAGCAGCGTGACCGACGACATGTTTCCGTACTCCGCCAGAATTGCGCGAGAGTCGGCGAGCGCGCCATCTTTTTGACCGAACGCGTGCTCGAGAGCATCGAGGACTTTCGTGCCGCCGGGATGCGATAAGAAGTGATCGATGTCATCGCGCGTCAATCCGGATTCCGACAGATACGCGTCGATGACGTCGCGCAACTCGGTTTCTACGAGTTGCGGAATGTCACGCGAGAAGACCGCGGAGAGTCCGTCTTCCGCAACCTCCCATCCCATAACGTCAAGTGTCGACGCAAAGGTGTATTCACCGCTCGCGGTTACACGCGGGCCCTCACCGTCGCTCGTGAAAACGACGGCGGCAGCACCGTCTCCGAAAAGTGCGGTCGCAACGATGTTGCTCTTGGTCAGTTCGTCGCGCCGGAACCACAGCGCGCAAAGTTCGACGACGAGAAGCAGTACCGTCGAGCCGGGATGCGCATCGGCGAACGTCGCCGCGCGTGCAATGCCGACCGCGCCGCCGACGCAACCCAGACCGAAAATCGGAAGGCGTCGTACGGTTCGCTTGAACGCCATGCGGTTCATGAGGAGCGCATCGAGGCTCGGTGTGGCGATGCCGGTGGTCGATACGACGACGATCGCATCGACGTCTTCGCTGGCGCGTCCGGCACGAGCGAGTGCGTCGCGCGCCGCCTCTTCCAGCAATTGTTGCGCGTACTGGAGGTAGATTTCGTTACGCTCGCGCCAACCGTGCGTATCGTAATACCATTGCACCGGTACGCATGAATACCGGCGATGTATGCCCGTATTTCCAAACACGGGAAGAAGGCGCGAGACGATTGCGGATTCGCTGAATTGCGCGTGCAGACGCGCGCTAATATCGTCTTGTTCGAGGACGTACGGCGGAACGGCCGTTGCAACGCCGGCTATGCGTGCCACGGTGATGTCTTCCGTTTACGATTTCGGTGAAAACGCCGTGCACCAACCGCTCGGACTGATCGATCCATCGACGACCTTACACTCACCGTTTGCGGACGCGCTCTTGCCGGGCATGAACAGCGAGCAATCCGCGCACCTTTGATTGCCGTTAGGGTTGTCTTGATATTTGAATTGCGATTTCGTGCCCTTGGCCTGCGCGATCGCCGTTGCCGTACCGAGAAATCCCGCAAGCGCGGGGAGTGTGACGAGATGGTGTAGAGCGTCCTTACGGTTCACGGACTGCCTCCTTGTGAACGAGTCGCTCAACACTTACGCTTGCTAGGCGCAAGTGCCTTTACTTCATATAGATGCGGTATTTCGTCGTTCCGTCAAACGCTTGCGCTGTAGACACCAAGCGGGCACCCGCCGGAACAATCGACGGATCGTGCGTTACGACGAGCGTGTGCGAGTCGGAGCACTCCGGATCGAGACGTTCGCGAAGCGGTATCTTCAGATCGCGCAAGTAGTAGGCGAAGAGCGTTAGCGAGTTCATGTCGTTGAGGCCGGCAAAGCAGATGCGGCGCACCTGTCTAGCGTGCGCGCGAACCGACAAAAAGAGATCGCGGTTCTCGTATTGGTACGCATCTGCCGCAGACGGCAAATAGTCGATGAAATACGCTTGGCAAAATTGACTGAGCGCGACGAGCACGAGTACGCCGAAAAGCGCTGCCGCTAGGCGGGCATATCGGAAGGGTTCGATCCATCGCCAGAAGACCGCAAGACCGATCCCGCTCAGAATCGCTGCAAGCGGTGCACCGGCGAGCGTTCGTAGAAAATGCGGCACGCCATCGTTCGTGAGCGCTCCGCCCAGCGGATACAGCAACAGCCACACCAGCATCAGTGTGCCCACGCCCGCTCCGCCTAGGCGGAACGCGCCGAAAAGCCCGACCGCCATCATCGGCAGCATCCAAAGATAGAGGACGCCGTAGACCGGTCCGTGCTGCGGGTTGCCGTCTCCGCGAAAGAACAGGGAGATCGGATCGAAATGCGCGAGGTAATTCGATTCGAAACGTGCGAGGCTCAGAGCATTTACGCCATTGCGAAACGTCGAGATGTAGAGGTCGCGCCAGAAGAAGGCGGGATCGCGCGCCACGCTGATTACGAGCGGCGCGACGACCAGCGCGAAGAGCAGCACACCGAGCGCCATGCCGGGAAGGGCGCGCGCGCTGCGTCGCAGGTCGACTAAAACCAACGTCCCCGCGAGAACGATCGCAACCGGAAGCGCTGCGCGATACGAATACGCGTCGATGCCGAGCAGCACTCCGGCAAGCGCGAGACACCCCACGCTGCGTTCCTCGATACCGGCGCGCAGCGCCCACAGACCGCCGAGAAGAAACGGCAGCATCGACGCGTTTTCCCATGCAACGCGCGAGACCGTGATCTCCCACGGCAGAATTGCGGAGACGGTACCGGCGCAGAGTGCGGAGAGGCGATCCTTTGTCAGGCGATAGGTCAGGCCGATCGTGCAAACGATCGTGAGGAGTCCGTAGAGCAGCGATGGGAAGCGATACGCCGCGGCATTGTATCCGAAGAAGAGCGAGGAGAGATATTCGCCGATGCCGGTGAGCGGCAAGTAGAAGATGCGGTAGTCGAAAAACGGACGCAGCGGTGCGCGATGATGCAACTCGTCGAGTACGCCGACGAGTCCCGCCATCTCATCGGGATGCAGTGCCGGCGGCAACGAGCCCAGGCGCCAGGCGCGCAGCGCGAAACCTATGACGAGTACAGACGCTATAGCAAACGCCCAAAAATCGATCGAGACACGGCGATTCCATACGCTCTGAAGATTTTTTGACACCGGCTGCCCTATAGTTGAAGTCAATTTGCTGCCAGGACTTGTGCGTTGCGCGCAAGTCCATATCGGAGGGGCATCGTTGATTCCTTTTCTCTTTGCCGTGGCGTTAGCCGTCGCGCCGTCGCCTTCTGCGTCGCCGTCGGCCTCGCCATCGCCGACGCCGACCGCGAAACCGGTCTACCAAGACATGACGTGGCGCGAAATAGGACCGGCGTTACCCGGTGGACGTACCTCGAACGTCGCCGGCAGCGCGAAGGATCCGAACCTTTATTATGTCGGCGCGGCGGGAGGCGGCGTCTGGAAGACGACCGACGGCGGCATCACCTGGCAGCCGGTCTTCGACAAAGAACCAGTCGCATCGATCGGCGACGTGGTGATCGACCCGAACAACGACCAGACGGTGTGGGTCGCAACCGGTGAAGGTAATCCTCGTAACGACGTGATCCCGGGCGCAGGCATCTACAAGTCGACGGACGGCGGCAAAACGTGGAACCTGATGGGCCTGCAGAAAACGCGTTCCATCACCCGCGTACTCATCGATCCGCACAACTCGAACCACGTGATCGTTGCTGCGCTTGGCGACGTCTTCGCGCCGAGTGAGGACCGCGGTGTCTTTGTGACCGATGACGGCGGAAAGACGTGGACCAAGACGCTGTATCTGAGCGATCGCAGCGGCGCCTCCGATCTCGCGATGAACGCGAAGAATCCCAGCGTGATCTTTGCCGGCATGTGGCACTTCGAACGCAAGCCGTGGACGACGGCCAGCGGCGGTACCGATGACGGCCTCTATAAATCGACCGACGGCGGCAAGACGTGGACGCGTTTGACGGGACACGGGTTGCCTGACGGTACGACGGGACGCATCGGTCTTGCGATCGCGCCGAGCGATGCCAATCGTGTCTATGCGCTCATCGAATCGAACAAGGGCATTCTCTGGCGCTCCGACGACGGGGGCAACAACTGGACGATGGTGAGCAGCGAGACGATGGTCGATCAGCGTCCGTTCTACTTCTCGCACATTACCGTCGACCCGAACGATCCAAATCACGTCTTCGGTGTGTCGATGTTGCTCGTCACGTCGCACGACGGTGGAAAAACATGGCGCCCGGTCTTTAGTCTGCCGCACGGCGACCTGCACGATCTCTGGATCGCGCCGAACGATCCCAAACGTATGGCGGTGGCGCAAGACGGCGGCGTTACGCACACGCTCAATGGGGGACAGACGTGGTACTTTGCGCGCAATCTTCCCGTCGGCGAAGTCTATCACGTCGGCGTTGCGATGACCGGCAATCCATACTGGGTTTGCGGCGGCTGGCAAGATAACAACGCGTGGTGCGGTCCGTCGCAATCCACGGATCCGTCAGGCGTTTTGAACAAGAATTGGATCAACGTCAACGGCGGCGACGGCGAATGGGCCGTCCCCGACCCGCTCGATACTAATATCATGTGGTCCGACGCACAAGGCGCGGCGGTGCTTGTTTACGACAAAGCGACGCGCGATGCGCTAGGCGCGCAGCCGTACGTGGCGCTTACCGGGCATCAGTTCGACTTGCGCAAAGCGAAGTATCGCTTCAATTGGGATTCACCGATCGCGTTCGCGCCGTGGAACGGCCACATCGCATGGGTCGGCGGCAACGTCGTCTTCCAAACGAGCGATCGCGGAATGCACTGGACGCGGATCAGCCCCGATCTGACGCTCAACGAAAAGGAGCATCAGGCACCGCCGGGCGGTCCGATCACGCACGACGTCTCCAGCGCCGAAAACTACAACACGATTGTGGACATCGAAGCCTCGTCGCTTCATGAGGGTGAGATCTGGGCCGGTACCGACGACGGCCAAGTGCAATACACCGTCGACGGTGGGAAACACTGGCACAACGTCACCCCCAAGAGCGTCCCGGATCACGGCGCGGTGGAAACCGTCGCGCCGTCGATGATTCACGATGGAACAGTCTATGTGAGCATCGATCGCCATCTCATGGGCGACTATAAGCCGTATCTGCTCGTATCGAACAACTTCGGCAAAACGTGGACCGATATGGGAACGCACATGCCGAGCGACGCGTGGTACGCGCGCTCCGTCCGGCAAGACCTGCACAATCCGAATATCGTCTACGCCGGAACGGAAACCGGCATGTACATCTCGTGCGACAACGGCGCGAGCTGGCACGATTTCAAGAACAACTTGCCGACCGTCGCGGTTCGTGACATCCGGTATCAACCACAATGGGATGATATGGTTATCGCCACGCACGGACGCGCGCTCTACGTCATGGACGATCTGCGTCCGTTGCAAACGATGGCGTGCGCCAAACCCGATGCGCCGTTCGTCGTATCACCACGCACGGCGTATCTCTATAACATCCATGCTGACGATGAAGGCATCTACACGGACTATGCCGGCCAAAATCCCGACTACGGTGCGACGTTCTACTACTATCAGCCCAAGCCGGGACCCAAGCCGCCGGTGCTGCAGATTCTCGACGATCACGGTCGCGTAATCCGAACCGTGCAGGGCAATAAGGAAGCACCGCTCTTCGGGCCTCCGACGGATCCGGATGCAAAACCGAAGCCTGCAATTCCGAACGATGCCGGCCTGCAAAAGTACACGTGGAACTTCGGCACCGATGGTCCGGTGAAATGGAAAGGCGCCGGCAAGTTCTTCAAAGGGCCGGATATCGGCGCAATCGTGCCGCCGGGCAGCTACGGCTACCGCATGACGGTGGCCGGAAAGACGTTCAGTGGACGGTTTATCGTAAAAGCCGATCCCGATACCAAGTTCACGCAAGCGCAGCTCGTTGAATCGTATAACTACTCGATGCGCGTGAACGCGAAGTTCTCCGCGCTCGACGTCGCGCTCAACTCGCTCGACGACGTAAAGGCCGCACTCGAAAAAGCGCGGACGGCGGCGCAAGCAAAGAACGATACGGCGTCCATCAGCGCGATTGATGACGCCTTACAGAATCGTCAGAATATCCAAGACGAGCTCACGGCGAACTACCAGGGCTTTGAAGATTTCATTCAACGTCCCGGCAAAGTGCGCGAAGATCTCGCGCAAATCCTTGGCACGGGAATCGTAACGCCGGCAGCCACGGATGTGGAATCGCGCACGTTCGCCGAGTTTGCGCAAGATGTGAAGACGTACAACACGTACATCGCAACCTTGCCCGCACTCAACACGAAACTCAAGTCAGCCGGCTACGACGATCTCCCTATGCCGGAATCCATGACGCCGTAACCCCGTGTCATCCTGAGCGCAGTCGAAGGATCGCCTCAAGCCTTTAGCTCGTTGCGATCCTTCGACTCCGCTTCGCTTCGCTCAGGATGACAAAAAATTTATGCGCCGGGACCGGGAAAGACGGGATCGTCGCTTTCCATCGGATCGGTGATCGGATCGATCGGTTCGTTTTCAGGAATCGTCGGTTCGCCGGGCGCGGGATTTGGGGGATCGGGCGAGACCGGGCCGGGATCAGGGCGCGGCATTTCCAACAAAATAGTCATAGCGGCAATACCTTACCCTGCCGCGAAAGGCGCTTACCACTTGGAGGACGTTGATTGAACGCTCGATGGATCGTTATGTCCGCATGTTGTATCGTTGCAGCGTGTACGCCGCGACCGCCCGGGGGAACACCGTCTCCTCAGCCGACGCAGCGAGCACAGGCGGCGTTCGGACCTGTCGTCAACGCTCGCGCAACCGTTGCACCGAAGGATTTCGGCGCACTGTCGTGGCGCGAGGTCGGCCCGGCCGTTATGGGCGGACGGCTCGATGCCGTTGCGAGCGTTCCCGGCGATCCTACGACGATCTACCTCGGGCATTCATCGGGCGGACTCTATAAATCGACGGACGCGGGAACGACATTCAAATCGATCTTCGATCAAGGACGTTCATCGTCGATCGGCGCGGTCGCCGTTGCGCCGTCGGATCCGAAGACCATCTACGTCGGTACCGGCGAAGGTTTTCCGCGAAATACCGCCGCGCTCGGTGACGGCGTGTATGTTTCGCGCGATGCCGGTGCGACTTGGCATCAGATCGGATTGCAACATACCGAGCACATCGCGCGCATCGCGATTGATCCGAACGATCCGAATACTGCACTCGTCGCCGCAATGGGACCGGAATTCACCAGCGGCGGCGATCGCGGCATCTACCGCACGCAAGACGGCGGAAAGACGTGGACGCGCACGCTGTACGTCAATCCGACGACCGGCGGCGCCGACGTCATCTTCGATCCCACGAATCCGTCGATTGCCTTTGCCGGAACATTTGATTATTTGCGCCAGCCGTGGACGTTTCGCGGCGGCGGCACCGGAAGCGCATTGTGGAAATCGACCGACGGCGGACGCACGTGGAAAGGGTTGACCGATCCGAATCTGCACAACGGCCTGCCGGGCGGAATCATCAATCGTGTTGGCGTCTCGCTTTCCGCACATCATCCCAACGTCGTGTACGCGATCGTTCCCACCGCAAAAAGCGTGCTCTATCGCTCCGATGACGGCGGCAATTCGTGGAAGCTCGTGAATACCGACAAAGACCTCGTCTTTCGTCCGTTTTATTTTTCGCAAGTTCGCGTAAATCCCGATAACCCCAACGATGTGTGGATCGTCTCGGGCGGGTTGGAGCGTTCGAAAGACGGCGGCAAGAAATTCAAAAGTGTCAACGCCGGCGGTGACAATCACGATCTGTGGATCGATCCCACGAATACCAAGCGCGTGTTACTCGGCAGCGATCAAGGTTTCAACATGTCGATGGACGACGGCCTCACGTGGGATTACATCAACACGGTGCCGCTCGGACAGGTCTATCGCGTCGGGTACGATCGCGATGTGCCGTACCACGTCATGGGCGGTTTTCAGGACAACGAAGTGTGGTGGGGTCCGAACAGCGCGTGGAACGGTGTCGGCGTCGGCAACGGCGCGTGGCGCAACATCGTCGAGTGGGGCGATGGTCAGTACGCAAAGCCCGATCCCGCAAACCCGAACATTGTATATGCCAACTCGCACTTCGGCGACGTCACGCGCCGCGACTTGACCACGGGTGAAGCGCGATTGATCGGGCCGCAGCCGGTCATTACTTTCGGTACGGGTGCCGGAAGCTTCCGGTACCGTTTCAACTGGAGTGCCCCGCTGCTCGTATCGCAGCTTTCACCCGGCACGGTTTATTTCGGCGGCGATCAACTGTTCCGTACCCGCGATGCCGGTCAAACGTGGGAGACGATCAGCGGCGACATCTCGCAACCGTGTCCAGCGTCCGATCTCGGCCGCAGCGGCGGACCGATCTCGCACGACAACACGAACGCGGAAGCCTATTGTACGATCTACGCGCTGGCCGAAAGCCCGTCGGCATTATGGGCCGGCACCGACAACGGACACGTTGCGTACACGAGCGACGGCGGCGCAACGTGGCATGATATCAGCGATAAGTTCCCGGGACTCGCTTCGCAATCGTGGGTGCAATCGATCGAAACGTCGCAAGTCGACTCGAACGTCGTGTACATCACGTTCGACCGTCACCGCTTCGGCGATGAAAAACCGTACGTCTACGTGACACGCGACGGCGGGACGACCTGGACGGCGATCGCGCACGGTCTGAACCTGTGGGCATACGCCGTACGCGAAGATCCACGCCAGCCGAATCTGCTCTTTGCTGCATGCGAAGACGGCATTTATGCATCATTCGACGCGGGAAAGAACTGGAACGAGCTGCATCTCAACCTCGTGCATCTGCCCGTCTACGATCTGCAGATACAACCGGATTTCAACGATCTCATCGCGGGAACGCACGGCCGCGGGTTTGCGATCCTCGACGACATCACGCCGCTCGAAAATCTAGCAAACGCGACAGAAACCAACGTCGCACTCTTTCCGCCGCCGACCGCGTGGCGCTATACTGCGCGTCCGTTCCGCTACGTCGGCCGCGGCGAATTCATCTCGGATCCCAAACCGTACGCGACGGTCATCTCGTACTATCTCAAGCCGACGCGAAAACCAAAGACGAAATCGAAGAAGGCGCCCAAAGAAACGGTTGACCTGACGATTCTCGACGGTTCGCGCGTCATCAAGCATCTCAAGGGCACCGCGAGCGACGGCGTCAACCGCGTCACATGGGATCTCACGACGGACACGTACGCGGGAAAGAACGTCAAACAAGACAAGCGCCCATTCTATGTCTTCTACGGATTGAACGTCGACGGTCCGGAAGTATTGCCGGGAACGTATACGGCGCAGCTCAAAGCACGCGGCCAAACGCTCACCGTACCGGTGACCGTCAAACTGGATCCGTCCGTAAAAGTTTCGGACACCGACCTGCGCGCGCAATACGACACGATCGCCAAACTCGCCGACATGCAAGAACGCGGCGAAACCTGGATCGCACAGATCGAAACCGATAAGAAGCGCCTAGCCAAACGCGATTCGAAGCTGGTAACGCAACTGACTGTGCAAGAAGACAAACTCCGAAACGGCAACGGCAGCCAAAACGCGGGCTATCAACAACCCGCGCAAGTTGTTGACCAACTCGCGTACCTGCGTCACATCATGTCGACATCATTCACCGGCCCCACGCAAGCGCAAGCCGACGCAATGAACACGTATTCGAAGCAGTTAGATGAAATCGGAAACGATCTCAAGCCCCTTCTCGACAAAGCCGCGAAGGAGCAAAAAAAAGTGTCATCCTGAGCGAAGCGCAGCGGAGTCGAAGGATCGCTACGCGCGATTGAATCGAGGCGGTCCTTCGACTACGTTCGCTGCGCTCACTACGCTCAGGATGACAATCACGGCGCCTCTGCTGAAAAGGCGCGGACTTCCACGTAGCCATCGATAATGCGTGTTTCGAACGTTGGTTGATTGAGCGTAGCGGGGCCGTCGAGGATTCGTCCGTCGGTGAGCGCGTAGCGTGAACCGTGCCACGGACACGTGATGCTGCAATCGTCGACGGAACCTTTATGCAGCGGTCCGCCGAGATGCGCGCATGAATCGAGCAGCGCGTATGTTTTACCGCCGTGGCGCACGAGGACGATGTCACGTTCCTTGAGTTTTGCGCGGTGCGGCTTGCCGTCCATGAGTTCGTCCATCGGCAGCAAGCGGATCCATTCGGTCGGCAGATCCTCGGCTGCCGCATGATTGACGCCCTGGTTCTCGCCGTACACCAGATGGCCACCGAGGCCCGCGCCGATCGTCGCCATTGCATAGCCGGCAAGCGACGCAAGCATTCCCGACGTCCGATCGCGTTTGCGCAAGAAGTACGACGTCGCGTAAAGCGCTAGCGCGATCGTGTTCGATGTTGCGTGTACGACGCCGACGCGCGCGGGGCGGCCGTACGTTTCACTCCAGTCGGCAAGACCCGTTACTGCTGCGCCAAGCGCGCCGATGATGCCGGTCGTAACACAGATGTCCGCGGCTCGCGCGGAGTCAGGACGCTTGTCGACCACGTGGAGCGCGTCGAAGACGCACGCCATCGTCCAGGCGCCGATCGGGAGATCGGTCAGGATCGGGTGGAGCGGATGCCCTACCCAGACGCCGTGGAGAAAGTTCTTCAGCGAACGCGCGCTGATCGCGCGCTTGATCGCCGGTTGAACGGCGCCGGCAAGCTGCTGGAGAGCCGGCTGGTCTTGCGTAGCACGAACGATGCCGTCGAAGAATGGATTGTTTCCAAACGACGACGCGGGCTGCTGATCCGCCATAGTTTCCGTGTACCCACTCGCTCGTATTCCGGAATCGCCGGGCACAACGTTACCCAGGCCGCCGAGAGCACGCCGATCAACCCGCCCAGGAGCATCGTTGCCTGAATGCCGATCGCGTCGGCGAGAAAACCGCCCGTGAGCGAGCCGAGCGGAAGCGCGCCCCAGATGACCGTACGCATCGTCGCGTTCATTCGGCCCATCATCGAATCGTCGACGCAAAGCACACGCACTTCCTGATCGACGATGTTGAAGATCGGACCGGTAAGTGAGAGCAGCAAGCGCCCGACGACGAGCGAGACGAGCGGAACCGGTGTGATCAAGAACGTGAGCTTGGCGATGCCCGAGAGCGCCGTCGCGCACGCGAGCGTCGTCCGTGGCCCGAGGCGCGCCGCAACCGGCTTTGCGACAAGTCCGCCGAAGAGGCCGACGTTCGCGAAGCCCATGAGCAATCCGAACGTAATCGGCGAGAGATGGAGTACGCGATACGCGTAGATCGTGAAGACCGTCGTCACCATCGAGCCGCCGTAATACGCGGTTGCGCTGGTCAATCCGATGGAACGAAGCGCCTTATTCTGCCACACGAGACGAACGCCGTCGAGAAAATCTTTCGTGAATTGCTTCACGGCACGATCGCCGGAGGATGGCGGCTCGATCGTCTCCTCGACCTTCAAACGCGCGAGCGAAAAGCACGAAACGACATACGTTACGCAGTTGAGGATCAGCGCAAGCGGCGCGCCGACGAATTGCACGATTGCGCCGGAGCTGCTGTTGCCGATTGCTTCGGCTGCCGACGCCGTCATCGTCATCTTTGCATTTGCGTTACCAAACTCTTTACGTCCGACGAGCGTCGGAACAAACGCACCGTATGCGGTATCGAAGATGACGTTTGCAGCGGCCGTAATCGCCGCTACGACAAAGAACTGCGCGAGCGAGAGGCGGTGAAAGAAGAACGCGAACGGCAGCGAGCCGATCGAGAGAATTCGCACGATATTGGCCGCCATCATAAGCGGCCGTCGCTTGAAACGGTCGACAACGACGCCGACGAAAATTGCGAGCAGCGCGACGATACTGAACTCTAAACTTTGCAGCGCTCCGACCTGACTGGCCTTCGCATGCAACACGAGAATCGCGATGGTGGGAAGCGCGAAGATGCTGAGTTGTCCGCCAAGTTGAGAGATCGATTGACCGCCCCAGAGCAGCATGAAATTGCGCCGGTGCATGAACTGTTCCGTCACCCTTTAGTTTACGGTGCTTTTCGGGTAGTTAATTAGCGTGATCGATGTTTTGATTCCGACATATTGTCGTAAAACCGGTCTCGCAATTACCCTTGCAAGTCTCTTTGGGCAAAGGTTTCGAGACATTTCAATAACGATCGCCGATCAAACGCCAGAAGGCGACCGCTACATCGATTCACCAGAGATCGATACACTGCTCGATGCGTTTAAGTTTCGCGGTACGAGCGTGCGAACGTTCATTCGCCCGCTACGTAGGGGACTAGCCGAGCAGCGTCACTTTTTGCTCGCCACGGCAAGCGCACCGTACGTGTTGTTTCTCGACGACGACGTGTTGCTCGATCCCCGCGTCCTCGAACGGATGTACAGCGTCTTGCGCGAGGAGCAGTGCGGATTCGTCGGTTGCGCGGCCACCGGACTTCGCTTCTTGAACGACGAGCGTCCACACGAACAGGAGATCGAACCGTGGGAAGGTCGCGTCGAACCGGAGCCGTTCGCTCCCGGGTCGGTGCCGATCCGCCGGCACGTTGTCAACAATGCCGCGAATCCATTGCACCTCGAGCGGCGCCTGTTGAACGACGGTGAGGTGCTAAGGTACAAAGTCGCTTGGATCGGCGGTGCGAACGTGTTATATGACCGTGAGAAACTGCTCGATGTCGGCGGCTTTTCGTTTTACGATCGCTTACCGGCAGAACACGCGGGAGAGGAAGTGCTCGCGCAATTCTTGCTCATCCGCAAGTACGGCGGTTGCGGCATTTTACCGAGCGGAACCTATCATCTCGGTTTACCGACGACGGTGGAAGACCGCACGCATAACGCAATCTCGCTTTTCGAAGAGCTCATTGCGGCCGCCGTATGATCGCCGAGCGCGTTCCCGCGCACCTCGGTCAAGCGAGAGGTCAACGCGTGGCAAATCTGCATATTTAGGGGATTGATGCAAGAAGAGTAACGCACAAGAGAGGACGATCGTGCTTTCTGCATCGATGATGGATCGCTTAGCGCATCGCAAGATTGCCGTGTTCGGCGATGCGATCCTCGATACGTACATCGTCGGCGATTGCACGAGGTTTTGCCGCGAAGCACCCGTGCCGGTTATCGTAAAGCAAGAGCAACGCGATTTTCCGGGCGGCGCGGCAAACACGGCGGCAAACCTTGCTTCGCTGGGTGCCGACGTGCGTCTGATCACCGTTGCCGGCAACGATGATGCCGGAATGCGCTTGATGCGCGCGCTGGAGCGTGCGGCTGTCGACACGCGGTACGTCGTGCATTCGAACGTGCAGACTCCGCACAAACAGCGCATCCTCGCGCGCGATGAATATATCGTGCGGCTCGACGACGGAGTCCGGCAGTCGTTCGAGCGAGCGTCGTGCGACTTGGTCGCGCAAGCGATTGTGCGCGCCGCTCACGAATGCGAAGTATTGGTCGTTTCGGATTACGCACTCGGATGCATCTGCGAGGGTACCCTTGCGTCGTTAGAACGAGTTAAGGGCGGCACGATCCCCGTGATCGTCGATACGCATGACGTGCGGTGTCCCGCGGCCGTCGAAGCAACGCTCGTCACGCCGAATTTGGAAGAGGCGTGCGCAGCAACGGGAAATCCGGTGCGCGCATTAGCAGCGCCCCACGAGTTCGAGGAGTTGGCGCGATCGGTGCGGCGCATTATCGACAGCTACGCGGTTGCCGTGACGCTGGGCGGCGTCGGCGTAGCGCTCGCGACGGCCGAACGGTCCGCCTTTATCCCGGCACCGCTCGTCGGCGTGCGCCATACGGTTGGCGCAGGCGATTCGTTTACGGCGGGCGTCGCACTCGGCCTTGCAGCCGGGTGCGACCTCATCGATGCGGTATCGCTCGGCGTGCTCGCCGGCAGCGTCTCAGTAACGAAACCGTATACGGCGGTTGTGACGTTGCCCGAGCTGCTCGAGACGGTTAAATGCGTCCAGACTCCACCGTCAGAACAAGCTTGCCGGTAACCTTCCCTGATTTGCTCTCGTCAAGTGCTTGCGTTGCGTCGCGAAGATCGCGCTCGCCGGCAATGATGACGCGCAGTGTTCCCTCTTCTACCATACGCGCGAGTTGACGAAGCCCTTCGTGTGACGATTCCGGTGTCTCATTCATCACGATATTGCGGGCTTTGAATCCGTCGCCCTCAAAGCGTTCGACGTCGAGGCCGCCTATCGTTGAGATAATCCAGCCACCGGGGCGCAAGATCGGCTTCATGGCCGCCGTGCCGCCGCCGTCGTTCACGACGTCCAGCACCGCATCCGCGCCGCCCGGCACCTTCGCCTTGACGGCATCGGGAACGGACTGCGTGTCGTACGCAATGAATTCGTCGACACCGATGTCGCGCGCATCGCGTTCGTGTCCCGAATGGCCGGTTCCGATAACGCGAGCGCCGCGCGATTTTGCGATCTGCGCGGCAAAACTTCCGACGCCGCCGGTGACACCGACGATAACGAGCGTTTGTCCGTCACGCAAACCCATCATGTCGAGCGCGGCGAGTGCGGTCAGTCCGGCGGTGGGCAAGGCCGCAGCATCGGCGTCCCCGACGTCCGGGGGAATGTGCGCGATCGGCTCCGCGTGTGAGTTTTGTGGAACGATTGTGAATTGCGCGTATGCGCCGTGCTTTCTTGCGATACCGAAAATGCGCTCGCCCTGTTTGTATTCGTTGACGTTGTTTCCCACGTCGGAAACGACGCCCGCAAAATCCTGTCCGAGGACAAACGGCATCGGCTTACGGCCCGCATCGCGCATCTTCCAGTCGACCGGATTCACGCCCGCTGCGGTAATCCGGACGAGAATTTCGTCGGGACCGGGCTGCGGCGCGGGAATCTCGCGCAGCGTGCCCGCCTCACCCAAATGTTCGACGACTATTGCTTGCATAGCACCTACTCTTCCCAAAGCATCGCGGCTCCGCGCACGC
The DNA here is from genome assembly GCA_964648945.1 of uncultured bacterium. Classification (GTDB taxonomy): domain Bacteria; phylum Vulcanimicrobiota; class Vulcanimicrobiia; order Vulcanimicrobiales; family Vulcanimicrobiaceae; genus JAMXLG01. The sequence continues at coordinate 53,530 of CAZYLU010000001.1, read as the reverse complement.
CGCTCGAATCTCCGTGGACCGCGCGCACGAGCGGCGTCGAGAAGGTATCCGAAAAAACGTAGCGCTGCATGAGTGCCGGCACCGTGTCGTAGAGTCGCGCCATGTTCGAGACGCCGCCGCCCAGCACGATTGTATCGGGATCCATGACGTTGACGATCATCGAGAGAGCTCGTGCTAACCGGTCCTCGTAGCGCTCGATCGATCCATCCCGTTCGAGCGCAGGGCCGCACAGAAAGGTTTCGATGCATCCGAACTTCCCGCAGTAGCAGGCAGGCCCGGGACGCTCATCGAGCGCGCGCCACGGCAATGGAACGTGACCCCACTCACCTGCTATTGCGTTGGGTCCGTCGTGCACGTGCCGGTCGACGGCGATACCACCGCCCACGCCGGTTCCCAGAATCACAGCGAAGACGAAGCGCGCGTGCTGTGCCGCGCCGTCGGTTGCTTCAGAGAGTGCAAACGCGTTTGCGTCGTTCGTCATCCGAATGCGACGGTCGAGGGCGGCTTCGATATCGTCGCGCAGCGGCTTTCCCAAAAGCCAGGTGCTGTTGGAATTCTTGAGACGTCCGGTGGCAAATGAAAGCGCGCCGGGCGTACCAATGCCTACCGTACCGCGTTCGCCGAGTTCGCGTTCGGCGGTTTCGACGAGTTCGGCGATCGTTCGTACGGTGGCATCGTAATCGCCGCGCGGTGTTGGTACGCGACGTCTAAGTAACGTTTGACGCTCTACGCCAAGCGCGATAATTTCCGTCTTGGTGCCGCCAAGATCGATTCCGATCCGAACCATTCGCGTACTATCGACGCGCCGGTCCGAAGCGTCCTTCCCCCGCGTAGCGGCGGTCCTGTGCAATTGCGCAGACTGCTTGATGCGCAAGCGCGAGCGTTGCATTCACGTTCGGCGTTCCTTCGACGATTTGCGCGGACGTCGCGATGTACAGCCCCGGGCACGAAGTGATAAAGCCGGGGATGCGTCCGGAGTACGCAATGAGCGGAAGGGGAAAGGCGTCGGAAACGCGCGAGACACGAAACGCGCGCACGCTCTCCGGCTTGAACGACGGATACATCCGGGAGAGTGCGAGCATCGCTTGCATCCGAACCTGCGCATCACCGAGGACGAAGAAAGAATCGCGCGGTGAACAGTAACGCGGCAAATAGACGAGATGGCGATTTCCGAAGGCGCGGGGATCGACGAGCGCCGTCATTTCGATTGCTGCGCTAAACGGAATGGCGGGATCGGCAATCGCCGTGCGATAGGCATGTCCCAGCGCCTGGTCGAGAAGCATTGACGCGCAAACGACGCCTTGATACTCGACGTCACGCAGACGGTCGCGCTCCTCGCCCGTTAGCGCGCTCGCAACGCGCGCGATCGCGGGTGCGGGAATCGTCATAATCACGCGATCGTACAATCGTCCGCCGCCGCCTTCGGACGTATCTATCCAAAGTTGCCGGCCCTCGTAACGAACCTCCTCGATCGTGGTTGCCGTTCGAATGCGCACCCCTTCGGCTGCAAGCGCGCGTGAAAGTGCATCGATGATCGTCGCGTAACCGCCGCGCACGTAGCCGAATCGTTGCGCTCCGCGATGGCGTGCAGCGACATACAACCGTTGAATCGTCGCTGAAACGAACGCCGCGTTGCAACGTCCGTATGCATCACCAAATTTTGCGAGCAGCAGCGGACGCCACAGCGTTTCGAACGCGTGATCGCCGAACTCTTCGCGCAGCCATGTCTCGACGTCGAGCTGCTCGAGGTCGTTCTCGTCGTATCCGCGCTCGACGCGTCGCATCGTGAGGGCGAGCCGTGCCTTGTCCATTGCAGTGAGCGCGGGGAAACGCAGCAGATCCAATGGCGACGTGAACGGATGCATCTGTCCGTCGATATAGATGCTTGTCCCAGCGGCGCGCCAGACGATCTCGCGATCCAACCGCAACTCGTGCAGCAGGCGCAGCAGTAGCGAATCCGAGCGCAGCATCACCTGATAATGCCGGTCGCACGTCATGCCGCCGAGCTGCCACGGCGCCGCGAGGCCGCCTAGCTGCGCGTGTTGTTCGTACAGCGTGACGGACCATCCGGCGCGCGCCATTCGCAGCGCGAGCGTCATACCGAGAATACCGCCGCCGACAATGGCGCAGCGTATCAAGCGGTCGTACCGGACGCAATGTGCATGCTACGAGCCTAGCCGATGAGCAGGGAACCGTGCGTAAGGAGACCAGGCTAAAACACGTGGAACAAACGTCCTCATTCTTGCGAAGGGAAAAGGCCTATCAAGGGCCCGATGCCACTAAAGTTCCTTAGCGTCCGCTGGGAAATTAGGACCAGCGGCCCTCCGCGGTCGCCCGGCGCAGCGTTTAGGATAGGCAGGTGCGCAAGGCTACCTTTACTCTCGTCCTCACACTCGCCGCGGTGTCCGCATGTTCAGGGGGCGGCAATCCGCCCGCACTGCCACCGGCCGGTCGCATGCCTGAGGCTATGACGGCTGCGGCGACGCCCGCGCCCACGCCGATGCCGACAATCCATCTCGAACCGGGCGAAGTCAACGGCCTCGACAATCAGTTCGTCGCGGCATCGACGGAAGCGACGTATGGGAGCGACACATCGTACGGCGGCCGCGGACAGACCGTTGACGGGTACGGCTGTCTGCCGAGTATGGTCGAGAATAAGTACCACGTTCACTTTTTCCTAGGCGTGCTCGTCAATGGCAAACAGATCGCGATACCCGACGCAATCGGGCTGTGGATGCCGGGTACCGAGTCGAACGGCTGGACGAATAGCGCGCACTGTTATTATCCGATGCACACGCACGACGCGAGCGGATTGGTCCATATCGAATCGGCCTCGACGGCGTCACTCGCGTCGTCGATTGCGAACCTTGGCCAGTTTCTCGATATTTGGGGTGAGCGCCTGACGTCGACGAGCTTCGGCCCGTACTCCGGCAGCATTCACATTTTTTACGCTCGCACCAATGCGGGGAACGTCAACAGCGGAACGTACTACGCGTACACGGGAACGACGCCCGGATCGATCGCGCTGTACTCCCATGAAGTGATATGGATCGAGGTCGGGTCCACCTACGTTCCGGCCTCACGTTTGCCACATATAGTTTTTTACACCCAGTATTAAAAAAGACAACTGTGGCGCCTCGGCACCGGTATGCGCTAGAATGGTAGGGCATAGGCGATAAAGAATTCCTTACCCGCTCGCGCCTAGCCACTGTCGAGGTCTACCTATGGACCCCACGCTTGAAATTACGGCGATGCCTGCCCCGCAATGGCTCTTCGGCTACGAAATCAGTGAAGAGCAGCGCCTCCTGTTCGCGCGCCTTTATCTCGAATACGCTCGGTCCATCTTCGAAGGGTCCCTACACGAACAGTCGCCGTCAGCGCTTGCTGCATTCCTCGACCGGTGTACCGAACGCGGCCTGCGACTCGCCGTGCCGCGAGAACTGGCCATCGACATTTTGCGCCGTCCAGACGTTTTCGGGTGGGCGCACCCGTTCTCACAGCGCGCCGCGTACGAGGCCGGGGGCAACTCGCGCTCGGTGATGGAACGAGGCCGCGCGTTCTTCGGCGGCCGTCGTTTCGCGCGGCGGGGCGGTTAGGCGCGTCTAGCTCAAACTCAAAGGGCGGTAGCGAATCCGCTTCGGTCGCGCCGCTTCTTCGCCGAGCCGTTTGATCTTGTCCGCTTCGTACTCTTGATAGTTGCCTTCGAACAGATAGACTTGGCTGTCGCCTTCGAATGCGAGGATGTGCGTTGCGATGCGGTCAAGGAACCAGCGATCGTGGCTAATGACCATCACCGTCCCGGCAAACTCCGCAAGCGCGTCTTCAAGCGCGCGCAACGTCTCGACGTCCAAGTCGTTTGACGGTTCGTCGAGGAGCAGCACATTTGCGCCGGTGACGAGCGTCTTTGCGAGATGAAGGCGTCCGCGTTCGCCGCCAGAGAGCGCGCCCACGGGCTTTTGTTGATCGCCGCCTTTAAAGTTGAAGCGCCCGAGATACGCGCGTGACGGCATCTCGAATTTACCGACTTGCAGAATGTCGAGTCCGCCGCTAACGGCTTCCCACACGGTCTTCGAATTATCGAGTGATTCGCGGCTTTGATCGACGGTCGCGAGTTTCACACTCGGCCCAATGATGATCTCGCCCGCGTCGGGCTGCTCTTTGCCGGCGATCATGCGGAACATCGTCGTTTTGCCGGCCCCGTTTGGTCCGATGATACCGACGATTGCGCCGGCCGGAATCACGAAGCTGACGTCGTCCATGAGCAAACGGTCACCGAATGCTTTGCGAACGTTCTTGAATTCCACGACTTTCTCGCCGAGGCGCTCGGCAACCGGAATGAAGATTTCTTGCGTTTCGTTCCGCCGTTGATAGTCGTAACTCGAAAGCTCTTCAAACCGCGCGATGCGGCTCTTGCTCTTTGACTGACGCCCCTTGGTGCCTTGACGAACCCATTCCAGTTCGCGCTTGATCGCCTTTTGGCGCGCGGATTCCGCTGCTTCTTCCTGTTTCAATCGCTCTTCTTTTTGATCGAGCCACGAACTGTAATTGCCCTTCCACGGAATTCCGCGTCCGCGGTCGAGTTCGAGGATCCATTCGGCGGCGTTATCGAGGAAATAGCGATCGTGGGTTACAGCGACGACCGTTCCCGGAAAGCGCTGCAAGTATTGCTCGAGCCACTCGACGCTTTCCGCATCGAGATGGTTCGTCGGTTCGTCGAGCAGCAACATGTCGGGTTTTGAGAGCAACAGACGGCACAGTGCGACGCGGCGACGCTCGCCGCCCGAAAGCGGTCCGATCGTTGCATCCCACGGCGGCAAACGCAGCGCATCGGCCGCGATTTCGAGTTGTTGTTCGAGATCATCGCCTGCCGCCGCGATGATCGCTTCGAGCCGCGACTGCTCTTCGGCCAGTTTATCGAAGTCGGCGTCGGGATTTGCGTACTCTGCGTAGAGCGCATCGAGTCGATTGCGTGCGTCGATCAGTTCACCCAAACCCGCTTCGACCGTTTCGCGCACCGTTTTGTCGGGATCGAGTTTCGGCTCTTGTTCGAGATAGCCGATCGTTAGATTCGGCGCCGGTACCGCTTCGCCGTCGAACTCGGTATCGACGCCCGCCATAATGCGAAGCAACGACGATTTCCCGGCACCATTGAGGCCGAGGATGCCGATTTTTGCACCCGGGAAGAAGCTAAGAGAAATATCTTTGAGGATCTGACGCTTCGGCGGCACGACCTTGCCGACGCGATACATGGAGTAGACGTACTGCGACACGGGACCGACGCTTCGGGCCAACGGCCGATCAACCCCGCTAGCGGCCGATCAACCCCGCTTCTGCAAGCAGCGCCTTCACATTATCGAACTGCTTGCGTAACGAATGAACTTGTGCAATGCGTACGGTGGGATCGGGTGCGAACTGTTGCGTGCGCCACGCCGCTACGTGCGCTTTTAAATTCTCCCACGCGACGCGTTCGATGCTGCCGAGCGGGTACCGTTGGAACGCGTCGTCAGCGTGCGCGATGAGGAAGCTTGCTTTGGCCAGTTCGAGGTCGATGTCCACGTCTTTAGCGTACCCATTGCCGCACGCTCGGCATTGGGCCCGAAGACTCTAAGGAACTGTACCGTTTCCACTACATCATGGGTGCGCACGATTGTTGCCCCTGCGGATACGGCGAGCGCGACTGCGGCAAGTGAGGCGGGAAGAAGCGCACTCGCTTGCGCACCGCCGGCGAGATCGCTCAGAAATCGCTTACGGCTCGCCGCCAACAGAACGGGATAACCGCTTTCGACGAAGCGATCGAAGTGCGTCAAAAGCGCGAAATCGTCTCGCGGCTCTTTGCCGAATTCGAGCCCCGGATCCACGACGAGCGACGCACCGTCGACGCCGCAGCGCCGCGCCTCGAGCGCCGCGCGTTCGAGTTCCGCAGCCACGTCTTCGACGACGTCGAGATACGCGACGGGAGTGCCGGTATTGAGCGCCGTCGGATTGTGCATAATGACCAGCGCCGCGCCGGTTCGTGCTGCAACGGAATACATCAACGGATCGATGTTTACGGAGCAATCGTTGATCAGCGTTGCTCCGGCATCAACCGCGTTTTGTGCAACGCGCCACGACGACGTGTCGACGGAGAGAACGGCAGGCAAGCCATCAGAGGCGATCGCTTCCAGCGCCGGGATCAACCGGCGTAACTCTTCGTCACGATCGATCGGCGCAACGTGCTTCGCATACGAGCGTGCACCGAGGTCGATAATCGCCGCGCCTTGCTCTACGAGAGTGCTCGCGCGCTCGCGAGCACGATCCACCCCCGTATAACGGCCGCCGTCGTAAAACGAATCAGGCGTGACGTTGAGGACGCCCATGACTGCCGGCGTTCCGAGTGCGAGCATGCGATCTTTGAGCAAGAGTTGCACGCATCTTACGTACCCGCCGCGGACGCGCGCGCCAGGTCGCTCGCCGTGTCGATCGCATCGACCATCATGTCGAGCGCCGCAAGTAGCGCACTTCTGCCGGACCACTCGATCGTATCTTCCAAGCGGACGTATGCATCGCGCAACTGCACGTTCACGTTGGGCGCTGCCCGCTCGCGCCGAAGAAGGGCGTCTATCGTTGCGAACGCCGTCTCGAGCGCCGCTACAAACGGCGCAAGCTGCGGCAACGCCGGCGTGCTCGGCGATTCATAGATCGTTGCGAGCGCCAGATTCGCGAGTCCAAGCCGCTGCGTTGCCGCCATGATTCCAAGCGCAGTCTGTCGCGGAAAATCGTCGCTTTTCTCCGGTTCGCTCAGCGTGCGCTCCACGGACTCCTCGGCACGTATTCGCGTCCTCCAAACATTCCAGCGTTCCGCACGCAACTGTTTGCTATCGCGCATGCTCGGATCGATGAGCCCCGTAAAAAGGAGGCGCGCGTACGTGCGGTCTTCCGTGAGGAGCTCGATGAGCCGTTGCCGCGTGTGCGGTGCTTCCCATGTCGGCCATGCGACGTACGAGAGCATTCCGATGGCGCCGCCAATGAGCGTGGAAAGGCCGCGGTCCACAACTGCGGCTTGCTCCGGCGTTCCGACGAGTGACAAGATGAAGACGACGTACGCAGTAACGGTCGTTGTATACAGGGCGTAGTTGACTTGAAACGCTGCGTAGCCGATTGCCGCGAAGAAGATTGCGAGCGCGAGAGCGACGTGCGGCGTATCGGGCAGCGCGATGACAAGCGCCGTTGCGACCACAACGCCGATTAGCGTACCGAGGATTCGTGCCAACCCGAGCGACAGCGTGGTCGTGAAATCGGGGCGCATTACGACCGCCGCAGTAAGCGTCATCCAGTACCCGCGTCCAAGCGGCAGAAGATGCGCGAGCGTTCCCGTCACCGCGAGCGTGAGCGCAAGCCGTACCGCGTGACGGCCGAACGGTGCGTTGAGCGAGCAATTCGAGCGCAAGGTGGCGAGCGACTCAGCAAGATCGAACCATTCGAGGTTAGGCAGCGCGGGATTTCCGAGCGATCGCGCCCGCAGCGGCACCGACGCGTTACGCCAGGCGGCGCGCAGCTCGCCGAAGAGCGCGCGCACTTGTTCGTCGCTGCTCGTAACGCCGAGCTGCGCACGCAGCTGTGCATCGGCCGGAGGCTGTCCACGCTTGAGCGAGGTCGCGATGAGTGTAAGCGCGTTTGCCACGGTCTCGCGCACCGCCAAATACGCCGTACACGACGTTGCAGCGATGCGCCCCAGCGTCGCGCGAATCCGCTCGGCTTCGTCGAGCAGCGTTTGCAGCGCGCTGAAGGCGACGCGGCGGCCGAATGGCCGGGGATCCAAAAGCGCCGCCTGCACGTCAACGAGCGCCGAGGCGGGCGGAAGCGTCGGATGCTTGCAATCGATCGAACTCGCGTACGTGGCAAGCGATGAAAATGCGCTTGCCAGTGCGAGGCGCTCCTCGTAATACCGCTGTACCGGCCAGTTGAAAATGAGGAGAATTGTTTGAATAAGTCCGCCGGCGATGACGAAGCCGGCGCACTCGAGCGATGCAATTAGCGAAAGCGGAAAATTGGTGAAAATTACGAGCGCGATCGTTGCGTTAAGGCCCACTGCGGATGCGGATGCGCCGAGCGATGCGATCAGACCGTAGGCGGCTCCGCATACGGCGAGTGCGGCGACTTCGACAATTACCGAATGTGCGGCAAGCGTTCCGATTGCGGTGCAGAGGGCCATGGCGATCGCCATAGCGAGCATGGTAGCAAAGCGCGTCCAGTACACGCCTTGTAGCGATGCGAATCCCGTACTCATCGCACCCATGCCGCACGCCACGGCAAAGAGCGGCTGCTTCGATGCGAACCCGAGTAGGATTCCGAGCGTTACCCCGATGGCGCAGCGGATCGCAAACGGGCGATCCACCGCGTTCCAGTCAACGCGCAGAATCGAGGAGAGAAGTTTAGCCGCCAACGGCGACGGGTGCGTGACCGAAGAGCGGCGGTATGTAATGACCGGCGAGATACGAGAGGGCGAAGACCGCGCATCCGTACCCGACGATCTCCAGTCCCTTGCTAACGGGATGACGATTGCTCGTGCGCGCCGCGTATGCACCGACCGAGAAGAGACCGATGACCGCAAGAACGAGCGAACACACGGTCGACGTTATGATCGAAAGCGGCAAGAAAAACGCGAGGATCGGCAAAAGCGAACCCGCTGCGAATGACGCGGCCATCGCAAACGGCGCGCGCAGGCTCGTATCTTCGGCGACGCGCGGATCGATGCCGAATTCATCGCGCATCATTTCGTAGAGATAGATGTCGGGGTGCTGCGCGAGACGCGAGACGATCATCTGCGCTTCTTGCGCGCTGAAGCCTTTGAGTTTGTAGTACGCGACTTGCTCGGCGAATTCGGCTTGCGGATCGGCGGCCATCTCGCGGCGTTCCATCGCGATCGTCGCTTGAACGACTTCACGTTCCGACTTTCCGCCAAGATACTCGCCGACGCCCATGGAGAGCGCTCCGGCGAGCAGCGCCAGAAAGCCGCTGATAAAGACGGCGCTGCGATCGCCTTCGGCAACACCCACGCCGGTGATGATGCCCAGCGTCGTGAGGATTCCGTCTTGTACGCCGAAGACGATCTCGCGAACGCTGCGCTGGCTTTCGAGCTCGCGGCGCTGCGGCGTATCGGGGATGCGCGGTTGTACTTGATGCCAGCCAGGCACGTCGACGAGAATCTCGGTAACCGGCGGCGTCAAAGGCGGTTCCTGAGATGCCATGCAGCGGTGGTTCACGTGCGATGCAGCGAATGGCCTTCCGTATGGATGAATTCGGCGCGCCTAAATTTACGCAGCTGGGCTCAAACGTACTGATCGTCGATCTCCACGGTGCGCACCGTTTGAGGAATCAGGAACGGATATGGCGGTTGCACGCTCGAGCTCGCGAGTGGACCGAGGTGCTGGAATCAGTCCCCGGCATGAACAATTTGACGCTGCTCTACGACGAACGATGCGCCTCGGCTGCGGAATTGGAAAGGCGGCTGCGCGAAGCGCTCTCGCCCGCTGCTTCGCCAACCACGGATTCGCAAAAACTGCACGTGATCGACGTTGCATACGGCGGCGATGCCGGTCCGGATCTGGCAAACGTTGCGACAGCGACGACGCTGACAAAGCGAGAGGTGATATCACTTCATACAGGACGTGAGTACGTCGTATACTTCGTTGGATTTCAGCCCGGTTTCGCATATTTGGGCGACCTCGATGAACGCTTGCGCCTTCCGCGGCGCGATGCACCGCGAGCCGCGGTTCCACGCGGTTCGGTTGCCATTGCGATGCATCACACGGCGGTCTATCCGTTTGCGTCACCGGGCGGATGGCACATCATCGGACGCACGAACGTAACCGTCTTCGATCCGGCAACGGGCAAAGCGCTCTTTGCGCCGGGGGATCGCGTGCGTTTTCGTGAGGCCGGATGACGGAGTTGGTCATCGAGCGCGCCGGACCGCAGATGCTCGTGCTCGATCGCGGGCGCTTCGGTCATCGCCATGAGGGTATTCCGTGGTGCGGACCCGCGGATGCGCTCGCGTTCGACATCGCAAACGTGCTCGTGCGCAACGATCCCCAAGCCGCCGCCATCGAAATCTTGCTCGGCGGTGCGCAGATTCGATTCACCGCGCCGGTCGCGTTTGCGATTACGGGCGCCGATTGTGATGCGGTACTCGACGGACGGCGATGCGGGAATTGGGCGAAGCACGTTGCGCGCGAAGGTGCGATCTTGGAATTCGGCCGGCCCAAGCGCGGCGTTTATTCGTACCTCGCAGTCAGCGGCGGCATCGACGTCCCGCTCGTCTTCGGATCGCGCACAACGGATCTTGCTGCGTCATTCGGCGGCTTTGCGGGGCGCGCATTGCGCCGCGCCGATCGCGTCGACGCCGCTCGCGATCCGGCGGGGCCTCCAGAGCACGCGTTTGCCGTTGCTCCTCCGCAATTGAAGCTTTACGCATCGGCGTATCACAACGGGATGACAGCGATACGTGTGATTGCCGGCGGCGAGATCGATCGATTCGACGAAGCATCGCGGCGCGAGCTGTGGACGGCGCACTGGCGCGTGGGTCATGAAAGTAATCGCATGGGGTACCGCCTGCACGGACACGCATTGCGCTACTGCGGCGACGGTCTACCTTCGCATGGCGTCTTTCCGGGCGTCATTCAAGTGCCGCCGTCGGGAGAGCCGATCGTGTTGCTCGCCGACGCGCATACAACGGGCGGATATCCGAAGGCCGGCGTGGTGATCGAGAGCGACCTGCCGCTCGTGTCGCAGTCGCGCCCGGGCGATCTGTTGCAGTTCGTCGCCGTTTCCACGCAAGATGCGGCTCGCGCAGAGTCGGCGCGGCGAGCGTACGTACAAGCAATCGCCGGGCTCGCTCTCGAACGTAGTGGACGATGAACGGTATCGACCTCAACGCGGACCTCGGTGAAGGCTGCGGCGATGACGCGGCGCTCATGCCGATCGTCACATCGGCGAACATTGCATGCGGTGCGCACGCCGGCGACGAGGCGACGATGCGGGAAACCATTCGGCTTGCGCTGCGCAACGGCGTTGCAATCGGCGCGCATCCGTCGTACCCGGATCGCGAGCATTTCGGGCGTGTCGAGATGCAGCGTTCGCCCGAACAGATTTACGACGACGTCCGCTCGCAGATCGAACGCCTTGCGGCGATCGCGCACGAAGAGGGCGCGCAATTGCATCACGTCAAGGCGCACGGTGCCCTCTACAACGTTGCGGCGCGCAACGCGGCGATCGCCGACGCGATTTCGCGCGCCGTCGCAGACTTTTCGAAATCGCTCGTGCTCTATGGTTTAGCGGGCGGCGCGCAAATAGAAAGCGCGCGCGTTCACGGACTGCAAACGGCCGGCGAAGGGTTTGCGGACCGCCGCTATATGCCCGATGGCAGCCTCGTGCCTCGTTCGCGTCCCGGCGCGCTCATCGACGACGAAGAAGAAGCCGTGCAGCAAGCGCTTTCACTCGCGACGAGTGGACGCGCGCAGACAATCTGTCTTCATGGCGACGGTGCGCACGCACTGGTCTTCGCGCGGCGCATTCGCGATGCGTTCTCGCGCGCAAACGTCGCGATTCGCGCAGTTGGGGCCTAAGGTTTAGCCGCCCAGTTCTTTGCCGAGCGGTGCGAACGACGTCGACGAGAACGCGCTTGCGGAATGCGTGGTGCTCAAGCGAATCCGCCGGTTGCGATAGTCGACCGACCGGACGGTCACTTCCACGGCTTCACCGATTTCATACTCGTCGGGATTTGCTTCCCGGTCGGAGATGCTTCCGACAACGCCCGGCGCAATCTCGACTTGCAAACGCGGTTCTTTGGCAATGACGTGGCCTTCGGTGACCGTGCCTTGTTTGAGGACGTTTGCATGATCGCGCCATGGATCCGGGAGCGCGGCTTTGCGCGACACCGCGATCTTCTTGCCGCCTTCGTCGATGCGAAGCACTTTGACTTGGAAGGTGTCGCCGATGTTCACTGCATCGGTCGGTTTTTCTAGACGTTCGAACGCGAGCTCGCCGATCGGCACGAGCGCATCCACGCCGCCCAGATCGACGAATGCACCGAAATCTGCGATGCGGACAACGGTTGCGGTTCGTTCTTCACCGACGCGCAGGGATGCGAGCAGCGCCTGACGCGCGACGCGGCGTTCCGCTTCCGCGGCGCGCCGATGCGAAACGACGAGACGCTTACGTTTCTGATCGACGTCGATGACTTTAACGGGTATCGATGTTCCGACGAGCGATGCGAGCGATTGACCTTTCGGTGCGCGCGTTTGCGATGCTGGAAGAAATGCGCGATAGCCCTCGATATCGAGCAACAACCCGCCTTTGATCTCGGATTTGACTTTTGCGGTAACCGTTTCACCGCTATCTTTTGCACCCGATATGCGCGCCCACGCTTCTTGCGCGCGTTGCCGTCCCTGCGCAGCTTGCGTTTGCGCCGTTTTCTCAGTCGTTTGCGCAACGGACGTTTCCGCCGTCGGCGTTTCGTTTACCGGCGTTTCTGCAACCGGCGTTTCTGCAACCGGTGTTTCCGTGTCAGACGTTTGCGCGTGCGACTCCGGTGCAGTTTCGAGCGGAGCGGGCGCTGATTCGGCGAGCGGCGCTTCCGGCTGCGGAACGATTGGGGCCGAGTGGTCCTGGTTGAGCTCTTCGTTATCCATCATGTATGCCGGTGCGACGGGTTCCCGCGTCCGGGGGCGCGGCCCTCTGTAGTATTCCCGGGAGCGCGCAAAAAAGCGACGAACTACCCTGGCCTTCTAAGGCGGAAGGAGACTCTTTCACGATGCAACTGGGCATGATCGGCCTCGGGCGCATGGGCGCCAACATGGTACGCCGTCTTCTGCGCGCGGGACACGAGTGCGTCGTGTACGATCGATCGCCGGACGTCGTTCGCGCGCTCGCCTCCGAAGGCGCAACGGCAGCCTTCACGTACGACGAGCTCGTCGCTAAGTTGAACAAGCGACGCGCAGTGTGGATGATGGTCCCCGCAGCAATCGTTCCGAACGTTATCGCCGAACTCTCACCGCTGCTCGAATCCGGCGACATCCTCATCGACGGCGGCAACTCGTACTACATCGACGATATCGCCCGGTCGCGCGATCTGCAGCCGCGCGGAATCGAGTACCTTGACGTCGGTACAAGCGGGGGCGTATGGGGCCTCGAACGCGGCTACTGCATGATGATCGGCGGTCCAAACGACGCCGTCGCCTATCTCGATCCCATCTTTAAAGCGCTTGCACCCGGACGCGGCACGATCGATCGCACGCCCGGTCGCCCGGAGCATAAGGGAACGGCCGAAGATGGCTACCTCCACTGCGGCCCAAGCGGCGCCGGCCACTTCGTTAAAATGGTGCACAACGGCATTGAATACGGCCTCATGGCCGCATACGCCGAAGGCCTCGGGATCCTAAAGAGCGCGAACGTCGGCAAGTCGCAGCATGCGGCAGATGCAGAGACCACGCCGCTGCGCGATCCCGAACACTATCAATACGACATCAATCTCGCCGAAGTGACGGAAGTCTGGCGCCGAGGGTCAGTCATCGCATCATGGCTGCTCGATCTCACCGCGGCAGCGTTCGTCAAAGACGCAGATCTCAGCGACTTTGCCGGCCGCGTTTCTGATTCCGGCGAGGGCCGTTGGACGATCAAAGCCGCAATCGACGAAGCTGTGCCTGCACCCGTGCTAACTGCAGCCTTGTACGAACGTTTCGCATCACGCGGCGAAGCAGAGTTTCAAAATCGGATTCTCTCCGCCATGCGCTTCCAATTCGGCGGCCACGTCGAACAGCCAGCCCCCGTGTCATCCTGAGCGAAGCGCTCAAGATGACAAAGTTTTGCACCACCTAAATTCAAGTTAGAATAAATATTTTCGCCTCTCGAAAAAAGATACAGTTCCATCGCGGGGCCTCTGAGAATTCGCCGGAGCGCACGATGCGCGGGAGGCGAATTTCAGGGAGTAGGATTTTCACACGATGTGAAAATCCGGGCGTCCCCGCGATGGGGCTGTATCTTTTTTCGAGAGGCGAAAATATTTATTCTAACGCCCGCCACTACAAACGCGTGAGCAATAGATCGGAGATATGCGTTGCAAGCAGCGTGTCGCGTGAAACTTGCAGCGCTTTCTTTTTTCTTTCGTCGATGCGTTGGATGGTGAATCCGTAGGATTCGAAGCGCTCGAGATACGCGGCGGGATCGTCGCCTGCGCTTGAAATAAACGCGGGCGCGAATTCGACGATCACGCGAAGTGGGCGACTGCGATCGGCGAACAATGTGGAGCCGCCGCGGAGAATCGCCGTTTCCGCGCCTTCGGCGTCGATTTTTACAAGATCGAATCGTCGGTCGTAATCTTTGACGACGTCGTCGACCGTTGTACTTTGCACTTCGATCTCGCGCCGTTCGAGGTTCATCCGGGGAATTTGCTCGAGGCCTTCCACGAGCGTTCCGTTGCCGCGGTGATGCGTTGCCGTAAAGAAACGCATGGTTCCGGCGTTATCGCTGACTGCTCGTTCGTCGACGGTGCCGATGTTTGCCAGGCCGTTGATTTCGAGGTTGTCGCGGACGATTTGTGCGAGCTCCGGATCGCATTCGAACGAAAGGACCGATCCGGCCGCACCAGTGCGATGCGCCATGAGCAGCGTGAAAACGCCGACGTTCGCGCCGATTTCTAGGATGTGCATGCCGGGGCGGATGATCGAACGCAGAACGGCGTCCGTATATTCTTCGAAGGCGCCGTCCATGATGAGATGTGGAGCGATCGAGACGTCGCGCGCGTCAACGAACATCTTGTATCCGTTGACGGTGCGGAGAAGCACGCGGTCGTTGCCGACGTAGACTGCGGTCGGTTTCATCGACCGCGTGCTTTCTACACAGTTACGGGCAAGTCTGCCCTCCGACCGTCGTTTTGGTGAGTGCGGGTGAATTCGTGCTCGGGAAGGGCTGATTGCCGGCGCTCGGCTTGACGCAGTCGCGCTTGAGCATGTATGCCATGATCGCTGCGTAGTTGTCTTGCGAGAGCGAGCCGGGCGCATTGAGCGGCATCTGCAAGCGCACGATGTCGAAGATCTGCGAAACGTTGAGCTTCGAGCGCGCGAATGTCGGACCGGTGAGCGCCGGCGCGCTGACGCCTTGAAGCTGCGCACCGTGGCATGAAGCGCAGTGCGCCTGGTAGAGACCTTGGCCCTGCGCGGCTTGTTGCGGTGTGTACGGTGCCGTTCCCGAACCAATAACGCTCGCTACGGCGCCGCTCTCGGTCTTGTTACCCGTCGAACCTTGTGCAACGACGGGAATGTTTTGCCCGGCGGCGGTGTTCTGCACGGTTTGAGAGGGGTTCAAGCGGTATGCGACGACCCGGGCTTTTCCGAGTTTCGGAAGATTGGGCGTCTGTTGGTTTCC
Source organism: uncultured bacterium (assembly GCA_964648945.1). Lineage (GTDB taxonomy): Bacteria > Vulcanimicrobiota > Vulcanimicrobiia > Vulcanimicrobiales > Vulcanimicrobiaceae > JAMXLG01. The sequence continues at coordinate 38,134 of CAZYLU010000001.1, read as the reverse complement.
CGCTTCGCCCGCCATGACGACGAGGTATTCGTTGCCGTCCGATGCTTGGTATGCGGCGAGCGGCGCAACGATCGACGCGCCGACATCATCGTGCCATAGTTCTTTGCCGGTCTTTGCATCGAGTGCGTAGACGCGGCCACGCAGATCGTCGGTAAAGAGGAGGCCGTTGCTCGTTGTCAGCGCGCCGCCTTGGCCGGAATACGGCATCGGGAATTTCCATGCAACTTTGCCCGTATTCACGTCAACCGCGGTGACCATTCCGGTTGAGGGTTGGCGTTTTGGAAGCGGACCGGCTGTGTACGGCTGGCCGGGAACATACGGAACGGCTTTTGGATAAATAATTTTCCAGGTCGCGCACTCATCCGTGCTCGGAATGTAGAACATGTTCGTCTGCGCCGAATACGCCCCGCCGTTCCATTCCACGCCGCCGCCGTGATTCGGACAGGCGTACGTTCCCTGCACCGTCGGATGGGTCGTAAAGATGTTCTTTTGATTGCTGACGGACAGCTTATACACGACCTTGCCGTTCGTGCGATCCAAGATGAGGAAATCGCCGACTTTATCGCCCACGGCGAGCAGGCTGCGCGGCGTTCCGTTGATGGTTCCGTTGAAAATCACAGGCGGCATTGCGGGATCGCCATCGTGCGTGTCGCCTTGTAAGATTTGATAGAACCATTTCAGTTGCGGTTTCGAACCGGAAATGTCGAGCGCGACGACAGAGTCCGAGTAGAGATTGCGTCCTTCGTGGCCGTACGTCGTGAGATTCGGTAAGGCGTTTCCGGGTGCAGCGTAGACGGTGTTGGGATCGGCCCCTGCGGAGAGACCGGCCCACACCGCAGCACCACCGTGCTGCCAAGAATTGCCCGGCCACGTGCCCGCGTTGGGATCGCCCGGACGCGCGATCGTGCTCCAATCCCAGATGCGGTGTCCGTCGTTTTCATCAAACGCGCTGATCAACCCCATGCTGCCGAGATCGCCGCCTGAAGTTCCGACGATGATCTGATGGTTGTAGATGTATGCGGCGCTTGAATACCATGTATTGGTCGTGTCGTGACACGCCGGCACGTTGAACGCGAGTTTTCCCGTCGATGCGTCGATTGCAACGAGTTTGCAATCTTGTGTGAAGATGTACGCTTTGCCGTTGTCGAGACCGATGCCGCGATTGACGGGGTACTGCAATTCGTACTGCGGATTGTACGTGAAGGCCCATTTGAGTTTGCCGTCGGTCGCGCCGAGCGCAAGCACGTTGTCGTGCGCGGTCGTCACATATACGGTGTCGCCCGTTACGATCGGGTTTGCTTCTTCCTCGCCGTCGTCAGCAACGGCGGTAACCCACGCTTTCTTTAGCTGCGTGACGTTGTCGGGTGTGATTTGCGTGAGGGAAGTGGTTCGATTGCCGCCGGCGTTGCCGCCGGGCAGCGGCCAGTCCCCGCCCGGAGATTCCGAGGCGCCGGGAGAGCCCGAACTCACGGCGGACGGTTGTGCGCTCGAGGACTGCTGATTGGACGCGTTATTTTGGCATGCCGCCAGTAGCAACGCGGCAGCCAGCCATGCGGCATAACTTCTCATTCTTCGTAAGTGCCCGCAAAAGGCGGTCGCTACGCTCGTCCCCGAGCCTTTCTTACCCGTTGCTTGATGCCGGTTACAATGAGCGTGGTTGAAACATTCATATCCACGTCCTAAGCATGCTAGAGTAAGCCTGTAATCTTTATGATTCCCCCATGGCTTGTGCTGGTAGCTATTGTTGCGCTCGCGGTTGGGTTTGCGTCTGCCGTTGTCATCGCTGCAGATCTCATCCGGCGGCCGCAGCAGATGTGGATCATGAATCTCGTTTGGCCGATTACCGCGCTGTATTTCGGTCCACTTGCCGTTTATTGGTATTGGAAGCTCGGCCGCAGCACCATGCATGCCATGCACGGCATGCATCATCCTTCGCGTCCGTTTTGGCAAACGGTTATCGTCGAGACGACGCATTGCGGAGCGGGCTGCACGCTCGGCGACGTTATCGCGGAATTCGCGGTTTTTGCAACGGGAATCGTGATCGCCGGTTCGGGTTTGCTTACGAATTACGTCTGCGATTTTGCGCTGGCGTATGTATTCGGGATTTTCTTCCAATTTTTCGCGATTGCGCCGATGCGCGGCTTATCGTTCTGGCCGGGACTGTGGGCGGCGATTCAAGCAGATACGCTCTCGCTCATCGCGTTCGAAATCGGACTCTTCGCATGGATGGCGGTGATGATGACGTTTCCGTTTCACATGTCGCTTACGCCGCTCACGGCTACATACTGGTTCCTGATGCAAATCGGAATGATGATCGGCTTTATCACGTCGTATCCGGCGAATTGGCTTCTCGTGCGCATCGGCGTCAAGGAGCCGATGTAGTGAACGGTATCCCACCGTGCGCGCATTCGTGATACCGTTGCGGTATGCAGCTTCTCAACGCCTTCATCGCTTTTATCATCCGCGGCGGGCCTGCGATGCTCGCTCTCCTTGCCTGCTCGATTCTCGTGGTAGCAATCATTTTCGAGCGCGTGGTCTTTCTCGTGCGCCAGCATGTCGATGCGGAACAGCTCGTCGACGCGATAAAAGCGCGTTTGAAAGACGGCGATATTCACGCGGCGATCGCGGAGTGCGATCGCAAACCGACGGCGCTCTCGCAGATATTAAAAGCGGGGCTCGAGCGTGAGCCTGCGACGAGGAGGGAGCTAAACGACACGGTTACCGTGGCCTTGCGAAAATACTTGCGTCCGTTCGAGCAGAACCTCGCGGTGATCGGTACGATTGCGGTGATTGCACCGTTCATCGGACTCTTTGGCACCGTGCTCGGAATCATTCGCGCCTTCGACGACATCGCGTTGCGCGGAAATTCGAGCCCGGCGATCGTCGCCGCGGGCGTCAGCGAAGCGCTCATTACAACGGCGGCGGGACTGTTCGTCGCAGTCACCGCCGTGATTTTCTTCAACTTCTTCAAGAATCAAAATCGCGTCTATCGCGAAGACGCGCTTTGGGCGGCCGAAGAGCTCGTCGACGTGCTCTCGCGCCGGCAGCAGGTGGTCAGCGGCTAAGAGCGTGCGTAGGATCTTTCTTTGGGGTCTTGCGTTCTCGCTGTTCGTTCACCTCATCATCGGCTCGTTCGTTGCCTCGTACCGGCCGCCGCAGGTGCGAGAGCCGGAGCGCATCCTCATTGCGCACGTGCGCACGATTTCGATTGCGACGGCAACGCCGAAGCCTACGCCGCGGCCGACACCGAAACCGGTCGCGACGCCGCGTCCGACCGCAACTCCGCATGAAGCGGCCGCGCCGATACCATTACGGCTCAACGTTCCGCGCGCCACGGCGCTCAAGCCGAAGATGCGCACGGAACGGCGATACGTCGCACCACCGCGCGGAACCGAAAATGGCGCGCCGGGCGCAAACGGCAACGCGCAGCGCGGAAACGGCTCCGGCGCGCGCGGGAACGGTTCGGGCGCCGCGTGCGTCAATCAGAATGTTCCCGCACACGTCATTGCGGCCGTCGATCCGGTATACCCGGACTCCGCTGCGCAGCAACATGTCTACGGCACCGTGCTCGTTGCCGTCACGCTGGCGGATAGCGGCGCCGTCGTTTCGACAACAGTAGAGAAGTCGTCGGGAAACGAAGCTCTCGACATGGCCGCGTTGCACGCCGCGCAAGCTACGCAGTATGCACCCGACTACGTCAATTGCCGTCCGGTCGGGGGCAGGTACATTTTTCGCGCGATCTTCGAACCCGACTAACGTTCGAGATGCCTGCGCCGTGGTCGATTGCGATCGCAATCGGAATCTCGTTCACGCGTCCGAGCGATTTGACGATCGATCAGCCTGCGCGCGGGAATCATGCCGCCTTTCATAACGTGAGGTGGGCAGGCCAGTCGTTCGTCGCACCCCTGTACTACGTCGTGCGTATCGCCAAGGGCGACGTAGCACTCGACTTCACGCACTTTAAAATCATCGCGGAATCGCACGAAGCGGTGCCGGTTACCGGAACCTGGCATGGCCAAGCGGTGACGCAAACGCAACGCCTCGGCGAGTACATTCAACATTTCGAGGTCACTCATGGGGTGAACTCATTCGCTCTTATCGGATTGTTTCGCGATCCCACTCGCCGCGGCGGCTACGCCGGCATCGGACCCGTTGTCTTCATGCCGCACGCCGAGACGCAGGTCGATAGCGCGACTTCCGGCTGGGGATACGCCTACGGCGGCACGGGAGTCGAAGCACTCGCGGGCGCCGGATTTCCCGCTCCGTTCGCCGACGTCAAATATATCGCCGGGCGCATTCACGTCGGTGTCGCAGACGGCACTGCGACGGCCGCACTCTCGACGTTCGCGATTTCTGCCGCGCCATAACGTGAAGCGGGCACCGTTATGTGGAGGACGGATGCCCGCTTCGTATCGACCGAGGGCTATCAAGTCGATGCGGGCTCTTTCTTCCGTACCGTTCGCAGTCCGCGCAGTTGTTAGAAGATTGGCACCAATAATAGTTGTTGATTATGCGCTGCGCGCCGGACCGATGAGGTGACGGAGTTCCTCGATGCCCGGGAGATCGGCGAACGCGGGATGTCGCAGGATAAAGACGCTCCACGGATCGCGCTCTTCGATTCCGGTGCGCAATAACGCGCGAGCCTCGTCCTCCTGATGTGAAGCTACACGAGGTAGAGCACGGTTGAACGCAGAGACGTACGCCCATTGCGATGCATCGTCGAGCTGCGCAATCAACGCTTCGGCTCGCGAGCGCAATCCCAATCGTGCAGCGGCAAATGCCGCAACCGCGAGCGCCTGTTGCCGGTACGGCTGGTCGCCGGCGGAATCGAACAGATCCAACGCGTGCGCGTGTTGTCCGCGTAACGCGAGCGCCGACATCAGATAGTAGCGCGTGAGCGCATTCGCGGGATCCAGTATGAACGCGGTGTCGGATATCTCTTTCACGGTTTCGAAATCGTCGTGTAAGACGCCGATCGCGGCGAGCGTATTCATTGCACGCAGCGAAAACGGCTCGCGCAGGAGAACGGATTCTATTTCCGAGACGGCGGCACCATAATTGCCGACGATTCCGAGGAACAGGGCTTTATCGAGCCTGCTCGAGGCGTGCGTCGGATCGAGCCACGTTGCGCGTTCGAACGCCTCGTACGCGGCGACGAAATCCCAGTCGTGAAACAGATGGACCTTCCCCAGCGCCATGTGCGCTTCGACGCTGTCGGGATCGAGCTCGAGCGCCCGCTGCGCAGCGGTGCGCGCGCGGCGAAATGCCGTTGTGGGTTCGACGAAGAGATACTCCGCTGCGAGAACGTTCGCACCCGCGATGCCGGCATGCGCGCCGGCATGCGTCTCATCGGCCGCGACGGCGCGCTCGAATGCGTCGATGGCGTGCGCGAGCGACGCTTGCGTTTGTTGAGCCGCAAAAAAGCGGCCTTCGACGTACGACTTCCACGACGGCCCGCGCGTCGGCTGTTTCGGCGTCGCGGTGCGTACCGGCGCGACGAAGCAATAGCCTTGGCGCGCGGTGGTCACGATAAATGTTTCGCCGGGTGAATATGTTGCAAACGCCTGACGAAGGAGAAAGACATGTTGCGCGAGATTCGCTTCGACGACGTCCTCGTCTCGCCACAGTGTGTCGAGCAATTCGGATTTCGTAATGACGCGATGCGGGTGCTGCAAGAAGTAGTGAAGAACGGCGCCGGTCTTTGGCTTGAGCGGAATATCGACGCCGTAGCACTGCAGTTTTCCGCGCTTGGCGTCGTACGTAAATGAGCCGAACGCGTAATGCATTGCGGAGACCAATTGATAGCCGTCGGAAGATTCGCGGTTCATCTGGCGACCGGCATAGAGGGTTCTTCGATGCCGGAGAGTTGCAACGCAACCCGTAGCTGGTGTGCGAATTCCGTGCGCTCGCTCTCGGGAAGCAGCATCGTGCTGCCGATGAGGACGATCGATGTGATTTCCGCCGCATTGCGCGTGAATTGCGCGAAGCGTCGGGGAGCGGATTGCTTAAATGCCGCGGTTGCCGCGATCAAGATGCTGAGGCTCTCACCGCGCGAAAAACGAAGTAACGCTTCGAGAAACGCGCACAGTGCCGGGTCCGAGCCGGGGACGCCGCCGACTTCGAGCGGGTACCCGATGTCTATGCGCTCTGCAAGCGCGCTTGCCACCGTTCGAACATCATCGAACGGCCCGAACGAGCGCTTCGCGAGTCCCGGAATCAAAAACATGTGCATCGCGTCCAGGACGTTCCCATTTGCCGCAGAGACGGAAAGCGCGTGGCGGTACCAGCGTTGCGCTGCATCCGTTGCACTGCGCGCATCGAGCGCCGCACCGAGCGTGGCAGCGGCCAAGCCGGCCACCGCATTGTATTCGCGCACCGAAGCGATCGTGAGCGCTTCTTCGGCGATCGATTCTGCGCGTGCGACGTCGTTTTCTTCGAGGAGATGACGCGCGAGCCAGACGAGAATCAACGTGCGGTCCCACGAGAAACGCGGCCGCGCGCTCAGAATGTCCTGCGCGGACCACGGATGATGCGTGCGCAGTGAGATTTCGGCGGTGACGCTGCGCGCGATCGAGGCGTCGGGATACACGTGCGAGAGCGCGACGTCGGCAAGTAGCGCGGAGGTTTCCGCCTCTTCGAGAGCGCCGGCTCGCAGTCCGAGCAGCGCATTGAACATGCGGCACCAAGCAACGCTCCGTAGATCGCTGCTTTGCAGCGCGATTGACTCGAGCGCCTCGCAATCGCGCCGCGCATCCTCGATGCGCCCCTCGCATAGCTGCGTCTCCACCATTGCGCGTTCGGCTCGCGTCGCCGAGCGCGAGCGCGGCACGGCAAGGCGGCGCATTCTTTCCGCAGCGCTTCGCATGCCATGCACGTACCCGCGAATACGCGAGCGCAAGAAGTTGAGGAACTCGAGCTCAAAACGAACGTCGCTACCGTCGTCTTCGCTCGGCTCGCGCAACATCGTGCGCAACTCGGATAGCGTCGCCGCGGATTCATTTTCCTCGCCGGCAATCGTCTGCGATTGCGCCGCAAGCGCGAGTGCGACCGCGCGATGTTCGCGCGGCGCATCGAGCGCAGAAGCAAGCGGAATATATTCACCCGAATCGAGCCGCGCCCGGAAGAGCGAAGGCGTGTGCCGCTGCTTTGATTGGTGATCCAGAACGGGATAGAGTCGCAGAACCGCCGTCGGTTCCGTTTCGGACAGCGCACTTGTGAGAAGCACGTCCGCGCCACGGGCGGGCGGCGATGAGATGTCGACGCCGCGCAGCAGTTCGCGCACGCGGTGCGCGATCGCGCGTATGGCGACCGCGCGGCGGCGGAAGAATTGACGGCGCGAGAGACCGTATTGCTTCGAGAGACCCTCTTGCGTCATCGTCGCGTCGAGATCGCATGCGCGAACGAGCTCGTAGAGTTCACGCTCGCCCGAACTCTGGCCGAACGAGGACTCCACAAGAACACGTACCATCGAAATCGGGTTCTCTTCGTCGACCGCGCTGCAAAGCGGCGCGACGACGGGTAACGAAGAAAGACGTTCCAGATTACGCGCTCGGCGCAGCATCGCACGGACGAACCGTTCGGTGGTTGCGAGATCGAGTACCATCAACGCGTAGCATACCTCCTCGCGCAATAAATAAAAATCAACGGTGCCAACTATCCGTCGTTTTCATAAGACAGCGAAGGTTGCTTACGTTTCAGGCTTGGAGTTCGCTTTGAGTCGGCGGGTGTCGACTTGTCACTCACTCTACCTTGAGAGGATCCCAACGCATGAAGCGATACGCGTTCCGGAATCCTTTGCTAGCGCTGGTAATGATCGCCGCGTTCATCAGTCAGGGAACATGGGCACTGGCTGGAACCACCGGCGGTATCACCGGTACGGTAACGGATGAATCGGGAGCACCAGTCGCCGGGGCGTCTGTAAAGATCGTCTCGGCTTCTCAACAAGCGTCTGCAGCGACGGACGCGGGAGGGCGATTCAGATTCCTCTCCCTGGCACCGGATACATATACGGTGGCCATCGAAAAAGACGGATACAACCCGCTTTCATACGCGGGTATTACCGTCTTTGCAGACAACCAACTGACGCTGTCTTTCCGCATGACGAAGGCGTTGAAAACGATTGCCAAAGTATCGGCAACCTCTGCGGGCAACCTCGTTAAAGCGGGCGTAGGTTCAGATATCTACAGCGTCAATGCGCAAGCCATCACTACCGCGAGCGCACTCGGAGGCGGTGGTAACTTAAACAGCGCCTACTCCGCCATTTCGTCGGTTCCCGGCGTCAACGTGCCGATCGGCGGATCGGGCTGGAACAACAACGTTGCCTACGTGCGCGGCTCGCAGTCGTTCTTTACCGGCTATGAGTATGACGGTATCCCCGTCAACCGCGCATTCGACAACTACAACTCTTCAACCGAGTCGAATCTCGGTTTGCAAGAGCTGCAAGTGTACACCGGCGGCGGTCCGTCGTCGTCGTCATCGGCGGGAACGTCAGGATTCATCAACCAGGTCTTCAAGACCGGTACGTATCCCGGCTATCTCGATCTCTCGGGCGGCATCGGTACGCCGACCTATTACCATCAGGCGAAAGTTGAAGCAGGCGGCTCAACGCCGGATCGCCGTTTCAGCTACTACGTCGGCCTGAGCGGCTACAATCAAGGCTTCCGCGTTTTGAACAACAACAACGGCGGGAGCCTGCTAAACGATCCGACCGGCATCTACACGGGTCAGAGCATCGCAGTTCGGTCGCATATTCCGTCGCTTGCCGACGAGTGCATCCCCGGAACGACGCTCGATCCGAATCCACTTTGGGGCGGGGGCACTGTACCTGCTGTTGGACCGTGGACGTACTACCAGGGTGATTTGAACCTCGGCGCCGGCGTGCTATCCCCAAACTGCAACATCCCGTACCCCGGGCTCACCAGCGGGTTTGCTATCAACGCCGCAAACATCTCCGACCGTGAAGATGTCGCAAACTTCCACTTCCGCATACCGCAGAAGAACGGCACCTCCGATGACATCCAACTGCTCGGCAGTGCGTCGTCGCTGTTCACGTCGTTTTATGGCTCGCCGAATGATCTTGGCGGCTATGCGCCGTTTACTCTTGCGAACTTGGGATCGATCTACTGCAATCCCGCCACCAGCATCGACGCAACCGGTGCCGCGTGTACGCCGTCGGCGAACGTCAACTATCCGGCGTACCACGACATCGTCGTGTACAATGCTCCGTTCGGCACTCCGATCTCGGGACTGTCGACACAACAATACTATCAGCCGAGCAGTAACACGAACCGGCCGTTCCAGGACCAGCTTCCCGCTAATGGGCGCGACGGAATCTGGAACGACACAGGCATCTACAAACTGCAATACACGCACCAATTCTCAAGTAACGCGTTTGCTCGTATCTTCGGATATACGTTCTTCTCGGATTGGACGCAAGCCGGCCCACTTTCCGCGCAAGAAGGAGAGACGTGCTTCGGGCCGTGCAACGCAGCCAATGTCGCGGCGAATTACGACCTGATTACACACACGGGAGGCGGCCAGATCGAATTGGTCGACCAAATCACACCTGCGCATCTGGTGCAGTTAACCGCGAACTACACGCAAGCCAACGTCGTCCGCTTCAATAACTCCTTCTGGACTGTGTCTGCATCACCGATCGGCCTAATCAGCCAGAGCAATGGTGTGTTCTCGTGCTGGGATCCGACTACCGGCGGTCCCGCCGTCAACAAAAGGACCGGCGTAGTTACCGGCTGCGCTCCCGGAGGAACGTATCAAAGCAATGCGATTGCGGGCCCGACAGGCACACCGCCGGCGGGAAGCCCTGCGGCAAACGCCGGCGCGCAATGGTCTACGCTGTGGAACGGCAACGCAGCCGGATCGTACAACACCGTCAAGCCGCAGTTTTTCTTCGCAGCGCTGAGCGATCAGTGGCGTCCGAATGACCGGTTACTGTTCAACTTCTCAGGCCGGTATGAGAACTACCGGTACGGCCTCGTTTCGAATCCGGGCGCAGCGACGAACTTCTACGCGCAAATCGTGTCGAGCGATGTCTGTCAAAACGCAGCGGGTACGGTATTGACGACGCCGCTACGTCCCGGTCAGCCGCCGCCCGCGCCGGTCATTTACACGCCGTCTTGCGCGGCGGGTACAGTCGTACCGGGATATCCGTCGGGAATTCCTGCGGGATACGCGCATCCACCCTTCTCAGCGCTCTCGCCGTCGGCGTATACGATCCAAGACGTATCCCCTCGCGGATCGCTGACGTATACGCAAAATCCCGACACCGTGTGGCGTCTGTCGGCCGGGCACTTCGTGCAGCCGCCGATCTCGGCTTCGGTGCAGTACCTCAATCGCTCCGGTAACAATCTCACCGTATGGAACGCGGTGTTGCCGCTCGGGTTCTTCACTCCGTTCCATCCGATTCCGCCGATGAACGCAACGCAAGCCGATCTCTCGTTGGAAAAACATCTCCACGGAACGGACATGAGCTTCAAGATAAGCCCGTTCTACAACTGGACGTACGGATATCAAGAGCAGGCGTTTATCGGACCGAACTTTGTAACGCAAGTGCCGGTCGGCAACTTCCGTTCTGAGGGAGCCGAGTTCGCATTTACAAAGGGCGACTTTGCGCGCGACGGCATATCCGCGCAACTTTCCGCGACCTATACGTGGGCGCAAGTTCAATATACTAACTGGTTCGGCAACAATCAGTTGAACGCCGTAAACCAGGCCATTTCACAGTACAACCTGTTGACCTCAGCGGGCGGCGGATCTCCGTTCTACTGCTCCGGCGGTAATACGGTCGTCCCGACTTCGGCGAATCCCGGATCGCCAAGCCCCGGAACCACTAATCCCGCGTCGTGCGCGACGCTCGCAGTCCCCGGCGTGCCGATCACGAACCCGTATTTCAACAATTCGCCGCAAGGACTGTTGAATACGAGCGCGTGGTATCCGGCGGGTAACACCGGCCTTTCACCCACGAATAATCCATTCACAACATACTTTGATGTTCCGTGGCTCTTCACGGGTATCGTGAACTACCGAAAGGCTAAATTTGCGGCGACGTTCTCGGCGCAGCTTGCCGAAGGATCATCATACGGTGGACCGCTCGACGTCACGGGCTACGATCCGCGTACCTGCGCTGCAAACTCGAGTCAGGCCTTCCGTACGGATCCAGTAACCGGGGTGAACATACCGGTAACGCCGATCACCTCGCTCTCGCCGGGCACGGATCCATTCAAGTGTGATGTGCTCTCGGCGTCTGGCACGCTGTCGAATGCGGCGGGTGTGCTATACGTTCCAAACCCACAGACGGGAGGTTTTGCACAACCGGGTGCCTACCGCAATCCGTGGATCATAACCGGCAACCTCTCATTCAACTATGACATCACACCGCGCATTTCGGCGAACGTAACGTTGGCGAACATCTTCCACACGTGCTTTGCCGGATCGAAGCAGCCGTGGGTCCAGGCCTATGGTCCAGGACCAAATGTCTGCTCGTACCTTCCCGCTGGTTTTGTCGGAACCGGCCAATATGAGTCCAACTTCTTCAACGGTACGAGTCCGTCCGACTTCGCGGCGAACGGCGTCAGCAACTTGCAGACCTGGAATCAGAATTCGTATACTCCCGATCCGTCGCTTGCGAGCGCGGCCGGCACGATTCCGAACCCGTTCACCGCGTTCTTCCAGCTCACGGTCAAGCTCTAACGAATCGCTTATCGTTGAGCAAAATGCGAGGCCGCCGGATTCTCCGGCGGCCTCGTCTGTTTGCGGCGGCGGCATCACCTTGTCGTGGCTGCCGCTCAATGCTAGACATTCGTCGCGGGGACGCCCGGATTTTCACATCGTGTGAAAATCCTACTCCCTGAAATTCGCCTCCCGCCCATCCTGGGCTCCGGCGAATTCTCAGAGGCCCCGTGACGAACGCCTAGCATTGAGCGGCAGCCACGACAAGGTGATGCCTTGATATGTGAATTGCGCTGCGTTTTGTTTATGGCTGCATTACGAGTAGTTCGAATGTGCCGGGGACTATTTGGTCGCGGTTGCGGTATTGGTTCTTGCATGTGCCGAGCGGGAAGCGTTTGACGATCGTTGCGGTGCGTGCATCCATTGCGACGATTTCGCTCGTGCTCTCGATGGTTGCGTCGTTGCCTTCGCCGTTGAAGGTGAAGACGCGTTTGGTTATCGGATCGTACGCGATGCCGTCGGGGTTCTTCGCCGGCGTTGCAATCGTAGCGAGCGTTTTGAGTGTTTGTAGGTTGAAAATCGTGACGGTTCCATCGCGTCCGTTTGAGGTGAAGCCTTTGTTGAGGTCGAGCGCGAGATGAACAGACGCTTCGTCGACGTGTCGTAGGATAGGTAGTCCCAGCCGCCGTTGCCGCCGAGGACGTATGTCGCGGTAACGTGGTAGTTTGCGCCGGCGGCGGGCGCCGGAAGCGGCAGCAAGAGAAGCAGCGCAGTGAAGGCTGCGCGTTTGTTCATCCGGGGTGTATTGCTATACGAGGGCTCGCTTTCCCGCAACTTGTGAATCCAGGAAATCGATCCACTCGTGCATCCCTTCGCCGCTTCGCGCCGAGAGTTCGATGACGCGTAAGCCGGGATGGACGCGCTGAATATTCGCGACGGCAACGTCGCGATCGAACTGCACCGCGGCTGCAAGGTCGATCTTCGAGATCACCGCGACGCCGGCGGTTGTAAACGCGAGCGGATATTTGAGCGGCTTATCCTCGCCTTCCGTTACGGAGAAGACGACGACGCGCAAGTCTTCACCCAGGTCGTACTCCGCCGGACAAATCAAATTCCCGACGTTCTCGATCGCGAGCACCTCGGGCTCGCCGATGTCGATCGACGCCAGCGCCGTCGCGATCATCTGCGCGTCGAGACGACACTCAGCGCCTGTGGTGATCTGCTTGACCGGCGCACCGCTTTGTTGGAGACGCCTCGCATCGTTGTCGGTTGCCTGATCGCCGACGAGTGCGGCAACAGCGTAGCGCTGGCGCAGACGTTCGAGTGTTGCTTCTAGCAGCGTGGTCTTGCCGGCGCCCGGGCTCGAGAGCAGATTGAAGACGTACGTTCCGTTTTGCGCGAAGCGTTCGCGCAGCTCATGCGCCAGCGTTGCGTTCTTGCGAAGGATGTTCTGCTGAATGTCGACCAGACGGAGCGGCATAGACAACCTCCATAGCGGTGACGAGTAATTCGCGGCCGCCGGCAATCTGTGTCGACGACGTCCCGCACTGCGGACAAATCGGAAGCGTGCCGTTGACCGTTCGTTCGCATTTGCAGGCTGCGCATGTAATCGTGAGCGGTACGCTTTCAATCTCTAATCGCGAACCGGAAGCAACCGTACCTTCGACTACCGCTTCCCAAGCAAACCGCAATGCTTCGGGAACGACGCTCGTTAGCACGCCGACTCGCAAGTAAACGCCAGCTATTCGTTCGATGTGCTCGCGCGCAGCGCGTTCGCACACTTCGTCGACGATCGCTAACGCGATCGATGCTTCATGCACGGGATAACTATTCCCAAAACGTTTTTGCGGACCTACAATCAAGGATACTTCAAGTTGCGAGGTGTGCGATGGCTGTTCGAGCGCCCGCTATACCCGAGATCAATCTCCTCTGGATCAACGCCGGTCTTAGCTGCGATGGCGATTCCGTCTCGCTCACAAACGCGCAGCGTCCGAGCGTTGAAGACATCGTCATGGGCGGCATTCCCGGCTTGCCCAAGGTCAACGTCTATTGGCCGCTCGTCGCATATGAAACGGGAGCGGCATTCATCCAGGCGTTCTTCAAAGCTGAACGCGGCGAAATGGAACCGTTCGTCCTCGTAATAGAAGGATCGGTTGCGAACGAAAGGATCAAACGCGAAGGCTACTGGACCGGATTCGGCAACGATCCTGCGACCGGTCAACCGCGCACATTGATGGAATGGATCGATGCGCTTGCGCCAAAAGCGACCGCAGTTATCGCGGCGGGCACGTGCGCGACATACGGCGGCATTCACGCCATGGCGGGAAATCCGACTGGAGCGATGGGCTTGGCCGATTATCTCGGCTGGAATTGGCGCTCGAAAGCCGGTCTTCCGATTATTAACGTTCCCGGTTGTCCGGTACAACCGGACAACATGTCCGAGACGCTCACGCAACTGCTGCTCTTTGCCGCGGGTCGCGCGCCTGCGCCTGAACTCGATGACATGCTGCGTCCGAAATGGCTCTTCGAACGTACCGTGCACGACGGTTGCGATCGCGCGGGCTATTACGAGCAAGGCGATTTTGCGAACGAATACGGCGATGAGCGCTGTTTGGTGAAGCTCGGCTGCTGGGGCCCCGTCGTAAAATGCAACGTACCAAAACGCGGATGGATGGACGGCATCGGCGGATGTCCGAACGTCGGCGGCATCTGCATGGCGTGCACGATGCCGGGATTCCCCGATAAGTACATGCCGTTCATGGACGAGCCGCCCGGCGCTTCGCTCTCGACGACGCTCGTTACCGGATACGGACGCTTCATTCGGACGATGCGCGCCGCGACGATTGCAACCGGAGACAAAGAGCCGAAGTGGCGGCACCCTGGTCAGACGCTTAGCACCGGATACACGCCGAGAGGCTATTAGAAAGAAAGCGGTCAGGTATGACGACTAGAGAAGTCCCGATCACCCGAGGCGAGGTCGAACCGTCGCAACTCATCGAGATGGCGTGGGATCCGATCACGCGTATCGTCGGAAGTCTCGGCATCTACACGAAGATCGATTTCCGTCAGAAGAAAGTGGCGCAGTGCCATAGTACGTCGTCGGTATTCCGCGGCTACAGTGTTTTCATGCGCGGCAAAGATCCGCGCGATGCGCACTTCATCACGAGCCGTATCTGCGGAATCTGCGGGGATAATCACGCGGCATGTTCGGTGTACAACCAAAACATGGCGTATGGCATCGAGAATCCGCCGATGGGCGATCTGATCATGAACCTCGGCGAGGCCGCCGAGTACATGTTCGATCACAACATCTTCCAAGAGAATCTCGTCGCCGTCGATTTCTGCGAGAAGATGGTGCGCGAAACCAACCCCAGCGTGTGGGAGAAGGCGAAGACGACGCAAGCGCCGCACGCCGATCAGCACGGCTATCGCACGATCGCGGAGATCATGACCGCATGCAATCCGTTCGAAGGTAAGATTTCACGCCGGGGATTGGAACTGAGCCGCATGACGCGCGAAATGTTCTGCCTGATGGAAGGGCGGCACGTGCATCCGTCGACGCTCTATCCAGGCGGTGTCGGAACGAACGCAACAATGCAGTTGATGACCGACTATCTTTCGCGCTTGATGAAATACGTCGAGTGGATGAAGGTGTGCGTACCGCTGCACGACGATCTCTTCGATTTCTTCTACGAAGCGCTTCCCGGTTACGAGCACGTCGGCGAGCGTCGCGTTCTACTCGGATGCTGGGGCGCGCTCTATCACGTCGGGCAAGGCGTTTCCGACTTCAAATATAAGAACATGAATCGCTGGGGCAAGAAGATGTACGTCACCCCCGGCGTCGTCGTCGACGGTAAACTCGTCACGAACGAACTTGTCGACATCAATCTCGGCATGCGCATTCTCCTCGGATCGTCGTACTACATCGACTGGGAAGCCGAGGGGAAACTGGTCGATAAGGATCCGCTTGGCAATCCTGTCGATATTCGCCATCCGTGGAACGCTCGACAAATTCCGGCGCCGCAAAAACGCGACTTTGACGGAAAGTACAGCTGGGTGATGTCGCCGCGTTGGTTCGACGGGACGGATCATCTCGCGCTTGATACCGGCGGCGGTCCGCTCGCGCGGCTTTGGTCGACGGCGCTTTCGGGACTCGTCGATACGCCGTACGTCAAAGCGTCGGACGGCACGATTACGATCACGCTTCCGAAGACCTCGCTCAAGCCCGAGGTGACGCTAGAATGGAAGATTCCGAAATGGAGCAATGCGATCGAACGCGATCGCGCGCGCACCTACTTCCAGGCGTACGCGGCCGGGCTCGCGCTGCACTTCGTCGAGCTTGGCATCGAGATGATCGGGAAGGGCGAGACCAAGACGTGGAGCGACTTCACGGTTCCCAAGGAAGCGATCAGCGTGGGATTCACGGAGGCGGTGCGCGGCGTGCTCTCGCACCACATGGTAATCCGCGACGGCAAGATCGAGAACTATCAACCGTGGCCACCCACGCCGTGGAACGGTAATCCGCGCGATAATTTCGGTACGCCCGGTCCGTACGAAGACGCCGTACAGAACACGCCGATCTTCGAAGAAAACGGCCCGGAGAACTTTAAAGGCATCGACATTATGCGCACGGTCCGAAGCTTCGATCCGTGCCTGCCGTGCGGCGTACACATGTATGTAGGCGGCGGCAAGACGATCGAACGGATTCACACGCCATTCGGTACTCCGGAGGTGTAGCGGATGGCGGATCTCCTCAACGCGTCGAGCAATCGCGTGCAGACGCTTCTCGACCGCTTCAGCGCGTTTCCGCCGAGCACGGGTGCCCGCGCGGATGCCGAAGAGCTGGTGCGTATCATTTCATCGCTGTATGGTGAAGGATTGCGGCGGATGATACGCGTGCTGCATGACGAGTTCGGCGAACGCGCAGACGATGCCATCGAAGCGTGCTGCGCCGATCCCGTCATTGCGAGCTTGCTCATCACGCACGGCTTGCATCCGGTTCCGCTCGAAGAACGCGTTCGACGCGCCCTCGATGCCGTGCGCGGTGAGCTGCGCGCGAAAGGAGGGGACGCGGAATTGATCCGTGCCGACGAAGACGTCGTGTCGGTGCGGATCGATGGCATGTCGGATCTCGTTCCCATCGTGGAACGCGCGATCTATGCAAATGCTCCCGAAGTGCTCGAAGTGCGCGCCGTCGGTCAAACCGTTTCCCTGTTGAACGTCCGATGACGTATCTCACGAAGCTCCTGCGCGAACCGCCTCCCTCTGCAGCGCAGCAATGCGAACTCTGCGCGGGTCTGCTGGGCGCGATGCACGGACATGTGGTGGATACGGCGGACCGCCGGTTGTTGTGCACGTGCACCCCGTGCAGCATGCTGTTCACCGGAAGCACGCGTGGGCGTCTGCGCGCCGTTCCAAGACGATATGCGGTGATTCCCTCGCCGCTGTTTAGCGATCCACAGTGGGACGCGCTCGGGATTCCGATTGGCCTGGCGTTCTTCTTTGAAAACAGCAAGAGCAATCGCGTCATTGCATTCTATCCCGGACCGGCCGGCGCGACGGAGTCGGAGTTGCCGCTCGATGCGTGGAGTGAATTGCGGGCGCGTGAACCGCTCATTGCGTCAATGCAGCCGGACGTGGAAGCCGCGCTCGTCTATCGTTTGCGCGGGCGTCGCCCGGCGTCGTTTCTTGTTCCGATCGACGTCTGCTATGAACTCGTGGGCCTGGTCCGGATGAAGTGGACCGGGATATCCGGCGGTGAAGAAGTGCATGACGCAATCGATCGATTCTTTGCGCGTATTGCGGAGTTCGCAGGATGAGTGACATAACGTTCGACGTTGTCGACGCGCAAGCGAAACACTATGCCGCATCACCGACGATCGCATTCCGGCTGCGCGTCACAGCATCCGCTCCGATCGATGCGATGGTGCTTCGCACGCAACTGCGGATCGAACCGCAGTGGCGCACGTACGACCAAGAAGAGCAAACGCTGCTCGGCGACTTGTTCGGGACGCCGGATCGATGGCATGCGACGTTGCGGACCTTTGCGTGGGCCGACGTGTCGCTCGTCGTGCCGGGTTTCGACGGCGAAACGGAGGCAGAGGTCGCCGTTCCATGTACCTACGATTTCGATCAAGCGGCGACCCGGTTTTTCGACGTCGTGCACTCCGGCGCGATTCCGATCCGCTTCTTGTTTAGCGGAGCGATATTCCGCACCGGCGGTTCCGGCTTTTCGACCGAACGCGTTGCATGGAGCAGCGAGTGCGCGTACCGCATGCCGGTAACGGTATGGCGCGAGGCAATGCGTGCCTGTTACGGCGATGATGCGCTGATACGCATCAATCTCGATACGCTAGAGAAGCTGCGGCGTTACCGCGCGCTCAGCGGCGCGGCGAACTGGGATCAAGTGCTCGAGCGGTTGATGGGGGCGCCGACGTGAATCCGGGTGTACGCGCGGTTGCGGATGCGGTGCTCTACGAAGGTTTCTTGCTGTTTCCGTATGCGAAGCGCGCGCTCAAGAATCAGATGCCGTTTCAATTCGGCGTCGTGATGCCGCAGGGATACGCAGACTGCTCCGAACCGTCGTACGCCCGAGCACAATTCGTTTTTTGCGCGTCGCAGGAGAGCGATGAAACGCAGATTGAAGGCGTCCTTCGGTTCTTGCGCATCGCCGGCGATCCGGTGGAAGAAGAAGTTCCGTTTTCCTGGGCGGCGGGGACGCCGTTCGGATTGTGTTTTATGCGCGAGGGCTTACGCGGGGAGATCACGCTGGACTCGCGGACAGTGGACGAGGCGCTGCTGGTGACGCTGGAGATCACGAACCATACCGCGACGGCCGCCGATGCTTCACGCAACGAGGCGTTGCACGGAGCGTTCGTCAGCACGCACGTGGTGTTCGAAGCGAGCGCAGACGGCTTCGCGTCGATGCTCGATCCTCCGGAAGCGGCTAGTTGCGCCGTCGCGCAGTGCATCAACGACCGGCTCTACCCGATCTTGGCGGGCGAGCGCATCGGCGGCGGACAGCGTTCGCGCACGCTTTTGATCTCGCCGATCATCCTCGAGGATTTTCCGCGAATTGCAGCAGCAAGCCGGACGCAGACGTTCGACGGCACGGAGATCGACGAACTGTTGATGCTCGGCGTCGCATCGCTGACCGACGAGGAAAAGCGCGAGGCACGCGCAGCGCATGCGTACGTCGGGACGCTCGTCGACCGTGCGGAGGCGCTCGATGCGCAAACGCTCCGGACGCTGCACGGCGAGATTCGCAAAGGCTCGCACGTGCGCGTGCATCCGAAGCGCCGTGCCGACATCTGCGACGATCTCGTGCGCGGGATGACGGCCCGCGTGAACGCGATCGAAACCGATATCGAAGGCAATCACTACGTCGGGGTCGTCTTTGACGACGATCCGGCAAGCGAGATGCATGAGTGGTACGGGCGTTCGTTCTTCTATGGAACGGACGAAGTAGAGCCGGTGCCATGAAAACACTCGTTGCGGGGTTCGGTAACGCGCTGCTTTCGGACGACGGACTGGGATCCGCCGTCGCGCGCCAACTCGCGACGCTCGACCTTGGGCCCGGTATACGCGTGCTCGACTTTGGCACCGGCGGCATGCATTTGGCGCTCGAGATGCTCAATGGATACGATCTCGTCGTCATCGTCGACGCCGTCGCATTGCACGATGCACCGGGAACCGTCTTTGCCATCGAAATCGATCCGGAGCGCAACAACTGCGGGGACCGTCCGGCCGATCCGCATGCGATGGACGTCGACAACGTGCTGCGCCTGTACGCGCGCCTCTGTCTGCAGAGCAATCTGCCGCGCTGCGCGCGGATCGTCGTCGTCGGTTGCGTGCCGCAGTCCATCGCCGAGGGAATCGAACTCAGCGAGCCGGTTCGGGCTGCGCTGCCCGCATGCGTGGAACTCGTGCGCAAATTAACCCATCATCGTGCCATAACGGGAGCAGAAACATGAAGAAGCGCATGCTGTGGGGACCGCTCGCCGCAATCGCCGCACTCTACGCAATTGGCGTAGCGCTGCGAGCGGCGGACGATATGCGCCGCTACAATCGTATTCTTGCGATGTCCGATGAAGGAACCGTCGCGCAAGAGCTTCCCGGTCTGATGATCGAGACCGTCAAGGAAGAACGCGCTGCCGTTACCGAGTGGATGCGTTTCCTTGTGACCTTCCCCGGCGATTTGCTGCGGTATTTCCGCATGGAGTCGCTGTAGATGTGTCTTGCGATTCCAGGCAAAATCGTCGATTTCTCCACGGAGCAGCCGCTGCTCGCAAAAGTTGACGTTGCCGGCGTCAAGCGCGCCGTCAACATCGGACTGCTTGCCGACCAACCGCTGGAGATCGGCGATTGGGTGCTCATCCACGTCGGCTTCGCGATGAGCAAGATCAGTGAAGAGGACGCGCGCAACCAATTGACGATGATCGCCGCGCTCGGCGAAGAGCAACAGGCGATGGATGAAGTACGAGGTTACTCGTTTGCGCCGTGAAATACGTTGACGAATTCCGCGATCCCCAGCTCATAACGAAGATCGCACGCGAGATTCGCCGCGTCGCCGATGCGCAGTATCACTATCGCATCATGGAAGTCTGCGGCGGCCATACGCATTCCATCTATCGGCACGGGTTGCGCGACGTGCTGCCGGAAAACATTCAGCTCGTGCACGGTCCGGGCTGTCCCGTCTGCGTCTTGCCGATGGGGCGGATCGACGACGGCTTATCGATCGCGGAACGGCCCGACACGATTCTCACCGCGTTCGGCGATATGATGCGCGTTCCCGGAACGAAGGGAACACCGCTGGAGTATAAGGCGCGCGGCTGCGACGTTCGCATGGTGTACTCTCCGCTCGATGCGCTGCGCATCGCGCAAAACGAACCGCGCAAGCACGTGTGTTTCTTTGCGATCGGTTTCGAGACCACCGCTCCCTCTACGGCGCTCACGATTCTTCGGGCAAAGGCGTTGGGGATCGAGAATTTCAGCGTCTTTTGCAATCACGTCACGATCCTGCCCGCAATTCGCGCGATCCTCGATTCACCGGATATGCGTCTCGACGGATTCATCGGACCGGGCCACGTCTCCACGATTACCGGCTGCCGTCCCTATGAATTCATCGCGCAGCACTATCGCAAACCGGTCGTCATTTCGGGGTTCGAGCCGCTCGACTTGCTCGAAGGCATCTTGATGGTGCTGCGGCAACTGCGCGCGGGCGAAGCGAAAGTCGAGAATCAGTACCGCCGCATCGTCCCGTGGAACGGCAATCTCGCCGCGATGCGCGCCCTCGGTGACGTATTCGAACTGCGGCCGTACTTCGAATGGCGGGGACTCGGGTTTATCTCGCAGTCGGCCCTAAAGATCAAGCCTGAGTTTGAAGCGTTCGACAGTGAGGCGCGGTTCGAGTTGCCCGGCGTTCGTGTGACCGACCCGAAAGCGGCGCAGTGCGGTGAAGTACTCAAAGGCGTGCTTTCACCGGCGCAGTGTAAATTGTTCGGAACCGCGTGTACGCCCGAACATCCGATCGGCGCGCTGATGGTTTCCAGCGAAGGCGCCTGCGCCGCATACTTCAAGTACGTTGCGCATCCGGTTGAAGCATGAAGACAAAACCGCGCATCGAGCAGATCGAGATGGCGCACGGCGCCGGCGGGAAAGCGACTCGCCGTCTCATCGAGGGCATAATCGCACCGGCGTTTGCCAATCCGATTCTCGCCGGGCTTTCCGATGCGGCGCTGCTCACGATCGACGGCAAACGCATTGCGACGAGTGCCGATGGATTCGTCGTCAAGCCGCTCGCATTTCCCGGCGGCTCGATCGGCTCGCTCGCGGTGCACGGAACGGTGAACGATCTTGCCGTTTCCGGCGCGCGTCCGATTGCGCTCATGGCTACGCTGATTCTCGAGGCGGGCTTGCCCGGTGACGTACTGGAGCGCGAGATCGATGCGATGGCGCAGGCGGCGCGCGCATGCCGTGTCGATATTGTCGGCGGCGATACGAAGGTCGTCGAACACGGAATGGCGGACGGTATGTACGTCTCGACGTTCGGAATCGGCGCAATCGACGAGCGTTTGACGCTCGGTCCACGCTACGTACGCCCCGGCGATCGCGTGCTGCTCTCCGGAGCCATCGGCGATCACGGCATTACGATTCTGCTCGCGCGCGGCGAACTCGACTTGGAAGCGGAGATTGCATCCGATACGCGCGCCGTCACGCCGCTCATCGAGGCGATCTGCGACGTTGCCGCGAGTGGGCTCAAGTGGATGCGCGATCCGACGCGCGGCGGCGTCGCAACGGCGCTGAACGAACTGGCGCGCGACGCCGGCGTCGGCGTCGCGATCGATGAAGCGAAGATTCCGCTGCGCGACGAGGTACGCGGAGCGTGCGAGATCCTTGGACTCGATCCGCTGCACATCGCAAACGAGGGACAGTTTCTCGCGATCGTTGCCGCAGACTTTACTGAAGCTGCACTCGATGCGCTACGAGCGACGCCCGGCGGAGAAGATGCAGCGGTGATCGGTGAGATTCTGGAAGCGCCGGCGTCGACCGTTATTTCACGCACGCCGTACGGCGGAACGCGCGTCGTCGATATGCTCGTCGGCGATCCGCTTCCCCGCATCTGTTGAACGCGATGCTCGACGTTTCGGCGCAGACCTTCATTCGCGACCGGATCCTCGCCCGCAACGCGCCGTGTGACGCGTTCTTCGAACGTGAGAAGCTGCCGCTCGCACATGCGAGTCGCGAGATCGCCGAACGGTTCATACGCGGTGGACGATTGCTCGCGTTTGGGCGTGGACCGTACGCAACCGATGCCATGCACGTCTCCGTCGAGTTCATTCATCCGGTCATCGTCGGCAAACGCGCGCTGCCTGCGCTGGACGTGAGCATGGCGTCTGAACCGTGGATCGACGCTCTCGCGTCGCCGAACGATATCGCGGTCGGGTTCGGGCCACCTGACGGCGACGAAGATGTCCTACACGTGTTGCGACGCGCGCAAGCCCGTGGTGCAATGACGATTGCCTGGCCCGGCGATGACGCGGATTATGCGGTAGCCGCGCCGAGTGGCGACACGCACGTGCACCAAGAACTGTTCGAGCTGCTCGGGCACACGATGTACGAGTCGGTGCACGTCTTTCTCGAGCACCTCTCGCATCACGAAGGCGATCACGAGGGCCTTGCGTTTCTCTATCCGTTTCTCGAAAACGCTGCGCCGGGTGATGAAGTCGTGGAAGAAGTCGCGGCATCGATTCAGATGAAGGCGCGCGATGCGAACGCTTTACGCTCGCAAGTCGCGACGGAAGAGTCCGAAGCAATTGCCGCGGCATGCGCCGCGATTGCAGCACGTCTTTCACGCGGCGGACGGATTCTCGCATTCGGGAACGGTGGTTCGGCAACCGACGCGACGGATTTCGCGCTGGACTGCGTCATGCCGGAGAGCACGTGGGCGCCGATTCCGGCCGTTTCGCTGGCGCTCGAACCCGCTGTTCTCACCGCAACCGCGAACGACGTCGGCGTTGACGTCATGTTTCTGCGCCAGCTCATCGCGCAATCATCGCAACACGACGTTGCAATTGCGTTCTCCACGAGCGGCGGTTCGCGCAACGTCGTTGCGGCGCTTGAAGAAGCTCGTAGGCGGGGACTCCTAACCGTCGCGCTGCTCGGCTACGACGGCGGCGAGATCGTCCGGCGTGGAATGGCGGACATCGCGATCGTCGTACGCTGCGATTACATTCCGCGCATTCAA
Source organism: uncultured bacterium (assembly GCA_964648945.1). Lineage (GTDB taxonomy): Bacteria > Vulcanimicrobiota > Vulcanimicrobiia > Vulcanimicrobiales > Vulcanimicrobiaceae > JAMXLG01. The sequence goes on along the minus strand of CAZYLU010000001.1, from coordinate 14,703 downwards.
GAAGCGCAGGGCACGATCTACCACGTGCTGCGTGAGGCACTCGCGCAGTGCTAGAGTTGTACGGGTCGGCATCGTGCCCGTATACAGCGCAACTCCGCGAAGATCTCGAATGGCGACACGAGGCGTTCGTCGAGTATGACGTTGACGCCGATGTCGACGCCCTTGCGCGGATGCTCCGCTTGACGCACGGGGACCGGACGATCCCCGTGTTGACTGACGGCGAGCGGGTCGTGCAGGTCGGGTACGAGGGCCGGGGCTGTTATGCAAGCGGTATATAAGGAAGCTCGGCGCCTGCGTATCACGGGTGTGGTGCAAGGCGTAGGCTTCAGACCGTTCGTCTATCGCCTCGCGGTGGAACGCGGCCTCGCGGGCTGGGTGCTCAATGGGGAAGAAGGCGTCGAGATTCTCGTCGAGGGCGAGCCGCCGTCAGTGGACGACTTCGTTCACGCGGTCCGCTCGCGGCCTCCGCCGGCGGCACGCATCGCTTCATTTGAAACGTCGGTCGTGCAAGCCAATGGGTTGCGGTCATTCGAAATCCGCGAGAGCGAACACCGGCAATTTCCGACGGTGCACGTGTGCAGCGACTTGCCCGTGTGCGATGCGTGTCTGCACGAGTTGTTCGATCCGGCGGATCGACGCTATATCTATCCGTACATCAACTGCACCGATTGCGGTCCGCGCTACTCGATCGTTCGCGGATTGCCGTACGACCGTCCGCAGACGACGATGCGTGACTGGGCGATGTGTGATGCGTGCCGTCGCGAGTACGAAGATCCGTTGAACCGGCGCTTTCATGCACAACCCGTTGCGTGTCCGGCCTGCGGCCCGGCCTACCTATTGGAATCCGGCGACGGATACGTTACGCGTGAAGCGGTCATCGAGCGAGCAGCGGCGATGCTGCGCGACGGCGCAATCGTCGCGGTAAAGGGACTCGGAGGCTATCACCTTGCCTGTGATGCACGAAATGCGCAGGCGGTTCGCGCACTGCGCGAACGCAAGTACCGAAAAGAACGCCCGTTTGCGCTGATGGTTCGCGACGTCACGGACGCGCGTGAGATCGTGTACACCGACGAACGCGCGGAAGCGTTGCTTCGATCCGCCGCGCGTCCAATTACCTTGCTTCCTAAGCGCGTGGAACTGCCCGGCGTTGCTCCGGACAGCGACGAATTCGGCGTGATGACGGCATATACGCCCGTGCACCATTTACTCTTTCATGCGGGTGCGCCGGGCGCGCTCGTCATGACGAGCGCCAACCGTTCGAGTGAGCCGATCGCGTATCGTGACGATGATGCGCGGCGCTCACTCGCAGGCATCGCGGATGCGTTGCTCGTTGGTGAACGCGAGATTGCGCGCAGGGTGGACGACAGTGTTGTATCGACCGCCGGTGTTATCCGGCACGCGCGCGGATATGCGCCGCAAGCCGTTGCCGTTCTTCCGTCGACGCGCCCGATCGTCGCCGTTGGCGCCGATCTGAAGAACGCGATTGCGCTGGTCGTCAACGGGCAGGCGTTTATAAGTCAGCATATCGGCGACTTGCAGTATCTCGATGCCTTCGAGTCGTTCAAACGAACGATCGACGATCTCTGCGAGGTTTATGAAATACGTACCGGAGAAGCAACACTAGCGCATGATGCTCATCCGCAATACCGCTCATCGATGTACGCGGCGGAGATGGGCGCCCGGCACTGCGCGGTACAGCACCATCGGGCCCATATTGCGAGCGTGCTCGCGGAACACGAAGCATTCGAAGAGCCGGTGCTGGGCTTTGCCTTCGACGGCACGGGGTATGGCGAAGATGGAACGATCTGGGGCGGCGAAATCTTCACCGGCGATCTAAGCGGCGGTTTTGCGCGCGTCGCGCACCTTCGCACCGCGCTTCTTCCGGGAGGCGATGCGGCAGCGCAGTTTCCGGTTCAAGCAGCGGCAGGTTTTCTGTTCTGTCATCCGGAGTTCGCAGGTGCGATCCAGCTCTTCGCCGCGCAGCCGTTCGGATTTCCGCCGCGCTATCGCGATGCGTGCGAGCTGTTGCGGAAAAACGTACGCGTCTTTCAAACGACGTCCATGGGCCGGTTGTTCGACACCGTGGCCGCGTTGCTCGGGTTCACGCGCGAGATCACGTTCGAAGGGCAAGCCGCAATGTGGGTCGAGTATCTCGCTCGCACGAGCGCGCCCGTCGCGCCGTACGTGTTTCCGTTCGAGAACGGCGAGTTGGACTATCGTCCGCTTCTGTCACAGATTGTCGCCGACCGTCTGCGCGGACGCGACGCGCGCGAGATCGCGCGCGCGTTTCACGGCGCGCTCGTGGACGGTATGGTTGCAGCCGCGGATGCGTACGGCTACGAGCGCGTCGTTATTTCAGGCGGTGTCTTTCAAAACGCGGTTCTCGTGCACGCGCTGCGCAATGCGCTCGGCGAACGTTTGTGGTCGAACCGAATCGTGCCGCCCAACGACGGCGGCATTTGTCTCGGGCAAGCGGCGATCGCAGCGTGTCTAAGCGAAGATCAACCGTTCGACGGCATCGCCTAGCGCCTCTCGCTCGTCCGCGCGCAGTTGAGCGCGTCCGAGAAGAGTTCGGTAAGAAAATGCTTGCGTAATGAGTGCGAGGGCGCTGGCAAGTCCGCTCGCCGTTCGATGCTCCAGCGAGACGTATGCGAGTTCGCCGAGCCGCGCAAGGTACGCGGCGAATGCCGTACGGCGGCGTTCGAGGCCTTCGCGGACCATCTCATCCTTCGTCAAGCCCGAGGACCATAGCGCGAGGAGAACTCCGCTGGCGTTCATCTCGCTGACCGTTGCGATCGTCCAATTGCGAAGACGAGCTCGCTCCGTTTCCACATCGCCGGCGATCTGCGCGAGTTCGTTGAATCGTAAATCCAACGCTTCCATGACCTGCAGGACGCATGCAAGTAAGACATCGTCGCGCGACGTGAAGTGACGGTAGAGCGTCGCCGGAGCGACGCCGGCCTCGAGCGCAACGTCGTGCGCGGTAACGTCCTTCCAGTCGGTTTTCGCGAGCAGCCGTTCTAGCGCCGACGTGATTTTCGTTCGCGTTTCGCCGGTTCGCGCGCGTCGCTGCGGCGGTGCGTCGCCTTCCGCTTTCCCCAGATACTGCCAGCGCGTTTTCGTCTTCCCCGACTCGGGATCGCGATAACTCTCGACACTGTACCGGTATTTGTTGCGCCCGATCGTCTTTATCACTTCGTAGCTCATGTGGTAAAGTAGTTATGCAGTCTCACCAAAATTACCTAGCACAAAGACGATTACCAAAGGATCTTCGCATCGTGTGGTAAGCGCCGACGGAGAGCTAAGCCGATGTTCAAACAGATTCTCGCACCCATCGACATCCGGTTCCGGACGCGAACCACCCTCGCGACGGCCGCGGCTCTAGCGAGAGAGACCGGCGCGCGCATCACGTTGCTGTACGTTCAGGATTTAGGCCGCGATATCGCATCGACTGTCTTTACGGTGATTACGGAACAAGAAGTCGACGAGATCGAGGCGGGTGCCGCGCAAGCATTGCGCAACGCGGCGGCGGTCGTGCAAGAGCACGACGTGCCCGTGCAGCTTCGCATCGCGCGCGGCGCACCGGTAGCGGGTGTCATTCGCGAGTGCGCCATTGCCATGGACGCCGATTTGATTGTCATGGGAACGCACGGACGAGCCGGCCTTGCTCACGCGTGGTGGGGCAGCGTAACCGAAGAAGTGATTCGATCCTCACGCGTTCCCGTGCTCGCGGTGCACGAAGCGGCAGAGGGGACTCGCCGGCGCTTCAAGACGCCGACGTAATCGCATGGCCGCAATCACCACGACTCGCAGCGGCGTATCCGCATCGCCGCCGCTGCCTCTTATCGTTGCCACCGTCATGCTTGGCGTGCTCATGGGCGGCCTCGACATGGCGATCGTCAACGTTGCAATACCTACGATCTCCGGCAACCTCGGTGCGAGCAGCGATGAAGCAGCATGGGTTGCAACGGGCTACACGCTCGGCATGATGCTCGTGATGCCGCTCAACGGCTGGCTTACGGCGCGCTTCGGACGCAAGTGGTACTATCTGGGTGCGCTCGGGCTCTTCACGATCGCATCGCTGCTGTGCGGATTTGCTTCGAATATCTATGCGCTCATCGTTTGGCGCATCGTGCAAGGACTCGGCGGAGGCGCGCTACAGCCGATCGCGCAAGCGATTCTCTTCGAGGCCGCGCCGCCCGCAAAACGCGGCGAGATGATGGCGATCTTCGGACTCGGCGCGGTCGTCGGACCGACGATCGGGCCGGTGATCGGCGGATGGATTATCGACAACGCTTCGTGGCAGATGCTGTTCTACTTCAAGATTCCGCTGTGCGTTGTCGGACTCGTCCTTGCGTATGTCGTGCTGCAGCCGACGCCTAAAGCCGAGCGTTCCGAGCACGATATCAATTGGCTCAGCTTTACCTCGTTCGCAGTCGGGCTTGCGTCCTTGCAGTACGTGCTCTCACGCGGCCAGCGCGAGGACTGGTTCGACTCATCGACGATCGTGCTGCTCTCCGTCGCGGCGCTCGTCACGCTCGTCTACTTTACGGTGCAGCAGCTGCGCTCGCCCCATCCGTTTGTCAACTTGCGGCTATTTCGTTTGCCGTCGTTCGCGGCGGGAAGCTTCGTGACGGTGGTCAGCGGATTCGGGATGTACGGAATCAATCTCGTGACACCGCTATTTTTCCAGGGACCATTGAATTTAACGGCGTTTGATGCGGGCTTGTATCTCGTGCAAGGCGCAGTCGCAACTGCGATTGCGATGATGGTGGTCGGCGAATTGACGAAACGCATTGATACCCGGTACGTCGTTGCGCTGGGACTTGCACTGTTTATTTGGGGCGCGTGGATCATGGCCGCATTGAATTCCGAGGCCGGTTACTGGGACGTGTGGTGGCCGAGAATTCTGCAAGGCATCGGTCTCGGATTCTTGTTCGTGCCGCTCACGGTTGCGACGCTTGCGGACGTTCCACTCGCCAAGATGTCGGATGCAACCGGTATCGTGACGCTCGTGCGGTATCTCGGCGGGAACATCGGCATCGCGCTGCTTCAGGTGATGCAAATTCACCGCGCTGCAGCAGCCGAAGAGGCAATGCGCGGCACCGTAACGCTTTCATCGTTACCGATTGCCAACGCCGTCTATCATTTAGGAATGCATCGCGTCGCGTTGCAACTCATGGGAACCATCAACGCGAACGCGTCGCTCGTATCGTATCTCTACGTCTTTCGCGTCTCCGCGCTGATCTTCGCCGTATGTATCCCGTTGTTGATTTTTTTGCCGTCGTCGAAGCGCTGACCTGAGGTTTCGAGCGGCCGCAGGCGGCATAGCGGGCGGTGGCGTGGCTGCTATGACGGCGCGCGGAACTATTGACGCAATATGTGGTACGGTCATGCGTACGGAGAGCTATGACACCGCATACCGACATTCACGATTTTTTTCGTCGAGCGTTCGAACTGGCGCAGGATGTGATCGTCGCGTCCTTGTGCATCATTCTTCTCGGCGTTATGGCGTTTTCGCTGTGGACACTCACGCGAATCGCGTTCGTTGAGATGCGTCCGCCCGCCGAAGTGCTCTCGCAGGTCGCGCTCCTGCTCATCCTCGTGGAACTCTTTCGAAGCCTGATTTATTATCTTCGCGAACATACCGTCTCCGTTACGCTGATGCTCGAAGTGGCAATCGTCAGCGAGGTTCGCGAGATCTTACTCAATCCGCCCACAACACTTGGAACGCAGGTTTTCGGCAACGCGCTGCTTCTCGCGGTTCTTGGCGGACTGCTCTATTTGCGCTCGAGGCCGTCCGTACGTGATGACCGCGAGTAACGCCACACGAGGAAGCGGACGGCTTGAAGGCGCGATGACAATAGAAAAAGGAACAGCTACAACGCGTGCCAGCGCTCCACGCGCAGATCGTCAATGAAGAGGCAGATAATGGCAGGAAAAGTTGTTGGCATCGACCTCGGCACCACGAACTCCGTCATTGCCGTTATGGAAGGTGGACAGCCCGTCGTCATACCGAATGCCGAAGGCAGCCGCACGACGCCCTCCGTCGTGGCGTTTACTAAGACCGGTGAACGTCTGGTCGGACAATTGGCGAAGCGTCAGGCGATCACGAATCCCGAGCGCACGATCTCCTCGATCAAGCGCCAGATGGGCACCGACTTTCGGGTCAAGATCGACGGCAAAGACTACACCCCGCAAGAAATTTCGGCGATGATTCTGCAAAAGCTCGTGAACGACGCTTCCAATTATCTCGGCGAACGCGTCGAGCGCGCCGTGATCACCGTGCCGGCGTATTTCAACGATGCGCAGCGGCAGGCGACAAAGGACGCGGGGAAGATCGCCGGCCTGGACGTGTTGCGCATCATCAACGAACCGACGGCCGCCGCGCTGGCGTACGGATTGGACAAAAAAGAGCACGAGACGATTCTCGTCTGGGATTTGGGCGGCGGCACGTTCGACGTTTCGGTCTTGGAGGTTGGCGACGGCGTCTTCGAAGTCAGAGCAACGAACGGCGATACCCACCTCGGCGGTGACGACTACGACAAGCGCGTCGTCGACTGGCTCGTCGATCAGTTCCGCAAAGATCAGGGCATCGATTTGAGCAAAGACCGGCAGGCGATGCAACGCCTGAGCGAAGCCGCAGAGAAAGCAAAGGTCGAACTCTCGAGCGTCGTCCAGACCTCGATCAACCTGCCGTTCATTACCGCAGACCAAAATGGACCCAAGCATCTCGAGTACACGCTGGCACGTTCGAAATTCGAGGAGCTCACGAGCGATCTTACGGACCGCTGCGTTGCGCCGTTCAAAAACGCAATTTCAGACGCGAAGCTCGATGTCTCACAGATCAACGAAGTCATTTTAGTCGGCGGCGCCACGCGTATGCCGGTCATTCAAGAGCTCGTTCGCAAACTAACGGGCAAAGAACCCAACCAATCCGTCAATCCCGACGAAGTCGTCGCCGTCGGCGCGGCGATTCAAGCCGGTGTACTGGGCGGTGAAGTTCGTGACGTCGTGTTGCTCGACGTCACGCCGCTTTCGCTCGGTCTAGAGACGCTTGGCGGCGTCACTCATAAGCTGATCGAGCGTAACACGACGATTCCGACGCGTAAATCGGAGACCTTTACGACGGCCGAGGACGGACAGACGGCGGTCGACATTCACGTCGTGCAAGGCGAACGGGAGATGGCGGCGGACAATAAGACGCTCGCGCGATTTCGTCTCGAAGGGATTCCGCCGGCTCCCCGTGGCGTGCCTCAAATCGAAGTGACGTTCGACATCGATGCAAACGGCATTGTGAACGTCAGCGCGAAAGACCTCGGTACCGGAAAAGAACAGAAAGTCACAATTACCGCGACTTCGAACCTCTCCAAAGACGACGTCGAACGGATGGTCCGTGAGGCGGAAGCGCATGCGGCCGAAGACCGCCGCAAACGCGAGGAAGCCGAGGTGCGCAATCAGGCGGCGAGCTTGATCTACACGACCGAAAAATCGTTGAAAGAAGTTGGCGACCGTCTCGATGCGGCGGCTCGCAGCGACGTCGAATCCGCGCTGAACGAACTCAAACGCGTGGAGCAAAACGGTACCGCCGAGGAGATCCGCTCTGCAGTCGAGCGACTGCAACAAGCGTCGTATAAGATGAGCGAACTGTTGTACGCCACCGCCGGAGCGGCGGCAGGAGACGGCGGCGCGCAAACCGGTTCGCAGCGTGAACGGCGCACGACCACGGGTGAAACGAGTTCGGCGCCGAGCGACGACGTGATCGATGCGGAGTTCAAGGAGTCGAAGTAGGGAACCCGATGGACAACGAGCGCGCGCAGCAGCAACCGGAAGAAGACTTCCGCGAGAAATATCTCTATGCGATGCGGGAGATGGAAAACGTTCGCAAGCGCGGCGAAAGTCATCGTCGTCAAAAATGAGTAGCGCGCCAAATGGCTGTTGCATATAAGGATTACTATAACGTCCTCGGCGTGCCGAAAGACGCGAACGAAAAAGATATCAAGTCCGCGTATCGTAAGCTGGCGCGCAAATGGCATCCCGACGCCAATCCCGATAACCCCAAAGAAGCCGAGGAGAAGTTCAAAGAACTTCAAGAGGCGTATGCCGTCCTGAGCGATCCCGAGAAACGCAGCAAGTACGACGCGCTCGGAAGCGACTGGGAGAGCGCCGCGCGTCAAGCCGAGCAGCAACGCCGGTATCGTTCATCGCGCCGTCCCACCGCGGAATACGGTGACATCGGCGATATATTCGGTCAAACGAGCGGCGATGGCGACGGTTTCTCCGATTTCTTCGAGTCGTTCTTTTCAAATGTCGGTCGTCGCACGACCACCTCGTCGGCGCGCTCTCCGCATCGCGGACGCGATCTCGACGGTGAGATCGAGATCACCCTGCGCGACGCATTCGAAGGCGGCACGAAGTCGATCTCAGTCGAACTCGAGGATCGCTGTCCCGCGTGCGGCGGCACAGGCGTGCGCGCGCAGCAGATTTGCACGAACTGTCATGGAACCGGTGTGGTCCTCACGAGCAAGCGGCTCGACGTGAAGATTCCACGTGGCGTGCGCGACGGGCAGCGCATACGTTTAGCCGGGCAGGGCGGCAGCGGAATCCACGGCGGGCCTTCCGGCGATCTCTATCTCGCGGTGCGCATTGAGCCGGACGATCAATTCGAGCGCGAAGGCGACGATCTCTACGTCGATTTGCCGGTCGGCGTGTACGAACTCGTATTGGGCGGGGAAGCGCACGTGCCGACATTGACCGGCGGCGTAACGATCACGATTCCACCGCGCACGCAAAACCAGCAGATGATGCGCGTGGCGGGAAAGGGAATGCCGCACGTATCCGGCGATGGGACGGGGGACCTTTACGTCCGGTTGGTCGCGCGTTTGCCGCAACGCTTAAATGAGCGCGAAGAGCGCCTGTTCCGCGAATTGGCCGAATTGCAGAAGCGCTAAGACGCGTGTGTTGCTACGGTGCGAGCGACCAGCGGTGCGAGATCGTCATACGAGCTAATGTCGAGTTCCTCGCTATTCAAGAAAAACGTCGGTGTTCCGCTGACGCCCTGCTCCTGCGCGCGCTGCATGCTTTTCGAAATAGCGTCCAGTACTGCGCGGCTTCCGAAATCATCTTTGAAGCGCTCGAGGTCGAGATCGATGAACTGCGCGTATTCGAGGAGCGCCGCGTCGTCGAGCCGCTTCTGATTTGTGAATAGGAGATCGTGCATCTCCCAAAACCGGTGCTGACGGCCCGCTGCTTCCGCTGCTTGCGCAGCGTGCAATGCGTGCGGGTGAATCTCTACGAGCGGAAACGGACGGAAAACAACGGCAACGTCGTTTGCGAAGCGATCCGCAACGCGTTCAACGTATGGCTCCGCCATTGCACAATACGGGCACTCGAAATCGGCGTATTCGACGAGAACGACCGGAGCGTTTGGATTTCCTCGAACGTGATCGGCCATGGCGTCATACCTCGGGTCGTGTTATGATCGCACGTCGCTGCTGCATTGAGAAGGGACACCTCGGACATACGTGTCGCGAGGTATCCCAGTAGGCTAAGCGACGGCCGGTTCCGGCGGCGCCATGAACTCCGGACCGACGGGATGCTTGACTTCCTCATCGACGATGCGATTGATGTCGGCAAGCGTTTTATCATCGAGCATGAACCCGAGTGCGCCAGGGAGTGGATCGAGTTGATCCGGCCGACGCGCGCCCCAGAGTGCAATGCCCACACCCGGCTGATCGAGCACCCAGCGCAGAGCCAGCTGAATCACGCGCCGGCCGAAACGTTTGCGCGCAAGCTCATCGAGCCGCTGCACCGCGCGAAGATACTCTTGGAAGCGCGGCGGCTGAAATTTCGGATCATCACGCCGGAGGTCATCGCCTTTGAACACCGTGTCGGGTTTCATCGAACCGCTCAGCAGGCCACGGCACAAGGCACCGTACGTCAGTGACGTAAGGTTGTGGCTTTGCGCATACGGGAGAACATCGCGCGCGGCATCGCGTTCAAAGAGATTGAACGGCGGTTGCAGCGTGTGCAGCGCCGCGTAGCGCCGCCAATCGTCCATCTGCGCGACGGAAAAATTACTTACACCGATCGCACGAATCTTACCGCTGTCGAGCAGCGCCTGCATCGCGTGCGCGGTCTCGGCGATCGGCGTCGACGGGTCGGGCCAATGCACTTGGTAGATGTCGATGTAATCGGTTTGCAGCCGGCGCAGTGAATCTTCGATTTCTTTCTCAATGCGTTTGGCGGAGGCATTGCGTTGAACGTTGCCCTGTTCGTCCCATTCGAGCCCGACTTTGGTTGCGATAACGGCGTCGGCGCGACGGCCCTTGAGCGCGCGTCCGACGACCTCTTCCGAATGGCCTTGCCCGTAGGCAGGTGCCGTATCGATAACGTTGATTCCAAGATCGAGCGCGCGGTGTATGGTTGCAATGGCGGCGTCGTCGTCGGGACCGCCCCACATCCAACCACCGATTGCCCACGTTCCGAGTCCGATGCGGGACGCATCGATATGCGTGCCGAGAATCGTTGTGAATTCCATGCTCAGAGACTAGGACGCCCCGCTGGGGCAAGTCTGCGAAGACTTGGAGATTCTTTCGTTCCGTCGAGCGCGAGCGCGATGTAATCGCGTTGCGCAAGACCTTCGTCGGCGGCGCGTTCGAATTGCGGAATGACGGAATCCAATATGGGCAGCGAGATCGATAGGGGAGCTTCCGCTCCACGCAGCAGGCGCAAATCTTTCAACAACGCTTCGAGCGCGAAGCGCGGCTCGACGTCACGCGCGAGGAGCTGCGGGAGCTTCTGTCCGGCGACGCGTTGAAGCGTGCTGACGAGCAGATGCGCAGCCATATCAAAATTGATATCCGCGCGCTCGCAGATCGCAAAGAGCTCGTGTAACGTTTCCGCGACGACGCCGAGCACCATGTTGTTCGCGAGCTTGAGGTAGCCGCTTGCGCGCACGGAATGCATTTCTATTACGGTGCCGAGCGCGCGGAGAATATCGTGAACTTTACGAATCGTCTCTCGTTTTCCGCCCGCGAGAACGGTCAGCGATCCGGTACGCGCTGCATCGGGATTTCCAACCACCGGTGCGGCGACGAACGGAACTCCGTTCTTTGCTGCAGCGGCCTCGATCGTCTCGTACATTTGCGGAGAGAGCGTCGATGATTCGATGAGAATCTGCGCGGGATTCATCGCGGGAACGATCTGGTCGAGCGTCACACTGCGAGCGACTTCGTCGCCCCACAACATAACGATGACGACGTCGACTTCGGAGACGAGCGCCTTCAGAGACGTATACGGAATTGCTCCGCCGGCCGTGACTGCGGCCATACGCTGCGGTGTGCGGTCCCACACGGAGACGCGATACTGATCGTCTAGCAGGCGTCGAGCAAACGCGCTTCCCATTTTGCCCAAGCCCACGATACCAACATGAAAAGATGCCATGTGCGTGAGGCTAAGTCGAGGCGCTGGGAGCCCTCTGTAGTATTTCTCAGTCTAATGCTAGGCGAATTCGACGTCGAACTGACGCATCAGTCCGGTCACTTCGAAAATACGGCGCAAGCGCGGGCCCACACCAACGATCTTAATCGACGATTTGTTGATTTTGTTTGTGTGATGCTTGAGGTTGACGAGAAACCGTAGAAATGTCGTATCGACGTAGTCGACTTTTGACACGTCTATCACGACGGCTTCGGGTTCGAGCAGCCGCTTTTCAAGCCGTGACAGTTCCGAAGCTTGCGTGATGTCGATATCGCCCGACATCGTCACTTGCGGTTCCGCGGCGAAAGCGGCATTTTGGGATATCATGACGTTCGCACCCTCGTGGATAGTGGACTTCGGCTAGAATAAGGGGCGACCCTTAGCCCATGCTGCGAACGGTTTAAGATGCGTGTCCAGGATTCTCCGGGACAATGCGGTGCGATGGAAGACGAACGCTACGTGGTCGCGCGCCGGTGCGACATGATTATCCGAATCGTCGAGCCCCGGGAGTTCTTTGCGCCGATCGTCCGCGAGCGCCGGGGACGGATCGTATCGCTGCCGACGATGGAGCGAGATCGTTGCAACACGATCCTGACGGACTTGATCATCGTGCTTATCGGCGTGGGCCTCATGCTGGCGTTGTCATGGTCCCTCGTCTTCTCGGTGCAGTTGATCTTGAGCAAGCTGTGATACGATAAGTCCCGGAGTGGGATGCGATGAAATCGCTTGCCGTACGTGCGCCTCAAGAATTTGCTGTTCCGGAGGTCGAACGACATCCGCAATCGGGCATTGCTCTCGTCCCGCTCGCCGCTGTTGCGACGATCGCGATTCTCGTCGACGGCACCTCGTCCGCGACCATCACGGCCGGTCTCTCCTATGAAGCCGGGCGCTCGGCAGCTACGCCGGATGAAGCTTCATGGTTCGTCACGGCCTTTAACGCGCCGTACTATGCAACGATCCTGCTCAGCCCGTGGCTTTACGCACGGTTCGGTCGCAAGCCGCTGCTGCTCGCAGGTTTGCTGGGATATGCCGTCACTTCCGCGTTGCTGGCCGTGTTCGGCTCGTACGAGGCCACCGTCTTCCTTCGATTCGTGCAAGGAGTGTTTCTTGGCTGTGTCTACGTTCCGGCAGCGCTGTTGCTCTTTACGTCAGTTCCACTTGCCGCGCTGCCGCGAACGGTTCCGTTATTTCTGATTCTCATACTTACGTCGGGGGCAGTCGGCACACTGATCGGCGGATATCTGGTCGAGAGTTTCAGTGCGGAAGCATTGTACGTACCGGGAGCGGTTGTTGCGTTTGCCGCGGCATTGCTCGTTTGGTCGCACACAGGGTCGTACGATAAGCCACAACCGCACCTGCGATTCGATGCCATCGGCTACACGTTGTCGTTGCTCGCATTCGGAGCCGCGCAATATTTGGCAAACGAAGGCGAGCGCCGTAATTGGTTCGACAGTGACGGCGTCATCTGGGCGGTTGCGATTCTCGCGGTTACGCTGCCGGGATTCATCGCGTGCCAATTAGTCGTCCGGCGGCCGCATGCCAATCTCCGGCTCTTTGCGCGCTATCGTAATCTCTTAGTCGGCAGTGGCATCAACATCGTTTTAGGTGCGGTGGGTTATGCCGTCACGCTGTTTTCTCTCTACCTTCAAAACATTGTGTTCGCGACGATTACGCTCGCTGGTGCGGTTATTGCGCTGCGCATCGTCACGTACTTGGTCGGAGTCCTGTGCGGGTTCGTGATTCTTTCGCGCCGGCTCCTCGACGTGCGGATGATCTTGGCCGGTGCCGCGATCGCAAGCGCCGTCTCGCTCTATGGATTCGCCTATGCGATGACGCCGACGGCGGAAGCGGCAACGTTCATCGGAGTGACGCTGGTCTTCGGTTTCTTTTTCGCGATTCTCAGTCAGCCGGTGCCCGCGCTCGTGATCGGCAGCCTTCCGCTCACGGATCTCCCCGCAGGCATAGCCATTTATAAATTGACGGTTCCAATCGGATTGATGATCGGCACGGGGGTTATCGGAACGCTCATCGATCACCGCGCTGCCTTCCACGCTTCGGAGATCGCCGGGAATTTCACCCTTTCCCGGCCGCCCGTCGCCGCATTTACATCGGCCGGCCACCACGCGCTCTTACAGCTGAATGCACTTGTTACCGGGCAAGCGCAAGCGTCGGCATATCAAGATGCGATGATCGCCATGTGCGTTGCCACGTTGCTCGTCGTTCCGCTCTCGTTCTTCATCGTACCGCCTCGGCCGCAGCCGCCCCCGCCACCGCCTAGCGAGTAGACGTGTTTTTCAACAAACTGCTCATTGCGGTCGATGATTCCGAAGAGTCTCGCTACGCGATGGAGGTTGGACTCATCATTGCTGCGCGCGATGCGTGTCCCGTGGTCTTCGGCGTTCTCCTCGATCCCGCGTTGCTCGAAGAGAATTATGGCTTTAGTTCAATACGGGAAGTTGCGGAAAAACGCGCATCAGGCATCATGCGCCTCGCGTGTAGCCGCGCGCACGAATCGGGAGTGGAGGCAACGTCGAAAATTCTATTCGATCATCCTTGCGCCGGAATCATCACCATTGCAGAAGACGAGAAGGTCGGGATGATCGTTATGGGCACGCACGGACGAACGGGTCTCGCGCGTGGCTTCCTGGGCAGTGTGGCCGAGGCAGTCTTGCGGCGATCGAAAAAGCCGTTATGCGTTGTGCGCCGCCCGCCGCGCGGAAGGATTTATCAACGCTATCTCGTCGCGGTCGCGGACGATGACCTTTCGCAAATGACGGTCCGCTACGCCGTTGACCTGGCGCGCAATTTTTCCTCGACGATTTTGTTTTGCACCGTGCTCGACGACCTTGCAAAAACAAACGCGACCGACCTGTTGATCGAGGCGGAAAAGCTCGCGCGCGAGAACGGCGTGGACTCGCAGGGCGTGATTCTCGCGCCAGGAAAAATTTCTCAAGTCTTACTCGATCACGCCTACGCCGAACAATCGGACGTGATCCTGATGTCCAGCCACGGGCGCGAAGGATTCGAACGCCTCGTCAAGGGCAGTGTCGCGGAAGCCGTAATCCGTTCGAGCTCGATTCCTGTGCTCGTGCTTCGATAGCCGTGTCATCCTGAGCGTAGGTGCGACGCACCGGAGTCGAAGGATCGCTTCGCGCGATTGATTCGTTGCGATCCTGATATCTTCGGATTCACGGAGAGTCACGCTTTTGCGAGAATGACTCT